>NZ_CP042429.1:0-1200000 GCF_007970465.1 Corynebacterium nuruki S6-4
CACCTTCCGGCCTGTGTAGATCGTGTCGCCCGGCGCCAGCGACCCGGCGTTGACGAGGCCGACGATGTCACCGGGGAAGGCGTCCTCCACCGTCGTACGGTCCCGACCGAAGACGGTGAGCGCGTACTTCGTGGAGAAGGTCCGGCCCGACTGGGCGTGGGTGACCTGCATACCGCGCTCGAAGCGTCCGGAGACCACCCGCATGAACGCGAGCTTGTCCCGGTGGTGGGTGTCCATCCCGGCCTGGACCTTGAACACCACACCGGAGAAATCCTCGTCGATCTTCCGGACCTCCTCCACCGCCTGACCACCGGAGGACGCCGCGGCGGCCACGACCGCCGGGTCGGACTCGCGGGGGCGCGGTTCGGGGGCGAGGGCGCAGAGCGTGTCGAGGATCTGGTGGACACCGAAGTTCAGCATCGCCGAGGCGAAGATCAGGGGTGAGGTCTCGCAGCCGAGGAACAGTTCCTCGTCGTGCACCGCACCGTCGGCGGTGAGCAGTTCCGCTTCCTCGACGGCGGTCTCCCAGACCCCGTCCTCCCGGTCGAGAGCCTCGGTGGGGGAGTAGTGCTCCTCCGGGGCGATGGACGATCCGCCGGCGGTGCGCAGGAAGTGGATGTACTCCTGCGCCTCACCCTCCTGGCTGAGCCGGGCGAGGCCGCGGAAGTCGCCGGCCTCACCGACCGGCCAGTACAGCGGCGTCGGCTGCAGGCCGATCTCGTTGACGATCTCGTCGACGAGCTCCAGCGGCTCCTTGCCGGGCCGGTCCCACTTGTTCACCACGGTGATGATCGGCAGGCCACGGGCCTTGCACACCCGGAACAGCTTGAGTGTCTGGGGCTCCAGGCCCTTGGCGCCGTCGATGAGCATCACTGCGGCGTCCACGGCGGTGAGGACGCGGTAGGTGTCCTCCGAGAAGTCGGCGTGACCGGGGGTGTCGACGAGGTTGATCATGTACGGCGCGCCCTCGTGGCCCTCGGGCGCGTACTCGAACTGCAGGGCGGAGGAGGCGACGGAGATACCGCGCTCCTTCTCCATCTCCATCCAGTCGGAGACCGTGGACTTCCGCCCGGCCTTGCCGTGGACCGCACCGGCCTCGTTGATGACGTGCGCGTGCAGCGCCAGCGCCTCGGTCAACGTCGACTTACCGGCGTCCGGGTGGGCGATGACGGCGAACGTGCGGCGGCGGTGTGCCTCGGAGAGGACGGTGGCGGGACTGACGGAGGAGACGGTATCTGACACGGCTGGTCAGTCTACCCGGGCGTGGGGGTGCCCCACGAATGACCGGCGACGGAGACTGGGTGGGGAACGTACTGACCCAGTGAGACCCAGTGAGACCCAGTGAGGAGGCCGTCGTGGCTGACCGGCAGGACCGACAGGAAGAATACGACGTGATCGTGGTGGGGACCGGCGCCGCCGGATTCTCGACCGCGCTCGGGGCGCTCGATGAGGGACTGAGCGTCCTCATGCTCGAGAGCACCGCCCGGTGGGGCGGGAATTCATCGATGTCCGGTGGCGGGATGTGGCTGCCGGACAATCCGCTGATGCAGGCCGACCGGGTCGGCGACTCCCGGGAGGAGGCCCTCGACTACCTGGAGGCCACCGTCGGGGACGCCGGCCGCGCCACCAACCGCGCCCGGAAGGAGGCGTTCGTCGACGGGGTCGCGGACTTCGTCACGACCGCGCAGCGGGCCGGCATGGAATTCGTCCGGTCGCCGGACTACGCCGACTACTACCCGGAACGTGCCGGCGGGAAAATCGGCCGCGGGATCGAGCACGTCCCCTTCGCCCGGTCGCGGATCGGGGAGTGGGCGAAAACCTGTCAGATGGAGACGCCCATGCCGATCCTCACCGACGATGTCTGGCTGCTCAGCCGCGCCTGGTCGACGGTCAGCGGCTTCCGCCGTGGCGCGGAGATGGTGCTGCGGACGGCGAAGAATGCGGTGGTGCAGCGGGGGTACGCGGCCGGACTCGGCGCCGGGCTCACCGCGTCCTTCCTCGACAAGGTCGTGCTCAAGGGCGGGGTGGAACTGCGGCTGGAATGCCCGCTGCAGGACCTCGTCGTCGAGGACGGCAGCGTCGTCGGGGTGGTCGCCGGGCAGGACGGCTCGACGGTGACCCTGCGGGCCCGGCGGGGTGTGATGCTCGCCGGTGGCGGATTCGACCACAACCGGGCGAAGCGGGCTGACCTGCAGGGTATCGAGGGCAACCCCTCCGGCGCGCCGGGGAACCTCGGCCGCCCCCTGGAGATCGCCGTCGACCACGGTGCGGCCACCGAGTTCCTCGAGGACGCCTGGTGGGGTGCGTCCACCGCCCCCACCTCGGTCTCCGGGCCGATGTTCATTCTCGGGGAACGGTCGCTGCCGCACAGCATCATCATCGATGAGGAGGGACGCCGCTTCGCCAACGAATCCGAGTCCTACATCGACATCGGCCACCACATGCTCGCCCACGACGAGGAACTCCACGGTCCAGGCGTGCACGGCGACTACTGGCTGGTCGCCGATCACCGGCATGCGTTGAAGTACCTGCGCAACTACATGCTCGATCCGAAGGCGGTCAAGGCGATGAAGGCCGAGGGGATCTACCACCGGGCCGACACCCTGGAGGAGTTGGCGGCGGCGACCGGAGCGGATCCGCTGGTGCTGCAGCAGACCGTGGAGCGGTTCAACGGTTTCGCCCGTGCCGGGGTCGACGGTGACTACGGCCGTGGCAACTCCGCCTACGACCGCTACTACTCGGATCCGAATGTCCACCCGAACCCGAACCTCGGCACCCTGGAGAAGGGACCGTTCACCGCGGTGAAGGTGGTTGTCGGTGACCTCGGCACCAAGGGTGGTGTGCTGTGTGACGAGTACTCGCGGGCACTGCGTGAGGACGGCTCGGTCATCCCGGGTCTCTATTCGGCGGGCAACAATTCGGCGGCGGTCATGGGCCACACCTACCCGGGGCCCGGCTCGACGATCGGACCGGCGGTAGTGTTCGGGATGATAGCCGCCCGCCACATGGCGGGGCGGTAGGTACCGGGGTTTTTCGGGCGTGGGTGTGTCCCGGTCGTCCGGTTTTCCGGACGCCGGGTCGGCTCGTCGCGCGGTGGATGTGGACAGGGGTGGTGGGTGGGGTCCCGCCAGGGCGGCCCCGGGGTCAGGCCGCCCGGGCAGGCCCACCGGGATCGGTTCCGGTGGTACAGCCGGTGACCAGTGGGCCCGACGCGACGGTGGTGGCGGTGACCCCTACGGGGCCGGCCCAGTGCAGGGTGATCCCGTCGTCGGGGGTGTGGACTTTCCAGAGTTTCTTCGTCTTCAACTGGTGGTGGGTCCTACACAGGCATGCGCAGTTGCGGATACTCGTCGGCCCGTCACTGTCCGGGTCGGTGAACGGGGAGTTGATGATGTGGTCGAGTTCGCACCGGTCGGCCGGCACCCGGCAGCCGGGGAACCGGCAGCGGGCGTCCCGGCCGACCGCCGTGGCCCGGTGCAGGGTGGTGAACCGGTAGCAGCCGGTGTCGGTGAGATCCTTGATGTCGGGCAGGTCGCGGACCAGGTCGGCGGTGTTGATCAGGGTGGCGGTGGTGGCCGGGGACACCCAGCCGGTGCCGATGACGAACCCGGGACCACAGCCGGTGCCGGTAGGGGCGGTGGTGCTGGTGGCACCGGTCGGACCGGGCTGCGGGACAGTACCCGGAGTATCCGGACCCGTCTCCGGGGCAGCCGGGCGGGCGGCAGGACTGCGGTCGCCGCCGCCGGCAGGACCGGTGGGGCCGGTGTCTCCACCGTCGGGGCCACCGTTGCTGTCGGGGCCGTCGGGTTTCGGTGTGTAGACGTTGACGACGACCTTCAACTGGTCACGGTGACCACCCAGGATCTTCAGCATCGCCTCACCCCGGCACCGGATCATCCCCGGCGCCGGCAACGGATCCGCCAACGTCGCCACCGGCTCCTCCTCCGGAACGCCGACACCGTCGCCGGAGTCGGGGTCGGCGGGGTTGCCGGCCGGGTTGATGATGCCGTCGACGATCCGACGGGCCGCCACCAACTCCGCCGACTCCTCCGACTCGGCCGACTCCGGCCCAGTTTCTCCGGCCGCACGCGCCTGCTGCGCCCGGAGGGTCTCCTGCTCAACCAGGAGCTCCTTACGCACCTCCAGCGCCGCGGCGGACAACGGTTCCCACAGCCCGTCGGCGACCGACCGGTCCCCGCACTCCAGAGTGAACCGGGTACCCCGCCGCCGCAGCCCGACCGTCTTGCGTTCGGTCTCCTCGGTGTCGGCGACCGGGACCGGTGCGACGTCGGCGAGGATCCCGTCGGTGGCATCACCGAGGGCGGGTACCGACCACACGACCCCGTCCGGGGTGATCTGCACGCCGAGTCGGGAGGCGACCGCCTCATCGACGGTGGCGGGCAACTGTTCCCCGGCGGCGGCCAGGGCGCGGGAGTGGCGGTTGATGCGTGTCCAGATGATGTCGAGGTGTTCGACACTGTAGCGGGTGTCGGCGCGCATACGGTCGAACAGGGCCGGCATCCGCACCGCCAGGTCTGCGGCGTGGGTGTAGCACGCGGCTTCGCGGGGCCCGCGGCGGCGGATCGCCTGGGCGGCCGACAGGCGGGCAGCATCCTCGATGGTGGTGAGGAAGGCGACGAGGGTGAGTTCGGCGGTGTTCACCGGGCCGGCCAACTTCCTCGACAGGGAATTGAAGGATTCGCCGCTGGTCGGGTCGGTGCCGTGCGGGATGTGCCGACCGCCGCGGGGATGGTCCCCGCCGCCGCGGGTGCCGGTACTGCCGCTCCCGCCGCCGCGCTTGTCGCGGTTGCCGCTGCTGTTGCCGTGGTTGTCGTCGGTGGGTGGTGTGGTGGTCATGGTCCCCTCCCGGTGGTCCCCGCCTGACCTTCTGCCGATGTGCTCTACGTCACAGAGTACCCCACCCGCCGGACAGAGTCAACCACCTGTTCGAAATCATGTAGAACGCCTGTTCGTCAGACTGCGTACCGCGCCCGTCACCCAGCGTCCGCCGCCCGCGTCACTCCAACGGCTTCTCCCACGCGGCACGCACCTGGACCCCGGTCGCTGCGGCGAGCTCCTCGATGGTCGACGTCTCATCCCCGGTGAGGTGCACGCCGGCGACCCGCACCTGGGAATCGATGTGCTTCTTCTTCGTCACCCCGACAATCGGCACGGTGCCGCGGTCCACGGCCCACACCGTGGCGACCTCGGCGACGCTGAGGCCACCGTGGGCGTCCCCGATCGCCGCCATGGCGTCCGTCAGACGGGTGAGCTGGGGCAGGACCGGGTTGTAGGTCCGCGCCCGGTCACTGCCCTCGGGCAGCGGGTGGTCGACGTCGTAGGCGCCGGTGAGCGCACCCTGCTCGAGAATCATGTAGGGCCAGAACTCCACGCTGTTGTCGTGGCACCAGTCGAGCACACCGGTGTCCTCGGAATCCCGGAACAGCAGGCTGTAGTGGTTCTGCACCGCCGACAACCGGACGCCACCCTCGGCGAGAATCTCGGTGACCCGCCGGATCTGCGCGAGACTGTGGTTGGAGACCCCGACCCGGCGTACCCGGCCGGACTTCACCTGGGGGATCAACATTGGCGTCCAGCGTTCGATGTCGTCCTGGTTGTGGATCCAGTACATGTCGACGTAGTCGGTGCCGAGCCGCTCCAGGCTGGCGTCCAGCATCGTGTCCATGTCGTTGCCGTACAGGTCGGCGATGCCGGTCGAGAACTTCGTCGACAGTTGGTAGCTGGCCCGGTCGTAGCCGGCGAGCAGCTCCCCGAGGATCCTCTCGGAATTTCCCGTCGCATACACCGGTGCGGTGTCGAACAGGGTGAGCCCGGACGCCATCGCGGCGTCCACCACGGGTTTCAGCTCGGCGGTACCGAGGTCGTTGCCGAAGACGGTGTCCCCGCCGACATCGCCGGTGCCCCAGGACCAGGTACCGAGTGCGACGGGCGGGGAGGAGAGTGGAGTAGAAGTCATGCCCCCGACCCTACGTCCCCGTCCCCGGTGCTTTCAGTCCCGCCGCGCCACCGCCCCGGAGAAGAACCGCCGGGTCCACCGTTCGTCCCTGTACTGCGCCGGCACCCCGCCGCCGAGCAGTTCCCGGGACGCCGCGGCCATCGCCGGGCTGCCGTCGGCGGGCAGTTCCACGTCCGAGGCGATGAGCACGATATTGCCGTAGCGGCGCCCCTTGAGCATCGGGGGGTCGGCGATGACCGCGACATGCTCCCACACCTCGGCCATACCGGCGAGCTCCGCCTTCGCCCCGCGCAGGTCATGGTGGTCCCCGCAGTTCGCCACGTAGATCCCGCCGGGGGAGAGGCCCCGCCGGCAGTGGTCGAAGAACTCCACGGTGGTGAGCGGTTCCGGGGTCACGGCGCCGGCGAAGGCGTCCCGCACGATGATGTCGCGGCTGGCCGGGGTGAAGGCGTCGGCGACCTCGCGGGCGTCGTCCACCCGGATCTTCACCCGGGGGCTGCGGGGGATGTCGAACCACTGCCGGGCGAGCACCGCCAGGGACCCGTCGAGCTCGACGACGGTGTTGCGGGACGCCGGGTACACGTCGGCGAAATAGCGGGCCAGCGTGCAGGCCCCGCCACCGAGGTGGGTCAGCCGCAGCGTGGCGGGGTCCAGGTGGTCGCGCACGTGGGTCTCGACCGCGACCGCGATCCACCGCATGTACTCGAAGACCAGTTCCCGGGGTTCGCCGAGGACGATGTGGGAACTCGGCACCCCGTTGACGCTCACCAGCCAGCCGCCGGCGGAGTACGGGTCCTGCTCCAGCTCGATCGGGCCGTAGTCGCCCTCGTAGATCCCGGCGACCGGGCCGTCGTCGTTGTCGGACGTGCCACGGTAGCTTCTCTTGCGGGAGGACATGCCCGGTATCCTACCGCCGGCCGTGGATCTCGTTCTGGGCGGCGGGCACACCCCGGTCGGCGATGATCTCGGCGGCGTCCGCGGCGGTCCGGACCGCGTCGTGCAGTGCGTCCAGGTCGAGACTGCCCTTCTGCAGCGGCTCGAGGACGTGGTCGACCACGCTCTTCCCGGCGTCCGGCCGGCCGATCCCGACCCGGATCCGCACGAAGTCGCGGGTGCCGAGTTCCGCGGTGACCGATTTCAGCCCGTTGTGGCCGTTCTCGTTGCCGCCGAGTTTGACCCGCACGGTCCCGGCCGGCAGATCCAGCTCGTCGTGGATGACGATGACGTGGTCGGCGGGGATGGCGTAGGACGCCGCCAGCGGGGCGACGGCCTGACCCGACTCGTTCATGAAGGTCGTCGGCCGGACGAGCAGGACGCCGTGCTCACTGACCCCGGTGCGGGCGACGCGGGCCGGTATGCCGGGGACGCCGATGAACCGCTCGTCATGGCGGCGCATCAGTTCGTCGACCACGCGGTAGCCGATGTTGTGGCGGGTGTGGACGTACTTCAGCCCCGGGTTGCCGAGGCCGACGATGAGCCACTGGGCGGGCGGCAGGGCGTCCCACACCGTCTCGGCGTCCTGCCGGTGACGGCCGAGGAGGGTGGCGAGGCGGGCGAGGATGCTCATGCCGCCTCCCCGCGGGCCACGGCGGTGGCGAGGTCGGCGGCGTCCGCGAGGGTGACCGGGAGGTCGGCGCGCTCCGCTTTCGCGAACGGTTTCAGGACGTAGGACGCCGGGGACATCCGTCCCGGCGGGCGGCCGATCCCCACCTGGATCCGGTCGAAGTCCTGTGTCCCCAGCGATTTGGCGATGTCCCGGAGGCCGTTGTGCCCGTTGAGACCGCCGCCGTGCTTGAGCTTCACGGTGCCCGGGTCGAGGTCCAGCTCGTCGTGGACGACGAGGACCTGGCCGGGCCCGTAGTAGCCGGTCAGGGCCTTGACCGGCCCGCCGGAGAGGTTCATGAAACTGCGGGGGGTGGCGAGGATGACCCGTCGGTCACCGACCCGCGTCTCCGCGACGCGGGCATTGACCTTCCGGTTGACGCTGAACCCCGTGCCGAGGTCGCCGGCGAGTTCGTCGAGCACCATGGCACCGATGTTGTGCCGGGTGCCCTCGTACTCCGCTCCGGGGTTGCCGAGACCCACGATGAGGAGGGGAGTGGATGAGGTGTTGCTGCTCACGGAGGCCATCATGGCACAACCCGCCGTCGGCGGAGACACCGAACCCCCGTACCGCACACGGCGGGACGGGGGTGGGGGAGAGGGCGGGAACTACTCCGCGGACTCCTCGGTGGCGGCCGGCTCCTCGGCCTCGGCGGCAGCGGGGGCCTCGCCGGCACCGGTCTCGGCGGCGGCGCTGTCGGCCTCGGCCTCGTTGTCCTCCGGGGCGGTGAAGTTGACGACCAGGGTCTCCGGGTCGGAGACCAGGGTGGCGCCCTCGGGCAGCTCGACGTCGGAGGCCAGGATCTGGTCGCCGATCTGCTTGCCGACGAGGGAGACGGTGAGCTCCTCCGGGATGTTGAGGACGTTGGCCTCGACGGTGACCGTGTCGGCGTCCTGGATGTACTCGACACCCGGCTCCAGCTCGCCCTCGACGAGGACCTGGACGTCGACGGCGACGGTCTCGTCGCGCTTCACGGCGAGGAGGTCGGCGTGGTCGATGTCGAAGGTCAGCACGTTCTGGTCGACGGACTTGATGATGGCGAGGTACTTCTCACCGTCGACGTCGACGTCGACCAGGGCGTTGACGCCGTGGTTGCGGACGATGCCCTGGAACTCCAGGAGGTCGAAGCTGACGTGGACCGGCTCCTGGTGGGAGGCGTAGACGACGCCCGGGACGCGCCAGGCGCGGCGCAGCCGGCGGGCGGCACCCTTACCGAACTCGGTGCGCGGCTGGGCGGCGATCTCGATGATCTTGGTGGCCATGGTGGCTCTCCTTCACGGTTGGTTCTGCGGCTGTCACGGTCAACAAAGCGAAAAGCCGCGGCACGAAGGCCGCGGCGGGGGCGTCGACCACAGGCCGCGGAGGGCCGTGGAAAAACGTATTCGCGTCGATAACGGCCGGTGACTTCACCGGCCCTCGCCGAGACGAGGAGAGTGTATCACTCGAACAGCGTGGTGACCGAACCGTTCTCGAAGATCTCGTGGATCGTCTTGGCCACCAGCGGGGCGATCGGCAGGACGGTGAGGTTGTCCCAGCCCTCGGTGTTCTGCGGGAGCGTGTCCGTCGTGATGATCTCGCAGGCGCCGCAGGAGTTCAGCCGCTCGCGGGCCGGGTCGGAGAACACCCCGTGGGTGGTGGCGATGATGACATCGCCGGCCCCGGCCTTGCGCAGCACGTCGACGGCGCCGGCGATGGTGCCGCCGGTGTCGATCATGTCGTCGATGAGGATGCAGGTGCGGCCCTCGACGTCACCGATGACACGGTTGGCGGTCACCTTGTTCGCCACGTCGATGTCGCGGGTCTTGTGGACGAAGGCCAGCGGGGCACCGTCGAGGGTGTTCGACCACTTCTCGGCGGTCTTCACCCGGCCGGCGTCCGGGGAGACGATGGCGATGTTGTCGGTGCCGTAGTTCTTCCGCACGTAGTCGGTGAGGATCGGCATGGCGTGCATGTGGTCCACCGGGCCGTCGAAGAAACCCTGGATCTGGTCGGTGTGCAGGTCGACCGCGACGATACGGTCGGCACCGGCGGTCTTCATCAGGTCCGCGATGAGGCGGGCGGAGATGGGCTCGCGGCCGCGGTGCTTCTTGTCCTGCCGGGCGTACGGATAGAACGGCAGGATCGCGGTGATGCGCTTGGCGGAGCCGCGCTTGAGGGCGTCGATCATGATGAGCTGCTCCATGATCGCCTTGTTCAGCGGCTGCGGGTAGGACTGCAGGACGAAGGCGTCCGACCCACGGACGGACTCCTCGAACCGGACGAAGATCTCGCCGTTGGCGAAGTCGCGCGCAGTGGTGGGGGTCAGCTCGATCCCCAGCTCGCGGGCCACGGCCTCCCCCAGTTCGGGGTGGGCGCGACCGGAGAACAGCATGAGGTTCTTCTGGTTGTCG
The DNA here is from genome assembly GCF_007970465.1 of Corynebacterium nuruki S6-4. Lineage (NCBI taxonomy): Bacteria > Bacillati > Actinomycetota > Actinomycetes > Mycobacteriales > Corynebacteriaceae > Corynebacterium > Corynebacterium nuruki. The sequence continues at coordinate 9,971 of NZ_CP042429.1, forward strand.
ATCCAGTAGGACACGGGTTCAATGACCTTTCCGGTGGTTGTGTGACACAGCACATCGTAAATGCCCGCCGGACGGGCACCAAGACGTGGGGGTGGGTTTACTGCTGCTCTGCCGCGCGCTCGGCGGCCTCTGCGGCCTTGGCGGCCGGAGTACCGGGACGCTTGCGCTGCACCCAGCCCTCGATGTTGCGCTGGTGGCCGCCGGAGACGACGAGTGCGCCCGCCGGGACATCGTCCTTGATCACGGTGCCGGCGCCCGAGTACGCGCCGTCGCCGACGGTGACCGGGGCGATGAACATCGTGTCCGACCCGGTCCGGACGTGGTCGCCGACGGTGGTGTGGTGCTTGTCCACCCCGTCGTAGTTGACGAAGACGGACGAGGCGCCGATGTTGGACTCCTCACCGATGGTGGCATCCCCGACATAGGTCAGGTGCGGCACCTTCGACCCCCGGCCGATGGTGGCGTTCTTCGCCTCGACGAAGCCGCCGAGCTTGCCGCCCTCGCCGAGGTCCGTGCCCGGACGCAGGTAGGTGAACGGGCCGACGTCGGCGCGCGGGCCGATGACGGACTGCCGGGCGTGGGTCCGGGTGACGTGGGCACCCTCGCCGACCTCGACGTCCTCGAGGGTCGAGTCCGGTCCGACGGTGACGTTGTCGGCGATGACGGTCCGGCCCTGCAGCTGGACGCCGGGCAGGATCGTCACGTCGGCGCCGACCGTGACCTCGACGTCGATCCAGGTGGTCAGGGGATCCACGACGGTGGCCCCGCCGCGCATGGCGGCCTCCACGGTGCGGCGGTTGAGCTCACGGCCGGCGGCGGCGAGCTGGACGCGGTCGTTGACGCCGGCGAGTTCCCGGGCGTCCGCGGCGAGGTGGGCGCGCACCGGATGTCCGTCGGCCCGGGCGATGCCGAGGACGTCGGTGAGGTACAGCTCACCCTGGGCGTTGTCGGTGTGCAGCCGGGTCAGTGCGTCCCGCAGGACGCCCGCGTCGAAGGCGAAGACCCCGGAGTTCACCTCGGTGACGCGCTTCTGCTCGGCGGTGGCGTCCTTCTCCTCGATGATGGCGGTGACCTCGCCGGCGTCGTTGCGGATGATGCGGCCGTAGCCGGTGGGATCGGTCTCCTCCATCGTCAGCACGGTGACGGCGGTGGGGACCTCGGTGTGGGCGGCGCTGAGCGCGGCGAGGGTCTCACCGGTGAGCAGCGGGACGTCCGCGTTCGTCACGATGATGGTGCCCTCGAAGCCGGCCAGGGCGGGCAGCGCGCACTGCACCGCGTGCCCGGTGCCGAGCTGCTCGGACTGGACGGCGACGGTCAGGTCGGAATCGAGCTCCTCGCCGACCCGGCGGGCGGCGGGCTCGACCTGGTCACGGCCGTGGCCGACGACGGCGACGATGAGCGAGGGGTCGACCGTGTCCGCGGCGTGCAGGCTGTGGGAGAGCAGGGTGCGGCCGCCGATGGCGTGGAGTGTCTTCTGGGTGGCGGACTTCATACGGGTGCCGGCGCCGGCGGCGAGGACGACGACGGCGACGGCCGGGTTGCCGTTGCGGGGGGTTTGAGTCACTTCAGGGGTGTCCTTCACAGTCACAGGTCACAGGAATGCCCGCCAGTGTAACGCTGTACGGTCCCCGGCCCCCGGTGATGCTCCCCCACCAGGACTCGAACCTGGAATGCCGGTACCAAAAACCGGAGTGTTGCCATTACACCATGGGGGACCACGCAGCACGCTGCAACCGGTCACTCTACCGTACGGTCCCGGCACTACGATGGGACCCCATGAGCACCGCACCCCTGTCCGGCGTCCTGCGTACCGTCGCCGAAGATCCGAAACTGACGGGGCTGGTGACGCACGTCGGTGACCGTCGCCTCCACATCCAGGGGCCGGAGGCCGCCTGGTCCTTCGCCCTCGGCACGCTCGCACAGCACGCGCCGGTGACCGTCATCACCACCACCGGACGCCAGGCCGAGGACCTCACCGCCGAACTGACCGCCATGCTCGGCGACGGGGTGGAACTGTTCCCCGCCTGGGAGACCCTGCCGCACGAGCGGCTGTCGCCGGGGGTCGAGACCGTCGCACAGCGCATGGCGGTCCTCCACCGGATCGCCCACGGAAAGGTGCGGGTCCTCGTCGCCCCGACCCGGTCCGCGGTCCAGCCGGTCATGGCGGGACTCGGGGACATCGAGCCGGTCCGGCTGCGCGAAGGTGAGGAACTGGACTTCGGGGCCGTGCAGCAGCGCCTCGTGGAACTCGGCTACACCCACTCCGACATCGTCGGCCGCCGGGGCGAGTTCGCCACCCGCGGCGGCATCCTCGACATCTTCCCCGGCACCGCGGACGCCCCGGTCCGTGTCGAGTTCTGGGGCGACGAGATCAGCGAAGTGCGGGTCTTCTCGACCGCGGATCAGCGCACCGTCCCGGGCACGGACCCCGGCGAGATCCTCGTCCACCCGGTCCGCGAACTCCTCATCACCCCCGCGGTCCGGGAGCGGGCGGCGGAGCTGGCCCGCGACAACGCCGGCAACCCGGAACTCGCCGAGGCGCTCGACCGGATCAGCCAGGGCACCCCCGTGCAGGGGATGGAGTCCCTCATCCCGGTGCTGTTCGACGGGGAGATGCAGACCCTGCCCGAGCTCATGCCCGCCGGGACCCACACCGTCGAACTGTCCCCGGCCGCCGTCCGGCGCCGTGCCGAGGACCTCATCGCGACGGGGAAGGAGTTCCTCGCCGCCGGCTGGGAGGTCGCCGCGATGGGTGGGGCGGCACCGGTGGACGTCGCCGCGATCGACCCGGACTCGGTCGACCGCGCCGGCTACCGCACGGTCGACGCCCTGCGCGGCACCCAGGACCGGCTGGACCGGCCGTGGTGGACGGTCTCGCCGACCGGCATGGCCGACTGGGACCGGGAGGACGACGGGGACGGCAGTGACGCGGCCGACGAGCCGCTGCTGCTCGACTTCGCCCCGGCCCCCGCCCCGCACGGTGACCTGGAGGCCATCGGCCACCTCATGACGACCGTCCGGGAGCGGGTCGAGGCCGGCGGCCGGGTCGCCTACGCCGCCCCGAACGCCACCGTCGTCGCCCGGATGCTCCGCCGGTTCCGGGAGGCGGGCATCGCCGCCGAGGCGGTGGGCGTGGACCTTGACGGCATCACCGGACAGGGGCGCATGCGGCGGTCGAAGCACGCCACGTCCGACCGGCCCGCCGAGGGCACCGTGAGCATCTACGCCGCCGTCGCCCACGGCGGACTGGACGCCCGCGGGCTGCTGTTCATCACCGAGACCGACGTCACCGGCAACCGGGTGGACGCCTCCACCACCGGCAAACGCAAGGCCGCCAAGAAGCGCAACCGGGTCGACCCGCTGGCCCTGGAGCCCGGGGACCTGGTGGTCCACGACCAGCACGGTATCGGCCGGTTCGTGAAGATGACCGAACGTACTGTCGGCAAGGGGGCGGACGCCTCCCGCCGGGAGTACCTCGTGCTGGAGTACGCGCCGAGCAAGCGCGGTGGTCCCGGCGACCAGCTGTACGTGCCGATGGACCAGCTCGACATGCTGTCGCGCTATGTCGGCGGCGAGAAGCCCGCCCTGTCGAAGATGGGCGGGTCGGACTGGAAGAACACCAAGAAGAAGGCCCGCGGCGCGGTCCGGGAGATCGCCGCCGAACTCGTGCAGCTCTACGCCGCCCGGCAGGCGGCCCCCGGTTTCGCCTTCGACCCGGACAACCAGTGGACCCGGCAGATGGAGGAGGCCTTCCCCTTCACCGAGACCGAGGACCAGTACAACGCCATCGAGGCGGTCAAGTCCGACATGGAGAAGCCGGTGCCGATGGACCGTGTCATCGTCGGCGACGTCGGCTACGGCAAGACCGAGGTGGCGGTGCGCGCCGCGTTCAAGGCGGTGCAGTCGGGGAAACAGGTCGCCGTGCTCGTCCCGACCACCCTGCTGGCCCAGCAGCACTACCGCACCTTCGTCGAACGGATGCAGGACTTCCCGACGGTGATCCGGGAACTGTCGCGGTTCACCCCGAAGAAGGAGTCGGCCGCCGTCCTCGCCGGGCTGGCCGACGGGACCGTCGACATCGTCATCGGCACCCACCGGCTGCTCGCCACCGGTGTGCAGTGGAAGAACCTCGGCCTCGTCATCGTCGACGAGGAGCAGCGCTTCGGTGTGGAGCACAAGGAGCACATCAAGTCGCTGCGCACCCACGTCGACGTCCTCACCATGTCCGCCACCCCGATTCCGCGCACCCTCGAGATGTCGATGGCCGGGATCCGGGAGATGTCGACGATCCTCACCCCGCCGCAGGACCGGCACCCGGTGCTCACCTACGTCGGCGTCCAGGAGGACAAGCAGGTCGCCGCCGCGGTCCGCCGCGAACTGCTGCGCGACGGGCAGGTCTTCTACCTGCACAACCGGGTGAAGTCGATCGAACAGGCGGCGGCGCACATCCGGGAACTGGTGCCCGAGGCGCGGGTCGTCGTCGCCCACGGGCAGATGAGCGAGGAACAGCTCGAGACCACCGTCCAGGGGTTCTGGGACCGGGAGTTCGACGTGCTCGTCTGCACCACCATCGTGGAGACCGGGCTGGACATCGCGAACGCCAACACCCTCATCGTGGAGAACGCCCACCACATGGGCCTGTCGCAGCTGCACCAGCTGCGTGGCCGGGTGGGCCGGTCCCGGGAGCGGGCCTACGCCTACTTCCTCTACCCGAAGGGCGAGACACTCACCGAGACGTCCTATGAACGGCTGTCGACCATCGCCCAGAACAACGAGCTCGGGGCGGGCATGAACGTGGCGATGAAGGACCTGGAGATGCGCGGGGCCGGCAACGTCCTCGGCGCCGAACAGTCCGGGCACATCGCCGGCGTCGGCTTCGACCTCTACGTCCGGCTGGTGGGGGAGGCCGTCGAGGCCTTCCACGCGATGGCCGACGGCGAGGTCGTCGACGGGACCGGGCAGGCGGAGAAGAAGGAGATCCGCGTCGACCTGCCGGTGGACGCCCACATCCCGGTCACCTACATCGCCAGCGAGCGACTGCGGCTCGAGGCCTACCGCAAGCTCGCCGAGGCGGAGACCGACGAGGACATCGACAGTGTGCTCGAGGAACTCGTCGACCGCTACGGTGACCTGCCGGCGGAGGTCGGGCGCCTCGCGGTGGTCTCCCGGCTGCGGCTGGTGTGCCGCGACCTGGGCATCACCGAGGTCGTGCAGACCGGTCAGAAGATCAGCTTCAGCCCGGTCACCCTGCCGGACTCCGGCCAGGTCCGGCTCAAGCGGCTGTTCCCCGCCGCGATGTACCGGCCGACGCCGAAGACGGTGCTCGTCCCGGTGCCGAAGCAGGGTGCCGGGATGCGGGCGGTCGCGCTGCGTGACCTGGAACTGGTGCAGTGGTGTGCGGACGCGATGACCGACCTGGCGGCCGTTCCGCGCCGGAATCTGCTCGAGCCGGAGCCGGTGACCCGCTGAGGGCCGACGGGGTACCCGCTACACTGACACTTATGTCAGTCGTTCTCCTGGATCCCCGGTTCCCCGCCATGCTGCCGGTCGAAGCCGTACCGCTGCTGGGCGCCGACATCGCGTACACCGAGGAGGTGCCGGTCCGGGTGCGGTGGGTCATCGCCGATCTCGGTGGCCACACCGTGGACGAGGCGGAGGTGCTCGTCACCACCGATCTCGCCAATGAGCTGGTGCAGTACCGGCTCGACCACGGCGACACCCTCATCAAGGCGCCGAGCCTGCTCGTCGCCATGGAGCCGGACCGGGAGATCGAGGCGCCGGGGGCGGCGTCCGCACCGGAGATCCCGGTCTCGGGCGCCGGGTACGTCGACGGGGAGATCGTCGGCACCGACGAACACACCGTCGCCGTCGCCGGACTGCGGCGCACCTCACGCACCGAGATCCCCGCCTCCGTCATGGACGAGCTCGAGGACGCCGTGGCGCTCATGACCCGGGCACTGCGCCAGGGGGAGTGGGAGCAGGCGCAGACCCACCACAGTCTGCTGGCCTACCTGCGGGAGGAGACCGAGGAACTCGCCGAGGTCATCGACGCCCCGGGTGACCTGGACGAGCAGGAGCTGTGCCGGGAGCTCTCCGACATCCTGCTGCAGGTGCTCTTCCACGCCGAGATCGCCAACCGGCGCGGCTCCTTCGACATCGGTCACGTCGCGGGTGCGTTCGTGGCGAAGATGCGGTCCCGGGCCCCGTACCTGTTCGAGGAGGTCGAGCGGCCGGTGTCCCGGGAGGAGCAGGACCGGCTGTGGGCCGAGGGGCGGGCCCGGGAGGGGAAGGAACCGTACAAGCCCTCCCACCCGGCGCCGACGGCTGAGCCGGACTCTGAGCCTGCTGAGCCTGCTGAGCCCTCCTCCCCGCTGTCGGCGGCGGACGAGGTCATCCGCACCGCCCGGGCCCGTGGCTACAAGGACGCGGACATCCCCACCGAGCTCCGGTTCCCGATGCTCGGGCTGGAGAACGACGCACCGGGGGACGCCGCCCGGCGGCTCACGAAGGCTGTCGGGCAGTTCCGTCGGCAGCTCGCTGAAGATTCCTCCGCAGCGGAGCAGTGACCAGCCCCTCGCGCGGGGCGAAGAGGTAGACGAGCACGAAGATGCCCGCCTGGACGAGCACGATCGTGCCGCCGGCGGAGACATCGGTCCAGTAGCTCAGGCAGATGCCGGCGACCGAACTCACCCAGGCCACCAGCGGGGCGATGAGGAGCATCCGGGAGAACCGGCGGGTGAGCAGGTAGGCCGTCGCGCCGGGGGTGATGAGCATGGCGACGACGAGGATGACGCCCACCGCCTGCATCGCCGCGACGACGACGAGGGCGAGGCACACCATCACCGCGCCGCGGATCAGGCCGGTCGGCATCCCGACGGCGCGGGCGTGGGCGGGGTCGAAGGCCCAGGCGGTGATGCTGCGGCGCAGGGTCACCATGACGACGAAGGCGATGACGCCGAAGATGAGGACCTGGATCAGGGCGTCCTGCGAGATACCCAGCAGATTGCCGAAGAGGATCTCCTGGAGGTTCGTGCCCGCCGGGGTGACGGAGACGAGGACGAGTCCGAGGGCGAACAGGGCGGTGAACACCACGCCGATGGCCGTGTCGCCCTTCAGCGTGGTGCGTTCCCGGACGCCGCCGACGAGGCCGACGGCGACGAGGGCGGCGATGAGGGCGCCGACGGCGAACGGCCAGCCGACGATGTAGGAGACGACGACGCCGGGCAGGACGGCGTGGGAGACGGCGTCCCCCATCAGCGACCAGCCGATGAGCACCAGCCAGCAGGACAGCAGTCCGGCGATGACGGCGGTGACGGTGGAGACGACGAGGGCGCGCTGGATGAATTCGTAGGTCAGCATGTCAGGCCACCATCCCGAAGGTCGTCATGAGGTTGTCGGTGGTCATGACCTCGGCGGGGGCGCCGTGGGCGACGACGGTGCCGTGGAGCATGGTGACCGTGTCGCACAGGGACTCGACCGAGGCGAGGTCGTGGGTGGAGATGAGGATGCAGGCGCCGGCGTCCGCCATCTCGTGGAGCAGGGCCGTGATCATCGCCTGACTGGTGGTGTCCACCCCGGCGAACGGCTCGTCGAGCAGGACGGTGCGGGCCTGCTGGGCGAGACCGCGGGCGACGAAGGTGCGTTTCTTCTGGCCGCCGGACAGCTGCCCGATCTGCCGGCCGGCGAGGTCGGTGAGGTCGGTGCGGGCGAGGGCGTCGGAGACCGCGGCACGGTCGGCCGCCCGCGGGTGCCGGAGGAAGCCCATGTGGCCGTAGCGGCCGGTCATGACGACCTCGCGGACGCTGAGCGGGAAGGTCCAGTCCACGGACTCGGACTGGGGGACGTAGGCGACGCGGTGCTCGGCGGCGTCGGCGACGGTCACCGTGCCGGTGGTGGGGCGGACCTCGCCCATGAGGGAGTTGAAGAGGGTGGATTTCCCGGAACCGTTGGTGCCGATGAGGCCGTGGATGCGGCCGTGGTCGAGGTGCAGGGTGACGTCGTCGAGGGCGCGCACCGAACCGTAGTGCACGCCGAGGCCCCGGACGTCGATGGCGGGTGTGGTCATGAGCGGTCGCCACCGTGCAGGCCGTCGATGATGGTCCGGGTGTCGTACCGGATGAGATCGAGGTAGGTGGGGGCGTCCCCGCTGTCCTCGGTGAGTGAGTCGACGTAGAGGGTGCCGCCGTCGGCGGCCCCGGTCTCCCGCATGAGCTGTTCCTTGGGTCCGGGGTCGACGGTGGACTCGCAGAAGACGGCGGGGACGTCCTTGTCGCGGACGAAGCCGGCGGCGCGCCGGATCTGTGCGGGGGTGATCTCCTCACCGGAGTTCACCGGCCAGATGTAGCTCTCGGACATGCCGGCCTCACGGGTGAGGTAGCTGAAGGCGCCTTCACAGGTCTGCAGGGCGCGCTGGTTCGCCGGGAGTGCGGCGAGTCCGTCGCGCATGGTGGTCTCGACCTCGGCGATTTCCGCCTTGTACTCCCCGGCGTTGCGGCGGAAGGTCGCGGCATCGTCGGGGAAGTTGTCGGCGAAGGCCGCCGCGATCGTGTCGACGTAGTCGGCGGCCAGGGTGGGGCTCATCCAGGCGTGGGGGTTGGGGTCGTCGGTGCCCTCGATGGTGACCGGGTCGATGCCGTCGGTGGCGGTGACACGGGTGGCGTCCGAGTCGGACATGAGCTTGTCGAGCCAGTTCTCGAGGCCGAGACCGTTGCTGATGATGAGGTCGGCGTCGGCGGCGGCGCGGATGTCGCCGGGGGTCGGGTCGTAGCCGTGGATCTCCGCACCGGGGCGGGTGAGCGAGTCGACGGTGAGGACGTCGCCGGCGACCCGGTCGGCGATGTCGGCGAGGATCGTGAAGGTGGCCAGGACCCGGGGTGAGCCGTCCCCGTCGCTGCTGCAGGCGGTGAGACCGGCGGTGGCGACGGCGGTGGCCGCCAGGACGCCGGCCACCCGGCGTCCACTCTTTCTGAACATCAGTATTTATCTCCGTTATCTTGAAAGTTCAATAATCGGAACACCACGGTACATGGTGGAGAACCGGTGATGGGCCGGTGGGGTGGCGGGCCTCGGGTAGGATGCCCTCCATGCATGTCTCCGAACTTCCCGAGCGGTCGCAGGACTATCTCAAGAAGATCTACGACCTCCAGGAATGGGAAAACCGGGGCGCCTCACTGTCGACGCTGGCCGACCAGCTGGGGCAGCGTCGGTCGACGGCCTCCGAGGCGGTCAAACGCCTCGCCGCCGACGGCATGGTCAACCACGCGCCCTACGGGGACATCACCCTCACACCCGAGGGGAAGCGGCTCGCCCTGCAGATGGTGCGCCGGCACCGGCTGCTCGAGACCTTCCTCATGAACCGGCTCGGCTACGGCCGCGACGAGGTGCACAACGAGGCGGAGGTGCTCGAACACGCGGTCTCCGACCTGTTCATCGAGCGGATCGACGCCGCCCTCGGCTTCCCGGACCGGGATCCCCACGGTGACCCCATCCCGGACGCCGACGGGGTGATCAACGTGCCGGACACCGTCGCACTGTCCACCGCCGCCCCCGGCGACCGGCTGGTCATCGACCGGATCAGCGACCGCGACCCCGGGCTGCTGCGTTACCTCGAGGACCACGGCATCCTGCCCGGGACCGAGGTGGAGGTCCGGGAACGGCCGTACCCGGAGATGGCGGCGGTGCGGATCGGGGACGCGGACGTCCAGCTCAGCGCCGCCTCCCTTGACGCGATCCGCTGCCGCACCACGGAGGCCGGGTGAGAGCCGGGGCGACCGCGGTCACCGTCGTCACCGCCCTGGTGATGGTCATCGTGGTCGTCGGGGTGGTCCTCGTCGGCACCCGCGACACCGGCCCGGCACGGGAACCGGTGCCCGACAACGTCCCGCCGCAGGCGGCCGCCGTGCCGGCGGATCCGGCGACCGCTGCCGACGAGCTGGCGATTCCCCGGGAGTTCCTCGACGCCTACCTGGCGGGGACCCGGACCGCGGACGCCGAGAACCCGGACTGCCATCTCGTCTGGAACACACTGGCCGGGCTGGGCTGGGTGGAGAGCAAGCACGGCAGCTACGGGAAGGACGCCCACGGTGCGATCGTCGGGCCGAAGCTCGACGGCACCGGCGGGTTCATGGACATCCCGGACACCGACCACGGGAAGCTCGACGGCGACCGGGACCACGACCGGGCCGTCGGCCCGCTCCAGTTCCTGCCTGAGTCCTGGCGGCAGTTCGGCGACGGCGGTGACCCCCAGAACATCGCGGACGCCGCCCCCGCCGCAGCCCGTCTGCTGTGCTCGGGCGACCGTGACCTGCGGGATCCGCAGGACTGGGCGGACGCCGTCTTCGCCTACAACCGGTCGGGGCAGTACCTCGCCGATGTCCGGGACGCCGCGGCGAACTACGCGCTGGGGCAGCCGGTGGCCTGACCGGGGGAGGTGGGGCGCGGATGTGGAACAATGGTGGCCGACAACCATCACCCTGCTTCATCCCAGCCGAGGAGGCTGACACTCACATGGCCGAAATCATGCAGATCATCGCCCGCGAGATCCTCGATTCGCGCGGTAACCCGACTGTCGAGGTCGAGGTGTTCCTGGAGGACGGCAGCATCGGCCGTGCCGACGTCCCCTCGGGCGCCTCCACCGGTGTCCACGAGGCCCACGAGCTGCGTGACGGCGGCGACCGCTACCTCGGCAAGGGCGTCCGGCAGGCCGTGGCCTTCGTCAACGACGAGATCGACGAGGCCCTCGTCGGCTACGAGGCCGACGACCAGCGCCTCATCGACGAGAAGCTCATCGAGCTCGACGGCACCCCGAACAAGTCCCACTTCGGCGCCAACGCCATCCTCGGTGTGTCCCTCGCGGTGGCGAAGGCCGCCGCTGAGTCCGCCGGCCTGCACCTGTTCCGCTACGTCGGCGGCCCGAACGGCCACGTGCTGCCGGTCCCGATGATGAACATCCTCAACGGCGGCGCCCACGCCGACTCCGGCGTGGATGTCCAGGAGTTCATGATCGCCCCGATCGGAGCGGCCACCTTCTCCGAGGCGCTGCGCACCGGTGCGGAGGTCTACCACTCGCTGAAGAAGGTCATCAAGGACAAGGGCCTGTCCACCGGGCTCGGCGACGAGGGTGGTTTCGCCCCCTCCGTCGGCTCCACCCGTGAGGCCCTCGACCTCATCGACGAGGCCGTCACCGCCGCCGGCTACACCCTGGGTAAGGATGTCGCCCTGGCGCTCGACGTCGCGGCGTCCGAATTCTACGAGGACGGCGTCTACAACTTCGAGGGCGGGAAGCACTCCGCCGCCGAGATGGCGCAGGTCTACAAGGAGCTCGTCGACGAGTACGCGCTGGTCTCCATCGAGGACCCGCTGAACGAGGACGACTGGGAGGGCTGGGCCACCCTGACCGCCGAGATCGGCGACAAGGTGCAGCTGGTCGGTGACGACCTCTTCGTCACCAACCCCGAGCGGCTGCAGGAGGGCATCGACAAGCACGTCGCCAACGCGCTGCTGGTCAAGGTCAACCAGATCGGTACCCTCACCGAGACGCTGGACGCCGTCGCGCTGGCCCACAACAACGGTTACCGCTCGATGATGTCGCACCGTTCCGGTGAGACCGAGGACACCACCATCGCGGACCTCGCCGTCGCCCTGAACTGCGGCCAGATCAAGACCGGTGCCCCGGCCCGCTCCGAGCGCGTCGCCAAGTACAACCAGCTGCTGCGCATCGAGAGCTACCTCGAGGGTGCCGCGGTCTACGCCGGTGCGTCCGCCTTCCCGCGGTTCACTGCCAAGTAGTCCGGCGGACGCGGGCTAGAATCGGCGGTCATGGGTACGAAGGACGAGGAATCGCAGCAGGCGCCGGCGGGACTGCCGGAGCCGCGGTCCCGGGAGAACCGGACCCGTCGGGCCCGTGCCGCCAAGGCCGCGCCGAAGCGGCTCGCCCGTTCTTTCGTCGAACTGCCGAAGAAGGCGAACCCGCTGGTCGCCCTCACCGTCATCGTCGTCGTGACGGTCATGGCGCTCACTGTCGCCCAGCCGTTGCGCAACTACTTCCAGCAGAAGGCCGATCTCGCCCAGGTCAACGCCAAGATCGACGACCAGATCCAGCAGCGCCAGGACCTGTCGGATGAACTGAACCGCTACCGCGACGAGAACTACGTCAAGGAGCAGGCCCGGGTCCGCCTGGGGGTCGTGGAACCGGGGGAGACCGCCTACCGGCTGACCGACCCGAAGATCGACGCCGGTGCCACCGGCGCCCCCGGTGCCGGTGAGGCGCCGGAGGACCGGGGTGACGGCGACAAGGACAATCCCTGGTACACGCGGCTGTGGGGGTCGGTCAGCACCCCCGACCACACCGTGCCCGACAAGAACAAGGACGAGGGTGACGACGGGGACGGGAAACCGACCTCGGAGAACCTGCCCATCGACCCGAACCAGCCGGCCCCTGAACCGGCACCCGAACAGGAGTGACGTGACTGTCAGCGAGCAGGACTTCGAGACGATGTCGCGCCAGTTGGGGCGGAAGCTCCGCGGCGCTCTCGAGGTCTCGTACCGGACCCCCGACGGGGTCCCGGCCGTGGTGAAGACCGCGCCGAAACTACCGGACGGCACGCCGTTCCCGACGCTCTACTACCTCACCGATCCGCGGTTGACCGCCGAGGCGTCCCGCCTGGAGGTCGCCGGGGTGATGCGGACGATGCAGGCACGGCTGGGTGAGGACGCTGCGCTGGCCGCCGACTATCTCGCCGCACACGAGCACTATCTCGCCGAGCGGAACGCGATCGAGGATCTCGGTACGGACTTCTCCGGGGGCGGGATGCCGGACCGGGTGAAGTGCCTGCACGTCCTCATCGCCTATGCGCTGGCGGAGGGGCCGGACCGGGTCCGACTCGGCACCGAAGCCGTGGCGCTGGCTGCGGCGAACAATCCGGGGCTGTCCGGCACCGCCATCCCGGCGGACTGGCCGACGCTTGAAGCGCTCGGCACCTCGGTCGCGGCGGCCTTCGAGGAGACGGCCGAATGAGCACGTTCGCGGCGATCGACTGCGGGACGAACTCCATCCGGCTGCTGATCTCCCGGGTGGAGGCCGACGGAACGCTGACCGAGCTCAACCGGGACAACGTCATCGTCCGCCTGGGGCAGGGTGTGGACGCCACCGGGCGTTTCGCCGGGGAGGCGCTGGCCCGGGTGGACGACGCCCTGGGGGTCTACGCCGACCGGATGGTGGAGTTCGGTGTGCGTGACGTGATCATGGGGGCGACCTCGGCGACCCGTGACGCGGCGAACCGGGAGGAGTTCTTCGACATCACCCGTCGGCATCTCGGCCGGGTACGACCGGGTGCGCAGGCGGAGGTTGTCTCGGGGACCCGGGAGGCGGAGCTGTCCTTCGCGGGGGCGGTGCTGGACCTCGGGGCCGATGTCGTCGACGATCCGGCCGAGCACATCCTCGTCATCGACCTGGGCGGTGGTTCCACCGAGTTCGTGGTGGACGCCGGTCGGGGCGGCGCGTACTCCACGCAGATGGGGTGTGTGCGGCTGACCGAACGGTTCCTGCACTCCGATCCGCCGGCCGCCGACGAGATCGCTGCGGCGGGGGACTATGTCGCCGCGCAGCTGGCACTGGCCGCCGGTGAGGTGGATTTCGCTGCGGTGACGCGGGTGGTCGGAGTGGCGGGCACGATGACGACACTGTGTGCCGCGCACCTCGGGCTGGCCTCGTACGATCCGGAGCGGACGCATATGGCGTCCCTGCCGCTGGCGGGGTTCCGTGACACGGCCCGGCGGATGCTGTCGGAGACGGTGGCGCAGCGGCGGGCGTACCCGGTCATGCACCCGGGGCGTGCCGATGTCATCGGCGGCGGGTGCGTGGTGCTCGACGCGGTGACGACCCGGTTCCTGGAGCAGGGGTTGGAGACCATCACGGTCAGTGAGAAGGATATTCTGGACGGGCTGCTCGCGGAGGTTGTCGCGCGGCAGTAGCGCCTTGGCCCCCATAGCCCAATTGGCAGAGGCGGCGGACTTAAAATCCGCGCAGTGTCGGTTCGAGTCCGACTGGGGGTACAGATTCCGGGTCTCCTTCGCCGGTCAGAAGGGGATTTTCTCGTTGCCTTCCTGTCGTGCCGCCGCCATGGCGGCGGCGGTGCGGGCCCGGTGGGCTGCCAGGGCCTCCTGGTGTTCGGTGCGGGCGGCGGTGCGGCGCTGCAGTCGCTGGTCGAAGGTCAGGTCGGCGTCCGCCAGGGGACCGGTGGGGCGGGTGACGACCCGGTGGCCGTCGCCGAGGCTCGTGACGTGGGTCGAGCCGTCGGGGAAGGTCGTGTAGTCGAGCAGGCCGCGGGTCTTGGCGTTGTGGCATGCCCGGCAGAGCTGCTGGGTGGCCCAGGTGGTCGTCGTCGGGGCGCTGTTGTCGGTGTTGTCGCTGCTGTTGGCGGCTTCGTCGACACGGTGGATATGGTCGGTGTCGCACTCGGCGGCGTCGCGTCGGCAGGCGGGCCCGCGGCAGGTGCCGTCGACGCCGATGCGCAGTGCGCGCTGGTTGTCGGTGACGAACCGGCCGTCGGTCGCGGAGTGCCCGGGCACCGCAAGGTGGGTGACGCGGGCGGTCCAGCGGTCGGTCGCGACGGAGGAGAGCCAGGTGTTCTCGAAGTGCATGGTGCCGCTGTCGAGGTTGCGGTAGCAGTTCAGGGTGACCGAGACATCACCGGCGGCGCCGTGGACCAGTTCGGCGAAGGCTTTCGCGCGGCTGGTGTGGTGGGCGGCCGCGACCGCGTCGACGATGCGGAGCGTGCCGGTCGCCTCGTCGGGGGTCATGGTGACGTGAAATGTGGTGGTGTGCGCGTCGCGGGTGTCGACGGTGAAATCGAGCTGGTGGGCGGGGTCGGCGGGCAGCGGTCCGTCCGTGTCGGGATCGGGTGGCAGGGCGGAGGGATCATGCTGACCGACGATCTCGGTGACACTCCGGCGCAGGACACGGGGACCGGGGACGACCTGCCGGCCGCGCGTGGGGGTGAGTGCCTCAGCGAGGTCGGCATCGACGGCGGCGAGGTGGTCCTCGCCGACGGTCGCCGTGACGTCGGCGAGGATCCGCACCAGGTCGAGGCCGAAGGCACCGCAGGCCAGGGCATCCGCCGTGGCAGGGAGACGGGTGAGCATGGTGCCGATGTCGCAGTAGGTCAGGGCTTTTCCCCGGGGTCGGTGGCGAGGCGGGTGATGGTCCGACCGACCTCGTCGGCGCCGGCAGGGGTGGTGGAGGCCGCGATGGCGAGTTCGGCGCAGTTGGCCGCGACCTTGGCGCGGGCCGCGGGGCCGGCGTCGTCGGCGAGTGGCGCCCAGGATCCGTCGATGTCGAGGACCGCCATCTCCAGGACGCGGTCGTCGACGGTCCGGCAGGTGGGACGGTCGACTGTCGGGGTGGCGAGAGTGGTGGTGATGTCGGCGATGCAGTCGGCGATGTCGTGGCGGTAGAACTCGAATGCGTGGGCGAGAAGAAGTTTGTCGGTGTAGAAGGCGGGTGCGGTGGTGGTGGCTGCTGTTGTCACGGTATCCCCCGTGGTGACGTCGGTAGCGGAGAGAGTTGCGGTGGTGGCGTCCTGCTCGTGTGTCCGACTGTACCGGCGTCCGGAAGATAGTTCAACCGTTCTAATAATATGTGGTCGATGTCGGTGCCCGTCGACGGTCCGCAGTCACCACGCCGTGCCCGCGATAATGCGGACGCACATGTCGGCGGCGGCGTCCAGCGGGTAGGGGGACCGCCGGACACGCGCGAGGGTGAGAGCTCCTTCGACCGAGCTGATGAGGAAGGACGCGGTGACGGTCGCCGACGCGGGGGCGTATCCCACGCGGACGAGCGCCGCGGCGAGCGCGGCAGTCCAGTCGCGGACGACCTCCGCTGCCGTGGCGTGCAGTTCCGGGGACTCGGCGGGATCCTGGACGGCCGCCCAGACCGGACAACCGGCCCGGAACCCGGTGGCGGTGAGCCGGTCGCGGAACCGGGTGCAGAAGTCGGTGACGATCACCGCCGGATCGGTGTCGGCGTCGTCGGCGGCACGGAGCCGGTCGGTGACGGAGGCGCCGACGGTGCGGACGGCGTCCTGCAGGAGCTCGTCGCGGCCGCCGGGGAAGTGGTGGCGGACCGATCCACGTGGCGCGTCGGTGCGTTCGAGGACGGCGGCGACGGTGGTGCCGGCCACCCCGTTCTCGGCGAGCAGGGCGGCGGCCCCGGCGATCATGCGGTCTTTTGTGTCGGTCCGTGCACCCATGACTGTCCTCTCCGTTATGCTATGCCGCATAGCATAACGGAAAACGACAGGGAGATACACCATGCCCAAGTTCAGCCCGACCACCATGCGCCGCTTCATGTCCTGGTGGCCGCCGTACCTCGGCGCCGGGATCCGGGTCGAACGCATCGAGGAGGACGGCTCCCGGGTCGTCACCAGCCACACCCCGCGGCTGCTGACGAAGAACATCGTCAACACCGCGTTCGGCGGCACCATCCAGTCGATGACCGACCCCTTCTTCATGTACATGTCGATGGTCCGGCTCGGCGGCGCGTACAACGTGTGGGACGTCGAGGCGGACGTGACCTTCCGCAAACCCGGCCGCGGGAAGATCGTCGCCGACATGCGCACCGACGACGCGACCTTCGACCTCATCCGGGAGAAGACCGCCGACGGCTCGAAGTACCTGCACTGGTTCGAAGTCGACGTCGTCGACGGAGACGGAGACGTGGTCGCCACGGTGCGCCGCCGCGTGTACTTCCGCCGGAAGAAGCGCGACTGAATCCCGCGCGCCTACAGTGGGCGGCGATGGAGCACCACCACGATCCCTGCAGTCCCGGCCGCACTGACGCGGACGCCACCCCGCCGGACGCCGCCCCGCCGGTCCGGGAGGTGTCACCGGTCATCGAGGTCACCCCGTTCTCCCTGGAGTCCGAGGTCATCGCCCGGTCCGCGCAGATCCCGGTCGTCCTGCTGATCGGGTCCCCGGTCGACCCCGGGACGTCGGCGCTGCGCCGCGATCTGGTGGCACGGGCCGGGGACGCGGGACTGCAGTGGATCCTCGGCATCGTCGACGCCGACCGGTTCCCCGCAATCGTCGGGCGGCTGCGGCCGGCGTCCCTGCCGTCGGTCAGCGTGATCGCCGACGGGACCGGTGTCGCCGTCTGGACGCCCGCCGACGCGTCCGGTGCCGACGGCGTGGACTGCGGTGACTGGATCGGGCAGGTGGTGGCGCAGGTGACCCCGCGACTGGCGGGGCTTCCGGCGGACACGGTGGTCGCCGGGACCGGCTCCGGCCGTGCAGAGACCGCAGACGTCACCGCCGATCCACGGATGGCGGAGGCTGCGCGGCTCGTCGGCGAAGGGGACGCCGCGCAGGCGGTGAGGGTCTACGACCGGATGCTCGCCGAGAACCCGGGGCCGACGGCCACCGCGGTCCTCCGCCAGGCCCAGGCCGCGGTGGCCGTGCTCGCGCGGACGAAGGACATGGACCGCGCCGCGGTCCTCGCCGCTGTCGCGGATGCGCGCACCGGAGCGACGGTGGAGGTGCCACGGCTGCTGCGGGCGGCGGACGTCCTCGTCCTGCTCGACCGCCCGGCCGAGGCGGTGGACCTGCTGTCGGCGGCCCTGGCGGCACAGGGCGGGGGAGAGGACCTCCGCGCCCGGACCGTCGAACTCTGCCGGCTGCTGGACCGGGACGCGCCCGCCGCACGACGGGCCCGCGGGAGGATCGCCGCCGCACTGTTCTGAGCCGGACCGCCCGACAGCTATCCTGGCAGGCGTGATCACCGTCTCCCAGCTCGGCGCCATGATCCTGGCCTGCGTGGTCCTCATCGCCGTCCCCGGCCCCTCCGTCATGTTCGTGGTCGGCCGCGCGCTGAGCCACGGCCGCAACGTCGCCCTGCTCACCGCGGTCGGCAATGCGCTGGGCTGCTACACCGCGGGCGTTCTCGTCGCCGTCGGCCTGGGGCCGCTGCTCGAACGCTGGGACCTGCTGTTCCAGGTCTTCAAATGGGGCGGGGTGCTGTTCCTCATCTGGTTGGGCATCCAGGCGGTCCGGCACGCCGGACCGGTGGGGGAGCCGGAGGCCGGACGGGTCGAGGGGGCGTCCTCCCGGTGGAAGGCGGTCCGCGCCGGGGCGCTCGTCGGATTCACCAACCCGAAGAACCTCGTGATGTTCACCGTCATCGTCCCGCAGTTCATGAATCCGGACGCCGGCAACATGGTGCTGCAGATGATCCTGCTCGGCCTCGTCCCGCTGTCCGTCGGCCTGGTGTGCGACAGCCTGTGGGCGCTCACCGCCGCCACCGCCCGCGGCTGGCTCACCGGCTCGGCGAAACGGATGACCGCGGTGCAGCGGGCCGGCGGTGTGTCCGTCATCGCGGTGGGTGCCTCGGTGGCGGTGACCGGGTAGGGACTAGCGTCTTACCCCGTGCTCACCGTCGCTGTCGTCCTGATCGCCGCCGTCCTCATCGGCGCGGTCCTCCAACGCATCACCGGCATGGGCCTCGGCCTCGTCGCCGGGCCGGTCCTCTCGGTGGCACTCGGCCCGGCCGCGGGAGTGACCGTGGTCAACGGTCTGTCGGTCGTCAACGCGGCGAACAACGCCTGGGCGGTGCGCGCCAGGACCGACTGGCGGCGCTTCGGCTACCTCGCCGGCGGCCTGGTGCTCGGCTCCGTGCCGGCGGCCTTCGTCGTCACCGCGATCGACGGCCCCTGGCTGCTCATCACCGTCGGCCTGCTGGTCATGGCGGCGCTGGGTGTGACGATGGTGAAGACCGAGCGGCCGCGGATCAGCCCCCGGGCCCGCGTGCCCATGGTCGTCACCGGTGTGGCCGGGGGATTCATGAGCACGCTGGTGGGCATCGCCGCGCCCGCGTTCACCATCTACTCGCGGATCACCGGCTGGGACTACCGCGACTTCGTAGCGACGCTGCACCCGGTGATCCTCATCGCCAACACCGTCTCCTTCGTCGTCAAGCTCATCGTCCTGGGCGGTGTGGACGTGGGCGGACTGCCGTGGTGGATCTGGGCGGTGGCGCTCGTGACGATCTTCATCGGGGCGTGGTTCGGCGACCGGCTCAACGACCGGATGTCGAGTGAGGGGATGCGGAAACTGGCGACGCTGCTCGCCTTCGCCGGGGCGGGGACCCTGCTGGTCGAGGGACTCGTCGAGCTGTTCTAGAACACCGGCCAGGGGACCGCGGGCATGTCGCCGGCGGGACCGGGGAAGACCGGCTCCGCCAGCAGCACCTCGCAGCGCCGGGCCAGGGCCACGACCTCGTCGGCGGACAGCAGCTCACCGAGCCGTGCACCGAAGTCGGCGTCCAGTGCGGTGCGGACGCCCGCCACCGCGTCCTGCTCCGCCGCGGTGAGTGCCGAACCCGTCCAGCCCCACAGCACCGTGCGCAGACGCGGGGCGGTGTGGAAGGTCAGGCCGTGGTCCACCCCGAACCGGTGCCCGTCGGCCATCGCGAGGATGTGCGCCCCCTTGCGGTCGGCGTTGTTGGCGAGCACGTCGAACAGTGCCATCCGGCGGAGCTCCGGACTGTCCTCGTGGACGACGGAGACCGGGGTCTCGTCCGGGGTCAGCCCGTCGAGGACATGGTGCCAGCCGTCCGGGATCTCACCGGCGGGGACGAGGTCGACCGGGTCCTGCGCCGGGTCGACCTCCTGCCACAACTGCAGCATCCCCGGGCCGAACGGGCCGTCCCCGGACCAGGTGCGCGGGACGATGTCCCAGCCCAGCTGCTCCGACAGGACATAGGCCGCGACCTCCCGCGCGGCGAGCGTGTGGTCGGGGAAGTCCCACAGCGGCTGTTCGCCACGCACCGGCTTGTACACGACCTCGGTCCCCGCCCCGTCGCCGAGCCGGGCGAGGAACGTCGCGTTCGAGGCGGTGGTGATCCGCCCCGTCAGTTCCAGCTCTGCCACGGTGCGCCGCTACTGCCGGGAGCCACGGCCCGCGGCGACGATCGCCCGGGTGCGGTCGACGAAGGCACGGGCCGCCCCGACGGGGATCCGCACGATGACGACCTCCTCGGGCTCCGCCTCCTCGACGGCGGCGGCGAGGGCGTCCTCGTCCAGGTCGGCGGGGTCGAGGGACCCGTCGATGTCGCCGGCGTCCAGCTCGACGACCGGGGCGGCCTCGATGACGACCTGCGCGGTCGTCGGATCCCATCCCAGGGTGAGTACACCGACCCGGAACTCGTCGTCGAGAGGCAGATCCAGAGGATCATCGTCTATCAGCTCGACCGGCGTCTCGTCCGGCACATGGTGCGGGTTACCGTCGCGGTCGCGCAGGGTGGTGAGCAGGTCGTCGATGCCTTCGGCGAGCGCCGCGGACTGCTGCTTCTCCAGTGAGACGCTCATCGTGACGCCCCGGTCGCGGACCTGCAGGAAGAACGTCCGGTCACCGGGCAGGCCCACGGTGCCGACGACGAAGCGGTCGGGCCAGTCGAATCCGTGTGTGGTGGTGGGCATGGTGACGAGTCTAATGCCCTTTGCCGCCGCCCACCTGTGCACCGTCCTGTGAACCACCCTGTGAACCGGCCGCGGCCAGCCACGACAGGTCGCCGGCGGTGGTGTTCACGCAGAGCACGTGCGGGCCGGCGTCCGTGTAACTGATGACGGTGACGGACGCCGGATCGGCGTGGACCCGCTGGAAATTGTCGAAGGGCATCCCGTAGGCGTCCGCGACGACGGCCTTGATGATGTCGCCGTGGCTCACCGCCGCCCAGACCGCCGCCCCGCCGTGCTCCTCACCGATCCGGGCATCGTGGGCACGGACCGCGGCGACGGCGCGGGCCTGCATGTCCGGCAGCGACTCCCCACCCGGGAACACCGCCTGCGTGGGATGCGCGGTCACCGTCTTCCACAGCGGTTCGGCGGCGAGCTCCGCCAGCGGCCGGTTCTGCCAGTCGCCGTAGTCGCACTCCAGCAGTCCCGGCTCCGGCACCAGGACCGCGGGGGAGGTGGCGTGCTGCCGGGCCAGAATCGCCTGCGCGGTCTGCCGGGTGCGCTCCAGTGGGCTGGCGACGACGGCCGCCAACGGCACCGGGGCGAGCCGGTCGGCGGTACGCTGCGCCTGGTCACGCCCGGTCGCGTCGAGCAGGACGCCGGGGGTGCGGCCGGCCAGGACGCCCGCGGTGTTCGCCGTGCTGCGGCCGTGGCGGACGAGAATGAGGGTGGGCATGGTTCCCGAGGATAGGTCAGTGGCCTGATTCCAGAGCGAGCAGGAACTTCTTGGCGTCCGTTCCGCCGCGATAGCCGCCGAGGCCGCCGTCGGTGCGCAGGACACGGTGACAGGGCACGATGACGGGCAGCGGGTTCGTCGCACACGCTGTGCCGACGGCCCGGACCGCCTTCGGGTTGCCGACGGCCTCCGCCACCTCGCGGTAGGTGGCGGTGCGCCCGTAGGGGATGGTGCTCAGATACTGCTGGACGTGCTGTCGGAAGGTACGGTCCGGCCGGTCCAGCGGCAGGTCGAAGTCGCGCCGGGTGCCGGCGAAATACTCGTCGAGCTGGGTGGCCGTGGCCGTCAGCGTGGCGTCCGCCGGATCCTCGGTGACGGTGGCACCGGACGCCGCGAGCTCATCGAGCACTGTGCCCCAGTCGCCGGAGCTCTCTGACCCGAAGGCGACGCGCACGAGTCCGGTCGGGGAGGACGCCAGCAGCAGCCGGCCGATCGGGGACCCGACCGTGCGCCAGGCGATGGTGGTGGAGGTCATGGGACCACGGTAGCGGAGCGGGTGGCGACCCCGGCATCCCGGAACTTCTGCCCGGTTCTCCGGGATGCCCCGATGAGCACCACGGTTGCTGCGGCGCGGGCGGTGGGCAGGTCTGAGAAGGAGTCCGTCACGAACTCGGCGCCGGCCAGGTCGATCCCCAGCTCCCGGAGCGCCCCGGCCTTCCGTTCGCCGAGCCGGTGGTCGGTGACGTCGATGCCGGTCGGGGTCGCCGACAGTTCGGAGGCGGAGAGCAGGTCGTAGGGGACGCCGGCCCGGTTCAGCAGCGCTGCCGCGAGCCGTCGTTCGGTCGCCGTGGCGATGACGATGGTGGCGTCCTGTGCTTTCTGGTGGCGGATGCGCGCGACGGCGGAACGGCGGATCCAGGTGCGGCCGGCTCCGACGCGGCGTCCGAAATTCTCCACCCGGACCGTGAAGTCTTCCTCGGAGAGTCCGCGCAGGGCGATCCGCGCGATGCGGACGCCGGTCCGTCGGCGGAACTCCTCGTCCCGGCTGAGGAATCTCCGGACGGCGAGAGGGATCGCGGGGACGAGCCGCAGCGGCCTCCGGCACAGCTGCTCGATGGTGAAGGTGGTGAACGTGTCCCGTGTGGTGATCACGCCGTCCAGGTCGTAGACGACCACTTTGGTACTCATGGTCAGCTCGGCGCCGACTTCCCGATCTTCCAGTACCCGCTGAAGGTCACGTTCGCCTTCGGGACGCCGCAGTCGTTGACGAGGTGGCGACGGACACCCTTGATGAGCGCGGACTCGCCGACGGTGAAGGCGTAGAGGTCGGCGGAGATGCTCAGCTCCCGCAGGGCGGGAAGGGCGAGGGCGCCCGGGTCATCCGAGGGCTTCCGCACCAGCCAGTGCACGGTCACACCCTCGGGGGCGGCGTCGTCCTGCCGGTCCCTCTCGTCGAAGACCTCGATGATCGCGTGGCCGGTGGCGTCCCGCGGCATGTCGCGGAGGACGCCGAGGGCGGCGGCCATGCCGCTCTCATCGGTCACGATGAGGGACTGCGCAGCGGGGACGGGTTTCCAGCCGCAGCCCTGGTCCACGAGGGCGACGGGTGCGCCGGGTTCCGCGGACACCGCCCAGGGGCCGGCGACGCCGGAGTCGCCGTGGATGACGAAGTCCACGTCCAGCTCCGCCGACTGTCCGTCGGTGGCCGGGCGGAAGTCACGGACGGTGTAGTTGCGGATGGTCGGACGGGTGCCCCTGGGCATCGCCATGAACTTCAGCAGGGTGCCGAAGGTGAACTTCGAGGGGACCTTATCGAGCCGGTCGCCGTCGCGCACCGGGATCGCCAGCCGGAACCACTGGTCGAAGCCGAGGGGGACGAACGTGTCGAGGTCCTCGCCCGAGAAGGTCACCCGGTGCATGTGGGGCGTGACGCGTTCGCTGCGCGCCACGCGGGTCCGGACGAGTCCTGAGTCTGCGTGGGTGATGCCGATGTTCGGCATGGATTTTCCTCCGGGGATTGGTCAGGTTTGCCTCACCGACGGTACATGTCCTGTCGCCGCGGAACGCGCACCGGTGTCCGGGTTTTCCGTCCTGACGCGAGTTGACCCGATTCTGCTCCTGCCACGCGACGGACCGGAGCCGATCCGGGTCAGCTCGCGTCGGCGGTGAGGGTCCTGCGGATCTCGAACGGGTCAGTCCGGGCCTTCCGCTGCCGCCCGCACCGCCCGACGTCCTTCGCGGCCAGGCCGCCGACCTTCGCGATCCACCGGTCACCCTTGGTGTCGGACGCCGTGCGCACCGGCGAGAACCGGGTGACATGTACCGGGGAGAAGCCGCAGAACGTCAACGTGGAACGGGCGACCTGCTTTCTGGTCGGGTTGCCCTGGACGAGTGCGAGGTAGAAGCCGGGGGAGTCCGCCGGCATGATGAACCTGGCGGAGCGGCCGGCGCCGTGGGGCAGGCCGAGGTGGAGGACCGGGTCGAAGTCGAGCTCGCGCAGGGTGAGCCGCTCGACGGCGGCTCCGGTCCGTGCTGCGGCATCCGCGTAGGCGTCCGCCAGGCCGGCGGTGAGGGAGGAGCGCTCGGGGTGGCGTGCATGGAACGTTTCGTCGACCGCCAACGCGCGGCCGTGGCGGCGGCGTCCAACGGGCGGGACGCCCTGCGTGACCAGGGGATCGCCTACGTCCGCTACGCCGCCGAGGAACCGCACGCCTTCGAGCTGATCTTCGACCCCACGATCTGCCCGCCGGGGAACCCCGGACCGGGCACGGCGGAGCTGGTGAAGGAGAACCTGGCGATGCTGGCGTCCTGCGTGGCGAGGGCGCAGGAGGAAGGCCTGTTCGCCGGGTCGGACACCGCCGAGGTCTCCACCGCGATGTGGGGGACCGTGCACGGGCTCGCCCATCTGGTCAACGAGGGACATCTCGACCTGGACGCCGCGGTCACCTGCTACCCGCCGACGCGCGAGCGCGATGACAGGAAGCCGTCGGACCCCGGCATCCGGTCCCTGAGTTCCCCGGATGGTCCGGACCGGAGCACAGCGGCGACATTCTCCTTCAGGGGAGTGTCGACGAGTGCGACCTCGGCACCGGCCCGGGCGCAGGCGGTCAGCAGGTCATCCTCGTCCGGGCCGCTGTCGTCCCGGGCCGGGGCGCGGTAGCGCAGCAGCAGAGTGTCCACGTCACCAGTGTCCGCGGCCTGCGCCACCGCCCGCGTCCCCTCCACCGTCCTGCCACGGACCCGGGCCTCCTCGAAGCGCTGGAGTCCGGCGATCCGTCGTGCGGTCGCGATGTCGCTGGTGATCCCGGAGAGCTCTTCGCGGAGCGACTCCTCGCCGGCATCGGTCTCTCTGACCAGTGACGAGAACGGATCTGCCAGCCCGGTACGGACCGCGTGACGGTTCTGCGCCTCCCCGGCGAGCACGAGCACATCCGGTGTCCATCCGGTGGCGATGGCGTCCAGCTGGTCCGCGGCGCCGCGGGCGTCCTGTGCCACCGACTCCTCGCCATGCTGACGGATACGGTTGTGGGACAGTGCCCCCTGCCGGGGCCGGAGTTCCGCATCATCGCCGGCGGCCGCGTCGGCGGCGTCCATGACCGTCTCGGTATCGCCGTCGTCCTCGATACTGCTCGTGTCCTCGACCGCGACGATGCGTCGCAGTGTCGCCCCGGTCCGGTCCACGACGGCGAGCAGGACACGTACGGCGTCCAGCCTCTGCCGGACATAGGGGCCGAGTACCGGTACCTGCCCGACGGTGGCGTGATCTCCGGTTCCCGGAGCGGCTTCCCACGGCTCATCGAGGATCACGCCGTGTCCGTCGGCGACGAGGACACGGCCGTCGGCCCGGCTCCGGAGCGGATCGCCGGGGGCGTTGTCGGGCAGAGCGGCGTCGAGGACCCTGAGCACAGGGTCCGGGGCACCGTCACCGGAGAGCCTGTCACGGAGATTCCTCCACCGCAGTCGAAGACCGTCGGCGTCCCCCGACGGGGTGTGTCCTCCGAGATAGACGGTGACGAACGGACTGTCGGTGTCGGTGAGTGTACGGACGGTCTCGAGCTTCACGGTGGGCTCCTTTCCGCGTGTCCGGTGGATTGGGATCCACGACCCTACCAGCGGTTTGTCACGCTGTGGGGTGCTGCATCGTCATCCCGGCATGACACACTTCGAGTTCACCAGCACCAGCAGACGCACCTGTGCCGCGGCCGGGGCGCTCGAACTCGCCGCGCGGACCGGACTCAGCCGCGACCGGCGGCTGCTCGTCCAGCTGCGCGCGTCCTACCTGAACAACTGCCGCTTCTGCATCGGGATGCACAGCGGGGAGGCGCTCAAGCACGGGCACGACCAGGCATGGTGCGACGCGGTCCGGGACTGGGAACCGGGTGACACCACGTTCACCGGTGCCGACGCCCTCATTCTCGAGTTCACGACCATGGGCACCCGCCTGGCCGACGGCTACGACCCGGACCTGCAGGAGCGTGTGATCGGTGAATTCGGTGAGAAGACCACCGCGGCCCTGATCAGTCAGATCGCCGCGATCAACACCTGGAACCGGATCAGCGTACTGTCCGAGAAATGAGCACCGGGGAATACCTCGCCGAGCGTCCGCGACTGCTCGGCCTCGCCTACACCGTCCTCGGCAGCTGGCAGGACGCCGAGGATGCCGTCTCCGAGGCATGGCTGCGTCTGGCGGGTCAGGAGCCGGATGATCCCGCGGCCTGGCTGACCACCGTCGTCTCCCGTCTTGCGCTGGACGCCGCCACGACCGCCGCGAAGCGCCGGGAGACCTACGTCGGTCCGTGGTTGCCCGAGGCCGTGCTGGCGGGGGCAGGTACGGACACCGGTCCCCAGGAACAGGCCCTCCTCGGTGAACAGGTGGACCTCGCCTTCGTCCGGCTGCTGCAGTCGTTGTCCCCGGTGGACCGGGTGATCGTGGTGCTCGCCGACGTCGCCGGTCTGGAGCACCGGGAGATCGCGGGCATCGTCGGGACCACCGCCCCGGCGACACGGCAGCGGCTGCGCCGGGCCAGGTCGGCGCTCGCACGCAGTGACGACGGCGGGCGTCCGGCAGGTGCCGACCGTGCCACGCTGGAGGCTCTGGCGTCCGCCCTGAACGACGGTGACCTGGGCTCACTGGTGGAGCAGCTCTCCGGAGGCTGCGTGCTGTGGACCGACGCCGGAGGGCTCACCCGGGCCGCCCGCAACCCGATCCGCGGACAGGACAAGGTCAACCGGTTCCTCGCCGGGCTCATCGCGAAGTTCGGGATGCCGCAGGTCAGTGTGGTCGATGCGGTGGGTGGACCGGTCCTGCGGGCGGTCTCCACGGACATGACCCGCATCATCACGGTCGAGGTGGTCGACGGTCAGGTCACCGGGCTGCAGATCCAGCAGAACCCGGGGAAGATCATCCGTCGGTGATGACCTCACAGGTACGCCGGATTCCCGGTGCCCCTGCTGTGGTGCCCGCGGCCGGTCGGACCGCTACCCGATACTGTCCCTGACCTGACGGAGCGTGGGAACGAAACGCTCAGCGATGCGCCGGTGGGCCTGCGCGCCGGGGTGGAGATTGTCGGCGTAGGGGAGTTCCCCGACATCCGCGGGCCCGAACAGGTCCAGTCCGTCGACGTAGGACAACCGGGGATCGTCGACGGCGCGCTGCGCGACCACCGCCGCGAGCTCTTCCCGGACCACCTCCAGCGTGAGTTTTCCGGCGGCGACCTCCGCCGGATCGCCGGTGGCGACGAACTTCATCGTCCCGTCACTGAAATCCGGGGCCAACGGGCCGGGGGTCGATTCCTGGATCGGGCAGCACACCGAGGACATCACGATCAGGGGAGTGTCCGGGTGGGCGTCCCGGATCGTGTCGAGGAACCCGTGGACCGCCGGGCCGAGCGCGCGGCGGCGCATGAGGTCCGCGTTCACCAGGTTGATGCCGAACTTCACGCTGATGATGTCGGCCTCCAGACCCGCGATCGTGCGGGCGACGAACGGGTCCAGCAGGGCACTGCCGCCCAGACCGAGATTATGCAGGTCGACATCGGCGGCGTGTGCGGCAATGACCGGCCAGGTGCCGGTCGGATGGGTCGCGTTGGAACCGTGGCTGACTGAACTGCCGTGATGGACCCACCGGGGCCGGGTCCGGGGAACCGGTGACAGTGGTCGGTCAGACCGGAGCGCGACGATGCGGGTGAGCTCGTTGTGCGGCAGCCAGATCTCCACCGTCTTGTCCCGGTCCGGCAGGCCGGCGAAGGCGATGGTCGCCACCGGGCCTTCCTCGGTCCGTGACGTTCCGGTGGCCATGTCCATGACCAGGGCGTCCCCGCCGAAGGAGGTGACCTGGTCGCGCAGTTCGCCGTCGATGACCAGGTCGTAGACGCCGTCCGGGCGGGGTGCCACTCCTTCGTACATCGGCCGGGTCCGCAGCACATCGAGTTCGATCCGTGTCGCCGTGGTGCGGACCGCCACCCGGGCACCGGCGGGTTGTGCCTCGACCATCGCGACCTGCGGATCCGTCGACTGTCTCCGGGCAGAGGCGGGGAGCCGGTGCGGTTGCAGCCCCCGGTCGGTCGGCTCGAGTTCCGCGACACCGATCAGCAGGTCAGTGGTGACCGGGGTGTCGGTCAGGGCCGGTTGAGGTGTGTCCGCCATCTGTTCTCCTTGTCGGTCGAGTGGACAGTGGTGGGTCATCTTTCCACACCGGGTTGTTGTGGGGCTGTCGGCACCTCGCTGGCGTTCCTGGCGGCGGTCCCTGTGGCGCTCGCGCTGGTGGTGCAGCTGGTGCGAATGCGGATGGAAAATTAAATAGATCACACGGTCTAATAATAAGATCCAGGAGTCCTGCCGGTGGATATGCTCCCGCCATGACCAACGAACAGGCCATCGCACTCACCGACCCGCCCGAGGGCTACGGGGAGTGGTTCAGCGACAACAAGTCCCGGATCTACGCCGCCAGACAGCGCGCCGCCCTCGCCGTGAACACCGAGATGCTGCAGGTATACTGGCGGATCGGGCGGGACATCATCGACAAGCAGGAGAATCAGGGGTGGGGGACGAAGGTCGTCGAGCGGTTGTCCCATGACCTGCGTAAAGAGTTTCCGGATCTGGGTGGTTTCTCGCAGGCGAACCTGCGCTACATGCGATCCTTCGCCCGGGAATGGCCGGAAGATGCAATTCGCCAACAGGCTGTTGGCGAATTGCCGTGGGGCCACAACATCGTCCTGCTGACCAAGATCAAGGACCGTGCCCTGCGACTCGCTTACGCGGAGGCTGCCGTGGAATTCGGCTGGTCGCGCAACGTGCTGGCGACCCACATCCAGAGTCAGAGGATCGAACGCAAGGGCAGGGCGGTGACCAATTTCGAGCGGGTCCTGCCGAAGGCGGAGTCCGACCTTGCCAGAGAATCCCTCAAGGACCCGTACCGCCTCGACTTCCTCGGCCTCGGTGACGGCGCAGAGGAACGCGAGATCGAGGCGACACTGACCGGCCACATCACCGACTTCCTTCTCGAACTCGGTGCGGGCTTCGCCTTCGTCGGACGCCAGGTCCACCTCGAGGTCGGTGGCGACGACTTCTACGTCGACCTGCTCTTCTACCACCTGACGCTGCGCCGGTATGTAGTCGTTGAGTTGAAGGCGGACAAGTTCCGGCCCGAGCACCTCGGGCAACTCGGTTTCTACATGACCGCCGTGGACGAACTCCTCGGTCATGAGACGGACGCGCCCGCGATCGGTCTGCTGCTGTGCCGGCACCGGAACGAGGTGGTGGCGGAATATGCGCTGCGGGACGCCACCCAACCGGTCGGGATCGCCGAATATGAACTCGTGGCGGGACTCCCGGACCAGTTGCAGACGGCCCTGCCCAGCATCGAACAGATCGAGCGGGAACTCGGGGGCCTCGACGACTGAGAGCGACCAACCTTGACCGACTCTGATCAGTTCACCCCTGCTGATCGGCGAAGGTCCGCTGGTAGCGGGTGGGCGTGGTCCCTGTCGGCGGTGACGTCCACTTCGTCGCCGGGCCGGAACCCGAGGTCGCGGCGCAGACCGGCAGGGATGGTCACCTGTCCTCTGCTGCTGATCCGCATCCGGCAGCTCCTTGTTCGGGGGCGTTGCTGGTTGCCAGGATATCCTGTCGCCGACGTAGCATCGGGGGCATCAGGCAACACCCACAGATCGGAGCCATCCGTGTCCCCAGCGCGACACCACGAGCACCCGGACGCCGCGGACATCGCCATGCCGCGGGTCCTCTTCGCGCTGAGTGATCCGCTGCGACTGGGGATGGTCCACCACCTGGCGGACGCCGAGGGAGAGGTCGACAGCCGGGAACTCGGCCCCGACCTGCCGAAGTCCACGCTGACGCACCACACGAAACTGCTGCGGGAATCCGGGCTGACCTGGACCAGGGGAGAGGGACGCCAGTGCCTGATCCGTCTGCGCCGGGACGATCTGGATGCGCGGTTCCCCGGTCTGCTGGACGCCGTGCTGGAAGGGTCGGAGCCGGAGTCGGACACGGAGGAGTGAGGCATCCGCCCCGTACTCCCACGGCTCCGCAGACAACGGTCTGAGGCTGAACCCGGGGACGAAGAACGCCGTGGCCGCGGTGATCCTCGGCGGCGCCACGGTACTGACATTGACCGGAAGGAACTGACATGGGTTACGCAGACATCGCCTTCGACGGGTTCGTGACGGCACGGCAGAATGCCCGGGGCGTCGGGCACCGGGTGGACACCTCCGGGGCGTCCGGGGCGGAGCTCGACCCGCGGGACGCGAAGCTGATCCGGGAATCCCGCATGTTCATGATGGCGACCGTCACCGGGACGGGCTGGCCGTACGTCCAGCACAAGGGTGGTCCGGCCGGGTTCGTGACGGTGCGGACGGTCAGCGGACATTCGCAGCTGATGTTCCCCGACTTCGCGGGCAACCGGCAGTTCGTCACCGCCGGCAACCTCGACCGGGACGACCGGGTGTGCCTGTTCTTCGTGGACTTCACCACGCGCTCCCGGGTGAAGGTCTTCGGACACGCCCGACTGGTCGAGGCGTCCGACGATCCGGAACTCATCGAGGAGCTGCGGGACCTGAAGGACTCCCGGATCACCTCGGTCATCGAGCGGGCCGTGATCGTGGACGTCGTGGCCTCCGACGCGAACTGCTCCAAGCAGATCACCCCGCGCTGGACCCGCGAGGAGGTCGAGGAACGCATCGACCTGTACCGGAAGGACATCGCCGAGCGGGACGCCAGGATCGCGGAGCTGGAGGAACAACTCCGGCTCACTGCTGCGGGGCAGACAGCTCCCGCGAGGTCTTCATCTGACGCAACGCCATGACCAGGGCGAATACCCCGAAAATCCCGCTGAGGACCCGGGAGGGCACCGCCAGTGCCACCAGCACACCGACCACCGCACCCGGGGCCGCGCCGAGTGCGAGCCGGGTTCCCACGGCGGGGTCTGCGGTGCCGTGACGCAGGTGGGCGACCAGGCTGGCCAGCGAGTTCGGCAGCATGACCAGCAGGGATGTCCCCAGTGCCGTGGGCAGGTCGGTGCCGAGCACCATGACCAGGACCGGCACGGTGAGCAGTCCGCCGCCGAGCCCGAGCGAGGAGGCCCACGCCCCGACGATGACGCCGAAGACCAGGGCCGCGCACCACAGCCACACGCTGTGCCCGGGCCCGGACTGACCGGAGGAGAGCAGGGCGTCCACGGACACGCCCGCGGCGTCCAGCACCATCCGGACGCCGACGATCAGCAGCACCGCGGCGAAGATCAGGCGCAGGATCCGTGGGGACGCCCGGCTGACGAGCTGCACACCGAGGTTCACCCCGGCCAGTCCACCGAGCATCATCGGGACCGCGAAGAACAGGTCCACCGCCCCGCCGTGGAGGGCGTAGACGGCGGAGCCGATGACGGCGACGACCGCGTTCGGGGCGGCGACGGTGCCGTGGATGACCGACCGGGGCAGGACCGTGATCTTCTCTGTCGCCGGGACGGTGACCGTCCCGGTCCCGCCGCCGAAGATCGCGCCCGCCATACCGCCGAGCGCCCCGGCGGCGGGGAGGGCTGTGCGGGGATTCATGTCAGCCAGGGTAGTCACAGGTCACAGCAGATTGGCCGCACCGACGACGGCGTTCATACTCGCGGCGAGTACCGATGCATCGCGTCCGGCGACCCACCGGGCGTTACCGGTCCCGGTTGTGTCCCGGAACTCCAGCAGGGTCAGGGCATCACTGTCGTTGCCGGACTCCACGCTGGTCTGCGTCAGCCCGAGGATCTCCACGCCGGTCCCGGCCTCGCGCAGCGCCGTCGCCAGCGCCTCGACCGGGCCGTGACCAGTGACGGTGTGCGTCGATTCGGTACCGTCGATACGCAGTCGCACAGTGGTCTCCGCCGCTTCCGGGGAGGCGGCGTCCTCGCTGGTGCTGTAACCGAGCAGTTCCACCCGGCCGCCGTCTGCGGGGGAGTACAGGTACCCCTCACGGAAGATCTCCCACAGCTGGTCGGCGGTGACCTCCGCACCCGTGTCATCGGTGTAGCGCTGGACGTGGCCGGCAAGGTCGATCTGCAGACGCCGTGGCAGGTCGATGCCGTACCCGGAGCCCAGCAGGTAGGCGATTCCACCCTTGCCGGACTGGGAGTTCACCCGGATCACCGCGTCATAGGTACGTCCGATGTCCGCCGGATCGATCGGCAGGTAGGGGATTTTCCACTCAGCGTCCTTCTCGGGGATGCCCAGCTCCTCGGCGCGGGTGTGGTGCTCGATGAAGCCCTTGCGGATCGCGTCCTGATGCGTGCCGGAGAACGCTGTGTGCACCAGATCGCCGACGTAGGGGTGCCGCGGGTGGATCTCCATACGGGTGCAGTACTCGACGGTGGAACGGATCCGGTCGATATCGGAGAAGTCGATGCCCGGGTCGATGCCCTGGGCGTAGAGGTTCAGCGCCAGGGTGGCGATGTCCACGTTGCCGGTGCGTTCACCGTTGCCGAAGATGCAACCCTCGACGCGCTCCGCCCCGGCGAGGACGGCCAGCTCGGCGCACGCGATGCCGGTGCCGCGGTCATTGTGCGGGTGCACCGACAGGATGACGTTCTCGCGCCGGGCCAGGTTCCGGCTCATGTACTCGATCTGGTCGGCGTAGACGTTCGGGGTGGCGATCTCGACCGTCGCCGGCAGATTGAGGATCACCGGACGCTCCGGACGGGCGTCCCACAGCTCGGTCATCGCGTCGCACAGGTCCAGCACGTACTCCGGCTCGGTCTGGTTGAAGACCTCCGGGGAGAACTCGAACCGGACGTTCGGCATGTCTCCGGCCAGCTCGAATACGTCGCGTCCGCCGGCCAGGATCAGTTCCCTGAGGTCGGCGCGGTCGCGGGCCAGCACCAGGTCGCGCCACAACGGGGCGGTCGCGGTGTACATGTGGATGACCACCGGGTTGCTGATGCCCCGGACGGATTCCACGGTCCGCTCAATGAGGTCGCGGCGCGCCGGGGTGAAGACGACGATGGTGACGTCGTCCGGGGCGATGTCGGTCTCGGCGATGAGGCGGACGAAGTCGAAGTCGGTCTGTGAGGCAGAGGGGTAGCCGACCTCGATCTCCTTGTATCCGACGGAGACCATCATCTCGAAGAAGCGGCGCTTGCGGGCCGGATCCATCGGCTCGGCCAGGGCCTGGTTGCCGTCACGCAGGTCGACGGGCACCCACAGCGGTGCGTCGGTGAGTCGTTTCGTCGGCCAGGTGCGGTCGGCGTCCTTCAGTGGGACGCTGACGCGGGAGTAGACGTCGGTGTAGCGGCCATGGGGCATGGGGGAGGGCTGCTGAGGGTTCCAGCGCATGGTGTTCTCCTGGGGCTGTGTCGGTGGGGTGACCGGCGCCGGTGCTGCACTCCACGACAGGAGGCCGGTCGGGTCACGACCTGCCGTGGCAGCATAGGAGG
Organism: Corynebacterium nuruki S6-4; assembly: GCF_007970465.1. Classification (NCBI taxonomy): domain Bacteria; kingdom Bacillati; phylum Actinomycetota; class Actinomycetes; order Mycobacteriales; family Corynebacteriaceae; genus Corynebacterium; species Corynebacterium nuruki. The sequence goes on from NZ_CP042429.1 coordinate 43,071, forward strand.
AGAAGTCCGTAGAAGCTCATGCCACGGATGGTAGCACCAACTCCGCAGACAAGTAGAGGAATTACAGCGATATGCCGCAGGTGAATAGGTCATCTATGGCCGAACAAGCCGCAGAAATCCTGCTCGACAGGGTGCGGAGTGGAGAGTGGGAACTCGGCCAGAAACTCCCCGGGGAGGTCGCACTCGCCGGCCAGATGGGGGTGGGGCGCTCCACCGCCCGTGAGGCGATCCGGATTCTCGCGGGCAAGGGAGTGCTGGCATCCCGGCAGGGTTCCGGGGTCTTCCTCACGGCGCTGGACGCGAGAGAGGAATGGGACGCCGTGCTCGCCCGCGCCGAGATCCTCTCGGTCATCGAGGCGCGCACCGCCATCGAAACGGAGGCTGCCCGGCTGGCGGCGGCCCGACGTACACCGGCGGAGCTGCGGGCGGTGCGCCGGGCGCTGGCGGACCGGGCGGCCCGGCGGGAGGGCCTGGAGGACCACGTGGACGCGGACACCGCCTTCCACCGCAGCATCGTGCTCGCGGCCGGGAACCCGGTGCTCACCGGCATGTTCGACAGTTTCACTCCGCGGATGCGCGAGGCGATGGTGGAGATGCTGCGGCGACGTGGCGGGTTCGGCGGCGACGCTGACCAGCAGGCGCACGCCGACCTCGTGGAGGCTGTCGCGGCAAAGGATCCGGAGACGGCGGCGCGGCTCAGCCGGGAGCACCTGGAGACGCTGGCTGCCGGGCTGGGTTGACGCGAGTTGACCCGGATCTGTTCCGTCGATGCGACGGATCGGGCAGATCCGGGTCAACTCGCGTCCGGCCGCCGGGATGGTCCGTGCCGCCGCCCGGATCTTCACCGGAACCGTCAATCCGGCCACGTGCCCGGGTGAAACCCCATACCATGATCTCCGTGCTGAAACCATCCCCCCGCCAGCTGAAGTTCGTGCTGAACTTCTTCCCGCCCTACGTCGGCTCCGGCATCCGCATGAAGTACATCGCCGAAGACGGGTCACGCGTCGTCACCACCCACCGCCCCCGGCGGATCAACGCGAACCTCGTCGGCACCGCGTTCGGCGGCACGATCCAGACCATGACCGACGGGTTCTACCTGTTCATGGGACTGACCAGGCTCGGAAACGACTACAACGTGTGGGACGCCGAATCCCACGTCACCTACCTCAAACCCGGGCGTGGGACGATCACCGCGGACATGCGGACCGATGACGCCACCTTCGACCTCATCCGGGAGAGGACCGCCGACGGGTCGAAGTACCTGCACTGGTTCACCACCGACATCACCGACAGCTCCGGCGATGTCGTGGCGACCGTGCGCAGCCGGGTCTACTTCCGGCTCAAGAAACGCTGAGCGCTACCGGGCCTCGTACTGCCGGGCCTGCTCATGCACCCCGGCGAACCGGAACGGGGCGTCGGTGACCTGCGGAGTCACCTCGTCGGCACTGGTACCGTGCGGCCCCTGGTGCAGCGCCCGGTACTCGTCGATGCTCAGCGGGACGCGCCGGTCGAGCGCTGCGTCGATCGTGCCGGCGTCCCGGACATCCCGGTAGCCGTCCTGCACGATGCCGGTGAAGAACTCGGACACGCAGCCGGAACCGTAGCTGAAGATGCCGATGCGGTCCCCGGCCAGGCTGTCGTCGTGGTCGAGCAGGGAGGCCAGCGCGGAGTACACCGAGGCGGTGTAGCTGTTGCCGAGCCGACGGTTGTAGCGGGCACTGGTCTCCAGGCCCGTGTCACGGCCGTCGACCTCGTCGCCGGGGTTCAGCGCGGTGCTGATGTCGTCACCGGTGACCTGACGCAGCCGCTGCTGCGCCTTCTTCGCCATCTTCGTGTACGGCTGGTGGTACAGGATCCGGTCGATGTCACCGATCGCCGGACCACCGTGGTCCTGCAGGTCACCCCAGGCGTCGGTGAGGGCGTCCAGGTAGGCGTCGATCGACAGCTTGCCGTTGACCACCGCGGTGGTCGAGTCATTGGGGCGCCAGAAGTCGTCGACGTCGGTGGTGGAGATACCGTCGGCGGGCTCGACGGCCAGCAGGGCGGGGTCCGCGGTGATGAGCATGGCCACCGCGCCGGCGCCCTGGGTCGGCTCACCGGGGGAGTCCAGCTGGTAGCGGGCATTGTCGGCGGCGATGATGAGGACGCGCTCGGTGGGGTTGCGGGAGACGATGCCGAGGGCGGCCTGCAGGGCGGCGGTCCCGCCGTAGCAGGCCTGCTTGATCTCGGCGACGCGCACGTTGTGCGGCAGGCCGAGCAGCTCCAGCGCCGCCACGCCGGCGGCCTTCGACTGGTCCACCCCGCTCTCCGTGGCGAACAGCAGGGTGCGGATCCCGTCGGTGCCGTTGCGCTCCAGCAGCGGCTTCGCGGCGGAGGCGCCCATCGAGACGATGTCCTCGTCGGGGGCGAGCACGCTCATCTCGGACTGGCCGAGTCCGAGCACGAACTTGCCGGGGGCGATGTCCTTCGACTCGGCCAGGTCCGTCAGGGAGACGACGTAGTGCCCGGTGGCGAGCTCCAGGTCGTGGATACCGATTGCGGTCATGGGTGATCTCGCCTTTCTAACGTTCCATGCTCAGGTGGGTGGACATCAGTTCACCGGGGTTGGTCTGTGCCGCCAGCAGCGACAGTTCGCCGCACAGGACGGTGGCGGCGATGAGGGAGGCGAGGCGCCGGGAGTTCGCCCCGACCTCACGGTCCTCCCGGCAGCCGAGGCGGGTGAGGGCCTCCTCGATCTGCGGGTGGTGCTTACCGCTGCCCACGGTGCCGACGATGATGTTCGGCAGGGTGCAGGAGAAGTACAGGCCCTCGTCACGGGCCTCTGCGTAGGTGATGCCCTGGGATCCCTCGACGATGTTCGCGGCGTCCTGCCCGGTCGCGAGGAAGACGGCCAGCAGCATGTTCGCGTAGTGGGCGTTGGCCGAGCGCAGGGCGCCGGCGATGGTGCTGCCGACCAGGTCCTTGCGGGTCACCAGGTCCGCCATCGCGGAGGCGGTGGTGCGCAGCCGCCGCTCGACGACCTCGTGCGGCAGCAGCATGTCGGCGACGATGCTCTTGCCGCGGCCGAGGATGCCGTTGACGGCGGTGGCCTTCTTGTCGCTGCAGTAGTTGCCGGAGACCGACCCGTAGCCCAGACCGAGCTGCTGCGACTCCGGCCAGGACAGGACGCGCTCCATAATCGCGTCGGCCGCCTTGGTGACCATGTTGTGGCCCGAGGCGTCCCCGGGGTGCAGCTCGAACCGGACGTAGAGCAGGTTGCCGACGACCTCGCTGTGCAGGTCGACGAGACGGCCGTGGCCGGTGGTGCCGGCGACGACCTCCTTGAGCTCGTCGAGTCGGCCGGCGACGAGACGGGCGCCGGACGCCGCGGCGATGCCGTCGGCGGTGACGAACAGCACCGAGCGGGTCATGCATTCGCCGAGCACGGCGGTGCGGATCCCGTCGGGGAGCTCGCGGGAGATGCTGGCGCCGCGGCCGACCGACGGCCACAGCGGGGTCTCGAAGGTCGCGAGCGGGACGGACACCTCCTCGTACGGTTCGCCGGTGGTGAAGGCGTCACCACTGATGCGCAGGGGCCCCACCCACTGGGTGGGGATGGCGGTCGTCGTCGGCTCAGGTCTGGTCAAGATTCAGCTTTCTGGCGGGAGGGATCGGGCGTGTCCCACGTGCGTGCCCGGGGACGGGCCGGGAGACGGTATCTGGTCGACCTGATCGGGTGGGCTGCGGCGTTGTGGGCCTCGGTGTAGCTTATCGTAGTCATCCGCCTCCGCCGTCGGTTCCGGGCATCCGGTCGGCCGGGTGCCGGCGGTCCTGCGGCGGGCTTGCGGCGGGCGCGCAGCAGCGTAGGGTGGGCGGACGAAAACTAGATGAAGTATCAACCACTTTACGTAGGGAGCTTTTCATGACCCGTATCGGCATCATCGCCGGATCCAACCGCCCCGGCGCTCTCAACCCGCAGGTCGTCGCCTGGGTGAAGGCACAGCTCGACGAGGCCGGCGTGGAGAACGCCGTCGTCGACTACAACGACTACGACCTCCCCATCCTCGACGAGGAGATCCCCGGCGGCGCCCACGCCTACGCCAACGCGCACACCAGGGCCTGGGGTGCCGCGGTCGAGCCCTTCGACGGCTACATCGTCGTCACCCCGGAATACAACCACGGCGTGCCCGGCCCGCTGAAGAACGCCATCGACTACATCGGGTCCGAGTTCAACAACAAGCCGGTCGCCTTCGCCTCCTACGGCGCCGACAAGGGCGTGCGCGCCATCGAGCAGTGGCGCCTGGTCTTCGCGAACTTCCGCGCCGCGACCGTCCGCGGGACCGCCTCGTTCTCGAACTTCACCGACTTCACCGACGGGAAGTTCGCCCCCCAGGCGGTCTCCGCCAACACCTTCGGCCCGATGCTGACCGACCTGCTCGCCTGGGCCGAGGGCTTCAAGGTCGTCCGCGAACAGCTCGCGAAGTAGCTCCGCCGCCGGTCAGTCCGTGAAGGTGCCGCAGGCCTGACGACCACCTGCATCGCCCGTCTTCAGCGTGTCCTTGTCCGGGCCGTCCGGGGCATAACGGTCGGGGATGTTGCCGTAGTTGTCCGGCTTCTCGTGGATGATCAGCGCCGACCCGTCGTCGTCGAGCAGATTGTCACGGGTCACCCGGTCGGTGGTGACGGTCATGTGGGCGGTTCCGTCACCGTTGACGAGGAGCGCCGGGAGATCACCGCCGTGCCCGGGATGGTCATGACCGTCGGCCCCCATATGGCCGCCGGAGGACAGGAAGTCCCCGGTCTCTGACGGGTCGTCCGGCGCGTGACTGCCGGGGTCGCATGTCCCGATGCCGTGGACGTGCATGCCGTACATTCCCGGCTGCAGTCCCGTCAGGTCGACGGTCAGGGCCGAGGCACCGTCGGCGTCCCGGAAGGATGCGCTGCCCACGGAGTTCCCGTCGGCGGCATGCACGTCGGCGGTGGCGAAGGAATCCGACGACTCACCGTCGTCGTCGCTGCCGCAGGCTGAGAGAGCGAGGACGCCGACCGAGGCGAGGGCGACGGTCGCGCGCACGACGGTGCGGTGCGGGCGGGGTGCGGAGGTGGTGGGGAGGTGTCGCATGGTGAGTTCTCCTGTGGTGCAGATCGGGGACAGTCTCCTTGCCCTCCCACGCTACGAGGGCTGCACCGACGCACCACCCCCGCCGGTCAGCGCTTCTGCAGCTGCTTGATGCCCAGCCAGCCCACCAGGATGATGAGCAGGATCGGCAGCAGCTTGAACACCAGCGCGACCGCGCCCGCGAACGCGGTGGAGATCGCGACGACGGCGAAGACCAGCGTCAGCGCGCCGAGCAGGAACGACCAGCCCCACCGGTTCTGGTCGGCGGCCCACCAGGCGCCGACGCCGGCGACGGCGCCGAGGATCAGGGTGGTCAGTGCGGTTCCGAACATGGTTGTCCTTTCACGGGGGATCGTCACCACCGAGCATACGGTGGTGCGGCTACCCTCGGCGCCATGACTTCCAGCACAGACCCCACCTCCGGTACAGACCTCCCCGTCGCACTCGTCACCGGCGGCTCCCGCGGCATCGGCGCCGCCGTCGCCCGTGACCTCGCCCGTGACCACCGTGTCATCGCCTGGTCCAGCCGCGACGTCGACCTGCGCGACCCCGCATCGATTTCGGACGCCGTGGCCCGGCTGCGGGCCGACGGACTCGACCGGCTCGACGTCCTCGTCCACTCCGCCGGACTCGCCTGGGACGCGACCGTCGAGGACGCCGACTGGGACGGCTGGGAGGAGATGTTCCGCGTCAACGTCTTCGCGGTGGCGGAACTGACCCGGCAGCTGCTGCCGGAACTGCGGGCGGCCCATGCGACGGTCGTCGCCGTCAACTCCGGATCCGGGTTCCATTCCGCACCGGGGATGGCGCAGTACTCCGGGACGAAGTTCGCGCTCCGCGCGTTCACCGACGCCCTCCGTGAGGAGGAGCGGGGAGTGGTCCGGGTCAGTTCGGTCCACCCCGGTCGGGTGGACACCGACATGCAGGTCGCGCTGCAGCACGGCCGGGGCAACGACGACTACGACGGCTCCCGGTACGTGCGGCCCGAATCGATCGCCGCCGCGGTCCGCCTGGCGGTGGACACCACCGACGAGGCGATTGTCGAGGAGGTCAGCGTCCGCCCGGTGCGCGGCTGACCGGCAGATCAGGCCGACAGCACGAAGATCGCGGTCCCGGGGAACACCCGGCCGCGGGTCTGTGACCACTGCCCCCAGGTCGGCGTCCCGTCCCGCCACTCCGGTTCGACCAGGTCGACCAGCCGGAGCCCGGCGCCGGCGACGGCCCGGACCCAGTCGCCCATGGTGTGGTGGAACTCCGCGTAGCGCAGGTGGCGCAGCAACCCCGGACCGGTTGCGCCGTCACCGTCTTCACCGTCGCCGTCGTCCCATTCGAGGTAGGCGTCCTGAAAATAGGGGATGGACGCCGTGAGATCGTCGGGGTCGTCGGGGAAGATCCAGGCGGTGGGGTGGTTCACGGCGATGACCGCGCGGCCGCCCGGGCGCAGGACCCGGGCGAGCTCGACCAGCGCCGCACCGAGGTCGGCGAGGAACGGGTAGCCGCCGAACGAGGAGAAGACCACGTCGGCGCAGTGGTCCGCCAGCGGGAGGGAGGCGGCGTCCGCCTGGAGCAGCCGCAGGCCGGGGACGTGCGGAGCGCGGCGGAGCATGCCGTGGGAGATGTCGAGCCCGACGACGTGCGCGGCGGTGTGCCGGGCGAGCCAGGCGGCACAGGGGGCGGACCCGCACCCCACCTCGATGACGGTGCGTCCCGCCAGCTCCGCCGGATCACCCAGCAGCCGGGCCTCGGCCTCGGTGAGCCGTTCCGGGCACCAGTGGAAGGTGTCCAGATAGTCGGCATGGTCGTCGTGGTACCGGGCGGCATCGGCATCCCAGTGACGCCGCTGCACCGCCCCCAGCTCCCTGTCCATGCCGGGGAGCTTACCCGCTACCGCAGGATGCCGGTCTTCTTGCCCAGCGAGAGCAGGATCGACATCACCAGTGCGTACGGCTTCGGCTTGAGGAACTGCGGGCCGCGGATCGGGATGAGCCGCTGCTCGGTGATGTTCTGCGTCTCGGTGTACTTGAGCATGCCGTAGTGGCCCTGGCGGCGGCCCTGACCGGATTCCTTCGTGCCGCCCATCTCGTTGTCGACGGAGGCGAAGGCGGCGGCGTAGCCGTCGTTGATGTTCACCGTGCCGGAGTAGATCCGGCCGGCGACCTCGTTGGCGGTCTTCGACGCGCCGAAGACGGAGGCGTTGAGGCCGTAGTCGGTGTCGTTGGCCTTCTCCACGGCCTCGTCGTAGGAGTCGACCTTCTCCACGTAGACGACCGGGCCGAAAATCTCCTCGCGCTTGAGCAGGACGTCGTCGGAGACGTCGGTGAACACGGTGGGCTCGTAGAAGTAGGGACCGAGATCCGGGCGGGCCTTACCGCCGGCGACGAGGGTCGCGCCCTTGTCGACCGCGTCATCGACGTACTTCTCGACGGTGGCGAGCTGCTGGGCGCTCTGCAGCGACCCCATCAGGACGTCCCAGTCGTAGCCGGCGCCGAGCGGCAGCGCGGAGGTGGCCGCGGCGAACTTCGGGACGAACTCGTCGTAGACGTTCTTGTGGACGTAGATGCGCTCGATGGAGACGCACAGCTGACCGGAGTTCGCGAAGCAGCCGGTGAGGACGGCCGGCATGATCTTGTCGACGTCGGCGTCCCCGGTGACGACCATGGGGTTCTTGCCGCCGAGCTCGGCGGAGTAGCCGATGAGGCGGCGTCCGGCGATCTCGCCGAGGGTCTTGCCGGTGGCGGTGGAGCCGGTGAACATCAGGAAGTTGCACGTCTCGGCGATGGCGTTGCCGACGACGCGGCCCGGACCGGTGACCAGCTGGACGAGCTGGCGGGGCAGACCGGCCTCGAAGAGCAGCTTGAAGGCCAGCAGGGAGGTGAACGGGGTGGAGGAGTCCGGCTTGGCGACGAGTGCGTTGCCGGCGGCGAGGCCGGGCAGCGAGTCGGAGATACCGAGGGTGAGCGGGTAGTTCCACGGGGAGATCTGACCGATCACGCCCTTGGGCAGATGGTGCTCGACGGACCTGGTGAGGACCGGGATCACGCCGGTGTGCTTCTTCGGCTTGAGGATCGCGCCGACATGGTTGCCGTAGTAGCGGGCGGTGATCGCGGTGTGGAGGATCTCCTCGTAGGCGGAGTCCCGGCTCTTACCGGTCTCCAGCTGGACGAGGTCCATGAGCAGTTCGCGGTGCTTGAGCACGAGGTCGTGGAAGCGCAGCAGGATCTTCCCGCGCTGCTTGTAGGGGGTCTTGGCCCAGATCTTCTGGGCGGCACGGGCCCGGTCGAAGGCCTCGGCGACCTCGTCCTCGGTACCGCGGCCGACCCAGCCGATGGTCTCACCGGTGAACGGGCCCTCGATCTCGAGCCGGTCGCCGGATTCGAGGTTCCCGGTGACGGCATTGGTGGTCAGGGCGCGGAGCTCGGCGGCGAAGGCGTCGGGCAGCGGGCCGTAGGGGAGTCGCTTCAGCGTCGTTGAGGTCATGGGGCCGAGACTATCGCACCCGATGGTCCGTCATGTCGGTTTTGTTTCTATCTCCATCACGGACCCCGGGAACAATCCGGGCCGCCCGGCCGTTGCTAGAGTAGAACCCACGGAAAAACGGCGTTCACCGACGGGCGTCCGGACGTGCCACCAGAGAGGAAGGACACACCGAAGTGAAGAGTTCGAATCCCTACATGACCTCGCTCACCAAGGCGGAGGGGGAGTTGCAGCGCGGCCAGGCGATGGCCCACCAGGCCGGAGGTCAGGGCTGGGGCGGGCAGGGCGGCGGGTACGCCCAGAACCCCTACGGGCAGCAGTACCAGCAGTCCCCGAACTACGCCGCCCCGGCCGCCTCCGCCGACCGGCCGATGACCGTCGACGACGTGGTGACGAAGACCGGCATCACGCTCGCCGTCATCGTCGTCTTCGCCGCGGTCAACCTGTTCATCGGTGTCTCCGGGAACACGTCACTGGCCCTGGGCCTGACCTTCCTCGGCGCCATCGGCGGTTTCATCGCCGTCCTCGTCTCCTCCTTCGGGAAAAAGTACGGGTCCGCGGCGACCACGCTGATCTACGCGGCCTTCGAGGGCCTGTTCGTCGGCGGGTTCAGCTGGGTGCTCACCGACGTGAAGATCGGCGGCGCCGGCGGCGCCGGACTGATCTTCCAGGCGGTCCTGGGGACCGTCGGTGTGTTCCTCGGCATGCTCGTCGTGTACAAGACCGGTGCCATCCGCGTCACCCCGAAGTTCACGAAGTTCATGCTCAGCGCGCTGATCGGCGTGGCTGTCCTGGCCCTCGGCAACCTCGTCATCTCCTTCTTCGGTGACGGTGCCGGCCCGCTGCGCGACGGCGGTGCCCTCGGCTGGATCTTCTCGCTGGTGTGCATCGGTCTCGCCGCGATGAGCTTCCTGCTCGACTTCGACACGGCCGACAAGCTGATCCGTGCCGGTGCCCCCTCGAAGATGGCGTGGGGTGTGGCCCTCGGACTGGCGGTCACCCTGGTGTGGCTGTACACCGAGATTCTCCGCGTTCTGTCGATGCTGCAGGGCGACTGACCGTCGGCGCACCTGCGCCGCCTGTCACCGGAGGGCCCGCCGACCGTCATGGTCGGCGGGCCCTTCCGTATGCGGTGGCGCGCCTGTGTCTGCCTGGGGGCCGCCGATGGCGGCCTGTGGGGTCTGGTCTGCCATGCCGACGGTTGCGCTGCCACCGACCGGCCGGCCATCCCGAGGAAGGCGTGTTGACCCGAGTTGACCCGGATCGGTCAATTCCGTCGGGCCGGAAACGCAGAATCGGGTCAGCTCGGGACAACTATGACTGGGGTCGGCCGGTGACACTCCGGTAAAAGACACACATTCCGACCATTAACCCGGACCGTGCCTGACCGTCCCCGGAGATGCGGAAACCCCCGCCGGGTCACTCCCGGCGGGGGTTTCCGCAGGCCGCTGGACGGCAGTGCGGCAGGAACGCTACTGCTGGTCGCGGGGGATGTCGCGGTCCGGGTCGTAGGGCTCGGCGCTGACGACCGTGACCGACACGGTGCCGCCGGTGGCCGGGACCTGGTACTCGCGGGTCTCGCCCTCCTTCGCGCCGATGAGGGCGGCGCCCAGCGGGGCGTCCGTCGAGTAGGTCTCCAGATCGGGGTTCGAGGACTCGAGCCCACGGGTCCCGATGAGGAAGGTCTCCTTGTCGTCCTCGTCGCCGTCGTAGTAGACGTGGACGACGGAGCCGACGAGCGCGACGCCCGACTCCTGCGGGGCCTCGCCGATGGTGGCGCTGTCGAGCAGCTCCTCCAGGTAGACGATGCGGGCCTCTTCCTGGCCCTGCTGCTCACGGGCGGCGTGGTAGCCGCCGTTCTCCTTGAGGTCTCCTTCCTCACGCCGCTCGTTGATCTCCGCTGCCAGTGCCGTGCGGTTGTTCTTCAGAGCGGTCAGCTCGTCAGAGAGACGGTCGTAGGATTCCTGGGTCAGCCAGGTCGTCTGATTATCGGCCATGTCCGGTCGAGCCCTCCTGCGTCGGTGCTTGTGTCGGGGCACAGTGTAGCACCGGTGCGGTCACTGTCCGGCGGTGGTGCTGTCGTCCGTGCTGGTGTGGTCGTCGAGGTAGGACGGGAAGACGGTGGAGCAGCCGTAGACGTCGGTGGCGACGGCCCGCTCGTGGGTGGGGATGACGACGGTGAGACGGGTCGTCTCACTCCCGCCGCCGGCGACGACCGCCTCGCGGCGTCCGACCTCGGCCTTGTCGTAGTTCATGGCGGTGACGATGCAGTACGCGGGCTGGTCCGAGTCGTCCCGGGTGATGTCGAGTTTCATCTGGATCGAGTCGTCGGTGTCCGTCTCGAAACCGGTGACGGTCCCGGAGACGTCGGCGTCCGACGAATCACGCCACTGTGACCAGATGAAGATGCCCGCGGCGACCAGCACCACGATCACGCCGATGACGATGACTTTGCCGCTCACACCGGAGGACCGCGAATTGCCGTAGGACGCCTTGCTCATGGCGACCATCGTATGCTGCGCGCGGTCGGGGCAGGAAACGGCGGTCGTTCGACGGAGTTGGACGCCGCCGTGGCACGGTTGTTGAATGGACCGCATGCGGCAGAACACAGGTGACAGGAACAGCGGCGGCGCCGCCCCCGGCGACGGGCTGCGCCTGCTGGCGGTGCACGCACACCCCGACGACGAGTCGAGCAAGGGTGCGGCGACGATGGCGAAGTACGCCCACGAGGGCGTGGAAGTGATGGTGCTGACCTGCACCGGGGGTGAACGGGGGAGCATCCTCAACCCGAAGATGGACCGGCCGGGCGTCGCCGAGCACATGGACGAGATCCGTCCCGCGGAGATGGCGGAGGCCGCCCGCATCCTCGGTGTGGAGCACCGGTGGCTCGGGTACGTGGACTCGGGGCTGCCGGAGGGGGATCCGCTGCCCCCCCTGCCGGAGGGCTGCTTCGCCCTCGCGGACACCGAGGAGGCCACGCAGAAGGTCGTCGCCGTGCTCCGGGACTTCCGCCCCCACGTCATGATCACCTATGACGAGAACGGCGGCTACCCGCACCCCGACCACATCAAGACCCACGTGGTCTCCGTCCGCGCCTACGAGGACGCCGCCCGGGCCGACTACCACCCCGAACTCGGCCCGGCGTGGGCGGTGCAGAAGCTGTACTACACGCACGGTTTCGTCCGGCGCCGGTTCGAGGTCATGGCGAAGGCCGACATGGAGGAGGGTGACGGTTCCCTGGCCGGTGCCCTCGAGCGCTGGCAGTCGATGCCGGACATCATGCCGCGGGTGACGACCCGCGTCGACTGCGCGGACTGGTTCGAGACCCGGGACGCCGCCCTGCGGGCTCACGCCACCCAGATCGACCCGGACGGGGCCTTCTTCGCGATTCCGATGGACCTCCAGAAGCGGCTGTGGCCGACCGAGGAGTTCGAACTCGCCCGCAGCAGGGTGAAGACCGAGCTTCCGGAGGACGACCTGTTCACCGGTGTGGTGCCGGATTCCGGACTCTCCTCCGATAGGCTGTGACCATGACCAGTGCGCTGTCCGTGACCGACCTGAGCTACACCGTCCTCGCCCAGGAACAGGTGAACAAGGGGCCCCAGGGACCCGAGTTCGGGAAGGCGTCCCCCGTGGGACTGCTGGTGATCGTCGCACTGCTGGTGGCGATCCTCGTGGTGGGCTACCTGTTCAACCGCCGGATGAAGGCGATGACACGGCGCCGCCAGTTCGCCGAGAAGCACGGCATGGACCCCTTCGACATCGCCGAGATCGACCGGCGGATGGCCGAGGAGCAGCGACTGACCGCTGACGAGGTCACTGACCAGGCCTGGCCGACCGAGGAACCGGAGGAGTTCGCCCGCCGCTACGGCGACGGGACGGACACCGGCACAGGGACCGGCAAGGACGCCGGGGCAGGCTCCGACCATGACGGGGACCATGATGGGGACCACGACGGGGAGGCCGGTGGTCGGTGATCCTCTACCCCCTCTACGAACGCCGGCTGGTCCGGGAACTGCGTGACCAGCCGAGGCCGGGGCATGTCGCGATCATCGTCGACGGCAACCGACGCTGGGCGCGGGAGAACGGGTTCGCCGACGTCTCCCACGGCCACCGGGTCGGTGCGGAGAAGATCGTCGAGGTCGCCAACTGGTGCGACGAACAGGGGATCGGCACCTTCACCGTCTACCTGCTGAGCACGGAGAACCTGCGACGCAGCCGGGCGGAACTCGATCTGCTGATGGGGATCATCGGCGACGTCTCCGACGAACTCGCCGAGGCGAAGGGGAAGTTCCGGCTGCACGTCATGGGCCGGCCCGACCTGCTGCCGGAGGACCTGCGGGAGCGGCTCGCCTGCGCGGAGGAACGCACCGCGGACCATACCGGACTGCGGGTCAACATCGCGGTGGGCTACGGCGGACGCCAGGAGATCGTGGACGCCACCCGTGCGCTCGTCGACGAACTGGTCGCCCGGGGCGTCCCCGCCGACGAGCTGAGCTCACGGATCACCGATGACGCGATCGGCGACCACCTCTACACCTCGGGGCAGACCGACCCCGACCTGGTCATCCGGACGTCGGGGGAGCAGCGGCTGTCCGGATTCCTGCTGTGGCAGTCGGCCTACTCGGAGATCTGGTTCACCGAGACCTACTGGCCGGCGTTCCGGCGCATCGACTTCCTGCGGGCGCTGCGGGACTTCGCCGGCCGGCACCGCCGGTTCGGGAAGTAGGCTGTCAGACCTGTCAGATCTTTCTCATCCGGACCGACTCGACGAGGTGGTCCGGCCCCTTCGTGAGCACGAGGGACGCCCGGACACGCGTCGGCAGGATGTTCTCCATGAGATTGGGCAGGTTGGTGTTCTGCCAGATCTCGCGGGCGACGGTCCGGGCGTCCTCGTCGGAGAGTCCGGCGTAGTAGTGGAAGTGGGCGCCGGGATCCTTGAACGCGGAATTCTTCAGCTTGAGGAAACGGTCGATGTACCAGCGTTCGATGTCGGAGCGCTCGGCGTCGACGTAGACGGAGAAGTCGAAGAGGTCGGAGATCATGAGGGTCGGGCCGGTCTGCAGGACGTTGAGGCCCTCGACGATGAGGATGTCGGGGCGGTCGACGACATGCACCTCCTCGAGCCGGTCGTAGGTGCGGTGGGAGTACATCGGCGCGGGGACGTCCGGGGCGCCGGACTTCACGGCGGTGACGAACTGCAGCAGCGCTTTCTGGTCGTAGGTCTCCGGGGAGCCCTTGCGGCCCATCATGTGCCGCCGGTTGAGCTCGTCGGCGGGGTAGAGGAAACCGTCGGTGGTGACGAGGTCCACCCGGGGGCGGGACTCCCAGCGCTGCAGCAGCACCTGGAGCAGTCGAGCGGTGGTGGACTTGCCGACGGCCACCGACCCGGAGACGCCGATGATGAACGGGACTTTCGGCAGATCCTCACCGAGGAAGGTCTCGGTGGCCTCGTTGAGCCGCCGCATGGCCTGGAACCGGAGATCGATGAGCCGGGACAGCGGCAGGTAGATCTCGCTGACCTCTTCGAGGTCGATGTCCTCGCCGACACCCCTGAGCTCCTCGAGTTCATCCTCGCTGAGGACCTGGGGCATGGACTTTCGGAGCTGCTGCCACTGGGCGCGGTCGAGCTCGATGTACGGGCTGATTTCCGGCATGGACGATCATTGTCCTCGCCGAAACGGGATTCGGCTAATCGTTTCCGGGGGTCCCACGTTAGGATGTCCGGTGGAACCGTACCGCCGGACAGTGAGAGGTCTTTCACGACAATGAGCGACACCACCCAGCACAATCTCCCCCTCGGGGAGTTCGACCCGGAGGTGGCCTCGGCCATCGCCGGAGAGCTCGCGCGGCAGCGCGACACGCTCGAGATGATCGCGAGCGAGAACTTCGTGCCGCGCGCTGTGCTGCAGGCACAGGGTTCGGTGCTGACGAACAAGTACGCCGAGGGTTACCCCGGACGCCGCTACTACGGCGGCTGCGAGAACGTCGACATCATCGAGGACCTCGCCCGCGACCGGGCGAAGGCCGTCTTCGGTGCCGGCTTCGCCAACGTCCAGCCCCACTCGGGGGCACAGGCCAACGCCGCCGTGCTCGCCACCCTGGCGAACCCGGGCGACAAGATCATGGGCCTGTCCCTCGACCACGGTGGGCACCTCACCCACGGCATGAAGCTGAACTTCTCCGGCAAGCTCTACGACGTGGCCGCCTACCAGGTGGACCCGGAGACGATGCGGCTGGACATGGACCAGGTCCGTGAGCAGGCCATCAAGGAGAAGCCGCAGGTCATCATCGGTGGCTGGTCGGCGTACCCGCGCCACGAGGACTTCGCGGCCTTCCGCGCGATCGCCGACGAGGTCGGGGCGAAGCTGTGGGTCGACATGGCCCACTTCGCCGGGCTCGTCGCCGCCGGGCTGCACCCCTCGCCGGTGCCGTTCGCGGACGTCACCTCCACGACGGTGCACAAGACCCTCGGCGGTCCGCGGTCGGGCATGATCGTGCTCAACGACCGTGAGCTGTTCAAGAAGATCAACTCCGCGGTCTTCCCCGGCCAGCAGGGCGGCCCGCTGATGCACGTCATCGCCGCCAAGGCCGTGGCGATGAAGATCGCGCAGACCGAGGAGTTCCGCGACCGGCAGGCCCGCACCCTCGAGGGCGCGAAGATCCTCGCTGAGCGGCTGACGGCGAAGGACGCGGTCGAGGCGGGCGTCAACGTCCTCACCGGCGGCACCGACGTGCACCTGGTGCTCGTCGACCTGCGCAACTCCGAGATGAACGGCCAGGAGGCAGAGGACCTGCTGCACGACGTGGGCATCACGGTGAACCGCAATGCGGTGCCGTTTGACCCGCGCCCGCCGATGGTCACCTCCGGGCTGCGCATCGGGACGCCCGCCCTGGCGTCCCGTGGTCTCGACGCCGCCGCCTTCACCGAGGTCGCCGACATCATCGGCACTGCCCTGGTGCAGGGGAAGAACGCGGACACCACCGCGCTGCGCGCCCGGGTCGACAAGCTCGCCGAGCAGTTCCCGCTGTACCCGGGCCTCGAGGACTGGAAGCTGGCCTGACCGGTGCGTGCCCTCATCGTGGTCGACGTCCAGAACGACTTCTGTCCCGGCGGCGCCCTGGCGACCGACCGCGGTGCGGAGGTCGCCGCGGACATCACGACGTACCTGCGTGCCGCCCGCGAGGCCGGGACGTACGGTGCGGTGGTCGGGACGAAGGACTGGCACATCGACCCGGCGGGACATTTCGCCCCGGAGGGTACGGCGCCCGACTTCGAGGAGACCTGGCCGGTGCACTGCCTGGCCGACAGTGACGGGGCGCAGAGCCACCCCGCGCTGGACACCTCGCTGATCGACGCCTGGTTCCTCAAGGGTGAGCACACTGCCGCCTACTCCGGTTTCGAGGGGCATCCCGCAGGTGCTCCGGAGTCGTCACTCGCGGACTGGTTGCGGGATCACGACGTGGACGCGGTCGACGTGTGCGGCATCGCCACGGACTTCTGTGTCCGCGCCACGGCACTGGACGCCGTCGCCGAGGGCTTCGACGTCCGGGTGCTCACCGACCTGTGCGCGCCGGTGACGCCCGGTGGTGGGGCGGTCGCCTTCACCCAGATGTCGTATGTCGGCGTCGACCTGATTGACAATCATTTCCATTAGCGGGTTAGAGTGGGGCCGTGAAGAAAATCCGGTCCCACGTCTCCGTTCCCGCCGCCCTGCTCGCCGTCGTCCTGCCGGTGGCGGTGACGGTCGCCGGCTGCAGCCCGGCCGACCAGAAGGACAGCCCCGGGACCACCGCCACGGCCTCGGCTGCCACCGGGCCCGTGGAGGTCGACCCGCTGGGTGATGTCACCCCGGTGACCGACGATCCGGGGGAGGGGCGTCCCGAAGCCGCCCGCATCGTCGCCCTCGACCAGTACGGGACGTTCACCCGGATCCTCGACGGGCTCGGTCTCGCCGACCGGATCGTGGGGCGGTCGGTGGCGTCCTCCGAGCCGGCACTCGCCGATGTCCCGGTCGTCACCCGCCACGGCCACGAGATCGACGTCGAATCGGTCCTGGAACAGCACCCCGGCCTGGTCCTCATCGACGAGAAGGACCCGGCCGGCGGCGCGTCGGCCGGTGCGGTCTCCCAGCTGCGCGGCGCGGGGGTGACCGTCGAGACGGTCGACCTGACCCGCAACCCGGACACGGTCGCCGACAACATCCGGACCGTCGCCCGGCATGTCGGACTGCCGGAGGTGGGGGAGAAGCTCGCCGACCGGTCCGCGGAGAGCATCGCGCGGGCGAAGGACACGGTCGCCGGACTCGCCGGATCCGCCGGTGGGGACCGCCCGCGGATGGTCTTCCTGTTCCAGCGCGGGACCGGCACCTTCCTGCTCATGGGCGGCCCCTCGGGCGGCGCCCCGCTGATCCCCGCCCTCGGCGGCCGCGATGTCGCAGGGGAGCAGGGCGTGGACCGCTCGGTCCCGGCGACCGCCGAGGCACTCGCCGCGATGGATCCCGAGATCATCCTCACGGTCCGCACCGGGGGCGGGGTGGACGCCCTGCTCCGGCAGCCGGGTGTCGCGCAGACGACCGCCGGCCGGGAACAGCGGGTCATCGCCCTGCCGGACGCCGAGGCGATGTCCTTCGGCCCGCAGACGGGGGAGTCCCTGGCCCGCTACGCCGAAGCAGTCTGGCAGGGGCGGTAGGCGCGGTAGGCTCATCCTCCATGAGCCTTGTCGACATCAGGGACGCCGCGGGCGTCCGTACCATCACCATCAACCGCCCCGACGCGTACAACTCGCTGAACCGGGAGCTGCGTCTCGCGCTGATCGACGCATTCTCCGACGCCGCAGCGGCCTCGACCGCCGGCGGCCCGGTGCGCGTCGTCGTTCTCGCCGCGGCCGGCAAGGCATTCTGCTCCGGCCAGGACCTCAAGGAACAGCTGCGCGACGCCCGGGAGGGGACCGGCACCGGCAAGGTCGTCGAGGAGTACAACCCGATGATGGCGGCCCTGCTGTCGATCCCGGTGCCCGTCATTGCGGCGGTGCAGGGGCCGGCCGCCGGTGCCGGCTGGGGTATCGCGATGGCCTGCGACTTCCGCGTGGTCTCTGCTGCGGCGAGTTTCAAGGGGGCGTTCTCCGGGGTGGGGCTGGCCAGCGACTCCGGACTCTCGCAGTCGTTGACGGACGCCGTGGGACAGGCCCGCGCGCTGGAGCTGCTGCTGTTCGACGAGAAGATCCCCGCCGCCCGTGCCGCGGAGCTCGGGTTCGTCACCTCGGTGGTGGAACCGGCGGAGCTCGCCGACGCGGTCGCGGGGCTGGCTCAGCGGTTCGCGACCGGGCCGACGGCGTCCTACCGGGAGATCAAGGCGTTGGTGCGGGATGCGGCCGCGGTGAATGCGCGGGCCGACGAAGAGGGGGAGGCCCAGCGGCGGTTGTTCACCACCGCGGACCACACCGAGGCGATGGCGGCCTTCCTGGAGAAGCGGGCCCCGCAGTTCCGCGGGGAGTGAGCGGGCCCCGGTGCGGGCCGTGGCGCGATGTCCCCGAGTCTGCGCCGACAATTCGCCGTGACCCCTCTTTGCCAGGCTGTGTGTGAGTCACTCCGACTCCCGCACAGAAAGGAGTCCCCGGCGATGAGCATCGCACCGGGCTACACCAACGACCAGATCCGCGAGTTCGTCTACGAATACGACCGGCAGCCCCACGGCACGAAGGCCACATGGCTGGCAGGAACGGAAGTGTCCCGCGGCGTTCTCCGCCGATGGCGCTCCGCGGTCTACGACGGGGACATCGACAAAGGACTGGTACCCAGGGACAGTGATGGGGTGAAATCCTCCAATTCCCAACGCCGGGCCGTCGCAAGTCGGCAGGACACCGAAGCTCGTCGTATCGCCGAGCTGGAAAAACAGGTCGCCGAACTGAAGTCGTCCAACTCCAAACTGGAGGCGACCAACGATGCACTGGGAAAAGCTATCGGGCTCTTGCACGACTTGAACGCGCACGGGCCCGACGACAACCCGGATCAGACCAGGCCCTCCGATTCCTGAGGATCGACAATGACCTGGTCAACGAGCTGAAACGCCCGGAATACCTCGGATCTCTGCGCAAGGCACTGAACCTGGTCGACCTGGCCCGGTCAACGTGGCACTACCGTCACCAGCCCCGTACCACGGTCGCTGATCCGGTCCACCAGGCCGACCGGGCCTACGAGTCACGCATCGACCTGGCAGACCGGGCGGTCATCGCCGCATTGATCCAGTTGGCCTGGGCGGCCGGCAATTCGGTGGACTACGCGTTCGCCACCGCGTGGGACGCCGGGATCATGATCGCGTCGAAGCGGTCCTGGTGGCGCATCGCCGGTGACCTGGACCAGGCCACCCGCCCGGTTGCCCCGACGAGGGGCACCGGCACGTCGAAGAAGCGGCCCACACCGGTGGTGGTCGCCACCGGCCCGAACCAGGTGTGGAGTTGGGACATCACGGATCTGAAGTCGCCGTACGCCCGGAAGACGTTCAAAGCGTACTCGGTGATCGACATCTACTCGCGGATGATCATCGCCTGGCGGGTCGCCGACCGCGAGGACAAGTCTCTGGTCAACGAGATGTTCTCCCAGGCGATCGAGGCCTACGGACCTCCCGGGGTCGTGCACGCTGACAACGGGACGGTGATGAAGTCCAACGACCTGAAGAACCTGCTCAGTGACCATGGTGTGCAGATGAGTCACAACCGGCCGTACGTGTCCAACGACAATCCGTACTCCGAGTCAGAGTTCCGAACGATGAAGTACCGGCCGGACTACCCGGGCGTCTTCGACTCACTCGAGGATGCCCGGACGTTCCTGCGGTCGTATGTGCCCTGGTACAACACCTGCCACAAGCACTCGGGAGTTGCGTTGTTCAGCCCGCAGGATGTCTTCGACGGGACGTGGAAGACCAAACACCAGCGCCGGGATGATGCACTGCAACGCTACTTCGACCGGCATCCGGAGCGGTTCCGTGGCAGGCCGAGGACCCGGAAGCCGGCGGAGGTCGTCGGCATCAATCACAGGCAGGAAGCAACGGTTTAGGGTCGGGTGACTCCACACAGCTTGACAGCGAGCGGACCGTGGCAACGGAAGGCCGGAATGTCGGCGCATCCTCCGGACGTCCCGCCGGACGCCGCTTTGCGGACTCAGCCTCCACCGCAGTGGAGCCGCGGTGTCCCGAGCTGACCCGAGTTGACCCGGATCGGTCAGTTCCGTCGGACCGGAAACGCAGAATCGGGTCAGCTCGGGACAACTCCGGCCGGGTCGGCCGGTAAAAGACATGCATTCTGACCATTGGCCCCCGGTGAGGCTGCGCAGGGTGACCGTACAGAGTGAGGCCCCGGTTCCCCTGGGTGACGAGCCAGGGGCCGGGGCCTCGGGTGGAAGCGCTGTGTCCGCGGGTGACGAATCCGCGGCAGCGAAACTTCCGGTTCGCCGCGGTGGCGGACGGACTGCAGTCCAGGGCGCGCGTTGGAGGTGCCGCAGCTCCGGGGCGCGGATCCGGTGAGAAGAGGAAGCCGGATCGTCGCGGGTCCCGGGGCCGAACCCTGGTATCCGTCTGCCGTTGCGGCTGATCCACAACTGCAGTGCGCCGTAGGTGACTAGCCTTCGACACGCCCATGAGGTTAGCGAGACCTAACGCAGCGTGTCAATAATTCGGCAACATAAACGTTGCGTAATTCACCGGAGCAGCGGAAAAATGTCGTCTGACCTGCGGAATGTTTATGTCATGGCCGACCGTCGAGTGGTCACCCCCGCATCATCCCCCCGTCGGCTGCGCGCGGTGGATCCGTAGAGTGGGCGATCGGGCACCCCCGCCACAACGGCCCAGGTTTGCGCGGGACGGGGTCTGCAGGGTTAGTATGATTTTGTAACAACCGGGAGACATGGATCACACCGGACATGTCAGTGCGACGCAGGTCGTCGCCCCGCTCAACCACCTCCGTCGGAAGGATGAGGATGAAGAACTTCCTGCCCCGCACCATTTTTGAAGAAGAGCACGACATGTTCCGCGAGACGTGCCGCGACTTCGTCAACTCGGAGATCAAGCCCAACGTCGACAAGTGGCACGAGCAGGGCTTCTGCGACCGCTCCATGTACAAGGCCGCGGGCTCGCTCGGCCTGTTCGGCATGACCTCCCCCGAGGAGTTCGGCGGCGGCGGAATGGACGACTACCGCTTCAACGCGATCCTCTCCGAGGAGCTCGCCGAGGCCGACTGCGGTTCCGTCATCGTCTCGATCCAGGTCATCAACGACCTGGTCATCCCGTACCTCGAGAACTTCGCCAACGACGAGCAGAAGAAGAAGTACCTCGCACCGCTGTGCGCCGGTGACAAGATCGGCGCGATCGCGATGACCGAACCGGGTGCCGGTGCGGACCTGGCGGGTATCCGGTCCACCGCCATCAAGAACGAGGACGGCGACTTCGTCCTCAACGGCTCCAAGACCTTCATCTCCAACGGTATCCAGGCCGACTTCACCATCGTCGTCGCCATCACCGACCCCGCCCAGGGTCGTGCCGGCGTCTCGCTGCTCGTCGTCGAGGACGGCATGCCCGGGTACACCAAGACCGGTCCGCTGAAGAAGGTCGGCCTCAAGGCCCAGGACACCGCCGAGCTCAACTTCGAGAACGTCGTCGTCCCGGCCGAGAACATCCTCGGGGAGGAAGGTGCCGGCTTCGGCTACCTGCGCCACAACCTGGCGCAGGAGCGCGTCTCCATCGCCGTCGGGTCGATCGCCACCTCGCGCCGCGCCTTCGACCTCGTCTACCAGCACTCCCAGGACCGGAAGACCTTCGGCAGCCGCCTCGTCGACCACCAGGCCTACCGGTGGGAGCTGGCGAAGATGGCGACGGAGATCCAGTCCGCGCAGTCCTTCGTCGACGCCTGCGTGGCGGCCAAGGTCAAGGGTGAGCTCGACGAGGTCACCGCCTCCATGGCCAAGTATCTGACCACTGAGCTGCAGATCAAGGTCGTCAACACGGCGCTGCAGCTGCACGGCGGCTACGGGTTCATGATGGAGTACCCGATCGCCACGCACTACCTCGATTCGCGTGTCCAGCCGATCTACGGCGGCCCGAACGAGATCATGCTGGAGATCATCTCCCGTCGTCTCGCCAAGGGTCTGAAGTAACCCGGCGGGACAACAGGGACGGGACCTACGCGCCGCGGTTCTCCGCGAGCGCGGTCCGGGCCGTCCGCAGCCACTCCGGCTGATCGGCCAGCAGTGCCTTGATCTCGGCGGTGGTCAGCGGGCGGTCCATGTCGTTGTTCTTCAGCGCCGTGATGGTCACGCCCAGCTTGCGGGCGACCTCGGCGCGGGGGTGGGGGCCCTCCCGCCGGAGGGTCTGCAGCCACTCCGGGGGATTCTTCTGCAGTTCCACGAACGCCTCGTGGCTCAGCGGCGTCCCGCGGAACTCCTCCGGGGCGGCGGGCAGGTAGATTTTCAGTTTCTTCGCCGCGGTCAGCGGCTTCATCTCATTCGACGGTGCGGCACTCATGGTCGATCAGTCTAGTGGGCGGGGCCGGTGCCGGTACCGCTGGCCGATAGGATGGCGCCATGCGCTATCTCAAGGTCGTGTTCACTCCGGGAGCGGCCCCCGGTAAATGGTTCGGCCGCTTCGACGACCGGATGGCGGGATGGCGGGCGGCAGGTGCGGCCGCCGACGATCCACTGGCGCACATCATGGCGGGGACTGCGGACATCGCGCTCGCCAGGTTCCCCGGGCCGGCGTGGTCCGGCGGGCTGGGTTCAGGGGAGTTCGCCGGACTCGACGATCTCACCCCGGCGGACCTCGACCGCTTCGACCTGCACCGCGTCCGGCTCTATGAGGAGCAGCCCGGCGTGGCCTTCCCGAAGGACCACGCCCTCGGGGCGCTCGACGAGACCGAGACCGCCACGCCCGGCGACCTGACTGACGAGATGGAGCTGTACCGGGGCTGTGATCCGGCGCAGGTCCGGGAGAACCTGACCGTGGTGGCCGCGAATGTCGGCATCGTCGTCGCGCCGCGACCGCTGCTCCGGGCGGTGAACCAGCGCGGCGTGGCCCACCGCGGACTCGCCGGGCTGCCGCCGACCGGCATCGGTCTGGTGTGGCGCCGGGACCGGGACGACGAGGTCATCCAGCAGTTCGTGGGGATCTGCCGGGGTCGTCGGAACGGAAGTTCACGCTGAATTTATGTGACAGTCATCACACGGTCGGCGCCATTTCTGATACACATTAAGTGTACGGCTTTAAGAAAAGCGACCCCCGACCGACACAGGAGATGCATCCCGTGAAGAAGACCACGTTCCGCCGCCCCAGCCGCACCGCCGCCATGAAGACCGCCGCCGTCTTCGCCGCCGGTGGACTCGTCCTGGGCGCCGCGGCCTGCAGCGACGACGACGATTCCGGTGACTCCGGCACCTCGACCTCGGCCAGCTCCGCGGCGGGATCCGGCGCCTCCGACAGTGCCGACGCCACCGCATCCGGGGCCGCCGGCGCTTCCGAGGGGGCAGGCGCCTCAGGTGCCGCCGGCGCCGCCGGTGACGTCACCTCCGCCGACCAGCTGCCCGACGAGGTCAAGGCCGCCTACGAGCAGGCCGGTGGAGAGAGCGGCGAACTCGGCGCCTTCACCTCCTTCGAGACCTCCGGGGACAATTCGCTGGCGACCTTCGCCAACGGCGTCATCGCCACCTCGCCGGAGACCGGAGCCCAGCCGATCATCGGCAAGATCGCCGAGACCTGGGTCGCGCAGGGATCGCTGGAGAACCCGGTCGGCCTGCCGACCGCTCCGGAACAGGGCGACGCGACCTCCGGCTGGGACCAGGAGTTCCAGAACGGCACGGTCGGCTGGCACACCGACGAGTCCGGCACCTGGGCCGCCACCGGTGCCGGTGCGGAAGGTGCAGCAGGCGCAGAAGGCGCAGCAGAAACAGCCGGATAGGACCGGTCCGACGGTTCACACACTGTTCATCTCACACCCGTGTGAGCCACACGTCGCGGCGCTAGCGTCGGCCCCATGACCGACACCACCACGACCTCACCACCGCGTCCCGCAGGGGCCGCCGCCACCGACCACGGTCAGTGCGCGGCGGCCCCTGTCGCCGTCCGGACCTACGTCCTCGACACCTCCGTCCTGCTGTCCGACCCCTGGGCACCCCTGAAATTCGCCGAACACACCGTCGTACTCCCCGTCGTCGTCATCACCGAACTGGAGGGCAAACGCCATCACCCGGACCTCGGCTGGTTCGCCCGTCAGGCGCTCAACCTCCTCGAGGATCTGCGGCGCGCCGGTGGGAGACTCGACCGTGGCGTCCCGGTCAGTCCGGACGGTGGGGTGCTGCGGGTGGAACTCAACCATGTCGACGACAGGGTCCTGCCCGCCGGCCTGCGGTTGTCGGCGGGCGGCGGCAACAGCGGCAACAGCGGCGACAGTGGCGACAATGACCGCCGGATCCTCGCCTGTGCCCTCAACCTGCGGGCCGACGGCGGCGACGTCACCCTCGTGACGAAGGATGTCCCGTTGCGGGTGAAGGCCGGCGTCGTCGGACTCCCCGCCGACGAATACCGCGCCCAGGACGTCGTGT
Organism: Corynebacterium nuruki S6-4; assembly: GCF_007970465.1. Lineage (NCBI taxonomy): Bacteria > Bacillati > Actinomycetota > Actinomycetes > Mycobacteriales > Corynebacteriaceae > Corynebacterium > Corynebacterium nuruki. The sequence continues at coordinate 67,224 of NZ_CP042429.1, forward strand.
TCACCGGCTATGACGGCATGTCCCGCGCGGAGGTCCGCTCCGGCCTCATCGACGAGCTCTATGCCGGGGGAGTGGCCGACGGCTCCGGGATCACCGACGATCTCCCGGTCCACTGCGGCGTCCAGCTCGTCTCCGGCAGCCAGAGCACCCTCGCCCGCGTCGCCGCCGGCGGCGTGCTGCAACAGGTTTCCGACCGGGAAGCCTTCGGCCTGCGGGGACGCAGCGCCCGGCAACGCATCGCCCTGGACCTGCTACTCGATGAACAGGTCGGCATCGTCTCCCTCGGCGGCTCCGCCGGCACCGGGAAATCGGCCCTCGCCCTGTGCGCCGGACTCGAGGCGGTGCTGGAGCGGCGGACGCACCGGCGGATCGTCGTCTTCCGGCCGGTGTACGCCGTCGGCGGGCAGGACCTCGGCTTCCTCCCCGGCGACGCCGACGAGAAGATGAACCCCTGGGCCCAGGCGGTGTACGACACCCTCGAGGGGATCGTCAGCGACAACGTCCTGGACGAGATCGCCGACCGTGAGCTGCTCGAGGTGCTGCCGCTGACCCACATCCGCGGCCGCAGCCTCAACGACAGCTTCGTCATCGTCGACGAGGCACAGTCGCTGGAACGCAACGTCCTGCTCACCGTGCTGTCCCGGACGGGCCGGAACTCCCGGGTGGTGCTCACCCACGACGTGGCCCAGCGGGACAATCTCCGGGTCGGCCGCCACGACGGGATCCAGGCGGTCATCGAGAAGCTGAAGGGGGAGCCGCTGTTCGCCCACATCACCCTGACCAGGTCGGAACGGTCCGCCATCGCAGATCTCGTCACTGACATGCTCGAGCAGGGGTGAAGACCGTACAATGCGCCCATGACTTTCACCATCCGCCCCATGCGCGAGGATGACTACCCTCAGGTGACGGCGATCCAGCAGGCCGGGATGGACACCGGCCATGCCACCTACGAGACCGAACCGGTGAGCTGGGAGGAGTTCACCGCCTACCGTCGATCCGGTCTCATGTTCGTCGCCGACGAGGACGGTACCGTCCTCGGCTGGGTGACCGGCTCCTGGTACTCCCACCGGGCCGTGTTCAGCGGCGTGATCGAGGACTCGGTCTACGTCTCCCCGGACGCCACCGGCCGCGGCGTGGCCGGTGCGCTGCTCGACCACCTCATCGAGGAGGCCACCGGGCAGGGTTTCTGGGCGGTGCACGCCGTCGTCTTCCCGGAGAACGCCGGTTCGATGCACCTGCACCGCTCCCGCGGCTTCAAGGAGATCGGGGTCGCGCACACCATGGCGAAGATGACCTACGGTCCGATGGCCGGCAGCTGGCGGGACATCGTCAGCTTCGAGAAAGTGCTCGAAGGGGGCCCGGCCCACCCGGAATACCATGACCGTGTCGTCAACGGCGACGGGACGACGGACGCGGCGGCGTCCTGACAGGAAGTCCGGCGGACGCACCGGACACGGCAGAGGCCCCGGTCACCGTGACGGTGACCGGGGCCTCGTGCAGATCGTGACGGGGGTGTGACGCTCTACTCGACCTCGTCCTTCAGCCTCTCCTCACGGGTGAAGAAGAGGATGACACCGGCGACGATCGCGAACGGGATGAGCACGGTGAAGATCGGGACCAGCGCATCGTTGTAGCTGGTGGTGATCGCCTCGTGCAGCGGTCCCGGCAGCGAGTCGACGATGCCCGGGGTCAGGCTGTGACTGTCACCGGAGAACATCGACATGAAGTCCTTGGCCTTGTCACCGAGCTGCTGCATGGCACCGGGGACACGGTCACCCATGTTGTCCGCCAGCCGGGAGGTGAACACCGAACCGACGACGGCGGAGCCGACGGACATGCCGATCTGCCGGAAGAAGTTGTTCGAGGCGGTGGCCGTACCGACCATGGCGACCGGGAAGGCGTTCTGGACCATGAGGACCAGGATCTGCATCGCCATACCGATACCGAAACCGAAGACGAACAGGACCAGACCCAGGTGGACCAGACCGTCGTGGGTCTCCAGACCGCCGAGCAGGAACAGGCCGACGGCGACGACGAACATGCCGACGACCGGGTACCACTTGTAGCGGCCGGTCCGGCTGACGATGAAGCCGATGACGATGGAGGTCGGCATGAGACCGGCGACCATCGGGATCATCATCAGTCCCGCCTTCGTCGGGCTCAGACCGTGGACCATCTGGATGTACGTCGGCATGTAGGCCAGCGTGCCGAGCATGACCACGCCGATGACGAGGCCCGCGCCGGTGCACAGCAGGAAGTTCCGGTTCTCGAACAGGGCCAGCGGGATGATCGGCGACTCGGCCTTCGACTCGGCGAAGAGGAAGAGGACCGCGCAGACCACGGTGGCGATGATCAGACCGATGATGGTCGCGGAACCCCAGGCGTAGTCCTTACCGCCCCAGGTGATGAACAGGATCAGGCAGGTCGCGAAACCGGCCATGAACAGCGTGCCCCAGAGGTCCAGCTTCGCACCGTGGCCGCGCTTCGGGATGTGCATGGCGAAGACCGTGATGGCGATGGCGATGACGGCGATCGGGATGTTGAACCACAGTGACCAGCGCCAGCCGGGACCGTCGGTGAACAGACCACCGAGCAGCGGGCCGAGGACACTGGAGAAGCCGAAGACCGCACCGATGATGCCCATGTACTTGCCGCGCTGCCGGGCCGGGATGACGTCGGCGATGATGGCCTGGGACAGCACCATCATGCCGCCGCCGCCGATGCCCTGGATGGCGCGGGCGACGATGATGATCCAGATGTTCGGGGCGAGCGCACCGACCAGGGATCCGATGAGGTACATGGTCAGGGCGAAGATGAACAGCGGCTTGCGGCCGACCTGGTCACCGAGCTTGCCGTAGATCGGCAGACCGATGGTCTGGGCCAGCAGGAACGCGGTGATGACCCAGCTCTGCTGGTCGGTGCCGCCGAGCTCGCCGACGACGGTCGGCAGTTCGGTGGCGAAGATCGTCTGGCCGAGCGAGACCAGCAGCATGCCCAGGACAAGACAGCTGAAAACCAGGGGCACATTGTTGTGCGACGCCGCGGGTGCGTCCGGGGTCGGGGACGCAGCGGTGGACTGCTCTTCCGTGAGTTTTTCCATTGATGTCCTCGTTAAAGTTCTCTTCTGCCGTGCGCGGTGGCGTACGGCGGTCGTGCAGTGTGGATGTCAGTCCCAGCCGTCGCTGTAGGCGGCGGCGAGACGGGTGAGTTGACGTCCGGTCCGGTTCAGTGTCTCGGTCCGGGTGTCGTCCTCGGTTCCGTAGACGAGGGGGCCGGCCACCAGAACCTGACGGATGACGGAGGTCAGCAGCAGTGCCTCCTGGTCGACCGTGAGGTCGGTGGCCTTCCGGTTGTCGGGGAACCCGGTGAGCTGACGGCGGATCGTGTCGAGGACGGATCCCGCGAGCTGGTCGAACCGGCGCATGCCGGAGATCATCAGTTCCGGGGTTTCATTGACGATCCGCCGCCGGCGTGCCCGGACCTTCATACTGGTCTCCCGGTCGGGGGAGTACCTGAGCGAGCGGTCCGGGTCACTGTCGATACAGTCGCCGATGTAGCGGAGGATGTCGCGGACGACATTGTCCGAATCGGTGGTGGCGAAGGTGTCGAGATCGTCCCGGGACAGGGGCGGTACACCCGTCCCGGCGGCGACCTCGTCCTTGGAGTTGAAGTAGTTGAAGAAGGTGCGGCGACTGATGCCGGCCTTCTCGCAGATCTCTTCGAGCGTGACATCGTGGAAACCGCGGTCGAGGATCAGCTCAGTGGCACAGTCCTCGATGCGCAGTCTCGTCTCCCGGCGCTTGCGTTCCCGCAGTCCAGGGCAGTCGGTTTCTCTTTCAGTCACGAGAGACTGTTGTACACCCGGTGCATTCTTGCACGCAATGCAAAATTGCCACCGGTCGACCCGCGGACGGGGGAGCCCCCTTGCGCCGGACGCCGGTGACGGCTAATCCGTCGGCCGGTCACTGTTCGGGAGTTGCCTGGTGGTGGCGCAGTAACCAGGATTCACCGTCGCGGACCCACAGGGAGGACCGGTGAACGGTCCCGCTCGCCCCCGAAGTGGTGTAGGTGAGCAGAATCACAGCCGGGGCGATCCGCTCCGCGGTGATGTCGGCGGCGCAGACCTGGTCGACGGCATCGAATCCGACCAGCGGGGACAGGGTGTCGAGGACCTCGTCCCGGGTGTATCGGCGTCCGGACGCGCCGGTCTCCGTCATCTCCGGGTGGAGCAGCCGGCCGGCGAGGTCCCGGTCGCCGCGGACGGCATCGGAGAGCAGGGCGAGTTCCCGGGCGACGACGTCATCTGTGTCACTGCCCACCTCACTGCCTGTGTCACTGTCGGCGACCCCGCCCGCGGCCGGCGCGGCGGGAGCGACGGCGGGGGAGGACGCCGCGGCGGCCCCCGCACCGGCACCGCTGAACCCCGGGCCCTCCTGCGGCGCCTGCTTCTTCTGGAACGCGGTGGCCGCAGCGTTCGCCCGGCGGTCGGCCGCTTCATTCATCGCATGGCCGGCATGCCCCTTCACCCACTCGAACTGCACCCGCCGGCCCTGCAGGGCAGCATCGAGGGCCTTCATGAGTTCGACATTGAGCACCGGCTTGCCGTCGCGCTTCTTCCAGCCCTTCCGCTTCCAGCCGGCCATCCACTTCGTCACCGAGTTGATGACGTACTGGGAGTCGCAGAGGACGAGCAGCTCCTCGTCGGCCAGGCCGGCGTCCGCGGTGGACTCCAGCAGGTCGAGCACCGCCTTGAGTTCCCCCATGTTGTTCGTGCCGTGCGGCCAGCCCCCGGCCCGCCAGGTGTCGTCGTCGATGTACCAGGCCCACCCGGCGGGGCCGGGGTTGCCGAGAGCGGATCCGTCAGCGGCTGCGGTGATTGTCATGCGACTCACCGTACAGGTGGGCCCGGAGGTACCGTCCGGTGACCGAGTCCGGGTCCGCGGCGACCTCCTCCGGGGTGCCGGTGGCCACGATCCTGCCGCCGTCCGCGCCACCGCCCGGGCCCATGTCGACGATGTGGTCGGCATTGGCGACCATGTCGAGATCGTGCTCGATGACGATGACCGTCGCGCCCCGGTCGCACAGCCGCTGGAGAACCTGCAGCAGGGTACGCACGTCGAGCGGATGCAGGCCGACGCTCGGCTCGTCGAGGACGAACACCGCGTCCGACTGGTCCCGGTGCAGTTCATTGACCAGTTTCAGCCGCTGCGCCTCGCCACCGGACAGTTCCGGTGTCGCCTCCCCCAGGGTGAGATAGCCGAGTCCGAGGTCCGCGAAGGCGGCGAGACGACGGTGGGCCCTGCGCAGTCCCGCCACCGCGGTGAGCGCCTCGTCGACCGTCATGGTGAGCAGCTCCGGCAGACTCACCCCGTTGCGGCGGTAGCGTGCGGCGGCCGGGGCATAGCGGGTGCCGTGGCAGTCCGGGCAGGGGATGTCGATGTCCGGCAGGAACTGCACGTCGAGTGAGATCCGGCCGGTGCCCTCACAGCGGGGGCAGGCCAGCGAGTGCTTCCGGGACCCCGTGTTGTAGGAGAAATCGCTCGCGGTGAGCCCGTCGGCCTTCGCCTCCGGCAGCCGGGCGTAGGCGGCACGGAGATCATCCATGACACCGGAGTAGGTCGCGACCGTCGAGCGGACGTTGATGCCGATCGGCGTGGCGTCCACCACATGCACCCGCGTCCCGGCCGGGGCGTCCAGTGCGGTGACATGGTCGACCGACTCCCCGCGCAACGCGGGCACCAGGGATTCGAGGACCAGCGTGGTCTTCCCGGACCCGGACATGCCGGTCACCGCGGTCAGCCGGCCGAGCGGGAACTCGACGCTCAACGGATGGACGGTGTGCACCGCCGTGGTCGACAACCGGAGCCGACCCCGGGAGAAGACCTCCCCGGCGGCCCCGCGCGGCCGCACCACGACGTCCTCGGCACCGGTGAGGAACCCCGCCAACCTGGAGGCGCCGGACGCCACGAGATCGTCGACGGTCCCGGAGGCGATGACCGTCCCGCCGTCGGCGCCGGAGGCCGGCCCGATCTCGACGAGATGGTCGGCGCGGCGCAGGACCTGGACGTCATGGTCGACGAAGACGACGGAGTTCCCGTCGGCGAGCAGGTCGACCATCACCCCGAGCAGACCCTCGACATTCGCCGGGTGCAGCCCGATCGACGGTTCGTCGAGGACGTAGAGCACCCCGGTCGTGCGGTTGCGGACCGCGCGGGCGAGCTGGACGCGCTGGCGTTCCCCGGTCGACAGGGTCGATCCCGCCCGGTCCAGGGAGAGGTAGCCCAGACCGAGTTCGGTGAGCCGGCGTGCCATGGACTGCAGCGTGTCGACCAGCCGCCCGGCCATCGGACGCATCTCCTCCGGCAGGGCGTCCGCCACACCGTCCGACCACCGCAGGACGTCGTGCAGCGGCATCGCCGTGACCTCCGCGAGATTCCGGGACCCGTCCGCCGTGGCGATCTGCGGGGTGCGGGCCGCCGCTGACAGGCGCGTCCCGCCACAGTCCGGACAGGTCCCCGTGGACAGGAACCGGTCCACCCGGGCGAGCCGCTTGCCGGACTCGTCCGCCCCGGCCCGCTCCAGCTCCTTCAGCACGGTCAACCGCGCGTTGCGGAAGGTGAAGTCGAGATCGTGGACACCTTTCACCGAGGTCACGGTGATGTGCTTCTTCTCCTCGGGACCGTCCAGCACGATCTGCCGTTCCGCCGCCGTCAGATCCCGCCACGGCACACCGGTACGGACCCCGAACTCGCGGGCGATGGCGGGCTGGACATTGAATCCGAACATGTTCCAGGGTGCCACGGCACCGTCATCCAGGGACTTCGACGGGTCGGGGACCAGGGTGGCGTCATCGACGGTCCGGACCGACCCGGTGCCGCCGCACCGTGGGCAGGCGCCGGCGGAGTTGAAGGCCAGCGCCTCCGCGCCGGGCGCGTGGACCTCGGCCCCGCATTGCGGGCAGAGCAGGGGAGTTTCCGCGGCGACGGCCAGCGAGGGCGGGACGCGGTGGCCGTTCGGGCAGCGGTGGGAACTCAGCCGCGAGAACATCAGACGCAGGACGTTGAGCAGTTCGGTCGACGTGCCGAAGGTGGAGCGGACACCCGGGACACCGGGCCGCTGGCGCAGGGCGAGGGCCGCGGGCACGTGTTCGACGGCGTCCACGTCGGCGCGGGCCGACTGTGCCATCCTGCGGCGGGTGTAGGTCGACAGTGCCTCGATGTAGCGGCGGGAACCCTCCGCGTAGAGGACGCCGAGGGCGAGGGAGGACTTGCCCGACCCGGACACCCCGGCGATGCCCACCAGCTTGTTGAGGGGGATGTCGACGTCGACGTCCTTCAGGTTGTTCACCCGGGCACCGCGGACGCTGATGTGGTCGGGGAGCGGGGGTCGGGAAGTGTGCATGGTCCCCAGGGTAGGTGCGCCGGACGCGGTGGCGCCGGGCTCCCGGTTCCGGCGAGGGGGTGATTCAGGTGCTGTATTGTCCGGGGAAACAAGGTGGCTGCCGGAGGGGCGGTCGGGGAAGAACGGAGTGGGATCTGCCGTGGATGATCAGTGGGGACGACCGGGGCCACCGCAGGGACAGGGCCATGTGCCGGGACAGGGCCAGGGCCCTCTCCGGCCGTACCCGGGACCGGGGCCGGCCGGTCCTGCCCCGGTCGCACCGGAGTGGGGGCCACCCCTGCTGGCACCGGCGGGGCCGGACCCGGCGGTGCTGGTGCTCCGGATTCTGGCGACCGTGTTCTCGGTCCTGGGGGTCGCCGTCGGCGGGTTCATGTCCCTGATGCTGCTGGGACTGTCCGCGATGTGCACCGACGACGGGGACGGCGGCGACTGCGCCGGCTGGGTGGCGACGGCGTTCATCCCGGTCTGCGTGGCGCTCGTGTCCCTGATCTGTGCCGTCGTCGCCTGGCTCGTGAAGAAGCGGCCGCTGGCGATCGGCTTCTCCGTGGCGTCCCTGGTCGGCGCTGTCGCCGTGGTCGGCGTCCTCAGCCTCATCTTCCTGTAGCGGGACGGCAGACGCCCGGGAACATGGTCACGGAGACCACGTTCCCGGGTGTCTGTCCCGCCACGGGGTGTGCCCGGGGGCCACCGTGGTGGTCCGGGCGGACCGACGACTAGTCGCGGTCGGTGTTGGCCATGGCCAGCACATCGAGGCGCTTGTCCAGCTCTTCCTCGGACAGCTTCTCCGGGACGAAGCCCAGGTCGATGACGGTCTGGCGGATGGTCTTGCCCTCCTTCAGCGCGGTCTTCGCGACCTTCGCGGCGGCCTCGTAGCCGATCGCGGAGTTCAGCGGGGTGACGATCGAGGGGGAGGACTCGGCCAGGGTCCGCATGCGGTTCTCGTCGGGGACGATGCCGTCGACGAGACGGGTGGCGAAGACGCGGGCGGTGTTGGCCAGCAGCTTGGCGGACTCGAGGACGTTGCGCGCCATCATCGGGATGAAGACGTTGAGCTCGAAGTGGCCCTGGGCGCCACCGAAGGTGATGGCGGCGTCGTTGCCGATGACCTGGGCGGCGACCTGGGTGGCGGTCTCGCACAGCACCGGGTTGACCTTGCCCGGCATGATGGAGGAGCCCGGCTGGAGGTCCGGCAGGTGGATCTCGCCGAGGCCGGTCAGCGGGCCGGAACCCATGAGACGGATGTCGTTGGCGATCTTGTTCAGCGACACGGCGATGGTGCGCATCGCACCGGAGAACTCGACGAGACCGTCGCGGGCGGCCTGGGCCTCGAAGTGGTTCTTCGCCTCCTTCAGCTGCTCGACGCCGGTGAGCTTCTTGAGCTCCTCGGTGACCTTCGCACCGAAGTCGGCGGAGGTGTTCAGGCCGGTGCCGGTGGCGGTGCCGCCGATGGCGAGCTCACCGAGGCGGGGCAGGGTGGCCTCGATGCGCTCGATGCCGGCCTCGATCTGGCGGGCGTAGCCGCCGAACTCCTGGCCGAGGGTGACCGGCACGGCGTCCATGAGGTGGGTACGGCCGGACTTGACGATGTGCTCCCACTCGGCGGACTTCGCGGCGAGCGAGTCCTTGAGCTGCGACAGGGCCGGGATGAGGTCGGTGACGGCGGCCTCGGTGGCGGCGACGTGGGTGGCGGTCGGGAACGTGTCGTTCGACGACTGGCCCATGTTGACGTCGTCGTTCGGGTGGATCTCCACACCGTTCTGCTTCGCCAGCGAGGCGATGACCTCGTTGGTGTTCATGTTGGAGGAGGTGCCGGACCCGGTCTGGAAGACGTCGATCGGGAACTCGTCGTTGTAGGTGCCCGCGGCGATCTCCTTGGCGGCCGCGATGATGGCATCGGCCTTCTCGGCGGAGAGTGCGCCGGAGTCCTTGTTGACCTGGGCGCAGGCGGCCTTCAGCAGGCCCATGGCGCGGATCTGGGTGGCCTCCAGGGGGCGGTCGGAGATCGGGAAGTTCTCCACGGCACGCTGGGTCTGGGCACGCCACAGGGCGTTGACCGGGACCTTGACCTCGCCCATCGTGTCGTGCTCGATGCGGAATTCCTGCTCGCTCATGTGTCCTGTCATGTCCTTTACTTGATGATGTGACGGAGACCATTGTGGCGCACCGCCGGTGAGGGTCGCACCGCGCACCCCGCTTCAGGGGTGAGGTGAACCTGTACTACTGGTGGCCGCGGTGGGGGCGTCCCCACCGCGGCCGGGTCGGACGACGGTTACACGTAGTCCTGGACCTCGTAGGCCCGCAGCTTCTCCAGCTGGTGGAGGGCCTCGACGCGACGGACCGTGCCGGACCGCGAGCGCATGACCAGCGAGTGGGTGCTGGCGCCGTTCTTCCGGTAGGCGACACCGCGCAGCAGGTCACCGTTGGTCACGCCGGTGGCGACGAAGTAGCAGTTGTCGGACTTGACCAGGTCGGCGGTGGTGAGCACCGTGTCCAGGTCGAGGCCGGCGTCGAGCGCCTTCTGCCGCTCGGCGTCGTCCTTCGGGGCGAGGATGCCCTGGATCTCGCCGCCCATGCACTTCATGGCGCAGGCGGTGATGATGCCCTCCGGCGTGCCGCCGGTACCCATCATGATGTCGACGGAGCTCGAGGATTCCGCGGCGTGCACGGCGCCGGCGACGTCGCCGTCACCGATGAGCCGGACCTTGGCGCCGGCGGCGCGGATCTCGGAGATGAGCTGCTCGTGGCGCGGCCGGTCGAGCACGACGACGGTGACGTCGTTGGGGTGGACGCCCTTGGCCTTGGCGACCGCGTCGACGTTGTAGGCGACCGGGGCGGAGATGTCGATGACGCCGGCGGCCTCCGGGCCGACGGCGATCTTCTTCATGTAGAACACCGCGGAGGGGTCGTACATGGTGCCGCGCTCGGCGGCGGCCAGCACCGAGATGGCGTTCGGACGCCCCTGGGACATCAGGGTGGTGCCGTCGACCGGGTCGACGGCGATGTCGATGGCGGCACCTTCGCCGGTACCGACGTGCTCGCCGTTGAACAGCATCGGGGCTTCGTCCTTCTCGCCCTCGCCGATGACGACGACGCCGTCCATCTGGACCGTGTTGATCATGGTGCGCATCGCGTCCACGGCGGCACCGTCGCCCTCGTTCTTCATCCCGCGGCCGACCCACTTACCGGATGCCAGGGCGGCGGCTTCCGTGACGCGGACGAGCTCCATCGCCAGGTTCCGGTCCGGCTCCTTGAGGGGAACTTCAGTGGGGAGGCTGGATTCTGCCGCCATGACTACCATCTTTCTTCGATACTGTCGGGAAATATTCCGTACGGTCCTATTGTTCCACGTTCCCCGTCGGCCGTGTGATACAGGTCGGCTCCACCTCCGTTATGAGGGGTCCGGGGGAGGTCTGACATAATCGGGCGGGTGAAGATCGCGAAGCCGAAACTGTTCAGCAACACCCGGGACCTCATCATCTCGCTGGCGGTCCTGGCGGTGGTGATGGTCATCTCCGTCGGCTTCACCGGGCTGTGCAGTTTCAACCCCGGCCCGGCCGACAGGGAGGGGGCGGTCCAGGAGGTCGACATCGAGACGATCCTGAAGACCGACGCGCAGGGTCTCTCGGTCCCGGTACGGCTCCCGGCCCTGCCCGACAACTGGGTGCCGAACTCCGGGCGCCGCGTGACCGTCGACCGACAGCCGTCCTCGGTGGCCGGCTGGGTCATCGACGGGAAGGAGTTCATCTCCCTGACCCAGACGGACGCCGCGACGGACAGGGCCGTGGACGCGATGGACGAGAAGGACGACGGCATCCGCGAGGAGACCGGGGAACACGTGACCCCGGCCACGGCGTCCTCGACGGGGAAGGACGTCACCTGGCAGATCTGGACGGGCGACGACGCCCGCCCGCTGTGGGTCGCCGACACCGGGGACGCCCGGCTGCTGCTCACCGGGACCGCGGGGGACGACCAGTTCGCCACCCTGGCGGACGCCGTGGTGAAGGCTCAGCCGCTGTAACTACGCCTGTCCCTGTTCCGGACCCTGTTCCCGGCCCTGTCCCTCGCCGTCACGACGGGCGAGAGCCTCCTCGACCTTCTTCGAGGCACCGTCGAGGTAGCGGCCGCAGTATGCGGCGAGTTCCTCACCACGCTCCCAGTAGCGCAGGGACTCGTCGAGGCTCATCTGGCCGAGTTCGAGGATCTTCACGACCTCGACGAGTTCGTCGCGGGCCTGCTCGTAGCTGAGATCGTCGAGGGGGCGGAAGGTCTGCTGCTGTGTCGGTTCAGTCATCGGTGTCTCCGGAGGTGGTGGGGTCGGTCGGTTCAGATGCAGGTTCAGGTGAAGATTCGGATGCAGTTTCGGGTTCGGTGGCCGGTGCCGTCGGCGTGACGCCCAGTGCCGCCGCGGTGATGCTGCCGTCGAGGACGCGGATGCGCAGCTGGGAGCCCGGGTGGACGGCGTCGACGGTCGTCACGACCTCGGCCGGGCTGTGGTCCTGCGGGACGACCTGCACGACCGCATAGCCGCGGCGCAACGTCTGGGAGGGCCCCAGGGCACTGACCCGGGCGCTCAGTGACTCGATCTGCTGGCGGGCGGAGCGTACGAGCACGCCCAGTGCGCGGTCATTACGGGTGCGTGCCTCAGTGATGATGTCCTGCTGCCGGCTGATCGGCAGCATCGGATCGGCGAGGACCGGACGGGAACGGACGTTGGCCAGCCCGCGACGTTCATTGGCGACCCAGGACCGCAGGGCGGCCGCCGCCCGCGACCGCAGTTCGTCGATGAGGGCGCGTTCGGTGGCGACATCCGGGACGACCCGCTTCGCGGCGTCCGTGGGGGTCGCGGCCCGCAGGTCGGCGACGTTGTCGAGGACGGGCGTGTCCGGTTCGTGCCCGATGGCGCTGACGACCGGTGTCGTCATCGTGCTGACGTGCCGGACGAGTGTCTCCTCGGAAAACGGCAGCAGGTCCTCCACCGAGCCGCCGCCGCGCGCGACGATGATGACGTCGACCCGCGGGTCTGCCTCCAGCTGGTCGAGGGCGGCGATGACCTGCGGGACGGCCTGGGCACCCTGGACGGCGGTGTTGACGACCTCGAACTCGACCGCGGGCCACCGGTCCCGGGCGACCGAGAGGACGTCGCGTTCGGCGGCGGACCCCCGACCGGTGATCAGCCCGATGCGGTGGGGCAGGAACGGCAGCGGTCGCTTCAGCCTGACGTCGAACAGACCCTCGGCGGCCATGGCCCGTTTGAGCTGTTCGATCCGGGCGAGCAGTTCGCCGACCCCCATGTGCTGGATCCGGGAGACCCACAGGGAGAACTTCCCGCGACCCATGTAGTACGCGGGTTTGCCGAAGACGATGACCCGGTCACCGTTCTTCAGCGGGGTGGGCATCGACTGGAGGGTCCGGGTGGCGCAGGTCAGCTCGATGGACTGCTCGACCGAGACATCACGCAGCGTGATGTAGGACAGCTTCCACGACGGCTTCATGTTGACCTGGGTGACCTGGCCTTCGACCCAGAGGTGGCCCAGCCGCTCGATCCAGCCCTTGACCTTCTCGTTGACCACGTGGACCGGCCACGGGCTCTCCGCCGACGTGGGTCCCCCCGTCTCTCCGGCCTGGTGCGGTACGGATTGTGACATGACTGAGAGTGTAGTGGTTCGTTAGTATGGGCGGTATGACTGAGCCTGTGGCAGCCGGAGCTGCGACGCCCGCACCGGCGACACCCGGGACGGGGCGGAAGGTGTACCTGGCCGCACCGCGGGGGTACTGCGCCGGGGTCGACCGCGCCGTCGACACCGTCAGCAGGGCCCTCGACCTGCACGGCGCCCCGCTGTACGTGCGTAAGGAGATCGTCCACAACCGGTATGTCGTGGAGACCTTCGAGAAGCGCGGCGTGATCTTCGTCGACGAGACCGACGACGTCCCGGAGGGCGCGAACGTCGTCTTCTCCGCCCACGGGGTCTCACCCGCGGTCCGGGAGCGGGCGAGGAGCCTGGACCTGCGCACCTTCGACGCGACCTGCCCGCTGGTCACCAAGGTCCACAACGAGGTCCGCCGGTTCGTGAAGCAGGGCTACCAGATCGTGCTCATCGGTCACCACGGCCACGAGGAGGTCGAGGGCACAGCCGGCGAGGCACCGGACGCCGTCCACCTGGTCGACGGTGCCGCCGACGTCGATGCCCTGTCGTTCGACCGGGACACGAAACTCGTGTGGCTGTCACAGACCACATTGAGCGTCGACGAGACGGTGCAGACCGTCCGGCTGCTGCAGGAACGGTTCCCGTGGATCGAGACCCCGCCGAGCGACGACATCTGCTACGCCACCCAGAACCGTCAGATCGCCGTCAAGGCGATCGCCCCGCAGGTGGACCTCATGATCGTCGTCGGCAGTGCGAACTCGTCGAACTCGAAGCGGCTCGTCGAGGTCGCGCTGCAGCACGGGGCGGGGGACGCCCACCTCGTGGACTTCGCCGCACAACTTGACCTCGCCTGGTTCGACGGGGTGCAGGCAGTGGGGGTGACGTCCGGAGCCTCGGTACCGGAGATCCTCGTCGAGGGTGTCCTGGACACCCTGGCGGACCTGGGATTCTCGGACACCGACGAGATCACCACGGCCACCGAGACGACGACATTCGCGTTGCCCCGGGAGCTGCGTCCGCACCGCCCGGCGGCGGATCAGTCGTCGAGGTCGAGGGGACGGTCGGCCGCCCGGTAACGGCGGGGACGGCGCTCCGGCGCCGGCTGGTCGCTGTGCCGGTTCCGGCGGCGCTCACTGGCGGCCCGCAGCTCGGCGGCGGACCGGGTACGGCTCTCCCCGGCAGTCGGGGGTGTGGCGGGGGAGGGGGTGCTCTCCTCCTCGTCGAGCGAGTGGCGGGACCGCACGGACGGGCGCTCGGGTGCCGCGGCCGGACCGGCTGCGGGGCTGGCGGGGGTCGCCGCCGTGGTCGGACTCTTGGTCGGACTCGTGGTCTTACTCCTGGCAGGGGCCGTGGCCGACGGTCGGGGACCGGCGGGCCGTTCGACGGTGCGGGCGCGGGTGGCGACGCGACGGTTGTCGGAATCCGCCTCCTGCAGTCGACGGCGGCGGGCGCGGGCGGCACGGCGGGTACGTTCGCGCGCCGCGGCGTCCAGCCGGTAGCGGAGCAGGGCGACGACGAGGCACACCACGAACGTGGCCAGGAGCCACATATAGTGCTGGACCGCCGGGTAGGCGGCGGTGATGACCTGTGTCTTCCTGCTGCCGGAGGAGTCGGCGCCGATCATGCCGACCGCGCCTATCCCGCAGAACCAGTACACCGGGATCAGCGAGACGGTGAGGAACATGCCGCGCAGTTCGACCAGTGCGGTGCAGACCAGGCAGGCGACAGCGAACAGGACCGCGTACGGGGTTCCCGCATCGCCGAGGACCAGTCCGGTGAAGAACACGGCCAGCATGATGAGCACGGGCGCCCACGTGGGGATGAAACCCCGCCGGTTCTGGGGAACGGGCTCGGGGGAGCTGGTGTCAGTGGTCACGGCTGGCGATGTTACCGGATCTGCCTCAGTGGTCCGAGGAGCGACCGGCCGCGCCGGTCCCACTGTCTCGTGTGTCACTCTCTGAGTCGGCTGTGCCGGCTGTGCCGGCTGTGCCGGCTGTGCTGTCGGTACCGTCGCCGGGCAGGAGCGGGGCGAGCAGACGGGAGAAACCCCGGTCGCCGTCGCGGGACTCCCGCCAGCGGCGCCAGCGCTGTGCCGCGCGCTCGCTGGACGCCCCGGACATGGCCCCGGATTCCGTGGCGAAGTCGATCTCCGCCGCCGTCTTCTCCCCGGTCGACAGGTCGGTGAGGTCGCCGATGTACCGCAGGACCTCGGTGATCATCGCCGCGACCGGCACCGCGAGGAACGCGCCGATGATGCCCCACAGGCCACCACCGACGGTCACCGAGAGCAGGACGACGACCGGGTGCAGCTTCATGGCGCGGGACTGCAGCAGCGGCGAGAGGATGTTGCCCTCGAGCTGCTGCACCGCCAGGACGATCGCGAGGACGATGAGCGCGGTGGTGAAACCGTTGGCCACCAGGGCGACGAGGACCGCGAGTGCACCGGCGGTGAAGGCACCGACGATGGGGATGAACCCGCCGAAGAACGTGATGATCGCCAACGGGCCGGCCAGCGGGACACCGAGGATCACCAGGCCGAGGCCGATGAAGAAGGCGTCGATGAAACTGACGATGGCCTGGGTGCGGATGAACCCGCCGAGGGTGTTCCAGCAGCGCGTGGCGGCCTCGGTGATGTGCCAGCCGACGCGGCGTCCGGTCACGCGCCGGACCATCGGCAGGAACTTCTCGCCGTCCTTGAGGAAGAAGAACGTGAGGACCAGCACGACGAACAGGGTGACGACGGCGGAGGTGACCGCGGAGACCCCGGAGATGGCGGTCTCGGTGATCTTGTCGGTCTGGTTCTGGACCCAGTTGGTCGCCTGGTCGATGGCGTTGTCGATCTGGTCGCTCTGCAGGTTCAGCGGCGGACCGGCGAACCAGTCCTGGATCTGCTGGACGCCCTGGGAGCCCTTGTCCACCAGATCCTCGGCCTGGTCGACGACGCTCGGTGCGATGGCGGCGATGATGCCGACGAAGGCGGCGAAGAACACCAGGATGGAGCAGAGGACGGCGATCGCGTTGGGGATGTGCCACCGGCGGAGCAGCCGGACCAGGGGCCACAGCACCGTGCAGACGATGATCGACAGGATGATCGGCAGGATGCCGGACCAGATCTTCGCCGAACCGATCCACAGGACGGTGGCGGCGGCGGCGATGACGAGGAAGCGCAGGCACCAGCCGGAGAACCAGCGCAGTGAGGTGCCGATGACCTCGGAGCGGTCCCTGATCTCCTCGGCATGGTCGGGGATGCCGTTGTCGTCGGCGTCGCCGCCGGTGACCTCGGAGACATCGGGGAGGAGGCGGGGATCGGCGTCCCCGGGGCCCTCCGGATCGGTGTCCAGCAGGGAGGACTGCTCGCCGGGCAGGGGCATGGTGGCTTCGGGGTCGAGGCGTCCGGTGCCCAGGAGGAAGTCGGCGAAGTCGCGTCCGCCGTTGCCGTCCCGCGGGTCGGTCGGGTCCGTGCCGTCGCCGGCATCGTCACGGCCGTCGTCACCGGGGTCGTTCGCTGCGGTGTTTCGGGGGTCATCGGTCACGTGCCCATTGTGCACGACGGCGCGCCTCCGGGGGAGCCGACGCTCCCGGCGGACCGGTCAGGGACCGGTCAGTGGCCGGTCAGCGGCCGCGGACGATGAGGTCGGCGTCGGTCGTCCCGGGCAGGGTACCGAGGTCGCCTTCCTCCTCGTCGACCTTGCCGCGCAGCGACAGTGCGGCGAGCACGAGGCCGCCCCAGATGACGACGATGAACAGGATGAGCATGACGACAGCTCCACCGGTCATGACAGATCACCTTCCTTGCTTGTTGCGGTGCCGGCAGCCCCGGCAGCTCCGGCCTTGCCGGCCTGGACGAGGAACCGGTTGGGTGCCTTGGCGTCCCGCGTACCGACGGGGACACCGAAATCGGAACCGGGGACGCCGTCGAGGACGGTGACCAGGTTCTTGTGCTTCATGAAGGCCAGTGCGACGGCCGCCAGTGCGATGATGATGAGCACCATCCAGCCCCAGGTGAAGACCTGGCCGGCGGTGTACTCCTCGTAGCCGTCGGAGATCAGGTTGAAGACCTCCTTGACCAGCGTGTAGATCAGCACGATCGGGGTGATCACGAAGGCGCAGAGCTTCCAGATCGGGCCCACCTTGAACGAGGAGACCGCGTTGAGGTGGCGCTGCATCTCCGCGGACCGGCGCAGGACGTAGGCGATGGTGACGGTGGCGACGATGGCGCAGAACACGATGCCGAGGTTGTTGGTGAACTTGTCCACGATGTCCACCGACATCAGGCCGGTGGAGGTGGAGAAGACCACGCAGGACACGATCGCCATCGGCACGCCGACGAGGACCGCGGAACGGCGACGGGTGATACCCACCTTGTCGGCGACGGCCGAGACGACGACCTCGATGATGGAGATCAGGGACGTCAGGCCGGCGATGAACAGGCTGCCGAAGAACAGGACGCCGAACAGCCCGCCGGCGGGCATCTCGTTGATGATCGCCGGGAAGGCCATGAACGACAGGCCGATGCCCGAGTCGGCGACCTCGTCGACCGGGACGTTCTGCTGGACGGCCATGAAACCGAGGGCGGCGAAGACGCCGATTCCGGCGAGCACCTCGAAGGCCGAGTTCGCGAAGCCGGTGACCAGGCCGGTGGCGGTGAGGTTCGTCCGCGGCTTGAGGTAGGAGGCGTAGGTGATCATGATGCCGAAGCCGATGGACAGCGAGAAGAAGATCTGGCCGTAGGCGGCGATCCACACGCTCGAGTCGGTCAGTGCGGACCAGTCGGGGGAGAACAGGGCGTCCAGACCGGTGCCGGCGCCGTCGAGGAACAGGGCACGGATGACCATGATCGTGAACAGGATGACGAGGACCGGGATGAAGACCATCGTCATCCGGCCGATGCCGACGGAGACGTCGAAGATCAGGGTGAGGATCGTGATGATCCAGACGATGACCATGACGATGAGGATCGGCCAGACGATGTTGCCGGAGAACAGGCTGTCACCGCCGGCCTGGTCGGCCTGCAGGAAGTCGTTCTGGAAGTAGGACGTCGGGTCGTCACCCCAGCCCTTGTTGATCGACTTGAAGACGTAGATCCCGGCCCAGGCGAGGATGACCGCGTAATAGAGGCCGATGAATGCGGCGACGCCGGTCTGCAGCCAGCCGATGATCTCGGCCTTCGGGTGGAGACGGCGGAAGACCATCGGGGCGGAACCGCGGAAGCGGTGGCCGAGGCCGAAGAACAGCCACAGCAGCGGGATGCCGGCGGTCAGCAGTGCGAAGAGGTACGGGATGAGGAAGGCGCCGCCGCCGGACTCGTAGGCGACGTAGGGGAAACGCCAGATGTTGCCGAGGCCGACGGCGGAGCCGATGGCCGCGAACATGAAGAGCATCCGCGAGTTGAATGTGTCGCGGGTGACCTTCTCCTCCTGTTCGGGTGTGGGTGAGGACATGTCTCCGGGAGCCTCCTGGGTTCGCTGGTGGGACGGGGATATCACTATGTGGAACACCAGAGTAGGGCACAGGGAACTGGCAGGAAAGACGGAGGTCCCCGACAGCAGGGGCGACCGGGGGTGGGGCGGAGCTCCGCCGGCGGTCCGGCCGGACACGGCCACCGTGCCGGAACCCTGTCGTCACCGGTTAGGATGGACGCCGTGTCTCTTACTCTCGGTATCGTCGGACTCCCCAATGTCGGCAAGTCCACGCTGTTCAATGCTCTGACCCGTAACGACGTGCTCGCCGCGAACTACCCCTTCGCGACCATCGAGCCGAACGAGGGGATGGTGGAACTGCCGGACAAGCGACTCGACCGTCTCGCCGAGATCTACAACTCCGAACGCATCCTCCCGGCCACGGTAACCTTCGTGGACATCGCCGGCATCGTCAAGGGCGCCTCCGAAGGCGAGGGCATGGGCAACGCCTTCCTCGCCAACATCCGTGAGGCGGACGCGGTCTGCCAGGTCGTCCGCGCCTTCGCCAACGACGACGTCATCCACGTCGACGGCCGGGTCGATCCCGCCGCCGACATCTCCGTCATCGAGACCGAGCTCATCCTCGCCGACCTGCAGACCATCGAGAAAGCCCTGCCGCGGCTGCAGAAGGAGGGCCGCAAGGACCGGGACAAGGCCGACGAGGCCGTCGCCGCCGAGAAGGCGCAGAAGATCCTCGAGGACGGCCGGACGCTGTACTCGGCGTCCGTCTCCGGCGAATTCGACACCTCGAGCGTCTACGACCTGCACCTCATGACGGCCAAGCCGTTCCTGTACGTCTTCAACTCCGACGAGGCCGTCCTCACCGACGAGGCCCGCAAGGCCGAGCTCCGCGAGCTCGTCGCCCCGGCCGACTGCGTGTTCCTGGACGCCGAGACCGAGTCCGAACTGCTCGAACTCGACGATGACGAGGCCGCGGAACTGCTCGCCTCCGTCGGCCAGGACGAGCCGGGTCTGGCGACGCTGGCCCGGGCAGGTTTCGAGACCCTGGGGCTGCAGACCTACCTCACCGCCGGCCCGAAGGAGGCGCGCGCCTGGACGATCCCGAAGGGTGCGACCGCCCCGCAGGCCGCCGGCGTGATCCACTCCGACTTCGAGCGCGGTTTCATCAAGGCCGAGATCGTCAGCTTCGACGACCTCGACAAGTACGGCTCCATCGCGGAGGCCCGTACCCACGGCAAGGTCCGCCAGGAGGGCAAGGACTACGTCATGCAGGACGGCGACGTGGTCGAGTTCAAGTTCAACGTGTAGGCCGCGCGAAGACACGGGCCGGCACAGGAGGGGAGGCACGGTGGAGGAGCCCACGACCGCCGAGGATCTGATGCGCTCGCGATTCCGGGCGTTCAAGGACGCGGACGCCGCCTGGCTGCTGCGCACCTGGCATCCCTCGACCAGGCCGGCCAGCCTCGATCTGACCGATAATCCTGTCTGGCGGGGGCTGCAGATTGTGGACACCGTCGCCGGCGGCGTGGACGACGACGAGGGGATCGTGGAGTTCCGGGCGACCTACCGGGAGCCCGGCGGGGGAGTAGGCGTCCAGCACGAGCGGTCCCGGTTCGTGAGGGAGGACGGCCGCTGGTTCTACGTCGACGGGGACGTCCGGGACTGAGCTCCACCCCGGCCGTCCCCACCCCGGCCGTCCCCTCGGGCGGCCGTTCGCGCACGGTCTCCCCGAGATCGTCACCGAATTCACCGGAGCCGGCGCACGGCGTCCCGATTCGGTGACGAAGTCGGGGAGAAGGGGATGGTCGGGGAGAGGCCGGGAAGGTCGGGGCAGGGGAGAGACGGCGCGGGGGTGGCCCGGTGAGTCGGACGCCACAGGTCGCGGCCGGGGTCGCGGAAGCACGGCTACTGTGGGTCGCGGACCCGCCGTCCCGCGGGAATGAGACCCAGGAAAGGACTCCCCATGACCGACTACGTCGCCGTCGCCACCTTCCCCGACAACGCCACCGCCTACCAGGCATTCTCCGCACTGAAGAACTCGCCGGTCAGCGCCGCGGTCGACACCGGCGCCATCGTCGAACGCGATGAGCACGGCAACGTCACCGTCCCCGAGGGCTACAACGCCGACTTCGGCGCGGGAATCGGGACCGGATCCCTCATCGGCATCCTCGTCGGCGTGCTCGGTGGCCCGCTGGGCATGCTGCTCGGCTGGGGCCTCGGCGCCTCCATC
This sequence comes from Corynebacterium nuruki S6-4, assembly GCF_007970465.1. Classification (NCBI taxonomy): domain Bacteria; kingdom Bacillati; phylum Actinomycetota; class Actinomycetes; order Mycobacteriales; family Corynebacteriaceae; genus Corynebacterium; species Corynebacterium nuruki. Next base: position 87,920 of record NZ_CP042429.1, read on the forward strand.
GGCGCCCTGTCGGACGCCGACCGTGCCGACACCCGGAGTTCCGCTCTGCTCGAGTTCAGCCGCCTCGTCCCGACCGGCCGCAACGCGCTCGTCCTGCAGACCGACGAGGCGGACACGCAGGCCCTCGACGACTTCGTCGCCCACTACAACGGGGAGATCGTCCGCCGGCCGCTCGACGAGGTCCTCGCCGAGATCGAGACCGCCGAGCAGGCGTCCCGGCAGGCCAGCGCGGCCGCCGAGGAGGCGCTGAAACTGCAGAAGAAGGCCGACCGCGAGCAGGCCTGGGACGACCGGAAGACGGAACTGCGGCAGAAGCGCCAGGAGCGGATCAACAGGATCCGGCAGGCCTTCGCCTGAGCCGCCCTTTTCCGGGGCACTCCCGGCGGGCCGGGAGGGACACAGTCGGCAGCAGGTGGGGGATACTCGGACCATGACATGTCGTGCGGTGCTCAGACGGTGTTTCCCCGGTCCTGCCTCGGCCGGCTCCTACCGTCTGTCCTGGCTCCGTGACGATCTCGTCGCGGGGCTCGTACTCACCGCACTGCTGATTCCCGCGGGGCTCGGTTATGCGGAGGTCGCTGGTCTTCCGCCGGTGACCGGCCTGTACGCCACGATCGCCCCGCTGCTCGTCTACGCGCTGATCGGACCGTCGCGGGTGCTCATCCTCGGGCCGGATTCCTCACTGGCCCCGATCATCGCCGCCGCCGTCGTCCCGATGGCGGTCGCCGGTCCGGACCGGGTCGCACTCGCAGGGGTCCTCGCCCTCGAGGTGGGGGCTGTACTCCTGGTCGCCGCAGTGCTGCATCTGGGGGCACTGACCCGGCTGCTCGCGAAGCCGATCCGTATCGGGTACCTCAACGGTGTCGCGCTCGTCGTGGTGGTCGGTCAGCTGCCGGGACTGTTCGGCCTCGACGTCGGCGGGGATTCGTTGTCCGGACAACTCACCGCTGCGGTGCGGGGGATCGTCGACGGGGACGCGGTGCCGCGGGCGGCGGTCCTGGGCCTCGGGTCTCTCGCCCTTATTCTCGCGTGCCGGGCCGTCAGTCGACGTATCCCCGGGGTGCTCGTCGCCGTCGTCGTCGCCACGGTCACGGTCGCGGTGTGCGGGTGGCGCGGGGATGTACCGGTGGTGGGGGCGATGCCACGGGGCCTGCCGGAGATCTCGTTCGGGTCGGTCTCCCCGGAGGAGGCCTTCGCCCTCCTCGTGCCCGCCACCGGCATCGCGCTCATCGCTTTCGCCGATACGGGGGTGTTGTCCAGTGCCTTCGCGGCCCGTGACGGTCGCCACGTCGACAGCAACCATGAGATGGCGGCACTCGGTGGTGCGAACATCGCCGCCGGGCTCTTCGGCGGGTTCCCGGTCTCCGCGTCCAGCTCCCGGACACCGGTCGCGGCCGAGGCCGGGGCCAGGACCCAGCTCACGGCGGTCATCGGCGCCCTGCTGGTTCTCACCGCGCTCCTGCTGATACCGGGGATCACCACGGACCTGCCCTCGGCTGCACTGTCGGCGGTTGTCATCACCGCGGCACTGTCGTTGGTCGATGTGTCGGCGGTCGTGTCCCTGTTCACCATCGACCGCGTCGAGGGGGCGATCTGTCTGGCCGCCACCGCCGGGGTGGCGGTACTGGGCGTGCTGGAGGGTATCGCGGTGGCGGTGGTGCTGGCACTGGTCACCTTCATCAACGCGTTCTCCCGCCCCTACCGGACGCAGCTGGGCAAGGTGCCGGGACTGCCGGGCTACCACGACATGACCCGCTACCCGCAGGCGGAACCTGTCACCGGCACGGTACTGCTGCGTTTCGACGCCCCGTTGTTCTTCGGCAACGGCGCCGCGTTCGACGAGTGGGCGCGGGGCACGGTGGATTCGGCCCTGGCGCAGGGGAGGGACATCCACACGGTGGTCTTGGCCAGTGAACCGGTCACCCGGCTGGATTCCAGTGCGATCGATGAGCTGGTGGAGTTCGACGACTACCTGCATTCCCGGGGAATCACGCTGTATTTCGCGGAGATGAAGGATCCGGTCCGCGAACAGCTCGGACGCTACCGGCTGCGGATCGGGCAGCGGCCCCGGTTCCCTGCTGACCGGTTTGCGCCGACCCTGGAGACGATCGTGGGGCGGCTCGAGGACACCGGAGATGATCCGCCCCCGCCCGGCGGAAACGACGGGATCCCACCGTCGGGGACCGCCCTGCAGTAACGTGGACGGTAATGAAGCTGATCAGCTACAACCTGCACAACAACAATGCGGCCGGGGACCTGGCGTCCCTGGTCTCCCGGCATGACCCCGACGTGCTCTGCGTGCAGGAGGCGGACACCGACCTGCTCCCACGCCGTATCGGTGATCTGGAACTGGTGCAGTCGACCGCCGAGAACCGGCAGGGTCTGGCCGTCTACCTGCGCGCCAGCCGCCTCGACCCGACCTCGACACTGCTGGTGCCGCTGGAGAAGTCGATCCACGACCGGGTGATGAAGCCCGCTCAGGAACGGATGGTCACCGTCCTCGCGCACGACGCGAAACATGACCGGGACGTCCTGCTCTCCTCGTTCCACGCCGCACCGCTGACCGCATCGAACTCACTGCGCCGCCAGCAGATCAGCACCGCCTTCGAAGCACTGCAGGAACTCGGTGCGGGGGTGCCCTCGGTGATGGTTGGTGACTTCAACTACCCGCTGTTCCAGTCCCGGCTGCAGCGCCATGTCGGGATGTTCGGCTACGACGTCGCACGCTCGGGGACGAGCACGTACCGCCGCTACGGGGTGCTGCGCGGGAACTACGATTTCGCCCTGTCCCGCGGGTTCGCCGCCTCGCAGGTCGAGTCGCTGCCGCAGCAGGGGTCCGACCACCTGCCCATTCTGGTGCACGCCTCGCTCGACCCGGTGCCGGAACTGCTGGTGCCGGGGGCGGCTGTCCCGCCGTCCTCCGCGCTGCCGACCCGCCCGTGGGTGCGGTCGAGCACCTCGGTCGGGACGTGGCGTCCGCTCCGGCGGCCGGGGCGCACCGGCCGGAACAGGACGCCGCGGGCCGGCGCCCGGCGGAAGCAGGACCGGCACCTCCTGCTGCCCTGACCGGAGAGTCCGGCTCAGCGGCGCAGCCGGCCGACCATGGTGACCACCACCAGGACCACGGTGCCGAGGACCACGCCGACGACCGCGGAGCAGGCGGTCTCGACGATCCAGGCGACGGCGTCCCCGCCGCCGACCGTCTCCTGCAGATGGTGGACGACCTCGTGCGGCAGATGCCAGCCGAGTTCGTCGACCCCGGTGACGAGGATGTGCCCGCCCACCCAGAGCATGGCCGCGGTCCCGACGACCGACAGGGTCGACAGGATCTTCGGCATGGCGCTGACGAGGAGGCCACCGAGCTTCCGGGTGGCTCCGCTGCGTCCGGCTGCGGCGAGTGCCAGTCCCACGTCATCCGTCTTCACCAGCAGACCCACCACCCCGTAGACGGCGAAGGTGATGAGGAACGCCACGACGACGAGGACCACCGCGCGTTCCAGGAAGGGCTCGTCGGCCACCTCGTTGAGTGAGAGGACCATGATCTCGGCGGAGAGGATGAGGTCGGTGGTCACCGCACCCTTGACCAGCGACTTCTCGTCGTCCGGTCCCTTGTCGACCGCGGACTCGGCGTGATCGGCATGGTCGGGGCCGTCACGCCGGTTCCGGAGTGCGGCGACGGCGTGCCAGAGTTTCTCCGCCCCCTCGAAACTCAGGTAGGTTCCGCCGACCATGAGCACCGGGGTGAGCACCCACGGTGCCAGCCAGCTGAGCAGCAGGGCGACCGGCAGGATGATGACGATCTTGTTGACCAGCGACCCCTTCGTGATCTGCCACACGATCGGCAGCTCACGGGCGGGGGTCACCCCCTGGACGAAACCGGGCGCGACCGCCGTGTCATCGACGACGACGGCCGCCGCCTTCGTCGAGGTGGTTGCCGCGGCATGGGCGACGTCGCCGGCGCTTGCCGCAGCCTTCCTCGCGATGAGGGCGACGTCGTCGAGGAGGGCGAACAGGCCTCCGGCCATGGGGAACTCCGTATTTGCGGTAGGGGCGCAGAGACACGGTCAGCCGGCGAGGAACTCCATCCACCGGTCCCATTCGTGCTGCGTCTGGACCAGACCATCGTAGTAGGCGGCCTTGAGTTTGTCCGGATTGCGTTCAGTGTTGTTGATCCGCATCTGGTCCGGGAAGAACAGGTACGCGCGGCCCTGCTTCTCCAGCTCGAGCAACCGGCGCTTCGTCCGGTTGTACCGGGTGGGCCGGGCGATGATGCGCTCGGCGACGGTCGGGTAGCGGCTCAGCAGCCGCCGGACCGCCGCAGGATGCTTGACCTCGGGACGGACATAGTCGCGCGGTCGGGTGCACAGCACGAGGAACCGCTCGAAACCGTCGGCCTCCGCGGCGTCCACCGGGATACCGCCGTTGTCGCCGAGTGCGCCGTCGACATAGGGCTCGCCGTCGACCTCGGGCATGTTCATGATCACCGGGAGGGTGGAGGACGCCCGGACCCGTTTCAACAGTGATTCCAGCGTCGTGATGTCCTCCCGGCCCCAGGTGACCGTCTCGCCGGTGAGGGCGTGCGTCGCACCGATGCGGAACGGGGTGGGGTCAGCGGTGAAGGCGTCGAAATCGAAGGGGAGGTCGTTGCCGGGCAGGCCGGCGGTCTCGTAGATGTACTCGGCGTTGAAGTAGCCGTCGCCCCGGATGAGGGACCCGACCCCGCCGGAGGCGGGGGAGGCGCTGAATTCCACGAAACTCTCCCGGGTCCGCGCCGGATCATGGGACAGGTAGTTGACCGTGTGCGACGCGCCGGCGGAGACTCCGCCGATCCAGCCGAACCGGATGTCGTGGGTCATCAGTTCGTGGACGGCGGCGGCGGTGAAACTGTTGCGGGTACCGCCGCCCTCGCACACCAGTGCCACGTCGGGGGCGGTCAGGTCCGAGAAGAGATCACTCATAGCCGGTCCCACTTCCGTCGAGGGCGGTGTCCCAGTTGATGTCGAGGTGGCGGAGCGCCTCATCGGCGGGCACGTTGCCGGCGTTGAACCGGACGGTGTGGCCCACGCACTGCGGGCAGTTCACCGCCGTCGCGATGACCTCCGCCACCGTCTCCCGGGGTACCGAGGTGCCGGCGGTCCGGCCGTCATCCTCACCGATCAGGCTGATGCAGCCGTTCCCGGGCGCGTCGGTCAGGGTGCTGGGGCCGAGGACGGTCCAGTCCAGGTCCGCCTCGCGCAGGTGGTCGTCGGCCTCCGCCTTGGCGTCCGCGTAGTAGTGGAACGGGTCGCTGTCGGGGATGCCGTGGTCGGGGTAGGAACCGCACCAGGAGACCATGATGAACCGGTGCGCGCCGACCTCCTCGGCGGCGTTGATGGTGCGGATCGCCGCATCGCGGTCGACTGCGGTGGTGCGCTCGGGGTCGCCGCCGCCGGCACCCGCCGCCCAGATGACCGTGTCATGACCGTCGAGCAGGGTACAGATGTCGTCGGTGCTCAGGGCCTCGATGTCGGCGACCCGGGCCTCCGCGCCGGTGGCGGAGACCTCGGCGGACTGGTCGGGGTCGCGGATGACGGAGGTGACCGTGTTCCCTGCGTCGACCAGCAGTGGTGCGGTGAGGAGGGCGACACGCCCGTGCCCACCGACGATGACGATGTCACTCATGGGACCCAGCCTACATACGGGGGACCGTCGACCCGACGGCTCCCGCCCCGAGGCAGAGGTGCGTACCCGGTGCCGCACCGTGGATCTCGACGAGGACGGTGCCGCCCCCGCCGTCGAGGGTGACCCACCGCTGCTCCAGGGTGGTGCCGACCGGGACGTCCACGGCACGGGAGCGCCAGGAGGCTTCGTCCTCCAGCCCGTTGGGGGTGCTGAGTGTGACGGTGACCGGCGCGGAGGCCACCGCATTGAATTCCCAGGTCCAGTCGCCGTAGGGCAGCGCCGGGAACACGTTGACCAGCTGCGGGTGGCCCACCTCGACCCTGGTCCCGCAGCCGGGCACCGGGCCGGCGTCCGAGTGCGCCCGGGGGGAGACCTCGGCCGGGACCGGGCGACCGTCCAGGCCGATGATCACCGGCCGGTCGGTGACGGTCGCCGTGCCGCCGGCCGGGGCCAGGGACCCGGCGACCCGGCTGATGCGGTTCCACGGGTGGTTCAACGGGGTGAGGATCTCCAACGGGACCGGCTGGTCGAGGAAGGGCGTCCCGTCGGCGACCGTCCGCCGCAGACCCGCGAGATAGTCGGCGGCGGGATCGTCGTGCCAGGCGTGTGTCCAGGTCGCGGTCGCCACCACCGAGGAGCAGAGGAACAGTGCGGCGGGGGCGCAACGCAGCAGGCTGCCGGGAAGTCGGACCGGTCGGGCAGGCCCCGCTGCCCCGGCCAGGCCGACGGTCACCGACAGTACCGCGACCGTCCACCAGTCGGACCAGTAGTGCAGTCCCCGCACGAGGACGTCCGAGGACCCGGATCCGCCCCGACCCACGGCCAGCAGGAGGAGAATCACCGCGAGATAGGCCAGCGGGAACAGGAACGTGGGGAGCGCGCGGCGCAGACCGGTACGCCGGACTACCACGGCCACGGCGGCCGCCACCAGCACGGCGGCGATGACCTGGAGGCCGACCGGGGTGGTGGGGAAGGGATGACTGGTGCCCCACCGCTCCCAGGTCCACGGCCCGCCCACCGCGCCGGGCAGCAGCGTGGTGCGCAGCGCATCGACGATGCCGGAGGCCACCCCGTCACCGGGCGGGGCGTCCCGGTCCGGGGGAGTGAGCCCGCCGAGCCCCAGGTAGAGCGCCGCCCACGCGACCGTCAGCAGGACCGGGGCGACCCACCGCCGCCACCGGAACTGTCCGGCCAGCACCGTGAGGACGAGCACCGCGGGCACCACGGTGAGGACCCGTTCGGTCATCAGCAGTCCGATGAGGAGCACACCGCACATCAGGGCCGACGACGCCAGGACGCCCCACCGGGACGTGCGGACCTGGATGAGGATGACCGCAGCTGCCGTCAGCTGCCAGGACAGGGCCGTCAGCGCCGCCGACCACCAGCCGGACCCGACCATGAGGAACGGGGAGAAGACCAGGGCCACCAGGGCCGTGGTCCGCAGCACCGGGCGCGCGGCGGTCGCCGGCCACACCGACAGCGTCCGCCACCACAGCAGTGCGGACAGCGCGGTGGCCACCAGAATCAGCAGGGCGGGCAGCCACCACTGCAGTGGTGCCAGGGCGTCCGCCGCGATCTGCACGGCGGCCGACCCGGGCATGAGATGTCCGTCGTAGGGCACCCACAGGCCGGACACCCGGAACCGGGCCGGGATGACCAGGTCGTCACCGTAGAAGCTCCGGTGGGCGAGCTGCCCGCCCCGGAGCACCAGAGCCAGGATCAGCAGGGCCGGTGTCAGCAGGGCCGGGACGCTCCACCGGACCGGTCGGCGGGCTGTCACGCCGGCGTGAGCGGTCCGATGTGCATGGCGACGATGTCGTCGTTGCTGCAGCCGGTCAGTCCCTGCATCGGCAGGTAGAGTGCGTCGAGCTCGTCCGGCGGGAAGATGCGCAGGCCGTCGGCGGGGGCCTCGGAGCACTGGTCACCGTAGTTCTGGACGTTCACCACCCGCAATGTCGCCGTGGCGCTCTGGCCGGGGCCGAGGGTGACCGGGTCGGCGGTGCCGGCGTCCCGGTCGGCGGGGGCGCCGACCTGTGTGCCGTTGTTCTCACCGACCATGCTGACCCCGGGGAACCCGGCGACGGTACAGGTCCGGTCCCCGGAATTCTTGAAGATCAGCGGGTGGTACACGCTGCCGGCGGCACCGTCACCGCGTCCTGCGGTGACCGTGAGCTCGGAGGTGTGGCACCGGCTGCCGTCGTCGACGGAGCCGTTGCCGTCACCGGGTGCCGGGGCATCCCCGGACGGGGGTGCGGTGGTGGGGGTCGGTCCGGTGGGGGAGGCGCCGGTGGAGGCCGCGGTCGTCTCCTGCGGGGAGCCGGACGCCGCGGTGTCGTCGTCATCGGAACCGCATGCGGCGAGGGCGAGTACGGCGGTGCACGCCAGGGCCGCTCCTGTTCTCATCGCTGTGGTGGTCATGTGTCCCAGAGTAACCGTGGCCGAAGAAACCCGGGGGCAGGGAAACCGGGGCGGGGGAACCGGGGGCGGCGGCGGCGCCGGCCGGGGGCGATTAGGCGCGGGACCGGGGTGCCCGGGATACGATGTGAACCGGTAATCATCGGCCACCCGTTGTGAGGAGTACGACACCTATGGGCTTCAACCCCGATTTCGACCTGTTCCAGCTGCCGCCGGAGTACCAGGAGCTGCGGGCCAGCATCCGGGCGCTCGCGGAGCAGGAGATCGCCCCGTACGCGGCGGAGGTCGACCGTGACGAGCGGTTCCCGGAGGAGGCGCTCACCGCTCTCAACAACAGCGGATTCAACGCCGTGCACATCCCCGACGAGTTCGGCGGACAGGGCGCGGACTCACTCGCCGCGGTCATCGTCATCGAGGAGGTCGCCCGGGTATGCGGCTCTTCCTCACTGATCCCGGCGGTGAACAAGCTCGGCACGATGGGGCTGATCCTGCAGGGTTCCGACGAGCTGAAGGCGAAGGTCCTGCCGGACATCGCCAACGGTGCGCTGGCCTCCTACGCCCTGACCGAGCGTGAGGCCGGGTCCGACGCCGGCGGCATGAAGACCAAGGCCGTCCGGGACGGTGACGAATGGGTGCTCAACGGCTCCAAGTGCTTCATCACCAACGGGTCCCGCTCCACCTGGTTCACCGTCATGGCGGTCACCGACCCCGACGCCGGTTCGCACGGCATCTCCGCCTTCATGGTCCACAAGGATGACCCGGGATTCCGGGTCGGCGGCCTGGAGCACAAGCTGGGTATCAAGGGCTCGCCGACCGCGGAGCTGTACTTCGAGGACTGCCGTATCCCCGGCGACCGCATGATCGGTGAGGAGGGGACCGGTTTCAAGACCGCCCTGCAGACCCTCGACCACACCCGTCCGACGATCGGTGCCCAGGCGCTGGGTATCGCCCAGGGTGCGTTCGACGCCGCCGTCGCCTACGTCAAGGAGCGCAAGCAGTTCGGCAAGCCGATCGCCGCGTTCCAGAACACCCAGTTCACCCTGGCCGACATGAAGATGAAGATCGACGCCGCCCGGCTCATGATCTACACCGCCGCCTCCAACGCCGAGCGCGGTGTGGCCGAGGGCGGGGCGAAGCTGGGGCTGATGGCCGCCGGGTCGAAGACCTTCGCCTCGGATATCGCGATGGAGGTCACCGTGGACGCCGTGCAGCTGCTCGGCGGTTACGGCTACACCCGCGACTTCCCGGTGGAGCGGATGATGCGTGACGCCAAGATCACCCAGATCTACGAGGGCACCAACCAGATCTGCCGCATGGTCATGGGCCGCCAGATCCTTAAGTAACGTCCTCGCGTAGCGGGGAGGCGTCCGGATCCTGTCACGGGATCCGGTCGGGGTGGTGGGGGACATGCCGCTGTGCCGGCCGATCCCTTGCCGATCCCTCAGTTCGGCCCAGCCGGCAGCGGATATGTCTGCGCGGCAGGCCAAAACGGTGTCTGAAAGGCTGTCTGACATGGTTTTGGCCTGCCGGTCAGCCGGATGGTCTGCCGGTGGGGTGATCTCGACCAGCGCACAGCCCCGGATCTGAGCGTCAGACACATATGTTCCCCGATCCGTGACACGGACCGGGGGACAGGTGCCTCCGGTGGTACGCAGGTTCGACCGGGTGGGGCGTTTAGTCGGCGGGCGTGCCCCAGGTGTAGTTACCGTCTTCTCCCATGAAACAGTGGAGGGTTGAGCCGTCAGCCGCAGTGGCGGTGTCGCCCGTGTTGGCTGCGAGTGCGCTGCACTCGTCGCCAGGCTTTACTGGCTCTTCGCGGTTGAGAGTGCGTAGCTGACGTTCGGGCGGGGTCGACGAGGACCCGGGGTGGCACAACATACAGAGGCCCTGGCCGGTACAAGATGAGAGTTACCACACCTTCATCTGACCGAACCAGGACCCTATCGTGCACCCTACTGGCAACCTCGTCGCCGACACCATCTGCCGCACTGCGGAACTCGGACTGACGATCACCGGTGCTGCCGACGCCGGCACACTCACCATCATCGACGCTGCCCCGCTGGCAGTCGCCGATTCCTGCCCGGACTGCGCGATGCCTGGGGCGAAGCGGGACCACGTCCGACGTCGACTCGTCGACCTGCCGGTCGTCGGGTTCCCCACTCGCCTGCACGTCCGGGTACCGCGCTTCACCTGCACCAACCCCACGTGCAGCAGGAAGATCTTCCAGACCTCCCTGCCGTGCGCCGACGATGGAGCCACGCTGACCCGTCGGGTGACCCGCTGGATCCTCCAGCGCCTTGCCATCGACCGGATGAGTGTCGCGGCAACCGCCAAGGCCCTCGGCGTGGGCTGGGAATTGGTCAACAAGGTCGCCGTCACCGCCACCCGGAACCTCGTCTACGCCGACCCGTCGCACCTGGCCGGAGTACGGATCCTCGGAGTCGATGAGCATGTCTGGAAGCACACCCGCCGGCCCGGCGAGCCGTCCTCAATGGTCACCGTCCTGGTGGACCTGACCCCACTGGTCGACGGGGCGGGTCCGGCCCGTCTGATCGACATGCGGCCGGGCCGCAGCGCAGAGGTTCTGCGGACCTGGCTTCGTGAACGTGACCCGCAGTTCCGGGCCGGGGTACAGGTCGTGACGATGGACGGATTCGCCGGTTACGCCACCGCCGTCGACCACGATCTACCAGCGGCGAGGAAGGTCATGGACCCGTTCCATGTCGTCCACCTGGCCGCCGAGAAGCTGACGGGGTGTCGGCAACGCCTGCAGCGCGAAACCACCGGGCGGCGGGGGAGGAAGGACGATCCGTTGTACAAGCACCGCCGGGCGCTGCTGACAAGGACGAACTTCCTCACCGACCGGCAGAAACAACGTCTGGATCTGCTGTGGGACACCGACGACGACTACGTAGCGTTGCAGGTGACCTGGGAGTTCTACCAGGACGTCATCGCCGCGTACGGCCACCCGGACAAGTCACGGGGCAAGAAGTTGATGTCCAGGGTGATCGACGCTCTGCGTCAGGGTCTACCCGCGGGGCTGGAGGAGTTGGCACAGCTTGGACGGACCCTGTGGCGCCGACGGGCCGACATCCTCGCGTACTTCGACCTTGGCGCGACCAACGGGCCGGTGGAGGCGATCAATGGACGGCTGGAGCATCTGCGCGGCATCGCCCTGGGGTTCAGAAACCTGAACCACTACATCCTGAGGTCACTGATCCACTCAGGTCAGCTGCAGGACCGGATCAACGCACTCTAGAACGCGAAGAGCCGCTTTACTGGCGGCACCGGGGGCGTGGACGGTTCTTCAGTGGTGCCTCCGTCGCCGTTGTCGTCACCGTCGACGGGGTTCTCGGGATTCTCCGGGGTGTCGCCGTTGTCGCCACCTCCGTTGTGGTCGCCGCCGCCGTTTTCTCCACCACCGTTACCGTGGTCGCCGTCGGGCTCACCGGGGTGGTTCCCGCCACCGTTGCCGCCGGGTTCACCGGGCTTACCGGGCTCGCCCGGCTCACCGGGCTGGTTGTGGCCGTCGCCGGGGCGTTCGCCCCGGTCCCGGTCCTTGGGGGCCTTGGAACTGGTGGTCGAGGTCTTGCTCGCCGACGTGGTGGCGGAGGTCGTCGTGGCGGTGGTGGACGGGGAACTGTCGTCATCCCCGCCGCAGGCGGCGAGGGAGATCGAGGCAGCCAGTGCTGCGGCGAGGACGAGAGGCTTACGGAACGTCATGGGTTCTCCTGATGGGCGTCGGGCGCCGGCCGGGACCGGTGGTGCGGACGGGCAGTGCGATGTCACCGGCGTCGACGACCGCGAAACTGTATCGCCAACGAAATGAGCATATTCACAGGATATATGACGTAAAACGTCAGGTGAAACAGGGGTTACTTTTCGGGTGGCGCGAGCGTGACGGAGGCGGGGTCGGCCCACGACAGCGGATAGCCCTCAGTGGCGAGCCACGGTTCCACACCGCCGGCGTCGATCATCCCGGTGACCAGCCGTTGGGAGGCGGTCAGTGCCCGAGAGCCGGTGGTGGCGTCCAGAAAGCCGGCGGCGAGGGCGTCGCCGAGCTCGTCGAGGTCGAGGAGTTCCCAGTGGCCGTGGGCGTAGGTGACGAGATCGACGTACAGGTCCGTGGTCGTCCACGGTGAGCCGGGCGTTCCCCCACGTCCGTCGCCGCTGCCGGGGACGACGTCCGCGATGTCGACGTAGAGCTCCTGGCCGGGCCAGGGGCCGTGGCCGGAACCGTTGCGGAAGTGGAAACGGTTCACGCGCAGGGTGAGTGCCGGGATCAGCCAGCTCTCGAGATAACCGAACCGGGGATGGTCGGCGGGCCGGGCCATGTAGAGCGCACCGGGGAGTGAATCCCAGCGGTCGACGGACCTGACGAACCCCTTCGGGTCCGTATTGGTCCCGCCCGGGATGTCGAAGGACTCGGTCTTGGGCCGGTGGAGGTCGCCCATGGTGTGTCCGTCCCCGGTCAGCCGACGTTGATGAGGCCGACCGTGGGGGAGAACAGACAGTTCGCCGGTCCGGCGGGCTCGTCGGTCGTCACCCCGCCCTCGAGGACGGCCAGGACGGTGCCGGGGCCGGTGTCGGCGGTGCCGTCGAGGGTTCCGGGACCGTCGGGGTTGATGCCGGTGAACGTCAGCGGCGTGGAACCCATGCGTCCGTCGTCGATGTTGACCCAGTGGACGGTCATGGGCTGCTCCTGCTGTCCGGCGACCGGGCCGGTGCCCAGGGCGGTGAAGACGAAGGAGATCTGGCCGGCGCCCACGCCGGGCAGGGGAAGTGCGGCGGGGCCGGGAACGGCGGAGGTGGTGCCGACCGCGCTCTGGGCGCCGCCGATGCAGCGTTCGGCGACGGAGGGCCATCCGAACTGGGTGAAGGCGGGTCCGTCGACCGGCATGTCGGCGCCGGGCTCGCCGCCGCCGCGGAAGAAGCCGACGAGGGCGTCGATCGTGGACCTGATGTCGTCGGGCATGCTCGGCTGGTCGGCGAAGGTCTGCATCTTGTCGAGCACCGGTGGGGTGGGGCGTCCGAGTTCGTCGACGGGGCTGGTGTAGGTGCCGACCGGGTCGGTCGCGTTGGCGACGCTGGGCACGGTGACCACGGGCACCGCCACGGCGGTGACGGCAGCGACCGCGGCGGTCTTCAGGCGGTGGTGCGACACAACGAACCTCTCATTGCTCATCTACAACATGAGTCACTTTGGTAACGACAGTAACACAGCTTCCGGGGCTGCAGCGGCGTGATGAGAGAAAAACGACCGTCACCGGGTACGCTGTACTGTCGTTCGTCCCTTTTTCGCCGGACCCCCGAGAACTACTTAAGGAAGACCTGGATCTGTGTCACTGACTGAATTCCGCAATGTTGCCATCGTCGCGCACGTCGACCACGGCAAGACCACCCTCGTCGACGCCATGCTGCGCCAGTCGGGCGTCTTCGACCCCCACGCGGAGGTCCAGGACCGGGTCATGGACTCCGGCGACCTGGAGAAGGAGAAGGGGATCACCATCCTGGCCAAGAACACCGCCATCCGGCGGGTCGGCCAGGGCAAGAACGGCGACGATCTCGTCATCAACGTCATCGACACCCCGGGTCACGCCGACTTCGGTGGCGAGGTCGAGCGCGCCCTGTCCATGGTCGACGGTGTGGTGCTCCTCGTGGACGCCTCCGAGGGGCCGCTGCCGCAGACCCGCTTCGTGCTCGGCAAGGCCCTCGAGGCCAAGATGCCGGTCATCATCTGCGTGAACAAGACCGACCGCCCGGACGCCCGCATCGACGAGGTCGTCGCCGAGTCCCAGGACCTGCTCCTCGAGCTCGCCGCCTCCCTTGATGACCCGGAGGCCGCCGAGGCCGCCGAGACCCTCCTCGACCTGCCGGTGCTCTACACCTCCGGCCGCGAGGGCAAGGCCTCCACCGAGAACCCCGGCAACGGCAACGTGCCGGACTCGCCGGACCTCCAGCCTCTGTTCGACGTCCTCTACAACGTGCTCCCGGAGCCCTCCGCCGAGCACGACGCACCGCTGCAGGCCCACGTCACCAACCTCGACTCGTCCAACTTCCTCGGCCGTATCGCCCTGGTCCGTATCTTCGCCGGTTCCCTGCACAAGGGCCAGCAGGTCGCCTGGATGCACTACGACGAGAACGGTGAGATCCACACCAAGACGGTGAAGATCGCCGAGCTGCTGCGCACCGTCGGCGTGGACCGGGTCCCCGCCGACGAGGTCATCGCCGGTGACATCGCCGCCGTCTCGGGCATCGAGGACATCATGATCGGCGACACCCTCGCCGACCCGGAGCACCCGGTCGCCATGCCGCGCATCACCGTCGACGAGCCCGCGATCTCCGTGACCATCGGTGTGAACACCTCCCCGACCGCGGGCCGCAACGGTGGCGACAAGGTCACCGCCCGTCTGGTCAAGGCGCGTCTCGACCAGGAGCTCATCGGTAACGTCTCCCTCAGGGTCCTGCCGACCGAGCGTCCGGACGCCTGGGAGGTCCAGGGTCGTGGCGAGATGGCGCTGTCCGTCCTCGTCGAGACCATGCGTCGCGAGGGCTTCGAGCTGACCGTCGGTAAGCCGCAGGTGGTCACCCGGACCGTCGACGGCAAGCTCGAGGAGCCCTACGAGCACATGGTCATCGACGTGCCGGAGGAGCACCTCGGTGCCGTCACCCAGCTCATGGCGGCCCGCAAGGGCCGGATGGAGTCCATGGACAACGCCGGCACCGGCTGGGTCCGCATGAACTTCACCGTCCCGGCCCGTGGCCTCATCGGATTCCGCACGATCTTCATGACGGAGACCCGCGGTACCGGTATCGCCAACAACTACTCGGCCGGCTACGAGCCGTGGGCCGGCGAGATCAAGGACCGTCCGAACGGTTCGCTGGTCGCCGACCGGACCGGTCAGGTCACCGCCTACGCGCTGACCCAGCTCGCCGACCGCGGCGACTTCTTCGTCGAGCCGGGCGCCGAGACCTACGAGGGCATGGTCGTCGGCCAGAACAACCGTGACGACGACATGGACGTCAACGTCACCAAGGAGAAGAAGCTCACGAACATGCGTTCCGCGACCGCGGACGCCACCGTGACGCTGGCCAAGGCCCGCACCCTCTCCCTGGACGAGGCGATGGAGTTCTGCGGCACCGACGAGTGCGTCGAGGTCGCGCCGGACATCATCCGCGTGCGCAAGGTAATCTTGAGCGCCAGTGACCGGGCCCGCGCGAACTCCCGCCTGAAGGCCCGTAACAAGAACTGATCACCCGGGGTACCGGGATGAAGGGAGCCGTCGGACGTGGAGCTGCGAAGCCGCACCCGGCGGCTCCCTTCTGTGCTGGCGTTCGGGACCGTCGCCGCGCTGACGCTCGCCGGCTGCCAGGCGAATCCGGGGGACGCCCCGACCGTCGAGGACCCCTCGGACGCCTCGAGTGCCGCACCCCGCAGCACGACCCGCGGGGCCGTGCCCGATGAGCTGCGGACGGTCACGGCCGGTGTGGACACGGTGCCGGCCGACAGCAACCCGCACCTCATCGGATCGCAGTCGCTGGCCACGTCGGTCATTGCGGCGCTGACCCTGCCCAGCGCGTTCACCGCCCGGGAGGGCGGCCGCACGGACCTCAACACGGACCTGCTCGACGCCGCCGAGGTCACCGCCGGCGACCGGGACGCCCCCACGGCGGTCCGGTACCGCATCAGCGGCGCGGCGCAGTGGTCGGACGGGACGCCGGTCACCGGATCCGACTTCGAGTACCTGCGTGACCAGATCACCACCCAGCCCGGCGTCCTCGACCAGGCGCTCTACGCGAGCGTGAAGGATCTCGCGGTCTCCGCCGGCGGGCGGACGGTGGACGTCACCTTCTCCGGCCCCCAGCCGGACTGGCACGATCTGTTCGCCGACCTGCTGCCGAGCCATATCTACCGGGCGGAGAACCGGCCGTTCGCCACGATGATGGAGGGCAAGCCGGCGGCGTCCGCCGCGCAGTACGCGGTGCGCGGTTTCGACGCCGGCCGGGGGACGGTGCAGCTGGCCCGCAACGACCGGTTCTGGGGCGATACCCCGGCCCGGACCGACAGTATCGTGCTCACCGTCGTCCCCGACGATGCGACGGCGGCGCAGATGCTGCGGACCGGACAACTCCAGCTCGTCGCGACGCGGCGCGGTGCGGTGACCGCGGAATCCCTCGGTTCGGTCCCCGGGGTCACGACCCGGACCACCGGACGCCGCGCGAATCTGACGCTGGCGTTGAACACGACGTCCCCGCTGCTTGCGGGGGAGTCCCGCCGGGCCGGGGTCCTCGCGGCGGTCGACGCCGGTGCCGTCGCCCGGACCGTCTCCGGATCACCGGACGCCACAGCCCCGGCACCACTGCCGTCCGCGGCGGGGACCCGCGACCGTTCCCCGGAGCCGGCGGGCGGCGCAGCCCCGGAAAGCCCGGAGAGCCCGGAGAGCGGGGTTGCCCCGCTGCGCATCGGCGCCGAGGAATCGGACCGGACAGCGGTGGAGGCCGCCCGTCGGGTCGTCGACCAGCTGGTGTCCGCAGGCATCCCCGCCCAGGTCGTCACCCCCGCCGCCGCCGACCTCTACGGGACCTTCCTGCCGCGGGGCGAGGTCGATGCCGTCGTGGCCTGGCAGGACGAGGAGGAGACGCTCTCCGACCTGCGCAGCCACTTCGGCTGCGATCCCGCCGTCCGGCAGGTCAGCGACCCGGCGACGCCGCTGCCGTCGTCGTCGGGGCGCCCCACCCGACCGTCGAGCACGCCGAGCTCTGCGCCGTCGTCCTCTGAGCCGACGTCCTCTGAACCGACGACCCCGGCACCGGCCTCCGGAGAAACGACGGAACCGAACGACCCCGGACGACCGGCGCGGGACGGTGGCGGGCGCGCGTCGAACCTCAGCGGCCTGTGCGATCCGGAGATCGACGGCCTGCTGGACGCTGCAGCCGCTGATGCCGCTGACGCCGACGCCGACAGTGCGGCGGTCCCGGCGACGATCGCCCGGGTCCGGGAACTGGCGGGCGGATCCGCCGTCGAACTCCCGCTGATGGATGACCGCCTGGTGGTCGCGGTCGACGGGGTGACCGGGCCGGGGGACGGACTGGCGGACTGGCCCATGGGCCGGGAGACCGGGCCGTTCCTCAGTGCGGGTGAATGGACCAGGACACCGGCCGGCGGAAGCCGGCAGAGTACACAGGAACCGGAGGAGAACAACAGGTGAGAGATCTCGAGGGTGTCCGGATTGTCGCGGTACACGCGCACCCGGACGATGAATCACTGTGGACCGGGCTGGCACTGGCCGCCTGGTCGCGTCGTGGCGCGGAGGTCACGGTGGTGACCTGCACGCTCGGTGAGGAAGGCGAGGTGATCGGTGACAAGTACGCCGATCTGGTCGCGGACCGGGCCGACATCCTCGGCGGCTACCGGATCGCCGAGCTGCAGCGGGCGCTGACGGCGCTCGGGGTCAACCGGGACGCCGCCACCGGCATCACCCGCCCCCGTTTCCTCGGCGGCGTCACCCGCTGGCGGGACTCGGGGATGGCGGGTACCCCGGCCGCCGGGCATCCCCGGGCCTTCGTACGCTCCGGGCAGGCGGCGGTGGACGCGCTCGTCGCGGAGTTCGCACAACTTCGTCCCGATGTCGTGGTGACCTACGGCCCGGACGGCGGCTACGGGCACCCGGACCACGTCCGGGCCCACGAGATCACCCACGCGGCGGTCCGGGCGTCCGCCGCGGCGGGGGAGCGGACCCCGGCCCGGATCCTGTGGTGCGTGACCGAACGCGAGGTCCTCGACGACGGCCTCGCTGCGGTGACCGGTGCAGCCGGCGCGACCGGCGTTCCGGCCGGTTGGCGCCTGCCGGAGCCCGGCGAACTCGCCTCGGTACCCGCGGCCGGGGTCGACGGCCGGGTCGTCGGCGAACCCGGTGACGTGGCGGCGAAGCAGGCGGCGATGGCCGCCCACGCCACCCAGCTGTGGGTGGCGGACGGCGCGGTCACCGACGTGATCGGCGAGGCCCGGTCGTCCGCGGCCGGATCCCCGACGGTGTTCTGCCTGTCGAACCGCATCGTCCAGCCGCTGACGGGCACGGAGAGCTACATGGTCGGGGAGGAGTTCGGTGCGACGTCCGGACTTTCCCGGGAGACACTGGACAGACTAGACTGTCTACTCGTGGATCGGAGGTGACGGGATGGACGTGGAACCCCACTGGGGCGACCCGGAGCGCAGTCAGGTCAGGGAGGACACCTCCCGCGGTGAACGCATCGCAGGCATCACCTGGCTGTCCGTCGGCGCCGTCGTCTCGCTGCTGATCGCCGCGCTCTACCTGGGCTCCCGGATCAGTATCGGCGACACGTCCGTCCCGGTCCCGTGGCCGGTGCTCGCCGCGCCCCTGTTCAACTGGGTGCTGACGAGAACCGCCCTGCTGTGGACCGGTGACCGCCGGATCGCCGCGATCCCGCTGTGGGTCTGGCTGGCGGGGTACCTCATCCTCGTGTTCTGGCCGGCCCTGCCGGGCCTGGGCGGGGACACCATCCTCGGCAGCTCGCTGTGGACGCTCCTGCTGCTCCCCGCCGGTCTGGCCGGGGGCGGTTGGGCGCTGCTGCGGCTCAAGTGAGAAGATTCGAACCGACTGCAGTGACGAGCAGCGCGAAGACAGCGCGACAGAGAAAACCTGATGACTGACCAGAAAGTGACGACGAGATGACCTACGTGATCGCGCAGCCGTGCGTGGACGTGATGGACAGGGCGTGCGTGGAGGAATGCCCGGTCGACTGCATCTACGAAGGCAAGCGGACACTCTATATCCACCCCGACGAATGCGTGGACTGCGGCGCCTGCGAGCCCGTGTGCCCGACCGAGGCGATCTTCTACGAGGACGATCTCCCCGACGAGTGGGAGGACTACATCGACTTCAACGCCGCATTCTTCGACGACCTCGGTGACCCGGGCGGAGCCGCGAAGCTCGGCCCGCAGGACTTCGATGTCGACGGCATCAAGAACCTGCCGCCCCAGAACCAGGACTGAGCGGCAACACCCGAGCATCCCAGCACCCCAGCATCTCAGGATCAAGGTAAAGGACCATCACATGACCGTGCCGAAGCGACGTACCCTGTCGACCGAGCTCCCCGACTTCCCGTGGGATTCGCTGCAGGGGGCGAAGCAGACCGCGGCGTCCTGTCCGGACGGGATGATCGACCTGTCGGTCGGCACCCCGGTCGACGAGGTCGCCCCGTCGATCCGGCTCGCGCTGATGGACCACGCGGGTGAACCCGGCTATCCGCAGACCGTCGGCACCCCGGAACTGCGGACGGCGATCCTCGCCGCACTGGAACGCCGCTACGGCGTCACCGGTGTGGCCGGGGACGGGATCCTCCCGGTGGTGGGCACCAAGGAGGCCATCGCCTGGCTGCCGTTCATCCTCGGGGTCGTCCCCGGGCAGACCGTGGTCATCCCGGAGCTCGCCTACCCGACCTACGAGGTGGCCGCGAAGCTCGCCGGGGCGGACGTGCTGCGCAGTGACTCGCTGCTCAAGCTCGGCCCGCAGGTCCCGGCGATGATCTTCCTCAACTCCCCGGCGAACCCGCACGGCAAGGTGCTCGGCATCGACCACCTGCGGAAGTTCGTGGAGTACGCCCGGGCCCGCGATGTCATCGTCGTCTCCGACGAGTGCTACCTCGGCCTCGGCTGGAACGAGACCCCGGAGGACGCCCCGGTCTCCATCCTCGACCCCCGGGTCTGCGACGGTGACCACACGAACCTCATCGCGGTCCACTCGCTGTCGAAGACCTCGAACATGGCGTCCTACCGATCCGGATTCCTCGCCGGTGACCCGGCGTTGATCGCCGAGGCGTTGAGCGTGCGGAAGAACGCCGGACTGATGATGCCCGGCCCGATCCAGGCGGCCTCCGCCGCCGCCTACGACGATGACGACCAGGAGACGCTGCAGAAGGAGCGGTACCGTCGCCGCCGGGAGGTCCTCGCCGCCGCGGTGCGGGACGCCGGCCTGCGGATCGACCACTCCGAGGCCGGCCTGTACCTCTGGGCGACCGAGGACCGGCCCTGCCGCGAGACCGTCGACCGATTCGCCGCACTCGGCATCCTCGTCGCCCCGGGTGAGTTCTACGGTCCGGCGGGGGAGAAGCACGTGCGCATCGGACTGACCGCCACTGACGCGGACATCGCTGCGGCGGCGGAGCGGCTTCGGACACTCGCGTAACAGCGGGGGAGCCGCGCACGGGGGTCCGGTGGTGTCCGGCGGCGGGGAGGACGCGTGTCCCCGACGTGCCCCCGGACCCGACAAGGGCCCCGACCCCTGAACCTGACACCGACCCCGACGTTCACGGAACGAACCGACGGGTCGTTTTTCCTGTCTCTGGACGGCACCCGGGTTCGTGAACCCGACATCCGCAGGGGCCGGTCGACACCTGGGTTCGTGAACCCGACGGCGCCGTCCACGAGTTCCCCGGGAAGTACAGCTAGTTCTTGTGGAGCGCCTCGTTGAGCTCCACGGACCCGGCGGCGCGCGGCACCGCCTCGACGGCACCGGTGACCGAGTTCCGTCGGAAGAGCAGGTTCGGCACACCGGACAGTCGCGCGGCCTTCACCGGCTCACCGTCGACGAGGACCTTGGTACCGAAGGTGACGTAGAGTCCGGCCTCGACCACACAGTCATCACCGAGCGAGATACCGACACCGGAGTTCGCACCGAGCAGGCAACGCTTCCCGATGGAGATGACCTCCTTGCCGCCCCCGGACAGGGTGCCCATGATCGACGCACCGCCGCCGACATCGGAGCCGTCGTCGACGACGACACCGCCGGAGATCCGGCCCTCGACCATCGAGGAACCCAGGGTACCGGCGTTGAAGTTCACGAAGCCCTCGTGCATGACCGTGGTGCCCTCGGCCAGGTGGGCGCCGAGCCGCACCCGGTCCGCGTCGCCGATACGCACCCCGGTCGGGACGACGTAGTCGACCATGCGGGGGAACTTGTCGACCGAGTACACGGTCACCGGGCCGCGGGCCAGCAGCTTCGCGCGGGTGGCCTCGAAGCCGGTGACCTCGCAGGGGCCGAAGTTGGTCCACACCACGTTGGTGAGGGTGCCGAAGAGGCCGTCGAGGTTGCAGCCGTGGGGCGGCAGCACGCGGCCGGAGATGAGGTGGAGGCGCAGGTAGGCGTCGGCGGCGTCGGCGGGCGGGGTGTCGAGGTCGGCGATGGTGGTGTGCACGACCCGACGGTGGACGCCCCGGTCGGCGTCCTCGCTCTCGAGATGGCTGAGATCGGTGGGGGAGGAGGGCGCGTCCCCCAGCCCGAACTCGGGGTACCAGACGTCGAGGACGGTCTGGTCGGCGGTCAGGGTCGCAATTCCGGTTCCGTAAGCGGCAGTCATGCCGGGAAGTCTACCGGGGTGCCGCGACCTACTGGCCCGCGGTCTCCCCGGAACGGTCACGCAGGGCGTCCTGATCGGAGGCGTCGTGGTGCCGGGTGACATAGGTGCCCAGCGCGCAGAGCAGACCGAAGGCGATGACCACCGTGATGACCTGCTGGCGGGCCGAGTCGTCGAAGAGCATGAGGATCGTCAGCGCCGCCAGGGCGACGAGAGTGAGGACCGGCAGCACCGGCCACCCCCACATCCGCAGTTTCAGCGACCCCTCGGCCGCGAGCTGCGGGCGCAGCTTCAGCTCGGAGAGCACGATCATCACCCAGATGACCAGCAGTGAACCACCGACCGCGTTGAACAGGATGTTGATCAGGTCCGTCGGACCCCAGATCTGCAGACCGACGGAGATGAAGGCGAAGACCAGCGAGCAGGCCACCGCGGCGATCGGCACCCGCTGCGAGGACAGCTTGCGGAAGAACTTTGGGGCGTTGCCCTGCCAGGCGAAGGAGTACATCAGGCGCGAGGTCGCGTAGATCTGGGCGTTGAACGCCGAGAGCAGCGCCAGGACGATGACGATCTCCATGATCCCGACGATCGCGGGCACGTCGGCCATGCTGAGCACGCGGGTGAACGGCGAGTTGGAGGCGTCCTCCTCGTCGGCGAGGTCGGTGTAGTTGATCAGCGTGGTGATCACGGCGACGGAACCCAGGTAGAACAGCATGATGCGCCAGACGACGGCGCGGACCGCCGAGGTGATGGCCTGGCTGGGCTTCTCCGACTCGGCGGCGGCGATCGTCACGATCTCGATACCGCCGAACGCGAAGGCGACGGCGAGCAGACCCGCGGAGATCCCGGAGACACCCTCCGGGGCGAACGGGGTGAGGTTGTCGGTGCCGACGGCCTCGTGACCGGGTAGCCAGCCGAAGATGAGCAGCACACCGATGACGAGGAACGCGAAGATGACGGCGACCTTGACGAAGGAGAACCAGTACTCGAACTCACCGAAGCCCCGCACCGCGAACAGGTTCACGACGGTGAACAGGACGACACAGACGAGGCCGGGGATCCAGCCGTCGACCCCGAACCACTTGCCCATGATCGCGCCGGCGCCGGTGATCTCGGTGCCCATCACCATGATGAGCATGAACCAGTAGAGCCAGCCGAGCGAGAACCCTGCCCAACCGCCGAAGGCCTGACGGGCGTAGGTGGCGAAGGTGCCGGAGGCGGGGCGGGCGGCGGCGAGCTCGCCGAGCATCCGCATGACGAACACGACGACGATGCCGGCGACGATGTAGGAGATGAGGACCGCGGGTCCCGCGGCCTTGATGCCCACACCGGTTCCGAGGAAGAGTCCGGCGCCGACGGCGGATCCCAGGCCCATCATGGTCAGATGCCGGGTTTTCAGGCCGTGCCCGAGGTCCCGCTGTTCATCGCTCTTGGAAGCTGTCATGGACCTCATCTTCCCACAGCGCCTGTCAGGTGAGTCACCGCTGGTGGCACTACACTGAACGGCGATGAGTGAGTACACCCTTGATCTGAGCGCCCCGCCGGTCGACCTGACCCGGCAGCTGGTGGACATCCCCAGCACATCCCACGAGGAGACACCGATCGCGGACGCCCTGGAGCACGCCCTGCGCGACTTCGCGGCGGACCCGGCGACCACCCCCGGGCGGGTGGAGGTCGAACGCCACGGCAACACGGTCCTCGCCCGTACCCGTCGTGGCCTTCCGTCCCGGGTGGTGCTCGCCGGGCACATCGACACGGTCCCGCCCGCCGACAACCTGCCCTCACACCGGGGGCCGGACGCCGACGGCGTGGACTGCATCCACGGCCTCGGCTCCGTGGACATGAAGTCGGGGGACGCGGTCTACCTCCACGCCTTCGTCACCCTGGCCGCCGGCGACGACCTGGTCAGTGACCTCACCCTCGTCCTCTACGACGGGGAGGAGGTCGCCTCCCGCTACAACGGCCTCAAGGCGCTGGCGGAGAGCCGCCCCGACCTGCTCGCCGGCGACGTCGCCCTGCTCGGGGAACCCTCCGGGGCCGTCATCGAGGCGGGCTGCCAGGGCACCCTGCGGCTGCGGGTCACCGCGCACGGCACCCGGGCGCATTCGGCCCGGGCCTGGCTCGGTGACAATGCCGCCCACCGGCTGTCACCGGTCATCGCCCGGATCGCCGCCTACGACCCCCGGGACGTCGACATCGACGGCTGCGTGTACCGGGAGGGGATGAACATCGTCCACCTGGAATCCGGCGTGGCGACGAACACCATCCCGGACGAGGCCTGGCTGTTCGTCAACTTCCGCTTCGCCCCCGACCGGTCGGCGGAGGAGGCGCTCGCGCACACCCTGGAGGTTCTCGGCGTGGGGACCCCGGAACACCCGGCCGAGGGGTTCAGCATCGGGATCGACGACCTGTCCCCGGCCGCCCTGCCGGGACTGCACCAGCCGGTCGCCGCCGCACTCGTCGAGGCCACGGGCGGCCGGGTCCGCGCGAAGTACGGCTGGACCGACGTCGCCCGGTTCGCCGCCCTCGGGATCCCGGCGGTCAACTTCGGTCCCGGCGACCCCGGCCTCTGCCACACCCCGCAGGAGAACTGCCCGGTGGAGATGATCGACACCGTCAGCGACCAGCTGCTGCGCTACCTCACCACCCCACCGACCACGTCCGCCCCGACCCCCACGACAGACTGACCGGAAAGGATCCGCACACCGATGGCACCCATCCGACCGCAGCACGACAACCACGACGAGACCGCCGCCTTTGTCCACCAGGGCCCGGTGATGCGCCGCGGTGAGGCACTGCGGTTCGCGCCGACATCCACCACCGACCAACGGCTGCTCGATGAACAGCCGAACGCCGACTGGCTGCACACCGATCCCTGGCGGGTGATGCGGATCCAGTCGGAGTTCGTCGAGGGCTTCGGTGCCCTCGCGGAGATCCCGAAGGCCGTGACGGTGTGGGGATCGGCCCGCGTCGACCGGGACAGTGACTACTACCGCGCCGGGGTGGAGCTCGGTGCCGCCCTGCACGAGGCCGGGTACGCCGTGATCACCGGCGGCGGCCCCGGCCTGATGGAGGCGGCGAACCGGGGCTGTGCGGAGGCCGGTGGCCTGTCGATCGGGCTGGGCATCGAGCTGCCCCACGAACAGAGCATCAACGCCTGGGTGAACCTCGGCCTGAACTTCCGCTACTTCTTCGTCCGCAAGACGATGTTCCTCAAGTACTCCCAGGCCTTCATCGCCCTGCCCGGCGGCTTCGGCACCCTGGACGAACTGTTCGAGGCCCTCGTCCTCGTGCAGACCGGGAAAGTCCGGCAGTTCCCCATCGTCCTCATCGGGACCGACTACTGGGGTGGCATGACCGAGTGGATCCGGGCCCGGCTCATCGACGACGGGATGATCGCCGAAGGGGACCCTGACCTGTTCATCGTCACGGATGACCCGCAGGAGGCGGTCGCCCACTGCGTGGCCGCGCACCGGGGCCGCGCCGAGGAACTCCGCCGCCGGCGGCACGAACTGCGCCGGGAACTGATCGACCTGGAACGTCGCTTGCTCGAGGACAGTGACGACGACCGTGAGTGACCACAGTGATCTCCTGACACTCCCGCAGCCGGTCCCCACGGTCACCGTCGGCGGCACCCGGACCGGGTCCGAGGTCATCGACTGCCGGATCGTCCACCCCGGTGACGCCGGGCGGACGGCTCCAGCGCCGGCCGCTGGACCGGCCGCTGGACCGGCTGCTGAACCGGCGCTGACCGGGCCGGTCCGGGGCGCCGACGGCGTCTGGGAGATCACCGTCCCCGACCACCCCGCCCCGTTGACCGACCTGGTCGACCCGGCGGAGGAGCCCCACATCCTCGACGACGGCTGGCTCACCGCGGGAGCCCGGCTCGCCCGGCGGCTCAGCGAACTCGTCGCCGTCCACCCGGTGCGGGCGAAACGGCACCTGGTGCAGGTCGCGGTGCCGGCGGACACGGCCCGGCGGTCGCTGCGCGGGCTGGTGACCGGGCTGTGCCTCGGCGGCCACGTCCTCGATGTCGCCGGCGCCCGGCGGACCGGGCGCCACCCGGTCCTGCAGGCCGTGCACATCGACATCTCCGCGACGACGCTGGGCGAGGGGGAGGTGCGCAAAGCCGTGCGCACCGGAACCGTCCTCGGTGCGGCGACGGCCTGTGCCCGCGATCTCGGTGCGGTGCCGGCGTCCGCTGCGACGCCGGCCTGGTGGCGCCGGACCGCGAAGGCGGTCCTGGGTGACCTGCCGGGGACCCGGGCGAAACTGCACGGCGCCGGCTGGCTGCAGCGCAAGGGGTTCACCGGGCTGCTGTCCGCCGCCGCCGGTGAGGCCGCCGACCGGGAGACCCCACTCGGCGAGGGGGAGGCCGCGCTCCTGGAACTGGTGTGGGACCCGGACGCCGCCGGTGGTGAACTCACCGACGCCCGACCGGACACCGTCCTCGTCGGGGGCGCGACGGTGCCTGCCGCGGTCCGGGCGCTCGCCGAGCTGGGGGCGTCCCGCAAGGTCGTCGGACTGGTGCCGGTCACCGGTCCGTCGACCGCTGCGGTGGAGGTCCGGCCCGGTCGGCCCGACGAGTTCGTCCGTCACATCAACGGCCTGGTCACGCGGGTGAACGTCCGGGGTAATCCGGCGCGGCGTGCCGAGGTGACACAGCGGCTGCCGCTGGCGGACACCGTCGCGTGGGCGGTGCACCGCTACCGGCCCACGCAGGTCATCACGGTGGGCCCGCTGTCCGCGGCGACCCGGGTGGCCCTCGGCGACCGGACCGGGGCCGTCGTCACCGGAGACCCGGCACTCGCCCGACGACTCGCCCTGCGCGGGGCGAAGGTGGGGGAGCGGTGGTGGCCGTTGCCGGCACCCGACCACCTCGATGCGGCGGTGACGGCGCCGGACGCCGACCTGCTCCTCGTCCCGCCCGGACCGGACGTGGTCACCGGGGCACTGTATCTGCGCCGGTTCGCCGCAGGTACCGGCTTCATCCACCTCGACACCACCGGGCCGGCACTGTCCTGCCGTACCGCCGGAGAGTGTGACGAGGGCATCACGGGGTTCGGGGCGCGCACTCTAGTAGAGTGGTTGCGGAACTGACCTCTTCCAGTGAAAGAACGGTGCCGTGCTCTCTGACGTCATTGACCTGCTCGCCGATCCGGTCGACGGAAGTCCGCTGCATGCGGGTGACGTGTCCGAGGGAGGCGACTGGCGCACGCTCGTCTCGGATTCCGGCCACAGCTACGATGTCGCCCGTCAGGGCTACGTCACCCTGGCCGGCGGGGCCGGGCTGCGCTACAGCGGCGACGACGCCGAGATGATCTCCGCCCGGGAGACCTTCCTGTCCGGCGGCCATTTCGCCCCCTTCGTCGAGGCCGTCAGTGAGAATGTCGCCGACGTGCTCGACGATGCGGGCGTGGCCGATGACGCCCACCCCGCCATCGTCGAGATCGGGGCGGGGACCGGCTACTACCTGTCCCACACCCTCGACAGTGTCCCCGGCTCCCGTGGGGTGGGCATCGATGTCTCAGTCCCGGCCGCCAAGCGGCTGGCGCACTGCCACCCGCGGGTGGGCGCGGTTGTCGCGGACGCCTGGTCCCGTCTGCCGCTGCTCGACAACAGTGTGGACGCGGTCACCGTCATCTTCGCGCCCCGGAACGCCGCCGAGTTCGCCCGCATCCTCACCGAGCACGGTCAGGTGGTCGTCCTCACCGCGGACGCCGGGCACCTGGCGGAGCTGCGTGCCCCGCTCGGCATCATCGATGTGGAGGAGGGCAAGGTCGAGCGCATGATCTCCCAGGCCTCCGGTCACCTCGTCCCGGTCGGGGAACCGGAGACCGTGGAGTTCACCATGAACCTGGACCAGGCCTCGATCGCCGCGCAGATCGGGATGAGCCCCTCGGCCCGCCACATCCACCCCGACGTGCTGGCTGAGCGGATCGCGACACTGCCGGCGACGATGGAGGTCACCGCGCGGGCGAAGATCACCCGGCTCGGCCGGGATCCCCGCCTGGCCCGCAGCTAGCGTCGGGCGCGGAGTCCACCGTCGGCCCGGGCGGCCCCCGTGGATGAGGCGTTCCGGTGTGCCGGGGAGGCCGTGGACGCCGCCGTCGGTGTCGGGGTCACGAGCCGAGGGGGCGGTCGGCGCCTGCCGATGTCGGGGTCACGAGCCCAGGTGCTGTCCGGCGACGGAAAATTCGACCTGTCGGTTCGTTCCGCGGACAACAGGTCCGGTGTCGGGGCCGGGGCGGGTCCGATTCCTGGACGACACGCTCCCCGGGAAGTACACCTAGCGTCCGGCGCGGAGTTCACCGTCGGCCCGGGCGGCCTCGTGGATGAGGCGTTCCTGCTCCGCGGGATCGTCGAGTGCGGCGAGACGGCGCTCCAGGCTCCGCCCGAGCGACTCCATCGACGTCAGTACCCGGGCGCCGTCGGCCGCGTCCACCCGGAATCCGGCGAAGCGGTGCCCGTCCGGCTGCACCGGGAGAGCGGAGGTCAGTGAGACCAGACCGCCGTCGGCGAAGACCTCGCACACCGGCCCGTCGACGAGGACGGTGAGCGTGTCACTGTCGGCGTCGGCCAGTGTCGCGGACCGGGTCATCTCTCCGTCGGGGCCGGGACGGGTCACGGTGACGGCGTCCCCGGTGTGGACGACACGCAGCAGCACGTCCTCTGCGTCGTCGACGGCCGTGACGGTCACCGACCCGTGGCTGACGTCGAGTTGTGCGGTGAGGACGGCCGCACGGTCGGTGTAGGAGCGCACGGCCCGGGGCAGCCCGCGGACATCCTGGTAGAGGTGCCCGTCGTGGAGGGTGAGGTAGCGCGGCACGGACAGGCAGTTCGCCCAGGTACCGCCCTCCGTCTCTGCGGCGGTGGGGAAGGTCCCGACGAGACCGACGAGGACCGGGGCATCCTGCCCGGCGGACTGGGTGACCCGCGGCCGGGTGAAGTCGAGGCCGTGGTCGAGGACCTGGTAGGGGGCGGAGACCGTGAAACGGCACCCGTCGAGGGAGCCGACAAGATAACCGGCGGTTTCACCGTCACCGTCGGGGTACGTCACGAACAGGACGTCACGGGGTTCCCCGGTGGCGGTGTCGGTGAGCGGAACGATGCGCGGGGCGAACGGACGGCCGGTGGGCAGGTCGGACCGGCCGACGACGTCGAGCGGGCCGTCGACCGTCCAGGACTGCCGGTCCGGGGAGGTGAGGACGACGATGTGGGCGTCCTCGTCATCGTCGAGTGACAGGGCGAGCATGAGCCAGCCGGTACCGCGGCGGATGACCGAGGGGGTGACCAGCGGGCCGACCGGGTGGGCGGTGTCGTCGATGTCGACCGGGCCGAGCCGGCGGACCTGCGGGGCGACGACGGAGGGATCGTCCGAGATCTCGGCGGTGATCTCCGCGAGGTCCGGGATCAGCGCCCGCTCGATCCGGAAGGTGCGGTCGCCCCGGCGGTTGTGGGGCAGTGCCGTGGCGAGATCGCCGTCGGTGGCGACGAAGAACAGTTCCACCGCACTGTCGTCGACGACGACGGCGGAGCCGGCGAGACAGTCTGCCTCGTCGCCCCGGGGGGCGATGATGTCGTCGCAGACGTCCCAGCCGTAGGGGATGCCCGTGGCCGTCTGGTGGGCCCAACGGGCACCGGCCTGCGGGACCGGGCGGAACTGGTGGAAGACGTGGAGGGTGCTGCCCCGCCGCACGGCGCCGGCGGGGGCCTCGAGCACGCCGGTTTCGGCGGTGACGTGGAGTTCAGGGCGGAATCTGTTCACGTTCTCCCTGTATACCAGCGGCGGCTCAGTCGGTGGGGTCGTCGACGGCGAGAGGTGCGCCGGCACCGGTACCGGTGGTGTCTGTGGTGGCGGTGGTGCCTGTGTCACTGCTGTTGCGCACATTCCGGCGACCGCGCCACCATTCGAAAGCGATCGGGATGATCGTGAGGAGCACGATGACGATGATGATGGCGTCCACGTTGTCGCGGATGAACTGGATGGACCCGAGGAAGTAGCCCGCCACCGGAATGATGCAGGCCCAGGCGATGCCGCCGATGATGTTGTACGGGATGAACCGGCGCCGCGACATCCGGCTGACGCCGGCGAGAACCGGGACGATGGTCCGGATGATGGGGACGAACCGGGCGAGGATCACCGCGTAGGGGCCACGGGTCTCGAAGAACTCGTGGGCCTTGTCGATGCGTTCCTGTCCGATGATGCGTGCGGCGCGCGACCGGAGGATCGGCGGGCCCGCCCACCGGCCGATCTGGTACCCCGTCTGGTCGCCGACCACGGCGGCGATGCTGGCGACGAGCAGCAGCAGCCACAGCGGGGTGAACGGGTTGTCACCACCGGTGAACAGTCCGGCGACGAAGAGCAGTGAGTCGCCGGGCAGGAAAAAGCCGATGAGCAGGCCGGTCTCCGCGAACAGCACGATCGCGATACCGATCAGGCCGAAGCTGGCGACGATGTGTTCGACATCGGTGATGTCGTGGAAGAAGTCGGTGATGGAATCCACCGGGGAGACGTTAGCACGTGGCCCTGTGACAGTCGGTGCCGCGCGGCCGCGGCCGGGTCACGGTACGGCCACGGTACAGCCACGGTGCAGTCACGGCCCCGTCACAGTGCGGCCGTCAGGCGGCCAGCTTGGTCACCAGGGTGGCACCGGCGCCGAGCGGGAGGCGTGCCAGGGCCAGGTCCGTCCGGTCCCGGAGCTGCTGCTGGGTCTCGCGCACGGCGGTCGTCTCGCGGTCGGTGCGGGCCGGATCGGCGGCGGTGCCGTCGAGCAGTGAGTCGAGGAGGACGAGGATGCCGCCGGGACGCAGGGCCGGCAGCGCGGCGTCCACGGTCGCGGCGACGAGCTCCACAGGACAGTCGGAGACGACGATGTCGTAGGCGTCGACGGCGAGTCGCGTCACGCCCTCGAGCGGTGACGAGGGAAGGAACCGGAAGGCGCTGGGCCGGATTTCTGCGGCGGCGAACGCCTGCCGGGCGAGATGCTGGTGGGCGGCCTCCGGGTCGATGCAGGTGACGTGACCGCGGTTTCTGCCCCCGTCCTCCCCGAAGCCGGCGAAGAGGTACAGGCCGGTCACACCGGCGGCAGGTGACATCACCACGGCCGTCGGCTGTTCGCCGCCGGTGGCGCCGGACGCGGCCCGGGCGGCGAGGAAACTGAGCAGCTCACCGGTCATGGCGTCGGGGGTGAGCAGGCCGTATTCGTCGGCGGCGGTGCGGGCCTCGGCGAGCGGATCGTCGACGACGGCCGTGGCATCGACGTAGGCGCGGACGGCGTCGAGAGCGGAACCTGTATTGACATTCACG
Organism: Corynebacterium nuruki S6-4; assembly: GCF_007970465.1. NCBI lineage: Bacteria > Bacillati > Actinomycetota > Actinomycetes > Mycobacteriales > Corynebacteriaceae > Corynebacterium > Corynebacterium nuruki. Next base: position 118,680 of record NZ_CP042429.1, read on the forward strand.
CAGCCAGGATAGGCCGGTCGTCGGGGCGGTGGTGGAAGACTCACCGGGGTGGCGGGCAGGGGAGACCCAATCTGAAACGTATGTGACTGGTGGGGGTAGTGAGGTTACATCTCAGTATGTTCGGGGGTTCCGTTCAGCCCGTTCGACGTGTATATTTCGGGACGAGAAGCATACCGGTGACGGTGCCGTCGTCGTGAGACGTCCCCGAGGCCCTCCCGAGACCTCCTTGCCAGGGAATGTCCAGCGGTACCGGATGCTGCGCCAACCCCGGCACTCCAGAATGGAGAACCATGAGCAGCGCGAGTTCGACCCCCGCCCGACCGGGCCCGGTGACGGAGCGGCAGACCGATGCGTTCGACCGCGGCGAAGGGGCGATGCCGAGCTGGGGGGACCTGGTCGACGAGCACGCCGACAGTGTCTACCGGCTCGCCTACAGCCTCAGCGGCAACCGGCAGGATGCCGAGGACCTCACCCAGGACACGTTCATGCGGGCATTCCGCTCCCTGAAGTCCTACCGGCCGGGCACCTTCGCCGGCTGGCTGCACCGCATCACCACGAACCTCTATCTCGACCTGGTCCGGCACCGCGCGACCGTGCGGATGGAGGCACTGCCGGAGGACTACGAGCGGGTCGCCGGGGAGGATCCGGGACCGGAACGGGTCTTCGAGTTCAACAACCTCGATCCGGCACTGCAGCGGGCCCTGGAAGGCCTGTCCCCGGAATTCCGGGTCGCCGTCGTCCTCTGCGACGGTTTCGACATGACCTACGAGGAGATCGGCGAGACGCTGGGGCTCAAGCTCGGCACGGTCCGGTCACGGATCCACCGGGCGCGGACGCAGCTGCGGGCCAGCCTCGACCGGTCCGCGGGGGAGCTCAGCTACGTCCGTCCGCTGTGACCGACCCGGCGCCGTCTCCGGCAGTATTGTCGGGATGGACGGGGTACCGCGGACGGCGGGGACCCACACAGAGAACGAGGAGAGCACGGTGGCGGAGAAGTTCCGGTTGACGGCCGTGGGACATCTCACTCCGGAGGTGACGGCGGCACTGGTCGACGGCGAGCTGAGCAGGGGCGCCGAGAACCGGGCGAAGGTCCACCTTGTCAGCTGTCCCGAGTGCCGGGCCGAGGTCCGGGAACAGCGGCAGGCCGCCCAACGCCTGCGGGGGGCGGCGGAAACGGCCCTCGGCGGCATCCACGCGCCCGGTGGGCTCCGTGCCCGGCTCGCCGGCATCCCGGAAACCTGTGCTGACGGTGGGGGAGACAGTCCGGACCCGGGGGACAGTGACCGGGTCGGTGTCGACGGGCGGCGGCGTCCTGAGTCCGTCGTCGCCCGGGTGGGTGGTGCGGTGCGCCGGACACTGCGCAGGTCGCCGCGCTACCACGGCCGGCGGTAAGATACCCGGGTACCGTCCACCCGTCCCCGCCCCGTGCGCGGCGGGTGGACCTTCAGCGGACAGCCAGAAGAGGAAGTGCAGCGTTGTTCTCGAGCATCGGTTGGGGCGAGGTCCTCGTCGTCGTCATCGTGGGCATCATCGTCATCGGCCCGGAGCGGCTCCCCCGGTTGATCACGGATGTCCGGGCGATGATCAAGGCGGCGCGGGACGCCGTCGCGACGGCACGCAAGGAACTCGACGAGGAATTCGGTGACGACTTCGACGAATTCCGGAAGCCGTTGTCCCAGCTCAACGACGTGCGCCAGATGGGGGCGAAGGGACTCATCACCAAGACCCTGCTCGACGGCGACGATTCCTTCCTCACCGATCTGGAGTCGTCCGCACGGTCGGTGTCCGATGCCGCGCGGGGGAGGGGACGCGACGCGGGACAGTCCGGGAGCGATGCCCGGGAGACATCGCAGCCGGAACGGTCGTCGCAGCCGGAACGGCAGGAGCAGCCGTCACAGTCAGAGCAGTCTGAACAGCCTGCGACGGCACCGGCCGACCCCGCCACGACGACGGCGGGTACAGCCGCAGCCGCCGGAACGGAACCTGCCGGGCCGGCGGACCGGACAGGGGATCAGGGCACGGACGACGAGGCCCGCGTCGAGCTGCCGCAGCAGCAGGACGTGGGCACGAGCCGGGACTGGAGCGCCGGGTCCGACTTCGACGACGCCCTCTAGTGACGACGGCCTGTGGTTGTACATTCTCCGGGGCCGCATGAACACGATGCCCGCGGAACGAACCGGCAGGGCGGATTCTGTCCCCGGACGACACCCGGGTTCGTGAACCCGACATCTGTAGGAGCGGGTGGCCCCTCAGTTCGGGGTCACGCCGAGGTTCAGCGACCGGCCCGCCAGCGAATTCCGCCGGGTCTTGAGGTGGTCGGCGAGGGCACCGAGTGCCGAGCCCGCGGGGGACTGCGGCTCGGAGATCGCGATCGGGTTACCGACATCGCCGCCGATCCGCAGATCGGGATCGAGCGGGATCTGGGCCAGCAGCGGAACCGTCGAGCCGGTGATCTGGCTGAGCCGGTCGGCGACGACCTGGCCACCACCGGAACCGAAGATCTCCATCCGGCTGCCGTCGGGCATCTCCATCCAGCTCATGTTCTCGATGACCCCGGCGATACGCTGCCGGGTCTGCTGGGAGATGGAACCGGCGCGCTCCGCGACCTCCGCGGCCGCGGCCTGCGGGGTGGTCACGATGAGCAGCTCGGCATTGGGCACGAGCTGGGCGACCGAGATCGCCACGTCCCCGGTTCCCGGCGGGAGATCGAGCAGCAGGATGTCCAGGTCGCCCCAGAACACGTCCGCGAGGAACTGCTGGATGGCTCGGTGCAGCATCGGGCCACGCCAGATGACCGGGGCGTTGCCGTCGAGGAAGTGACCGATGGAGATCATCTTCACACCGTGCGCCTGCGGCGGGATGATCATGTCGTCGACCTGGTTCGGCCGGGCCTCCGACCCCATCATGCGGGGCACCGAGTGCCCGTAGATGTCCGCGTCGACGATGCCGACATGCAGACCGCGCTGCGCGAGCGCGACTGCGAGGTTGACGGTCGTCGAGGACTTGCCGACCCCGCCCTTCCCGGACGCGACCGCGTAGACCCGGGTGGTCGAGTCCGGCTGGGCGAAGGGGATGACCGGTTCGGTGGTGGACCCCCGGACCTTCATGCGCAGCTCGCGGCGCTGCTCATCGGTCATGACGTCGGTGGTGACCGTGACGGAGCCGACGCCGTCGACCGACTCGGTCGCGGATTTCGTCCGCTCGGTCAGGGTGGATTTCATGGGGCAGCCCGCGATGGTGAGGTAGATCTCGACGGCCACGTCGGCGCCGTCGATGTCGATGGATTTCACCATCCCGAGGTCGGTGATCGGGCGGTTGAGCTCCGGATCCTCGACCGCATCCAGTGCGCTGCGGACAGCAGATTCAGTGACTGTAGACATCGTCGCCGATGTTACCCCTCAGAACCGTCCCGGCTGCCGTCGAGGTTGCTGTCGAGCCGGGCACCGGTCTCCGGGGTCCGGTGTTCGTGCCGCTGATCCTCCAGCTTGTCCTCGATGCGGTTGAGCAGGTCGGTGAGATCGTCGAGTTCGTGCCGCAGATAGTCCCGGGTGACCGTCTCACCGACCGCGATGCGGACCCCGGCGAGTTCGCGGGCGAGGAACTCGGTGTCCGCCTTCGTCTCCGCCGCCCGTCGGCGGTCCTCGTTGAGGGAGACCCGGTCCCGGTCATCCTGCCGGTTCTGCGCCAGCAGGATCAGGGGGGCCGCGTAGGCGGCCTGGGTGGAGAACGCCAGGTTCAGCAGGATGAACGGGTACGGGTCCCAGCTCCACCACAGGCCGCCGACGTTGAGGGCGATCCAGACGACGACGATCACCGTCTGCCACATGAGATACCTGCCGGTACCCAGGAAGCGGGCGACTTTCTCTGCGCCGACGCCGATGGCGTCCGCGTTCATCGAGAAGAACCGACGGCGGCGTCCGGTCGACGGGGTGTCGAGCTCGGAGCGGGTGTAGTTGTCCGGCACGGACGTCTCCTCCCAGGTCAGTGGTGGTCAGTGTTGCTCAGGCAGGTCAAGCGGGGTCAGTCGGGCTCAGACGGCTCAGACGGTCAAGCGGGGTCAGGCGCCCGCGGCAGCCCGCTGACTGTCGCGGTGGACCCGCCAGTCGTCGTCCCGCCAGTCCTCCGGCAGCAGGTGGTCGAGCAGGTCATCGACACCGACCGCGCCGAGCAGGTGACCGTCGTCGTCGAGGACCGGTCCGCAGACCAGATTGTAGGTCGCGAAGTACCGGGCCGCGGTCTCCTCACTGTCGTCGACGCCCAATGCCGGAAGGTCCGGGTCGAGGATCCCGCCCACGAGCGCCGACGGCGGTTCCCGCAGCAGTTTCTGCAGATGCACGCAGCCGAGGTACTTGCCGGTGGGCGTCGCCTGCGGTGGCCGGACCACGAAAATCAGACTGCTCAGTGACAGTGGAAGTTCGGGATTCCGGGCGTGGGCCAGGGCCTCGGCGACGGTCGCCTGCGGCAGGAGGACGATCGGCTCCGGGGTCATGAGGGCGCCCACGGTCTCCGGGGTGAACCGCATGAGCCGGCGCACCGGTTCCGAATCCTCCGGATCCATCAGCTCGAGGAGGACGTCCGCCCGCTCGTCGGACAGTTCCCCGAGCAGGTCGGCGGCATCGTCGGGGTCCATCTCCTCGAGCACGTCGGCCGCGCGCTCGATGCTGAGGTCGTCGAGGATCTCGGTCTGCTCGTCATCCGGCAGTTCGGCGAGGACATCGGCGAGACGTTCGTCGTCCATCTCCCGGGCGATCCGCACGCGCCGCTCCTGGGACAGGTCGTGGAGCTGCTGGGCGACGTCGGGGCTGCGCATGTCCTCGAATTCGGCGATGAGTTCGGCATCCGCGTCGACCGGTGCGGCACCGGAGGCGGACAGGCCGCGGACACTGTCGAGCGGGACGACCGACGGCGCACTGGGACGCCCCAGCCGACCACGGGTCACCACCGCCACCCGCCTGACCTCCCAGTCGCGGGTCCGGGTGCGTTCGAGCTCGACGTCGACGATCTCCACGGCGCGGCCGGACAACTGCGGGAACTCCGGGTCCTCCACATGCACCCGGGACCCCATGAGATCGTCGATTGCGGCGACCTCCCCCGCCCGGGAGCGGAACGGGCGCAGGTTCACCGAGCTGGTGTTCATCGTGACCTCCTTCGGATCGACGGAGGCGATACGCAGCATCGGCACGAAGATCCGGCGCTTCCCGGCGACCTCGCCGACCAGGCCGAGGGCGCGGGCGCCGCTCGGCCGGATGCTCACGACGACATCCCGTACCCGCCCCACCGACTCGCCGTCGGCGCCGAGGAGGATCATTCCCGCCAGCCGTCCGACGAAGACACGTGATGCACTCATGCCGTCGAGAATACGTGACCGTCAGGGCAGCCGGTCACCGCCGCCGGTCACAGCCACTTGTTGCGGCGGAAGAGGAACAGCAGCCAGCCGCAGACCGCGAGCATGGCGAGCAGGCACAGCGGGTACCCGAACGGCCAGGTCAGTTCGGGCATCTTCTCGAAGTTCATGCCGTAGATGGCGGCGACGATGGTCGGGACCAGGGCGATGCCGGCCCAGGCCGACATCTTGCGCATGTCGGTGTTCTGCTGCAGCGTGATCTTCGCTGACGCGGCGTCCACCAGGGATCTCAGCCGTTCGGCGAAGTTGCGGACGCGGTCGGCGGCATGGACCTGGTGGTCGACGACATCCCGGAAGTAGGAGTGGGATTCCCCGGAGAAGAGGTCGGGTTCGGTCAGCAGGCGCTGCATCGGCGGTGTCAACGGATCGATGGCGTGCCGGACCTCGAGGACCTCCCGCATCATGAGGTAGACGTCCTGGATGCTGAAGTGACCGTCCGGGGCGAACACGGCGTTCTCCAGCTCATTGATGTCGTCCTCCATCTCGTCGGCGACCGCCGTGTAATGGTCCACGATGAGGTCGGTCGCGGTGTAGAGGACGGTGTGCGGCCGGAAGTCCCGCGCCAGATCGTGGGTCAGCCGTTCCAGCGGGTCGGGGACGCGTCCGTGGGAGACCGTGACGACGAACCGGTCGCCGAGGATGACGAGCACCTCGCCGGTGGACACGTCCGGCGTCCGCCCCGCGTCGTCGTCCCTGGTGTAGGCGATGGTGCGCAGCACCACGAGCACCTGGGAGCCGTAGCGTTCGAGTTTCGGACGCTGCCGGGCGGTCACCGCGTCCTCCACGATGAGGTCGTGGATGTGCAGGACATCGGCGACGGCGCGCATCTCCGCGGTCGTCGGGGAAGCCAGCGAGATCCAGAGGAAGCCGTCGTCGTCGAGCGAGTCCCATGCCCGACGGATGTCGTCGCTGCCGGACAGTGGCACCGCGGTCCGGTACGGTCGGTCGCCGGTCGCGGTGCCGGGCCGGAACAGGACACCGCGGTCGGGCAGTGCGGCGCCGTCGGTCGGTCGGTCAGGGTGCTCGTCGGACATGCCCCACATCGTAGACAGGCAGGTCGACCGGCCGGAATCGGACGCACCGCGCGGTGACGGCTATTGTTGGTGCGGACAGTCCCGGGGCAGGTCGGCGTGACGGCCGACCGCCGGCACAGGGACGACCGGAACGACAGTGGCGACAGCAGCAGAATGAGGCGGTGACCGGTGGGATGGCGAGACTGATCGCGGGAGGCCTGTGCGGTATCGCCGTCATCCTGGCACTGCTCGGCAGCCCGCTGTGGGTGGCGCACGCCGTCGCCGGTGTGGTGGCGGTTGTCGCGGTGTTCCTCAGTGAACGCTCCGGCTGGTGGCTCGTCGTCCCGTATGTGGCACTGGTCGCCGTGATCGCGGTGGCCTGGTTCTGACAGCTACAGAGAGGTTGTGACGCAGGCGTGATGAGGACAGGCAGACTGGTGGCCGTGGTCGCCGGCACAGCGGCGACGGTGACTGCGGCCGCCACGGTGACGGCCTGCGGGACCGGGGACGTCACCGGCCCGGCCGTGCCGGTGGTGGACGCGGCGACGCAGGCCCCGGTGCGGCTCGCCGTCGCCGACGACGACCCGTTGCAGCGGGCCCTCGCCGGGGAGTACCGGTCCGAATTCTCCGACGTCGACCGCGATGTCGAGGAGGTGCCGGTGGCCTCGCAGAACCGGCTGACCCGGCTGCGGGACGGGGACGTGACGATGGTCATGGGCTGCGTCGGGGAACTGCTCGACGAGCTGGACGCCGCCAAGGGCCGTGAGCTCAGGGAGCTCTACCGTAAGGACGGCGGCCGGGCGGAGGCGGATCCGGCGATGTGGCGCGACATCACCCACACGACGATGATCTCGGCACTGCCCGGGGATCTGCAGGCCGGCGATCCGGGGATGGCGGTGGCCTGCGAGGATGAGAGTCTGCCGCAGAACACGGTCGCCCTGTACCGGAAGACGACGATGGACCGGAAGGACCGGAAGGCACTGTCGAACGTGGCCGGGGGCATCACGACGGCGGATCTGCGCTCGGCGGCGCAGTCAGCGGGGGAGTAGGGCGGGGTCACCGGCGGGTCGCGGGCCCGGTGTTCCTGTCCGCTCCGGTGCTGTCCTTCCCCGAAGGGGATTTTCAACAGCGGCTCCGGACGTTGCAGTGCGCTCCCTCCGGACCCGACCTCCGGGTGTGCGTCGGCAGGGTGGATTTTCCCCGCCGGGCCACCCTGCCGACGCACACCCGGCACACGACACACATTCCGACTATTGATCCGCGGACAGCCGGCCGGGCCGGGCAGAGGGGGCACGCCCCATGACGAAACCCCGCCACCGGTGACGGTGGCGGGGTCTGACGGCCGGTCCCGGGCCGGGGCCTGCCGGCTAGTCGGCGAAGGCCTCCTCGAGGAGGGCGGCCTCCTCGAGCTGGTGGACCTTGGACACGCCGGTGGCGGTCGAGGACTGCGCACGGCGGGAGATCCGCTTCATGGTGAAGCCCGGGATGCGCTCGGCCAGGTTGAGGGCCAGGAAGGACCAGGCGCCCTGGTTGGCGGGCTCATCCTGGACCCAGCGGACCTCGGCGCCGGGGTAACCCTCGGCGACGGTCTCACGGATCCGGTTGTGGGGGATCGGGTGGAGCATCTCGACGCGCACGATGGCGACGTCCTCACGGCCGTCCTTGGCGCGCTTCTTCTCCAGATCCCAGTAGATCTTGCCGGTGCACATGATGACCTTCTTCACACCGGACCGGTCGGCGGTACCGTCGGCGAACCGCGGATCGTCGATGACCGACTGGAACTTCGTGGTCTCGGTGAAGTCCTCGACCGAGGAGACCGCGGCCTTGTTGCGCAGCATCGACTTCGGGGTGAAGACGACCAGCGGGCGGCGCATGGTGCCCAGTGCGTGGCGGCGCAGCAGGTGGAAGTGGTTCGCCGGGGTGGACGGCTGGGCGATGGTCATCGAGCCCTCGGCGGCCATCTGCAGGAACCGCTCGATGCGGGCGCTGGAGTGGTCCGGACCCATGCCCTCGTAGCCGTGGGGGAGCAGCAGGATCAGGTTGGACAGCTGACCCCACTTCGCCTCACCGGAGGAGATGTACTGGTCGATGATGGTCTGGCCACCGTTGGCGAAGTCGCCGAACTGGGCCTCCCAGGCGACGACCGCCTCGAGGTTACCGACGGAGTAGCCGTACTCGAAGCCCATTCCGGCGTACTCGGTGAGCGGCGAGTTGTAGGCACGGAAGGAACCGCCGTTGCCGGCGCGACGGGCGACGACCTCGAGCGGGCTGTAGGCCTCCGTGGTCTCCGAGTCGAACAGCACCGCGTGGCGCTGGGTGAAGGTACCGCGCTGGGTGTCCTCACCGGCCAGGCGGACGAGCCGGCCCTCGCGGGCGAGGGAGCCGAAGGCGAGGAGTTCACCGAAGGCCCAGTCGATCTTGCCGTCGCGGGACATCTCGTGACGGCGCTTGGCGACCGGCTTGACACGCTGGTGGACGGTGAAGCCCTCCGGGGTGGTGACGAAGCTGTCACCGATCTCGGCGACGACATCCTTGGTGATGGAGGTGTCCAGGTCGCGGCTGAGCTCCTGGGAGGCAGCGATGCCGGTCTGGGCGTGCGGGTCGCCCTTTTCACCGGAGCGGACCTGGTTGAACACGCTCTCCAGCTGGCCGTGGAAGTCGTCCGCGACGCGCTTGGCGTCCTCCTCGGACAGCTCACCGCGGCCGACGAGGGTGTCGTGGTACTGGGCGCGGACGGTCGGACGGTCCTCGATGATGTGGTACATCTCCGGCTGCGTCATCGACGGGTCGTCGGCCTCGTTGTGGCCGCGGCGGCGGTAGCAGACCAGGTCGATGAAGACGTCCTTGCCGAACTTCCGGCGGTACTCGACGGCCAGACGGGCGACCCAGACGACGGCCTCGGGGTCGTCACCGTTGACGTGGAACACCGGGGCGTCGAAGCCCTTGGCGATGTCCGTGGCGTAGTGGGTGGACCGGCCGCGGTCCGGGGTGGTGGTGAAACCGATCTGGTTGTTGACCACGATGTGCACGGTGCCGCCGACCGAGTAACCGGTCAGCTTCGCCATGTTGATGGTCTCCTGGACGATGCCGAGACCGGTGAAGGCCGCGTCACCGTGCATGAGGATCGGCATGATCGGGTGCTCGGCGGCGTTGGCGGACAGGTCCTCGTGGGACCGGGCGAGTCCCTCGACGACCGGGTCAACGGCCTCCAGGTGGGACGGGTTGGCGGTCAGGGTGACCTTGATGTCGTTGTCGCCGAACATCTGGGTGTACACACCCTCGGAGCCGAGGTGGTACTTCACGTCACCGGAACCGCCGGCGGCGGCGGGCTCGATGTTGCCCTCGAACTCCGTGAAGATCTGGGAGTACGGCTTGCCGACGATGTTCGCCAGGACGTTGAGACGGCCACGGTGCGGCATACCGATGACGACTTCTTCGAGGCCCTCCTCGGCAGCCTGGTCGGCGGCGGCGTCCAGCATCGGGATCAGTGCCTCGGCACCCTCCAGGGAGAACCGCTTCTGGCCGACGTACTTGGTCTGCAGGAAGTTCTCGAACGCCTCGGCGGAGTTGAGCTTCTGCAGCAGGTACTTCTGCTCGGTGTTCGTCAGCTTCGGCTGGCCGGACTCGATGTGCTCCTGCAGCCAACGGCGCTCGTTGTGGTCGAGGATGTGCTCGTACTCGGAGCCGACCTTGCGGGTGTACGCGTTGCGCAGGGTGTTCAGCACCTCGCGCAGCGTCATCTTCTCGCGGCCGGCGAAGCCTCCGACGTTGAAGCTGCGGTCGTAGTCCCACAGGGTCAGACCGTGGTTCTCGATGTCGAGATCCGAGTGGTCCGGCACCGGCAGGCCCGGCTGCGTCCAGTGCAGCGGGTCGATGTCGGCGAGCAGGTGACCACGGCTGCGGTAGGCCTCGATGAGCTGCATCACGCGGGTGGACTTGTCCACACCGGTGTTCGGGATGTCCTGGCTCCAGCGGACCGGGGCGTAGGGCACCGCCATGGCGCGGAAGATCTCGTCCCAGAACTCGTCGCTGATGAGGGAGCGGCTGATGTCGCGGAGGAACTCGCCGGACTCGGCACCCTGGATGATGCGGTGGTCGTAGGTCGAGGTCATCGTGACGAGCTTGCCGACGCCCAGTTCGGCGAGCCGGTCCTCGGACGCACCGGCGAACTCCGCCGGGTAGTCCATCGCGCCGACGCCGAGGATGGTGCCCTGGCCGCGGGTGAGCCGGGGCACGGAGTGCCGGGTCCCGATTCCGCCGGGGTTCGTCAGCTGGATGGTGACGCCGGAGAAGTCGTCCATCGTCAGCTTGCCGTGGCGCGCACGGGTGACGATGTCCTCGTAGGCGTCCACGAAACCGTCGAAGGTGAGGGACTCGCAGTTGCGGATCGCGGCGACGACGAGGTTCCGGGTGCCCTTCTTGGAGACGAGGTCGATCGCCAGACCCAGGTTGATGTGCTCCGGGGTGACGAGCGTGGGCTTGCCGTCGACGACGGCGTAGCTGTTGTTCATCGTCGGGTGCGCGAGAACGGCCTTGACCATGGCCCAGCCGATGATGTGGGTGAAGCTGATCTTGCCGCGGCCCTGGGAACGCAGGTGGTCGTTGACCATCGAGCGGTTCTCGAACATGAGCTTGGCGGGCATGTCGCGCACGGTGGTCGCGGTCGGGAGCTCGAGCGAGATGTCCATGTTCTTGGCGATGGTGCGCTGGGCGCCCTTGAGGGGATGCTCACCGGCCTCGGGGAGACCCAGTGCCGACTTCGGGGCCGACGGGGCGATGCGCTCGGGGATCAGACCCGTGGAGGAGGGTGCCTTGTCGGAGATGGCGGCGATCCGGGCGGCGGCGGAGGGCTGCCCCGGCGTGCCGGTGCGGGCCGGTGCGGCGGCCGCCGCCGGGGCGGCTGCGGGTGCCGCTTCCGTTGTCTTTGTTGTTGCAGTGGCGGCACCGGAGGTGGTGGTGCCCTGGTTTCCGGCCTGACCGTCAGTGAATAGATCCCGCCATTCCTTGTCGACGGACTGCGGATCTTCCTTGAACTGCTGGTACATCTGGTCGACCAGCCATTCATTTTGGCCGAAATTGTTGCTGTTCACAGCAGGTCCTCGCCTCAATTCGTTATGTGCTCAATCTCGCCCGTCCACCCTACTACAAGGCAGCCGTGTCCCGTGTGTCGGGGGACACAGCGTGGACCGAGGAGAAACCACAGATCATCTTATGTTTTTATGCTCTTCCGGCGGCGGTCCAGAGCGCCGCATAGCGGCCCCCGCGGGCCAGCAGTTCGCGGTGCGTTCCGGACTCCACTACCCGGCCGTGATCGAGGACCACCACCCGGTCCGCGCGCGCCGCCGTGGACAGCCGGTGCGCGACGATGACGGAGGTCCGGCCGGACGTCGCCGCCGCGATCGCCGCGACGACATCCTGCTCCACCTGCCCGGTCAGGGACGCCGTCGCCTCGTCGAGCAGCATGACCCGTGGCTCCGTCAGCTCGGCCCGGGCCAGGGCGATGATCTGCCGTTGCCCCGCGGACAGTCCCGCACCACGTTCCCGGACCGGGGCCGTGAACCCGCCGGGGATCGTCGCGATCACCGGCAGTCCGCCGATCCGGTCGACGGCGGCGGTCACCTCGGCCCAGTCGGCGTCCGGCCGCCCGTAGGCGATGTTGGAGGCGACGGTGCCGGCGAACAGGTATGCCTCCTGCGGGACGACCCCGACCTGGCGCCGCCAGTCGGCCAACCGCGCCTCACGCAGATCGGTACCGCCCACCGTCACCGCACCGGTCGTCGGGTCGTAGTACCGCGCGAGCAGTTTGATCACCGTCGACTTACCGGCGCCGGTGGAACCGACGAGGGCGGTCGTCCCGTGGAAGGTCAGGTCGACGTCGAGCAGCGGCCGGGCGTCCGGCGGGGGCGTCCCGTAGGAGAACGTGGCGTTGATCGCCGGCGTCCCGCTGACCTGCCGGTCACCGTCGGTGATGGACGGGCGACGACGCAGCAGGTCACCGATCCGGTGCAGGCTGACCAGCGCCTGCTGGAACTGGTCGTAGACCTGGGAGAGCTGCTGGACGGGGCCGAAGAACTGGGTCATGTACAGCGAGAAGGCGACGAGCACTCCGGGGGAGACCTCACCCCGGGCGACCATCGAGGTCCCGATCCCCAGCACCACCGCCTGCGCCAGATCGGTGAGGAAGGAGATCCCGGGGAAGAACACCGCCACCGTGGTCTGTGCGTGCATCCGCAGCCGCCGGTAGTGGTCGGACTCGCCGGTGAAGCGGGCCAGCGTCGCGGCATCGTAGCCGTACACCTGGGCGGTCGGCAGACCGGCGACGTCCTCGTGGAAGGACGCATTGAGCGTGCTCGCCGTCTGCCGGGACTCCCGGTAGAGCCGCGAGACAATACGGCGGAAGACCAGCGCGGCCACGAGGATGACCGGCAGAATCACCGCGGTGACCGCCGCCAGGGTCGGATCGGTGACGACGAGCATGACCATCACCCCGACCAGCATGGAGACCGAGACGATCGCCTGCGCCAGCCCGGTCTGCAGGAACCGTGAGCAAGTGTCGATGTCCGTGGTCATCCGGGTGAGGATCCGGCCGGTGCTCGTCGTCTCGAAGTAGTTCATGTCGAGCGTGCCCAGATGACGGAAGATCCGCAGCCGCAACGTGTACAGCAGCCGTTCCCCGGTCCGGGCGGTGAGGATCTCGGTCGCCGCCTGTGCCGCCCAGCTGACCAGGACCACACAGAGTGCGGCGGCGGCCGTCCGCCACACCACGTCCATCCGGGCGGTGGCGACGCCGGTGTCGACCGCGTGCCGGATGAAACCGGGGAGGGTGACGTCCGCGGCCACCGACACGAGCAGGACGACGACGGTGGCGGCGATGAGGCCCCGCACCATGCCGAACAGTGAGCGCAACGAGAACGGGGCGGTGTATTCGCCGATGCGGGGTTGCTCCTGCGCCGGCGGCAGCGCCGCCAGGTCCGCCCGGAGAGTGGGGTCGTGGGCCAGGGCGGACTCCCAGCGCCGCAGGTCGGCGGACTCCGCCGACCCTGCCGATCCTGCCGACCCTGCCGACCCGGCCGACCCTGCGGGGCCGGCCGCCGCCGTGAGGTCGGCGCCGGCCGGCCACAGTGCACTGCGCGTCGGTTCCGGCAGCGTGATGACCGTTTCCGGGGCGAGGATCGCGGCGGCCCGGTGACCGGTGACGACGAGAGTGAGGGTCCCGTCGCTGTAGAGGTCGCGGATGTTGGCGAGGATCCGGGCCTCGGTCTCGGCGTCCGTCGCCGAGGTCGCGTCGTCGAGGACGAGGACCGACGGTCGGCGCAGCAGGGCGCGGGCCAGGGCGATCCGCTGCCGTTGTCCGCCGGAGAGGGTGAGACCCCGTTCGCCGACGACCGTGTCGAGACCGCCGAGTTCGTCGATGAACTCCTCGGCGCACGCGGCGCGCACGGCCTGCCGGACGGCGCTGTCGGTGGTGTCTGCGCTGCCGGTGCTGCAGGTGTCGAGTCCGAGGAGGATGTTCTCCCGCAGCGACAGGGAGTACAGGAACGGCTCGTCGAAGACGAGCACCGGCCGGTCCTCGTCGACGACGTCGTCGAGCGGGACGGACCGTGCGTCCGACGGGTCGGCTGACGTCCCGACGAGGTCCAGCTCCACCCCGGGACCCGTCACCAGGCCCGCCAGGGCCGACGCGAGCAGTGTCTTGCCCGACCCGGCGGGCCCCTCGATCCCGACCGTGCTGCCCGCCGGGAGGTCGACGACCGTGTCGAGCGGACCCAGCCGGACACTGCCGCGTACCCCGGTCGGGCCCGGCATCCGGTGCGTCCCGGCCGGACGGTGGGGCAGTCGCAGGACATCGGTGACGCGGGTGACCGCTGAGCTGGCGAGCTGGATGGTGACCGTCATCGACGCGGCCTGCCGGGTGGTCCGGGCGATCATCGTGACGAAGGTGCTGGCGGTGAGGAACTCACCGACCGAGATGGTGCCGTGCACCGTCATCCAGCCGCCGACGACGATGGTGGCGACCATGCCGATGTTCGGGATGCTCGTGAGCACCGGCTGGAAGACCGCGGTGGTCCGGGCCTCACGCATCCGCAGAGCGAACAGTCGCCGCGCCAGCCGTCGCAGGGTGCCGTACTCGCGCTCCTCCTGGACGAAGGCCTTGACGATGCGCACCCCGGAGACGGTCTCCTCGACATGGGTCGCGACATCCGCGGTCTGCTGCTGGGATGCCCAGGTGGCGGCTTTCAGCCGTCGCCGGCTCCGTGCGGCGACGGCGGCGAGGACCGGGACCTGGACGAGGACCACCAGGGCGAGCGGCAGTGACAGCCAGAGCATGACCGCGGCGATGGCCACGGTCTCCACCGCCGCGCCGACGGCCATCGGGGCCATGGAGAGCATCATCTGGATCTGGTTGAGGTCGGAGATCGACCGGCTGACCAGCTGGCCGGAACTCAGTGTCCCGCGGACCTCCGGATCGACCCGCTGCAGCGACTGCAGCAGGTGGACCCGCAGGTCGTGCTGCACACCGATGGCGAGGCGGCCCGCGGTGTACCGGCGGAGGAACTGGAAGCCGTAGCGGAACACGGCCGCGACGACGAGGCCGGTGACCGCACCCCGGTGCCCGTCGACGGCATTGCCGGCCATGACCGGGAGAACAACCTGGGTGAGCGAGGCGAGGACCGCCGCCACAATGGAGGTGACCAGGGAGAAGGGGCGTCCGCGGAGATGACCCGACAGGGTGGTGGGGGTGGGGTCGGAGCGGGTTGGCGCCGGCGCGGCCGCGAGGGTCATGTGGCCTCCTGGGGGACGGGATGTGCGGCGGGGACGCCCGGGCGGAACCCATTGTAGGATGGTGCCTGGTCCACCACTTTCATCCCGGGCAGCGCGCCCGGGTCCGTACCGAGGAGGTATCGCCCGTGGGGTTCTATGAGGAGATCGCGGAAGCGCTCGACGCGGAGGGGATAGAATCCCGGGTCAATGACGGTACGTTGTTCGTCCCGGTCTCGGGTGACCTCGAGATCCAGTTCGTGGACATCACCGGCGGCGCCGGGATTCCGGGTGCCAATGTCTTCCTTGCGATGGCGGATGTCGCGGAGGAGGACGAGGACTTCGAGGCCGCGCTGGTCGGCGTGGTCTTCTCGGTGCGGGACGCCGTCTCGACCGTCGCCCGTCATGTCGCCACCGACCAGGTCGTGACCGTGGTCCGGGATCTGATCGAGGGGACGGACCCGCGCATCGCCGACCTGGACTTCGTGCAGGACGGGATCGATGCCCTCACTGTGAGTGCCGAGGTCGGGGCGGACTCGGAGATCGTCGTGACCCTCGATGCCGAGGGTGAGGAGCCGACAGCGACCGTGCGGTTCGTGACCCTGGGGGACGACTTCGAGGACCTCATGGACCAGGCGATCGGGGAGATCTGGGACGAGGGGGACGACGGTGACGAGGATGATGACTTCCCGGGGTCCGAGGAGGAGCGGCAGGCCGCGTTCCAGGGGCTGGTGCATGATGTCGCGGACATGACCGAGGAAGTGCTCGACCTGGGCCGGTTCACCGACTTCGACATGCTCTTCGATGTGCTCCAGGTCGCGCAGGAACAGGCAGGTTCGTGGGAGGAGCTGCTCGTCCCGCTCGATGACATCTGGGACGCGGACGAGGACGGCGACGACGCCGACGAGGACATCGACGAGGACATCGACGAGGACATCGACGAGGACACGGACGGCGAGGCCTGACCGGGCTCCGGTCTCCCGGGCGTCCCCCGCGTCCCTGACCTTCCCGGTGTCCCCGGCCTTCCTGGCGTCCTGCCGACGTGGTCTCAGGCCGCCGAAGAGTGTGGCCCGTCGGCGGGGCCGTCAGACTCCAGATTCTCCTGGGTCAGCAGCGCGTGCCACACCCAGTCCAGGGCGTCCCCGTCCGTGGTGGTCGGCGCCGCGCACCGGTCCTGGCGCACCCAGGCCGGGGCGCCGTCAGATCCGGCGGTGCCCGTCGGGTCGAGGACGCGGCGGAACAGGGAATGGACTCCCACGGTCGTGTCCCGGACGCCGGCGCTCCGGGTCTCTTCGGCAGAGACCCGGGCGCTGAGGGTCACGAAGAACATCGGGGTGCCGGCGGCGTCCGGTGGGGAACCGGTCAGTTCCTCCCACAGGCGGGGTGTGATCCGGTGGCGGGAGACATGCACGGTGGCGGAGACACGGGTGCCGCCGCAGGGCAGGACCGCGGTGACCGACGGCGCCTGCCATCCCGGTATGACGCGGACGCGGCTGCGTGGGTGGCGGAGCATGCTGCGGCATTTCGCCGCGGCACGGAGGACGGGACGCCCCGCCCGCAGTGTGCTGAGCGGGAAACGGACGAGGTTGCTGGTCGTGGTGGAGTTGTCGGGTGCTGTGGTACCGGGTGCTGCGGTCCCGGAGACTGTGGCGGTGTGCCGGGTGCTGTGGTGGGTGGTGTTCGACATGGGCAGGACATTACGGGTGGGGCAGGACAGCTCCTGCCGTGCGTCGAACATGTGTTCTCATCGTGTCGGGACGGCGCCACCGTCGACGATGACGGTCATGGCCGGTGCGCCGCGGGGGAGAGGGGCGGGACACCGAAGGGCGCTGGATTCCCACCCGCGGCGTGTACCTGAGCCCGACACTGAGCCCGACACTGAGCCCGACACTGAGCCCGACACTGAGCCCGACAATGGCCCCGATGCCCGCCCCGATGATCGCGGAACGAACCCACAGGACGTTTTTCCGGTCCCCGGACAGCACCTGGGTTCGTGAACTCGACATCTGCAGGAGCAGACCGACCCCTGGGTTCGGAAAACCGACACCGATGCCGGCCGGGCTGGGGCTGAGACTCAGGCCGAGGCTCGGGCTGAGATTCAGGCTGAGTTTGGGGTCGAGGCTCGGGCCCGAGGGGTGGGCTCAGCCCAGGGGTGCATTACAGCGGGCACGCAGAAGGCCTCCTGGTCCCCGCTGCCGGTGGTGGTTCACCCCGCAACGGTTACCGGAGGCCTTCTCCGACGTCATCCCGCTCCGACGTCATCCCGCTCCGACGTCATCCCGCCCTGACGCCATCCCGGTGATCGTGTCCGCAACCTCCCCGGGAACTACAGCTGGCCCGGCGATTCAGTCAGCCCAGCGCCTTCAGCTAGCCCAGCGTCTTCGCGGAGACCCGCTTCGGCCAGACCTGCGGGCGGACCCCGGCGATCTCCTCGACGATGCGGATGACCTGGTTGGAGTAGCCGAACTCGTTGTCGTACCAGACGTAGAGCACCAGGTTCGTGCCCTCGGCGATGGTCGCCAGGCCGTCGACGATGCCGGCATGGGTGGAGCCGACGAAGTCGGACGAGACCACGTCGGGGGACTTGATGTAGTCGATCTGCTGACGCAGGTAGGAGTGCAGCGCGACCTTGTTGAGGAAGTTGTTGACCTCGTCGCGCTCGACCTCGGTCGCCAGGTTGAGGTTGAGGACCGCCATGGAGACGTCCGGGGTGGGGACGCGGATCGCGTTACCGGTGAGCTTGCCCTCGAGTTCCGGGAGCGCCTTGGCGACGGCCTTGGCGGCACCGGTCTCGGTGAGGACCATGTTCAGCCCGGCGGCGCGTCCACGACGCGGCCCCTTGTGGAAGTTGTCGGTGAGGTTCTGGTCGTTGGTGAACGAGTGGACCGTCTCGACGTGGCCGTGGACGATCCCGTACCGGTCGTTGATGACCTTGAGCACCGGGGTGATGCCGTTGGTGGTGCAGGAGGCCGCGGACAGCACCCGGTCGGCGTCGTCGTCGGTGATGTCGTCGTGGTTGATGCCGTAGACGATGTTGCGGACGTCGCCCTTGCCCGGGGCGGTGAGCAGCACCTTGGACACCCCCTTGGACTCGAGGTGCTTCGACAGACCGGCACGGTCACGCCAGACACCGGTGTTGTCGACGACGATCGCGTCGTTGATGCCGTAGGCCGTGTAGTCGATCTCGGCCGGGTCGGAGGCGTAGATCACCTGGATGGCGGTGCCGTTGGCCCAGATGATGTCGTTCTCCTCGTCCACGGTGATGGTGCCGTTGAAGGCCCCGTGGATCGAGTCGCGGCGCAGCAGGCTGGCCCGCTTCTCGATGTCCTCGCCGGACTTCTTCCGCAGCACGACGGCGCGCAGGCGGGCGCCACCGTAGGTGGCCTCGCGGGAGATGAGGATGCGGGCGAGCAGCCGGCCGATGCGTCCGAAACCGTAGAGGACGATATCGGCGGGGGTACGGTCCTCGGCGGTGCCGATGACCGGGGCGAGCTCCCGCTCGAGGTAGCCGCGGAGATCGGTGGAGTCCTCGGCGGCGAAGCCGACGGCGAGGCGGCCCAGGTCGATCGAGGCGGTGCCCAGGTCCATCTGGACCAGTTCCTCGATGATCGGGAGGGTGGCGGTCAGCGGGAGTTCCGTCTCGGTGACGAGTCGCGCGTAGCGGTGGTGCTTGATGATGTCGATGTCGGTGACGTCGACCAGCAGGCGTCCGAAGATCGAGGTGACGACGTTCTTCTCGTTGTGGAGGCGGGTCAGCAGGGGGAGCATCTGCTGGGCCAGCTGGACGCGGGTGTTCCAGTCGCTCTGGTTGGCGGGGGCCTGTGAGGTCATGTGGGTCGTGTTCCTCCGGTGAAAGCGGTGGCGCGACATCGGCGCGCGCGGGTACTCCCGGCGGTGCCCCGTGTCGGGGGAGCCGGTACCCCCTAAGGTAGATCAGGATCCACAGGACATCCCAGTCGGGTGCCCGTTATCACCCCTGGGCGGACGCCTTCCGGTGGGTGAGCGGGTAGAGGAGCGTCATGACGACGGTGAACACGACGCCGGCGACGAGCGCGGAGCGGAACTCCTCGAGCCACACCATCGTCCCGAAGGTCACGAGGATCAGGGCGACGGCGAAGTACTGGCCGACCGGCCAGAACGGGACCCGGAAGCGCAGTTCCCCCGGGTCGACGGGGGTGCGTCCGCCCCAGCCGTGGCGGCTGGCGAGGTGGGCGAGCAGGATCATCAGCCAGACGAAGACGGTGGCGAAGGTGGCGAGCGCGGCGATGTCGGCGAACAGGTCCGCGGCCGTGTCGTTCCACAGTTGCAGGGCGACGCCCACGACGAGGACCACGAGCATGACCCCGATGGTCATCACCGGCACCCCGCGGTAGTTGAGGCGTCCGAAGACGGTGGGTGCCAGGTGCTCGCGCGCCATGCCGAAGACCACGCGTCCGGCCCCGTAGAGGTCCGAGTTGATCGCCGAGAGGGCGGCGGTGATGACCACGACGTTGAGGGCGGTGGCCGCCCAGCCGATGCCGAGGCTGCTGAAGATCTGGACGAAGGGGGATTCCTCACCGGTGATCTCCCGCCAGGGGATGACGGAGACGATGACGAGGATGGCGAGGACGTAGAACAGCAGGATGCGCAGCGGGACGGTGTTGATCGCCTTCGGGATCGTCTGCTCGTGGTCCTCCGCCTCACCGGCGGCCACCCCGATGGTCTCGGTGCCGCCGAAGGCGAACAGCACCAGGATGAGGGACGCCAGGACGCCGCTGAAGCCGTTGGGGAACAGTCCGCCGTCGTTCCACAGGTTGTCGACGCCCGCCGAACCGCCGGTGTCCACGTTGAACACGAGGATGGCGGCGCCACCGACGAGCATGGCGACCACGGCGAGCACCTTGACCAGGGTGAACCAGAATTCCAGTTCGCCGTACCAGCGGGCGCTGGCGAGGTTGGCGGCGGCGACGACGACGATGGCGACGGCGACCCACACCCACCCGGCGGTGTCCGGGAACCAGAATTTCATGTACAGCGAGATCGCCGTGAGGTCCGCCAGGCAGACGATGATCATCTCGAAGGCGTACATCCAGCCGGTGATGTAGCCGGCCCAGGGGCCGAGGTACCGGCGGCAGTACTCGGCGAAGGAACCGGCGACCGGGTTGGCGACCGCCATCTCGCCGAGGGCACGGAGCATGAAGTAGACCACCGCGCCGCCGAGCAGGTAGACGAACACCACGCCCGGGCCGGCGGCCCCGATGGCGTCCGAGGAGCCGTAGAACAGCCCGGTGCCGATCGCGGATCCGAGGGCGATGAAGTGGATATGGCGGTGGCGCAGGGTGCGCTTGAGTTGCCGGGTGTAGGCGGTTTCCTCGACGGTGTCAGTCACATCCGGTATCCTATATCCTGGCCTGGCGCGTCCCACCTGGTGGGCCGCGTAGTCTGGTATGCGCCCACGAATCGCTTTTGGGGGCGTCGGCACGTACTGTGGGGGTAATGACTGAAACTGAGAACGTTTCCGGCGACGATATGCCGGACACCTCCCAGTCGTCAGTATCTCAGGAACCTCTGCACGAAGAAGGCACCACGGGGCTCGCCCCGCTGGGTGTCGGTGACGTTGTGGGCGCAGAACTTCCCGAGATCACTGCGGACGGGGACGTCATCGACGAAGACACTGACAACACCGACACCGGCGACACCAGCCCCGCTGCGGGCGCGGACGACAAGGAT
Source organism: Corynebacterium nuruki S6-4 (assembly GCF_007970465.1). Taxonomy (NCBI): domain Bacteria; kingdom Bacillati; phylum Actinomycetota; class Actinomycetes; order Mycobacteriales; family Corynebacteriaceae; genus Corynebacterium; species Corynebacterium nuruki. The sequence goes on from NZ_CP042429.1 coordinate 139,566, forward strand.
CAGGCCGGAGCCTCCGGTTTCGCGGGCCTCGGCCTGCCCGCGGAGATCCTCGACGCCGTCGCGAAGGTCGGCTACACCACTCCGTCGCCCATCCAGGCGGCCACGATCCCGGCCCTGATGGAGGGACACGACGTGGTCGGTCTCGCGCAGACCGGTACCGGCAAGACCGCGGCATTCGCCCTCCCGGCACTGTCGCGGCTGGACCTCCACGACCGCCACCCGCAGGTGCTCGTGCTGGCCCCGACCCGGGAGCTCGCCCTGCAGTCGGCGGACTCCTTCGAGTCCTTCGCCGGCCATCTCGGCAACGTCAACATTCTGCCGATCTACGGCGGCGCCCCCTACGGTGCCCAGCTGTCGGGTCTGCGTCGCGGCGCCCACGTCGTCGTCGGCACCCCGGGCCGTATCATCGACCACCTGGAGAAGGGCAGCCTGGACCTGTCCCACCTCCGCTTCCTCGTCCTCGACGAGGCCGACGAGATGCTCAACATGGGCTTCCAGGAGGATGTCGAGCGCATTCTCTCGGAGACCCCGGAGGAGCGTCAGGTGGCGCTGTTCTCTGCGACGATGCCCTCGGCGATCCGCCGGCTGTCGAAGCAGTACCTCAACGACGCCCAGGAATACACGGTCAAGTCCGAGCAGCGGACCGCGGACAACATCACGCAGGACTACCTGTTCGTGACGTTCCGTAACAAGATGAACGCGCTGACCCGCATTCTCGAGGTCACCGACTTCGACGCGATGATCCTGTTCGTGCGCACCAAGAGTGACACGGAGGATGTCGCCGAGAAGCTCCGCGCCCAGGGGTTCAAGGCTGCCGCCATCAACGGTGACATCGCCCAGAACCAGCGCGAGCGGACCGTCGACCAGCTCAAGGACGGCACCCTCGACATTCTCGTGGCCACCGACGTCGCCGCCCGTGGTCTCGACGTGGACCGCATCACCCACGTCTTCAACTACGACATCCCGCGGGACACCGAATCCTACGTCCACCGCATCGGCCGCACCGGCCGTGCCGGACGCCACGGTCGGGCCATCCTGTTCGTCACCCCGCGTGAGAAGCGGATGCTGAAGAACATCGAGCGCGCGACGAAGTCGCACATCAACGAGATCGACCTCCCCGGCGTGGAGGAGGTGAACGAGGCCCGGAAGAAGAAGTTCTTCACCTCGATCACCACTGCGCTGGAGGGTAAGCAGGTCGACACGTTCCGCGAGCTGGTCACGGCCTACGCCGAGGCCAACGACGTCACCCCGACGGACATCGCCGCCGCTCTCGCCGCCAGCATCCAGGGCAAGGAGCCCTTCTACATGGCGGAGCAGCCCGAGCCGCAGCGCCGGGAGCGTCGCGACCGCCGGGACTGGGACGACCGCGACAACGGTGGGGACACCGGCACGTACCGTTCGTTCAAGGACCGCTTCAACCATGAGGCGCCGACCGTCACCGACCGCAGGGGCAACACCCTCGCCGTCTACCGTGTCAGCGTCGGGCACCGTCAGCGCGTCCGGCCGGGCGCCATCGTCGGCGCCCTGGCCAACGAGGGCGGCCTGAACTCCCGCGACTTCGGCCGCATCAGCATTTTCTCGGAGCACTCCCTCGTGGAGCTGCCCGCGGATCTGCCGAAGGACGTCTTCGAGCGTCTCGACCAGACCCGTATCTCCGGCAAGCTCATCAACATCGAGCCGGACCCGGGTGCACCGGCCGGGCGTCCCGCCCACAACCGTCGCGACCGCGATGACCGAGGCGACCGGGGCGGACACGGCGGACACGGCGGACACAGCCGCGGCGGCTACCGGGGCGACCGGGACCGCGGCGGACGCGGTCGGGACCGGGGTAACGACCGGGGCCGGTTCGACCGGGACCGCGGCGACCGCGACCGGGGCGGCCGCAGCAGCTGGCGCGGTAACCGCAACGACCGGTACGACCGGGGAGACCGTGGTGACCGCCGGGGGTGACCGGGGCCGTCGCGGCGACCGGGACTGAGTGATATTCCCGGGGTGTGACATGGGGGAGTGACACCGGGGGTACTGCGGACGCCGCAGTCTCACAGTCGGCAGGACCGACGTGAGGCTGCGGCGTCCGCGTCACTGACGGTCAGCCCGTAACTGACCGACACAGTGAGGTACCGGGCGACGTAGGCGCAGGGCACGGCGCCGTCACCGGGCGGGAGCCATTCCCCGGGGGTCCCGTCGCTCTTGGCCTGGTTCACCGGACCGCCGACGGCGACGAGGTTGAGTGCGAGGTCATTGGCGAAAGCCACCCGACGGTCCCGGGGCCAGGCGTGTGCGCCGTGGTCCCAGGCGGCGGCCAGGGGCACGACATGGTCGATCTCGACCTCGCCGGGGGATATCCGCCGGCCGGTGTACACGTCGACGGCGCTCGGGCCGGGATCCGGACACGACGGGGGACCGGCGGAACCGGGGCGGCGTCCGAACGTCGTGATGAGCACCGCCTCGCGGGAGGTGCAGTACCCGCCGTCGGCGGTGACCCCGGAGGTCCAGCCGCCGAACTGGTCCCGGTCGTAGCCGAGGACACGGACCCGGCGGTCGACGACGGTCACCCGGTCGAGCAGTGCAGCGACGGTCTGCCGGTCGGCGGCGGCCGGTGACGTCCGGCCGCCCGTCGGCGAGAGGGTGACGACGGCGATGACGGCGAGGACCGCGACGACGGCGAGGACGGCGACGGGGAGACGGGCGGAGGCGCGGCGGGGCATTCCCATACCGGGAGAGACGCTCCGCGCGCCCCGGAGGTTCCCGGCCGGGGACGGTGCTGTCCGGTGGGCGTGGTACACAAGGGGAGTGACTGAACACCGGGTACATCTGCTGTGGCTGACCGGCCGCGGCCTCCACCTCTGGGCCGAACAGGTCGAGGGACACGCTGTGGTGGTGGACGCGTCCTCGGTCGGCCCCGGTGACCTGCCCGGACCACTGCGCGACGTACTGACGGCCCGGCCGCTGCGGCGCCGGCAGCCGGTCCGGGTGGCGACGCCGAAGGGGGTCCTGCGCGAGCTCCCGGTGCCCACCCAGGCGTACACACCGGAACAGGCCGTGGAGGTCCTGGCGACGCTCTCGGACTACCTCGCGGGTGCAGGACAGGACGGGCCGGACGGGCAGGGCGGGTATGACGGGCTGGGCCCGGACGCCGTGTGGTTCATCCGCTTCCACGATTTCCTCCGTGACGTCGTCCGGGCCGGCCGGGTGATGGTGCGGATGCACTTCGAGGACGGTCAGTGGTTCCCGGTGTGGTGCCTGTCCAGCGCCGGCGACCACAACCGCATCCTCCACGGCTTCGAGGTGTCCGCCCCCGCGGTGCTCACGGTCAACGGCGGGCCCGGTGTGGTGCGTCGGGCGGCGGACGAACTGGTGCACTGGATGTGCGTCGGTATGCTGCGGGCGGCCGGCTACCGGCCCGACAACCATCTGGTCCGGGCCCTGACCGAAGGCACCGCCGACCGGCGGCTGAATCCGACCGTGGCGGAGAAACTCACCGCCTGGCGGATCTCGGCGCAGGACGCCGTCACACAGCTGGTCCTCACCCTCGACGATCCGGGCGACCGGCAGCGCAGCGCGGAGAGCGAGGACCTCACGGCCGCCGCGGCGGCGGAAGAGGCCGCGACCGCGCCCCGCTGGCGGCTCGGCGTCCAGCTGTCGGTGGATGGCAACCCGGCCGAGCCCGTCCCGGCCGCGGAGGCCACCGACCAGCAGAAGCGGGCGCTGCGCCGCAGCCTCGACCTGGCCTACCGGGCGTGGCCGGCGCTGGAACGTACCGGCACCGCCGTGGAGGGATGGCTCACCTCAGGAGTGTGGTTCCCGCCCGCCGACATGCTGACCGGGGACCCGACGACGGACCGTTCCCTCGCCCTGGCACTGACGACCGGCGACGTCGAGGAACTGCTGGCCTCGGGGGCCTCCGCCCTGCTGGACGCCGGCATCGTGGTGCAGGTCCCGCGGGCCTGGTCGCGGGTCCGCCCGACGGTGCGGGCGAAGGCGACCCCGGTCGGTACCGGCCCGGGCGAGGGACGGACCGGGACCGAACAGGTCCTGTCCTTCGACTGGTCGATCGCCGTGGACGGTGAAGAACTCACGGAGGCCGAGAAGCACGACCTGCTCACCACCGCGCGGACCATCGTGCAGGTCCGGGGCCGGTTCGTCCGGCTCGACGGGGACGCCCTGCAGCGGGCCCGGGCCTATTTCAGGGCGATCGCGGAGACCCAGGAGAAGCAGCGGAAGCAGGCGGAGAAGGAACGGCTGCTGCGGGAACGCATCGCGGCCGAACTCGCGGAGAAGAAGGCGGCCCGCGGCGACAACGTCGTGGACCTCCACCCCGATCTCCACCCGCTGGTGACCGTGGCGGATCTGCTGGACGCCGAACTCGCCGCCGGCGAGGCCGTCCGGGAGACCGACGACGACCTCCACGTCGACCTCGACGGCTGGATCGGCACGATGATGGACGCCATCGGCAACCGGATGGAGGGGGTCGGCGGCCCCCGGTTCGGGTTGCCGGTCTTTGAACCGCCGGAGCAGGTGGACGTACCGGCGGCGGTCACCGTGCCGTTGCGCGACCACCAGCGCCGGGGACTCAACTGGCTGGTCTGGATGTACCGGCACCGGCTCGGCGGGATCCTCGCCGACGACATGGGGCTGGGCAAGACCCTGCAGGTGCTCGCCCTGCTCGCCTGGGAGCGGGAGACCGGGAACGTCACCGGCCCGACCCTCGTCGTCGCACCGACCACGGTGCTCGAGGCGTGGCGCCGGGAGGTCACCGACCATGTCCCGTCGCTCACCGTGCTGCTCGACCACGGCTCCCGTAAGGTCCCGGCCGAGGACTTCGCCGCCCGCGCGACGGCCGCGGACCTCGTGGTGACCAGTTACGGCACGGTGGCGCGGAACCCGGACCGGTACCGGCAGGTCGCCTGGGGCCGGGTCGTCGCCGATGAGGCGCAGAACATCAAGAACCCCGGCACCACCCAGAGCGAGGCACTGCGCAGTCTGCGGGCCGACCACCGTCTCGCGCTGACCGGCACACCGGTGGAGAACCGGCTCGGCGAACTGCATTCGCTGATGGATTTCTGCAATCCGGGCGTGCTCGGCAGTGCGAAGGCCTTCCACAACCGGATGGGTGCGGGCATCGAGCGCGATTTCGACGAGGAGATGATGGCCCGGCTGCGCGCCGTCGTCTCCCCGTTCATCCTGCGGCGGGAGAAGACCGATGACTCGCTCGGCCTCGGTCTGCCGACCAAGTCGGAGATCGTCGATCTCGTGCCGCTGACCGGGGAGCAGGCGGCGCTGTACCAGGCGTACACCGAGGAGGTGGAGTTCCAGCTCCTCCACAGCGCCAGCGCGCGGCGCAGCGGTCTCATCCTCGCCGCCCTGTCGCACGTCAAGCAGATCTGCAACCATCCCGCCCATTTCACCGGTGACGGGTCCGGACTGCTGACCCCGGACGGGGAACACCGTTCGGGCAAGGTGGAGCGGCTGTTCGAGATCGTCGGACAGGCCGTCGCCGACGGCAGGCGGGTGCTGGTCTTCACCCAGTTCGCCACCTTCGCCCGGATGCTCACCCCGGAGCTTGAACGGGCCTACGGTGGACCGGTCCCGGTCCTCGACGGCAGTGTGCCGCGTGCCCGCCGCACCACGCTGGTCGACGATTTCCAGTCCGAGCACGGTCCGAAGGTGATGATCCTGTCCACCCGGGCCGGTGGTACCGGGATCACCCTCACCCACGCCAGTGTGGTCGTCCACATCGACCGCTGGTGGAATCCGGCGGTGGAGGACCAGGCCACCGACCGGGCGTACCGGATCGGTCAGGACCAGGACGTCACCGTCTACAAACTCGTGGCGACCGGTACGCTCGACGAGAAGATCAATGACGTCCTCAGTGCCAAGCGTGAACTCGCCGAGGGCGTGGTCGGCCAGGGTGAACGCTGGTTGACACGGCTGGACAATGACACACTGCGGGAGATGTGGGCGCTCAACGACTCCTCGGTCAAGCGCAGCCACCGGTTCCGGGAGCGCCATCCGAAACTGGCCGGGAAGATGTCGGATTCGGTGGTGCAGTTCGAGAGCCAGTTCGCCCGCGGACCCCGGTGGGGTGTGGCGGCGAGCGACGGGAAGAAGGGGGACGACAGTGACGGACAGGACTGACGGGACCGGCGGGACCGGCGGCACCGGCAGGAACCGGAAGACCGGTTCCGGGCGGCTCGGTCGGCCGCACCCCGAGTGGGGCGACAACGTCATCGAGGGTGACTTCGGGGCGGCGTCCCGCCGTCGTGCCGGTCGGCGCCGCGCCGAACGTGACCGGCAGGAGGCGGAACAGCGGCAGGAACAGGCGTCCCGGCAGGTCGCCTCGCGCACGCGACGCCGTGAGACGCGCCGCAGCGAAGCGTCGGGGAAGGAAGGCTGGGCCGCCGAACTGGTGCTGCGCTCGGTGTCCGCCGGGGCGGACACCGGCCGGATGTCCCGCGGACTGACCTACTACCGTGACGGCGCGGTCTTCCAGCTCTCCGCCGAACTCGGCCAGGTCAACGCTCTGGTCCGTGGGTCGCAGCTCGAACCGTTCGAGGTGCAGATGCGGTGGCGCCCGCTGTCGCCGCACCAGGTCTCCTACGTGACCGGGGAGATCACCGAGCATCCGGACAATCTCCGTCTGCTGCTCGCCGGGCGCGCCCCGCAGGACGCGGTGTCCGCCGTGCTGTTCCGGGAGAGCGACTTCATGGACTCCTGGTGCACCTGCCCGGACCACGGGGTGGTGTGCAAACACCGGATCGCCGTGGCCCATGAGCTGGGTGTCTGCTTCACCCGCGACCCGGCGGAGTTCCTGTCGTGGCGCGGACTGGATCCGGAGGCGCTCATCGCCGCGACGACCGCCGGAGCCTCCGGTGGCGACGGTGCAGCCGCCCCGGTCGGAGCCTCCGGTGTCGGCGGTGCTGACGCTGCGGGCGGTGCCGGCGGGGACGCCACCGTGGTACCCGACCACCGCTACACCCCGACGGAATTCTGGGGCGATCCCGACCGGATCCCGCAGTGGGACCCGCTGGTGCCCGAACCCGGCCTCGAGCTCGGCGACCACTCTGCCCGGGACACCGCCGTCCGGGCGGTGAGCTGGAACACCGTCGACCAGCTCAACGTGCTGAGCCAGCTCGAGGACTGCTACGACATCTTCACCGGCCGGGACAGTGACGGGCCGACGGTGTCCGACGGGCGTGATAGGAGTGACCGTCATGACTGAGAACATGGTTGGGAACACGGTTGGGAACACTGCCGGGACGCCGCACACCGTCCGCATCCTCCACACCTCCGACTGGCAGCTGGGCATGGACCGCTGGTTCCTCGGCGACGAGGCCGGCCCCCGGTACCGCGAGGCGCGGCTGTCCGTCATCGAACGACTGCTCGCCCTCGCCGCCGAGCGGGACTGCAGCGCCGTCGTCGTCGCCGGTGACGTCTTCGACGACAACCTCGTCGACGACCGGACCTGGCGCCGGGCCGTCGACATCCTGCGCGGCGCCACAGTGCCCGTGTACCTCCTGCCCGGCAACCACGACCCCTACGATCCCGCCAGCATCTACCGCAGTCCGGTCTTCGCGGACCTCGCCCCGACCGTGCAGGTCCTCACGGACACGGTGCCGCGTCCGGTCCCGGGGACGGTCGCCGAGATCGTCGGCGCCCCGCTGCTGTCGAAGTACATGAGTTCCGACCCCGTGGCCGGTGCCCTGCGTGACCTGCGGGACCGCGACGGGGACACACCACAGGGGGACCGCATCCGGGTACTCGTGGGGCACGGTGCGACGAGCAGCAGGTCCTCGACCGGGGACCCCGCGGTCATCGATGTCGATGCCGCCGCGGCGGCCTGCCGGGAGCGCACCGTGGACCTCATCGCGCTCGGCGACACCCACTCGGCAACCCGGCTGCACCCCGACGGCACCGTCTGGTACTCGGGCAGCCCGGAGCCGACCGACTTCCGGGAGGAGGACGGTGGCGGCGAAGGCCGCTCCGGCATGGTCCTGGTCACGGAGATCCGGGTGGACCCGGCCGCGCCGACGGCACCGGCGACGGTCGAGGTCGACGAGGTTCCCGTGGGGCAGTGGCATTTCCTCGCCCTGGCGGCGACCGTGGACTCCGACGACGACCTCACCGCCTGGGTGGAACGGCTCGAGGCACTGCCGGACAAGCGGACCACGGTGGTGAAGTATGCCCTGACCGGGAGCGTCGACCTGGCGACCGGAGCCAGGCTCGACCGCGAGATGGCGCGGCTGGCACCGTCGTTCGCCGCACTCTACGAACGGGAGAGCAGGATGGACCTGCACACCGTCCCGGCCGACGCGGAACTCGCCGATGCCGACTGGCCGGGCGCCGTCGGGGACGCCGCCCGTGACCTTGCCGACCGGACCCGCGCAGGGGACGGCACCGCACGGGACGCACTGCGCCTGCTGTACCGACTGTCCGACAGGGAGGCCTGACGTGCTCACCGTCCATTCACTCACCCTCGACCATGTCGCCGGGGTGGACCACGCCCACCTCGACCTCCCGCCGTCCGGGGTGGTCGTCGTCCACGGCCCCAACGAGATGGGCAAGACCACCCTGCTCACCGCCTTCCGGCTGCTGCTGTCGGAGGTTCCGGTGAGCTCGAAGGCGAAACGGGTCAGGGACCTCAAGAGCGCCTCACAGGACGTCGCCTCCACCATCAGCGCCGAGCTCACCGTCGGTGACCACCGGTTGACCGTGACGAAGAGCTTCAACAAGGGATCCGGCGGCTGCGAACTGGTCGTCACCTCACCACGACGGGAGAACCTCACCGGCCGACAGGCCGCGGAGCGGTTCAGCAGTCTGCTGTCCACCGAGGTGGACACGGGTCTGCTCAAGGCACTCACCATCGACCAGGGGGAGAGCCTCGACATCCTCGCCGCGGCCGGTATCCGGTCACTGGAGCAGGCTCTCGGTGACGACGACGCGGTGTCCGGTACCGCCGATGGTGCCGACACCGCCGATGGTGCGGGCGCCGGGAGCGGCGACGACCAGGGGGCGGCCGCGCTCATCGGCGCGGTCGCCGAGGAAAATGCACGCTACTACACGAAGACCGGCCAGCCGGCCCGCGAGCTCAGGACGGCCCGCGCCGCCCTCGCCGAGGCCATCGACGCCGAGGACGGTGCCCGGCAGCGCTACGACCGGGCGCAGGGGATCATCGCCGACCTCGAACGGCTGCGCGGGGAGAAGGACGACATCGCCCGGCAGGAACCCGGTGCCGTCCGGGCGGCCGGGGACGCGGCCGAGTCGCTGGCCGCCGGACGTCGGGCGGCCGAGGAACTCGACCGTCACCGGAGTGCCCTGACCGCGGCCCGGGAGCGACTGCAGGTCGCCGACCAGCGCCGCGACGCCCGTGCCGACCAGATCCGGGCCCTGGCAGACGCGGATGCGGAGGTTGAGGAACTGACGGCGACCGTCGAGCGGGCGGTCACGGCAGCCGAGGAGGAACAGGCCCGGTCGGAAGGACTGCGCACCCGGCTCACCGCGACGCGTCGGGAATCCTGGGTGGCCCGGGCCTGGAGCACCTGGCTCGCCGCCCGGCAGCGGCACCGGGAGCACGCCGGCACACTGGCGGACCTGACCGGCCGGTGCGACAGAGCGGCGGAGATCAGCGCGGCGGTCGACGACCGGGACCGTGCCCTGCGGGCGGATCCTGCGACACCGCAGGCACTGGAGGACCTGCGCCGGTCGGCGGAACGACTGGCCCAGGCGGTGACGGTCCGGAACACCGCATCGACCACCGTCCACGTCAGCGGGCCGGTCGACGGCAGGGCGACGGTCGACGGCGTCCCGCTCGACCTCGACGGCAGCGGGGAGGACGGTGCCGGCAGCGCGACCGTCCACGCCACGGCACGGCGCGACCTGCAGCTGGGGGACTACACCGTCACCGTCATCCCCGCCCGGGACGTCCACGAGGCCGACGACGACGTCGACCGCGCGACCGCGGACCACAACCGCCGGCTCACAGCACTCGGAGCCGCGGACGTGTCTGCGGCAGAGGACCTCGGCCGGCGCCGGAGCGTCCTCGAGGAGGAACTGCGCGAACTCCGGCTGTCGCTGGCACAGGTGACCGGAGACCGGACGGTCGCCGAGCTTGCCGCGGCCCGGGACCGGGCGGCCGCCGAGGTCGGGGTGGCGGCCCAGGACATGACCGAGGCCCTCGACCGGCTGCGGGAGGAGGATCCGGACGACGAGGTCGGCGTCGACGGCATCCCGGTCGGCGCGGTCACCGACCCGGAATCAGTCTCCGCCACCGCCGATGATCTGCGGTCGCTGTCGGACGCCGCAGCGCGCCGGGCGGAGTCGCTGCAGGAGGAGCTCGACACGGCCACCCGGGCCGGGGCCGTCGTGCGGCTGGAAGGACGGCGACGCGAACTCGCCCGGTCGGTCTCGGTCCGCGACCGGCTGTCGGCGGCCCTGCAGGCGGCGCGGGAGGAGACCCCCGACAGTGACCTCGACCGGGTCGTCGACGAGCGGCGTGCCGCGGTGCAGGACGCGGAGGAGGCCTGCACCGCCGCCGAGGAGAAGGCGGGGGACGTCGATGTCGACGATCTCGCCGCGCTCGCCGATGCCGCCGCGGTCCGCGTCCGCCGGCTCCGGGAGCGGGCGGTGGCGACGGGTAACGCACTGTCGGAGGCCTCGGGGAAGTTGAGCCAGCACGGCGGTGTCGCCGAGGATCTGGCGGAGACCCGGACCACGCGGCAACGTGCGGAACGTGAGGCCCGACGGGTGGAGCGGCAGGCGGCCGCGGCCCACCTGCTGCACACCACGGTGCAGCAGGCTCTCACCGCCGCCCGGGAACGCTATGAGGCACCGTTCCGCGGGACCTTCGAGAAGCTGGCCCGTACGCTCTACGGGGCGCCGGTCGACTTCGAGTTCGACGCCGATCTCACGGTCGCCAGGCGCTCTTTCCAGGGCGTGTCGCTCGACACCGCCCAGCTGTCCGGGGGAGCGCGGGAGCAGCTCTCCGTCCTCACCCGGTTGGCGGTGGCAGACCTCGTCGGCGGGGGCGATGCGGTCCCGGTGTTCATCGACGACGCACTGGGCTTCTCCGACCGGGGCCGTATCGGGCGGATGAACCTGGTGCTGGACGCCCTCGGCCGGGACCACCAGATCATCGTGCTGACCTGTGATGTCGCCCGGTTCGAGGGCATTGCGGGGGCAGAGTTCGTACCGATGGAGCAGGTGCGCGCCGGGGCATAGCCGGAACGGGCGCCCTGTCCGGCGGCGGAGGGGCAGGGCGGGGTGGCAGGCCAACCTTTCGGTCGGCAGACCAAACTTGCGCCCCTGCCCCGCCGCCTCACGACCCCACCACGGCGGCTCGTGGTGAACAGCAGATACTGCACTGGGAGACACCGCTTCAACCCGACCAACGGTGACAGGGAGAGCAGTATCCGCCGTTCACCTCGGAATACCCGCCGGAAGTGGCGGCGCGGGGGAGAGGCGGGGCCGGGACCCCGGAAGAGCCGGCGCTGGCGGACCCGGCCTCCCGCCCGCGGGCCCCTGCGGACCCGGCCTCCCGCCCCCAGTGGAGCCGTGGTGCCCCCAGTTGACCCGATTCCGCCGTTTCCGGCGGACTGAATCGTCCGAACCGGGTCAGCTCGGTACACCGTCGACATGTCGCACAACCGGCTCGGGGGACACGCATTCTGACTATTAACCCGGCCGCGGCGTCCGGTCCGGCAGCGCACCTGTTCGGCTGGCAGGCCAAAACTACGCCGGAGACGGTGGTGAGCGGCGTTTTGGCCTGCCATGCCGACGGTTGCGCTGCCACCGACCGGCCGGCCATCCCGAGGACGTCGTGGTGACCGAGTTGACCCGGATCGGTCAGTTCCGTCGGACCGGAAACGCAGAATCGGGTCAGCTCGGGACAACTCCGGCCGGGTCAGCCGGTGACACGCCGGTAAAAAGCACACATTCTGACCATTAACCCTTAACCCTCAGTTCGGGACCCCGGACATGCAGAAAACCGCCGGTCTGAGACCGACGGTTCACATACTGCGTGCCCCCGAGACGATTCGAACGTCCGACCGCTGGTACCGGAAACCAGTGCTCTATCCCCTGAGCTACGGAGGCAATGACGAAACTATAACACCGTGATCGCCGCGATCTGCAAACCCCCTGCAGAGCGCGCCGCAACCCCCGCCCCGGCGGCACCTCGCGGGCGTCCGGCGGGGTCGCCGTCGGCTCCCGGGGAATGCGGTCCGGGTGCGGTGCGGTCCGGGGCGTGGCACGTTGGTATCCTCAGACCCTGTGACTCCAGCAGACCTCTCCGTCATCATCTCCGGTGCGGCCCGGACCGTTCTCACCGACCACGGGTTCGACGCCTCCGTCGTCCCCGACAGCCCGACGGTCGAGCGTCCGCGCAACCCCGAGCACGGTGACTACGCCACCAACATCGCCCTGCAGACCGCCAAGAAGGCCGGCACGAACCCCCGCGAACTGGGCACCTGGCTCGCCGAGGCACTCGCCGCCACCGACGGCATCGACGAGGCGACCGTCGCCGGCCCCGGCTTCATCAACATCCGCCTCGCCGCGGACGCACAGGCCCGCCTCGTCCCCGAGATCCTCGCCGCCGGCGACACCTACGGCGCCGGTGACGAATACGCCGGGCAGAAGATCAACCTCGAGTTCGTGTCCGCGAACCCGACCGGCCCGATCCACCTGGGCGGCACCCGCTGGGCGGCCGTCGGCGATTCGCTGGGCCGCATCCTCGTCGCCCGCGGTGCCGAGGTGACCCGCGAGTACTACTTCAACGACCACGGCACCCAGATCGACCGCTTCGCCCGCTCCCTGGTGGCCGCCGCCAAGGGCCTGCCGACCCCGGAGGACGGCTACGGCGGCGAGTACATCAAGGACATCGCCGACCAGGTCATCGCCGCGAACCCCGACTGGGCCGACGGGGACGACGCCGCCGTCCAGGAGCTCTTCCGCTCCGAGGGCGTGGAGCTGATGTTCGCCCACATCAAGCGGACCCTCGCCGAGTTCGGCACCGAGTTCGACGTCTTCTTCCACGAGAACTCCCTGTTCGAGTCCGGTGCCGTCGACCGGGCGATCCAGACGCTGAAGGACAACGGCAACCTCTACGAGGCCGACGGTGCCTGGTGGCTGCGCAGCACGAAGTTCGGTGACGACAAGGACCGGGTCGTCATCAAGTCCGACGGCAACGCCGCCTACATCGCCGGCGACATCGCCTACATCGCCGACAAGATCGACCGTGGCCACAACCTGTGCATCTACATGCTCGGCGCGGACCACCACGGCTACATCTCCCGGCTGAAGGCAGCCACCGCGGCCCTGGGCTACGACCCGGACCAGGTGGAGGTGCTCATCGGGCAGATGGTCAACCTCGTGCGGGACGGCAGGGCCGTCCGGATGTCGAAGCGTGCCGGGACCGTCATCACCCTCGACGACCTCGTCGAGGCCATCGGGGTGGACGCCGCGCGCTACTCCCTGATCCGTTCCTCGGTCGATTCCTCGCTGGACATCGACATGGACCTGTGGACCAGCCAGACCAGCGACAACCCGGTCTTCTACGTCCAGTACGCCCACGCCCGACTGTGCTCGCTGGCCCGCAAGGCCGCCGACCAGGGTGTGGAACTGCCGACGGACCTGTCGGAACTGGACCTCTCCCAGCTCAGCCATGAGCGCGAGGGTGACCTGATCCGCACGCTCGGCGAGTTCCCCGGGGTTGTCGCCACCGCCGCGGAGCTGCGCGAGCCGCACCGCATCGCCCGCTACGCCGAGCACCTGGCCGGGACCTTCCACCGGTTCTACGATGTCTGCCAGATCCTGCCGAAGAAGACCGACGAGGGGACCGATGAGCTGGCCCCGGTCCACCTGGCCCGCCTGGCCCTGGCCCGGGCGTCCCGCGTGGTGCTGGCCAACGCGCTGGGACTCGTCGGCGTCTCCGCCCCCGAGAGGATGTGACCTGATGGACCCCGAGGTGCACCTGCCCGAGGTTCCGCTGCGCAAGCGGACCGACACCCTGGACGAGTTCAACGCCCTGCCGGCACACGTGTTCCCGGCGTCCGCACGACGGCTCGCCGACGGCGAGCTGACCCTGGGCGGGGTGCGGGTCTCCGCCCTCGCCGAGGAGTTCGGCACCCCGGTGTTCGTCATGGACGAGGGCGACTTCCGCGCCCGGTGCCGTCGTCTCGCCACCGCGTTCGGTGGCGGCCGCCGCGTGCACTACGCCTCGAAGGCGTTCCTGTCCCGCACCGTCTGCCGCTGGGTCGACGACGAGGGCCTGGCCCTCGACGTCGCCAGCCAGGGTGAGCTGGAGATCGCGCTGGCCGCCGGGTTCCCGGCCGACCGGATCACGGTCCACGGCAACAACAAGTCCGCCGCGTTCCTGGAACTGGCCGTCGCCTCCGGCGCCGAGCTCATCGTCATCGACTCGTCCGAGGAGATCGGACGCCTCAGCGCGGTCGCCACGGAGCTGGGCCGCACCCAGGACGTCCTGGTGCGGGTCAAGCCGGGTGTCCACGTCGACACCCACGAATTCATCGCCACCAGCCACGAGGACCAGAAGTTCGGCTTCTCCCTGGCCTCCGGCTCGGCCGAGCAGGCCTGCCTCACCGTGATGGGGACCGCGGGACTGCGGCTGCGGGGACTGCACTGCCACGTCGGCTCCCAGGTCTTCGACGCCGACGGATTCGGCCTGGCCGCCGACCGGCTGCTCGGACTGTGGTCCAGGCTGCTGGCCGACCACGGCACCGAGGACGCCGCCGCGGCCCTCGACGTCCTCGACCTCGGTGGCGGATACGGCATCGCCTACACGCCGGACCAGGAGGAACTCGACGTCGAGACGGTGGCGGCCGACCTGCTGCGCCGCGTCCGGCAGACCGCCACCGAATACGGTCTGGCGACCCCGGTCGTCAACGTCGAGCCCGGCCGGGCGATCGTCGGACCGTCGACGGTGACCCTCTACCGGGTCGGCACCGTCAAGGACGTCCACACCTCCGATGACACGGTCCGCCGCTACATCTCCGTCGACGGCGGCATGAGCGACAACATCCGCCCCGCCCTCTACCAGGCGGAGTACGACTGCCGGCTGGCGAACCGGTTCGCCACCGGGGATCTCGTCGCGTCCCGGGTGGTGGGCAGCCACTGCGAGTCCGGGGACATCCTCATCAATGACGCGCTCATGGCCTCCGACATCGCCCCCGGTGACATCCTGGCCGTTCCGGCGACCGGCGCCTACTGCTACATGATGGCGTCCCGCTACAACATGATGACCCGGCCGCCGGTCGTGGTCGTCGGGGACGGCACCGCGCGGCTGATGATCCGCCGCGAGACCGTGGCGGACGTCATGGCCCTCGAAGAATTCGCCGACTGACCCTCGTCTATCATCGGACGAAAGCAACCCTCGTACGCGACCGCAACCTCACGGGAGAACAATGGCTGATCAGAACAACAACGCGACCGGCTCGGGGAACCACACCGTCGGCGTCGCCCTGCTGGGCATGGGCACCGTCGGTCGTGAGGTGCTCCGCATCCTCGGTGAGGCGGAGACCGATTTCACCGCCCGTATCGGCGGACGCCTCGAGGTCCGCGGCATCGCCGTCTCGGACCTCTCGCGGCCGCGCGAGGGAGTGGACCCGGCACTGCTCACCGATGACGCGATGGGCCTGGCGACCCGGGACGACATCGACCTGGTCATCGAGGTCATCGGCGGGATCGACTACCCGCGCACCGTCGTCCTGGCCGCACTGAAGGCCGGCAAGTCGGTCGTCACCGCGAACAAGGCGCTCGTCGCCGCCCACGCCAACGAGCTGCAGGAGGCGGCGGACTCCTCCGGCGCCGACCTGTTCTTCGAGGCGGCCGTCGCCGCCGCGATCCCGGTCGTCGGCCCGCTGCGCCGGTCGCTGGCCGGGGACAAGGTCAATGTCGTGATGGGCATCGTCAACGGGACGACGAACTTCATCCTCGACGCGATGGACAAGCGCGGCGCCTCCTACGACGAGATGCTCGCCGAGGCCACCGAGCTCGGTTACGCCGAAGCCGACCCCTCGGCCGACGTCGACGGCTATGACGCGGCCAGCAAGGCCGCCATCCTCGCCAACCTCGCCTTCCACTCGCCGGTCTCCTTCGACGACGTGCACTGCGAGGGGATCCGGAACATCACCTCCGACGACATCGCCGCCGCCCGGTCCGCCAACTGCACCATCAAACTGCTGGCGATCTGCGAGCGCCTCGTCGACGACAACGGTGCCGAGTCCATCTCCGCCCGCGTCTACCCGGCCCTGGTGCCGCGTGACCACCCGCTGGCGACCGTCTCCGAGTCCTTCAACGCGATCTTCGTCATCGCCGAGCACGCCGGCCGGCTCATGTTCTACGGCAACGGGGCAGGTGGCGCGCCCACGGCGTCCGCCGTCCTCGGTGACGTCGTCGCCGCCGCCCGCAACGTCGTCCACGGCGGCCGGGCGCCGGGGATGTCCACCTACGCGAACCTGCCGATCGCCGACTTCGGCCAGGTCCGCACCCGGTACCACGTCGACATGACCGTGCAGGACCGGCCCGGTGTGCTGGCGGAGGTCGCCTCGACCTTCTCCGCCAACGGGGTGTCGATCAAGACGGTGCGGCAGGAGGAGGGCGACGACAGCGCCCGCCTCGTGGTCATCACCCACCACGCCACCGAGCGTGACCTGGAGGAGACCGTCGACGCCCTGAAGAACCTCGACGCGGTGAAGAACGTCCGTAGCGTTATCCGAATGGAAGGCAACTGATGACCGACAAGCACACTCCGGTGCTCCACCACTGGACCGGACTGATCAACGAGTACCGGCAGTGGATGCCCTTCGCCGCGGACTGGGAGCCGGTGACCCTCTACGAGGGCGACACCCCGCTGATCCGCGCGAACCACGTCTCCGAACTGACCGGGTGTGACGTCTGGCTGAAGGTCGAGGGCGCGAACCCGACCGGCTCCTTCAAGGACCGCGGGATGACCGTCGCAGTGACCGACGCCGTCCAGGCCGGCAAGAAGGTGCTGATGTGCGCCTCCACCGGCAACACCTCCGCCTCGGCCGCGGCCTTCGCCGCCCGCGCGGGCATCAAGAGCGCGGTGCTCATCCCCGAGGGCAAGATCGCCCAGGGCAAGCTCTCGCAGGCCGTCATGCACGGCGCCCGGATCATCCAGGTCAAGGGAAACTTCGACGACTGCCTGGAACTGGTCCGCAAGACCACCACCGATTTCCCCGAGATCGCGCTGGTCAACTCGGTCAACCCGATGCGTATCGAGGGCCAGAAGACCGCCGCCTTCGAGATCGTGGACGCCCTCGGCGACGCCCCGGACATCCACGCCCTCCCGGTCGGCAACGCCGGCAACATCACCGCCTACTGGAAGGGCTACGGCGAGTACGCCGACGCCGGCCTGGCCTCGCAGCGCCCGGTCATGCTCGGTGTGCAGGCCGCCGGCGCCGCCCCGCTGGTCAACGGTGAGCCGGTGCTCAACCCGGAGACCATCGCCACCGCCATCCGCATCGGCAACCCCGCCTCCTGGCACCAGGCCGTCGCCGCCAAGGAGGAGTCCGGCGGACAGTTCCGGGCCGCCACCGACGACGAGATCCTCGCCGCCTACCACCTCATCGCCGAGCGCGAGGGCGTGTTCGTCGAGCCGGCCTCCGCCTCCTCCGTCGCCGGCGTCCTCGCCGCCCACGCCGAGGGCTGGATCCCCGAGGGCAAGCGCATCGTCTGCACCGTCACCGGTCACGGACTCAAGGACCCGACGACGGCCCTGAGCGTCATGGGCGAGCCCACACTGATCGACGTGGACACCAACGCGGTGGCCGAGGCACTCGACCTGGCATGAGCGCGACAGCACAGAATCCGGTGAACCTGCCGGTCGGGCGGGCCGTGCGCGTCACCGTGCCGGCATCCACCGCCAATCTCGGGCCGGGCTTCGACTCGGTCGGCATGGCCGTCGGCCTCCACGACACGGTCGAGGCCGAGATCATCCCCGCCGGACTCGAGGTCATCGTCTCCGGTGAAGGTGAGGGCGAGGTCCCGCTCGATGAACGGCACCTCGTCGTCCGCGCCCTGCGCGCAGGCCTGCGGGAGGCCGGCGTCACCGTCGGCGGACTGCGGGTGACCTGCCACAACGCCACCCCGCATTCACGCGGCCTGGGTTCCTCGGCCGCCGCCGCGGTCGGCGGGGTCGCCGCCGCCTCCGGCCTGGCCGCGGACCCGACGCCGCAGAATCCGACCGGCGCCCTCTCCGATGCCCGGCTCGTGCAGTTGGCCGCCTCGTTCGAGGGACACCCCGACAACGCCGCGGCCAGCGTCCTCGGCGGCGGCATCGTGTCCTGGACGACCATTCCGGTCGACGGGCGCAGTGCCCCGGAGTACCGGGCCGTCGACGTGCCGGTGCACCCCGATATCCGGGTGACGGCGCTGATCCCCGACTTCCACGCCTCGACCGAGGCGGTCCGCCGGGTGCTGCCCAGCGATGTCTCGCACCTCGACGCCCGCTTCAACGTCTCCCGCGCGGCCCTGCTGCCGGTGGCACTGAGCCGGCACCCCGAGCTGCTCTGGGAGGCGACCCGGGACCGGCTCCACCAGCCGTACCGGGCGGAGGTGCTGCCGGTGACCACGGAGTGGGTCAACCGCCTGCGCAACCTCGGCTACCCGTCGTTCGTCTCAGGTGCGGGCCCGACGGTGATGGTGCTGTCCACCACCCCGGTGGACCCTGCACTGCTCGACGAGGCCAGGTCCCGCGGACTGCGGGTGCTGGAGACCGGGGTGGGGGACCGGGTCTCCGTCGAGGTGCGCTGACCGCGCCGTCGAGGTGCGCTGACCGGTCAGTCGGCGGTGGGGTCGCCGCTGCCGGGGTCAGCAGGGGCTGCACCGCCCGCCGGTCCGCCGACGTCGGCGACATCGTCGTGGCGGGGGAGCCGGACCACCTCGTAGTCGCCGCGGGCCTGGTGGGCGCGCAGATCCTTCTTGTCGAACTTCTCCACCGAGGTCCGGTCGATGCCGTCGACGATCGTCCAGTACTCCGGCACCATCCACAGCGGCGCCTTCTCCGCGACCGTCGCCGAGATCGCCGCCAGCGTGTCCCGGGTGCGGGGCACCCCCGGCCCGGTGACGACGACCGCGAGCGGCCGCTCGCCCCATTTCTCGTCGGGGATGCCGATGACCGCGGCCTCGGCGACGAGCGGGGACTCCATGACGATGTTCTCCAGCGTCGCGGAGAAGATCCATTCACCGCCGGACCGGATGACGTCGGCCTGCCGGTCCTGCACCGTGAGATAGCCGTCGCCGGTGATGGTCCCGATGTCCCCGGTGCGCAGCCACCCGTCGTCGGTGAACCGGTCAGCGCCGTCATGACCGGCGGCGACGGACTCGCCGCGGAAGACGCTGGCGGGGCCGTCCCCGTCCTCGGTGGGGGAATGGTGGTAGGACGCCGTGACGGTGTTGCCGCGCACCTGGATCTCCCCGCTGGAGCGGTCGTTGGCTGGCAGGACGTGTCCGCGGTCGTCGACGATCCGGATCGCCATCCCGGCCGGCACGCGGCCCTGACTGTCCCGGTAACGGCGGCGGGCGGCCCCACCGGCGCCGGCCGGCGGGCGGGCGACGGTACCGACCGGGCCGGTCTCGGTCATGCCCCAGGTGTGGACGACGTCCACGCCGTACCGCTCCTCCCAGGCGTCGATGAGCGCCGGGGGGACCGGGGATCCGCCGGAGATGATCTCCTGCAGGCTCATCTTCGTCGGGGGATTGCGTTCGTAGTGGACGATGAGCTGCGTCCAGACCGTGGGGGCGCCGTGGGCCTTGCGGGGCATGGCGTCCTCGATGACATGGGCGAGGTGGGTGGGGCTGGCGTCCCCGCCGGGGAACACCAGCGGGGTGCCGGACATGAACGCCGCGAACGGGACGCCCCAGCTCAGGACGTGGAAGATGGGCACCAGACACAGGAAGCTCTCGCCGTTGCGGATGTCGAAGGAGTCCGCGGTGCGCAGGTTCATCGAATGCAGCCAGACCGAGCGGTGGGAGTACACGACGGCCTTGGGCTCTCCGGTGGTTCCGGTGGAGTAGCACATCGCCACCGGGGCGGTCTCGGGCAGCTCGGGCCACGGGTAGCTGGTCGGGCGACCGTCGAGGCACTCCTCGTAGTCGAGGACCCGGATGTCGGGGCGGCCCAGGTCGGTGAGCCGGTCGCGCAGCTGGCCGACGGTGGTCCCGGTGTGGCGTCCGGCACCGGTGAACACGATGGTGCGGACGTCGGGGCAGTGGGGCAGCAGCGGCAGGAGCACGTCGATGAGGCCGGCGGCCACGACGATGACGCGGTCGTCGGCGTGGTTGATCACGTGGGTGATCTGGTCGCCGGTGAGATGGGGGTTGAGCGGCTGGAACACCGCGCCCATCGCCCCCACGGCGAGCAGTGTCTCGAGATGTTCGGTGGTGTTGGGCATCAGGGACCCGACCCGGTCGCCCACGGCGACGTCCGCCCGGTCGTGGAGCGCGTGTGCGAGGGCGGCGGCCCGTGCCCCGACCTCGGCGAACGTGCTGGTCTCCGGCCCGACGGCGCCGCGGTAGTACGTGGTGACCGACGTCCTGGCGTGGACGGTGCGGCCGTACTCGAGGAGGCGGGCGAGCGACAGCGGAATGACCTGCATTGTCGAGGGGGCGGGGGCCGGGCGCGTGTTGTCCACCATGACCGCCAAGGATAGGCCGTGTGTGTACCGGATTGGTGGACGGGGGCGGACACAGTGGTAGCATGGCGGCGAGATTCGATCACTGCCGTCGCCATGACTGCACGGCGGGCAGTGTCCGGTCCATCGGGAAACACGGGCGACGACGGCCATGCGGCCGCGAACGGGGACGGATTCCACCTCCCCGGCCCGGATACCGCTTTCACCATCCGACGACTCAACGAGAGCACGTCACCTTCCTCCTTTCCGGGTGAGTTCCGTCATGGACGGAGCCACCGGGTACCCCGGGTGCCGGAGGATCCTGTGCAGGATCCTCCGAGGACTTTTCCGGCTGTTGCCGGCACCTGTCGGCGACGGAAGGTGAACCGAAAGGACACCTGTGACTTTGCCTGACATTGTCTCCAGGGCGCAGAATGACGGGCTCGCCAGCCTCAAGCTGACGGAGCTCAGGCAGATCGCCTCCTCGCAGGGACTGCGGGGGACATCCGGTCTGCGGAAGGGGGACCTCATCAACGCGATCAGCGCGGCGGGCATCGGGGGCGGCGCACCGGCGAAGAGTGCACCGGTACAGAACGCACCGGCACAGAGCGCACCGACGAAGAGTGCGCCGGCACAGACCGCACCGGAGCAGGAGAGGGCGTCCGCGCCCGAACCGGCCCGGACGACCGGACCGCAGGAGAACCGGGACAACGCTCCCGCGACCACCGACAGCACACCGGACACGGGGGCTGCAGCGGCCCCGGCAGAGGAGAAGCCCCGGACAATGCACAGCGACGACACCGCCGGAGACAACCGTCACGACGCGCACGACGACCAGTCCGGGGACGGGCAGGGGGGTGGACGCCGCAGCCGGCGTAACCGCCGCAACCGCCGCAACCGGGGGCGCGACGGCCAGGGGAACCAGAACGGCCAGGGCAACCAGAACGGTGCCCGGGACGGTGGCGAGGGGCGCGGTGGCCGTGACGGCAACCGGGACAACAACCAGGGAAACCGGGGGAACCGGGGGAACCGGGACAACAACCGGGGCGGCCGCGACCGGAGGGACGGCAACTCCCAGGGCAACCAGGTCGAGACGACGCCGGTGGCCGGGATCCTGGACTTCGCCGACGCGAACACCGCCTTCATCCGCACGACGGGCTACCACGCCGGTCCGACGGACGTCTACGTCCCGATCCAGATGGTCCGCAGGTACGGCATGCGTCACGGCGACGCGGTCACCGGCACGATCCGGCCGGGTGCCAAGCAGCAGGCCGGTGGCGGACGCCGCAACCGGCAGAAGTACACCCCGCTGAACAGCGTGGAGACCGTCAACGGTCTCACCCCGGAGGAGGCGGCCCAGCGGCCCCACTTCCACAAGATGACCCCGCTGTACCCGAACCAGCGGCTGCGTCTCGAGACCGAGCCGAAGGTCCTCACGACCCGCGTCATCGACCTCATCATGCCGATCGGCAAGGGCCAGCGCGCGCTCATCGTCTCGCCGCCGAAGGCCGGTAAGACCACGATCCTCCAGGACATCGCCAACGCCATCGCGACGAACAACCCGGAGTGCTACCTCATGGTCGTCCTCGTCGACGAGCGTCCCGAGGAGGTCACGGACATGTCCAGGTCGGTCAAGGGCGAGGTCATCGCCTCGACGTTCGACCGTCCGCCGAGCGACCACACCGCCATCGCCGAGCTCGCCATCGAGCGGGCGAAGCGGCTGGTGGAGCAGGGCAAGGATGTCGTGGTCCTGCTGGACTCCATCACCCGCCTGGGCCGGGCGTACAACAACTCCTCACCGGCCTCCGGACGCATCCTGTCCGGTGGTGTGGACTCGAACGCCCTCTACCCGCCGAAGCGTTTCCTCGGTGCCGCCCGCAACATCGAGAACGGCGGGTCGCTGACCATCATCGCCACCGCCATGGTGGAGACCGGCTCCGCCGGTGACACGGTGATCTTCGAGGAGTTCAAGGGCACCGGCAACGCCGAGCTGAAACTCGACCGCAAGATCGCCGAGCGCCGGATGTTCCCGGCCGTCGACGTCAACCCCTCGGGCACCCGCA
The DNA here is from genome assembly GCF_007970465.1 of Corynebacterium nuruki S6-4. Lineage (NCBI taxonomy): Bacteria > Bacillati > Actinomycetota > Actinomycetes > Mycobacteriales > Corynebacteriaceae > Corynebacterium > Corynebacterium nuruki. The sequence continues at coordinate 162,277 of NZ_CP042429.1, forward strand.
AGGACGAACTGCTGCTCGTCCCGGAGGAGGCGCGCCTCATGCACAAGCTGCGCCGCATCCTGTCCGCCCTGGATCCGCAGGCCGCCATCGACCTGCTGCTCAAGCAGCTGAAGAAGACGAAGTCCAACGGTGAGTTCATGATGCAGATCGCGTCCTCGGCACCGCTGGCAGGTGGCGACGACGATGAGTGATCTGGCAGCGTCCCCGTCGAAGGTCGACGACATCCTCTCGGAGTACCAGGGACTCGAGGCACAGCTCGCCGACCCCGACCTGCACAATGACGCCGCGGCGGCCCGCCGCGTGTCGAAGCGGTACAGCGAACTGCAGCCGGTCATCCAGACCTGGAACGCCCTGACCCAGGCGCGGGAGGACCATGAGGCGGCGGCCGAGATGGCGTCCGAGGACGCGGATTTCGCCGCGGAGGCCGACCGGCTCGCCGCGGAGATCCCCGGCCTCGAGGAGAAGCTCACCGACCTGCTCGCACCCCGTGACCCGCATGACGGCGACGACGTCGTCATGGAGATCAAGTCCGGTGCCGGTGGCGAGGAGGCCGCGCTGTTCGCCGGTGAACTGGCCCGGATGTACCAGCGTTACGCTGAGCGGCACGGCTTCACCTGCGAGGTGCTCGACGTCAACGAGACCGACCTCGGCGGTGTCAAGGACATGACCATGTCGATCCGGTCGAAGCACCCGTCGCGCGACGGTGCGTGGAGCGTCTTCAAGTTCGAGGGCGGCGTGCACCGGGTGCAGCGCATCCCCGTCACCGAGTCGCAGGGCCGGATCCAGACCTCCGCCGCGGGCGTGCTGGTCTACCCGGAGCCCGACGAGGTCGAGGACGTCCAGATCGACGACAAGGACCTGCGGGTCGACGTGTACCGGTCCTCCGGTAAGGGCGGTCAGGGTGTGAACACGACAGACTCGGCCGTGCGCATCACCCACCTGCCGACCGGCATCGTGGTGACCTGTCAGAAGGAGCGCTCGCAGATCCAGAACCGGGCGCGCGCCATGCAGGTCCTCGCCGCCCGCCTCCAGCAGATGAAGGAGGAGGAGGCCGAGGCCGAGGCCGCGGAGGGCCGTCACGCGCAGATCCGGACGATGGACCGTTCGGAGCGGATCCGGACCTACAACTTCCCGGAGTCCCGCGTGTCCGACCACCGCATCGGCTACAAGGCGAACAACCTCGACGCCGTCCTCGACGGCGACCTGGACGCCCTGTTCACCGCGTTGCACGATGCAGACCGCGCCGCGCGGCTCGAGGCGGAGGACTGACACTCTGTCCACGACGCCCAGCTCTCACAGCCCGAACAGCGCTGACCGGCAGCCGCCGCAGCGGACCGTCTCCCAGGCGGTGCGCGCGGCGGCTGCCGCGCTGACAGCCGCCGGCGTCCCCTCCGCCGGCCATGACGCGCGCGCCCTCATGGCTGCCGCCCTGACCCGGGAGACCGGTCGGGAGACCTCGGTCACCGATCTTGTCCTGCGCGGTGGGGACGCCGCCCCCGGGTCCTATGACGGGCTGGTGGACCGTCGGGTGCAGCGGGAACCGCTGCAGCTCATCCTCGGCACGGCCCCGGTCGTCGGTGTCGACCTCGCGGTCGGGCCGGGGGTGTTCATACCCCGGCCGGAGACCGACCTGCTCATCGAGTGGGCGGCCGACAAGCTAGCCGCCCGGGCCGCTGCCCGGCAGGACGATCCGCAGGGCGACGGCCTGGCGGCCCGGCTCACCGGGCCCCGCGTGACTGTGCTCGACCTGTGCTCGGGTCCGGGCACCATCGCGCTCGGCGTCGCCTGCCTGGCCACCCGGCGGGGGCTGACGGACACCCTCGACCTCCACGTCATCGGACTCGAGAAGTCCCGGACCGCGCTGGACTACGCCCGCCGCAACCTCGCCGACTGGGTGGAGCGGGGGGACATCGACCCGAAGGTCACGGTGGACTTCCACCGGGCCGACGTCTCCGGCCCCCGGGACCTGGTCCGGCTGGGGCTGGTCGCGGCGGCGGACATCGTCGTCTCCAACCCGCCGTACGTTCCCTCGACGACCCCGGTCGACCCGGAGGTGGCCGCGGATCCGGCGGAGGCGGTGTTCTCCGGTGCCGACGGGCTGGAACTCATGCGCCCGCTGGCCCAGGTGATCACCCTGGCTGCGGCGCCGACCTCCGAGGTGGCGGTGGAGCACGACGACAGTACCGGGCCGCAGGTCCGTGCACTGCTCGAGGACGCCGGGGTGGGGCAGACCCGCCAGCACCGTGACTTCGCGGGGCGGGACCGCTTCGTCTCCGGGCGGGTGCGCCGTGATCCGGGGTACCGTCCGACTAAGATCAAGAATCTGTAACGACTGAGCCGGCGAACCGCCGACAGTCGGTCGATGACCCGCCGACAACCTACGCCGAACCAGGAGACGAGAGACCGTGCCGCAGACCTACGACTGCACCGACCCCCAGGGGAGAGAAGAAGGACTGGCCGCCGCCGTCGCCGCGGTGAAGGCCGGCCGGCTCGTCGTCATCCCCACGGATACGGTCTACGGTATCGGGGCGGACGCCTTCGACAACGGCGCGGTAGCCGCACTGCTGCGGGCCAAGCACCGGGGCCCCGACCTGCCGGTCCCGGTGGTCGTAGGCTCCTGGGACACGGTCGCCGGACTCGTCCGCGACAACGATGCGCGGATGCGCAGTCTCGTCGAGGCCTTCTGGCCCGGCGGGATGACCATCGTGACCCATCAGGCGCCCAGCCTGCCGTGGAACCTGGGGGACACCCGGGGCACCGTCGCCCTGCGCATGCCCGCGCACCCGCTGGCGGTGGAACTGCTGCAGCAGACCGGCCCGATGGCACTGTCGAGCGCCAACACCCACGGGAACCCGCCGGCGCGGTCGGCGGCCGAGGCCGAGGCCATGCTGGGCAACAATGTGGCGGTGTACCTGGAGGGCGGCCCGGCGACGATCGGGACGGCCTCGACGATCGTCGATCTCTCGGCCGCCCGTCCGCGCATCCTGCGGGAGGGTGCCATCACCGCCGAACAGGTCGGCGAGGTGCTCGGCCTGTCCGCCGGATCGCTGCGCGGGGAAGACGGCCGGTAGCGGCGATGGCGGTGTCGGTACTGGCCGCGGGCTCGGCGGGGGTGGGCATCCCGTTCCGGGAGCTCGCCCTCGTCCTGCTCGTCGGCCTGGTCGCCACATACCTGACGACGGGCATCGTCCGGATGCTCATGGTCCGCTTCGGCCCGATGTCGGCCCCGCGCGCCCGCGACGTGCACACGGTACCGACCCCGCGTCTCGGCGGGGTGGCGATGTTCACCGGCGTGATCTTCGCCGTGCTCACGGCGTCCAACCTGCCCGCGCTCAACCGTGGCTTTCCCCCGGTGACACCCGACATGACGGCGGTCATGGCGGCCGCCTTCGTCATCGTGGTGGTCGGGGTGATCGACGACCTCTGGGACATCTCCTGGGTCCTCAAGCTCGGCGGGCAGGTCGTGGGCGCGGTCGTGATGAGTATCGCCGGCCTGTCCTGGTACCTCATCGTCTGGCCGGTGGGGGACGGGACCACCCTGATCCTCGACCAGGTCCAGTCAACCGTCTTGACTGCGGTGCTGACGGTCGCGATCATCAACGCGATGAACTTCGTCGACGGTCTCGACGGGCTCGCCGCCGGACTCGGGATGATCGGCGGCGGGACGCTGCTGGTGTACTCGCTCACGGTGCTCCACGACCAGGGCGGGACCGTCAGCGCCTACCCGCCGGCGATCATCTCCGCGGTGCTGGTGGGGGTCTGTGCCGGGTTCCTGCCGCACAACTTCTCCCCGGCCCGGATCTTCATGGGGGACTCCGGCTCGATGCTCATCGGCCTGCTGCTGTCGGCCGCCTGCGTCTCGGCCTCGGGGCGGATCAACATGTCCCTGTACGGCACCGCGGACCTCGTCGCCCTACTGTCGCCGATCCTCGTGGTGGTCGCCGCACTGTCCATCCCGCTGCTGGACCTGGTGCTCGCCGTTGTCCGCCGTCTGGCGGCGGGCAAGAGCCCGTTCTCCCCGGACAAGAAGCACCTCCACCACCGGCTACTGCGCCTCGGGCACAGTCAGAAACAGGTCGTGCTGGTGCTCTACTCCTGGGTCGGGGTGGTCGCCCTCGGCGCGGTCGGGGCGACCGTCCTGCCGACGACCTGGGCGGTCGTCATCTTCGTGGTGGCCGTCGTGGCGGTCGGTACCGTGACGTGGATTCCGCTGATGCGGGGGCGTCACGGTGATTCGGGCCGCGTGACATCCGGCGGCTAGGCTGTCCAGCGTGACTGAGCAGAACACCCCTGAATCCGCACCGGACCCCGAGCGGGAACCCACTCCGGTCTCCGAACTCCCCGACATCAACGTCTCACCCGACGGCGACATCGCTGACCACCAGCGTCCGCTGTTGAGGGCCGCGCGGCTGGGCGGAATCGGCATCCTCGTCCTCACCGTCATCTCGCTGGCGGTGTGGGGAGGATCACGGGAGCTCCCGGGGATCTGGGGTGTCCTCATCGGTGCGGCCATCGGCGGCGGGTTCGTCCTGGCGACCGTCGGTATCGTCCTGCTCACCTCGAACACCACGCCCCAGACGACGATGATCGTCGTGCTGGGCTCCTGGCTGCTCAAGTTCATCGTCGTGCTGGTGATTCTGCTGCTGATCAAGGACTTGGACTTCTACGACCACACCGCAATGGCGGTCACGGTCATTCTCGCGCTGGTCGTGGGCCTGGCGACCGAGAGTGTGGGCGTCCTGCGGACGACCACCACCTACGTCGGGTAGCGGATCTCCTGCCGCGGAAAGCGGACACGGCGGGCGCCGGGGATGTCCGACCACGCGGGGGAGGGGGTGCCCGTTAGCGTGGTATGGGGGGAGGCTGCTAAGGTTCCACGAGGGTAATCAGGCGTCCGGTGCTCACCGCAGTGTGTTCAGGGACAGTCCTGGTAAACTCCCCCGGCACCGAGCGGATGTGCGACGGAGTCCACGGCGGCCGGGTACACCTGACGACCTCCATCGCACCGCGCCTGACACAATCACGCGGCCCAACCTCGGGAGAGAACGCTGAGCGTTACAACCTTGGCCCTGGAGGGCGAATTCCATACGCCCAACCTGGGGCATGAATTCTTCCCGGGTGGAGACAAGTCCCCGACGGCCGATATCCCCGGCCGTGACGGACTGTGGCTCAACGACTTCGCAGGCGGCCTCTTCGCGGTTGACCGGCTCATGCTCATCCGACTGCTGATGATCGTCATTCTGGCGCTCTTCTTCTATGTCGCGATGCGCCGGCCGAAGCTCATCCCGCGGGGCGTCCAGAACGTGGCGGAAATCGGACTTGACTTCGTACGGGTCAACGTCGCCGAAGAGATCCTGGGGAAGAAGGAGGGGCGCCGGTTCCTGCCGGTGATCACCACCATCTTCTTCGTCGTCCTCATCGGCAACCTCCCGTCGGTCATCCCCTTCCTCAACGTGTCGCCCAACGCCAGGATCGGCATGCCGATCATCCTGGCGGCTGTGGCCTACATCGCCATGATCTACGCGGGGGTGAAGCGCTACGGCTTCGGCAAGTTCATGAAGTCCTCTCTGGTCATCCCGAACCTGCCCCCGGCGCTCCACATCCTCGTGGTGCCGATCGAATTCTTCTCCACCTTCATCCTCCGCCCGGTCACGCTGACCATCCGTCTGATGGCCAACATGCTGGCGGGCCACATCATCCTCGTCCTGCTCTTCAGTGCCACGAACTTCTTCTTCTGGCAGCTGAACGGCTGGACGGTGCTGTCGCTGGGAACCCTGGCCGCCGGCCTGGCATTCATGCTCTTCGAGATGCTGATCATCTTCCTGCAGGCGTACATCTTCAGCCTGCTGACGGCGGTCTACATCGAGCTCTCGCTCCACGCGGACGAGCACTGACATATCCCTGACGGGCACAACGCACAACCCCACCTGACCCCGCTACCGGACAGGACGACACAGTCCCCGGTACGGATTCACGAAAAGGAACGGAAACACAATGAACGAGCTGCTTCTCCTCGCTGACGACGCCGAGTCCAAGATCAAGGGCCTCGGTTCCATCGGCTACGGCCTGGCCGCCATCGGCCCGGGCATCGGTATCGGCATCGTCGCCGGTAAGACCGCCGAGGGCATGGCCCGCCAGCCCGAGATGGCCGGCCAGCTGCGCACCACGATGTTCCTGGGTATCGCCTTCACCGAGGCCCTCGCCCTCATCGGCCTGGTCGCCGGCTTCCTGTTCTAGTGCACCCGGTATCCGGTGACGGGTACCAGGACCACTTACTTACGCACAAGAGCGAAAGCTGGAGACTATGACGAATTATCTCATTTTGGCAGAGGGTGACGATCCACAGCAGTGGACCGACAACCCCAACCCGCTGCTGCCTGCCGGCTACGACCTCGTCTGGTCCCTGATCTGCTTCATCATCATCTTCCTGCTGTTCTGGAAGTTCGTGCTGCCGGCCTTCAAGAAGGTCCTCGCCGACCGCGAGGAGCAGATCGAAGGCGGCATCCAGCGTGCTGAGGCGGCCCAGGACGAAGCCAAGGCGGCGCTGGAGAAGTACAACTCCCAGCTCGCCGAGGCCCGCACCGAGGCCGCGCAGATCCGTGATGACGCGCGCGCCCAGGGCCAGAAGATCGTCGCCGAGGCACAGTCCGAGGCGAAGGCGAAGGCCGACCTGGAGACCGAGAAGGGTCAGAAGACCCTGCAGCAGGAACGCGAGCGTGTCGTCGGCGAGCTCCGGCAGGAGATGGGCACCACGTCCGTCAACCTCGCCGAAAAGCTGCTGGGCCACGACCTGGCCGACGAGGCCAAGCGTTCCGGCACCATCGACTCCTTCCTCGCTGATCTCGACAGCGTCGGTTCGGGGAAGTGACGCCCGTGCACGCAGCGAGCAGAGCAACCCTGGACCAGCTGTCCGAGTCACTGGACGGCACCCTGCGCGGAGCAGCTGACTCCGCGTCCCTCGGCGCACAGACCGGTACGGAGATCTTCGAGGTCGCCGACCTCCTGGACTCCGACCGGACGCTGCGCATGGCCCTGGTCGACACGACCATCCCGGCCGACCGTCGCGTCGGGCTGGCGGAGAGCCTGCTGGGTTCGAAGGTGTCCGCCACGACCCTGGAGATCATCTCCTCGGCCGTGAAGGCCACCTGGACGAACACCCGCGATCTGCGCCACGGCCTGGTCGAGCTGGGCCGCCGCGCCCTGCTGCGTGCGGCCCAGGAACAGGGCCAGAAGGCCCGCGTCGACGACGAGCTCTACCAGCTCGCCCGACTCCTCGAGAAGGAGCCGGAGCTGGAGATGCTCCTGGCCGACCGACTGGCCTCTGCGGACGCCCGTCGCGACCTGTTCGCCAAGGTCCTCTACGGCAAGGTCAGCGCGATCACCGAGGCGCTTGCGCTGCAGGTGGTCGGCCGGCCCCTCGACCGTCCGGTCGAGGACCTTGACGCGGTCGGAGTCTTCTCCGCGGCCCTCGACGGTAAGACCGTCGCCCGCGTGATCTCCGCCGCACCGCTGAACGGATCGCAGGAACAGGTCCTGGAGCAGAAGCTGGAGAAGATCTACGGTTCCGCGATGTCCGTCCATTCCGAGGTTGACGCCAGCCTCCTCGGTGGTGCGGTCATCCGGGTCGGCGATGAAGTGATCGACGGCAGCACCACCGGGAAGCTGGAACGGCTGCGCCGGTCCCTCGCCTGAGCCTGGATCGACCCACTTATTTTGAGTACATGCTGGAAGACAACACCGAGAGCAGGAAGAACATGGCGGAGTTGACGATCTCCTCCGATGAGATCCGTAGCGCTATCGCGAACTACACCTCAAGCGCTTCCGCGGAGGCCTCCCGTGAGGAGGTCGGCGTGGTCACGATGACCGCGGACGGCATTGCCCAGGTTTCGGGCATGCCCTCCGTGATGACCAATGAGCTGCTTGAGTTCCCCGGCGGCGTCATCGGCGTCGCACAGAACCTGGAGACCGACCACATCGGTGTCGTGGTTCTGGGTAACTACGAGTCGCTGAAGCAAGGCGACGAAGTCAAGAGGACCGGAGAGGTCCTCTCGGTCCCGGTCGGGGAGAAGTTCCTCGGCCGCGTGATTAACCCCCTCGGCCAGGCCATCGACGGCCTGGGCGACATCGAGTCCGACGAAGAGCGTGCCCTCGAGCTGCAGGCCCCGTCCGTGCTGATGCGTCAGCCGGTCCACGAGCCGATGCAGACGGGCATCAAGGCCATCGACGCGATGACCCCGATCGGCCGCGGTCAGCGTCAGCTGATCATCGGCGACCGTAAGACCGGTAAGACCTCGGTCTGCATCGACACGATCCTGAACCAGCGCGAGAACTGGGCCTCCGGCGACCCGACGAAGCAGGTCCGCTGCATCTACGTCGCCATCGGTCAGAAGGGCTCGACCATCGCGTCGGTCCGCAAGACCCTCGAGGACAACGGCGCCCTGGAGTACACCACCATCGTGGCTGCCCCGGCGTCCGACTCGGCCGGCTTCAAGTGGCTCGCACCGTTCTCCGGTGCGGCCCTGGGCCAGCACTGGATGTACCAGGGCAAGCACGTCCTGATCATCTTCGACGACCTCACCAAGCAGGCCGAGGCCTACCGTGCCATCTCCCTGCTGCTGCGCCGTCCGCCGGGACGCGAGGCCTACCCGGGTGACGTCTTCTACCTGCACTCCCGTCTGCTGGAGCGCGCGGCGAAGCTGTCTGACGAGTACGGCGCCGGTTCGATGACGGCCCTGCCGATCATCGAGACCAAGGCGAACGACGTGGGTGCGTTCATCCCGACGAACGTCATCTCGATCACCGACGGCCAGGTCTTCCTGGAGTCCGACCTGTTCAACCAGGGCGTCCGTCCGGCGATCAACGTCGGTGTGTCCGTCTCCCGTGTCGGTGGTGACGCACAGACCAAGGGTATGAAGAAGGTCGCCGGTAACCTGCGACTCGACCTGGCCGCCTACCGCGACCTCGAGGCGTTCGCCACCTTCGCGTCCGACCTGGACGAGTACTCCAAGGCCCAGCTGGACCGCGGTGAGCGTCTCGTCGAGCTGCTGAAGCAGAACGAGACCGAGCCGCAGGCCGTCGAGGACCAGATGGTCTCCATCTACCTCGCCGGTGAGGGCGAGTTCGACACCGTCCCGGTGCAGGACGTCCGCCGTTACGAGGCCGAGCTGTGGGAGTACCTCCACGCCAGCTACAAGGGCGTCTACGACCAGATCGCCGGCGGTAAGCCGCTGACCGACGAGTCGAAGCAGACCCTGGTCGCCGCCAACACGGAGTTCGCCAAGAGCTTCCAGACCACCGACGGCACCCCGGTCATCAACGAGCCGGAGCCTGCGGCCCTGGCCGACAAGGACCTGGACCAGGCCCAGATCACCGTCTCCACCAAGAAGTAGGGGCGACGATGACTGACCAGGCCAAGTACACCGAAGAAGGGAGGTAGGAACGATGGCAACACTTCGCGAGCTCAAGGACCGCATCAAGTCGGTCAACTCGACGAAGAAGATCACCAAGGCGCAGGAGCTCATTGCGACCTCGAAGATCACGAAGGCACAGGCGCGGGTCTCCGCGGCCCAGCCCTACGCCGACGAGATCACCAAGGTCGTCCAGCGACTGGCGTCGGCCTCCTCCCTGGATCACCCGATGCTCGACGTGAACGCCGAGACCCGTCGGGCAGCCATCCTGGTGATCACCAGTGACCGCGGCATGTGTGGCGGCTACAACCACAACGTGCTGAAGACCACCGTGGAGCTGCGTAAGAAGCTCCAGAACGAGGGCAAGGACGTCGTCCTCTACGTCGCAGGTTCCAAGGGCGTGGACTACTTCTCCTTCCGCAGCGAACCGCTGGCGGGTGCGTGGACCGGATTCTCCCAGGATCCCGACTACGCCCTGAGCCACGATCTGCGCCACCACCTCATCGACGGCTTCACCGCCGGCCTCGACGGCACGACCCCGCCCCGCGAGGGGCTGAGCGCGCCGGAGGGCCAGGGCCTCCCGGGCTTCGACGAGCTACACGTGGTCTACACGCGCTTCCAGTCGATGCTCACCCAGACCCCGCAGGCGATCCGCATGCTGCCGATCGAGCCCCGCGTCGAGGACGACCTCGCCACCGGCGAGGACATGCTCTCCGACGCAGGCTCCGTGGTGGCGGACTTCGACTTCGAGCCGGACCCGGACACGCTGCTCGCGCAGCTGCTGCCGCAGTACGTCTCGCGGGCGATTTTCGCACTCCTGCTGGAGTCGGCCGCCAGTGAATCCGCCGCCCGACGTACCGCCATGTCGGCGGCGACGGACAACGCGAGTGCACTGGTCAACGACCTCTCGCGCGTGGCGAACCAGATGCGCCAGGCGAAGATCACCCAGGAAATCTCAGAGATCGTCGGCGGCGTGGATGCGCTGGCCGACAGCGGAGAAAGTGACTAACTAATGACTACAGCTACTCAGGCGCAGCGTGAGGACGCCGCGTCGACTGCTGCCGGACGCGTTGTCCGTGTCATCGGCCCGGTCGTCGACGTGGAATTCCCGCGCGGCGAGCTGCCGGCACTGTACAACGCCCTGCACGTCGACGTGGCTCTCGAAGCTGTCGCGAAGACCATCACCCTCGAGGTCGCCCAGCACCTCGGTGACAACGTCGTGCGCACCATCGCCATGGCCCCGACCGACGGTCTGATCCGCGGCCAGTCCGTGGCGGACTCGGGCGCCCAGATCTCGGTGCCGGTCGGCGACATCGTCAAGGGCCACGTGTTCAACGCCCTCGGCGACTGCCTCGACGAGCCCGGTCTCGGCCGGGACGGCGAGCAGTGGGGCATCCACCGCGACGCCCCGTCCTTCGACCAGCTCGAGGGTCGCACCCAGATGATGGAGACGGGCATCAAGGTCATCGACCTGCTGACCCCGTACGTCCAGGGCGGCAAGATCGGCCTGTTCGGCGGTGCCGGTGTGGGCAAGACCGTGCTCATCCAGGAGATGATCACCCGTATCGCCCGCGAGTTCTCCGGTACCTCCGTGTTCGCCGGCGTCGGCGAGCGCACCCGTGAGGGTACGGACCTCCACCTGGAGATGGAGGAGATGGGCGTCCTGCAGGACACCGCCCTCGTTTTCGGCCAGATGGACGAGCCCCCGGGAGTCCGTATGCGCGTGGCCCTGTCCGGTCTGACCATGGCGGAGTACTTCCGCGATGTGCAGAACCAGGACGTGCTGCTGTTCATCGACAACATCTTCCGTTTCACCCAGGCCGGTTCCGAGGTCTCCACGCTGCTGGGCCGCATGCCCTCCGCCGTGGGTTACCAGCCGACCCTGGCGGACGAGATGGGTGAGCTGCAGGAGCGGATCACGTCGACCAAGGGCCACTCGATCACCTCGCTGCAGGCCGTCTACGTGCCTGCCGACGACTACACCGACCCGGCCCCGGCGACGACGTTCGCCCACCTGGACGCGACCACCGAGCTCGACCGTGCGATTTCCTCGAAGGGTATCTACCCTGCGGTGAACCCGCTGACGTCGACCTCCCGCATCCTGGAGCCCGGCATCGTCGGCCAGCGCCACTACGACATCGCGCAGCGCGTGATCGGTATCCTGCAGAAGAACAAGGAACTGCAGGACATCATCGCCATCCTCGGTATGGACGAGCTGTCCGAGGAGGACAAGATCGTCGTGGCGCGTGCCCGCCGGATCGAGCGCTTCCTGGGCCAGAACTTCTTCGTGGCCCAGAAGTTCACGGACATCCCGGGTTCGTTCGTGCCGCTGAAGGACACGATCGACGCGTTCGAGCGGATCTGCAACGGCGAGTTCGACGCCTACCCGGAGCAGTGCTTCGACGGTCTGGGTGGACTCGACGACGTCGAGGCCGCCTACAAGAAGCTCACCGAGAAGTAGGGAGACACGCACATGGCTGAGATTGCCGCTGAACTGGTGGCCGTGGAGCGGAAGCTGTGGTCCGGTAAGGCCACCTCCGTCTCCGCGCAGACCACCGAGGGCGAGATCGGCGTGCTCCCCGGCCACGAGCCGCTCCTCGGCCAGCTGGTCGAGGACGGTGTGGTCGTCATCCGGACGGTCGACGGCGAGAAGCTCGTCGCCGCCGTCCAGGGTGGTTTCATCTCCGTGTCCACGGAGAAGATCACCATCCTGGCCGACACGGCCGTCTGGGCCTCCGAGGTCGACACCTCCGCGGCCGAGGCCGCGGAGAACCGGGCGGACGCCTCCCGGAGCGACCACGACCGGGCGGTGTCCGAACTGCGCGCCGTCAAGCGTCTGCAGGAGCACTAGACCGCTCCCGTCGCGCTTGCGACCCGGGCTCCCCGCGAGCCCCCTGACCGGCGGCCCTCCCCACCACGGGGAGGGCCGCCGGTTTCTGTATGCCTTTTTGTCCGCACACCCCGGGCCGTTAGACTGGTCGGAAAGCTCCGGCAGGCCGGAGAGTGTGACGTCAGTGGACTCCGCGGGTGACTCCCGCCGGGGAATCGGCGACCGAGAAGGGGCGTGACTGGTGGTCTGGACCATCGTGGTGACCGTGGTAGTGATCGCACTGGTATGTGCGGTGCTCATCGCCGGAGGGCGGTTCCTCACGCTCCGGAGTCGCGGTATCCTTGTGGTGGTCAGGCCCCTTCCCAGCCCGGAAGGACGGCACTGGCGCCACGGGGTTCTCGTTTACGGGGGACTGGGCGCCCGGGTGTTCCAGGTCCGGTCACTGCGCCCGCTGCCGGACATGGAGATCCACCGGCAGGGCACCGAGATCGCCGGCCGCCGGGGGATCACCGAGTGGGAGTCCCAGTTCCTCGAGCCCGAGCTCCACGTCCTCGAGGTCACCGACGGGGGACGCCGTTTCGAGGTCGCCCTCGACGAAGCGGGGGACACCGCGCTGGTCGCCTGGCTGGAATCGGCGCCGTCGACCCGCCAGGTCCGGTCGATGAACAAGGTGGACCCGCGGCACGGTCTCGACTCCCGGTCGTGACCGCCCCCGCGGCTTTGTTACGCTGTCACCCATGCGAGTGCTGATCTGCCGGTGTGCCGTGGACTACGACGGGCGGCTGGAGGCGCACCTGCCCGAGGCCGACCGGCTGGTCCTGGTCAAGGCGGACGGTTCGGTGAGCATCCACGCCGATGACCGCGCCTACAAGCCGTTGAACTGGATGACCCCGCCCTGCACCCTGCGGGAGACCACCGGGGACGACCTCACGGAGGCGGACCGGGAACTCGGCGTCCGGCAGCTGTGGACGGTGGAGAACCCGAAGAAGGAACGTCTGACGATCCGGATCTTCGAGGTGTACCAGGACGTCTCCCGGGAGCTCGGGGAGGACCCCGGCCTGGTCAAGGACGGTGTGGAGGCGCATCTGCAGGAGCTGCTGGCCGCACAGATCGAGATCCTCGGGGAGGGTTACACCCTGGTCCGGCGGGAGTACCCGACCGCGATCGGGCCGGTCGACATCCTCTCGCGCGACAGTGAGGGCGGCTCGGTCGCCGTCGAGATCAAGCGGCGCGGCGGGATCGACGGCGTGGAACAGCTGACCCGCTATGTCGAACTGCTCAACCGTGACGAACTGCTCGCCCCGGTGCAGGGGGTGTTCGCCGCCCAGGAGATCAAGCCGCAGGCCCGGACCCTGGCCGAGGACCGCGGATTCCGCTGCGTGGTGCTGGACTACCAGGCGATGCGCGGTCTGGAACCGACCGAACTCCGGCTGTTCTGAGCGGGGGTCACAGCGATGCCGCGCCACAACCGCCGCGCCACCCCGGTTCCCCGCGGGCGGCGGACCCTGCCGTCGGAGGGGTCGACGTACTGGGGGACCCGCCGGGAGACCGGTCCGGGATGGGCGATGGGGGAGACCTACCTGGTCCGCCACATGGGTGCGTCCGCGGCCCGCAAGTTCTACGTGTGCCCGGGCTGCAACCAGAACATCCCGCCCGGGGTGGCCCACATCGTCGCCTGGCCGGACACCCACCGCGGCGGGGAGGACCGGAGGCACTGGCACACCGCGTGCTGGGACCGTCGCTAGAGTGGGGACCATGACCAACCCCCAGTCGCCCCGTTCATCCCAGCCCGCCGCGCCGGACCGCTTCGCCGCCCGCGCCATCGATCTCGCCGCCGTGAAACAGGCGGCGGACCAGCGGGAGAAGGCCAGGGAGGAGGCGGCGTCCGGGGTGCCGGTGCCGGTCGCGGCGACGGTCACCGCGGAGAGCTTCGAGCAGGACCTCGTGGTCCGCTCCACCCAGGTGCCGGTCATTCTCCAGCTCGGCAGTTCCCGGGCCCAGGGATCCGACGACATGGCGGCGGACCTCGCGCGCCTGGCCGCGGAGCAGGAGGTCTCCGGGGAGATCCGGTGGGTGTTCCGTCAGGTCGACGTGGACGCCACCCCGGAGATCGCGCAGGCACTCGGCGTCCGCGCTGTCCCGACCGTCCTCGCGCTCGCCGCGGGGCGGCCGCTGACCAACTTCGAGGGCGTGCAGCCGGAGGACCAGCTCCGTCAGTTCGTCGCCGCGGTGATCCAGGCGACGGCGGGGAAGCTGCCCGGCCTGCCCGCGTCCGGTGCCGCCGCGGAGGACGCCGGGGCAGCGGACACCGCCGGTGATCCGCGCTTCACGGAGGCGGCCGAGGCGCTGGAGCGGGAGGACTACCTCGCCGCGGTGGCGGTGTACGACCGGATCCTCGCCGACAGTCCGGAGCCGGAGGTGAAGAGCGAGGCGCAGACCGCCCGTGCCACCGCGGTGCTGCTGGGCCGGACGGCCGACGGCAGCGGCGACGAGGTCGACGAGATGCTGCTCGCCGGTCAGCGGACCGACGCCTTCGACACCCTCATCGGCCAACTGCAGGGTGCGGTGACCGGGGGACGGACCGACGAACGGGACGCCCTGCGCGACCGGCTGCTCGACCTGTTCTCCCTCTACGACCCGGCGGACCCGACGGTCATCGACGCCCGTACCCGTATGGCCAGCGCCCTGTTCTGACCCCGACAACCTAGAATGCGTGCTGTGGACAACAAACTGATCTCCGCCCCCGCGACCGCCGAGACGTGGCAGGAGGATCTCGTTCTCGACCTGCGGGATGTTTCGGTCCGGCGCGGTGGGCGTGCCCTCGTCTCCCACGTGACCTGGCAGGTCGAGGAGGATGAACGGTGGGTGGTCATCGGCCCGAACGGGGCGGGGAAGACCACCCTGATGAGCATCGCCGCGGCCACCCTGTACCCGTCCGAGGGCACCGCGACGATCGTGGGCCAGGAACTGGGCAGGACCGACGTCCGGGAGATCCGGACCTCGGTGGGGGTGACCTCCTCCGCCCTGGCCCACCGTATCCCGTCCCATGAGACGGTCAGTGACCTGGTGATCTCCGCCGGCTACGACGTGCTGGGCCGGTGGCGCGAGGAGTACGACGCGGCGGACCGGGAGCAGGCCGTCGCGATGCTCGAGGAGGTCGGTGCGATGCATCTGGCGGACCAGGAGTGGGGCACCCTCAGCGAGGGTGAACGCAAGCGGGTGCTCATCGCGCGCGCGCTGATGACCGACCCCGAACTGCTGCTGCTCGACGAGCCCGGTGCGGGGCTGGATCTCGGCGGCCGGGAGGACCTCGTGACCCTGCTCGGCGATCTGGCCGTGGACCCGGACGCCCCGGCGATGGTCATGGTGACCCACCATGTCGAGGAGATCCCGCAGGGATTCACCCACGGTCTCATCCTCGACGAGGGCGAGGTGGTGGCCATGGGGCTGCTCTCCGACGTGATGACCGCGGAGAATCTCACCCGCGCGTACCACCAGCCGATCGCCCTGACCGTCGACGACGGACGCTACTTCGCCCGCCGGGCCCGCCGCGGCGGGGACCACCGGGCCGGGCGTACGGACCGTGGCTAGAGTGGACGGCATGGCTGACAGCGCGGACGAGAAGAAGCCGGTGACGCCGCGTCACTCATCGACGGTGATGCTGCTCCGGGACACGCTCAGCGGACCGGAGGTCTATGTGCAGGAGCGGGCCAGCACCATGGCCTTCTGCGCGGAGATGACCGTCTTCCCCGGCGGCGGGGTCGACTCCCGTGACATGCCGGGGGACGTCGACGGAGACGGGCAGCCGTCACCGGAGATCCGGTGGCAGGGCCAGTCCACGACGTGGTGGGCCGAGCGGCTCGCGACCACACCCGAGATCGCCCGCGCGCTGGTCTGCGCGGCGGTCCGTGAGACCTTCGAGGAATCCGGGACGCTGCTCGCCGCCCACGCCGACGGGTCGCCGGTGACGGACACCACCCCCTACCTGTCGCAGCGGGCGGACCTGGAGCACCACCGCCTCGCCTTCACCGACTTCATGGACCAGCACGATCTCACGCTGCGCAGTGACCTGCTGCGGCCGTGGGCGAACTGGGTGACCCCGGAATCCCAGCCGATCCGCTATGACACGGCCTTCTTCGTCGCCGCGATGCCCAAGGGGCAGCAGGCCCACGGTGATACGCGGGAGGCGACCTCGACCGGCTGGTTCCGCCCGGGCACGCTGCTCGACGGCTGGCGCAACCGGAAGATCAACCTCATGCCCCCGACCTGGGCACAGCTGCGGATGCTCGACACGTTCCGCACCGTCCGCGAGGTGATGGAGTTCGCGGCCGGGGTGAAGGTCGACCCGGTGACCGAGGAACCGGTCGACGTCCCCTACATGGCCGAGTACTATCTGCTGGAGACCCGGATGTACGGCTACCCGGAGCGGGTCTTCGCCCCCGGGATGAAGTTCGCCGTGGACCCGGACGATCTGCCGCGGCACCCCTACGAGGGCTGAGCGGGACCACTGTGGCTTTCTCCGTCGACGACGTCGCCTGGTTGACGTCGCATCCGGACGCCGTCGTCGCGGCGTCCGGTCTCAGTTTCTCCGCCGCGGACACGGTGCGGGACACCGCCACCCTGCGTGACGCCTACGGCGACCGGGCGCGGGTGCTCGCTGAACTGGTGACCGCCCGGCGCCGGGGCAAGGTCCCGGCCGACTGGCTGGTGTGCTCCGACTCGGCGCAGCAGGCGACCCCGGCGGCCGTCGCGGCGGTCCGCGCCCGGCATCTCGCGGCGGTGGCACCGGGCGCGGTGGTCTTCGACGCGACCTGCTCGGTGGGGACCGAGCTGGCGCACCTGGCTGACCCGGCGTGGGGGTTCGGCCTCGTCGCCGGCGGCGACCTGGATCCGGCGCGCCTGGCGATGGCCCACCACAATCTGCCGGAGATTCCGCTGGTGCGGGCGGACGCGACCCGGCCTGCGGTGCGCGCCGATGTCGTCGTCGCCGATCCCGCCCGCCGGACGGCCCGGGGCCGGATCCGGGACCCGAAGGATCTCATTCCGCCGCTGCCGGACCTGCTCGAGGCCTGGCGTACCGTCCGGGGGCCGGGTGGCGGTCCCACCGGAACCGCGGTGAAGTGTGCCCCGGGCATCGACTACTCGGAGTGGGAGGGGCAGGTCGACATCGTCAGCCTGGCCGGCTCCTCTGGCGCCGGCGGGGGAGTGAAGGAGGCGTGCCTCTATTCCCCGGGACTGTCGGTGGTCGACCGTCGTGCCGTGGTGGTGGGGCAGGACCGTACCGTCGAGCTGACGTCCGCGGATGCGGAGTCCGACGCGGTGGCCCCGGTCGGCCGCTACATCCTGGACCCGGACGGGGCGGTGGTGCGCGCCGGGCTGGTGACGCAGTATGCGGCGGCGTTGGGCTGGTGGCGGCTCGACCCGCACATCGCCTACCTGTCCGGCGACACGGTCCCGGCGCCGGCGGACATGGTGCCGGGTCAGCGGGTCTTCGAGGTGGTGGACACGGTGCCGCTGAAGAAGCTGAAGGCGGCGCTCGCCGCGGCGACGGCGGGGCTGTCCGCGGCGGAGACCGGTGGCCGGGGTGCGACGAGCCTGGAGATCCTGGTGCGCGGGGCGGACGTGGACCCCGATGCACTGCGGAAGAAGATGCGGCCGGTCCTGACCCGTGGGGGTGGTGGATCGCTGACCGTCGTGATCGCGAGGATCGGACGGTCCCCGGTCGCGGTCGTGACCCGGCAGGTACACCCGCGGGGGTAGTGATAAAAATATTTTTATCTTGGGTCGTCGGGAAACGTGCAGGTTATCGCGGTCATGATACGGTGTTTCGCTAGGTGAAACGAGCTGGATTCCGGGGTGTGCCCTGCGTCACGCCGCTGCGAATGTAGACTGACCACCGAGAAATCGCACCCTACGGCAGGAAGGCCAACGAATGTCGAACATCGTGGTTCTGGTCAAGCAGGTGCCGGACACCTACTCCGAGCGCAAGCTGACCGATGACGACTTCACTCTCGACCGGGAGGGCGCAGACGCCATCCTCGACGAGATCAACGAGAACGCCGTCGAGGCGGCGCTGCAGCTCAGGGAAGCCGACGGATCCCGCAACATCGTCGTCATCTCCGTCGGTCCCGAGCGCGCCACGGAGGCACTGCGCAAGGCCCTCTCCCTCGGCGCCGACGAGGCCATCCTCGTCACCGACGAGGCGCTCGCCGGTTCCGACGCACTGGGCACCGCCTGGACCCTGTCCAACGCGCTGAACCTCGTCGACGACATCGAGCTCATCATCACCGGTAACGCCTCCACCGACGGTGGCGCCGGCGCGGTCCCCGGACTGCTCTCCGAGTACCGCCAGATCCCCGCCCTGACCCACCTGCGCAGCCTCGAGGTCACCGCGGACAAGGTCTCCGGCGAGCGGGTCACCGAGGACGGCGTGTTCACCGTCGAGGCCCCGAAGCCGGCCATCGTCTCCGTCACGGAGAAGGCCAACACCCCCCGCTTCGCCGTCTTCAAGGGCATCATGGCCGCGAAGAAGAAGAAGATCCGCGAGGTCTCCATCGCCGAGATCGGCGTCGACCCGGCCAACGTCGGCCTCGCCGCCGCCGCGACCCGCGTCACCGCCTCCAACCCGAAGCCGGCCAAGACCGCCGGTGAGATGGTCACCGACGAGGGTGACGGCGGCGTGAAGCTCGTCGAGTTCCTCGTCAACAACAAGCTCGTCTAGGCCCACCCGAGCACTGCGAGAACAACCACCTTCCGAAAGGACTTTCCAGCCATGACCAATGTCCTGGTCCTCGTTGAGCACACGCAGGGTGAGCTGAAGAACGCCACCCGCGAGCTCATCACCGCCGCCCGCGTCTTCGGTACCGTCGGTGCCGTCGTCGTCGGCGCCCCCGGCACCTCCGAGAAGCTGCAGCCCGCCCTGGCCGCCGCCGGCGCCGAGACCGTCTACGCCGCCGAGGCCGACTTCGCCGACAACCACGTCGTCACCCCCTCGGTGGACGCCGTCTCCGGCCTGGCCGCCCAGTTCCAGGTGCCGGTCATCATCTCCGCCTCCGCCGCCGGCAACGAGATCGCCGGCCGCGTCGGCGCCCGGGTCGCCTCCGGTGTGCTCTACGACCAGATCGAGATCAACGCCGACCGCAGCGCGAAGGGCTCGATCTTCGGTGGCGACTTCACCACCGAGAACACCGTCGGTGGCGCCGCACCGGTCTACACCCTGCGCTCCGGCGCCGTCGACCCGGTCGAGCAGGCCGCCGCCGGCACCGTGCAGCCCGTCGAACTCCCGGCTCCGGGCCCGACCGCCGTGACCGTCACCAACTTCGCGCCGGCCGAGCAGGCCGACCGCCCCGAGCTCACCGAGGCGAAGATCATCGTCTCCGGTGGCCGTGGTGTCGCCGGTCCGGAAGGCTTCCACGACGTCGTCGAGCCGCTCGCCGACGTCCTCGGTGCCGCCGTCGGTGCCTCCCGTGCCGCGGTCGACGCCGACTACTACCCGGGCAAGTTCCAGGTCGGCCAGACCGGTAAGACGGTCTCCCCGAACCTGTACATCGCCCTCGGCATCTCCGGCGCCATCCAGCACAAGGCCGGTATGCAGACCTCCAAGACCATCGTCGCCGTCAACAAGGACGAGGAGGCCGGCATCTTCGAGATCACCGACTTCGGCGTCGTCGGTGACCTGTTCAAGGTCGCCCCGCAGGCCACCGAGGAGCTCAAGAAGCGCCAGTAGGTGTGTTCCGCCCGTCGCGGCGGAAACTGCAGGTGAACACCGGTCAATTACCGGGAGACACCGCACGGTAGAATGGACGGCGATAACCGTCCGTGACCACCGGACCACAGGGTCCGCACCCGGTCGGGTGCGGACCCTGCGGTTGTCTCTGCACCATCCCCGCCCGTCGTCGTCCCGTCCCCGGAAGGACCCCCGCCTCAGTGACCACACTGATCGTCATTCTCGGCCTCATGCTCGCCACCGTCATCACCGTGGGCGTGGGTGACCGGGTCGGGTTGCCCTGGCCGGTCCTGCTGCTGCTGGTGACGACCGCGGCCATGTTCATCCCGGGAATGCCGACCGTCGACGTCGATCCGCACCTCATCCTCCCGCTGGCCCTGCCACCACTGCTGTGGGCGCTGGCCCGCCGGACATCGTGGGGGATGTTCCGGGACCAGTGGCGCTCCATCCTCAGCCTGTCGGTGATGCTCGTCATCGTGACCGTCGCTGTGGTCGCCGGCGTCGCCATGTGGATCATCCCGGGGCTCACCCTCGTCGGTGCCCTGGCGCTGGCCGCCGCGGTCGCCCCGCCCGACCCGGTCGCCGTGGAGGCGGTCGCCGAACCCGCGGGCATCCCGCGCCGCATCATCGGCACCCTGCAGTCCGAGGGACTGTTCAATGACGCCGCCTCGCTCGTCATCTTCAGTGCGGCGGTCACCGCCGCCCAGTTCCACCACGACATCCACTGGTTCGAGGCCGCCGGCACCATGGTCTACAGCGCCCTGGTGGCGGTGGCACTGGGCTGGGTCGTCGGCCGACTGTCCGCGAAATTCGTCGAATGGCTCGATTCCCCGGTCGCCGGCAACGCCTTCACCTGGGTCCTGCCCTTCGTCATCTACCTGGTGTGCGAGGAGATCCACGTCTCCGGTGTCATTGCCGTGGTCGTCGGCGCCGTTGAACTCAGTTCCCGGCTGGACGCCACCGCGGCCGACGCCCGGCTCGCCGGCTCCTCCTTCTGGGAGGTCATCGAACTGCTCGTGACCGGCATGGCCTTCGGCCTGATGGGCATGAACGTCCGGGAGTCCATCTTCGACGAGGAGGTCCAGCACCTCAGGCCGGTGATGTGGGGGCTGGTGATCTCCGTCGTCCTCGTCGCGGTCCGGGCACTGTGGATGTCCACCCTGCTGTGGCAGAACATGCGCAAGAGAGGCCTGTACCGCGCACCGGTGCGCTGGACCGACGTCCTCCTGCTCACCTGGGCCGGCATGCGCGGCCTGGTGACGTTCGCCCTGGTGCTGTCCCTGAGCCCCGCCGACTTCCCGATGCGCGACGAGTTCACCATCGTGGCCTTCATCGTCCTGCTGTGCACCATGGTCATCCCGGGACTGACCCTGCCGTGGCTCACCGACTACCTCCGCCGCAGGTACGACCTCCACGACCTGGCGGACGCCGCCACCGAGGAGGCGATGGACGAGGCGCACCGGGCAGCGGTCGCGGTGGTGACCCGGAAACTCGCCGACGAGGTCATCACCCCGGAGACCGCGGCGAGGATCTCCGAACGTCTCAACGTCATCCGGTCGCCCTCCGCCCTCGACGACGGCGATGACGGGGTGGCCGATGCCGACGAGGACGCCCGGCTGCGCCGGCAGAAGCGCGAGCGCGCGGCACGTACCGCCATCGAGATCCGGCGCGAGTCCCTCAACGCCGCCCAGCGCAGCCTCGCCGCCGCCCGGTACCGCAAGGGCGTGGACCCCACGGCCGTGGCGGAAAAGATGCATGAGCTGGACCGCCGCCTGCTCGCCCTCCCGCACGGGGAGGAGCGGTGACCACGCGCATCTACCTGGACCACGCGGCGTCCGCTCCGCTGCGGCCCGAGGCCGTTGAGGCACTTGACCGCACCGCCGCCCTGCTGAACCCGGCGGGCCAGTACGCCTCGGGGCGGGCAGCGTCCCGGATCGTCGAGGACGCCCGCGAACAGATCGGTGCTCTGCTGGGGGCGGATCGGGCGGAGGTCCTGTTCACCGGCTCCGGGACGGAGGCCGACAACATCGCCGTGCAGGGGCTCGCCTTCGGTGCGCTGCGGGCCCACGGTGCCCGCCGGATCCACAGTTCCCCGGTGGAGCACCCGGCGGTGGGGGAGGCCGTCGACTGGCTGTGCGACCCGGCCGGACTGCCCGTCCCCGAGCCGCTGTTCGACCGGGTCCCGCTGACGGTGGACGCGACCGGCCGGCCCCGCCCGGTGGACGGCCCGTTGTCGGTCAGGGACGATGCGCTGGTCACCGCCATGTGGGTGAACAACGAGACCGGGAACATCACCGACCTGGCCGGGGTCATCGGCCCCGCGGTCGCCGCGGACGTGCCCACCCACGTCGACGCCGTCCAGGCGGTCGGCCATCTGCCGGTGGACTTCCGGACCCTCGGGGTCTCGACGCTGGCGGCGAGCGCCCACAAATTCGGCGGGCCGAAATCCGTCGGCCTGCTGCTGGCACGCCGGGACGCCGCCGTGCAGTCCCCGGTCCGCGGCGGTGGCCAGGAACGTCGGCTGCGCTCCGGCACCGTCAACCCGCAGGGTGCTGCGGCTGCGGCTGCGGCACTGCAGGCCGCCGTCGACGAGATGGACGCCGAACACGCCCGGCTGGCCGGTTACCAGGCGCGGCTGCTGGCCGTGGCCCGGTCGATCCCGGATGCGGTGGTGTACACCGATCCGGTCGCCGACGGGCAGGGTGCGTCAGGTGCGTCAGATGTGCCGGGCGCGCTGCCCTCCCACGTCCACATGAGTTTCCCCGGGGCGGAGGGCGACAGCCTCATCATGCTGCTGGACGCTGCCGGGGTGGACGCTTCCACCGGGTCCGCCTGCTCCGCCGGGGTGAACCGGGCGTCCCACGTCCTCACCGCCATGGGTGTGGAGGTGCACACCGCCCGCGGGGCCCTGCGCCTGACCACCGGACCGGCCACCACCGACGGCGACATCGACCGGATCTGTGCCCTGTTGCCGGGCGTGGTGGACCAGGCGCGGGCGGCCGGGACGGCCTACTGAGCGCTCTGCTACGCTCACCGCCGTGAACCGCATCGGCATCATCGTCACCGACCCCGCGTCCTACCCGCCGGAGGACATCGACCACGACACCCCGCTGCTCCTCGCAGCCCTGCGTGAACGGGGTGCGACCGCGGAAGCCGCGGTCTGGCACGACAGCGGCGTCGACTGGACCGGCTTCGATCTGCTGGTCATCCGCAGCCCCTGGGACTACATGCGGCGTCCCGCCGACTTCATCGACTGGCTCGACCGGGTGGGCGCGGCTGGGGTGCGGGTGCTCAACGACCCCCGGCTGATCCGGTGGAACATGGACAAGCGCTACCTCGCCGACCTTGCCGACCTTGCCGATACCGACTCCGCCGACCGGTCTGGAGCAGGCATCGCGGTGGTCCCCACCGGCTACCACCACACCCTCGCCGCCGCGCGCACCGCCCTCGCGGCAGCAGGGGACGGCAACGTCGTCGTCAAACCGACCGTCGGGGCCGGATCCTCGCACACCGGCCTGTTCACGGCGTCCGACCCCGCCGCGGCGGAGCTGGCCGCCGAGATCCTCGCCACCGGTGCCTCCGTCATGATCCAGCCCGAGATCCCCGAACTCTCCGCCGGGAAGGAGAAGGCGCTCTACCTCGTCGACGGCCGGCTCACCCACGCCATCGCCAAGGGTGCGCTGCTCGCCCACGGCGGCGGCTTCCGCGGTGGCGTCTACCGGGAACACCCTGTGACCGTGGAGACCACACCGGCGGAGGAGGAGTTTTCCTCCCGCGTGCTCACCGCCGCCGCCCGGTTCACCCGCACGGCCCTGCCGCTGTACGGCCGTATCGACATGGTCGAGACCGCCGGCCCGGCAGGGTCGGCGGGGTCGGAAGAGAAGAGCCTGGTGCTGCTGGAGGCGGAACTGTTCGAACCTGACTTCCACCTCGACCTCGTCCCCGGGGTCGCCGGGACACTGGCGGACGCCGTCCTCGCGCGCGTGTCCGACCGCCCGGCCACGGTGTAGGGTGAAGGGCTGTCCACACGACGGTCCACGACAGAAAGGTGACAGGCGGATGCGGGTAGTCGCGGCGATGAGCGGAGGCGTCGATTCCTCCGTGGCGGCGGCCAGGGCACTGGCGGCCGGACACGAGGTCATCGGCGTCCACCTAGCCCTGTCCCAGTCCCCGGACGCGGTCCGCGCCGGGTCGCGCGGCTGCTGCTCCCTCGAGGATTCCGCCGACGCCCGCCGGGTCTGCGACGCACTCGGCATCCCCTTCTACGTCTGGGACTTCTCCGACCGGTTCAAGGCCGACGTCATCGACAACTTCGTCGAGTCCTACGAGATCGGCGAGACCCCCAACCCCTGCCTGCGCTGCAACGAGAAGATCAAGTTCGAGGCACTGCTCGACCGCTCCATCGCCCTCGGTTTCGACGCGGTCGTCACCGGCCACTACGCGCAGCTGCACGACGGGGTGATGCGCCGCGGCATCGACGACAACAAGGACCAGTCCTACGTCCTCGGCGTGCTCACCGACGACCAGCTGGCCCACTGCCTGTTCCCGGTCGGCGACACCTGGAAGCCGCAGATCCGGGAGGAGGCCGCCGAACTGGGGCTCGGGGTGGCCTCCAAGCCGGACAGCCACGACATCTGCTTCATCCCCGACGGGCGGACGCAGGCCTTCCTCGGCACGAGGATCGGCATGCGCCCCGGCATCGTGAAGTCCGTCGACGGTGAGACCCTGGCCGAACACGACGGCGTCTACGGCTTCACCATCGGCCAGCGCAAGGGCCTCGGCCTGCCCGGCCCCGCCGCCGACGGGCAGCCGCGCTACGTCACCGACATTGACGCGGCCACCGGCACCGTGACCGTCGGCCGCAAGCGCGACCTGCGGACCGGGCACATCACCGCCGACCGGCTCAAGCGGCTCGACCCGGCGAAGCACGGCCGGCACTTCGACTGTGAGGTCCAGGTCCGCGCCCACGGCGGGGTGGTCCCGGCGACCGCGACGCTGACCGGGGCGGCGTCCGACGGGCCCGAGGCGGCCGTGGAACTGGAACTGCACGAACCGCTGCAGGGCGTCGCCCGGGGCCAGGCGGCCGTGATCTACCTGCCCGACGAGGCCGGGGACATCCTCATCGGCTCTGGCACCATCAGTGCCACCGTCCCCTGGCAGGACGCCGGCACCGGGGCAGAGGCGCGGACTGCATGACCCGGCTGGCCTGGTGGGAGGACATCCGCACCACCCACAGTGACCTGCACGCCGCCCTCGCCGCGGCGTCCCGCCGGACCAGGGACGTCGACGAGGACGTCGGCGTGGTGCCGCCGCTGAGCCTGCCCCGGTCCGCCGTCGACGGTGGTCTGCTCATGGAGACCGCCGCGATGGGGGTGACCGTAGGCGGGCCCTACCTGCGGTCCCACTCCCGCGGCTGGGAGATCGCACCGGGGAAGACCCTTGACATGCGCGCATTCCTGGGACGCCGCCACGAACTCACCGACCTCGTCGCCGAGGTCATGCCCGGTGCTGACCGGCTCATGGTGCACGTGACCGGGCCGTGGACCTTCGGGGCGTCCGTGGAGTACCACGGGCACCCGCTGTGTTTCGACCGGCCGGCCTTCCGGGACGTGGCCCTGGCACTGGGGGAGGGGGTGCGCGAATTCTGCGACGCGGTCGGCGCCTCGGTGGTGCACGTCCACGAACGACGGCTGCCGGAGGTGACCTCGCGGCTGGAGGGTGCGACCGAATTCGAGACGATGAGTGTGGACCGCGAGATCGCCGTGAACGTCGAGCGGCGGTTCCTCGACCAGGTGCGTGGCGCCGACGGTGCTCAGGTCGGTGCCGACGGTGCTGATGAGGCCACCGCGGGTGACGACGCCGACGGTGGGGACGCCGCCCGGGTCATCGCGCTGGACGCCGGCTGCATGTACCCGGACCTGGTGCACACCGGGGCGGACGTCCTGGTGGCCGATGAACTGGACGACGATGTCGCCCGGTTGATCGACGGTGGATCGTCGGTGGCCTGGCGGGTGTACGGTGACCGCTCCAGCGAGGACATCGCGCACGCGGTGATGCGCACCTGGCGGCAGTGGACCTTCGACGGCGCGAGCCCCGAGCCGCAGATCGACCTGGTGGCGTGCAGTGCCGGTGACGGCGCCGGCGTCCTCACTCCGAATGCGGCGGCCGAGCTGGCGCGGACCGTGCGCGGGGCCGCCGCACTGCTGCACCGGAACTGACCGGCGCGGCTGTTGCGCGGCCCAGCGCCCGACCCGGTGCCCGGCTTGGTGCACGGCCCGGAAAGTATTACCACCTCAGGCCGGTACTTTTTTCGGCGACCTGGGGAAATGTCCCGTTGCGGCCGGCTGAGGCGGTAATACTTCTGACGGTTTCGGCGGCGGGGCGGGGCGGCTACTCCTGTCCGGCGATCGCGTCGAGATCGACGACCTCGAACTCCAGCAGGTCGGCACCGGTGGCCACCGGCTTCTTCCCGGCGCCGGAGTGGCTGCCGCTGTGCGCCGCCTTCGCCGGACCCGCGGCCCACGCCCGGAAATCCTCTTCGGACGCCCAGGTGGTGACGACGAAGTAGCGGTCGTCGCCGTTGGTCGGGCGCAGCAGCTGGAAGCCCTCGAAACCGGGGGAGTTCTCCACGGTGTGCGCGCGGCCGGCGAACCGCTTCTCCAGTTCGGGGCCGGCACCCTCGGGGACGGAAATGGCGTTGATCTTCACGACAGACATACCCGTGAGCCTACCCTCAGCCGGTCGAGCAGAACCTCGTCGTGGCTGACGACGATCAGGGCACCCCGGTAGGACGCCAACGCCTCCACCAGTGCGTCGACGGTCGCCAGGTCGAGGTTGTTCGTCGGCTCATCGAGGATGAGCAGCTGGTTCGTCGGCTCCGTGAGTAGCAGCCGGGCCAGGGACACCCGGAAACGTTCGCCACCGGAGAGAACGCCGATGCGCCGGTCGACGTCGTCCTTCCGGAAGAGGAACCGGGCCAGTTGCGCCCGGATCCGCTGGGGATCGGCGGAAGGAGCGGCGATCCGCACCTGGTTGAACACCGTCGCACCCTCGTCGAGATCGTCGGAACGCTGCGGCAGGTACCCGACCCGGTCGGTGTGCAGGCAGCCACGTCGTCCGTGGACGAGATCCTCGAGCAGCCGGGTCTTGCCGCAGCCGTTGTCACCGGTGACGGCCAGACGCTCCGGGCCCTGCAGGATCACACCGCCCGACGGGGTGGGCAGCTCGGCGATGACCCGGGACGCGGGGACGCCCGGGTCCGGCAGATCGATGCGGACATGGTCATCGCACCGGACCGCGGCGGCCTTCTTCTCGACAGCGGCCTGTGCGGACTCCACGTCGCCCGCCATGGCGGTCCGCAGTTTCCCGGCGCTGACCTGGGCCTCCTGCTTCCGGTTGTTCATGATCTGTTTCGGACGCCGTTTGTTGGCGAAGTCCTTCTTCGCGTACCTCAGCCGACGGGCGAGCCTGGTCTGTGCCTCCACCTGCTGGCGCTGCTCGGTCTTCAGTGCCTGTTCGGCGGTGCTGAGCGCCTGTTCCGCCGCGGCCTGCTGCACGGCACGTTGCTCACGGTAGGCGGAGTACGGGCCGCCGAACACCGTCAGCGACCCGGTGTGCAGCTCGGCAGTATGGTCCATGAGGTCGAGGAGCTCGACATCGTGGGAGACGACGATGAGGGTCGGCGCCCAGGATGTGTGGCCGGCCACGGCGTCGTACAGGTACTCCCGGGCATGCCGGTCGAGATTGTTCGTCGGTTCATCGAGCAGGACGAGTTCATGGCGGCTCCGGCGCAGACCGACGAGGGCGGTGAGGACGGTCTGCCCGCCGGAGAGCGTCCTGACGCGCCGGGTGAGGGCGATGCCGTCGAGCCCGGCGGCGGCGAGGTCGGCGAGGCACCGGTCGCCGATGTCCCAGTCGTCACCGACAGTGTCGAAGTCGGCCGGGTCGGTGCTGCCGTGCCCGATCCGGTCCAGCGCGTCGAGGATGCCCCGGACGCCGAGGAGGTCGGCGACCGTGACGTCTGTGTCCGGTGTGAGGCGCTGCGGCAGGTACCCCACGTCGTGGGGGGGCCCGGAACCGGGGACGGAAAGATGCCCGGAGGTGGGGGACAGTTCCCCGGTGAGGACGCGGAGCAGCGTGGACTTCCCGGTGCCGTTCGCGCCGGTCAGACCGGTGCATCCGGCGGGGAACGCGGCGGTGAGATGGTCCAGGACGGGTGTGCCGTCCGGCCAGGTGACAGTGAGGTCGTCGAGGACGACTGAAGGGTGTGTGGATAACACAGGGGCCTCCCGGTGATCAGCGGTCGCGCTGATCGGAGCAGGGCCGGGACGGCAGGCTCTACGACGTCAGCGCACGGACCGCGCGGACAGTGGCGCGGAGTGGGAGTCGCAGATGATCATGGGGACGAGGCTAAGCCCTGACGGGGCCGTGGTCAAGGGTCAGGCGCAGGACTCATCGACCGGGTCCAGCGGGACACACGGACGGGGCAGCCTGGGGCAGGCGCGTCCTACCTCACCGCGTCCGGGCCCTCGGTCAGCAGCGTCTCGAACCCGTCCTCGTCGAGTACCGGGACGCCGAGATCCTCGGCCTTGGTGAGCTTCGAGCCGGCCTTCTCGCCGGCGACGAGGAAGTCGGTGTTCTTCGACACCGAACCCGCAGCCTTGCCGCCGCGGGACTCGACGGCCTCCTTCGCGCTGGTCCGGTCGTAGTTCTCCAGGGAGCCGGTGACGACGACCGTGAGCCCGGCCAGGGTCTGCTCCGGAAGATCGGAGGCCTCGACAATCTGCTCCATCCGGACGCCGGCCTCGGCCCAGGCGTCCACGATCTCCCGGTGCCAGTCCACGGCGAACCAGTCCTTCACCGACTGCGCGATGATCCCGCCGACACCGTCGATCTCCGCCATGTCCTCCACCGACGCCTCATCGATGGCGGGGATGGACTGCAGGGTGGCGGCCAGGGCCTTCGCCGCCGTCGGACCGACATGGCGGATCGACAGGGCGGTGATCACCCGCCACAGGTCAACCTGTTTGGCCTGCTCCAGGTTCGCCAGCAGGATCTCACCGGGCTTGTTCAGCTTCCCGGCCTTCGTCGTGTACGCACTGGTGGTGGTGAGATCCTCGGCTGTCAGGGAGAACAGGCGTCCCTCATCGGGCAGGACGCCGGAGGCGATGAGGTCGTGGGCGGCACGCTCACCGAGCGCGTCGATGTCGAAGGCGCCGCGTCCTGCCAGGTAGTTCAGCCGGTTCTGGAGCTGGCCCGGGCAGTAGCGGGTGTTGGGGCAGCGCCAGTCGGCGTCCCCCTCCTTCGTCGGGGCGAGCGGGGTCCCGCACTCCGGGCAGACCGAGGAGAAGAGGAACTCGCGTTCGGAGCCGTCGCGCGCCTCCTCGACCGGTCCGAGGACCTCGGGGATGACCTCACCGGCCTTGCGGATCATCGCCCGGTCGCCCAACCGGATGCCCTTGCGGTGCGCCTCGGTGGGATTGTGCAGGGTCGCCATCGAGACCGTCGACCCGGCGACGTAGGTGGGGCTCATCACGGCGAACGGGGTGGCGCGCCCGGTGCGTCCGATCCCGACGCGGATCGACTCCACCGTCGTCATCGCCTCCTCCGGGGCGTACTTGTAGGCGATGGCCCACCGTGGTGCACGGCTGGTGGCGCCCAACCGTTCCTGCTCGGCCAGGGAGTCGACCTTGACGACCACGCCGTCCATCTCGTGGGCGGCATCGTGGCGGTGCCCGCCCCAGTACTCGACGCGCTCCAGGACCTCCTTCGCCGAATGGACCTGCTTCGTGTACGGGCTGACCGGCAGCCCCCACGCCGCGATCGCCCGGTACGCGTCATGCTGGGTGGCCGGCTCGAAACCCTCCCGGGCGCCGATGCCGTGGCAGATCAGCTTGAGCGGACGCTTCGCGGTCTCCGCCGGATTCTTCTGCCGCATCGCCCCGGCCGCGGCATTGCGCGGGTTGGCGAACATCTTCTTTCCCTCGGCCTGCCGGTCGGCGTTCATCGTGGCGAAATCCTCGACGGTGATGAAGATCTCGCCGCGGATCTCGACCAGGTGGGGGACCGGGAACTCGTCGGTGCCGGTGAGCCGGTCGGGGATGTCCCGGATCATCCGGGCGTTGTGGGTGATGTCCTCACCGGTCACCCCGTCGCCCCGGGTCAGGGCCGTGTCGAGCACCCCGTCGATGTACAGCAGGTCGATGGAGGCGCCGTCGATCTTCAGCTCGGTGAGGTACGTGTCGGCCGGAGTGCGGTGCAGCCACTCGGTGAGCTCGTCGGCGTCGAAGACGTTGTCGAGGCTGAGCATGCGCTCGCGGTGGTCGACATTGCGGAACGGGGACCGCCCCGGGGTGGGCGGCGGGGCGACCTCCTGGGTCGGGCTCGGGCCGGTCACCGCCTCGGGGTGTTCGGCCTCGAGCTGCTGGAGCTCACGCATGTAGGTGTCGAACTCGGCGTCCGAGATTTCCGGGGTGCCGTAGTAGTAGAGGTCCCGGTGGTGCCGGACCAGATCCGCCAGGCGGGTCCACTGCTGTGCGGGGGTGCCGTCGGTTGTCGCTGCGGGGGTCTGTTCCGGGGTGTCAGTCACGTCGACGATTCTAGCGGCGCCACCGGACAGCGTCGGATTCCGGCGGACGCCGTCGGACAGCATCGGACGCCGGCGGACGCCGTCGGACGCCGGCGGCAGGTAGTTCTGCCGGCAGGTGAGTGTCAGATCACAGTGGACGGGACCGGTGCGGGACGCATCACAGCAGGTGGGGGTGGGGATGCGTCCGGTCAAAACAACTTCTCGGTCGTCGCTGAGCGCCGCTGTGCTGGGGCGACGGTCAGGTGGTGATGGAACTATACGGGGGGACGGGGTGCGCAGGGGTAGATCTGTTCGTGGCAGAAAACATAGTGTCGTCGGAGTCAGAGGAACACCCCACACCTTCCAGAGAGGACGGACACCATGTTCAACCAGCTCAGCCGTGAAGAGATCGCCGACATGACGGCCGGCGCCTCCTACTACCTGTTCGGTGACGACGAGGCACTCGCCGTCGACACCCCCGAGTACGAGGACTTCCTCGTGTAGATCAGGATCCACCGCACGTCACGGCACCCCGTGCCCGCCCACCGGTGGACACGGGGTGCCGTCGCTGTCCGGCGGGCGTTATAGGGTGGCTGCCATGACGACGACACCCCGGTTCGACCCCGGCCACATGCTCAGTTTCGACCTGGAGACCACCGGCCCCGACCCGATGACCGCACGCATCGTGACCAGCGCGCTCATCACCATCAAGGGACCGAACCGCGACGACCTGGAGCTGCTCGCCGACCCCGGCGTGGAGATTCCCGAAGGCGCCACGAAGGTCCACGGCATCACCACCGAGTACGCCCGGGAACACGGCCGGCCGCACGACGAGGTCCTCGCCGAGACCATCGAACGCATCCGCCGCGGCTGGCAGGAGGGGGCCACCCTCATCGTCTACAACGCCTGTTACGACCTCACCGTGCTGCGGCAGCTGGAGCCGACCTTCGCCGTCGACGGCCCGGTCGTCGACCCGCTGGTGATCGACAAGGCGGTGGACCGCTACCGCAAGGGCGGCCGTCGGCTCACCCAGGTCTGCGAACACTACGGGGTCAGCCTCGACAACGCCCATGAGGCGTCGGCGGACGCGGTCGCGGCCGCGAGGATCGCCTGGAAACTCGCCCGCGCCTACCCCGACAAACTCACCGGAGTCAGCGCCGACCAGCTCATGCTCGACCAGGCCACCTGGTACTACGAGCAGCAGACCGGGCTCCGGGAGTACTTCGAGAAGAGCGGCAAGCCGGAGCGTGCGGCGACCGTGAACACCTCCTGGCCACTGCAGCTGTGACGCGCCTCGCAGTCGCGCCGGGTCACTGAGTAGCATGGTCTGTCATGGCAAAGACTTCGGCACAGTACCTCCGTGACATCGTCGCGGCTCCCGTCTACCGGGCCGCGAAGCACACCTCCATTGAGACGATGGACGGGCTGTCGGAGCGAATTCACAACCGGGTGCTGGTCAAGCGCGAGGACCAGCAGCCGGTGCACAGTTTCAAGCTGCGCGGCGCCTTCAACCGCATGTCCCAGCTCACCGACTGCGCCGGTGTGATCACCGCCTCCGCCGGCAACCACGCACAGGGTGTGGCTCTGTCCGGCCAGGTCCTCGGTATCCGGTCCGTCATCGTCATGCCGGTCACCACCCCGTCGATCAAGGTGGACGCCGTCCGCGGATTCGGGGGAGAGGTGGTCCTCCACGGGGAGAACTTCGACGCCGCCCAGGGCAAGGCCATCGAACTCGCGCGCCTGGAGAACCTCGAGTACGTCCCGCCGTTCGACAATGAGGCGGTCATCGCCGGGCAGGGCACCATCGGCCTGGAGATCTTCCAGTCCGGGGAGACCGTCGACCGCGTGTTCGTCCCCGTCGGCGGCGGCGGACTCGCAGCAGGAGTGGCCGTGCTGCTCAAGGAACTCGACCCGTCGATCCAGGTCATCGGTGTGGAGCCGGAGGAGTCCGCCTGCCTCACCGCCGCCCTGGAAGCGGGCGAACCGGTCACGCTCGACCACGTCAGCCTCTTCGCCGAGGGGGTCGCGGTCAAGACCATCGGGACCGAGACGTTCCGGCTGTGCCGGCAGTACCTCGATGACGTCATCACCGTCAGCTCCGACGAGATCAGTGCGGCGATCAAGGACCTCTTCGATGACACGCGTGCCATCGCCGAACCCGCGGGCGCGACGTCGCTGGCCGGGCTGAAGAAGTATGTCGCCGCCAACGACATCCGCGACGAGACGCTGGTGAACGTCCTTTCCGGAGCGAACCTCAACTTCCACACCCTGCGCTACATTTCGGAGCGCGCCGAGCTCGGTGAGGGCGGCGAGGGGATCTTCGCCGTCAGCATCCCCGAGGAACAGGGGGCCTTCCTGCGTTTCTGCCAGGTCCTCGACGGTCGGATGGTCACCGAGTTCAACTACCGGGTCGACGACCGCAGTGCCGGCCAGAAGGACGGGCACAGCGCGCGGATCTTCGTCGGTGTCCAGCTCAAGGAGGGGGCGGCCGAGCGCAAGGCCATCGCCGGAGCACTGGTCGACGCCGGCTACGACGTCGTCGACCTCTCCGACGACGAGGTGGCCAAGGAACACGTCCGCTACATGGTCGGTGGCGTGCCGCCGCGGTTCGTCGACGAGCGGGTGTTCTCCTTCGAGTTCCCGGAGCACCCCGGTGCCCTCATCCGGTTCCTCGACGTCCTCGGCACCCGGTGGAACATCACCGCGTTCCACTACCGCAGTCAGGGCATGGACTACGGTCGGGTGCTCGCCGCGTTCGAGGAGGCCGGCAGTGCCGAGTTCGTCTCCCACCTCGCGGAACTGGCCTACCCGTTCACCGAGATCACCGACGACCCCTCCTACCGGCTGTTCCTGGCCCCGGCGTCCGCGGAGTAGGAGTAGCCGCCGGGACCGTGCCGGGCTGAGCCGGGCTGTGGCTACCGGCCTTCCCCTGGATCGTGGGACGGCAGGTCACTTTTCCGGTTGAGGGCGGACCTGCCGGCCCAATGTGTGGACGTCGGGAGGGTGACGATCGCACGGGGGGGATTTCTGCAGTGCCAAATCTGCTTTGATGGAGGAATGGGGGAGAACAACACCAATCCGGCATGGGAACTGCCGCAGGACATCATCGACGCACTGAATGAGGGGCGCTACACGCCCGGGTGGGGACCCTGGTACTGCACCAGAATCCTCCCGGTGATGATGCCTCGGCGTCGGAAGGATCTGCTGGCCGGGGGTGTGACCAGGAGGACCCTCGACCGGGACTACGTCACGCTCACCCGCGGGATCGTCGTTCCCGCCGCCGAGATCCCGGATTCCGGTGAAGATCGTGGCGTTTACGGTGCCTGCGGTGTGCTCCGGGCGCGGGCGTTCCACGTTCTCTACCCGGACCGTATCGTCGCGGGCTGGCAGGCGGCGGCGCTCCACGGGCTGCCCTACTGGGCCGATTCGGCCCCGGTCCTCATGCTCAGTCTCACCGCTGCGCCCTCCGGGTCACACCGGACGACTGTAGCGGCGGAGCACCCGTACCGGGTGGCGGTACGGCGGCCACCGGAGAACTTCGACGTCGACCGGGACACGGTCACCCCGGACCCGGTGTGTCCGGCGATGCGGGTCGTGACAGTTCCGGTCGCGCTGGCGCAGTGTGTCCGTTCCGTATTGTCGGGCCACCATATCTGGCAGGTGCCGGAAGTCCCCGGCCTGACGGACAGGGAGATCCGTGCCGTCCAACTCATCGACGCCTTCGTGCAGTGCACGACGGTGACGGCCGGGGAGTTCGCCTACGCAGCGAAAGGACTGGTCTCACGGCGGCAGGTCAGGAAGCTCACCGGTCTGGCATGTCGGGGTGCGGAATCACCGCGGGAGACGCTGCTCCGGCTCTACGTCCGGGCGCTGCTTCCGGCCGGGTACCGCTGGCGCACCCAGGTCGCGGTCCGGTACCGCGACATCCGCAGTGACGGTAGTGAGCGGATCCGGACAACCTATCTTGACCTGGGTTGTCCCGAGCTGAAGGTGGGGCTGTACTACGACGGCGGACACCACGCCGGTGCAGGGCAGACGGACCGGGATTTTGCGCAGTTGCAGGATCTGCGTGACGAGCAGTGGACGGTGGTCCGGATCGACAAGGACCTCATGAAGAATGTCAGGAAGATGCTCACCCAGGTCAGCACGGTGATCGGAATGGCGGTTCAAGCCGGTGACCGCGGCGCCGGAGATGCCGGTGACGGCACGGAGTGAGCGGACGTGCGTGGTGGGGTGGTGCCGGGTGGTGCGGGGTATGGGACGGCAGGTCACTTTTTCGGTGCTGAACGGGCCTGCCGTCCCAAGAACTGGCACGCGGTGGCAGGGCGGGCGGTGCGTGGGGCGAGGTATGGGACGGGAGGTCACTTTTTCGGTGCTGAACGGGCCTGCTGTCCCAAGGAGGAGCCGAAGGAGGAGAAGAGTGGGCCGCGGCAGCGGCTCAGCTCAGCAGTGCGCCGAGGATCTGACCCATCTCGCCGAGGTGTCCGATCTCGGTGAGCAGGAAATCGGGCCCGCCGGGGCGTCCGATGACGAGGATGAGGTCCGTGCCGTCGAGCGGTGTGGCGGCCAGCGCCGAATCCATGACCTTCCAGCTGTCGGGGACCCAGGAATCCGCGTCGGTGAGGGTCCTGGCCTCGGTGACGGGGGTCTCCGGCAGCGTCCTGCCGTCGTCCTCCGGCGCGGAGGATGAGGCCGCGACCCGGTGCACCCCGACGACACCGTCGGCGTCCGTGACGGATTCGAGTACGACCGCCCACTGCACCGACATCGTCTTGGGCAGCTTCTCGAGCAGCGAGGTCAGGCTCTCGTCGCGCCGGTGACGGCGCCGGGCGACCGAGGCGATGAGGCTGACCTGGCCGCGGCGGTCGACGGAGCCGGAGAAGGGACGGAGCGAATCGACGTAGACGCCGTCGACCTCCTGGGCCGCACTGATGAGGGCGTCCGCCAACCGGCCCGAAGGCAGGTCGACGACGATGTCGTCGACCACGGAACCGTCGGGGTCATGTTCGACGACGTCGACTGTCCTGATGTCGGCGTCGATCGCGCCCAGCGTCGCGGCGATGAGGCCGAGGGTGCCGGGAATGTCGGGGAGACGGACACGCATCAGGTAGGACAACAGGACCTCGCTTAATTCTGGAGAGCAACCGGAAACCGGTGTGCGGTGGCTTGCAACGTGCCGATTGTAGCGAACCTCCGGCCACCGGGGCAGGGCACAGTGGTCGGAGGACGGACGCAGTGGGCGCGGAGTCCGGTGGTCCTACTACAGTGGTCCGGGTAGAGAAGACAGGTCGGTAACGGCCGACCACCACCATGCACAGACAGAAGGGATCCCCTGTGCCCGAGATCTCCCGCGACGAGGTCGCCCACCTCGCGACGCTCTCCCGACTCGCGCTGACCGAGGAGGAACTCACGCACTACGCCGACCAGATCGACGACATCGTCGCCACGGTCGCCGCCATCCAGGAGGTGGACACCGACGGGGTCACCCCGCTGAGCCACCCCACCCAGAACGTCGACGGCGCGGTGTCCGTCATGCGTGAGGACGTCCCCGAGTCGCTGCTCACCGCCGAGCAGGCACTCGACCAGGCCCCGAAGCAGGACCAGGACCGCTTCCAGGTCCCGCGGATCCTGGGCGAGTAGAACCGGCGACAAGGAGAACAACACCATGACTGACACTGTGCAGACCGCCCTCGTCGGGGAGCGCACCGATGCGGACCTGACCACCTGGACCGCCGCCGAGCTCGCGGAGAAGATCCACTCCCGCGAGATCAGCTCGGTGGACGCCACCCGCGCCCACCTGGACCGCATCGCCGCCGTCGACGGCGACGTCCACGCATTCCTCCACGTCGGGGAGGACGCCGCCCTCGCCGCCGCTGAACAGGTCGACAAGGACATCGCCGCCGGGACCGTGGCCTCGCCGCTGGCGGGTGTGCCGCTGGCGCTCAAGGACGTCTTCGTGACGACCGACGCACCGACGACCTGTGCCTCGAAGATCCTCGAGGGGTACATGAGCCCCTACGACGCGACGGTGACCACGAAGCTGCGTGCCGCCGGCATCCCGATCCTCGGCAAGACCAACATGGACGAGTTCGCCATGGGGTCCTCCACCGAGAACTCGGCCTACGGCCCCACCCACAACCCGTGGGACCTGACCCGGACCGCGGGCGGCTCCGGCGGCGGCTCCTCCGCCTCACTGGCCGCGGGCATGGCGCCGCTGGCCATCGGCACCGACACCGGCGGGTCGATCCGCCAGCCCGCCGCACTGACCAACACCGTCGGCGTGAAGCCGACCTACGGGTCGGTCTCCCGCTACGGACTCGTCGCCTGCGCGTCCTCGCTCGACCAGGGCGGTCCGACCGGCCGCACCGTGCTGGACACGGCGCTGCTCCACGAGATCATCGCCGGCCACGACCGGTTCGACGCGACGAGCTCGCAGCGTCCGGTCGCCCCCGTCGTCGCCGCGGCGAAGGAGGGCGCGAACGGCGACCTCACCGGCGTGACCGTCGGTGTGGTCAAGCAGCTGGAGGCCGTCCGCGGCCTGCAGCCCGGCGTGGAGGAGAGCTACAAGGCCTCCCTGGAGCAGCTGAAGAGCCAGGGTGCGACGATCGTCGAGGTCGACTGCCCGAGCTTCGACTACGCGCTGAACGCCTACTACCTCATCCTGCCCTGTGAGGTCAGCTCCAACCTGGCCCGGTTCGACGGCATGCGCTACGGCCAGCGCCGGGGCGACGACGGCCACCACTCCGCCGACGAGGTCATGGCCATCACCCGCGCCGAGGGCTTCGGCCCGGAGGTCAAGCGCCGCATCATCCTGGGCACCTACGCCCTGTCGGTGGGCTACTACGACGCCTACTACATCCAGGCGCAGCGGGTCCGTAACCTCATCGCGCAGGACTTCGCGAAGGCCTACGAGAAGGTCGACGTGCTGGTCTCCCCGGTGACCCCGTCCACGGCGTTCGCGCTGGGGGAGAAGGCGGACGATCCGCTGGCGATGTACCTGTTCGACCTGTGCACCCTGCCGCTGAACCTGGCCGGGGTGTGCGGCATGTCCGTGCCGGCCCCGCTGGCGAAGGACACCGGCCTGCCGGTCGGTCTGCAGATCATGGGCCCGGCCCACGGCGATGACCGGCTGTACAAGGTCGGCGCCGCCTTCGAGGCCGGCCGGAAGTAGGCCGCCGGCCCCGGCGTGACCGCCGGGGCCGCCAGGGGGATCAGGGGGTGCCCCAGGGCCGTAGAGGCAGTCAGGGGCTGTCAGGGCACAGCGGGGGTGCCCCAGTCGTGGGCGAGCCCGCGCACGACGATGTCGATCTTCTCCTCGACCAGCCGACGGGCGGTCGCGGGGTCGCTGACCCCCACGACGGGTCCGGGGGCGTCCCCCGCCTGCAGGCGGGCAGCGGACATCATCGACAGGGTGGCATGGGTGCTGAACGCGACCCCGCAGACGAAGTCGAGTCCGAATCCGGCACGCAGGCGGGGGAGCCCCGCGGCCGTCGCGGCGTCCAGACAGGGCGTGGTCGCCGGCACGATGAGCAGCCGCGCCGCCGCCGGGTGGCTGTAGACGATCGGCGCCAGGCCGGGATGGCGCTCGCAGGCGTCCCAGCATTCGGTGCCCCAGAGCCGGAGGACGCCCTGCCACCCGGTGCCGGGGTCGGGTGTGCGGAACTCGGTGGCGATGCGGGCCAGGCAGGCGTCGAGCACCGCCTCCCGGTGCGGGAACAGCCGGTAGAGTGCCGGCGTGCCGACGCCGAGGCGGGCGGCGACGTCGGCGAGTGCGAAGGTGCCGATACCGAGGTCGAGCGCGGCGTCGACGATGTCGTCGGCAGTGAAGGTGGCGCGGCGGCCCCTGGTGTGCCGGGCCTGCCGGTCCTGCCGGTCCGGGTGCGGCCTACCGGAGTGGAGGCTGTCCATACCGGACCAGGGTAGTCGGGGAGCTCGGGGCGGTCGCGTGCAGGCGGGTCAGTTGCCGGGCCGCACGCGTAGGGTGGGCGCCATGGCAACACAGGAGATCCACGGTGACGGCTGGGCCGTCGGAGCGGACGGCGTCCGGCGCTGGGGCACCCTCGGAGCGGCCGGACTGTTCCTGACCACCGCGGAGGACGGTGTCACCCTGCTGCTCGTCCAGCACCGGGCGATGTGGACCAACTTCGGCGGCACCTGGGGCATCCCCGGCGGCGCGATCGACACCGGCGAGACCGCCGTCGAGGCCGCGCTGCGCGAGACCATGGAGGAGACCGGCGTGGACCCGTCCGACGTGACCACCGGTGAGGCGGTCGTCACCGCCCGGGCCCCGCTCGACCATGTCCTGCGCCGCGTGCCGCTCACCGAGGCCGAACTGCCGCTGGCGGACGCCGTGACCTCGGCCGTGGCAGGGGGAGCCACGCTCTTCGACGCCGTCCGGGGTCACCGCCTGACCCACCCGGAGACCGGCTATCCGCTCGTCGCCACCCTGCAGGGTGACCTGTGCTGGGAGGTGCCCGACGACACGGTCCCGGAATGGACCTACACCACCGTGCTGTGCACCGCCGACCACCCGCTGGAACTCAACCCCACCGCGGAGAGCGCCGACCTGGCCTGGTGCCCGCTCGACGAGGTCGCCGAACTCAACCTGCTCCCGCCGT
Source organism: Corynebacterium nuruki S6-4 (assembly GCF_007970465.1). Classification (NCBI taxonomy): domain Bacteria; kingdom Bacillati; phylum Actinomycetota; class Actinomycetes; order Mycobacteriales; family Corynebacteriaceae; genus Corynebacterium; species Corynebacterium nuruki. Next base: position 201,425 of record NZ_CP042429.1, read on the forward strand.
TCCGCGAGGCGCTGCCGGGACTGATCGCCCGGCTGGGTTCCTGACCCCGGAGAAGGGCGGCAGGGCCGGCAGGAGGGACCGGCAGGAGGGACTGCCCCTGACCCGCACCGTGTGGCAGACTGTCCCTCTGTGACTGACGCCGACAACCCCACCGACACCCGGGCGGACAACTCCCGGTACCCCTCACTTCCGCTGCCCGAACCGCAGGCGTGGAAGGCGCTCATCGCGCTGTGCACGGGTTTCTTCATGATCCTGCTCGACCAGACGATCGTGGCGGTGGCGACCCCGGAGTTCCAGGACCATCTCGACGCCGACTACAACTCGGTCATCTGGGTCACCTCGGTCTACCTGCTCACCTTCGCCGTCCCGCTGCTCGTCACCGGACGCCTCGGCGACCGCTTCGGCCCCAAGAACGTCTACTGCGTGGGCATGGTGATCTTCACCCTCTCCTCGCTGTGGTGCGGCCTGTCCGGCAGCATCGAGATGCTCATCGCCGCCCGTGCGGTCCAGGGACTGGGTGCGGCGCTGCTCACCCCGCAGACCATGGCCGTGATCAACCGCATCTTCGCGCGCGACCGGCGCGGTGCAGCCCTCGGCGTCTGGGGTGCCACGGCCAGCCTGTCGACACTGTCCGGCCCCATCCTCGGCGGACTGATCACCGAGTACGTCGGCTGGGAGTGGATCTTCTTCGTCAATGTGCCGATCGGCGTCATCTCCGTGCTGGCGGTGACCCGGTGGGTGCCGCAGCTGCAGACCACCACCCGGCCCATCGACCCGCTGTCCATCATCCTGTCGGTCGCCGCCGTGTTCTTCCTCGTGTTCGCCCTGCAGCAGGGCGAGAAGGAGGACTGGACCTGGTGGATCTGGGTGATGGTCGCCGCCGCCGTCGTCCTGTTCGGCTGGTTCGTCCGACAGCAGGTCGTCGCCGAGGACCGTGGCAGAGACCCGCTGATGCCGCTGAGCCTGTTCAAGGTGCGCAACTTCAGCCTCGGCAACATCGGCATCACGGCCATGGGCTTCACCGTGGCGTCCATCCCCCTGCCGTTCACGATGTACTACCAGCAGGTCCACGGGCTGGACCCGCTGGGCGCCGGCCTGATGATGATCCCGCAGGCCGGTACCTCGCTGATCCTGTCGCCGATCGTCGGCCGGATGAGTGACCGGCTCAGCGCCCGCCGCCTCGGTGCCTTCGGCTTCGCCGCCGTCTTCGTCGGCATCATCGGGATGACCGTGGTCATGTCCTCGGGAACCTCCTACTGGTGGACGGTGATCCCCCTGATCGTCCTCGGTGTGGGCAACTCGTTCGTGTGGGCGCCGAACTCCGCCTCGACGATGCGGGACCTGGAACTGCACCAGATGGGCACCGGCTCCGGTGTCTACAACCAGACCCGTCAGCTCGGCTCGGTGCTGGGCGCGGCGACCGTCGGCGCACTCATCCAGTGGCGGATCGTGGCGACCGACCCCGGCTCCGCCTTCGGCCAGGCGATCCTGGCCCCGGCGGTGGTCATCCTGCTCGGCGTGGTGACCAGCCTGCTGTCCCGGGACAGTGACCTGAGCACCCCGGCGCGGCCGTAACGGCCTGGCACCCGGGTCTCCGCCCCCGGCGGCCCGGGGCGTCCGGCGGTACGCTGGGCGCCATGCGTATCGCGACTCTCACCAGCGGCGGCGACTGCCCCGGGCTCAATGCGGTGATCCGGAGCGTCGTCCGCACCGCGGCCGGGGCCGGGGCCACCGTCGTCGGCTACGAGGACGGCTGGCAGGGCCTGGTCGGGGACCGGCGCCGGCAGCTCTACGACGACGAGGAGATCGACCGGATCCTCACCCGCGGCGGCACGGTCCTGGGCACCGGACGGATGAAGACCGCCGACTTCACCGCGGCCGTCGACACGGTCAAGGAGAACCTCGCGGACGCCGGCATCGACGCGCTCATCGCCATCGGCGGGGAGGGGACGCTCAAGGGCGCCCGCTGGCTCCACGACAACGGGGTGCCGGTGGTCGGGGTGCCCAAGACCATCGACAACGACGTCAACGCCACCGACTACACCTTCGGTTTCGATTCCGCGGTCGCCGTCGCCACCGACGCGATCGACCGGCTCCACACCACCGCCGAATCCCACAACCGGGTGATGATCGTCCAGGTGATGGGACGCCACGTCGGCTGGATCGCGCTGCACGCCGGGATGGCCGGCGGTGCCCACGACATCCTCATCCCCGAGCACCCCTTCGACATCGAAGGCGTGTGCAAGCGGATGGCCCGCCGGTTCCAGCTGGGGGAGAAGTACGGGATCATCGTCGTCGCCGAGGGGGCGATGCCCGAGGAGGGGACGCTGGAGATGCCGGAGCGGGAGGTCGACCAGTTCGGCCACCAGAAGTTCGACGACATCGGGTCCGTCATCGCCCGGGAGATCGAGAACCGGTTGGATACCGACGTCCGGTCGACAGTGCTCGGGCACATCCAGCGCGGCGGGACGCCGACCGCCTTCGACCGGGTGCTCGCCACCCGCTACGGGGTGCATGCGACGAAGGCGGCGCTGCGCGGGGACTTCGGGAAGGTCGTCGCCCTGCACGGTGAGGACATCGAACTGGTCACCTTCGATGAGGCGGTCGGGACCCTGAAGCAGGTCCCGGATCTGCGGTGGGAGAGTGCGCTGGCCCTGCTGGGCTGAGCGACCCGCTGGCTGTACAACCGGTTTTTCACACTTCCATGGCGTCCCACGATAAGAGACGTGCAGGTCAGATCGTTGTGAGTTCGACGGGGACCGCGGCGCAGGTGTGAAAAACCGGCGGGGGTGCCGGCACGGGCGAAGGCGCACTACGGTGGGTGCGCAGTGGCCCGGCGGGGGAGGATGCCGGGGACCGTCGGCCGGGCGACAGCCGGGAGAACGGCCGGGGACAGCAGTCAGGACAACAGGGGTGGGGACAGTGCCGTACTACGGCGGGGAACTCGACAGGCGGATCCGGGATGCCTGGGTGCGGCCGAACGCACTGTCGGATCTGCCGGCACCGCTTCCGCTGCCGCCGGGGGACAACGCCGGAATCCCGGACCGCTACATCATCCACAACGGTCTGCTGGTTCCCCGTGCGGCGGTCCGGGAACCCCGCCCCGTCGCTCTCGGGGCGCGCGGTCATCCGCGGGGGATCAGTTACGACCTTGACCCGCTCACCCGGATCCGCATCGCGTTGCTCGGGCACCGGGACCGCGCCGCCGCGGCATGGAGTGCGCTGCATGTCTGGGGTCTGCCCTACTTGTGTGCGGACGCCGACACGTGTGTGCTCTCGGGCGGGCGACCTGTCGTGGCGTCCGGACCGGAGGAGGTGACGCGGGTGCGTCGGCAGGGGGTGCAGGCCACCGTCGCGACGTTCCGGCCTGACCCCGTGGTCCGCGACATGGCGGTGGTCCCGCCGGTGCAGGCGCTGTTGCAGGCCCTGCGGATGCTCTGGCGTGGCACCCACGACTGGTACACCCCACCTGTCGCGGGGACGCCGCGCCAGGAGGTCGCGGCGGTGCAGCTGATCGACAGTTTCTGCGGCACGTTCGGTGTCGACCCGGTGGAACTCCCGGCGGCGGGCAGGTTCCTGTTCGACAGTCCGACGCTGCAGCGGCTTGTCCGGTCGTGCGACCGTGGGGCGGAATCGCCGATGGAGACGGTGCTCCGGCTGCTTGTCGTCGATCTGCTGGGGCAGACCGGGCGGGAGCTGGTGCCCCAGCTGGTCATCCACCGTGACGGGGGAGTGTCTGACCCGGTGCACGGTGTTCCCCGGACAGATGCGGCGTCGCCGGTGGTCGCCCGGGTGGATCTGGGGCATCCCGGCCTGAAGCTGGCCCTGCAGTACGACGGGGAGGGGCACCTCGCAAAGGAGCGGCGTGACCGGGATGCGAGGGTCAACACCGGTCTGGCGAATCTGGGGTGGCACACCCTCCGGCTGACCTACGGGCACCTCACCGATCCGGTGGAGCTGGGTCGGGTGCTGCACGACGGGGTGGCGTTGTGCCGGGAGCGGTTGAGTAGCTGAGACGGGGTGAGGCGGGACGGGGACGGGCCGTGCCATCCGGTTTTTCACACCTGCAGGGCGTCCCACGATGAGAGACGTGCAGGTCAGGGACGTGCGGAGAAGACCGTTCGCGCGGCGGAGGTGTGAAAAACCGGGGCGGGGGACCGGGACGCCCCGGCCGGTCGTAATGTGACGCTCACCGCACGCCCGTCCCCTCCGTCGACCACGGTGCGCCTTTCGTCCCGAACCCGGGACGGCCGCACGCGTCGACATTTTCCTGACGTGAAAGACCGCTTCCCGACATGTCCTCCCCGAATTCCACCCCGGACGCCGACCGGAGTGCTGCGCCGGCCGCCGAACCGCAGCAGTCCGCCGACCGCAGTGCCTACATCGCCACCCTCGGCTTCCCCCTCCTCGTCATCATCGGCGGTCTCGTCGGCTTCATCGGCCACGGGTCGATCGCCGGACACAGTGACTGGGTCAATCCACTGCTCGGCGTGATCATGTTCGGGATGGGGCTGACACTGCGTCCCGCCGACTTCGTCCTCGTCGTCAAGCGGCCGCTGCCGGTCCTCATCGGCGTCGTCGCCCACTACGTCATCATGCCGCTGGCCGCCCTGCTGGTCGTGTGGGTCCTGCGGCTTCCGGACGCGGTCGCCGCCGGCGTCATCCTCGTCGGCTGCGCACCCTCGGGCACGGCGTCCAACGTCGTCGCCTTCCTCGCCCGCGGTGACCTGGCACTGTCGGTGGCGATGTCCTCGATCTCCACCCTCATCGCCCCGGTGATGACCCCGCTGCTCACCCTCTGGCTCGCCGGTGAGTACATGCCGCTGGAGGCCGGAGACATGGCACTCGACATCGTCAAGGTGGTGCTGCTGCCGGTGCTCGTGGGTCTGCTCGCGCACATCTTCGTGCCGCGGATCGTGGAGAAGATCCTGCCGGTCCTGCCGTGGGTGTCCGTCCTGGCCATCGCCGTCGTCGTCGCCCTGGTCATCTCCGGGGCGCACGACAAGATCCTGGACGCCGGGATCAGCGTCCTGGCCGCCGTGGTCCTCCACAACCTGCTCGGGCTGGGCTTCGGCTTCGGCGCCGGGAAGCTCTTCCGGCAGCCGGAACCGGCGTGCCGGACGATGGCCGTGGAGGTCGGGATGCAGAACTCTGGGCTGGCCGCGGGGCTTGCCGCACAGTACATGGAGCCGCTGTCGGCGCTGCCGGGGGCCATTTTCTCGGTGTGGCACAACGTCTCCGGCGCACTGTTCGCGATGCTGTGCCGGGCTGTCGACAACCGGCGGGCGCGGAGCAACTAGAGTAGGGGACCATGACTGCCGCGGTGAACGACTACTCCGATGATGTGATGGACTTCGACGAGGTGCTCGAGCGCTTCGACCCGGTGATGGGTATGGAGGTCCACGTCGAGCTGCTGACGAAGTCGAAGATGTTCTCGACCTCGTCCGCCGAGTTCGGCGACGACCCGAACAGCAACGTCGACCCGGTGTGCCTCGGCCTGCCGGGCGCGCTGCCGGTGGTGAACCGGCAGGGTGTGGAATGGGCCATCAAGATCGGCCTCGCGCTGAACTGCGAGATCGCCCCCTACTCCCGCTTCGCCCGGAAGAACTACTTCTACCCGGACCAGCCGAAGAACTACCAGATCTCGCAGTACGACGAGCCCATCGCCCACGACGGCTACCTCGACATCGTCCTCGACGACGGGACGCCGTGGCGGGTCGAGATCGAGCGCGCACACATGGAGGAGGACACGGCCAAGCTGACCCACCTCGGTGGTGCCGGCGGCCGTATCCGTGGCGCCACGGCGTCCCTGGTGGACGCCAACCGTGCCGGAATCCCGCTCATCGAGATCGTCACCAAGCCGATCGAGGGTGCCGGTGCCCGCGCCCCCGAGGTCGCCCGTGCCTACGTCACCGCGCTGCGTGAGCTGGTCAAGGCACTCGGCGTCTCCGACGTCCGGATGGACCAGGGGTCGATGCGCGTGGACTCGAACCTCTCGCTGCGTCCGGTCGGCACCACGGAGTTCGGCACCCGCACCGAGTCGAAGAACATCAACTCGCTGAAGTCGGTCGAGCAGGCCGTCCGCTTCGAGATGCAGCGGCAGGCCGCCTGCCTGGTCAACGGGGTGGAGATCGTCCAGGAGACCCGTCACTACCAGGAGGCCGACGGCACCACGGCCAAGGGCCGGCCGAAGGAGACGATGGCGGACTACCGCTACTTCAACGACCCGGACCTGCCGCCGGTGCTCGCCCCCGCCGAGTGGGTCGAGGAGATCCGGAAGACCCTGCCGGAGATGCCGTGGATCCGCCGCGCCCGCATCCAGGAGGAGTGGGGCCTCAAGGACGAGGAGATGCGTGACCTCGTCAACGCCGGTGCCCTCGAGCTGATCATCGCCACCGTCGAGGCCGGGACCACCCCGGCCGAGGCACGCAGCTGGTGGGTCGCCTACCTGTCCCAGAAGGCCAACGAGGCGGGGACGGACCTGGAGGGCCTGGCCATCACGCCGGCCCAGGTCGCCCGCGTGGTCGCGCTGATCAAGGAGGGCAAGCTGACCAACAAGCTCGCCCGCAAGGCCGTCGACGGTGTGCTCGCCGGGGAGGGTGACGTCGACGAGGTCGTCGCCGCCCGCGGCCTCGAGGTCGTCCGTGACGACGGTGCCATCGAGAAGGCCGTCGACGAGGCGCTCGCCGCGAACCCGGACATCGTCGAGAAGTACCGGGCCGGCAACAAGAAGGTCACCGGTGCGATCGTCGGCGCGGTCATGAAGGCCACCCGCGGCAAGGCGGATCCGGGCCAGGTCAACAAGCTCATCGCCACGAAGCTGGGCTGACCGGCCGGCGTCACATCCCCGCCACCTCCGTACCACCTCTCCGTCATCTCCCCGTCCGCTGTCCGGGTCGCCCCGGGCCGTGGGCGGGGAGAGGTCTGTCCGGGGGGTTTCCCGGGGGTGGGGCCGGGGAAAGTTCGGGGCGATTTTCCCGTAACCGTTGTTCCAATATGGGTCTATCTGCATAATTAACACGACGTTTACAGACGTGACCGCATTGACGAGCCGTCACGCTCGGGGACCCGCCGGAGCCACCCACCCGAAGCCTCCGGTGCGTCCGCCCCGCGCGCCACGGCCGCCCACCAGAGGAGCCCTACGTTGCTCATCGGTATCCCGCGGGAACCACAGACACTGGTTGCCGCCACCCCCGACACGGTCGGCAAACTCATCAAGCTCGGCTACGACGTCGAGGTCCAGTCCGGCGCCGGCGACCGCGCGGACCACCCGGACAGTCAGTACGAGGCCGCCGGGGCCACGGTCGTCGGCGACGACGTCTGGTCGACCGCCGACATCATCACCACCCTGGACACCCCCGACGCCGCCCAGCTGGCTGCGATGAAGCCGCAGGCCATGCTCGTCTCCCGGCTCGCCCCGGGCCGCAACGACGACCTGGTCGCCGACCTCGCAGCGAGGAACATCACCGCGCTGGCGATGGACACCGTCCCGCGCATCAGCCGCGCACAGGCCATGGACGTGCTCAGCTCCCAGGCCAACGTCGGCGGCTACCGCGCCGTCATCGAGGCGGCCAACGCCTTCGGCCGGCTGTTCACCGGTCAGGTCACCGCCGCCGGCAAGGTTCCGCCGGCCACCGTGTACGTGATCGGCGCCGGCGTGGCCGGGCTGGCCGCCATCGGCACCGCCAGCTCCATGGGCGCGATCGTCAAGGCCACCGACCTCCGCCCGGAGACCGCCGAGCAGGTCGAGTCGATGGGCGCCGAGTTCGTCGCCATCCCGACCGCCGCCGAGAAATCCGACGACGGCTACGCCAAGGAGATGACCGACGACCAGGCGACCGCCGCCGCGAAGCTCTACGCCGAGCAGTCCGCCGCCGCCGACATCGTCATCACCACCGCGAACATCCCGGGCCGCACCTCCCCGGTGCTGCTCACCGCCGCCGATGTCGCGGCGATGAAGCCCGGCTCCGTCATCGTCGACATGGCCGCCGCCAACGGCGGCAACTGCGAGCTCACCGTCGCCGGGGAGGTCACCACCACCGACAACGGTGTGACGATCATCGGCTACACCGACCTCGCCGGCCGGCTGCCCGCGCAGTCCTCGCAGCTCTACGGCCAGAACGTGGTCAACCTGTTCAAGCTGCTCACCCCGGCCAAGGACGGTACGCCCGTCCTGGACTTCGACGACGAGATCGTCCGCGGCATCACCGTCACCCACGCCACGGCGTCCGGTACCGACATCCTGTGGCCCCCGCCGCCGGTGAAGGTCTCCGCCGCCCCGGCCCCGGCCGCCGCCCCCGCGCAGGACGCCGCGGCGTCCGCCCCGGAGGAGGAGAAGTCCTCCTCCGGACTGTGGTGGAAGATCGTCGCCGGGGTGCTCGGTGTGGCCCTCGTGCTCGCCAGCCCGCTGTCGGTGACGACGAACTACATGATCCTCATGCTCGCCGTCGTCGTCGGCTTCTACGTCATCACCGCGGTGACGCACTCCCTGCACACGCCGCTGATGAGTGAGACCAACGCCATCTCCGGCATCATCCTCGTCGGTGCGGTGCTCCAGGTCGGGTCCTCGAACGTCGCGATCGCCGTGCTCGCGTTCATCGCGATCGTCATCGCCTCGATCAACATCTTCGGCGGCTTCGCCGTCACCCGACGCATGCTCGCCATGTTCCAGGGAGGTAACTGATGAACACCCTCACCCTCGCCGCCGAGGTCACCGACCCGGACGTCTCCCAGGACCTCCTGGACTGGACCGACCGCATCTCGACGCTGGCCTACCTCGTGGCCGCCCTGCTGTTCATCCTGGCGCTCGCCGGGCTGTCCAAGCAGCAGTCCGCCTCGCGCGGCAACACCTTCGGCATCGCCGGCATGACCATCGCCCTGGTGGCGACCGTCTTCAAGGCCGCGGTGCAGTCCCACGCCGACCCGGAGAACTACAACAGCGCCTGGGTCACCGTCCTGCTCGTCGCCGTCGCCATGCTCATCGGTGCCGTCGTCGGCATCGCCCGGGCCCGCAAGGTCGAGATGACCGGCATGCCCGAGCTCATCGCCATGCTCCACTGCTTCGTGGGTCTGGCCGCCGTGCTCATCGGCGTGAACTCCTTCATCCACTCCGAGCACGCCACCGAGGCCGGCTATGAGAAGTTCCACCTCGGCGAGGTCTACCTCGGCATCTTCATCGGTGCGGTGACCTTCACCGGCTCCATCATCGCCTTCCTCAAGCTCTCCGGCCGGATCAAGGGTGCCCCGTTGACCCTGCCGGGCCGCAACCTGCTGAACCTCGGCATCATCGTGGTCTCCGTGGTGGGCATGGTCTTCTTCATCCTCACCGGTACCGAGGCGGCGGACAACCGGCCGGTGGCCTGGATCATCCTCGCCGTGATGATCGTCCTCGCCCTGGCTCTCGGCCTGCACCTCGTCGCCGCGATCGGCGGCGGTGACATGCCGGTCGTCGTGTCGATGCTGAACTCCTACTCCGGCTGGGCCGCGGCCGCCGCGGGCTTCATGCTCGCCAACCCGCTGCTCATCATCACCGGTGCACTGGTCGGCTCCTCCGGTGCCTACCTGTCCTACATCATGTGCAAGGCGATGAACCGGTCGTTCATCTCGGTCATCCTCGGCGGCTTCGGCACCGAGGCCGCCTCCGCCGACGACCGGGACTACGGGTCCCACACCGAGGTCACCGCCGAGGAGACCGCGGAGATCCTGAAGAACGCGAAGTCCGTCATGATCACCCCCGGCTACGGCATGGCCGTCGCCCAGGCGCAGTACCCGGTCGCCGACCTGGTGCGCAAGCTCCGGGACAAGGGTGTGGACGTGACCTTCGGTATCCACCCGGTCGCTGGCCGCCTCCCCGGACACATGAACGTGCTGCTCGCCGAGGCGAAGGTCCCCTACGACATCGTCCTGGAGATGGACGAGGTCAACGATGACTTCGCCGACGTGGACGTCGTCCTCGTCATCGGCGCCAACGACACGGTCAACCCCATCGCCGAGGAGCCGGGTTCGCCCATCGCGGGCATGCCCGTGCTCAAGGTGTGGGAGGCCGGACGCGTCATCGTGTTCAAGCGCTCCATGGGCGCCGGTTACGCCGGCGTGCAGAACCCGCTGTTCTTCAACGAGAACTCCGACATGCTGCTCGGCGACGCCAAGCAGTCCGTCGAGGCGATCAGCGCGGCACTGTAACGGCCCGCAGCGGACCGCTTCTCCCGCCACCGGCGGAACCTCAGACGAACGCCCCGGTCTCGTCACCGTCCCGGACATCCTCCGGACGCGGTGCGGCCGGGGCGGTCGCATCTCCGGCGGCGTTGTGGAAGGGCGTCCCGCCGAGCCGGTCCCGGTCGTGCGGGGTGTAGAACGCCGCCGGATCCGGGCCCACCGCGACCACCCCGGTGGGGTTGATGTCGGTGTGCACCCGGTAGTAGTGCTGCTTGATCTGGTCGAGGTTCACCGTGTCGCCGAAACCCGGGGTCTGGAACAGGTCCCGCAGATAGCCCCACAGGTTCGGCATCTCGGCGATCCGGTTCCGGTTGCACTTGAAATGACCGTGGTAGACGTGGTCGAAGCGCACCAGTGTGGCGAACAGGTACACGTCGGCCAACGTCAGATGGTCACCGACGAGGTAGCGGCGGTCGGCCAGATGCTCCTCGAGCTCGTCGAGCCGGCTGAACAGTGCCGCGAACGCCTCCTCGTAGGACGCCTGGTCGCCGGCGAAGCCGCAGCGGTACACCCCGTTGTTCACCGTCCGGAAGTTGACGTCCGCCATTGCGTCGATCTCCGCCTGCAGCCCGGCGGGGTAGAGGTCCGGGGCGCCGGGACGGTGCAGCGGGGCCCATTCGGTGGCGAGATCGGTGACCATGGTGCGGAAATCGTTGGTCACGACCGCCTTCGAGCCGATCTCGACGAGGGCGGGGACCGTGATGCCCTTCGGATAGTCGGCGTAGCGGTGCAGGTAACAGTCCCGCAGCCGTCCCACCCCGAGGACGGGATCCACCGAATCCGGGTCGAGGTCGAAGGTCCACGACTTCCAGTCGTGCGTCGGACCGCACAGCCCCAGCGACAACGGCGCCGGGCCGGTCTCCTCCGGCCCGGCGTCGAGTCCGGTCAGCCGGCGGGTGATGATCGCCCGGTGGGCCCAGGGGCAGGCCCGCGACCCGACCAGCCGGTACCGGCCCGCGGCGACGGGCCACCGGCGGTCCCCGGTCGGGTCCGCCACCACCCGGTCGTCGATGTAACTCATGTCGCGGTCGTACCCGCCCGCCTCGACATACCCCATGATGAACTCCTGCCGTCGTTTCTGTCGTTCCTGTCCTCCGCGGTCCCGGGCGTCGTCGCGACATGCGCGAGGTGCGGCGCCTGCGCGGATCAGCGTGCCGCCTAGCCTAGGCTGGACGGCGTGAACAGTGCACCCGGGACCGGAAGGTGGATGCCATGAGCAGGAAGCGTGACAGGCTCGACGACAGGGTCGGGGACCTCGACGACGTCTCCGATATCGAGGACTTCGACGTCCCCGACGTCCCCGATGCCCCTGAGGGTATCGACGTACCGGACGCCGTGGAGCAGCGTGAGGCCGACGACGCCGCCGGTGACGGGGCCGCCGGGGCAGGTGACGGGGCGGCCGGGACTGCCCCGACCAGTCGCGTGAGCCGGGACATCTACGACGTCGTCGGTCGGGCCCGCCCGCAGAAGATCGCCCCCGCGGCGTCCGGCGCCGGTGGACCGGCCGCAGCCGACCCGGCGGAGGACGAGGCCGGGAACGAGGGTGAGGACGCCGCCCCGACCGAGGTCTTCGCCACCGGCGACGGGGGACAGGCCGACGACGGGTACCGGCTGCCCGAGAGCGCCGATGCTGCCGACGGTGCAGCAGCCGTGACGGCGGACGAGACCGCCACCACCGCATTCGCGGGAACCCCTGCGGCCTACACCGACCCGGGCCCGGTCTACGAGTCGCCGTTCGACGAGAACGGCGGCTACGTGCAGGCCGACGGCAGCGCCGGGAGCCAGGACGTCGCGGCCGACGACGGGGACAACGAGACCCGTGTCTTCGCTCCCGCCGGTGCCGCCGGTGCCGCCGGTGCAGTCGGGGCGGCCGGTGCGGCTGCCGCAGCCGGTGACGGCTACGACGGCTACGACGAGACCTACGGTGCGGTGCCGGTCCCTCAGCAGGAGGCCGAGGAGGCTGACCGGGCGGCCGCCGACGAGGCGGCGTCGACACGGCGCGGCACACTCGACCTGGGCCTGCTCATTCTCCGCCTGGTGGCCGGCGTGCTGCTGGGACTGCGGGGCGTGCAGACCCTATTCGCCTTCGGTGGCGACCCGGGGATCGACTCCCTCGAACAGGTCCTCGGCAGCTACGACGGGGCCCAGGTCCTCGCGATCGCCCTGCCCGTCGCGGAACTCGTCGGCGGCGTCCTCCTGCTCCTCGGACTGCTGACTCCGGTGGGCGGTGCGGTGGCACTGGTCTCCGCGAGCTTCATGGCCCTGCACTACCTCTCGGGCTCCGGGGCCGAGTACTGGCCCTACCAGCTGGACGCCAACGCCCAGGCCTGGGCGTTCCTCGCGGTGCTCGGGCTGGTGCTCGTGTTCACCGGACCCGGCCGCTACGCGGTCGACGGCAGCCGCGGCTGGGCGACCCGTCCGCGCGCCTCCGCCTGGCTGTGGGCGGTCATCGGCCTCGCCGGCGCCGCGGCGCTGTGGATCCTCGTCGGTGGCGGCAACCCCTTCTGACCGGGTGCCGGCGGGCCCGTCGCGTGCACTGAGCTTCCTGAGCTCCGTGCGCGAGCTCCCTGAGCTCCCTGAGCTCCCTGAGCTCCCTGAGCTCCCTGAGTTCGTCACCGAATCCGGACGCCGTGGCCCGACCGCGGTGAATTCGGTGACGAACTCGGGGAGTGCCGGGGAAGCTGGAGCGGGGGACTCAGCCCATCATCGCCAGGCGCGCAGCCATGCCGATCATGAGCACCCCGATGCCGAGGTTGATCCAGCGCCAGACCCTCACACTCGACAACGGCCGGCTGAGCAGCCGCGCACCGTAGCCGATGCAGATGAAGAACAGCGTGGAGGCCACGAGTGCGCCGGTGGTGAAGACCCACTTCCCGGCGTCGTCGTACTGGTTGGCCATCGAACCGAACACGACCATCCCGTCGACGTAGGCCGCGGGGTTGAGGAAGGTCACGGCCAGGGCGGTGGGCAGGGCGGCGAGGGCGGGGAGCCGGGTCACCGCCCGGGACCGGACGGACGTGCGGGCCGGCAGTGTCGCGACCGCCGTGCCACCGGTGCCGCCGACGCCCGTCCCGCCAGTAGGCAGGTCGGTGTCACCGGAGACGGCCGGGACGGCGTCCTGACCGGCGTCCTGACCGGGGGCGGCGCCGGAGGTGTCGATGGGGGTGGGGTGCCGGACATCGCGCAGGCAGGTCGAGGCGAACCACAGCAGGTACGCCACACCACCCCAGCGCAGGATCTCGAGCAGCACCGGCATCCGTTCCACGACCACGCTGACGCCGGCGGTGCCCACCGGCAGCAGGATCAGGTCGCCGAGGGTGCACACCGCGACGACCAGACCCACGCCCCAGCGTCGCACGCCCTGCCGGAGCAGGACGATATTCTGCGGACCGACGCCGACGATGACCGTCAGCTGGAAGAAGAGTCCGGCGAGTGCGATGTGGAGGGATTCGGTGAACACGACCGGAAGCCTAGGAACCCACCGGTAGTGAAGGCAAACAAGCATATCTGGACTCGCGTAAGATCAGCTTCATGATTGCACGTCACCTGGATACTCTGCTGCTCGTCGTCGATGAGGGGAGTTTCGAGGCCGCCGCCGCCCGGCTCGGCGTGAGTCCCTCGGCGGTGAGCCAGCGGATCAAGGCCCTCGAATCCGACGTCGGCCGGGTCGTCGTCCGCCGCACGACCCCGGTCGGCGTCACCGACGCCGGCGAGGTACTCGTCCAGGCCGCCCGCCGGATGCGGCTGCTGGAGACCGAGACCGACGACCGCCTCCACCACCGGGTCAGTGAACGGCCGGTGACCGTCGGCATCAACGCGGACTCGCTGGGGACCTGGTTCCGGCCCGTGCTGCGCAGCGTCGCCGCCCACGGCGGCATCGGTCTGCAGCTGCAGGTCGAGGACGAACAGCACTCCCTGGAGATGCTGCGCCGCGGCGACGTCATGGGCGTGGTCACCGCCGAAGCCGATCCTGTCCCCGGCTGCGTGTCCGAGGAACTCGGGGTGATGCGCTACTGGCCGGTGGGCTCCCCGGAGCTGGCGGCGACCCTCGGCGACGGGCCGGGGCAGGTGGGGCTGGACCGGCTCCCGGTGCTCATCATCGGGTCCTACGACCGGATGACCGACGACGTCCTCGCCGGGCGCGGCCTCACCGGGTCCGCGGACCGGCGGGTGTCCCGCATCCCGAGTTTCGAGGGGCTCAATGACGCGGTCGTCGCCGGCCTCGGCTGGACGGTGGTCCCGGTCAGTGCCGCGGACCCGTATGTCCGGGCCGGGACGATGGTGCGGCTCGGCGACGAGGTGGGGGAGGTGCCGCTGTACTGGCAGCGCTGGCGGCTCGAATCGGACACCCTCGGGGCACTCACCGACGCGGTCCACGCCGCCGCCGCGGTGGGCCTCGACTGACTCAGGCCGGACCTGTCCCCGCGGCCTCCGCCAGCGCCCGACCGGTCGCCGTCCCGGACGCCGCCACCTGTGCCGGTGTGCCGTCGGCCACCACCCGGCCACCCGCGGCCCCCGCACCCGGCCCCAGGTCGATGACCCGGTCGGCACCGGCGACGACCCGCAGGTCGTGTTCCACCACGACCACCGTGTCCCCGTCGGCGACCAGCCGCCGGAGCTCGGTGACCAGCAGGTCGACATCCGCCGGGTGGAGCCCGGTCGTCGGCTCGTCGAGCAGGTGCACGGTCGGGGTGCGGCGCCGGGTGCGGGTGGACCGCTGCAGCTCGGTGGCCAGCTTGATGCGCTGCGCCTCCCCACCGGAGAGCTCCGGGGCGCCCTGACCCAGCCGCAGATAGTCCAGCCCCACCGCGTGCAGCGCCGCCAGGGCACCGGCGACCGGCGGTTCACCGGCGAACACCTCCCGGGCCTCGGCGACCGTCAGGTCGAGGATGTCGGCGACGGTGTACCCGTGCCAGGTCACCTCGAGAGTCTCCGGGTTGTAGCGGGCCCCGTGGCAGTCCGGGCAGGTCGTGTAGCTGCCGGGCAGGAACACCAGCTCGACCTCGATCTTGCCCTCACCGTGGCAGGTCGGGCAGCGGCCCTGGGTGACGTTGTAGGAGAACCGGGAGACCGTCCAGCCCCGCCGGCCCGCCTCCGGTGTGGCGGCGAAGAGCCGGCGGACATGGTCGAACAGTCCGGTGTAGGTCGCCAGCGTCGACCGCGGGGTGCGTCCGATGGGCTGCTGGGTGATGAGGTTGGTGCGCAGTCCCTCCTGACCGAGCACCTCGGGCAGCACCCGGGAGACCAGCGTGGACTTCCCCGCACCGGAGACCCCGGTGACCGCGGTGAACTGGCCGAGACCGAGGCCGAGATCCACGTCGAGCGTGCGCTCGGTACTGCGCACCCGCAGCGGACCGGACGCCGCCTCCGCACCGTCGCGCAGGCGGGGGAACGGTGCTGCCAGGGCGCGGCCGGTGGGGGTGTCCTGCCCGGTGAGCCCGGCGACCGGCCCGGACCACAGCACCTCACCGCCGAGTTCGCCGGCACCGGGGCCGACATCGACCACCCAGTCCGCCCCCGCCACCAGATCCATGTCGTGCTCCACGAGCAGGACGCTGTTCCCGGCGGCGAGGAACCGGTCCATCAGGCCGCGGACCGCCGCCCGCTCGGTCGGATGCAGTCCCGCCGTCGGCTCATCGAGGACGTACACCACACCGAACAGGCCGGAGTGAAGCTGGGAGGCCAGCCGCAGCCGTTGCAGTTCCCCGGCGGACAGGGTGGTCGCCGGGCGGTCGAGGCTGAGATGACCGAGACCGAGATCCACCGCCGCGGTGAGCGTGGGCACCACCTGGTCGAGCAGCAGACGCTCGGCCTCGGCGGCGGCGTCCTGCCCGGTGGTACCGGAGCCGTCATCCCCGTCGAGTAACGCCAGCAGCCGGTCCAGCGGCAGCGCGTTGAGGCGGTCGACGGTGAGACCGCGGTACGTGACGCGCAGGGCCCCGGGGATCAGCCGCCGCCCGCCGCAGGCCGGACAGGTCGAATCCGTCATGAACGACAGCACCCGTGCCCGCGTCTTCTCCGAGGACGTGGACGCCAGCGACTCGCGCAGGTACACCGCCACCGAACGCCAGGTGCCCCGGTAGGTGCCGTGCGCCTGGTCCGGCCCGCGCTCCGGATGCACCGTCACCACCGGACGCTCCTCCGTGAACAGGATCCAGTCCCGGTCGGCCCGCGGCAGGTCCCGCCACGGCACGTCGGTGCGGTACCCGAGGGTGACCAGGATGTCGTGGAAGTTCTTGCCCAGCCACGCGCCCGGCCAGGCGGCGACCGCGCCGTCGTCGATCGACAGGGACGGGTCCGGCACCATCGATTCCTCGGTGGGGGCGTGGACGGTCCCGGTGCCCTGGCAGGTCGGGCACATGCCCGCGGCGGTGTTGGGGGAGAAGCAGTCCGAGTCGAGGCGTCCCGCCGTCTCCCGCAGGTCGGCCGGGTAGTCGCCGCAGCGGGAGAACAGCAGCCGCACCGAATTCGACACGGTGGAGAACGTGCCGACCGTCGACCGCGCCCCACCGGCCGTCCGGTTCTGTTCCAGGGCGACGGTCGGGGGCAGGCCGTCGATCCGGGCGACCTGCGGGTCGACCGCGCCCGCGATGAGCCGGCGGGCGAAGGGAGCGACGGACTCGAGGTAGCGGCGCTGTGCCTCACCGTGGATCGTGCCGAAGGCCAGTGAGGACTTCCCGGACCCGGAGACACCGGTCACCGCGACCAGCCGGTCGCGGGGCAGCTCCACGTCGACGTGGCGGAGATTGCGCAGGTGCGCATCGTGGACGGTGATGTTGCCAGCCATGGCCGCCCAGTCTAGGCGGTACGGTGGGCGCCATGGACTTCGGTATCGCAGGACGGTGGGCGCTGGTGTGCGCCTCGAGCAGAGGACTCGGATTCGGATGCGCCGAGGCGCTGGCCGGCGAGGGGGTGAACCTCGTCGTCAACGCGCGGAGTTCGGACACCCTCGCGCAGGCCGCCGAACGGTTGCGCGGCCACGGTGTGGAGGTCCGGGAGGTCGCCGGGGACGTCACCTCACCCGCCGTGCGCGGCATGCTGCTGGACGCCGCCCCGCAGGTCGACATCCTCGTCAACAACGCCGGCAGCCCGCCGCCGGGGGACTTCCGGGACTGGGGTGAGTCGGAATGGCTGGCGGCCCTGCAGTCCAACATGCTCACCGCGGTGGAACTGATCCGGGGGACCGTGGACGACATGGCGGCCCGCGGCTTCGGCCGGGTGGTGAACATCACCTCGGGATCGGTGAAGGCACCGATCGCGAACCTGGGCCTGTCGAACGGGGCGCGGTCCGGGTTGACCGGGTTCGTCGCCGGGGTGGCGCGGCAGCCGCAGCTGGCGGCGCACGGGGTGACGCTGAACAATCTGCTGCCGGGCCGTTTCGCGACCGCCCGGATCCTGCAGACCAACGGCGGGACGCCGCCCGAGCCGACCGGGATCCCGGCCGGGCGCTTCGGGGATCCGGCGGAGTTCGGTGCGGCGTGCGCGTACCTGTGCTCGGCACAGGCCGGGTACATCACCGGGCAGAACCTGCTGCTCGACGGTGGGGCGTACCCGGGGACGTTCTGAGGTGGTGGAGGCTGGTCCGCCTCCCCCCGCCTCCCCACACCCCGGTTTTTCACACCTGCGCGGTCGGGGACGCTCATCGGGCGACTCTCTGACCTGCGGGTATCACATCGTGGGACCGGGTGGAGGTGTGAAAAACCGGACGGCCCGGCCACCGTGTCACGGTGACCGGGCCGTCCGGCCGAGGCGGGAAAGCGGGGATCAGTCCTCGGGGACGATACGGACCGCACCCTTGTCGGCGCTGGACGCCATGCTGGCGTACGCGCGCAGCGCCTTGGTGACCTTGCGCTGCCGGTGGTCCGGCTTCCACGGACGCTCGGAGGCGTTCATCGCCACCCGCCGACGCTCGATCTCCTCATCGGGGAGGTCGAGGGTCAGGCTGCGGTTGTGGACGTCGATGGTGACCGTGTCACCGTTCTCGATGAGACCGATGAGCCCGCCGTCGGCGGCCTCGGGGGAGACGTGGCCGACGGAGATGCCCGACGATCCGCCGGAGAACCGGCCGTCGGTGACCAGGGCGCACTTCTTGCCGAGGCCGGACCCCTTGAGGAAGGAGGTCGGGTGCAGCATCTCCTGCATGCCCGGACCACCCGACGGACCCTCGTAGCGGATGACCAGGACGTCGCCGGCCTTGATCTTCTTCTTGAGGATGACGTCCACCGCCTCCTCCTGGGACTCGACGACCAGCGCCGGGCCGGAGAAGTGCCACAGGGACTCGTCGATGCCGGCGGACTTGATCACCGCACCGTCGGGGGAGAGGTTGCCGCGCAGGATGACCAGACCACCGTCGGAGGTGATGGCGTTCTCCACCGAGTGGATGCAGCCGTTCTCCGGGTCGGTGTCCAGCTCGTCCCACACGTTGTCCGTGGAGAACGGGACCGTGGTGCGCACTCCGCCGGGGGCGGCGTGGTACAGGTCGAGGGCCTGCTGCGACGGGTGCTCCGCCGAGATGTCCCATGCCTCCAGCCACTCGGCCAGGGAGGCGGAGTGGACGGTGTGCACGTCCTCCTCGAGCTTGCCGCCGCGCCACAGCTCACCGAGGATGCGGGGGATGCCGCCGGCGCGGTGGACGTCCTCCATGTGGTAGTCGGAGTTCGGGGCGACCTTCGACAGGCAGGGGACGAACCTGGACAGGTCGTCGATGTCCTGCAGGTCGAAGTCCACGCCACCCTCCTGGGCGGCGGCGAGGATGTGCAGCACCGTGTTGGTGGAACCGCCCATGGCCATGTCGAGGGCCATGGCGTTGCGGAAGGCGTTCTTCGTGGCGACGTTGCGCGGCAGGACCGAATCGTCACCCTCGCCGTAGTAACGGCGGCACATGTCGACGATGAGCCGGCCGGCCTCGGAGAACAGGGCGCGACGCTTCTCGTGGGTGGCCAGGGTCGAACCGTTGCCCGGCAGCGACAGGCCGAGGGCCTCGGTCAGGCAGTTCATCGAGTTCGCGGTGAACATGCCGGAGCAGGAACCGCAGGTCGGGCAGGCGGCCTGCTCGACGGTCAGCAGACCCTGCTGGGTGACCTGGTCGTTGGCGGAGGCGGACATCGTCGAGATGAGGTCGGTCGGGGCGTGGGCGACGCCGTCGACGACGACAGCCTTACCGGCCTCCATCGGACCGCCGGAGACGAAGACCACCGGGATGTTGAGCCGCATGGCGGCGTTGAGCATGCCGGGGGTGATCTTGTCGCAGTTGGAGATGCAGACGATGGCGTCCGCCTTGTGCGCGTTGACCATGTACTCGACCGAGTCGGAGATGATCTCGCGGCTCGGCAGGGAGTAGAGCATGCCGGAGTGACCCATCGCGATCCCGTCGTCGACGGCGATCGTGTTGAACTCGCGGGCGATGCCGCCGGCCTCATGGACGGCTTCGGCGACGATGTCGCCGACGTTCTTGAGGTGCACGTGGCCGGGGACGAACTGGGTGTACGAGTTGGCGATCGCGATGATCGGCTTCTCGAAATCCTCGTCGGTCATGCCGGTGGCGCGCCACAGGGCGCGGGCACCGGAGGCGTTGCGCCCCTGGGTGGTCACCGAGGACCGGAACGGGATCTTGTTCATGGTCGTGGTCGTCCTCTCAGCGGGCCGTCTCGCGGCCCGTCATACGTGAGTCATGCAGTTGTGGTGTGTGGTCGGCGGGGAAGTCACCCCGAACCCGGTGTGTCCGCTGACTCTGCCGCTACGTGCGCGGCCGCTGCTCTTCTTCCCGGCGCCGGAGTTCCTCGCGGGCCAGCGTGGCGGTGCGGCGACGGGCCTCGTACTCGTCGTAGTCGTCCTTGTCCATGAGGACGGTGTCGCCGCTGTCCCGGTTGACCACCTTCACCTTGTCATCGGAGGCGGTGATGCCCGGGGTCACCGGGTCGGGAATTCTGCCCCCGGTCACCTCGGCCAGGGTCACCAGCGAGTTGAAACTCACACCGGGCAGCGGGAACGACGTCCCGTCGGTCCGGACGGCGAGGGCTTTTCCTCCACGGGTGAATCGTAGCGCCTTGAACTCGTCCCACACCAACGACCTCCCGGCACGCAGCATGTAGCGGGCACTGATGCCCGTGGCGTCCACGATGGTCCGGCACCGCAGGATGTACACGATGAACAGGATCGGGAGGAGCGGCAGCCAGACGAGGAAGGGGGTGTAGGCGATGCCGATGAGGCTGAGCCCGAGCATCAGCAGGGCGGGAACGAGGTTTCCGCGGTCAGGGCCGGTCCGGTAGGTGGAATTCCGGTCCGGAGCGGCGTCCGGGGAAGTGTCCGTGGAATCCGGTGAACTCATGGTGCCCCATCTAACCAGTCTGACCACCCTGCGGAGCAATCGGGACGCCGTCCCCGGCCCCGGTGCTCCGCCCCAGGGACTGGGACTGAGGGTCGGACTGCGGGTTCGCCTGTCCGGTACCGCCGGTGCCGCCACCGCCGTTGTCGGCCTGGCCGCCGATCTCCCCGGAGTTCCCGGAGTTCCCGGTGTCCCCGGAGGTGCCGGTACCGGTGCCGTAGTCGGAGTTCCCGGTGCCGGTGGTGTCGGTCGTGCCGTCGCCGGTGCCGTGGTCGGTGCCCGAATTCGACGTACTCTGCCGGGCCTGCCCGTCACGGTCGGCGGTGCCGGTCCCGGTCGTCTGCCCGGAGTCCCCGGTCGGGGTGGCCTGTTCCTGACTCGTGGGCGCCGGGGTGCCGGTGCCCGCGGTGCCCGGGGCGGTGGTGGCGGGTGCGGTGACCGCCGGTGCGTCGTTGCGCAGGCGGGACGGGGCGAGCCAGCCGGCGTCGCCGCCGGAGGGGGTGGCGGAGAACAGTCCGATGACCCCCAGCACGGCGAGGACGATGAACAGCACGGTGGTCGAGGGTCGGACGCGGCCGCCGACACTGAAGATCCGCTTGGCGCGGGACCGGTGCGTCTCGTGCCGCCACACCCCGTGTTCGGTGACGTCCTCGATCAGCTCGTCGGTGCTGTCGGTGACCGGCTCGGCCGAGGTGTCGACGGGTTCACTGCCACTGTCGGCGTCGGCATCTCCGGGAGCTGCGGGGTTTTCCGACGTCGCGGGGTTCCCGGTGCCGGGGCCGGCGGTCGGGGTGGCGTCCTGCCGGGTGTCCTGGTCCGTTCCGCCGGACGCCGCGACGATCTGTTCCGGGGTGATCGGCGGCCACTCCTGGGTGGGGGTGTCCTCCCGGTCGACGGCCCGGCCCGGGGCCTGGAACCGGTCCCAGAACGCGGTGATGACCGCCGACCGGATGGTGCGCTGGACCATCCACTGGGTGGCTGGGTTGACGTCGACGGTGACCTCCATGCCGACCGTCCACGGCAGTCCGGCGGCGGTGGGGGCGGTGATGCTCATGGCGGGCAGGACATCGATCTCACCGAGGATCTCGTCCTTGATGCCGGCGGCCTCGATGGCGTCCTCCGCGGCCTCGTGGACGGTCTCGGACAGCGAGGACATCGTGTCCCCGTCACGCATCGGTACCTCGATGTCCACCACGGCGCGCGACCAGTGCTGCGAATAGTTGATCGTCACACTGGCCTGGCTGTTCGGCACGGTGATGAGTTCGCCCTTGCCGGTGCGGATCTGGGTCGCGCGCAGCGTGAGGCGCACGACCTTGCCCATGACCTGGTCACTGGTGCCGTCGAAGGAGACCGTGTCCCCGACGCCGTACTGGTGCTCGGAGATGATGAAGAACCCGGCGAGGAAGTCCCCGATGACCTTCTGGGCGCCGAAACCGACGGCGGCGGAGACCACGGTGGCCGGGACCGCCGCGCCGACGGTGGAGACGCCGAGGTTCTTCAGTGCGGCGTAGACGATGATGAAGTAACCGAGCACCTCCAGCAGGTACACCCCGGCGCCGATGAGGGCGGTCCAGGATTTCCTGCCCTCGTCATCCTTCATGAGCCGGTTGGTGGCGACCCGCAGGAGCAGGCGGGCGACCCGGGGGATGAGGATCCCGACGATGATGAGGGCGGCGAGGGTCAGACCGTGGACGACGATCCAGTCCCACAACGCAATGAGCACGAACTTCACATCCATGGTGCCGACCGTAGTGCACAATTGTTGGGACTTCCTGGCGTGACCGGGATCACCGGAGAATGGCCCGGCGGCGTCCCCGGTGACGGTCCCGGTGACGGCCCGAAACTCGATCACAGAATGAGACTGGGGGTATCAGCGGGTGGGAAAATTGTGGCCACAGCGTTGACCGACGGGGGTCGGTCCGCTACGCTGACCGCCATGACAAACTTCCGACTTCTCGTATCCGCCGGGCGCTAGAGCCCCTGCGGACCATGTCGCGGAAACTTCTGGCGCCCCCGCCCCGTGCAACTGGCACGGGGTCGCGGGGCGTCAGTCATGTCAGGACCTGTCAGACCCACAACTCACGAACCCGTAAAGGAGCGCACGGACTGTGAACGACACTTCACGCTCACGCCCCAGTCCCGCTACTGTCGCCGCCACCGGTCGTGGCCGACGCCCCGAGCGCATCAACGGCGCCCAGGCCGTCGTCCGGTCCCTGGAGGAACTCGGCACCGACGTCGTCTTCGGACTTCCGGGCGGAGCGGTACTCCCGCTCTACGACGCGATCTACGGGTCGGAGAAGCTCAACCACATCCTCGTCCGCCACGAGCAGGGCGCCGGCCATGCAGCCACCGGTTACGCCCAGGTCACCGGCGGCGTCGGCGTGTGCATCGCCACCTCCGGCCCCGGGGCGACGAACCTCGTCACCCCGCTGGCGGACGCCAACATGGACTCGGTCCCGGTCGTCGCCATCACCGGGCAGGTCGGCACCCAGCTGCTGGGCACCGACGGCTTCCAGGAGGCCGACATCCGGGGTATCACGATGCCCGTCACCAAGCACAGCTTCATGGTGACCCGCGCCGAGGACATCCCCGCCGCCATCGCGGAGGCCTTCCACGTCGCCACCACCGGGCGTCCCGGTGCCGTGCTCGTCGACATCCCCAAGGACGTCCAGAACGCCGAACTCGACTTCGTCTGGCCGCCGAGCTACCGCCTGCCCGGGTACCACCCGGTCACCGCGCCGCACTCCCGCCAGATCGAGGAGGCGGCACGGATGCTCAGTGCCGCGAAGCACCCCGTCGTCTACGCCGGCGGTGGCGTGATCAAGTCCAACGCCTCCGCGGAACTGCTCGACTTCGCCGAGCAGACCGGTATCCCGGTGACCACCACCCTCATGGCGCTGGGTTCCTTCCCCGAGTCCCACCCGCAGTTCCTCGGCATGCCCGGCATGCACGGCACGGTCCCGGCCGTCGCCGCCCTGCAGAAGGCCGACCTCATCCTCGCCGTCGGTGCCCGCTTCGACGACCGCGTCACCGGTGACGTCAACTCCTTCGCGCCGGACGCCGCGGTCATCCACGCAGACATCGACCCCGCCGAGATCGGCAAGATCCGTGAGGCCCAGGTGCCGATCGTCGGGGACGCCCGCGAGGTGCTCTCCGCCCTGACCCGGGCCATGGGCGACCTGCAGCTGCCCGTCCCGGACATCGCCGAGTGGCGCACCTACCTGCGCAAGCTCGGTGAGGACTTCCCGGCCGGCTACGACGAGCCGGAGGACGGCAAGACCGCCCCGCAGTACGTGCTCGAGCAGCTCGCCGAGGCCGTGGGCCCCGACGGGATCTACGTCGCCGGCGTCGGCCAGCACCAGATGTGGGCCGCCCAGTTCCTCAACTTCGAGAAGCCGCGCACCTGGCTGAACTCCGGTGGCCTCGGCACGATGGGCTACGCCATCCCCGCGGCCATGGGTGCCAAGGCCGCGGCGCCGGACCGCGAGGTCTGGGCCGTCGACGGTGACGGCTGCTTCCAGATGACCAACCAGGAACTCGTCACCTGCGCCATCGAGGGCCTGCCGATCAAGGTCGCCCTGATCAACAACGGCAACCTGGGCATGGTCCGCCAGTGGCAGACCCTGTTCTTCGACGGGCACTACTCCAACACGAACCTGAAGCCGGGGGACAAGTACCTGCCGGACTTCGTCGGGCTCGCCGAGTCCATGGGCTGCGCCGCGATCCGGGTGACCCGCAAGGAGGACGTCGCCGACGCGATCGCCAAGGCCCGGGAGATCAACGACCGCCCGGTCGTCATCGACTTCATCGTCGGTGAGGACGCCCAGGTGTGGCCGATGATCGCCGCCGGGGCGTCCAACGACGAGATCCAGTACGTCAAGAGCCTCGCGCCGTTGTTCGAGCCCGACAACGTCGCCGAGGTCGCCGAGGAAGGTGAGCAGTAACCATGTCGCAGATCCACACCCTCAGCGTGCTGTGCGAGGACGTGTCCGGTATCGCCTCCCGGATCACCGGGATGTTCACGCGCCGTGCCTTCAACATCATCTCGATCTCCTCGGGACGCACCGAGGTCGAGGGCGTCAACCGCTTCACCATCCAGGTGGAGGGCGAGGACCACGTCATCGAGCAGATCACCAAGCAGCTCAACAAGCTGATCCCGGTGATCAAGGTCAGCCGGCACGCCCCGGACTCGATCGTGTCCCGCGAGCTCATGCTCGTGAAGGTCAGCGCGGACAACGCCAACCGGACCCAGGTCGTCGAGGCGGCCAACCTGTTCCGTGCCCACGTCGTGGACGTCGGACCCGAGTCCCTCGTCATCGAGGCGACCGGTACCCCCTCGAAGCTGCAGGCTCTGCTCGACGTCCTGGAGCCGTTCGGCATCCGGGAGCTCGTCGAGTCCAGCCTGACCGCGGTGAGCCGCGGCCCCAAGGCGATGTACCCGGCGAAGCTCTAGTCGGAAAAACTTTAGTCACCGTGTGAGATACCCCGTCTCACACTTTGAAAAAACATCCTGTTACGATCGGCTGCAGAGAATCAGCCATCCCAGCGAAAGGTGCTCAACCATGGCAATTGACGTCTACTACGACGACGACGCCGACCTGTCCATCATCCAGGGTCGCAAGGTCGCCGTGATCGGCTACGGCTCCCAGGGCCACGCCCACTCCCAGAACCTGCGTGACTCGGGTGTCGAGGTCGTCATCGGCCTGCGTGAGGGCTCCAAGTCCCGCGAGAAGGCCGAAGAGGCCGGCTTCAAGGTCCTGACCAACGCCGAGGCCGCCAAGTGGGCCGACGTCGTCATGATCCTGGCCCCGGACACCTCCCAGGCCAAGATCTACGAGGACGACATCGCCCCGAACCTGGAGGACGGCAACGCCATCTTCTTCGGCCACGGCCTCAACATCCACTTCGAGCTGATCAAGCCGGACGCGAACATCACCGTCGCCATGGCCGCCCCGAAGGGCCCGGGCCACCTGGTCCGCCGCCAGTACGTCGACGGCAAGGGCGTCCCGTGCCTCATCGCCGTCCAGCAGGACCCGAAGGGTGAGGGCCACGACCTGGCGCTGTCCTACGCCGCCGCCATCGGTGGCGCGCGCGCCGGCGTCATCGCCACCACCTTCAAGGAGGAGACCGAGACCGACCTGTTCGGTGAGCAGGCCGTGCTCTGCGGTGGCCTCGAGTACCTCATCATGAACGGTTTCGAGGTCCTCACCGAGGCCGGCTACCAGCCGGAGATGGCCTACTTCGAGGTGCTGCACGAGATGAAGCTCATCGTCGACCTCGTCTACGAAGGCGGCATCGGCAACATGAACTACTCCGTCTCGGACACCGCCGAGTTCGGCGGCTACCTCTCCGGCCCGCGCATCGTGGACGCCGGCGCCAAGGAGCGGATGCGCGAGGTCCTGACGGACATCCAGAACGGTAACTTCGTCAAGCGCCTCATCGCCAACGTCGAGGGCGGCAACAAGGAGCTCGAGGGTCTGCGCAACAAGATCGCGGAGCACCCGATCGAGGCCACCGGCGCCAAGCTGCGCGACATGATGAGCTGGGTCAAGAACCCGCTGGACGCCACCGCGTAGTCTGACCCGGTCTGACCCGGTCTGACCGACCCCGCCCGCTGTCCCCGGATTTCCGGGTGCGGCAGGCGGGGTTCTGTCATGTCCGGGGCAGGTGGGCGCACCGAGCGGTCACGGGGCGGACCGCGTGTCCGCGGGCGCCATGTCGCCGGTCGAGAGCTCCGTGTGATCCGTGAAGTCGAGCAGGAACTGTACCGGGGCCCGCACTCGGCACCATTGCTGCTCGAGTTCGCTGATGCGTGACTCGCGGGGGCAGGGTGTCGGGGGAGGGATGGAGGGATGTCGACCAAACGAACCCAGGTGGCGGATTCTAGCGATCGACGCAACACCCTCACGGGTAGCGGATCTGCTTAAGCCTCACCGAGGATACCGTCCAGTTCCGCCCACATCGCCTCAGCGGGGGTAGCCCAGTTCAGTGCCTTCCGCGGCCGGTTGTTCATCAGCATCTCCACCTCCCGCAACCGGTCACGCCCATGGACCGACAGGTCCGTGGACTTCGGGAAGTACTGCCGCAGCAACCCGTTGGTGTTCTCGTTGGTGCCCCGCTGCCACGGGGAATGCGGATCACAGAAGTACACGTCCAGATCCGCGGCCACACTGATCTCCCTGTGCAACGACATCTCCGACCCCTGGTCCCAGGTCACCGACAACCCCATCTGGGCGGGCATGCCGGTGAACCGTTCGATCATCGCGTCGCGGACACTGAGTGCATCATGGGCACCGGGCAGGTGCAGCAGCATCACGTACCGGGTCTTACGGTCGACCAGCGTGCCGATCGCGGACTTGTTGTACGCCCCACAGATCAGATCCCCTTCCCAGTCACCGGGTACCGCCCGGTCCTCGATCTCAGCGGGCCGCTCGGCGATGCTGACCCGGTCATGGTCGCGGGGGATCCTCACCGCTGACTCCCTGGGTTTACGGGTTGTCCGACCGGTACGCAGGGCCTTTTTCACCTCACTGCGCAGGCTGCCCTTCGGGTAGACGTACAACGCCTGGTAAATCGTCTCAGTACACACATGCCACTCCGGATGCTCGGGGAAGTCCAACCGTAACCGGTGGGCGATCTGCTCGGGTGACCAGTGCTCCAGTCGTTGGGTGATCAGCGCCCGCAGCATCGGGTCGGCGTACACCTTCGACAACCTCGGTCGGGCCCGGCGGGCTGCGGCATGCCGGGTCGCGGTGAACGGGTTGTACACCAGGTCACCGGCCCCGCCGGTACTGCCGGTGTCGCCGGGATCGGCAGGATCAGCAGGATCAGCAGGATCAGCAGGATCACTGTTGCGGGCGAGTTCCCGGCTGATCGTGGACCGGTGCCTGCCCAGCTTCCGGGCGATCGCCGCCTTCGTCGCTCCCTCACGCAGCATCACCGCGATGGTGTCCCGTTCTGCCGCGGTCAGGTACCGGTCGGATATCACCCGGTCAGGGTCACGGTGGTGGACCGGGGCGGCCGGTGGCATCCGGGGATCGGGTGCCGGGGTGTCAAAGACCATCGGGGCGGGGATACTGTGCCGGCCACTGTGCCGACCACGTCGGCGGGTGGGTTTGGCCGTGGGACTGTGCCGGGCACGGTTCCCCCGGTGGGCACCACGATCGGCACTGTCGGCGGTGAACCCGGCTTTCCGGTCCACGGCGTCGGTGGCGTCGGTGGCGTCGGTGGCGTCGGTGGTGTCGGTGGTGTCGGTGGCGCGGCCCAGTTTGCGGTCCCTGCGGGCAGATGGTCGACGCACCGGTGCCGCCGGTGTCGCCGATGCCGCCTCAGACTCCACGGGGCCGCCGGCAGGCGGGTTCTTCCGGGCCCGGACTGCCGGTGCAGCAACCGGCGCGGGACTCGGTGCGGGACTCGGTGCGACCGGGCGCAGTGCGGCGCCGGGTTTACGCCGGAGCTGTCTGCGGCCGGCCCGTCCGGCATCACGCTGACGCTGATCAGCGGCGTGTTGGCGCCGAACCCGTTTCGGGGTGTCGACGGTGATCTGGTCGGCCACGGCGGTGTTCACATCTGATGAGTACACCCCGTCGGGATCCAGTTGCGACAGTGGCCTGCCGGTACTGGCCGCCGCTGTCGCCGGGGTCGCCCCGGACAGCAGTGCCCGGTAGAAACTGATGGTCGCCTCGTCGTAGGCATCCTCCGGCCGGGCGGGGGTCGGGAACCGGTTGACCCAACCGCAGACGGTCTGACGGGTCACGTTGATCAGTGCGGCGACGTCAGCCTGGGTCATACCCGCGCTGACCAGGATCAGTGCGAGTTGCCGGACAAGGTGGTTGGGGCGGCGCCGTGGGGTGTGGAGCCCGTGCCGGGTCAACCAGTCGTTGACCGTGGTAGCCGGGCGGCCCAGTGCCGTGGATATCTGTCGGACGGTGGAGCCGGCGGCGTGCTCGGTGATCATCAACTCGCGCTCGGCGGGGGTGAAGGCGGTGAAGGCGAGGAGTCTCTGCGCGGGGGTGGATCGCGGTCCGGCGGTGGGCCGGTGCGAGGGGTTCGGTGTGGGCACTGTTCACTCCTGAACATGTCAGGGGTGTTGCAACGACCACTGGAACCCAAGGGTGCCGCTCCAGGTCGGATTTTTCGACCTGTGGGTTCGTTCCGTCGACCTGCGGTCCTGGATGTCGACCTGTCGGTTCGTTCCGTCGACATGGGGTCCGTGACATGGGGCCCGGCGGCTCTGTCCACGGACAAGACGGGACGTCGGGGTGATGCCAGGGTCATCTTCGGCAGGGGAGGGGGCAGGGGACATGGCGGGGTACCGGGAAGGGGTACCAGGGCGGGTGCCAGTGGAATGGGAGCCAGTGCGGAGACCTGTCGACGGAAGGCCTCCGCGTCGCCTTAACGAAAATGATTACGGTTGCCTAAATATGACGTTGACGTGCGGAAATGTTGGACGTAGGCTTGGGTCTGACCGTTAATGAAAATGGAGGACCGGGATGACCCACGAGCACATGCACGATCAGGATCACGCCCACGACCACAGTCACAGCCAGGACCACGATCACAGCCACGATCACGGCCACAGTCACGGCCACGGGCATGACCATCCGGCACCCCGGGGACGTGCCCTGTGGGTCGTCATCGCGATGACCGCCGTCATCTTCCTCGCCGAGGTCATCGGCGGCCTGGTCTCCGGATCACTGGCCCTGCTCGCGGACGCCGGCCACATGCTCTCCGACGCCGGCGGACTCATCATCGCCGCCTGCGCGATCCTCATCGGACAGCGCCGTGCGACGACCCGCGCCACCTACGGCTTCCGACGCGCCGAGGTCATCGCCGCCGCCGTGAACGCCGGGGCAGTGGCCGTGATCGCGGTGTGGATCGCCGTCTCGGCCCTCCGCCGGTTCGGGGACCCCGAGGAGGTCACGACCGGTCTAATGGCGGGTATCGCCGTCGTGGGTCTGGTGGCCAACATCGTGTCGGCGGTGGTGCTGCACCGGTCGGCGGGGGAGTCGCTGAACCTGCGCGGCGCCTACCTCCACGTCCTGGCCGACCTGCTCGGTTCGGTGGCGGTCATCGTCGCCGCGGTGGTCATCGCCGTCACCGGCTGGACCTGGGTCGATCCGCTGGCGTCACTGGGGATCGCGGCACTGATCCTGCCCCGGTCCTGGAACCTGCTGCGCACGGCGGTGGGCGTCCTCATGGAGAACGCCCCGGCGTCCTTCGACCCGGTGGGGATCCGGGACGACATCCTGCGGGTCGACGGGGTCGAGGCGGTGCACGACCTCCATGTGTGGTCGGTCGACGGCGAGAGCGCCATGGCGTCCGTCCACGTGGTCAGTGCGGACCGCGATCCGGGCATCCTCGACCGGGTCCGTGCGGTCATCGCGGGCCGTGGGGTGGGGCATATCACGGTGCAGCTGGAGAAGCCGGAACACCGGGACCACGAGGAAGAGGTGTGCGACTCGCCGCTGGCGGGAGCGGTCGGGGAGACCGGAGAACCCGGTGGCTCCGGCGTGAACCGCAGCTGAGAACGTCGGCAGGGGTGACCGCCGGGGTGACCGTCGGTCTACCGGCGACCTTCTTCACCCCCGGCGGGCGGGGGCGTACTAAGCTGTTCTGCGTCGTACGTCACTCCCCGTCGGGCTGCTACGGGTCCGTCGGGGGAAAGGCGTGGGCCCTGCCCTCCGACGCGGTCGTGCCGGAGGTGACAGGCACTCAATGATTCGTCAGGAGATCCTGTGAGCCAGAATTCCCGTCCCGTCGTCCTCATCGCCGACAAGCTCGCCCAGTCCACCGTGGACGCCCTCGGAGACTCTGTCGAGGTGCGCTGGGTCGACGGTCCGAACCGCCCCGAGCTCCTCGAAGCCGTGAAGGACGCGGACGCGCTGCTCGTCCGTTCCGCCACCACCGTGGACGCCGAGGTCCTCGAGGCCGCCCCGAAGCTGCAGATCGTCGGCCGCGCCGGCGTGGGCCTGGACAACGTCGACATCGAGACCGCCACCGCCAAGGGCGTCATGGTCGCCAACGCCCCGACCTCCAACATCCACTCCGCCTGCGAGCACGCCATCGCGCTGCTGCTGTCGACCGCCCGCCAGATCCCGGCCGCGGACAAGACCCTGCGGGACGCCGAGTGGAAGCGCTCCTCCTTCAAGGGTGTGGAGGTCTTCGGCAAGACCATCGGTATCGTCGGCTTCGGCCACATCGGCCAGCTGTTCGCGCAGCGTCTCGCCGCGTTCGAGACCGACATCATCGCCTACGACCCCTACGCCAACCCGGCCCGCGCCGCCCAGCTGGGTGTCGAGCTCGTCGAGCTCGATGAGCTGGTCGCCCGTGCCGACTTCGTGACGATCCACCTGCCGAAGACCCCGGAGACGGCCGGCATGTTCAACGCCGAGCTCCTTGCGAAGTCGAAGAAGGGTCAGATCATCATCAACGCGGCCCGTGGTGGCCTCGTTGACGAGCAGGCCCTGGCGGACGCCATCAAGGCCGGTCAGATCCGCGGCGCCGGCTTCGACGTCTACTCCAAGGAGCCCTGCACCGACTCGCCGCTGTTCGAGCTCGACGAGGTCGTCGTGACCCCGCACCTGGGTGCCTCCACCGTCGAGGCGCAGGACCGCGCCGGCACGGACGTCGCGGCGTCCGTCCTCAAGGCGCTCGCCGGTGACTTCGTGCCGGACGCCGTCAACGTCACCGGCGGCAAGGTCAGCGAAGAGGTCGCCCTGTGGCTCGGCCTGTCCACCAAGCTGGGCAAGGTCGCCTCCGCCCTGCTGGACGCCCCGGTCGCCGCGGTCACCGTCGAGGCCCGTGGCGAGCTGTCCACCGAGTCGGTGGACGCCCTGGGGCTCGCCGCCCTGCGCGGCATCTTTGACGGTGTCGTCGATGAGCAGGTCACCTTCGTCAACACCCCGCAGATCGCGGAGGAGCGCGGTGTGGAACTCACCGTCACCACCGCCGATGAGTCGGTCACCCACCGCTCCGTGCTCGAGGTCAAGGCCGTGACCGGTGACGGCACCGCGGTGAGCGTCATCGGTGCGCTGACCGGCCTGGAGCACGTCGAGAAGATCGTCCGGATCAACGACCGTGGCCTGGACCTGCGTGCCGAGGGCCTGAACCTGTTCCTGACCTACACCGACCAGCCGGGTGCGCTGGGTACCGTGGGCACCTTCCTGGGTCGCGAGGGCATCAACATCAACGCCGCCGCGCTGTCGCAGAACCTCAACGAGGGTTCCGCCACCCTGGTGCTCCGCGTCGACAAGGAGATCTCCACCGATCTCGTCGGCCAGATCAAGGACGCCCTCTCGGCGTCCCACGCTGTCCTGCTGAACCTGGGTTAGTCTCCGGTTCCTTAAGGGGAGTGTCCGCCCGGTCCCCGTCGTGGGGGCCGGGGTGGGGGAGGGCGAGCGGAGTCGAGCGGAGTCGAGCGAGACGGCCGCAGACAGCAGCTGACAGCCGCAGACAGCTGTAGACAGAGCCGCAGACCCGGTCCGGGTCTGCGGCTGTCGTCGTTTTTGTCTGGGTTTGTCGGGGGTCTCTCAGGCGACCGGCGGGACCGGATGGGCGACTTGGTGTTTAAGAGACTTATATAATACGGTGGACTGTCGTGGTCGACACAGACAATCAGAACCAGGATGACAACCTCATCGTCGCGGCGGAGGTGCGCGAAGCGCTGCGCTCCGCACTCCACATGATCCGCATGCTCGAATACCCGGGGGAGCTGTCCACCACCCAGGTCTCGATCCTCAACACCGTCGCGGCGGAACCGCACCCCATGGGGTTGCTCGCCCGGCGCAGCGGGATGACCCAACCGGGAATGAGCCAGCAGGTCGCCCGCCTCGAAGCGGCCGGCCTGGTGCGGCGGGACCCCGATCCCCGGGACGCCCGGGTCGCCCTGGTGACGATCACGGACTCCGGCGAGGAGACCCGGCGACGGGTCAACCACGAACGCAACGAGGTCCTGGCCCGCTACTTCGCCGTCCTCGACGATGACGCACGGACCGCACTCCGGGACGGGCTCGGCCCGCTGACCCGGCTGTCCGAGGCCGTCGTCCAGCGCGAGATCCGAGGCGTCCGACCACAGGAGAACACCCGGCGGGACTGAGCGCCCCGCCCCATGACACGAACAGAAGAGAAAAGAGGGATGCGGCCGGATGGTCACGTCGAATCAGCATCAACAGAGAGTGACGGTCGAGGGCGCGACCCTCGAATCCGAGAAGGCGTCGATGCTCCGCCAGCCGATCGCCGTCTGGGCGACCGCGCTGGCCTGTGTGTTCGCCTTCATGGGCATCGGCCTGGTGGACCCGATCCTGCCCGCCATCGCAGAGAACCTCGACGCCGGGCCGTCCGAGGTCTCCCTGCTGTTCACCAGCTACTTCGCCGTCACTGCGGTGATGATGCTCATCACCAGTGCCGTGTCCAGCCGGATCGGCGGCAAGAAGACGCTGCTCGCCGGGCTGACACTCATCGTCATCTTCGCCGCGCTGGCCGGGACCTCCTCCAGCGTCGGTGAGCTCGTTGGCTTCCGCGCCGGCTGGGGTCTGGGTAACGCACTGTTCGTGGCGACCGCGCTGGCCGTGATCGTCGCCGTGGCCTCCGGTGGCCGGGCCGTCGCGATCATCCTCTACGAGGCCGCGCTCGGCCTGGGCATGGCCTGCGGCCCGCTCGTCGGCGCCGTCCTCGGCCACATGAACTGGCGGGGTCCGTTCTTCGGCACCGCCGTCCTCATGTTCATCGCCCTCGTCGTGCTGCTGTGGAAGCTGCCGGAGACCCCGAAGCCGGCGACGAAGACCGGATTCCTCGACTCACTGAAGGCGCTGCGCCACGGTGGGCTGTTCGGGGTCTCGTTCTCCGCACTGTTCTACAACTTCGGCTTCTTCACGGTGCTCGCCTACACGCCGTTCCTGCCGGTGATCAAGGAGACCGGCGAATACGGCATCGGCCTGGTCTTCTTCGGCTGGGGCTGCGCCCTGGCGGTCTGCTCGGTGTTCCTCGCCCCGATCGTCCAGAACCGGATCGGCGCGGCGAACACCGCCATGGTCATGCTCATCGGGCTGCTGGTGCTCTACGTGCTGCTCGGCCTGTTCCACGACAACCGGCCGACCGTCATCCTCGTGGTGATCGTCGCCGGTGCGCTGATGGGCATCAACAACACCGTCTACACCGAGATGGCGATGAGCGTGTCCGACAACCCGCAGCCGGTCGCCTCGGCCGCGTACAACTTCGTGCGGTGGATGGGCGGCGTGATCGCCCCGTTCGCCTCGACGAAGATCGCCGACCACTTCTCGGTCGACACCCCCTACTACGTCGCCGCGGTGGTCGTGGTCGTCGCCGTCGCGGTGATGCTGTTCACCCGCAACGCCGTGGAGGTCCACGGACCCGAGGCGGTCTAGGCGCCTGCGGCTCCCGCGGACTTCGGGGCAGCGTCCTGACTGCCCTGACTGTCCTGGGCGTCCTCAGCGTCCTGCGGAGCCTGCTGCCGGCCGGCGAGGAACTCCCGGAGCCCGAGTGCCGCGAAGACCAGCATGATCACCGAGGCCCACAGGATCCACAGGTGGTCGAAGGGGGCGGGCAGTCCCGGTTGTCCGAGGAAGGAGAACCGGACCGAGATCTGGTGACTGCAGTAGGGGATCATGGTGACGAACACGATCACCAGGGTGACGATCATCGCCGCCTGCTCGGTGAGCCAGCCGCGGACCCCGGGTGTGCGACCGCGCAGCCGGGCACCGGCCCGGGCCCCGAGGTCGACGAGACAGACCACCAGCGGCACCAGCCACACCCAGTGATGGTGCCAGGAGAACGGGGAGACCAGGCAGGCGGTGATACCGCCGAAGCACATGACCAGTGCCTGGTTGCCCCGTCGCGTCGCCCACCGCACCGCGAAGAAGCAGGCGACGAGGGCGACGAGCACGAGGACGATCCACAGGAGGGTGGAGCCGGTCCCGGTGCCCAGCGTGCGCTCACAGAACCCCTTGAGCGACTGGGACGCCGAGATCGTCACGTCGCCGACCCGGTCGGACTCGAACATGGACTTCGTCCAGAACGTCGTGGCGTCCGGAACCGCGATGAGCCCGATCACCACCGTGACGAGGAAGGTAACCGCGGCGGTGACCGCCTCACGCCACCTCCGCTGCATGGCGAACACGATGATGAAGAAACCGGGGGTGAGTTTGAGCCCGGCGGCCAGGCCGACGCCGATGCCGGTGAACCTGTCGCGCTTACGCAGGAAGTCGAAGGCCACCAGCAGCATGAGCAGGACGTTGATCTGCCCGTAGAAGAAGCTGTCGCGCACCGGGGACAGGGCCAGGGTGCCGACCGCGGCACCGACGCCGATGACGGCGGTCGGGGCGTCCAGCCGGTACCCGCGCTGCGCGAGGACGCCGAGGA
Source organism: Corynebacterium nuruki S6-4 (assembly GCF_007970465.1). Lineage (NCBI taxonomy): Bacteria > Bacillati > Actinomycetota > Actinomycetes > Mycobacteriales > Corynebacteriaceae > Corynebacterium > Corynebacterium nuruki. Next base: position 236,343 of record NZ_CP042429.1, read on the forward strand.
TGACCGCGATGACCGCGCCGACACAGGCCAGCTGCCAGAATGTCGCGGCCATCGCCTCCGGGGCGACCGCCAGGCCCCGGAACAGTGCCCCGGCGAACGGCGCGTAGGTGAACGGCAGCTCACCCAGCAGCGGACCGTCGTAGAGGTTGCCGCCGTGCGCCATGACTTCGCCGGCACGGTAGTAGACGAGGAAGTCGGTGGGGACCTTGTAGAGGTTCAGCTCGGTCCCGAACACCGGGGGGCGGGTCTCCCGGTACGCGACGACGGCCAGCAGGATCACGAGTCCGATGCCGAGGACACCACGCCCCGGCAGCCGGCGACCGGGGGAGGCCGGCTGCGCCGCGGCCGGAGGGGACACCGGGTCCACCTGAGGTGCAGACGTGTCAGGTTTGCTCATAGGAACACAAAACCACTGTCCGGTGCGGATATCCGGTAGACCCGCCGGTGGGGGTGCACGGAACGGGGCATCTCACCCGAACAGGGCGTTGCCCCAGGGGTCGGCGCAGGTGGGGTGACGGCCCGGACATGGTAATGTGTCGGTAATTTCCAACGATGTGGGACGAAACGACACAAAGGAGTCCAAGGAATGAAACTCGCGGTCATCGCCGGCGACGGTATCGGTACCGAGGTCACGACGGAGGCACTGAAGGTTCTCCGGGCCGTCACGGCCGCGACCAGTGACGAGACCGTCGAGACCACCGACTACGATCTCGGTGCCCGCCGCTACCTCCGCAACGGTGAGCTGCTCACCGACGCTGACCTGGCGTCCCTGAAGGAGCACGACGCGATCCTCCTCGGCGCGATCGGTGATCCGCGCTCCGTGCCCGCCGGCGTCCTCGAGCGTGGCCTGCTGCTGCCGCTGCGGTTCAAGCTGGACCACGCGGTGAACCTGCGTCCGGCGAAGCTCTACCCGGGGTCCACCTCACCGTTGGCGGACCCGGGCGAGATCGACTTCGTCGTCGTCCGCGAGGGCACCGAGGGCCTGTACTGCGGCAACGGCGGCACCCTGCGGGAGGGCACCGACCACGAGGTGGCCAGTGAGCTCAGCCAGAACACCTGGTACGGCGTGGAGCGCGTCGTCCGGGACGCCTTCGGACGCGCACGGTCCCGCCGGAAGAAGCTGACCCTGGTCCACAAGACCAACGTGCTGGTCAACGCCGGTGGCCTGTGGCAGCGCGCTGTCGACGCGGTCGGGGCGGAGTTCCCCGAGGTCGAGGTCGACTACTGCCACATCGACGCCGCCACGATCTACATGACCACCGACCCGGGCCGCTTCGACGTCATCGTCACCGACAACCTCTTCGGCGACATCCTCACCGACCTCGCCGGTGCGGTCACCGGGGGCATCGGCCTGGCGGCGTCCGGCAACATCGACCCGTCGCGCGTCAGCCCGTCGATGTTCGAGCCGGTCCACGGCTCCGCGCCGGACATCGCCGGCCAGGGGATCGCCGACCCGTGCGCGGCGATCCTCTCTGCGGCCCTGCTGCTGCGTCACCTCGCCGGTGACGAGGGGGAGGACGCCGCGCTGCGGGTCTCCCAGGCGGAGAAGATCGAGGCTGCGGTGCTCGCCGAGGCGGGGTCCCGCGACGGTTCGCAGATCCGCACCGCCGAGGTCGGCGACCGGATCGCCGCCGCGGTGTCCGCGTAGGTTCCGTCACCCGCGTGACGGACCAGGGCAGGGGCGTCAGTGGGGCGTCAGTGCGGGTACGGCCAGGTGTGTTCCTCGTCGTTCCAGAGGGCCTGGTACTTCCCGTCCTTCTCCTCTGACGGCGGATCCCCGGTGATCCACCCCTTCACCATCCGGTAGAGCCCGTAGATGAGGGCGACGATTCCGTTGACGATGTATCCGAGTGCCATATGCGGCCCTCCTGCCTCTTCCTGCGTTGTCGGGGGCGTTGCTGTGCCGTACCGACCACGGTACATACCGGGGCGGGACGCCGTGACGGGTCACGGGGCCGGAGGTGGACGGCTACTGCACGAGGTAGAGCAGGCTGCCGTTGCCGGCCTTGTCGATCCGGACCTGGGCATTGTTGCCGCCGGTGCAGACCGATGACACTGCGGCGGAACCGATACCGCACTGCATCGTGTACGTCTGACCGGTGGAGGGACTGGTAGCGGTGACGGTGGCGATGCCGGCGTAGCCGTTGGCGTCGGGGGAGGAGATCGTGTCCGGCCCGTAGACCGGCTGCAGCGCCTGGGCGGCGACATTCATCGCGAAACCGCAGCTCGTCGATTCCCCGGCGGTGACCTTCGCCCCGTCGAGGGTGCCGCACGTGCCGCCGACCTGGTCGGGATTGTCCGCCTGGACCGCCGGGGTGGCAGGTGCTGACGGGGCAGTCCGATGTGCCGGAGCCGGTGCCCCGGCCGTGGGGGCCGGGCCACCGGCTGCCGCCTGGCTGGTCGAGGGGGCATCGGCGGTGACCGTCACGACCTCGGGGTCGGAGCTGCCGGAACAGCCGGTGGTGGCGGTGAGGAGGGCAACGGTGGCCGCGGCAGCGGCGGGGACACGACGGCGCATGGAAAATCCTGAACGTCATAGGGGAAGTTGCTGAGTTTCCATCAGTGTAGCCGGTGGCCCCCGGATTCCCGCGTACCCGGCGTGTGCTGCGGCTACCGTCATGGCGGAAGCATAGGTCAGGAAAGGAAAGCACCATGCACATACACCGACCCGGTGCCTCGTCCGGCAGATCCCCGGTCAGCCTCCTCATCGCACTCACGGCGGTACCCGTCCTGCTCGCCGGCGCGGTGGCTCTTCCCGCAGCCCGGGCGGACAGTCCGGACGCACCGGTGACGGCCGGGGAGGAGTGGCCGCCGCTGACCGTCGACGAGGCGGACCTCGACCGTTCCCTGGACTGCCACGGCGACCCGGCCGGAAGTGACCGCAACACGGTGCTCCTGCTGCACGGGACGACCGCGAATGCGTCGGCCAACTGGTCCTGGAACTGGGAACCGGCGCTCGCCGCGGAGGGTCGGCCCTACTGCACGGTGGATCTGCCGGAGAACGGCCTGCAGGATATACAAGTCTCCGCCGAGAACGTCACCCACGCCATCCGGACGATCCACGCGACCAGCGGCCGGAAGGTGGACATCGTCGGCCACAGCCAGGGCGGGATGATCGGCCGGTGGACCACGAAATGGTGGCCGGACACCCGCGACATGGTGGCGAACATGGTCGGCCTCGGGTCCTCGAACAACGGCTCCGACATGATCTCCCTGACCTGCACGGTCGGATGTCCGGACGCACTGCGGCAGCAGGGCAGCGGGTCGGACTTCATCACCACGCTCAACGACGACGGGGCAACCTATCCGGGGATCAGGTACACCACCATCGCCACCCGCTTCGACGAGATCGTCACGCCCTATGACAGGGCCTTTCTGCCGTCCGCGGACAACGTCACGAACATCACCCTGCAGGACCAGTGTCCGAACGAACCGGTGGACCATTTCCTCCTCGCGGTGAGTAACCCGGTGTGGGAGCTGGCCAACCAGGCGCTCGACGGCAACCCGTCGCCGTCGGTGGATCCCGGCGCCTGTCTGAAACTGATGCCGGGGGTCGATCCCGCCCGACTGCCGGAGAACACCGGTGACACACTCCTGACGCTGTCCGGGGCACTGATCTCCACCCCGTGGACGCAGACTGAGCCGGGCCCCGCGGAATACGTGCGCCGGTAGTCGTCAGTGGCTCAGGCGACGATCGGTGTAATGGCGTCCAGTTCGTCGTGGTGTTTTTCTTTGGCGATCTCGATGTCGTAGTCGAGCTGAAGGTTGACCCAGAAGTGTTCACTCATGCCCAGTGCCCTGGACAGCCGGATGCCGGTGTCGGGGGTGATCTTCCTTGTCCCGTGGACGATCTCGTTGATGCGCCGAGGTGGGACGTTGATGGCCTTGGCCAGTCGGTACTGGGAGATTCCCATGGGCTTGAGGAACTCCTCCAGAAGAATCTCGCCGGGCGTGATCGGCTCATGGGCTTTGTGGTCAGCGGGATGCGGTGCGGAAGCCATGGAGATTCTCCTCAGTGGTAGTCGGTGATTTCAACGTCTGCCGGGCCGTCCTGAGTCCAGCGGAAGCAGATTCGGAACTGACTGTTGACTCTGATCGAGTACTGCCCCTGACGGTTGCCGGAGAGCTTCTCCAGTCGATTTCCGGGAGGTACCCGTAGATCGTTGATGGTCTCTGACCGGTTCAGAATCAGCAGTTTCCGGTGGGCCGCTCGCTGCACGTCCGGGCCGAGTCCTTTCGCCCGGTCACGTTGCCAGACCTTCCGGGTACGCGAGTCTGCAAAAGACCGGATCATTTAACCATGATAACGCGATGCGTTATTATCGGCAAGGATTCACCGCCCCGTGTGACGCAGCCAGGCGAGCACCGCACGGACCCGCCGGTTCTCGTCGGTCGGGGTCATCCCCAGCTTCATGAACACGTTGGCGACGTGTTTGCTCACCGCGCCGGGGCGTCGGTGGGGCAGCGCCGTGCGGTGGCGTGGTGGGAGTCTGCGGCGGTCGTCGTCAGCGCAGGGATCCTCACCCTGCTGTTCACCGTGCCCGGGGTGGCGGTCACCGACCACATCTACCGGGGTGCGTTCTTCCCGGACAGCTGGTGGCGGGACATCCTCTGGGGTCCGTTAGGAGTGGTCCTCGTGGTGATGTGGATGCTCGTCGCCGCGGTGACGGTGGGGACCTCCCGGATGCGGGGTTGACGGTACAGGCGGTGCAGCCGGTGCAGGCCCGGGTGAGGGACGCGGGTTAACCTGGGGGATGTCCGGCGTGCTGTCCCGCCATACTGTCCCGCCCAGGAGGAGTCCTGACCGTGTCACCGTCCCCGTCCCGTCCGTCATCGTCCCCGTCGACCGACCAGACGACGGCCTGGCCGATCGTCATGCTGGTCGGCGGGTTCCTGTCGTTCATCGGGATCATGTTCACCCCGCTGGCGGGGATCCTGGCGATCGCCGTGGTGGTGCTCTCGGGGCTGCTGCTGCGGTTCGCCCTGCTGCCGCGGGACCGGACCCGGCTGAAGATCGCGCTGGGGATCTCGGGGACCGCGACATTGCTGTTCATCCTGATGGTGCTGCTCACCATCGGATAGCAGGAGGTCGCAGCAGGTCGCAGGAGGTTGCCGCAGGTCACGACCGGCGCCCGACAGAGTGGTGCCCCCGACCAGCACAGGGGCGCGGTCAGTGACCGCTGTCGGCGAGCTTCGCCGCCATGAGCCGACGGCACAGCTGCTCGGGGACCTCGTCGGTGTACATGATCTTCAGGAATCCGGCGCCGTAGCCGTAGCCCGCCGCGGCGACCTCCGCCTGGAACGGGCCGAAGAAGTCCGGGGTGAACCGCAGTGAGCAGTGCTTCGCGAACGCCTGCAGCAGCCACGCCGTCCCGTCCCCGGTGACGTAGGCCGGCTGGTTCCATTTCAGGGTCTCGGTGACCTCGGGGTAGGAGAGGCTGATCTCCCGCAACGTCAGCAGGTGCGGCCGCTGCTGCTCGTCGAGCAGGTCGAAGAAGTTGTCGGGGCTGGTGCGCCTGGGGAACGGCATGGCGCCGATGCTACGGCGCCCGATGCGTCCGCGGCCGTGTCCGCCGTGTCCGCCGTGTCCGCGGAACGAACCGGGAGGGCGTCCACGGTCCGATTTTTCAGCACCTCGGTTCGCTCCACCGACCTGCGGGGCAGGACCACGACCTGTCGGTTCGTTCCACCGACCTGCGGCAGTGGCAGCGGCCCGGCTCCCTCAGCCGACCTCACCGCGCTGCCGCGGGTGGCGCACCACGATCACGGTCCGGACGCCACGGGCCCCGGGCAGGTCCGGGCGGGCGAACAACTGCTCCATCGCGGTGGTGCCGGCCTCGTCGAGGTGCTCGAACGGTTCGTCGAGCAGCAGCACCGGCGCGTCGGTCAGCAGCATCCGGGCGAGCAGCAGCCGGCGGCGCTGCCCACCGGACAGACTTCCGGCGCCCCCGCTGAGCACGGTGGACAGCCCGTCGGGCAGACCGTCGACCCAGTCGTCGAGCCCGACGGCGGTGAGGACCGCGTGCATCTGCCCGTCGGAGGCGGTCGGCGCCCCCACCGCGAGATTGTCGCGCACGGTGGTGAGGAACACGTGGGCGTCCTCCGGCAGGTAGGCGATGGTGCGGTGCAGCTGCTCCGGGTCCGCCGCGGCGAGCTCCCGGATGTCGGTGCCGTCGAGACGGACCGCCCCGGAGACCGGGGGGATCAGCCCGGCGAGGGTCAGCAGCAGGGTGGTCTTGCCGGACCCGGAGGCGGCGGTGACCGTCTTCCTCACCCCGGCGGGCAGATCCAGGTCGACCTCGCCGAGGGGACCGTCGTGGCCGTAGACCAGGTGCGTGGCGGTCAGCTCCGGCACGGCGGCCGGCACAGCTACCGGTGCATCCGGTGCAGCGGCCCCGGCCGGGGGCTCCGGGGGCTCCGGGAGCTGCCGGGTGGCGTCCGGGTCACCGACGAGTTCCCGCAGCCGGCGTCCGGCACCCCGGGCGCGGGTGACCGCCACCGCGGCCTCCGGCAGCGCCGAGGTCGCCTCGAACGCGGAGAGCGCCAGCAGCACCAGCACCCCCAGCCACTGCGGGGAGTGGCCGGGGTAGGCGGTCACCGCGACGCACAGCACCCCGAGCGCGGTCGCCGCGGAGGCGAAGACGGTCAGTCCGGCGCCCGCGGCATCGGCGGGGGCACCGGCCTCGGCGGCGTCCGTCAGACCGCGGGAGGCGCCCGCGGCCCGGCCCAGCTCCCCGTCGAGCCGGCCCCGGATCCGCAGCGAGGGGGCGTCCGTGAGCACCCGGTCGACCGCGGTCGCGTAGTCCCGGACCGCCGCAGCACGGCGGCGTTCGGAGGTCTGCACCGACCGGCCCACCACCCACGGGGCCGCGACCCCGGCGATGAGCAGTCCGACGGTCAGCACGAGCGCCGCCGACGGCGACAGCAGTGCGGTGAACCCCACGGAGATCACCGCGGTGACCAGGGCGACAAGGGCGGGCACGATGCCCCGGACGATGACGTCGGCCACCGCGTCCACATCCGCGGTGAGCCGCGAGGTGAGGTCACCCCGGCCCAGCCGGGCGGTCCGGGTGACCGGGGCGAGGCTCAGCGCCCGGTAGGCGGTGACCCGGGCCTGTGCGGCGCAGCGCAGCGCCAGTGAATGGGAGGCCAGCCGGTCGATGTAGCGGAACACCGCCCGGGAGATGCCGAGTGCCCGGACGGCGGTCACCGCCACGGTGAGGTCCATGACCGGCGGCATCTGCCAGGCCCGGGTGATCAGCCAGGCGGAGACGACGGTGAGGCTCAGCGCGGCGAGGAGCGTGACCGTGCCCGAGAGCACCGGCCACACCAGGTCCCGGGCGCGCAGCCCGGTGAGGGTACGGAAGGTCATGACGCCACCTCCTGCGCGGTACCGACCGCGATGACCCGGTCGGCCGCCGCGGTGAGCAGCGGATCGTGGGACGCCGCGACGACCGTCGCGCCCTCGCGGGCACACCGGCGCAGCCGGTCGACCATCAGCCGCGCGTTGGCGGTGTCCAGGTGCGCGGTCGGCTCATCGAGGACGACGAGCTCGCGGCCCAGTTCCAGCTCGTCGGCGACGGCGACACGCTGCCGCTGGCCGAGGGAGAGTCCGGAGGTGTCGCCGACCGAGGCGGCGTCCAGCACCGGGCGCTGCGGCAGATAGGACGTCCGGTCCCACAGCTCCCGCCCGGTGAGCACGCCGGTCCGGTCGAGGCACACGGCGGTGCCGTGGACCCCGTCGGTGACGATGCCGAGCAGGGCGAGCAGGGCGGTGGACTTGCCGGAACCGTTGGCGCCGGTGAGCACGGTCAGCGCGCCGGGGTCGGCGGTACCGGTGACGTCACCGGGGCGGGCACCGTCCCGGCCGTCGACGCTGAGCCCGTCGAAGACGACGCGGACACCGTCGGCGGGCAGCGAGGGTACCGGCCGGACGGCCGGCGCGGCGGCGTCCGGTGCGGCGTCCGGTGCGGTGGTGGTGCCGGAGTTGAGCAGGGTGAGGATCTCGCCGACGGCGACGAAGCCGTCGCGGGCGTCGTGGAACCGGGCGCCGACCTGGCGGACCGGGTTGTAGACCTCCGGGACGATGATGAGCACGCACAGTCCCGCCGCCAGCGTCATCGACCCGTCGAGCAGCCGGAAACCGATCCCGACGGCGACGAGGGCGATGGACAGGGTGGCGAGGAACTCCAGGACGAAACTGGAGAGGAACGCGATGCGCAGCACCGCCAGGGTGGAACTGCGGTGCCGGTCGGACAGCCGCCGGATCTCGTCGGCGGGGGAGCGCAGCCGACCCAGGGCACGCAGGGTCGGCAGCCCGGTGATGAGGTCGAGCAGCTGGTCGGCGAGGGTGCCGAGGGCTTCGAGCTTGCGTTCGGTCAGTCCGGCGGTCAGGGTGCCGACGAGCCACATGAACAGCGGGATCAGCGGGAGGGTGACCAGGGCGATGAGTGCGGACCCGGCGTCCAGCCACCAGACGGTGACGAGGACCGCGGGGGTGGCGATCGCCGTGCTGACGAGTGCGGGGAGGTAACCGGTGAGATAGGGGCCCAGCCCGTCGATGCCCTCGGTGAGCAGGGTGCGCCACCGGGGGCGGTCCACCTGCCGGGGGTCGGTGACCGCCAGGGCACGCAGCGCGCGGTCCCGCAGGTCGCGGGTCGCCTGACCGGCGGCGCGCCGGCCGTAGCGCTTCTCCGCCCAGGCGAGCACGGCGCGCAGCACGACGAGGATGCCGAGGGTGACCAGTGGGCCGGTCTCGTCGGCGAGGTCGATGGCGGTGCCGTCGGCGGCGTCGGTGATGACCCGGGCGGCGACGGTACCGGTGAGCACACCGGCGGCGACGAGACAGACGGTGCGGGCGGCGGTCACCGCGGCGAGCAGCAGGATCCACCGGCGTGCGTCACCGGACAGCCGCAGCAGGCGGGCGTCGACGGGACCGGGCACGGTCACTCACCTCCTGTGACGGTGTGCGTGGTCGGCGGGGTTGCCTGCGGGGGTTCCGGGGCAGTGGTGGTGGCACCGGTGGAACTGTCGGCGGGTGCCGGGGTCCCGACCGGGGCGGCGGTGATGCGGCGGCGGAAGACCCAGTAGGTCCAGCCCTGGTACAGCAGCACCAGCGGCAGGACGAACACGGTCGCCCACGTCATCACCGTCAGCGTGTAGTGCCCGGAGGCGGCGTTGCGGATGTCGAGACCGGTGCCGTCGGCCAGGGTGGTGGGCATCAGCCACGGGTACAGCGAGCCGAACAGCAGCACCACGGTGCAGACCACCGTGACGGCGGTGGCGGTGAACGCGGTGCCGTCGTGGTGGCGGAGCATCGCGGCCACCGCGGTCAGGACGCCGACCACCGCGAGGACGGTGACGGCCCAGGTCCACGGCTTACCGTGGGAGAGCTGCGTCCACAGCAGGAATGCCGTGCCGGCGACGGCGGCGAGCACACCGACCGGGGTGATGAGCCGTCCGGCCCGGTCCCGGACCTCGCCGGCGGTCTTCAGGCGCAGGAAGCTGAGCCCGTGCAGCAGGAAGACGGTGGCGAAGGCGGCGGCCCCGAGCAGGCCGTAGGGGTTGAACAGGCCGAGCAGGGTGCCCAGGTCACTGGACATGTTCAGGTCGGCATCGACCGGGACGCCGCGGACGAGGTTGGCGAAGGCGATGCCCCACAGTACCGGTGGCAGCCAGGAGCTCACGGACACCGCGAGGTCGCAGCGGCGGCGCCAGGTCAGGCTGCCGACCTTGCCGCGCCATTCCAGTCCGACGACCCGGACGATGAGGGCGACGAGGATGAGGAACAGTGGCAGGTAGAAGCCGGAGAACAGGGTGGCGTACCACTCGGGGAAGGCGGCGAACAGGGCGCCGCCGGCGAGGATGAGCCAGACCTCGTTGCCGTCCCACACCGGGCCGATGGTGCGCAGTGCGGCGGTCCGGCGGGCATCGCGGGCAGTGCCGTCGGTGTCACGGCCGCCGAGGAACGGCAGCAGCATGCCGACGCCGAAGTCGAATCCCTCCAGCAGGAAGTACCCGGCGAACAGGCAGGTGACGAGGATGAACCAGAGGACGGGGAGATCGATACCGGACATGGCTAGACGCTCCTTCCGGCGGTGACGGGATCAGTGGAATCAGTGGACTCGGCGGACTCGGTGGGATCGGTGGCGGCGGGTGCCGTGGTGAAGTGGACCGGCTCGGCCGGTCCGGCGTCGCCGTCGACGGTCGGACCGTCTTCGACGGGCGGTCCGGCGAGCACGGCCCGGCGCACCAGCCAGAACCAGATCACGGCGAGCACCGCGTAGAGCAGGGTGAACCCGATGAGGGTGACGATGACGGTCCAGGGGGCGTGGTCGGACACGCCCATGTCGACGGTCATCCGGATCAGTTCGGTGTTCGGGTCACCGACCGAGTCCGGGTTGGGGTGGACGATCCAGGGCTGGCGTCCCATCTCGGTGAAGACCCAGCCGGCGGAGTTGGCCAGGAAGGGGGTCGGGATCGCGATGAGGGAGATCCAGCGGAAGGCCGTCGCGGCCCGGCCGGAGGGGATCCGGCCCTTCCTGGTCAGCAGCCAGCTCAGGGCGGCGAGGAAGAGGGAGACGACCATCAGTCCGATCATCATCCGGAATCCCCAGTAGGTCACGAACAGGTTCGGTGAGTAGTTGCCCGGACCGTAGAGCTGTTCGGCCTGCCGTTGCAGGTCCTCGACACCCTGCAGTGTCACACCGCTGAACTTCCCGTCGGCGAGGAAGGGCAGCACCCACGGCAGCTCGATGAGGTGCCGGACAGAGTCACAGTCGTTGTGGGTGCCGATGGTCAGGACGGAGAACATCGGGTCGGTCGCGGTGTGGCACAGGGACTCGGCGGACGCCATCTTCATCGGCTGCTGGACGAACATGAGCTTCGCCTGCATGTCGCCGGTGATGAACAGGGCCACGGCGGAGACCACGGTGGTCCACCAGCCGAGCCGGTGGGCGGGCCGGTGCATGTCGTGGCGGGCGACCTCGGGCGCGAGCTGACCACCCTCGGCGAGCTTGCGCATCGCGGCGCGGTCGCGGACCATCCACCAACCGCTGACGCCGAGGACGAACGTGCCCGCGGTGAGCAGGGACCCGGCGACCGCGTGGGGGAACGCCGCCAGTGCCGTCGGGTTGGTGAGCAGGGCGATGATGTCGGTGAGTTCGGCGCGTCCGGTGTCCGGGTTGTACTCGGCGCCGACCGGGTGCTGCATGAACGAGTTCGCCACGATGATGAAGTAGGCGGAGAGGTTCACGGCTACCGCGACGATCCAGATGCACGCGGTGTGCAGCCAGCCGGGGAGCTTCCCCCAGCCGAAGATCCACAGTCCGAGGAAGGTGGATTCGAGGAAGAAGGCGACGAGGCCTTCGAGGGCGAGCGGGCCGCCGAAGACGTCACCGACCATCCGCGAGTACTCGGACCAGTTCATGCCGAACTGGAATTCCTGGACGATGCCGGTGGCCACGCCGACGGCGAAGTTGACGAGCAGGACGGTGCCGAAGAACCGTGTCGCCCGGTACCACGCCGGTTTCCCGGTGACCTGCCAGAACGTCTGCATCAGGGCGACCATCGGCGCCAGCCCGATGGTCAGCGGAACGAAAATGAAGTGATAGACGGTGGTGATGCCGAACTGCCACCGTGAGATGTCGACGACATCCATGGGCTCATTCCTCCACGACTGGTGTTCCCGGCCCGGCGGACTGCCGGGCCTCTGGACGGGGCCGGACATCGGCGTCCGGATTGTCCGTCTGTAGAAAGGGTCGTCCGGGCCGGGGACGGAGTTCCGGTGGGGCGATCACCTCTACCCGCAATCTTAAGTCGACTTATGCATGACTGGGGGTGATGTCCTAGCCATCACATAAGTGATAACTCAATGCATAACAGCTGGTTATGTTGCGGGGTGACCGGTCAGCCCGTCCGGCATGCGTCCCCGGCGGGTCGGCCGTGTTGCGCCGGTGTGTCCGGCACCGGGGCCTGCCGCAGGTCCGTGAACCGGAGGTTAAACAGTGCTCTCACGGCTCAACAGCTCCGACTGCGCCGGTTAGCGTCCTGTCCAGACCGACCCGCCCCGCATCAGGACCGACGGTGACGGGGTCACGACGACGGAAGGACCGGCACAATGACCAGCACAGCGACCAGCATGACGACCGGCACGGCGACCGGCACGGCGACCGGCACAGACCGGAGCAACGACGGTGACGTCACCGGGGGAGGCATCGTCATCGTCGGCCTCGGCATGGTCGGCCACCGCACCGCCGGGGAGATCCTCGCCCGCGACCCGGCGGCGCGGGTGACCGTGGTCTCCGGCGAGCACTGTCCCGCCTACGACCGGGTGGCCCTGTCCAGTTACGTCGGCAACTGGGACCGCGGCCTCCTCGAATTCGACGCCCTCCCGGCAACTGTCGACCGCATCGACGGCACCGCGACGGCGGTCGATCCCGGGACGCGGACGCTCACCGTGACGGACGCCGCGGGTGAGACCACCGACCTGCCCTATGACCACCTCGTCCTGGCCACCGGCTCCCACGCCTTCGTCCCCCCGGTGCCCGGCCACGATCTGCCGCACTGCACCGTCTACCGGACCCTCGACGACCTTGACGGTATCCGCGAGACCGTCGAATCCGCCCGGGCGCGGCAGCTGACCGCGGCAGGCACAGACGGCACAGGCGGCACAGGCAGCACGGATGTCACGGTGCGGGCCGCGGTCATCGGCGGCGGGCTGCTCGGTCTCGAGGCCGCGAATGCCCTGCGACTGCTCGGCGCCGAGGCCCACATCATCGAACGCTCGCCCCGGCTCATGCCCATCCAGGTCGATGCCCCCGGTGGCGCCCTGCTCGCCGACAAGATCCGGGAACTCGGCGTCCGGGTCCACACCGCGGCGACCACCGACGCGATCACCGTCAGCACCGTCGATCCCGAGCGGCTCGACATCGCCCTCTCGGTGGAGACCGACGGCACCGGAGAGACCGGCGGCCGCCTCACCCTCACCGTCGACATCGTCGTGTTCTCCACCGGGGTGCGCCCCAACGACCAGCTCGCCGGCCCCGCCGGCCTGGCCACCGCACCGCGCGGCGGCATCCTCGTCGACCGCGACTGCCGCACCTCCGACCCGCACATCAGCGCCGTGGGGGAGTGCGCCGCCGTCGACGGGGTCTGCTACGGACTCGTCGCCCCCGGCTACACCACCGCGACCATCGTCGCCGACCGGCTCACCGGGCGCACCCACACCCCGTTCGAGGACCCGGACATGTCCACCAAACTGAAACTGCTCGGCGTGGGGGTCGCCAGCTTCGGCGACGCCCACGCCGTCACCCCGGACGCCCGCGCACTCAACATCACCGATCCGGTGACCGGGGTGTACAAGAAGCTGGTCATGGCGTCCGACAACGCGACCCTGCTCGGCGGGGTGCTCGTCGGTGACGTGGAGGCGTACTCGCTGCTGCGCCCCATGGTCGGGGCCGCACTGCCCGGCGACCCGGTGTCCTTCATCGCACCGGCCGGGGCAGGCGCCCCGGAGGTCGGCGTCAGCGCGCTGCCGGACGCCGCCCAGATCTGTTCGTGCAACTCGGTCACCAAGGGCGAGCTGTGCGGGGCGATCCACGACGGCGCCCACTCCGTCGGCGACCTCAAGACCTGCACCAAAGCCGGCACCAGCTGCGGATCCTGCGTCAATCTCCTGAAGAAGCTGCTGGACGCGGAGGGCATCGAACAGTCGAAGGCGGTCTGCGGACACTTCGACCAGTCCCGCGCCGAACTGTTCGAGATCGCCTCGTCCACCGGCATCCGCGACTTCACCACCTTCATCCGCCGCTTCGGCACCGGCCACGGCTGCGAGGTGTGCAAACCGACCCTCGCCTCGATCTTCGCGACCCTCGACACCAGCGACCACGTCCTCGACGACGGGCGGGCGGCCCTGCAGGACTCCAACGACCGCTTCCTCGCCAACATCCAACGCAACGGCTCCTACTCGGTGGTGCCCCGGATGCCCGCCGGACAGGTCACCGCCGAGCAGCTCATCGTCGTCGGCGAGATCGCCCGCGACTTCGACCTGTACGTCAAGGTCACCGGTGCCCAACGCATCGACATGTTCGGCGCCCGGGTCGAGCAGCTGCCGGAGATCTGGCGGCGGCTGGTGGACGCGGGGATGGAATCCGGCCAGGCCTACGGCAAGTCACTGCGTGCGGTGAAGAGCTGCGTGGGCACCGACTGGTGCCGCTACGGTCAGCAGGACTCGGTGAAGATGGCCGTCGAACTGGAACTGCGCTACCGGGGCCTGCGCAGCCCCCACAAGCTGAAGATGGGCGTCTCCGGCTGCGCCCGGGAATGCGCGGAGGCCCGCAGCAAGGACGTGGGCGTGATCGCCACCGAGAACGGCTGGAACCTCTACGTCGGCGGCAACGGCGGTGCCACACCCCGCCACGCCGAACTGCTCGCCGGCGATCTCGACGACAGCACCCTCATCGCCTACATCGACCGGTTCCTCGGTTTCTACGTCCGCACCGCCGACCGTCTGCAGCGCACCGCGCACTGGATCGAGGAGACCGAGGGCGGCCTCGACCATATCCGGGACGTCGTCTGCGGGGACTCGCTGGGCATCGCCGGGGACCTCGAGGAGTTCGTCGCCGCCCATGTCGACGCCTACACCGACGAATGGACCCGGGTCCTGGAGGACCCGGAGAAACTGTCCCGCTTCGTCTCCTTCGTCAACGCCCCCGGGTCCCCGGACCCGACGATCCGGTTCGGGCAGCAGGACGGCCGCAAGGTCCCGCTGCCGGCCCCCGCCATGCCCGCCGCCGTCTGATACCGCACCACCTCCCACCCCGGAAGGATTTACGCCATGACCTCCACACTCACCTCCACCGCCGCCTCCACACCCACCCCGGCGTCCACCCCGACCCGGCACCTCACCGTCTGCCGTGCCGACGATCTCGAGGACAACCTCGGGGTCGCCGTCCTGCTGCCCGACGGCAGCCAGGCCGCCCTGTTCCGGATCCCCGCCGACGACGTCGATGACGCCGCCAACGGCGACTACACCGACGAACCCGTGTTCCTCGCGGTCTCCAACACCGACCCCTACACCGGTGCCGCCGTCATCAGCCGTGGCATCGTCGGGGAGCACGACGGGCACCCCACCGTGGCGTCCCCGCTGCTCAAACAGTCCTTCTCACTGATCGACGGCACGTCGACCGCCGGTGACGGCCGGGATCTCCCGGTCTACCCGGTGGAGACCGTCGACGGGGACGTCATCCTGCACTACTGAACCCCGCAATCTCACACCGCCCACCGGCGTGCGCTGAGAACTCCGACGCACGCTGCTGACCCGGGCGTGGCGGAGCGGACACACACTCCGCCTACCCTGGGACCCGTGACGAACAGACCGACCACCATCCACGCCACACAGGCGGCCCGCGGCGTCCGGCAGCTCTCGGAGGCCCTGTCGGGATGCGCCGTCCTGCTGCCCGTCGACCGGAGATCCACCGAACTCGCCGGCGCCCTGCAGCGCCACGGTGCGGAGACCTCCATCGCCCCGCCGTTGACCGTCATCCCGCACTACGACGACGTCGAACTCATCGACCGGACCCGCGACCTCATCGCGGACCCGCCGGACATCGTCATCGCGACCACCGGGGTGGGGTTCCGCGGCTGGATCGACGCCGCGGAATCCGCGGGACTCGGCGACGCCCTCACCGACGCCCTCGGACAGGCGCAGATCCTCGTCCGTGGTCCGAAGGCCCGCGGCGCCGTCCAGCAGGCCGGGTTGGAGACCGACTGGGTCGCCGAATCCGAGACCTCCGGCGAACTCACCGAATTCCTGCTGGCGGAGGGGGTGGCGGGCCGGCGCATCGCCGTGCAGCACCACGGTGCCGGCGACCCGGACATGGAGGACACCCTCCGGGACGCCGGGGCGCAGGTCCGTGGCCTGACCGTGTACCGCTGGGGACCACCCGCCGATCCCGCCCTGGTCGGGCGCAGCACCGGACTCGTCGCCGCCGGAGACGTGGACGCCGTGCTCTTCACCTCCGCGCCGGGCGTCCGCGCCTGGCTGGAGACCGCCGAACAGCTCGGCACACTGCCCGCCGTGCTGGAGATGTTCCGGGACCGGACGATGGCCGCCGCGGTCGGACCCGTCTCCGCGGCACCGCTGCGCCAGTACGGTATCGACCCGGTCGTGCCGGACCGCTACCGGATGGGGGCGATGGTCCGCGAGACGGTCAACCATCTCGCCGGCGAGGACACGGCGGTCCCGACCGCCGCCGGCGCACTGCACGTGCGGACCGGGGGAGTGCTGCTCGACGGCGCGTTCCACCCGCTCGGCCGCACCGCCACCGACGTGCTGCGCCTGTTCGCCCGGCGGCCCGGGGCGGTGCTGAGCCGCCGTGAGCTGCTCGACGGGCTGGTCGGACGCCTCGCCGACGGCCAGGCCACCGACCATGCGGTGGAAGTGACGGTCGCCCGGATCCGGGAGAAGCTCGGTGCCGGGTTCATCGAGACGGTGTACAAGCGCGGTTACCGGCTGGCCGTGTAACCGTAGTTCCCCGTGAAGTTGTGACGTTGTGACGTTGTGAGGGTGTGAGGTTGTGACCGTCGCCGTGTGGAACGGGCGAGGCCCGTAGTCGGTGCGACGTGGTCGTCGGGTCGGTGTCGGTTTCACGAACCGAGGTGTCGATCGGCCCCTGTGCATGTCGGTTTCACGAACCGAGGTGCGGTCCGGGGACAGGAAAATCGACCTGTCGGTTCGTTCCGCGGGCGGCGGGGGACAGCGTCGGGGTCAGCACAGGTCAGCACAGGTCAGCACGGGTCAGTACGGGGTCAGCACACGGCAGGTCAGCACAGGTCAACGCTGGTCAGTACACGTCGCGCACGTAGCGGCGGGAGGACACGAGGTCGGCGACGAACGCGTCGGCCTGCGCGGCGTCCAGCCCGCCCTGGTCGGCGACGATGCCCCGCAGGGTGGCGTCCACGTCCGCCGCCATCCGGGCGGCGTCGCCGCAGACATAGAGGTGGGCACCGCGGCGCAGCCACGACCACAGTTCCCCGGCGCGTTCCCGCATCCGGTCCTGGACGTACACCTTTTCCGGCTGGTCGCGGGAGAACGCCAGGTCCAGGCGGGTGAGGACGCCCCGGTGTGTTCGCGGTCCTGCAGGAATCCGCGGAACGGCGCGACCCCGGTCCCCGGGCCCACCATGATCATCGGGGTACCCGGCTCCGGCGGCCCGGGACCCGGTTCGCGGCCGCCGACGTGTGACCGTCACGCGATGGCGGCGGCGGCCTCGGTACCCTGCCGGATCGCCCGCTTGGCGTCCAGCTCGGCGGCGAGATCGGCACCGCCGACGACGTCCACGCTCAGCCCGGCGGCCGTCAGCGGACCGGCGAGTTCCGCCACGGACTCCTGACCGGTGCACAGCACGATGTTGTCGACCTCGATGACACGTCGGCCGGTCAGTTCCTTCGAGACCACGTTGCCCTTCCGGTCCTTCTTCTCCTCGTAGAAGGCCAGGTGCAGTCCGTCGTCGTCGATCTTCTCGTAGGTCGCGCCGCTGATCTGCTCGACCTTCTTCCCCTTCACCGCCGCCCGGTGGACCCACCCGGTGGTCTTGCCCAGGGACTTCCCCTGCCGGGAGGACTTACGCTGCACCATGTACACCTCACGCAGCGGGGCCTCCGGCCGGGGCCTGGTGAGGAAGCCGGGGGTCTCCAGGTCCTCGGTCACACCCCACTCCTGCTCCCACTCCTTGAGGTGCAGTGACGGGGAATCCTCACCGGTCGGGGTGGTGAGGAACTCGGAGACGTCGAAGCCGATGCCGCCGGCGCCGAGGACGGCGACCCGGTGGCCGATCTCCCGCTCGCCGAGCACCGCCTGGGCGTAGGTCATGACCATCGGGTGGTCCACCCCGTCGATCTGCGGGATGCGGGGGGTCACACCGGTGGCGAGGATGACGTGGTCGAAGCCCCCGTCGACGAGGTCGTCGACGCTCGCGCGGGTGTTCAGGCGCACATCCACCCCGCGGACCTGCAGCTGCGTCCGGAAGTAACGGATGGACTCGTGGAACTCCTCCTTGCCGGGGATCCGGGAGGCGATGGCGAACTGGCCGCCGACATGGTCGCGGGATTCGAAGAGCGTGACCTTGTGACCCTTCTCCGCCGCGGAGACCGCGGCCGAGAGACCGGCGGGGCCGGCGCCGATGACCGCCACCTTCTTCGCGGTGCGGGTGGGGGAGAGGGTCAGGGTGGTTTCCCGGCCGGCACGGGGGTTGACCAGGCAGGAGACCTTCTTCCCGACGAAGATGTGGTCGAGGCAGGCCTGGTTGCAGCCGATGCAGGTGTTGATCCGGTCGGAGTGCCCCGCCGCGGCCTTGGCCATGAACGCGGGATCGGCGAGGAACGGCCGGGCCATGGAGACCGCGTCCACCCGGTGCTCGGTGAGGACCTGCTCGGCGACCTCCGGGGTGTTGATGCGGTTCGAGGCGATCAGCGGGATGGCGACCTCGTCGCGCAGCCGCTCGGTGAACTTCACGAACGCGGCGCGCGGCACCGAGGTGACGATGGTGGGGACGCGCGCCTCGTGCCAGCCGATGTCGGTGTTGATCGCGTCCACCCCGTGGCGTTCGGCCCGGCGGGCCAGCAGCGCGATCTCGTCGAAGGTCTGCCCGTCCTTGACGAAGTCCGCCACGGACTGCCGCAGGATCACCGGGAAGTCCCGCGGCACCTGGCGGCGGATCTCGTCGATGACCTCGATGAGGAACCTCTGCCGGTTGGCGGTGGACCCGCCCCACCGGTCGGTGCGGTCATTGGTGTGGGGGCACAGGAACTGGTTGATGAGGTAGCCCTCGCCACCCATGATCTCGACCGCGTCGTACCCCGCCTTGCGCGCCAGCCGGGCGGCGCGGCCGAAGGAGCGGATGGTCCGCAGGATCATCGACTCGGTCATCCGGATGTGCTTGAACGGGTGGATGGGGGAGGGCTCCGACCCCGGCGCGGCCTTGAAGGGGGTCACCCCGTAGCGGCCGGCGTGGAGGATCTGCATGGCGATGAGACCGCCGGCCTCGTGGACCTTGTCGGTGACCTTGCGGTGGTGGTACACGGACAGCGGGGTCGCCATGCGGCCGCCCATGGCCATGAGGTCACCGGACCGGATCGGAGCGATGCCGCCGGTGATGATCAGGCCCACGCCGCCGCGGGCGCGCTCGGCGTAGAACTCGCCGAGTTCGTCGGCATGTTTGATGCGGTCCTCCAGGCCGGTGTGCATCGAGCCCATGACCGAGCGGTTGGGCAGCGTGATGCCGCCGATGTCGAGCGGCCGGAACAGGCTCGGGTACGGGGAGGTGGCGGAGGCGGAGGTGGAGTCAGTCATGTCAGCTCTTCTCTGCTGTCGGGGTCGTCGTTGTCGTCGTTGTCGCAGTTGTCGGGTCGCAGGTCGGGTCCGGGGTGAGCGCGTCCAGGACCTCGTCGCACCAGTCGACGAAGGCCTCCTCGAGACGGATGCCGCCGCGCAGGACGAGGTACTGGTGGAGCCGGCGGCCGGTCAGGGTCGTCCGCTCGGGGAACTGGCTGTCGGCGTAACCGTGGTAGAGCGCCAGCCGGTCGTGGTGGGCACGGCGGTGGTGGGCGACGTCGGCGAGGACGTCGGTGAGGGCACCGTGCTCGGCGCCGCGCAGTTTCACCCCCAGTTCGTCACGCAGGGCGGTCACCGTCGTCGGCTCGGCGATCCAGGCGGCCAGGGCGTCCTGTCCGGCGGATGCCAGGGAGTAGACCTTCTTGTCGGGCCGGCCCTGCTGGGGGACGTCCCGGCAGGTGATGAGACCGTCGTCGGACAGTCGGGCGAGGGTGCGGTAGATCTGCTGGCGGCTCGCCGGCCAGAAGTGGCCGAGTGAGACCGAGAACTGCCGGCCCAGCTCGTAGCCGGTGCCCGGCCGTTCCGCCAGGGAGATCATGATCGCGTGCTCCAACGCCATGGGTGAAGCGTAACGCAGCTCACACCACTATGTGCAACTTGTTGTATATACCCCCGGGTCGGGGGTGAACTTTCGTCGCCGCACGTACCCTCACAGCATGAGCGTGGAACTCGACGAGGTCCGGCGGTTCCTCGCCGCCCACGAACCCTTCGCCCACCTGCCCGCCGCCGAACTCGACGCCCTGCCCGCGGCCATGACGGTGAGCTACGTCCGCCGCGGCACGACGATCATGGCCGCCGGGGCGGCCTGCTCGCAGATGTTCGTCGTACGCTCCGGGGCCGTCGACGTCCTCGACGCCGACGGCGTCCTGCTCGACCGGCGGGGGACCGGCGATTCCGTCGGCTACTCCACCGTCGTCCCCGCCCCCGGCAACCCGCCGGGCACCGCCCGCTACACCATGGTCGCCGTCGAGGACAGCCTCCTGCTCACCCTCCCCGGCGCCGACCTGCTCGGCCTGGTCGACCGCTGCCCCGAGGTCGCCCGCTACTACGCCGGCCTGTCGGTACGGATCCGGGCGGACGCCGACCGGCTGCGGCAGCGCGCCGGCGCCGACATCCTGCGGATCCGGGTCGCCGACCTGCTGCCGGACGCCCCCGAAGGCGTCCTGCGGACCGCCGTCACCACCGGGGCGGACGCCACCGTCGCCGCCGCGGCCCGGCTGATGGTCGCCGAGGGGGTCTCCTGCCTGCCGGTCACCGACGACGGCCGGCTCGCCGGCATCCTCACCGACCGTGACCTGCGCAGCCGGGTCGTCGCCGCCGAGCTGCCCGGCACCACCGGGGTCGGGGAGGTGATGACCGCCGACCCGGTCGCCGCCGACCCCGACGCGACCGTCTTCGAGGCCATGCTGCAGATGAGTGACCTGGGCATCCACCACCTGCCGGTCGTCGCCGAGGACGGGCAGGTCATCGCCGTCCTCGCCGCCGCCGACGTGATGCGCCGGCTGCGGACCGACCCCATCTACCTCGCCGCCGACCTCGCCCGGGCCACCGACCCCGCACAGCTGCGCCGGATCGTCGACGACACCGCCGAAATGGCGTCCGGATTCATCGAGCGCGGCGCCTCGCCCGACGAGATCGCCGGCCTGCTGACCGTCGGACTCGACGCGCTCGCCCGCCGGCTGCTCACCCTCGCCGAGGAGGAACTCGGCGCCCCGCCGGTGCCCTACGCCTTCGTCGTCGTCGGGTCCCAGGGGCGCCGCGCCGTCGGTTTCGCCTCCGACCAGGACAACGCCCTCGTCCTCGACGACAGCTACGACGCGGACGCCCACGGCGCCTACTTCGCCGCGCTGTCACAGCGGGTGTGCGACGGACTGCATGCCGCCGGCCAGGTTCACTGCCCCGGGGACATGATGGCCTCCAACCCGGCGTGGCGGATGACCGAGTCCCAGTGGCGGGAGACCTTCCACACCTGGGTCACCGCTCCCGACCCGGACGCCCTGCTCCACGCCCAGACCTTCTTCGACATGCGCGTCATCCACGGCGTCCGCGACCTCGTCGACGGCGACCACGGGGTGCACCGCTACGCCGTGGCGGTCGCAAAGGACGCCCCGCGCCTCCACGCCCAGCTCGCCGCCATCGCCGCACGCCGCGAACCGCCCCTCGGCGTGTTCCGCGGACTCGCCGTCGACCGTGGCGGCGCCTACGCCCACACCCTGCACATCAAGGCCGGCGGGACCGCGGCGATCGTCCAGATCGCCCGGCTCTACTCCCTTGTCGCCGGCTCCACAGTCGTCGGCACCCGGGCCCGGCTGGCCGCGGCGGCCGAGGCCGGCGTCCTGTCCGGGCAGGGTGCCCGCGACCTCACCGACGCCTTCGACGCCCTCACCGCCGTCACGCTGCGCCACCAGGCCGCCCGGCTGCGCCGCGGGGAGACCCCCGACTACCACATCGACCCCGACACTCTCGGGAAGATGGACCGGGAGAACCTGCGGGACGCCTTCGGGATCGTCAAGTCCGCCCAGTCCGGCCTCGCCGTCGCCTACCCGGTGCGTGCGACATGAAGTGGGGACGGACGAGGTGGGGCCGATGAGATGGGGCAGAGACCGCCGCGCCACCGCCGCGGCGAAGGCCACCGGCGCACTCGGGAATTTCTACCGGACGCCCGCGCCCGACCCGGAGACCGGGCTGGCGGACCTGCCGCTGCTCGCCGTCGACGTCGAGACCACCGGCCTGGACCCGCGGCGCGACCGGCTGCTCTCCATCGGGTGGGTCCCCGTCGACGGGCGGCACATCACCCTCGCCGGCGCCCGGGAACTCGTCCTCACCGGACAGACCGGACCGGCCGGGGTGGGGCAGTCCGCCACGCTCCACGGCCTGACCGACGACGCCCTGGCCGGCGGCGTGCCCGTCGAGGAGGCGCTGGGTGAACTGCTCACGGCACTGTCCGGCCGGGCGCTGCTCGCGCACTTCGCCGACATCGAGACCGGGTTCCTGTCGGTGGCCTGCCGTCGGGCGTTCGGGGCGCGCCTCGAGGTGCCGACCGTCGACACCCTCGAACTCGAACGCCGCCACATGGAGCGGATGGCCACCCTGCCGCGCGGCGAGGATCTCCGGCTGCCGCGGGTACGGTCCCGCTACGGGCTGCCCGACTACCGCAGTCACCGCGCGGTGACCGACGCCCAGGCGTGCGCGGAACTCTATCTCGCACTCACCGAACCGGAGCCGGGACGCCGCGAGTACCGGACGCTGGGGGAGCTGCGGACCTGACAGGGGTGAGGGGCCGGAGCTGTACGCTGCGACGACGGGGGTGATGGTTTTGGTCACGCAGCGAACGCTGCTATGTCGAGGGGTGATGCCCGCGGGCACAGGGTGCCCTCTGTAATGTGGGGCACCATGCGAATCTCCAGAATTGCCCACCCGGAAGGGATGTCCTTCGTCGTCGTGGAGGGCGGCGAGGCGGACGGTGCCGGTGCCACCTGCTGCGAGATCAAGGGCCACCCCTTCGGCGAGCCGGAGTACACCGGCCGCACCTGGCCCCTGGCCGACGTCCGTCTGCTGTCCCCGATCCTGCCCTCCAAGGTCGTCGCGGTCGGACGCAACTACGCCGACCACGTCAAGGAGGTGTTCAGCAAGTCCGCCGAGCACCTGCCGCCGACGATCTTCATCAAGCCGCCGACAGCCGTCGTCGGCCCGGGTGCCCCGATCCGGATCCCGGAGTGGGCCACCCGTGTCGAGTTCGAGGGCGAGCTCGCCATCGTCATCGGCCGGCCCTGCAAGGACGTCAAGCGGGAGGACTGGAAGTCCGTCGTCCGCGGCTTCACCATCGTCAACGACGTCTCGTCGCGCGACCTGCAGTTCTCCGACGGCCAGTGGGCGCGGGCCAAGGGCCTGGACAGCTTCTGCCCGCTCGGCCCCTGGATCGAGACCGACCTCGACTTCGCCGAGCTCGACAACCTGCCGATCAAGGCGCACCTCACCCACGACGGGGTGACCGAGACCAAGCAGGACTCGAACTCCAACCAGATGATCAAGGCAGTCCCGGAGATCGTCGAGTGGATCTCCTCCGCCTTCACCCTGCTGCCCGGCGACGTCATCTGCACCGGTTCCCCCGCGGGCACCGCCGAGATGGTCCCCGGCGACTCGATCGACGTCGAGATCCCCGGCATCGGCCACCTGGTCAACCCGGTCGAGCGCTACTAGTACCGGCCGGTACCGGCCGGTACCGGTTGGTACCAGCCGGCACCAGCCGGCACCAGCCGGCACCGACCCCGCCGGTCGAGACAGGAAACCGGGCCCGTCACATGTCCCTCATGACATGACGGGCCCGGTTCCCTGTGCCGTGCGCGCACCGGTGCACCTGGCTGTGGGCCGGGGCGGATGTGTGTGGCTGCCCCGGCCACTCAGCGCCGCTCAGTGGCGTCCGCTCAGAACGGCAGCTCCGGCAGCTTGATGTCCAGGGCGTTGCCCAGACCGATGCCCGCGGTGATCAGACCGATGACCGTGGTGATGTGGGAAATCGTGTCGAATTCGTCGTCGCCGACGAACGAACCGAGGATTCCGTCCTGGTCCGTCAGGCTCGACAGGATGTCGCCGCCGCCCTGGCCGCCCTCGCTGGAACCCTCGGCGTTGGCGACACCGGCGCCGGCGAAGGTGACGGCGCCGACGGTGGCGACGGCGAGCAGGCTCTTCTTGATCTTCATCGGGTACTTCCTTTTCAGGTCAGAATGCCCCGGCGGCTCACCGGAGCCGCGGAACCTTCAGTGGTCGCCGGCCCCGTTGCCGGAGCGCATGGAGATGCACCGACCATGATCTTCGCCGCCCGTCCGGAACGTCGACTACGGGTACCGCGGGTGTATCCGCCGGTCAGCCCGTCACCGTCTCTGACCTCGGACGGTGCGGTCCGGCCGGGGGGAACGAGACCTGCTGCATGTCTGCCCGACGGGACCGGAAACACTTCTACAAGGATATTAAGATAAGCGTCACATCAGTATCCATTAAATGTCCGGCGCTGTGAACTCGCCACGATCTCAGGGAAATCAGACGGTCCGCATCGCCAACGGGACATTCAGCGCCCGCAGTGCCGTCTGCAGCTTCGCCGTCGTCTCCGTGGTCTCCGCCGCCGCCGAGGAACTCGCGATGATCCCGCCGCCCGCCCAGCAGCGGGCGATCGTCCCGGCGACCTCCGCGCAGCGGATCGAGACCATGTACTCGCCGTCGCCGTCGGAATCGCACCAGCCGACGAAACCCGCGTAGAAGTCCCGCGGCTCCTCCACCTCCTCGATGATGCCCAGCGCGGCATCCGTCGGCGTCCCGCCGACCGCCGGAGTCGGGTGCAGCATCAGCGCGAGATCCAGCGCAGAGGGCGCGGTACCGTCCGCACCGACCGTCAGCGTGCCGGTGATGTGGGTGGCCAGGTGCCACATCTCGTTGGTCTGCACCAGCTCGGGGGAGTCCGGCACACTGAGCTCGTCGCACACCGCACTGAGGATCCGCCGGTAGTGGTCGGTGACCCACCGGTGCTCGCTGAGGTCCTTGACCGAATCCTGCAGGGCCCGGCCGGTGGCCATGTCCTTCTCCAGATCGGACTGCCGGGCCGCCGACCCCGCCAACGGCAGCGCCTCGACGGTCCGGCCGCGCCGGCGCACCAGCATCTCGGGGGACGAGCCGACGAACATCGTGTCCCGGTCATCGGACCGGCCCGTCGCCCCCAGATCGACCGCGAAGCCCTCCCGGTGGGCGGACAGGTCGATCATCCGCGCCGCGATGAGCAGCGGATCGACCTCGTCGGCGTACTCCACGTCCACCGCCCGGGCCAGCACGACCTTGTCCAGCACCGTGTTCTGCATCGTCGCGATCGCCGACTCGACGGTCGCCTGATGCTCCTCCGGCGTCGTCAACGGGGAGACTCCGACGACCTCCATGAGGTCGGCGGCGTCCTGCCCCCGGTAGTGCGCGGGCGGCTCCAGCGGGCCCTCGTCCCGGATGACCGACTCGGGGGCCATGAGGGCGGCCCGGTTGGCCGTGTCGAACGGTACCGCGCCGACGACCAGACGCACCTCACCGTTGCGCAGCGCGGTCGCCGCCTCGAAGGGGTCCGGGTAGGACGCCTTCATCCCCTGGGTACGGATGCTCCCCGACGGGCGGGACAGGAGAAAGTCGGGGGCCGTCGCCGGACGGTCGTCATAGCTCACAGGTCCACCGTACTCAGCCCCGGCCGAGGTACGGCATTCCGGCGGCGGTCACGGTCACCGCGTCCACACTGACACCCGCCGGCAGTTCGGCGACGGTGGTCAGCAGACGTGCGGCATCGTCGGCACTGAACATCGGTTCGGCGCCGGTGAAGGTGCCGAGCAGGTCCGTCCGGGCATTGCCGATGTCCAGCTCGGTGGCCGTGATCCCGCAGTCCCGCCCGTCCAGGGCCGTCGAGACCGTCAGGGAGGCCACCGCCGCCTTGGAGGCGGCATAGGCCGCGGCCTGCGCCCGCGGGGCGTGGGCGGCGATCGACCCGTTGTTGATGATCCGGCCGCCACCGTGGCCGGCCATCCAGGCGAAGACGGCTCGGGTGCACAGGAACGTGCCGAGCGTGTTGGTGCGCAGCGTGGCCTCGAATGCGACGGGGTCCACCGTGTCGAGCCGGCCGGTGGGGCCGGGCGTGCCGGCGTTGTTGACGAGCAGGTCGAGACGACCGTAGCGGCCGGTCACCTCGGCGAGGGCCGCGGCGACCGAGGATTCGTCGGTGACATCGCAGACCGTGGTGTGGTCGGCGGTGCCGGACGCCGTGAGCTCGGCGAGGGTGGCCGCGGTCCGCCCCCAGCCGACGACGGTCCACCCGGCGTCGGTGAGCGCGGCGCAGAAGGCGCGGCCCAGACCTCCGGCGGCGCCGGTGACGACCGCGACTCTCGTTGTCGGGGTGCCGGGATCGGTGATGTGGTCAGTGGCGGCGGATGACGGGTCCGGGGTGCTCATGGGGTCGATCGTAGAGTGTGGCGGCCGGTGAGGTGGCCCCGATGCGCGCATCGCGCGACGGGAGGATGGTCGGACCCCACCCGGACCATCCCCACGTCGCGCGATGCGGACATCCGTGCTGCCGGGTGGTCGACCGGGGGGCGGACCCGTCACACATGACCCGCCGGACCCGCCATACTGGTGCCCATGACCTCCGACTGGGACCGCCCCGACCCCGACCGGCTCTGCACCGCCGTCAACTGCTCGATCGGCCGCCCGGCCGGTGACCCCGACCTCGGCCGCGCACGGCAGCTCGGACTCGACCGCATCGAACTGTGGTGGCCGTGGACCACCCCGGAGCCGACCGACGACCAGGTCGACGAGCTCGTCGGGGAACTGAAACGGCGCGGACTCACCCTCGTCGCCCTGAACTTCTGGGGCGGGGACACCGCCGGCGGCGAGCGGGGCGTCCTCGACGTCGAGGATCTCAGCGCCCGCCATCTGGACGCACACGCCCGCCTCGCCGGCAAAACCGGTGCCGACAGGTTCAACCTGCTGGTCGGCCGGGGCGGGCGGACAATCACCACCGCCCAACGTGACCGGATCGCCCGGGTGGCAGACTCGGTGACCGGCCGCGGACTCGGCACCGTGCTCCTCGAACCGAGCCGCAGCCCGGGGGAGGGGCCGGCGGACTATCCGCTGCAGACCTTCGACGACGTCTACGACGTGCTGTTCTCCACGGCCGGAACCGGGCTGCTCGTGGACTTCTGGCACCTCGCCGGGACCGAGGGTACGGCGGGGATCGGGACCTGGCTGGAGCGCATCACGGCGTCCCGCCAGCTGCCGTCCCACGTCCAGATCGCCGACGACCCGGGCCGCGGCGCCCCGGGCACCGGACACCTGCCGGTGGGCGAGTGGGTGGCGGGCCTGCATGCGGCCGGTTACACCGGCGATGTCGCGGGGGAGTGGGTGTGGTGAAATAGGGGTTATGAGTGACATTCGCGTCCGATTCTGTCCGTCGCCGACCGGGACCCCGCACGTCGGCATGGTCCGTACCGCACTGTTCAACTGGGCCTGGGCCCGCCACACCGGTGGCACGCTCGTCTTCCGTATCGAGGACACCGACGCCGCCCGGGACTCGGAGGAGTCCTACCAGGCCATCGTCGACTCGCTGAACTGGCTCGGCCTGAGCTGGGACGAGGGCATCGACCCGGTCGGCGGCCCCTACGGCCCGTACCGCCAGTCGCAGCGCATGGACATCTACGCCGATGTCCTGCAGAAGCTCAAGGACGCCGGGGAGGTCTACCCCGCCTACTCCACCGCCGAGGAGGTCGAGGAGCGCCACAAGGCCGCCGGGGAGGACCCGAAGCTCGGCTACGACAACTACGACCGCGACCTCACCGACGAGCAGATCGCCGCGTTCGAGGCCGAGGGCCGTAAGCCGGTGTGGCGGCTGCGGATGCCGGCACGCACCTGGACCTGGAACGACCTGGTCCGCGGCGAGGTCAGCGTGGAGGGCTCCACCCTGCCGGACTTCGTCGTGGCCCGCTCCAACGGTGCCCCGCTGTACACCCTGGTCAACCCGGTGGACGACGCGATGATGAAGATCACCCACGTACTGCGCGGCGAGGACCTGCTGCCGTCCACCCCGCGTCAGCTGGCGCTGTACGAGGCGCTGCAGCGCATCGGTGTCGCCGAGTTCACCCCGGAGTTCGGCCACCTGCCGTTCGTCATGGGCGAGGGCAACAAGAAGCTGTCCAAGCGTGACCCGGAGTCCAACCTGTTCAACCACCGGGACGCCGGCATCATCCCCGAGGGCATGATCAACTACCTGTCGCTGCTGGGCTGGTCCCTGTCCGCGGACCAGGACATCTTCAGCGTCGACGAGCTCGTCGCCAACTTCGACATCGCCGACGTGAAGCCGAACCCGGCCCGCTTCGACCAGAAGAAGCTGGAGGCGATCAACGCCGACCACATCCGGCTGCTGGACCCGGCGGACTTCGCGACCCGGCTGCGGACCTACCTGGAGGAGTACAGGGACTTCCCGGCGGACTACCCGGCCGACAAGTTCGCGGTCGCCGCCGACCTGGTGCAGACCCGCATCAAGGTCCTCGGCGACGCGGACGGGCTGCTGCGCTTCCTCATCACCGCGGACGCCGACCTGGAGCTCAACCCGAAGGCGGCGAAGAAGAACCTCAAGGAGGACGCCGTCGCGGTTCTCGACGCCGCCCTCGAGGAGCTCGAGGCGCTCGGGGAGGACGAGTGGGTCACCGCCACGATCGAGGAGAAGCTGTCCGGCCGGCTCATCGGGTCGATGGAGCTGAAGCCGCGGAAGGCCTACGGTGCGCTGCGCGTCGCCGTCTCCGGTGAGATGGTCTCCCCGCCGCTGTTCGAGTCGATGGAGCTGCTGGGCCGTGAGTCGACGCTTGCGCGGCTGCGTGCGGCCCGTGCGGTCACCCCGTTCGTCGCGCCGGAGCAGTAGCGGAGCAGTGACAGGGCACTGCCTACCTGCGGGTTTGCGCCGCTGAGCGGCGCGGGCCTATAGTAGTCCCCGTTGCACGGCAGGGGGCACCGGTTTTCGGAGGCTCCCCTCACCGTCGTAATGATTGGCCTATGGTGTAATTGGCAACACAGCGGTTTCTGGTACCGCCATTCTAGGTTCGAGTCCTGGTAGGCCAGCTGAAAAGCTGGAAAGTTTTTCATGCTCCGTTCGTCTAGCGGCCTAGGACGCTGGCCTCTCACGCCGGTAACACGGGTTCAAATCCCGTACGGAGTACCATGCATGTCTTCTGACGTGCAGTTTGATTGGCCTATGGTGTAATTGGCAACACAGCGGTTTCTGGTACCGCCATTCTAGGTTCGAGTCCTGGTAGGCCAGCTGAAAAGCTGGAAAGTTTTTCATGCTCCGCTCGTCTAGCGGCCTAGGACGCTGGCCTCTCACGCCGGTAACACGGGTTCAAATCCCGTGCGGAGTACAACAGGGACAAGGCCCCGCACCGATCTTCCGGTGCGGGGCTCGTCGCATGCGCGGACAGCGGGGGCCCCGGACCTCGTCCGGCGTGTGGCCCCGATACTGCACTCCCTGTCACCGCCCGGCCGACGACAACGGTGCTGGGCAGTGCAGTATCTTCTGTTCACCGCCGTCACCCTCCGCATGCCCGGGTGGCTACGCTGGGCAGCATGATGCCGAAGAACCTCATCCTCGTCCGGCACGGCCAGAGTGAGGCCAATGTGATCCAGACCCACGACAAGCACGGGGACCAGGCGCTCTACACCGAGGAAGCCATGCTCGTCCCCGACCGCTCGTGGCGGTTGACGGAGACCGGCGTGGCCCAGGCGCGGACCGCCGGGGCATGGATCCGGACCCATGTGCCGTCCTTCGACCGCTGCATCACCTCCCCGTACATCCGCACCCGGGAAACCGCCGCGAACCTCGGCATCCCCGGTGCGCGGTGGGAGGAGAACCGGGTGGTGCGGGAACGCTCGTGGGGTGAGATCTCGCCGCTGCCCAGGAAAGTCTTCGAGGAGCAGTACGCCCACAATGCGATGCTGAAGCACAATGACCCGCTGTACTGGGCGCCACCGGCGGGGGAGTCGGTCGCCAATGTCGCGGAGAACCGCGTCCGGAACCTGCTGTCCACCCTGCACCGGGAGAGCGCGGACCAGGACGTGCTCGTCGCCACCCACGGTGAGTTCATCTGGGCGACCCGGCTGGTGCTGGAGCGCTGGAGCGACGAGGAGTTCCTGCGCTACGACAAAGACCCGGCGATGAAGCTGCACAACTGCGTGGTGATCCACTACACCCGCATCGACCCGTCGACCGGGGAGGAGGCCCGCAAGATCCGCTGGGTGCGGCGGGCCTACCCGGAGCGCGTCGACGGGCAGTGGCGGATGAGCGTCGACGACTGGTACGAGTTCGACCGCCGCTACCTCAGCGGGGACGACCTGCTGGCGCTGGCCGAGGAACAGTCGAGGATCCTCACCACCGACCGGTGACCGTCCCGGCGTGGACGGTGACGGGCCGGAAGATACCGTTCTTCGTCGCCACCTCGGCGAAAACCGCCGGACTGACGATGTCGGAGCGGTCGGCGTAGGCCAGCAGGTATTCGTCGAACCCGGGCAGGCGCAGCGGCGGGGCGTCAGGGGAGACCGCGGCGGCGAGTTCACCGGGCGTCACGTCGGCCTGCCAGTCGGCGAGGTACAGGGTGCGGCCGTCGTCGGCGGTACGGGCGATCACCGTGCCGGTGGCGAGCGCGAGGACGGCGGCCTGTTTTGCGTCGGTGCGCGTCAGCCCGGCCCACCACGCGAAATCGGCTGTGGTCGCCGGGCCCCGGGAGTGGAAGTAGCGGACGCCGAGTTCGCGCAGGGCGTCCTGTCCGGTGAGCTCCACCGGGTCGGTGACCACGGCATCGTGCAGCACGAACGTGTCCCCGTCGGCGGGGGCGCCCTGGATGATGTCGCCCTCCCCGCCGAAGTGGCGGAGCAGGTGCGGCCCGCGTCCGCCGTCGGGGTCCACCCCGGCGGTGCGGAAGACGTCGTAGCACTGTGTGCGGGTGAGCGTGGCGCCGGCCGGGAGGGCGGCGAGGGCGGTGAGCAGCGCCTCCCGGCAGCGGTCGACGTCGTCGTCGGTGAGCCCGACCCGGCCGCGGCGCTGCGCGGAGGCGCGCTGGACCCGCGGGCTGCACAGCCGGGTGATCCACCGGACGTCGCGGGCCGGCAGCAGGTGGTGTGTGCCGCGCTGTGACCAGCTGCGGACGATACCGGCGGCGGCGAGGTCGGCGGGGGAGACGGTGCCGGGGTCGGCGTACACGTCGGTGCCGAGGCGCAGGGCGAGGGCGTCCCGTCCGGCGGCGGCGTTCTGGTCCTGGACGGCGGTCATCCAGGACGCCGCCCCGGCCAGGTCGGTGGGGGTGGGGCGGGCTGCGGCGGGGGCGAGGAGCTGGGCGATGAGCCGGCGGGCGCGGAGGTCGGCTGACCCGGTGGTGTCGGTTGTGCCGGTGGATCCGGTGGTGTCGGCGGTCATGGCGACAGGGTACGCGGTCTGGCTGTGGACGACGCGCTACCAGGCGATTAGGTGGGTCCGTGCGGCTCGTATACACTTCTCCCCGTTGCACAGCGCGGCTCCGGCCGGGTTGGGTGGAACATGCTCCGTTCGTCTAGCGGCCTAGGACGCTGGCCTCTCACGCCGGTAACACGGGTTCAAATCCCGTACGGAGTACCAGAAGGAAACCCCGCACCTGAATGATCAGGTGCGGGGTTTCCGCATGTGTCTGGCGGGGCCGGTGATGCGGCGCCGGGGGTGCGTGGGTGCGGTCGTCGTCCGCCCCATGCCGTCGGTGTACCGAGCTGACCCGGTTCGGGCGATTCGGTCCCCCGGAAACGGTGGAACCGGGTCAACTGGCTCCGGGTGTGCGTCGACAGGGTGGCCCGGCGGAGGAAAACCACCCTGTCGACGGACACCCGGAAGGGCTGTCCCGCGGGCAGGGTCAGGCAGGGGCAGGCAGGGTCAGGCAGGGGCAGGCAGGGGGCCGACCAAGGTCAGCTGGGGTTGCCAGGGTCCGCGATGTGGCGCCGGCAGCGGCCGTCGGCGTGCCACCCGGACGCAGCTGCGCGGGCGCCACAGCTACCGCAGGTGGGCCTCCAGCTCCGCGGCGGCGTCCTGCAGCGCTTCCCGGTGCAGAGCGGCGGGGGAGGGGCCCATCCGGTCGACCGGGCCGGAGATCGACAGTGCTGCGATGACCCCCGTGGCGTCCCGCACCGGGACTGAGGCGCTGGCCAGCACCGGTTCGCGCTCGCCGATCGATTCCGCGACCCGGGCCATGCGGACCTTCTCCAGGTCCGCGGCGGAATACACCGAGTGCTCCAGGACCGAGGCCTGGAACGCCGGCGGGGCATAGGCGACGAGCACCTTGGCCGCGGACCCGGCGGTGAGCGTCATCCGGGAACCGACCGGGACCGTGTCCCGCAGACCCAGCGGCGGTTCGGCGGTCGCCACGCAGATCCGCTCATTGCCGGAGAGCTTGTAGAGCTGGACGGATTCGCCGGTGCGCTTGACCAGGTTGGGCAGCACGAACTCGGCGGCCTCGTCGAGCCGGGCCGAGGACTTCGGGGCGAGCTCGGCGAGGGCGGGGCCGGCGGTCCACTGACCGTCGTCGAGCCGGGTGACCATACGGTGCTTCTCCAGCGCCACGGCGATACGGTGGGCGGTGGCGCGGGGGAGACCGGTGGTCTCGCAGAGTTCGGAGAGGCTGTGCGGGCGCCGGGCCACGATGCCGAGGATGAGCAAGGCGCGGTCGAGCACCTGGATACCGCTGGTGACGGGCGCAGGGGCGTCGGAGGTGTTTCCCATAATCTGATACTATACATTCCATTCCGTGGAACTGTCACGGAGGTCCGGGGATGACGACCCGGCCCCGCGGCAGCGCACGGCCGACCCTGTCAGCACCGAGGAGAGAAGGCCCGTGAACGCTGTGACACAGCAGAACCGGCAGCAGGAGGACGCGGCGGCGGTGACCACGCCACGCACCCTCGCCCAGAAAGTCTGGGACGACCACGTCGTGAAGAAGGGGGAGAACGGGGAACCCGACCTCATCTACATCGACCTCCACCTCATCCATGAGGTGACCAGCCCCCAGGCCTTCGACGGCCTGCGCCAGGCGGGACGCCCCGTCCGGCGCCCCGACCTCACCCTGGGCACCGAGGACCACAACGTCCCCACCATCGGCGTCCACAGCGGCAACCTGCTGGAGATCGAGGACAAGGTCTCCCGCACCCAGGTCGAGACGCTGCGGAAGAACTGCGCCGAATTCGGCGTGGAACTGCACCCCATGGGCGACGCCGACCAGGGCATCGTCCACACCGTCGGCCCTCAGCTCGGCGCCAGCCAGCCCGGCATGACCATCGTCTGCGGCGACTCGCACACCTCCACCCACGGCGCCTTCGGCTCCATCGGCATGGGCATCGGCACCAGTGAGGTCGAGCACGTCCTGGCCACCCAGACCCTGTCGCTGCGCCCGTTCAAGACGATGGCCATCGAGGTCAGCGGCCAGCTGCAGCCGGGAGTCACCGCCAAGGACCTCATCCTCGCCATCATCGCGAAGATCGGCACCGGCGGCGCCCAGGGCCACATCATCGAGTACCGCGGCGAGGCGATCCGCAACCTGTCCATGGAGGGCCGGCTGACGGTCTGCAACATGAGCATCGAGGCCGGCGCCCGCGCCGGCATGATCGCCCCCGACGACACGACCTTCGACTACCTGAAGGGACGCCGCTTCGCGCCCACCGGGCAGGACTGGGACGATGCGGTCGCCTACTGGCGCTCCCTGGCCACCGACGAGGGGGCCGAATACGACACGGTCGTGGAGATCGACGGATCCGCGCTGACCCCCTTCGTCACCTGGGGCACCAACCCCTCCCAGGGGCTGCCGCTGTCGGGGTCGGTGCCCGACCCGCTCGACATCACCGACGAGACCGAACGTGTCGCCGCCGAAGCCGCCCTGGAGTACATGGGGCTGGCACCGGGCACCCCGCTGCGCGACATTGAGGTGGACACCGTCTTCCTCGGCTCCTGCACCAACAGTCGCATCGAGGACCTGCGCGCCGCCGCGGAGGTCCTCCGGGGCCGCACGGTCGCCGACGGCGTCCGGATGATGGTCGTGCCCTCGTCTACGAGGGTGAAGATGCAGGCCGAGGAGGAGGGGCTGGATCAGATCTTCCTCGGGGCGGGCGCCGAATGGCGTACCGCCGGCTGCTCGATGTGCCTGGGGATGAACCCCGACCAGCTCGACCCGGGCGAGCGCTCGGCCTCGACCTCCAACCGCAACTTCGAGGGACGCCAGGGCAAGGGCGGTCGCACCCACCTGGTCTCCCCGCCCGTCGCCGCCGCCACCGCCGTGCTGGGGCACTTCGCCTCACCCGCGGACCTGTAGAGAGAGGAGAGCACCATGAAGGCCTTCACCACCCACACCGGGGTCGCGCTGCCGCTGAAGCGGTCCAACGTGGACACCGACCAGATCGTCCCCGCCGAATACCTCAAGCTCGTCACGAAGACCGGCTTCGAGTCCGGCCTGTTCAAGTCCTGGCGGACCGACCCTGCGTTCATCCTCAACCAGGCGCCCTACGTGCACTCCTCGGTGCTCGTCGCCGGCCCCGACTTCGGCACCGGATCCTCCCGCGAGCACGCGGTTTGGGCGCTGCTGGACTACGGCTTCCGGGTCGTGTTCTCCCCGCGCTTCGGTGACATCTTCCGCGGCAACACCGCCAAGAACGGCCTGCTCGCCGGCATCATGCCGGAGGAGCAGATCGAACTGATCTGGAAACTGCTGGAGCAGCAGCCCGGTGCGGAGATGACCGTCGACCTCGAGTCCCGCACCGCGACCCTCGGCGAGCACGTCTTCCCCTTCGAGGTCGACGACGACACCCGCTGGCGCCTGCTCAACGGTCTCGACGACATCGGCATCACCCTGCAGGACGAGGACGCCATCGCCGCCTACGAGGCGACGCGCCCCTCCTTCAAGCCGGTGATCCGCTGACCCCGTCCGGTCACTTCACCGGCAGCGGGGAGGCCAGGTAGTCCGCGCCGAGCAGCTGCTCGTTCTCGGCGACGTGCAGCACCCACACCGACGCCTTCTTCGCCCGGAAGTCGTCGATCTCGAAGCCGGCGTCCGCCGCGAGCCCCTGGACGACCGCGGGGATCGCATCGCCCTGGGAGGCGACGACACTGACCTTCGCCGAACACGCCTTCGCCAGCGACTCGATCGCGGTGCGGGGGGAGAACTCCAGGACGGCGTCCCCCAGATTGGGGTCGGTGACGACCTCGAGGCCGAGCGCGTCGGCCAGCGGGGAGACCGTGTCCACGCACCGCTCGGGCAGCGCCGCGGCGACCGACCCGGGCCGGTAGGCGGCGAGCGCCGGAACCAGCGACTCCGCCTGCCGCCGGCCCTTCCTCGTCAGCGGGCGCAGCTGGTCGTCGCCCTGCCAGCCGCGGCGGTCGGCGGCCTTGGCGTGGCGGACATAGAGCACCCGGCGGACCGCACCCCGGCCCAGGGCGTCCAGCGCCGCGTCGATGACCTCGCGGTCGGCGGCGTAACTGACGATGTCGCGGGCGGCGGCGGGGGAGAGCCAGCGCAGTTCCTCCACCTCGTCGGTGTCCTCCGGGACGGCGGCGGAACGGTCGGTGACCTCGGCGGTCCAGTAGTAGACGACCTTGGTGGATTTGCCGACCGGATAGTGGACGTAGCCGAGCAGCCACCCGAGGGCGGGCGAGTAGCCGGTCTCCTCCCGGATCTCCCGGGCGGCGGTCTGCGGCAGATTCTCACCCTTGTCGACCTTGCCCTTGGGCAGCGACCAGTCGTCGTAGCGGGGCCGGTGGATGACCGCGATCTCGATCGCCGCCGGGTCAGCGGTCTCCGGGCTGGCGGGATCCCGCCCGTCGCCGGTCCGGCGCCAGAGCACCGCACCGGCGGCGAAGGTGGGATTCTCGAACTCGTCGCCGGGGGCGCTGCCGATGCGGGCGACCGGGGCGTGTTCGAAGGACCGGGAGGCGATGGAGGTGGAGAGGTCGCCGGTGCCGGAATGTGAGATCACAATGGAAACCTTCCTGTGCCGCCCGACACCATCACCGGGTTCGGTCCACGGCGGCGGGCGCGTCTGGTTCAATAGTCTGAAGTACCGGGGTACATCGTACCAACGAGAGGAGAACGGGCAGTATGGCAAGTCCTGGCAGCAACAGCCGCGTCGCCGTGATGGGGGCAGGGTCGTGGGGGACGACGGTGGCGAAGATCGCCGCGGACGCCGGTTGCCCCGTCACCCTCTGGGCGCGCCGCCCCGAGGTCGCCGAGGAGATCAACGCCGGCGGCAACGCCCGCTACCTGCCCGACATCACGCTGCCGGACTCGCTGCGGGCCACCAGTGACCCCGCCACCGCCCTCACCGGCGCCGACATCGTCTTCCTCGGCATCCCCTCCCAGTCCATGCGCGACAACCTCGGCGGCTGGCGCGACCTCATCGGGCCGGACGCCACGCTCGTCAGCCTCACCAAGGGCATCGAACATTCCAGCCGGCGCCGCATGAGCCAGGTCATCGCCGACGTGGCGGGGGTCGACGAGGACCGGGTGGCGGTGCTCTCCGGACCCAACCTCGCCTACGAGGTCGCCCAGCGCCAGCCCGCCGCCACCGTCGTGGCGTGCCGCGACGCCGAGCGGGCCGTGGCCGTGCAGACCGCGGTCGCCGCACCCTACTTCCGGCCGTACACCAACGACGACGTCATCGGCTGCGAGATCGCCGGCGCCTGCAAGAACGTCATCGCCCTGGCCTGCGGGATGGCGGCGGGCAAGGGGATGGGCTACAACTCCACCGCCACGGTCATCACCCGCGGCCTCGCCGAAATCACCCGGCTCGTCGTCGCACTCGGCGGTCAGGAACGCACCATGGCCGGGCTCGCCGGCCTCGGGGACCTCGTGGCGACCTGCAACTCGCCGCTGTCGCGCAACCGCACCTTCGGCGAGCGGCTGGGCCGCGGTGAGACCCTCGACCAGGCGCGGCAGTCGACCCGTGGCCAGGTCGCCGAGGGCGTGATCTCCTCGATCTCCATCGCCGAGATCGCCGCCGACCACGGGGTGGACATGCCGATCACCCGGGCCGTCGTCGAGGTCTGCCACCACGGCGGCAGCGTGGGCGAGGCGATCCGGGCGCTGCTGGGGCGCACCCGCAAGGCGGAGTGAACCGGGGGTCGGGTCACCGCTACACTTGGCCCCTGTGACTGACAAGCCTGTCTCCCCAGCCCCCCGTACCCGCGTCGCCGTCCTCTACGGGGGACACAGCGACGAACACAGCGTCTCCTGCATCTCCGCCGCCGCGGTGATCGGGCACCTCGACCCGGAGCGTTACGAGGTGGTGCCCGTCGGCATCACGGAAAACGGCCGGTGGGTCAAGGGCACGACCGACACCGACAAGCTCACCGCACACGGCCGGGAACTGCCCACCGTCGGCGGCGGCCGGTCGGTGCACCTCACTCTCGGCGGGGAGGCGAAGGAGTTCCGCTTCGACGACGGCTCCCTCTACGCCGCCGTCGACGTCGTCTTCCCGGTGCTCCACGGCCGGGACGGTGAGGACGGGACCGTCCAGGGGCTGCTGGAGCTCGCCGGGGTGCCCTACGTCGGCAACGGGGTGCTGGCCTCCGCGGCCTGCATGGACAAGGAGTACACCAAGCTCATCGCCCGGGCGTCCGGTATCCCGGTCGGGGACGAGGTCGTCCTCACCGAGCGGCGCGAACTCACCGCCGCCGAGCACGAGCAGCTGGGACTGCCGGTCTTCGTCAAGCCCGCCCGCGGCGGCTCGTCGATCGGCATCACCAAGGTCAGTGACTGGGACGCGCTGCCCGCCGCCCTGGACCTGGCCTTCGACCACGATTCCAAGGTCCTCGTCGAGGCCATGCTCCACGGTGTGGAGGTCGAGTGCGGGGTGCTGCAGTACCCCGACGGGACCGTCCACGCCTCCCACCCGTCCCTGCTCAAGGGCACCGAGGACGGTCCGGAGGGGTTCTACGGTTTCGACACCAAGTACCTCGACGACATCATCAGCTACGAGATCCCCGCCCCGCTGCCCGACGGTCAGGCGGACGCCGTGCGCCGCTGGGCGGTGGAGACTTTCCGGGCGCTGGGCTGCGAGGGGCTGGCCCGGGTCGACTTCTTCGTCACCGAGGACGGTCCGGTGCTCAACGAGCCGAACACCATGCCGGGGTTCACCCCCATCAGCATGTACCCGAAGATGTTCGAGGCCTCCGGGGTGGCCTACCCCGAACTGCTCGACATCCTCATCGCCCGGGCGCTCGCACCGCGCGCCTAGCGGAACACCCCGGGGACGCCGGGTGTGCGAACCGAGGTGTCGGTCGGACTCAGAGTCGGGGGCAGGGGAGGGACGCTATTCGCCGGTCTTCCGGAAGGACCCGGCGATCTGCTCACTGACCTGGGTGAGCACCTGGTTCCCCGCGTCGGTCGGCAGGGAGACTGCGACGGTGGGGGCGTAGCCGAGGGCGTACCACACACCCGCCGTGGACCCCTGCGCCAGTGCAGTGTCCTCGAACCAGGGGACGTCGTTGATCTGGGTCAGCCGGGCACCGGCCTGATAGGAGTCAGACAGCCGGACGCCGCAGCGCACCACCACCGGCTCCAGGCCGGGGGCGGTCCAGGCCGCGGCACGGTCGGGCAGGTCGGCAGCGCGCGGGTCATCGGCGGCGATCCGCCGGTAGTCGCCGAACCCGTCGGGCAGGCCGTCGAGCAGTCCGGTGCACCGGTCGGCTGCGGCACCTGAGGCGGCGTCCTGCCGCAGGTCGGTGAGGGGGACCGGGGCGGGGGCGGGGGCGTCCGCACCGTCGGTGTGTCCGGCGAGGGCGGTGCCGAACCCGGTGAGGGCGGCCGCGTCATCGGCGCCGTGGGATCCGGTGACGGCGACGACGGGGGAGACGCCCACGGAGTACCAGGTCGTGAGGTCGGAGCCGGGGGTGGCGTCGGTGACCTGCAGCCACTCGACGCCGCCGTGCCCGGTGGTCTCGCTGAGCACCGAGTACTGCGCCGGGAGGTTCACCCCGCAGCGCACCGTCAGTTCCGTCCCGCCGGAATCCCGGTAGGCCGCCGTCCCGGCCGGGGCGGGGTCCGCCACATCGACCGACCGGTAGTCGGAGGTCCGGTCGGGCAGGGCGCCGACGACGTCGGCGCAGGTCTGCGAATCCGCGGCGGGGGAGTCCACCGGACCCATCGCGACGGCGGTGTAGACATTGCGGTCGACGAGGATCTTCGCCCCGCCGAGCACGGCCGCGACGAAGACGAGGGCGATCACCAGGGCGAGCACCGCCCGGCGGTTCACCCCCCGTCGCCCGGTGGCGCCGTCCTGTCCGGTGGTGCTGCTACCCTGATCGGAGACTTCGGAACCGTTCGACATGGCTCCGATACTACGGTCCGCCGTAGCGACGACTGACGAGAGGACGCGGGCAACGCCGATGACAGGGACACGCACGGTGGCACAGGCCGGGGAGGCGGGGACCATCGCGGCCATCCGTGACGCGGCCCCCAGTTCGGTCAACGGCGACGATGCCGCTGTCCTGGACCCGGATCCGCCGAATTCCCGGCATGTCGCCTCCACCGATGTCCTCGTCGAGGACGAGCACTTCCGCTTCGACTGGTCGACCCCCTTCGAGGTGGGGGCGAAGGCCGTCACCCAGAATTTCGCCGACATCCAGGCGATGGGGGCCCGGCCGACCGCCGTGCTCATGTCCCTGGCGACCCCCGGTGACCTGCCGCTCGACATCGTCAGTGAGATTGCCCGCGGGATGGGGGCGACGGCGGCCCCGTGGGCCGTGGAACTTGTCGGCGGGGATGTCGTCCGCGCCCGCCAGCTGGTGATCTCGGTGACGGCGATCGGGGTGCTCTCCGGCCCGGACCGGGCCCTCACCGTCGACGGTGCCGAGGTCGGGCACACGGTCGTCGCCGGTGGGGTGATGGGGCACTCCGCCGCCGGCCAGGCACTGCTGGAGTACTTCGGCGGCCGGGCGAACGTGCCGGACGATCCGGTGCTCCAGGACCTGGTGCAGCGGCACTGTTCCCCGCAGCTCGTCGTCGGCCGGGGGTCGGTCGCACGCGCGGCGGAGATGGCGTCGATGACCGACAACTCCGACGGCCTCATCCACGACCTCACCACCCTGGCGCGCCGGTCCGGCGTCCGGATCAACCTCGACGGTGCGGCGCTGACCCCCGACGCGCAGCTCTACTACGCCGCCGAGGTCCTCGGCGTGGACCCGTGGCAGTGGGTCTTCACCGGCGGGGAGGACCACACCCTGGTCGGCACGACCGCCCACGAGCCGCCCGCCGGCTACCGGGCGATCGGCGAGGTCGTCGCCGTCGCCGACCCCGACGGTGCTGAGGGTACTGACGGCGCCGGCCTGCCGCCGGTCACCGTCGACGGCCAGATCCCCGCATTCAGCGGGGGGTGGGACTCGCTGTGAGCGACACCCAACGGCTCGCCGGGCGGATCCTCGCCACCGTGCACCCGACGTGGCGCCACGAACTGGAGACGGTCCGGGGCGTCTCACTGAGCGAGGCCGCCGAATGGGCCGCCGCCCGGATCACCGACGGGGAACAGGTCCTGCCCGCCCCGGAGAACATCTTCCGGGCGCTGAGCCGGCCCGCCGACGAGACGCGCGTGCTCATCCTCGGCCAGGACCCGTACCCCACCCCGGGCCACGCGGTCGGACTGTCCTTTTCCTCGGCGGCGACGACCCGGCCGCTGCCGAAGTCACTGCAGAACATCTACACCGAGTACGTCGACGACCTCGGTCTGCCGCGTCCGGAATCCGCCGATCTCACCCCGTGGACCCGGCACGGGGTGATGCTGCTCAACAGGGTGCTCACCGTCTGCGCCGGTGCCGCGGGCAGTCACCGCGGTATGGGCTGGGAGCAGGTCACCGGGGCTGTCGTCGACCATCTCTCCCGGCGTCCGGTCGCGGCGATCCTGTGGGGCCGGCAGGCCCAGGAGGTCGCCACGACGGTGGGGAAGCAGCGGTGCGTCCTGTCCCCGCACCCGTCACCGCTGTCGGCCTACCGCGGGTTCTTCGGCTCCCACCCGTTCACCCGCGCCAACCGGATCCTCGCCGACCAGGGTGTCGGCGAGGTGGACTGGTCCCTGGCCGACCAGGAGGTGGCGTAGGTGGCACCGCACAACGATCCGCGGGACGCCGGCCTGACCGGTGAACTCATCGCCGCGTGGGCGCGCCGGTCGGCTGAGCTGCTGCACCACCACCGCAGCGAGATCAACGGTCTCAACGTCTTCCCGATCCCGGATGCGGACACCGGGTCGAACATGACCGCCACGATGGAGTCCGCGGTCGCTGCGCTCGATGCGATGCAGCTGCCCGCCCCGCAGGACGCCGCCACCGTCGCCGCGGCCCTGGCCGCCGGGGCGGTGCGCGGTGCGCGGGGGAATTCCGGCATGGTGCTCAGCCAGATCCTCCGGGCGCTGGCCGAGACCGCCTCGATGTCACCGA
Organism: Corynebacterium nuruki S6-4; assembly: GCF_007970465.1. Classification (NCBI taxonomy): domain Bacteria; kingdom Bacillati; phylum Actinomycetota; class Actinomycetes; order Mycobacteriales; family Corynebacteriaceae; genus Corynebacterium; species Corynebacterium nuruki. Next base: position 277,715 of record NZ_CP042429.1, read on the forward strand.
CCGGTGAGCTCAACGCGACCGCCGTGCCCACGATGCTCACCCGGGCCGAACGGCTCGTCTGCACCGCCATGTCCGATCCGGTGGAGGGCACGGTGATCACGGTGCTGCGCCGCGCCGCCGCCGGTGCCGCGGCCGTCGGACCGGACGCCCCGCTCGCCGTCGTGGCGGACGCCGCCCGGACGGCGGCCCAGGAGGCCCTCGCGGCGACGACGGACCAGCTCGACGCCCTGCGGGAGGCCGGTGTGGTCGATGCCGGCGGCCGGGGGCTCGTCGTCATCCTCGACGCGCTGCACGATGCGCTGGCCGGCACCGCCGCGGGGACGACGGATGCCGGGGCAGAGACCGGCGACGGGACCGGGTCGGGCACCGGCGACGGTGCCCCGGAACAGTGCGCGGTGACCGGGGCCGGCGCCGCCCTGGAGATCATGTTCACCTTCCGCGGCCCCGCCGACCGGCTGCGCACCGTCCTGGAGCGCAGCGGGGACAGCGTCATCGTCGTCGGTGACGGCGGTGGCGCCCACCGGGCACATGTCCACACCCGCAGCGCCGGTCCGCTGATCGAGGAGATCTTCGCCCTCGGTGAGGTCGGTGACCTGCGGCTGGAGGTTCTTCCCGAGTCCGGTGTGACGGAACACGACCGGGGCCGGAACCACCGGACCTCCCCGGTGTACGCGCTGGCGCCGGCCGGCGGCCCCCGGGAGATCTTCGCGCGGGCCGGGGCGACCGTCGGCGACCCGGCCGAGGTCCTGCCCGACGACCGGGTCAGCATCGTGCTGACCAACGGGCAGGAGACCGGGGCACTGCCGGCCGCGCTCGCCGCCGGCCTCACCGTGGTGGACACCGGCAGTCTCGTCGGCGGGCTCGCCGCCCTCGCCGTCTACAGTGCGTCCGCCGACGCGGAGGACAATGCCGAGGAGATGGCGGACGCCGTCTCCGCGCAGCGCAGTGCCGTCGTCCCCGGGTCGGCGGCGGACTCGACCGCCGACGCGGTCGTGGCGACCGCCGGTGACCTGCTCGCCGACGGCGGGGAACTGGTCACCGTCCTCTACGATCCGGCGCTGCCGGAGGAGAAGGGGGCCACGGTGCAGGAGTCGTTGGCGGCGTCCTGGCCCGGCGTGGAGGTCCACACCATCCCCGTGCCCGGTCTCGGCATGGTCGCGCAGGTGGGGGTGGAGTAGATGCTCGGCTGGGACGATCCACGGCCGCTGAGCCTGGTGGTCACGCCCGAGCGCGCCCGGACCCTGGCGGGCAAACCCGGGCTGGCGACGATGGGGGAGGCGCTGCTGAACTTCCCGGTCTCCTACGTCCACTCCAGCGCCACCGGCGCCTTCGCCGACCGGCACGGGGCGGAACCCGAGGAGGGCGACCAGCTGACCTGCCTCGCGGAGATCACCGACGCCCGGGTGCAGGACAACCGGGGCCGGCGCGGCCCCCGCGAGATCCTCACCTTCCACTTCGTCGTCGACGGGGTGGAGATGAGCTCCGCACTGTTCGGCAACGTCCGGCAGCACAGGCCGTTCATCCAGCCGGGCGCGAAGATGATGCTCTCCGGGAAGCTGGGCCTGTTCCGCGACCAGTGGCAGCTGAAGAACCCCAGCTACATCACCCTGCACCCCGCCCCGCTGCCGGAGGGGCGGCCCCGGACCGAGGCCGAGTACGAGGCGGCGTTCGGCGCCTTCGGCCCGCTGGCGACGATCGTCGAGGTCTCCGGCGGGATGCGGGCGGCCCAGCAGCTGCTGTCGAAGCCGTGGCTGCCGACCTACCGGCGGCGTCCCGGCACCAGCTCCGCGGAGGTCATGGCGGTGACCGGCCAGGTGCTGGCCGCGATGGGCAGCCCCTCGGAGATGCTGCCGCACCATCCCGGGGCGCCGGCCTGGCCACGGATGTGGGGCGGGCCGCTCATCGATTTCGCCACCGCGCTCCACGACGTCCACCAGCCGCCGGAGGAGGGGCCGGACGCCGCCCGGACCCGCCTGAAATTCAACGAGGCACTGGGCCTGCAGCTGGTCATGGCGCTGCGTCGGGCGGAGACGACCGTCCGGCTCGCACGCCCCGTCGTGCCGGTCCGCCCCGGTTCCGCCTATGCCGCGCTGATCTCCCGGCTGCCGTTCACCCTCACCGCCACCCAGGACAGTGCCCTGGAGAAGATCGGCGACGCGATGGAGGGCAACGACCCGACCGCACCGACCGCGCCGATGAGCATGCTGCTGCAGGGCGACGTGGGTTCCGGCAAGACGGTCGTCGCGCTGCTGGCGATGCTGCGGGTGGTGGACTCCGGCGGCCAGTGCGCCTTCCTCGCCCCGACCGAGGTGCTCGCCACCCAGCACGCCGAGACCCTCACCCGCCTGCTCGACGGCACCGGGGTGACGGTCACCCTGCTCACCGGCTCGCAGCGCGCCGCCGCCCGCAAGGCCGCGCTGCTCGACATCGTCGCGGGCACCGCCGACATCGTCATCGGTACGCACTCTGTCATCCAGGACTCGGTGGAGTTCTTCGACCTGGGGATGGTCGTCGTCGACGAGCAGCACCGGTTCGGCGTCCGGCAGCGCGACCGGCTGCGGGAGACCTCCCCGGTCGACCGGACGCCCCACCTGCTCGTCATGACCGCCACCCCGATCCCGCGCACCGTGGCGATGACGATGTTCGGCGACCTGGAGATCTGCACGCTCTCCGGATCACCGGCCGGCCGCGGGTCGGTGAAGTCCTTCGTCGTGCCGATGTGGAAACGCAGCTGGATCGACCGGGTGTGGGCGGTCATCCGGGAACAGGTCGCCGCCGGCCACCAGGCGTTCATCGTCGTGCCCCGCATCGACGGCGAGGGCGGGGTGGACGACGTCGCCGACCGGCTGTCGGCCGGGCCGCTGGCCGGCCTGCGCATCGGCCGGCTGCACGGCCGGATGGACGACAAGAACGAGGTCATGGCGGACCTCGCCGCCGGGGACCTCGACGTCCTCGTCGCCACGACCGTCATCGAGGTCGGGGTCGATGTGCCGGGGGCGACGGTGATGGCGGTGCTCGACGCCGAGAATTTCGGCGTCAGCCAGCTCCACCAGCTGCGCGGCCGGGTCGGCCGTGGCACAGCGGACTCCCTGTGCTTCCTGTGCACCACCGCGCTGCCCGCCGGGGATCCGGGGGCGACCCCCGGTTCCGCCCGCTCGTACCACCGGCTCGACCAGGTCGCGGCGACGACCGACGGATTCCGGCTGGCGGAACTGGACCTGCGGACCCGCACCGAAGGCGATGTCCTCGGGGAGGCGCAGTCCGGGGCACGGCTGCGCCGCACCACGCTGCTCGACCTGGTGGACGACGGGGAGATCATCGCCGAGGCCCGCCGGTACGCCGAGGACCTCGTCGACTATGACCCGGCGCTGGCCCGGGCCCTGGTCGCCGACATCGCCGGCGACGACCAGGAGTACATCGAACGCAGCTGAGTGCCCGGCCCTGACTCACGTCCCTGTCTCCCGGCCGGGTCGGTGGCGCGGGCACGGCCCCGATAGACTCGGTGGTCATGGACATCTACGCACCCTTCGCCGGGATCGTCAGGTTCGAGGTCGCCGACGGCCAGACCGTGGCCACCGGCGACCGCCTCGCCGTCGTCGAGGCGGTCAAGCTCGAGGCCCCGGTCGAGGCACCGGGGCCGGGGACCGTGCGCCGCGGGATCGTCGACGACTTCGCCGACGTCTCCGGCGGGGACGCCCTGCTGCGGATCGAGGCCCTGCCGTGACCCGCATCATCTCCGGCACCGCCCGCGGCCGCACCCTGAAGGTGCCCGACGAGGTCACCCGACCGACCTCCGACCGGGCGAGGGAGGGACTGTTCTCCTCCCTGCAGGTCCGCTTCGGTTTCGACGGTGAGATCGTCCTCGACCTGTTCGCCGGCTCCGGGGCACTCGGTCTGGAGGCGGCGTCCCGCGGGGCGGCGGATGTCACCCTCGTCGAGGCCGACCACCGGGCGTGCGCCACGATCACGAAGAACATCGCGACCGTCGGCCACCCGCACACCCGGGTGGTGGAGGCGAAGGCCTCCGCATTCCTGGCGAATGCGCCGCGCAACCACTACACGATGGTGCTCGCCGACCCGCCGTACGCACTGACCGACGAGGCGGTCGACGAGATGGTCGCCGCGCTGGTGCCCACGCTCGCCCCGGACGCCGTCGTCGTCGTGGAGCGCCACGTGGACTCCGCCGGAGTCGACTGGCCGGCGGGCTTCGAGCCGACCGGCCAGAAACTGAAGAAGCGCACCTTCGGCATCGCCCGGATGGACATGGCGATCTGGCGGGGCGCCGGGGCCTGAACAGGGCTCTGCACCTGCGTCACGGCCGGTCCCGTTCGTCGACCATCGCCGCCGGCAGCCGGCCCTTCGTCACCGTCACGGTGAGCTCCGGGTACCGGCGGGCCAGCTCCCGGTCGAGCTGCCCGGTGTAGGCCGACCAGGACGGCGTCCGGCGGCGCCACCGGTACCAGGAGACCCGGAGACCGTCGTCGACGGTCTCGACCTGGGCGCGGACGACGCGGCCGGGCCAGGCCGGGGAGGGGTCGGCGAGGAGCTCGCGGGCAGCGCGCCCGCTGCCGGGGCCGCTGAGGTGGACTGTCGCCGACCGGGTCGCCAGAGAGGCGACGAAATCGATGTCGAGCAGGGCGCTGAACGCGCCGCCGAGGATGTCCAGCATGCGGGCCAGGGTACCGGCGGGCATAGAATGTCCGTCATGCGAGTCTGCTGCCCCGGGTCCTTCGACCCCGTCACCAACGGCCACATCGACGTCTTCACCCGTGCCGCGCGGATGTTCGACGAGGTGACGGTGCTGGTCACCTACAACCCCAACAAGTCCGGCCTGTTCACCCCGCAGGAGCGGATCGACCTGATCCAGGGGGCGCTCGCCGAGCACGGCGGCCCCGAGGTGTCGAAGATCACCGTGGACACCTGGGACAGTCTGCTGGTCGACTACCTCTCCGACCATGAGATTCCTGCACTGGTGAAGGGGCTCCGCAGTTCCCTGGACTACGAGTACGAACTGCCGATGGCGCAGATGAACCAGCGGCTGACGGGGGTCGACACCTTCTTCCTGCTCACCGACCCGAAGTACGGGTACGTCTCCTCGTCGATCTGCAAGGAGGTCGCGAAGTACGGTGGCGACGTCCACGGGCTGCTGCCGGAGAACGTGGCGGACGCCGTCGCGGAGCGCTACCGCGCGGACTAGACGTCCGTCCCGGCGAGGTCGCGGAGACGACTAACGGGATGACGTGAACGGAGTCGCTCCGTGACGCATCCCGAGTCCGGCACCGACCCCGACGTCCGTGGAACGAACCGACGGGTCGATTTTTCTGTTCCCGGACGGCACCTGGGTTCGTAACTCCGGCCGTCCCGGGACGTGACCGACCTCCCGGTTCTGAAAACCGACACCGGCGGCGTCCGCAACCTCCCGGGGCGTGCAACTGGACCTCGCGTGTCACACCAGCCCCATCCGCACTGTTTCTGGCATGCTGGTCGGCATGTACAAGACATTCCAGGGCCTTGATGATCTCCAGAACATGGTGGACCAGGCGTACGGCGTGCCGATGACGTCGAACTGCATGGTTCCGCGGCGCGAGGTCCAGGATCTGCTCGACGAGGTCAGGACGGCCATCCCGATCGAGATGGACGACGCCCAGGACGTCCTCGACCGCCGGGACGCGGTCCTCGCCGAGGCCGAGGACGAGGCCGAGGGCATGATCTCCGACGCGAAATCGGAGCGCGACCGCATCCTCGACGAGGCCCGCCGCCAGGCCGACGAGATGGTCGCGGACGCCGAGAACCAGGCCACCGCCACCGTCTCCCGCGCCGAGGCCGAGGCGGACCGGCTCGTCAGCGACGCCCGCCGGGACGCCGAGGACACGGTCTCCCGCGCCGAGTCCGAGTCCCAGCGGCTGGTCTCCGCCGGCAACGAGTCCTACGACCGCTCCGTCAACGAAGGCATCGCCGAACAGCAGCGGCTGGTCAGCGAGGCCGAGGTCGTCCGCCAGGCCAATGACGAGGCCCGCCGTATCGTCGAGTCCGCCCACGCGGACTCCGACCGGCTGCGCCGCGAATGCGACCAGTACGTGGACTCGACCCTCGCTCAGTTCGAGGAGTCCCTCACCGGCACGCTGCGCACCGTCACCCGCGACCGCACTGCACTGCGCAAGGGCGCCGGGGTCTCCGGACCACGCGCGCCGCGTGGCGACGGTGGCGATCGTGGCGGGCGTGGCGAACACAGCGATGTCCGGGAATCCTCCCGCGAGGACGGCTGGGGCACGCGGGGCTGACCCCGCACCGACTGCACCGACTGCACCGACTGCATCGACCACACCGTTCGCACCGGCACCACCACCGGCCGTCCTGATTGGCACCGTCACCGCTGGCAGGGGTACAAATGACCACCGTGAGTAACAATCCGTTCCAGCTTGACGTCCGCGAGGCCCTGCGCACCACGGGGCTTCCCCAGCACCTGACGACTTCGGGGCCCGCACCCCAGCGCCTCGGTGGCGAGATGCTCGGTGTGGCCGAGGGTGCCCCGGTCGAGATCATCGCCGACGTGACGAACCTGGGGGAGTCCCTGCTGGTGGACGCCACCCTGCACGGCACGGCCACCGGCCAGTGCTCCCGCTGCCTCAGCCCGCTCGAGGAGCCGCTGGAGCTGCACGTCAGCGATGTCTTCGGTCTCAGCCCCGACTTCATCACCCGGGACGCCGGGAAGACCGGCACCGATGACGGGGACGGCGAGGACGACTTCGAGCCGTTGTTCGTCGAGGAGGACCGGGCCGACCTGACCCAGCTCTTCGTCGACGAGGCCGGACTGACCCTCCCGTTCAACCCCACCTGCGCCGACTACGGCCGCGAGTGCGATGAGGGGACGCCGGAACCCGACGGCATCTCCGAGGAGCAGGCCGCCGCCCCCGACCCCCGCTGGGCAGGGCTGGCCGAGAAGTTCGGCGCCACCGATGAAGACGGAGAGAACTGATGTCCCGTAAGCGCCGTCTCACCGGGGAGGCCGCCCTCGAGGCCGCCTTCACCCGCACCGACCATGCCCCGCTGCTGGCCGCCTGGGGCGTGGAGCTGTCCGACGACATGCTCCGCCTCGCCCTCACCCACCGTTCCTTCGCCAACGAGAACGGCAACCTGCCCAACAATGAGCGGCTCGAATTCCTCGGGGACGCCGTGCTCGGACTCTCCGTCGCCGAACAGCTCTACCGGCAGTTCCCGGACCGCTCGGAGTCCGACATCTCGAAGATGCGCGCCGGCGTGGTCAACATGTACGCCCTCGCCGACGTTGCCCGGGAACTCGGTATGGGCGACCACCTGCTCCTCGGCCGCGGCGAGATGATGACCGGCGGATCCGACAAGCACTCGATCATCGCCGACTCGGTGGAGGCGATGCTCGGGGCGATCTACCTTGAGAAGGGCTTCGACGTCGCCCGGGCCACGGTGCTGCGCATCTTCGAACGCCGCATCACCACCGCCCCCTCCACCGGCCTGACGATGGACTGGAAGACGGTGCTGCTGGAGCGGCTGTCCGACCTGAGGATGTCGGTCGACCCGGTCTACGAGTCCGAGGCGGACGGCCCGGCCCACGACCAGACCTTCCACGCCACCGTGTCCTTCGACGGTGCGGTGAAGGGCCGCGGGGACGGCCACACCAAGAAGGAGGCCGAGCACCATGCGGCCCGCGAGGCCTACCGGGCACTGAGCTGACCCGGACCCGCGGGAATCCGTCATGCCTGAACTCCCCGAGGTCGAGGTCGTCCGCCGTGGTCTGGCCGCCCACATCACCGGCGCGACCATGGTGGGCACCGAGGTGCTGCACCCGCGTGCGGTGCGCAGCCAGCCCGGCGGCGCCACCGAACTGGAGGCTGGGCTCGACGACGTCCGCATCGACGCGGTCCGGCGCCGCGGCAAGTACCTGTGGCTGGAACTGACGCCCCGCCGGGCGGCGTCCGGTGGGACGCGCTGCCTGCTCGTCCACCTCGGCATGTCGGGCCAGATGCTGCTCGGCGAACCCGGCGAGGTCACCTCACCGCACCTGCGGATCCGCTCACTACTTGTCACCGAGGACGGCCGGGAGCTCGAACTGAGCTTCGTCGACCAGCGCACCTTCGGCCGCTGGGAACTCTGCGACCGGGTGCCCGCCGCCGACGGGTCGGGATACCGGGTACCGGCGGCGGTCGCGCACATCGCCCTCGACCCGCTCGATCCGGCCTTCGACGCGGCGAAGGTGGCGCGGGTCATCCGGAAGAAGCGCTCCGAGATCAAACGCGTCCTGCTCGACCAGACCGTGGTCTCGGGGATCGGGAACATCTACGCCGACGAATCCCTGTGGGCCGCGCAGGTCCACCCGCGGAAGAAGGCGACCGCGATGCGGCAGGGCGACGTGGTCACACTGCTGGACGCCGCGGCGGAGGTCATGACCCGTGCCCTGGCCGCCGGCGGCACGTCCTTCGACGACCTCTACGTCAACGTCAACGGCGCCTCCGGCTACTTCTCCCGGTCGCTCAACGTCTACGGGCGTGAGGGGCAGCCGTGCCCCCGCTGCGGGACGCCGATCGTGCGGGAACAGTGGACCAACCGGTCCTCGCACTTCTGCCCGGTCTGCCAGCGGAGGTAGCCGGCCAGGCGGAGTGACCCCGGGGTGGGTGACGCGGGGCGATCACCTCTGCACCGGCGATGATCACCTCCCCGGCAGCGCATCTGTCCGGGCGGCAGGCCAAAACCATGCCGCAGGCGGTGATGAACGACGTTTACGCCTGCCGGTGTGACAGATGCGCTGCCAGGTGGGGGAAAGACAGTCCAGCGGCATCGGTGGCGGGGTCGATGCCAGAGGCGGGGTGCTACCCCAGATGCCGGAGGAACCGCCGGGGCTCGTCGAGGAAATTCCGCCAGTTCCGGACCAGATCCAGGTCGTCGTAGTCCCGGTGGTGGGAGGCCCGTGTCGTCGAGCTCGAGGATCTCGGCGTCCGGCAGTGAAGCCAGCAACGGGGAGTGGGTGGCGACAATGACCTGCGACCCCTGCTCCGTCAGGCGGGAGATCTGGGCCATGAGCAGCAGACACCCGCTGAAGGAGAGCGCGGACTCGGCCTCGTCGAAGATCCAGAGGCCCCGGATGCCGGCGCGGGAGGTGACGAACTCGATGAAGGACTCACCGTGGCTCTGGAAGTTGTTGCGGCCGGCGTCCCCGATACCGGACAGGTAGGTGAAATGGCCGTGCATCGTCTCGGCACGGAGGAACACACCCTTGCGGGGCGCGCCGCCGGCACGGATGAGCTTGAGGTGGTCGGCGAGCCCGGACTCGGTCCGCTCGGTGACATGCACCGCATTGTGCGTACCACCTTCCGGATTGAGCCCGTAGGCCTCCGCGACCGCCTCGACCAGGGTGGACTTGCCGGAACCGTTCTCGCCGACGAGCACGGTCACCGGGGAGAGGTCGAGACCGTGGTCGAGCAGGTCACGGACGGCGGGGACGGTGGCCGGCCAGCTGCGGCGGTCGGCGGGGTCGATGCCCAGCTCCTCGATCCGGCGGACCGGGAGGGGAAGACGGCGGAGCATGGCAGCCAGCCTAACGTGCGCGGCCGCGTCGGGGCAGTGGCCTGACCACCGGTGCGGTAACCTCAGCAGCCATGACGGACTTCATCACTTCACTGAACGACGGTTACTGGGGCGTGGTCGTCTGGATCCTCCTGGCCGCCGGCGTGTACTTCGGCGTCCGGACGGTGGTGGTGCAGCTCCGCCTGCTGCCCCACATGTTCCGGGCCGTCACCGAACAGCCCTACGAGGAGGACGAGATCCTCGCCGCCGGACGCGCCGAAGCCGGTCCGCAGAAGAGCATCTCCCCGTTCAAGGCGTTCACGATCTCCGCGGCGTCCCGCGTCGGCACCGGCAACGTCGCCGGTGTGGCGGTCGCCATCACCCTCGGCGGGCCCGGGGCGGTGTTCTGGATGTGGATGATCGCCATCCTCGGCGGGGCGACCGCCTTCATCGAGGCGACGCTGGCACAGCTGTACAAGACCCGCGACTACACCAGCAACGCCTACCGCGGCGGGCCCGCCTACTACATGACCCGCGGCCTGAACGCCCGCTGGCTCGCGGTCATCTTCGGGGTGGTCATCACCGTCACCTTCGGCTTCATCAACAACGCGCTGCAGACCAACTCCATCGTCAGCTCCGTCGGTACCTCGGTCGGCAGCGACGCCACCGCCCTGAAGGTCGTCATCGGGGTGGCCGTCGCCCTGCTCACCGCCATGATCGTCTTCGGTGGTGTGCAGCGGATCGCCTCGTTCACCCAGATCTTCGTCCCGTTCATGGCGATCGCCTACATCCTGCTCGGCCTGCTGGTCATCGGGATGAACATCTCCGACCTGCCCCGGGTGATCGGCGACATCGTCGGCGGGGCGTTCGGCCTCAGGGAATTCGCCGGGGCGACGGTCGGTGCCGCGTTCATGAACGGTATGCGCCGCGGCCTGTTCTCCAATGAGGCCGGCCAGGGGTCCGCACCGAATGCCGCGGGCACCGCGGCGGCGTCCCACCCGTGCAAGCAGGGACTGGTCCAGACCCTCGGCGTGTACTTCGACACGCTCATCGTGTGCTCGGTGACCGCCTTCATCATCCTGCTGTCGCACCCGACCTACGGCACCGAGGTCGAGGGGGCGAAACTCACCCAGGACTCGGTCGCCTCGCAGGTCGGCGACTGGGGCATCCATGCGGTGACCCTGATCCTGTTCTTCCTCGCCTTCTCCTCGGTGATCGGCAACTACTACCTCGCCCAGTCCAACGTGGAGTACTTCACGAAGAACCCGGTGGTGATGCTGGTGTTCCGGTCGCTGGTGGTGGTGTGCGTCTTCCTCGGCGCCCTGGTGGACGTGCCCGCGATCTGGGCGCTGGCGGACACCGGCGCGGCGACCATGGTGGTGCTCAACCTCTGTGCGCTGGTCCCGCTGTGCCCGGTGGTGCTCAAACTGCTGCGCAACTACCGGATCCAGAAGAAGCAGGGCCTCGACCCGGTGTTCCGCCGGTCGATGATCCCGGGACTGAAGAACGTGGAGTGCTGGGACGACAAGGACGAGACCTTCGACGCAGCCGACCCGGTCAGCCTGCGGGGGTAGGTGGGTCAGGCCCTTCGGGGGATGATGGGGCACATGGACATCGAGGTACGTCCGGCCACTGTCTTCGAGGACGTCGCCACGCTGGTCGGCCCGAAGAAGTCGCCGACGGCCAACGTGTGCTTCTGCCTGAGCTACCGGCTGCGCAGCAAGGAGAACAACGCCCTGCGCGGTCCGCAGCGCGGTGAACGGGTCCGGGAACTGTGTGCCGGGGATCCGCCGCCCGGGGTGGTCGCCTACCTGGACGGGGAACCGGTCGGGTGGGCTGCGGTGCACCCCAGGTCGGCGACGAGTTTCGCCGTGAACCGGCGGATCCCGCACATCGACGACCTGGACGTGTGGTCGCTGTGGTGCCTGCGGGTCCGCCCCGGGTACCGGAAGAAGGGGATCACCCGTCAGCTCATTGCCGGCGCGGTGGAGCATGCGCGGGCATCCGGGGCACCGGCGGTCGAGGCCTATCCGGTGGACAACGCGGGGGAGCGGGTGGACCTGACGATGGCCTACGTCGGGACCCGCCACATGTTCGAGGAGGCCGGGTTCACCCTCGCCTCGGAGACGACCTCGGTGCTCAACGGGTTCCCGCGCGTCCTCATGCGGCTGGATCTGCGGTGACCGGTGACGTCTGATACACAATCCGGGACATCCGTGCCACGGACCGACCGATTTGTGTATCCGTTGTCACCGCGACGGTGACCGGGCCGCCGACTAGGATCTTCGGCATGGACACCGCCGACACCACCGACCTCCCCGCCCGCCTCACCGCCTGGGTGCACGGGCACGTGCAGGGCGTCGGCTTCCGGTGGTCGACGCGGAAGAAGGCCCTGGAACTCGGCCTGGTCGGCTTCGCCTCGAACTACCCCGACGGCCGCGTCCTCGTCGTCGCCGAAGGGCCCGAGACGGCGACCGACCGGCTGCTCGCCTGGCTGAAATCCGGTGACACGCCGGGCCGGGTGGACACGGTGGTGCACGACGTCACCGGCCCCCGCGGCGGGTACAGTGGCTTTGATACCCGCTAGCTGAAAGACACCGACCACCCCATGTACCTCAAGTCCCTGACCCTGAAGGGCTTCAAGTCCTTCGCGTCAGCGACGACGCTGAAGCTCGAACCCGGGATCTGCGCCGTCGTCGGCCCCAACGGCTCCGGCAAGTCCAATGTCGTGGACGCGCTCGCCTGGGTGATGGGGGAGCAGGGGGCGAAGACCCTGCGCGGCGGCAAGATGGAGGACGTCATCTTCGCCGGCGCCGGGGACCGCAAACCGCTCGGTCGTGCGGAAGTCACCCTGACCATCGACAACTCCGACGGCGCACTGCCCATCGAGTACTCGGAGGTGTCCGTCACCCGGCGGATGTTCCGCGACGGGGCGTCCGAATACGAGATCAACGGGGCGAAGGCCCGGCTGATGGACATCCAGGAACTCCTCAGTGACTCGGGCATCGGCCGGGAGATGCACGTCATCGTCGGCCAGGGGCGGCTGGCCCAGATCCTCGAGTCCCGGCCGGAGGAACGCCGCGCCTACATCGAGGAGGCGGCCGGTGTGCTGAAGCACCGCCGTCGCCGGGAGAAGGCGCAGCGCAAGCTCGTGTCGATGCAGGGCAACCTCGACCGGCTGCACGACCTCACCGACGAACTGGGCAAGCAGCTCAAGCCGCTGGCCCGGCAGGCCGAGACCGCACAGCGCGCCGAGCAGGTCCAGGCCACGATCCGGAACAACCGGCTGCTGCTCACCGCCGACAAGGTCAGCCGCCTGACCGCGGAACTGCAGGACGCCGACGGGCAGGCCACCGTCCTCGCCGAGGAGATCACCGAACTGCGGGACGCCCTGGAGGAGCACACCGGGGAACTCACCGCCACCGAGGAGGAACTGCGCACCGCCCTGGAGCAGGCCGAGGCGGCGAAATCCCTGTGGTACCGGCTGTCGACGGTGGCGGAGAAGAACTCCGCCACGCTGCGCATCGCCGCCGACCGGGCCGCCGATTCCGGGGTCGGCACCGAATGGACCGGGCAGGACCCCGCCGAGCTCGAGGCGCGTGCGGAGCAGGCGGAGGAGGAACAGGCCGCCCTCGACGAGGAGGTCGAGATCGCCACCGAACGCCTCGAGCAGGTCCGCGAGGAGGTCGAGGACCGGGCGGAGGCCGCCCGCGAGGCCGAACACGAGCACATGGCCCAGGTCCGGGCGGTCGCCGACCGGCGGGAGGGCATCGTGCGGCTGTTGTCGCAGCAGGACGCCCTGGCCCAGCGCCGGACCGCGGCCGACAATGAGCTGGAGCGGCTGGAACAGGCCCTCGTCGACCAGCGCGGCGCCCTCGAGGAGGCGTCCGACCCCGGGGCACTCGAACAGCTCGACGAGGTCGAGGCGCAGGGTGGTGGACTGCAGGAGGCCGCCGACCGGGCGGCCGAGGAGTCCGCGGGGGCGGAGGCCCGGGTCGCCGAGCTGCGGGGGACCGAGCGGGACCTGGAGCGCACCATCGCCCGGGACGAGGCGAGTGTCGCCGCCTGGACCGACCGGCTGCGGCCCACCGACGGCGGCGAGATCGCGGTGACCACGGCGCGGGAGCTCGGTCTCGGCGAACTGGAACCGCTGGCCGGGCTGGTGACGGTCCGGGACGGCTGGGCGGCCGCCGTCGCCGCGGTGCTGCCGGAAGGACTCGTCGGCTCCACCGACGCCCGGGTGGTCGAGGCGCTCGTCGCCGCGGCGCAGGGCCGCTCCCTGCTCATGGACGGCACCGCCGGCAGCGACGGGCGGTTCGGATCCTCCTGGCGGCTCGACCGGCCGGACACGGCCGGGCCCACCGACTGGCTGCTCGACCACATCGACATCACCGCCGGCACCGACATCACCGCACCGTTGACCGCCCTGCTCGTCGACGTCGTCGCCGCCGACTCGGTCGACGAGGCACGCCGTACCGTCACCGACGACCCCCGGCTGCGCGCCGTGACCCGCGACGGCGTGCTCTGCGGGGCAGGCTGGGTGGCCGCCGGCTCCGGTGGGGCGTCCCCGGTCGAACTGAACACCCGCATCGCCGAGACCACCGCGGCCACCGACGCACGCCGGGCGGAACTGTCCGACCTGCAGGCCACCCTGCGCGGTGCGGAACAGGCCGCGGAGGAACTGCGCACCGCCGCCGCCTCGGCGAAGGCCGCCGTGCGGGACCACGCCACCCGGCTCCAGGCCGCCCGGCAGCGGGCCGAGGCCGCCTCGAAATCCGCGGAGCAGGCCGCCCGGCTGCTGGCGCGGGCCACCGAGCAGCGTGACGAGGCCGAACAGCGCCGCGAGAAACTCATCGCCGAGGCCGCGGAGGTCGACGACCGGCTGTCGCGGGTGGACGCCGAGGAGACCGGCGACGAACCCTCCACCGTCGAGCGGGACGCCACCGCCCAGGCCCTCACCCAGGCCCGCGCCATGGAGATGGAGGCCCGGCTGGGGCTGCGCACCGCCGAGGAACGTGCGGGCAGTCACCGTGGCCGGGCCGAGGGACTGCGCCGGCAGGCGCGGCAGGAGGCCGCCGCCCGCGCGCAGTTCGAGCAGGCCGCCGAACGCCGCCGCCGGGCCCGCGAACGCGCCGAGGTGGTGCACGCCCAGGCCCGCCGGGTCGAACTGCGGATCCGGGACGCCCTGGCACGGTCGGAGGAGGCCCGGCAGCACACCGCCGAGGCCCACCGGCAGTGGCAGGCGGCCCTGTCGCAGCGCAAGGACAAGGTCGACAGCCTGACCCTGCGCCTCAACCACCTCACCGACAAGTCCCACCAGGCCGAACTCGCCCGCAGTCAGGCGCAGCTGCGCATCGAGCAGGCGCTGGAACAGGCGACCGAGCAACTGGGCATGTCCGCCGCCCAGCTGCTCGCCGAGGCCCCCGGCGAGGACTTCGACCGGGAGGCCGCGGCCAAGGAGCTCAAGGCGGCGGAGAAGTCGCTGCGGTCCCTCGGCAAGGTCAACCCGTTGGCGCTCGAGGAGTACGCGGCGCTGGAGGAGCGCTACCAGTTCCTGTCGACCCAGCTCGACGACGTCGAGCGGGCCCGCGGCGACCTCGAGGGCGTCATCCAGGATGTGGACGCCACGATCCTCCAGCTGTTCACCGACGCCTGGCACGACGTCGCGGAGGAGTTCCCGCACGTCTTCGACACCCTGTTCCCCGGTGGTGCCGGACGCCTGTTCCTCACCGACCCCGACGACATGCTCACCACCGGCATCGAGGTGGAGGCGCGTCCGCCGGGCAAGAAGGTCAAGCGGCTGTCACTGCTGTCCGGCGGGGAGAAGTCGTTGACCGCCCTGGCGCTGCTCGTCGCGATCTTCCGCGCCCGCCCCAGCCCGTTCTACGTCATGGACGAGGTCGAGGCGGCCCTCGACGACGTCAACCTGCGCCGCCTCATCGCCCTGTTCGAGGAGCTGCGGGAGGACAGTCAGCTCATCGTCATCACGCACCAGAAGCCCACCATGGACGTGGCGAACGTGCTCTACGGCGTGACGATGCGCGGGGACGGGGTGACCCGTGTGATCTCCCAGCGGATGCATCCGGCGCCCGCCGGGGCCGCGGTCTCCGACCCGTCCTAGAATGGGCGACCGTGACGTCTCAGAGCCCCACTGCCAGCCCTGCCCTTTCCCCCATCGCCGACCTGTCCGACACCCTCCTCGCGTGGGCCTCCGGGACCGAGGTCGACCTCGCCCGTCGACTCGGTGAGGTCGAGGTCTTCGTCGACCTCGACATCACCGGTGACGAACTCGAGCGGATCACGACGTTCTACGGGACGTTCCTGTCCCGGCAGATCGCCGCGGGCGGTGACGAGGCCGCACTGCTGGCGACCTGCCCGGCCCTGACCGCGACGACGCTGCTGTTCCGCGCCGCCCGGCTCAACGTCGTCGACGAACTGCCCGCCGAGTTCTGGTCCGGCCTCGGCCTGACCCCCACGCCGGAGCGCATCGCGCTGGTGGACGCCGACCACTACGCCGGCCTGCTCACCGCCGCCGGGCTCGACCCGGTGGACAGTGCGGTGGCGGGGCCGGACGGTGACCGCGGCCGCCTGTTCGCCCACATCGGGCTCGCCAGTGACTGGATCCCCGAGCTCATCGAACTCATCGACACCCGCCGGCTCGACGGCACCGCGGCGCAGGACGCGACCGCCGAGGCCGCCGCGGTCGTCGGCGTCCTCGCCGCCGAATCCGTCCAGGCCGGCCCGCTGTGCGCGGTGCTGCCGGACCTGGCGGCCCGCCTCATCGCCCCGGTCGTCACCGTCGTGCGCTACGCCGCCGGCCACCCTGACCACTGGCGCCACGGCCTCGCCGGTGCGGGGGCCGGCACGGTCCCGGGCAGCGACCTGCGCGTGCCCCGGCTGATCCTCGAGGACGTCCTCGAGGAGCTGCGGGAGCGCCCCGCCGGCACGACCGCCCGCCGCCACCGGGTGGGCGTCGGCACCCGGGAGGACCAGCCCCGGCTCGCCCTGGATCTCGCCCGGCAGCGCACCGTCCTGCGGCTGCCCGCCGTCCCGCTGGAGGAGGGGCGGACCGAGGTGCGCTGGCACATCGACGTGGCCGGACGCCCCGCCGGTTTCCGCACCCGGGTCGCCGAGACCCCGGCCGATCCGGTGGAGGGGGAGACCTCCGTCGCCCGGCCGGTGACCAGCGTGCTCGACATCCCGGTGCGCCGCCCGGTCCGGGAGATCGGCGTCCGCGACCTCAGCCACGACGAGTCCTGGGTGCTCAGCGGTGTCGACGAGGACGACCCGGTGCTCGTGTTCACCCGCCGCGGCACCGAACTCACCGACCGGGTCTCGCTGCACCACGCCCGGGTCCTCGTGGTCTGCCCGGCGGACTCGACCGCGGTCGACCCGGTCAACGACACGACGATCCCGGTGGTCTCCGAGCGACCGCTGAAG
This sequence comes from Corynebacterium nuruki S6-4, assembly GCF_007970465.1. Taxonomy (NCBI): domain Bacteria; kingdom Bacillati; phylum Actinomycetota; class Actinomycetes; order Mycobacteriales; family Corynebacteriaceae; genus Corynebacterium; species Corynebacterium nuruki. Next base: position 294,689 of record NZ_CP042429.1, read on the forward strand.
ACCTGGGACGGCTGGGTCATCCGCGACCTCGACCTCGCGGCGGCCACGTCCCTGTACATCGAGCGCCCGGGCGTCCCGCGGCCGGCGATGGGGACGCTGCGCTGCGTGGACGCCCGGCAGCGTGTGTGGTTCCGTGAGCCCGATGAGCCGGTCGCCGGACTGCGCTCCCTCGGCGGGTTGCCGGTCCACGCCGAGAGCCTGCAGGCGGTGTTCCCGCCGACGGTCTCCGGCGCCCCGGAGATCTGGTTCCTGTCCGTCAGCTCCTGGGCCGGCCCCGACGAGACCGGGGAGGAGGTCACCGAGGAGGAGCCGCTGGAGGTCCCCGCCGAGGGCGGCATGTTCGAGGTCTTCGACCCGGAGGCCTACGACACCCCGTGGGTCGGCGAGTACCTCGTGCGGCTGCGCGGCCCGCGCAGCGAGTCCTTCCGCCACGAGTACGCCGTCGTCGAGGGACTCGACGTCGAGGCCCCAGAGTCACCGCGGCTGGCGAAGACCGCCGGCCTGTCGCCGGTGACCGTGACCTTCCACGGCGGTGAGAAGCCGCTCATCATCCCCCGGTCGGTGGACCTGACCCCGACCGAGAAGTCCGTCCAGGTCGTCGCCGAGACCGACGCCGGCGATGCCCTTCCGCTGGTCGTCGAGCCGCCGCGGCTGCGCTACCAGCTCATGCTCCAGGGTGAGGACCCGATGTGGCGCACCGAGTCGGTGACCGTCTCCGCCAGCGGCCTGGACACCCGCACCCGGTTCCGCATCCGCCCGGGCATGGCCGTCGAATCGCCGCGGCTGGTCGTCCGCGACCGGCACGGCTCCCCGCTGCGGACCCTGCGGCTCGGCACCGTCGACGACGTCACCTGGTCGGTCGCCCTGTCCCCGCTGGCCGGACTGCTCCCGCAGCTGCGGGAGGGTTCCTGTGAGCTCGAATTCGTCGCGGACGGTCGCAGCCACAGCGTCCGGGTCGCGACCCTGCGGCCCGCCGTCGAGCGCACCGCCGAGCTCACCGACGGCGTCCTGACGATCACGCCCGCCCCGGCCGGCGGTGTGTGGATCTGGCCGTTGACCGCCCCCTGGCAGTCTGCGGCGACCGTCGATTTCGGCGGGTCGGAGACCGCCGCCGTCCCGGCGGACCTCGTCGACGCCGGACCGCTGAGCGTCCAGCTGTTCAACCGGGACCGGTTCAGCCCGCTGTACCCGCCGGCCGCGCCCGGCCCCGCCGCCCTGCGCGTCGAGGCCGCCGGGTACGCCCACTCCGACGACGGTGGCCCGTGGACGCGCCTGTCCGCGTTCATCGCCGGGGAGTCCGACGAAGCCCCGGATGATCCGGACGTGCTCACCACCCTGTGGGACGTGCTCGCCGGCTGGCTGTCGGGCAAGGCGACGGCCGCCGCCGGGGAGGCGATGCGGGCCGCGCTCGGCCGCCACCCGCGGGAGTCCCTCCACGCCATGTCACGGTCCCTGGTGCCGTCGACCGACCGCCCCGCCCAGTTCATCCTGTCGGGTCTGGTGGACGCCCCCATGGTCGCCGAGGAGGGCAGGCCGGTCACCGGCATCGCCTGGATCGCGGCCCTGGAGACCCTCGGTGAGCTCGCCGCCACCTCCGACGACGAGATCACCGCGCGTCGGGCCATCGTCCGCCGGCTCAGCGGCATCGGCGGACCGGAGCTGTCGAAGACGGTGGAGTCCGGCCGGGACGCCACCCTGGAGACCTCCTGCATCGACGCGACGACGGTGCAGATCGCCCACCTGTCCGAGGAACAGCAGGAGGCCGTGCTCGGCGCCTTCTTCGCCGGCTCGCAGGTCGTGCCCGGTGCCCTGTCGGAGGGCAACTCGCGGCTGATCGCGGTGTTCGAGGCCTTCCGCCACCGTGACGAACTCAATGAGCTGCTCGCCGACCCGGAGCTGCTGCGCGTCGCGCTGTCCCTGCTGCGCCGCATCAAGCAGACGAACCGGCAGCTGTACACCTCGGCGCGTGTGCGCTTCGACCGGCTCGACAACGTCGACACGGACGCCGCCGCCAACCGGTGGGCGCTCGCCCCGGTCATCAGCATGATCCTCGCCCTCGCCGCGCGGCTGCGCGCCCACGGACGGCTCGGGTCGCTGGGCCAGCTGCGCGACGCCTATCCCGGGTGGGCGGAACTCGCCCGCGTGGTCCCCGACCTGGTGACCGGCGACATCGTCTCCGCCGACGCCATGGTGCTCGGCGTCTTCGGTCCCGACGAACCGGAGACCGACGACTAGCCGGTCACCCCGTGGCGCCCGGGCAGCCGGGGCTGCCCGGGGCGGGCGGGGCTGGCACGGCGAAAAGTGACGGTCCGCCACTTTTGATTCCGTTGTCGCAGGGGCGGCACTGGGGCAGGATTGACGGTATGACCTCCCCATCCCCGACCTCACCGGCCGTCGGCCGCGTCCCCCGGGCCATCGGAATAGCGCTGTGCAGCTACGCCCTGCTGGGCGTCCTCCTCGTCATCCTCGGCTACATCGACCACGGTGTCCGGGGTCTGCGGACCGATCTCGGTCTGCTCGTCCTCCCGCTTCCGGCGTCCTTCGCCTGGTGCGTCGCCCTGGTCTTCCTCGGCGGCGCACTCCTCGCGGCGAAACGGACCGCCTGGGTGATCTCCGTCGGCCTCCTGCTGCTGCTCAACCTCGCCAACCTCGGACTCCTGGCCTACGTGCTCGGCAACGGCGGCTCCGACGACATGTCGGCGCTCGAGGACAGCAGCCTGCCGGCGGTGGTCACCGGGAACCTCCGGGAACTCTACGGGGACCGCTGGATCCTGTTCATCATCGGCTGCGTCGTCGAACTCCTGCTGCTCATCGTCCTGCTCGCCGCCGGACGCAGCTTCCGCGCCCGGACCCGCCGGGGGGCGGTCCTGCGGGGTATCGGCGCCTGGCTCGCCGGCGTCGTCTGCGCCGGCGTGGTCGGTGCGGTACTCGTCGCGCTCTGGCCCGGCGGCCTCCACGGCGCCGACCGGTGGTGGTGGGTGGTCGACCATGCGGTGGGGGTGGCGGTCACCGACCACAACCTCGCCGGCAGCGGACCCTCGGGCATCATCCGCCTCATCGTCTCGGTCATCTCCGCACTCGCTGTCATCGCCGGCGCGATGACGCTCCTGCGGTCCCGCAGCGACCGCAACGCGCTGACCGCCACCGAGGAGGAGATCCTCCGTGCCATGACGGCGCGCTACAACACGACCGACTCGTTGGCCTACTTCGCCCTCCGTCACGACAAGTCCGTCATCTTCGCCCCCGACGGCCGGTCCGCGGTGACCTACCGGGTCGAGAACGGGGTGTGCCTGGCCTCCGCCGACCCGCTCGGTGACCCCGGGGTCTGGGATGAGGCGATCTCGGCGTGGACGGCCATGGCGGCGTCCTACGGCTGGACCACCGCGGTGATGGGTGCCTCGGAGACCGGCGCCGCCGCCTACGGCCGGCACGGCCTCACCGCCCTGCACCTCGGCGATGAGGCGGTGCTCAACGCCGACGACCTGCACCTGTCCGCCCCGGAGTTCCGGGCGCTGCGGCAGGCGGTCGCCCGCGCCCGACGGGCCGGGATCACCGTGCGGGCCCGCCGCCACCGCGACCTCACCGACGACGAGCTCCGGCTCGCCGAAGAACGCGCCAACCTCTGGCGGGACACCACCGACGAGCGCGGTTTCTCCATGGCACTGGGACGCCTCGGTGACCCCGGGGACGGCGACTGCGTCCTCGTCGAGGCGCTGCTCGACGACGAGGTCGTCGCCGAACTCTCCCTGGTGCCGTGGGGGACCGACGGACTGTCGCTCGACCTCATGCGCCGCAGCCCCGCCGCACCCAACGGCACCGTCGAGACGATGGTCGTCGACCTCGTCCTCGGCCAGGCGACCACGACCGGCAGCACGATCGAACCGCGGCGGGTGTCGCTGAACTTCGCCGTCTTCCGCAGCATCTTCGCCACCGAGAACCAGATCGGCGTCAACCCGCTGACCCGGCTGACCCGGCGCATCCTCGTCTTCTTCTCCCGGTGGTGGCAGATGGAGGCCCTCTACCGGTCGAACGAGAAGTACAACCCGCAGTGGGTCCCGCGGTTCATCTGCTACGGCGAGAGCGCCTCGGTGCTGCGGGTCGCCGTGGCGTCCGGGATGGCCGAGGGGTTCATGCCCGACCTGTCCACCCTGCCGGGACTGCGCCAGCTGACCGCCCGTCGCCCGCACCGGGACCCCGACCCGTCGCCGGCGGTGCGCCGGGCCCTCGACCTCGTCCCGGTCTGGCAGGAGGAGACCGCCAACCCGCCACGGCCGGCGCGGCGGGTGCCCGAGCAGGTCGCGGTGCGGATCGCCACCGCACAGCGGATGCGGGACGCCGGGACCGAACCCTGGCCGGTCACCACCGCCCCCACCGCGGGCTGCGGGGACATCAGCGACCGGAGCGCCGGCCCCGGAACCACCGTCACCGTCGCCGGCCGGGTCATGGGACGCCGCCGTTTCGGCGGTGTGGTCTTCCTCGACCTGCAGGACCTCACCGGCCGGTGCCAGATCCTGCTGGAACGCGACCGGCCGGCCTCACTCGCCGGACTGCGCGACCTCGACCTCGCCGACCTGGTCCAGGTCACCGGGACCGTCGGGACCTCGCGCACCGGCACCCCCTCGGTCCTCGCCGACACGGTCACCGTCGAAGCCAAGGCACTGCACCCCCTGCCGGACACCCGGTCCGGGCTCACCGACCCCGAGACGCGGCTGCGCAACCGCCACCTCGACATGACCGTCAACCCGGAGCTGAGCCGACGCCTGCGGGCCCGGGGTGCGGTCCTCGGGGCGATCCGCAGCGAACTCGGCGGCGACGGCTACCTCGAGGTCGAGACCCCGATCCTGCAGAAGACCCACGGTGGCGCGGCGGCCCGACCGTTCCTCACCAGGTCGAACGCCTACAACATGGACCTCTACCTGCGCATCGCCCCCGAGCTGTACCTCAAGCGGCTGCTGTGCGGCGGGCTTGACCGGGTGTACGAACTCGGCCGGGACTTCCGCAACGAGGGAGTGGACGCGACCCACAACCCCGAGTTCACGGTGCTGGAGGCCTACCGGACCCACTCCGACTACCGGGACATGATGGACCTGACCCGGCGGCTCATCCAGGCTGCCGCGGCCGCCGTCCACGGCAGTCCGAAGGTCGTCGGTCCGGACGGCGACCTCGTGGACATCTCGGGGGACTGGCCCGTCGTCAGCGTGTACGGTGCGCTCACCGATGCCCTGACCGGGGAACTCACCGCCCGGGGCCGGACCCCCGAACCCGGGTGGCAGCTGACGCCGTCCACCCCGGTCGAGGAGCTGCGCGCCATCGCCGACATCATCGGATTCGACTACCGGACCGAGTGGGACCACGGCTACCTCGTCGAGGAGCTGTACGGCGACTACGTGGAGGACCGGACGACCACCCCGACCTTCTACGCGGACTTCCCGGTCTCGACATCCCCGCTCACCCGACCGCACCGTTCCATCGCCGGTGTCGTCGAACGGTGGGACCTGGTCGCCTGGGGGACCGAGCTCGGTACCGCCTACACCGAGCTGACGGATCCGCTGCTGCAGCGGGAACGGCTCGAGGCGCAGTCGCTGCTCGCCGCCGGCGGGGACCCGGAGGCGATGGAGGTCGACGAGGACTTCCTGCGTGCCCTGGAATTCGGTATGCCGCCGACCGGCGGTATGGGTATCGGCATCGACCGGTTGATCATGCTCATCGTCGGTGGCAGCATCCGCGACGTCCTGGCATTCCCCACCACCCGGTGACCCGGCTGTGGGGGAGGGGGCGGGCCGTCACGGTCGTCGCCGTTGTCACGGTTGTCACGGTCGTCACGGTCGTCACAGCCCGCCCTGCTCGGCGACGGTGGGGAAGGCCTCCTTCAGCGCGGTCCGCCAGGTCCCGAAGTCATGGCCGCCGGGGACCTTGCGCACCGTGACATCGGCGCCGGCCGCGGTCGCCAGCTGGGCCAGGGCGGAGAGATCTCGGACCGCGCCCTGGTCGGAATGTCCGGCGACGAACCAGATCCGCAGATGGCGGTAGCGACCGTCGTCGGCGTGGGCCTTGAAGAGATCCTCCGGGTTGGCCGCCCGGAAGGCGTCCTCCGACCCGCCGAAGAAGTCCCGGACCGTCGCGGCATGGTCGCCCGCGTCGTTGACCGGGGTGCGTTCCCCCGAGAAGTCCAGCACCGTACCGTAGCCGCGGGGCGAGTTGGCGCCGACCTGCAGGGCACAGGTGCCGCCGTAGGAGAGACCGCCGATCGCCCAGTGGGCGCGGTCCGGGTCGGCGTCGAGCCGGTCGGTCAGCCAGGCCGGGACGTCCTGGTCGAGGTAGGTGCGGACCTTCCCGCGGGGGGAATCGGTGCACACCGGGTTGTTCCAGGTCGCACCGGTGGCGTCGACGACCGCGACGATGGGGGAGAGGCCGTGGTGATTCTTCTGGTAGTCCTGGGACACTTCGGCAGCCTGTCCCTCATCGAACCACTGGTCGGGTGACCCGGGGATGCCGGGCATGAGGACGACGACGGGGAGCCGGGGGCGCGGCACGGTGAACCAGGCCGGCGGCAGATAGATCTGTGCCGGCCGGGCCTGGAACCCCGAGGCGGGGGCCGGGATCGTCGCGGAGAACCGGGTGCCGACATCCGGCATGCCCCGGCTGGTCCGCGGCGGATTCCAGTCGCGGACCGCGACTGTCCCGTCGGCACCGACGGCGTCGGGGATCTGGTCGGCGTGGACCTTGGTGTAGGGCTCGTCGGGGGTCAGGGACCCGATGTCCGGGTAGATCCGGTAGGAGCCGTTGACCGTCACCAGCCCCACGATGACGGCGACCGCGACCGGCACGGTCAGCCACACCCGTCGCCAGGAGGTGGACAGCCGGTCGAGGTGGGAGGCCAGGTCCACGACGCCCAGGAACAGGCACCAGAGGATCAGGACGACACCGACCATGGTGCCCACCGGTATCTCACTGAGCGGTACCGACAGGACGACAAGGACGACGACCAGTGCGACCACGCTGACGAGCACGGTCAGTCCGCTGGCGAGGACGAGGATCCGCGTTCTGCGGTCCTTCGGCAGGGCGAGGACCAGGACCACGACGGCGAGGACGCCGAGGACGGCACAGACCACGGTCGTCGCCGTGCCGTACAGGGGAATGGAATCCAGGAAATCCAGCACGTCACCGATGGTAGTGCCCGGGCCGGGCGTTGAGGGGTGGAATGGACGGCCCTGCCCCGGCCCTGACCTGGTCTTGACCTGGTCTGCCCTGTGCTCGCCCGATCTGCCCCGGCCTGCTCTGCTCCGGCCTGGCCTGGTCTGCCCTGATCTGCTCCGGCCTGTCCCGGAGCAGGTCGGGTGGGCCGGCTGCCGGGCGTCGCATCCGGAGGCAGCGGATCTGTCTGTGTGGCAGGCCAAAATGGCGTCGGACACGGTGGTGAACGACGTTTTGGCCTGCCAGCCGAACAGATGCGCTGCCACGGAGTCTGGCTCCGCCCCTCCGGAGACTCCCGGTCGACCGGGTCCGGCAGCCGCTTATCCGCGGTCGACGCTCACCTGGTCCGGGGTTATCTGATTCACTGGGGGGTATGGAGCCGCTTTACTGGATCATTATTGCCGCGGTCGTAGTCGTCGTTGTCGTCGCGCTGCTGATCGTCCTCGGGATCCGCCGGGGGAAATCGAAGGAGATCTCGTTCGAGAAGAAGGACGAGCTCGAGCAGCAGAAGCCGTCGTCCGGAAACTACGAGGCGAAGGGCGGATTCAACTTCAGTGCCGGGACCGCGACGGGGCTGGCGGACGAGGCCCAGAAGATCGCGGAGGGCAAGACCCCGGAGCCGGAACCGGTGACGGAGGCTGTGACGCCCCCGGAGGAGAAGCCGGCCGCCCCCGAGCCTGTTCCCGAGCCCGAGCCCGAGCCCGAGCCGGAGCCGGAGCAGAAGCCTGAGCCTGAGCCTGAGCAGGCGCCGGAACCCGAGGCGGCTCCCGAGCCGGAGCCCACTCCGGAGTCCGAGCAGGAGCCGGAGCCCGCGGAAACGCAGGCACCTGCTGCCGAAGAGGCGCCCACGGAAGCGACCGAAGCGGCATCTGCCGAGGAGGAGGCCCACGAGACCACTGCTGCGGAGGAACCGGCAGCGGAGCCGGCCACCGAGGCAGCACCGGAGGTCACTCCGGCACCCGTCGTCGAACCTGTTCCCGAGCCCGAGCCCGAGCCCACCCCGGAGCCCGAGCCCCAGCCGGAGCCCGCACCGCGCGACGAGATCGCCCCGGTCGAGGGCCGGCTCGGACGGCTGCGCGGCAACCTGTCGAAGTCGCAGAACGTCATCGGGCGCGGTGTGCTCGGTATCCTGTCCGCCGGCGACCTCGACGAGGACGCCTGGGAGGAGATCGAGGACACGCTGATCATGGCGGACCTCGGCACGAAGACCACCGTGGCAGTCGTCGAGAAGCTCCGGGACCGGATCGCGGAACACGGCGTGTCCAGCGAGGACGAGGCCCGCGCCATGCTGCGCGAGTGCCTCATCGAGGCCGGACGCCCCGAACTCGACCGGTCGATCCACGCCATGCCCTACGACGGCAAGCCCGCGGTGATCATGGTCGTGGGTGTCAACGGCACCGGCAAGACCACCACCACCGGCAAGCTCTCCCGGGTGCTCGTCGGCATGGGGCACAGCGTCCTGCTCGGTGCGGCGGACACCTTCCGTGCCGCCGCAGCGGACCAGCTGGAGACCTGGGGACGCCGCGTCGGGGCCGAGACCGTCCGCGGCAAGGAAGGTGCGGACCCGGCGTCCGTCGCCTTCGACGCCGTCGCCCGGGGCGTGGAAGACGGGGTGGACGTCGTCCTCGTCGACACCGCCGGCCGACTGCACACCTCCGTCGGTCTGATGGACCAGCTCGGCAAGGTCAAGCGTGTCGTCGAGAAGAAGGCGAAGGTCGACGAGGTCCTCCTCGTGCTCGACGCCACGGTGGGGCAGAACGGCCTGATGCAGGCCCGGACGTTCCGCGACGTCGTCGACATCTCCGGTGTGGTGCTCACCAAGCTCGACGGCACCGCGAAGGGCGGTATCGTCTTCCAGGTGCAGGAGGAGCTCGGCGTCCCGGTGAAGCTCGTCGGACTGGGGGAGGGGGCCGACGACCTCGCCCCCTTCGAGGTCGAGAGTTTCGTGGACGCACTGCTCGGCTGACCGGCGCACCGTGAACGCACGGTGACTGCCGCGGCGACCGCCCTGTGGCGTGACGGGAAACATTCCCGTAACGCCCGGGGCGGTTCTTTCATGTCACGGAAATCTGAGCGGGAGAAAAGACGAAACACGGGGGACGTTTACTCAGGGACAAGACCGATCCGCTGCACGACAGCAAGGAGAGAGTGAAATGACCCCTGAGGAGATGGCCTCGGCCACCGGCGATTCCGCCTGGATGCTCATGAGCGCCGCACTGGTGCTGCTCATGACCCCGGCACTCGCCCTGTTCTACGGCGGCATGTCCCGCCAGAAGTCCGCGATCAACATGATGATGATGTCCTTCGGGACACTCGGACTCGTCGGCGTGATCTACGTGCTGTGGGGCTGGTCGATGTCCTACGGCACCGAATCCGTGGCCGGCTGGTTCGCCAACCCCTTCCAGTTCTTCGGCCTGCGGAACTCGGTGACCGACGCCGCCGGCAACTACCTCGCCGGCGCCAACGGCTACGCCAACGTCATCGACATCGGCTTCCAGCTGACCTTCGCCGTGATCACCGTGGCGATCATCTCCGGGTCGCTGGCCAACCGCGTGAAGTTCTCCACCTGGATGATCTTCGCCGGCCTGTGGGTCACCCTCGCCTACTTCCCGCTGGCGCACATGGTGTGGGGCGGCGGTTTCCTCTCCGATTCCGCCGACGGTATCGCCGCGAAACTGTTCGGTACCGTCACCGAGGACGGTGAGAAGATCGCGGCGATCGCCCCGATCGACTTCGCCGGCGGCACCGTGGTGCACATCAACGCCGGTATGGCCGCCCTGATCCTCGCCCTGATCATCGGCCGTTCCCGCTCGTTCATGAAGACCGAGACCCGGCCCCACAACCTGCCGCTGGTCATGCTCGGTGCCGCGCTGCTGTGGTTCGGCTGGTTCGGGTTCAACGGCGGCTCCGCCTTCGGCGCCAACGGGGACGCCGGCCTGGCGTGGCTCAACACGACCGTCGCCACCTGTGCCGCGATGCTCGGCTGGCTGCTCGTCGAACAGCTGCGTGACAAGCACGTCAGCTCGCTCGGCGCGGCGTCCGGTGTGGTCGCCGGCCTGGTCGCGGTCACCCCGGCCGCCGGGAACCTCACCCCGGTCACCGCGATCATCCTCGGCGCGGTCGGCGGTGCCCTCGCCGCGGTCGGTGTGGGCCTGAAGTACCGCTTCAAGTTCGACGACTCGCTCGACGTCGTCGGCGTCCACCTGGTCGCCGGCCTGTGGGGCACCGTGGGGATCGGCCTGCTGGCCACCGACGACGGTCTGCTCACCGGGGGCGGCACCGCCGGCTTCAAGCTCTTCATCGTCCAGGTCGTCATCGCGGTCGTCGCGCTGGTCTACACCGCGGTGGTCACCTTCCTCATCGGCATGGCCCTGAAGAAGACGGTGGGCTGGCGCATCTCCGGTGACGACGAGGTCGCCGGTATCGATGCCACGCTCCACGCCGAGACCGCCTACGCCAACGACGAGGCGCGGGAGCTCACCGCCCTCGAGGAGGAACAGGACGCCGCGGCGGCGCCCACCATGGGCTGACCCGGCAGGGTCGGCCGGCGCAGGGGAGAGGCGGGGGCAGAGTGGGCGCAGGGCGGGGGCAGGGATGGGCTCAGCCGAACCCCGCCCCACCGACTGTGCCGGTCGTGACCCGCCGGGTAGTGTGGTGGGGTCACGTGCCGTCCTCAACCCGCAGGGAGAAGTTCCACAGTGTTTGAGTCCTTGTCCGACCGTCTCACCGGCGCCCTCAAGGGGCTGCGGGACAAAGGCCGGCTCACCGAGGCCGACGTCAACGCCACCGCGCGCGAGATCCGTCTGGCGCTGCTGGAGGCCGACGTCTCCCTGCCGGTCGTGCGGGGCTTCATCAAGCGGGTGAAGGAGCGGGCGAACGGCGTCATCGTCTCCGAGGCCCTCAACCCGGCGCAGCAGGTCATCAAGATCGTCGACGAGGAGCTCAAGGACATCCTCGGCGGCGAGACCCGCCGCCTCAACCTCGCGAAGAACCCGCCGACGGTGATCATGCTCGCCGGCCTGCAGGGTGCCGGTAAGACCACCCTGGCCGGAAAGCTCGCCCACCACCTGGAGAAGCAGGGGCACACCCCGCTGCTCGTCGCCTGTGACCTGCAGCGTCCGGGCGCGGTACAGCAGCTGCAGATCGTCGGCGAGCGCGCCGGCGTCCCGACGTTCGCCCCGGACCCGGGCACCTCCCTGGATTCGCACGAGCACGAGATGGGCACCAGCCACGGCGACCCGGTCGCCGTGGCGAAGGCCGGTATCGAGCAGGCGACCCACGACAAGCGCGACGTGGTCATCATCGACACCGCCGGCCGCCTCGGCATCGACGAGGACCTGATGACCCAGGCGCGGAACATCCGCGACGCGGTCAACCCCGACGAGGTCCTGTTCGTCATCGACGCGATGATCGGTCAGGACGCCGTCACCACCGCCGAGGCCTTCCGGGACGGGGTGGACTTCACCGGCGTGGTGCTCACCAAGCTCGACGGTGACGCCCGCGGTGGTGCCGCCCTGTCGATCCGTGAGGTCACCGGCAAGCCGATCCTGTTCGCCTCCACCGGTGAGAAGCTCGACGACTTCGATGTCTTCCACCCCGACCGCATGGCCGACCGCATCCTCGGGATGGGTGACGTGCTCACCCTCATCGAACAGGCCGAACAGGTCATGGACCAGAAGCAGGCCGAGGATTCGGCGATGCGGATGGCACGGGGTGAGCTGACCCTCGAGGACTTCCTCGAGCAGATGCTCATGATCCGGAAGATGGGCCCGCTGGGCGGCATCCTCAAGATGCTGCCGGGCGGCAAGCAGATGAGTCAGATGGCCGACCAGGTCGACGAGAAGCAGCTCGACCGGATTCAGGCGATCATCCGCGGTATGACCCCGGCGGAGCGCACCGACCCGAACATCCTCAACGCGTCCCGCCGCCGACGTATCGCCACCGGTTCCGGCGTGGAGGTCTCGGACGTCAACCAGCTGGTGAACCGTTTCTTCGAGGCGAAGAAGATGATGGGCAAGATGGCCGGCCAGTTCGGGATGGGCGGCGGTGGCCGCAGCGCGACGAAGAAGAAGCCGAAGGGCCGCAAGGGCAAGAACGGCAAGCGCAAGCCCGCCAAGAAGGGCGGCGGCCAGCGTGGCGGACAGGGGATGCCCGGTATGCCGGGCATGGGCGGAATGCCGGGGATGCCCGGTATGCCGGGTGCCGGTGGCGGCACCCCCGACCTGTCCGCCCTGCAGGGACAGATGCCCCCGGGGTTCGAGAACGTGGACCTCAGCAAGCTCGATTTCGGTAAAGGAAAGAAGTAGGGGTACTGTGGGACGGTCTGCGTAACACCGTCCCCGACCCCGGTCGGCCGGTGGTCACGCGCAGGATAAATCCAAGGGTTGAACCGGCCCGGTGCGTCACCGTCACAGGTGGGGCAGCGGGTGTCCGCACTGCCCGGTGACCGTCTACAGGAAGAGGACCATCATGGCCGTCAAGATCAAGCTCCAGCGTCTGGGCAAGATCCGTACCCCGCACTACCGCGTCGTCATCGCCGACGCCCGCACCCGCCGTTCCGGCAACGTGATCGAGAACATCGGCACGTACGAGCCGAAGGCTGAGCCCTCCGTCATCAAGATCGACTCCGAGCGCGCTCAGCACTGGCTGTCCGTCGGCGCCCAGCCGACCGAGCCGGTCCTCGCCCTGCTGAAGGTCACCGGTGACTGGCAGAAGTTCAAGGGTCTGCCGGGCGCCGAGGGCACCCTGAAGGCCCAGCCGGAGAAGCGCTCCAAGCTGGACATCTTCAACGAGGCCCTCGCCGAGGCCGCCAACGGCCCGACCGCCGAGGCCATCACCGAGAAGAAGAAGAAGAAGGCCAAGGCGGACGCCGAGGCCAAGGCCGCTGCTGAGGCTGAGGCTGCTGCCGCCGCCGAGGCTGCCGAGGCTGAGGCCCCGGCCGAGGAGTCCGCTGAGTAACAGCGTTTTCCCGGCGCTCCCGGCGCCGCCCGCGCGGAACCGACCCCGCCACCGCACCTTCACCGGTGCGGCGGCGGGGTTCCGTGTATCCGGTGCCAGGTGTCTGTCGGCCGGGTGGCCGGGCCGGGACAATCCACCCTGCCGACGCGCACCCGGAGGCTGGACCCGACCACCCCCGCCGTGTTAACACGATGTAAAAGATCATCGTGAAGATTACCGTTGTATTTCGACCAAGGTATCTCACCGGTAAACTGTGCGAGGTTGCGTGTTTCGCCCGCGTTACGTGGTCTCCATCGGCCACCGGGGCGCACACGCCGGCCAACGGGACCGCTGGTCTGCGGTCCCCATGCCTACCGAAGGGAGCACGATGGACGTCGATTCCACAGTCAAGGGCTTTTACGAGCAGATTCTCCAGCGCAATGCGGGGGAGCCGGAGTTCCACCAGGCGGTGTCGGAGGTGCTCGCCAGCCTCCGGTACGTGCTGCGGAAGGACCCCCATTACGCAGACAACGGACTCATCCAGCGGCTCACCGAGCCCGAGCGGCAGATCATCTTCCGCGTGCCGTGGATCGACGACCAGGGCCAGGTCCAGGTCAACCGGGGTTTCCGGGTCCAGTTCAACTCCGTCCTCGGCCCGTACAAGGGGGGTCTGCGCTTCCACCCGTCGGTGAACCTGGGCATCATCAAGTTCCTCGGCTTCGAGCAGATCTTCAAGAACTCGCTGACCGGCCTGCCCATCGGCGGCGGCAAGGGCGGCTCCGACTTCGACCCGAAGGGCAAGTCGGACATGGAGATCATGCGCTTCTGCCAGTCCTTCATGACCGAGCTGGAGCGCCACATCGGCGACAAGGTCGACGTCCCCGCCGGTGACATCGGCGTCGGCGGCCGCGAGATCGGCTACCTGTTCGGCCAGTACCGGCGCATGACCGGCCGCCACGTCTCCGGCACGCTCACCGGCAAGGGCCTGACCTGGGGTGGTTCCCTGGTCCGTACCGAGGCCACCGGATACGGCTGCGTGTACTTCACCCAGGAGATGATGGCCTCCCGCGGTGACCGTCTCCACGGGGCGAAGGTCATCATCTCCGGGTCCGGCAACGTCGCCATCTACGCCATCGAGAAGGCCCAGGAGCTCGGCGCCACCGTCGTCGCGTTCTCGGATTCCTCCGGCTACGTCTCCACCCCTGACGGGGTCGATGTCGAACTGCTCCGCGACATCAAGGAGGTGCGTCGGCTGCGGGTCTCCGACTACGTCAAGGAGACCAACGGCGCCACCTTCCACAAGGGCGGCAACATCTGGGAGACCGAGGCGGACGTCGCGCTGCCGTGTGCCACCCAGAACGAGCTCGACGGCGAGGCGGCGAAGCTGCTGGCCGACCACGGCGTGAAGTACGTCGCCGAGGGTGCGAACATGCCCTGCACCCACGACGCGATCCAGGTGTTCAAGAAGCGGAAGATCGACTTCGCCCCGGGCAAGGCCGCCAACGCCGGCGGTGTGGCGACCTCCGCCCTGGAGATGCAGCAGAACGCCTCGCGGGACTCCTGGACCTTCGAATACACCGACAAGCGGCTGCGCGACATCATGCGCAACATCTTCAAGAACGCGGCGAGGACCGCCGAGGACTACGACGTCCCGCGGGACTTCGTCGTCGGTGCGAACATCGCCGGGTTCAAGAAGGTCGCCGATGCGATGATCGCCCAGGGCGTCATTTAATCTGGACTGCATGACAGAACTGCAGATCGGCCGGGTCATCAAACCGCACGGGGTGCGTGGTGAGATTGTCGTGGACCCCACGACAGATGATCCGGACGCCCGGTTCGCCGTCGGAACGGTGCTGACCGGACGACAGGGGGGCCGTGGCGGCCGGGGTGGCCGTGAGCTCAGCCTCACGGTGGCCTCGGTGCGCCCCCACCAGGGGCGGCTGCTCATCACCTTCGACGAGGTCCCCGACCGGACCGCGGCCGAGTCCATGCGGGGTCTGAAGTTCTTCGCGCCGCCGGTGTTCGACGCCGACGACGACGGCTACTACGACCACGAACTCGAAGGCCTCCACGTGCTCGACTGCGGGCCGGTGGATGCGGCGACGGCGTCCGCCCGTGCCTACGAGGGTGCACAGCCCGAACCGGTCGACATCGGTGAGGTCACCGGCGTGACCCACGGTCCGGCCGGCACCCTGCTCGAGGTGGCCGTGGACGGGCGCACCGTCCTCATCCCGTTCCGCCACGCGATCGTGCCGATCGTGGACCTGGACAACGGGGCACTCGTCATCACCCCACCGGAGGGGTTGCTCGAGCTGTGACCGGGTAACATCCGTGCCCATGCGTCTGGATGTCGTCACCATCTTCCCCGAGTACCTCGACCCGCTGCGGCACGCCCTGCTGGGGCGCGCCATCGAACGCGGCATCCTCGAGGTCGGGGTGCACAATCTGCGGGACTGGGCCCACGACGTGCACAAGTCCGTCGACGACACCCCCTTCGGCGGTGGCCCCGGCATGGTCATGAAACCGGAGGTGTGGGGCCCCGCCCTCGACGACGTCGTCGCGCTCACCGGGCCGGCCGCCGCCGACGGTGTACTGGATTCCGCGCTGCCGCACGTCCCCGCGAATGTTCCGGAACAGGTGGCCGCGCAGGAGCGGGGAGAGGACGCCGCCACGGCGTCCGACGGTGACCGGCGTCCGGTCCTCGTCGTCCCGACCCCGGGCGGGGCACCGTTCACCCAGGACACCGCACAGCGCTGGTCCTGCGAGGACCGGCTGGTCTTCGCCTGCGGCAGGTACGAGGGCATCGACCAGCGGGTCTTCGACGACGCGGCACAGCGGTACCGCGTCGAGGAGGTCTCGCTCGGCGACTACGTCCTCATCGGCGGGGAGGTCGCGGTTCTCGTCATGGCGGAGGCCGTCGTGCGGCTGATCCCCGGGGTGCTCGGCAACCGGCGCAGTCACGAGGAGGACTCCTTCCAGGACGGTCTGCTGGAAGGCCCGGCGTACACGAAACCGCGGGTATGGCGCGACCTCGAGGTCCCCGGGGTCCTCACCTCCGGGGACCACGGGAAGGTGGACCGGTGGCGGCGGGACCAGGCGTTGCTGCGGACCGCGCGGCAGCGTCCGGACCTCATCGAGGCGGCACGGGCCCGCGGGGACCTGGACCGGCAGGATCTCGGGGTGCTGGGGGAGTAGCCGGGCAATGTTGTCCACAGGGGTCCGGTTGTCCACAGGCTCCTGGGCTTTCGCCGTCGGGACATCCGGTGCCGGGGCGGGGGCCACGTAGTCTCCGGCAGGGAAGGCCACCGGAACCCCGGGGGCCGGGGACACACATCCTGGAGGGGACCCACCATGCTGTACACCGAACCCGTCGGACATCCGGCGATCGAGGAACTGACCGTCTACCCGCTCAACCGGGCGGAACTCCGGCTGGCGGACGCCTTCGCCGGCGGGCGGTCGGCGGTGGAACGGACCGCCGTGGAGAACGCCACCCGCGGCCGCGGTGCCGCCTATGTCGCCCGTGTCCGGCACACCACGGAGATGTCGTGGCGGATGCCGGTCCTGTTCTCTGCCGCGCTGGACGACGGCCGGATGACCGTCGACCACTTCGATGCCCTGTGGCGGCGGATGGACCGCCACCCTTGTGTGCGCGCCGAGGTCGATAGTCAGATCATCGCCCGCGAGAACCGGGCGGCGGAGCGGGCACGCCGCGAGGAGCTGCGGGAACAGGCGCGGGAGGCGGGGGAGCCGGAGCCGACGTGGGACGACGAGGGCTACCACGACGATGCGTGGGACGGGTACTCCGCCGATCCGGTCCGCCGTGACCCATTCAGCGGGAGCATGGTCTACCGGCTGCCGGATCCGGAGAACGGCCGCAGCAGCTTCCTCGACGAGCATGTCGAGCGGGTGCTGCTCGACTGGTTGCGGGACATCCCGCACCGGCTGAGCAGTCCGGGTGGGGAACAGACCACGGTGCCCCGCCCGACGGTGACCATCCACCGGCTGCGTGAGGCCGTCGACCGGGCGCTCGATGACGCGGCCGAGGATCTGGAGCGTTACCGCGAGCAGGGGCAGGAGATGGCAGAGCAGGCCGAGCAGGCCGACCGGGACCGGCTGGAGGCGGCGGCTCGCGCGAAGAAGGCGGCGGATACCCGGGCGAGGAAACGGGCGGAGCGGGCGGCGCGCAGGAAGGCGGAGAAGGTGAGGGACGCAGAGCAGGCAGCGAAGGCAACGAAGGCAACGAAAGCGGCGAAGGCGGGGACAGCGGCGAAGGCGGGGGACACCGGGAAAGCCGGGATCCCAGTGGAGGATGCCGCCGCGGTCGTTCCGGACGACGGGGATGCCCGGCCCTTCTAGGTGTAGTTCCCGTCCTGGTGTACGTCCCGGGGAGGTTGTGAACGTCGCCGTCGGTGTCAGGATTGCGAATCGAGGGGTCGGCCGGCTGCTGCGGATGTCGGTTTTACGAACCCAGGGGTCGGTCCGCTCTTCCGGATGCTGGGTTCACGAACCCAGGTGCTGCATTCAGACGGGAAAATAGACCTGTCGGTTCGTTCCGCGGGCATCGGCCCAGTGGCAGGCGCAGTATCGGCCCAGCGTCGGGCCCAGCGTCGGGCCCAGCGTCGCGTTCAGTGTCGGATCCACGGGCGCGTCACGGGTGGGGTACCGGGGCCCGCCGGTTCCCCGTTGCCGGTGGCGGTTGCCCTGCCACGGTCACCGGTGGTCTTCTTCGGTGTTCTCCCGGTGGTCGTGTCCACAGCCTCTCCGGGAACTACATCTAGGCTGGGGCCTATGACACCGGACCGCCACACCTTCACTGACCTCAACGCCCTGTTCCGTGGTTCGGACAAGGCAGCGACCGTCACCCGGATCACCGACGGGGTCACCGCCCTCGGCTGCACCGGTGTGCAGGTCCGTGCCCGGGTGATCACCCTGGCCTGCGAACCCGACAACATGCTCGTCGCCGCCTACCAGCAGGTGCACGACGCACCACCGGTGACCGAGGACCTGCACCGCATCACCGTCTCCGCGACGGTACCGGCCGCGGTCACTGCCGCAGCCACTGCCACAGCCGCCGACACAACCGCCGGAGCTGCCGACATCACGGACCGGGTCACCCGGGCCGTGGTCGCGGCCCTGCCGACCGGGCCGGACGGGACGGCCACCGTCTGGTTCGGCTCCACCCGCTACGATGAACCGAATGACGACAGTGACATCCCCAGGGACAATCACAGCGACAACCACAGCGGCCATCACGGCGACGATCGCCCGTGAACTCGGTGTCGGCGAGCAGCAGGTCGCCGCGACCGTCCGCCTGCTCGACGAAGGCAACACCGTGCCGTTCATCGCCCGCTACCGCAAGGAGATCACCGGCGGGCTCGACGACAGTCAGCTGCGCACCCTCGACACCCGCCTGACCTACCTGCGCGAACTCGAGGACCGGCGCGCCACCGTGCTCGCCGCGATCGAGGAGCAGGGCAAACTCACCGACGACCTCCGGGGCCAGATCCTCGCCTGCACGACGAAGGCCCGTCTCGAGGACCTCTACCTGCCCTTCAAGTCCACCCGTCGGACGAAGGCGACGATCGCCCGCGAAGCCGGTCTGGAACCGCTCGTCGAGGCACTCCTCGGCGACTGCGCCACCGACCCCGCCGACCTGGCGTCCGGCTACGTCACCGAGGGGTTCGCCGATGCGAAGTCGGTGCTGACCGGGGCGCGAGCCATCGTGCTCGACGAGATCGCGACGGACGCCGACCTCGTCGGCGAGGTCCGTGAACGGTTCTTCGGTACCGGCACCATGGCCGCCGGTGTGGTCGAGGGCAGGGAGAACAGTCCCGAGGCACAGAAGTACCGCGACTACTTCGAGTTCTCCGAACCCTTCACCGACCTGCCCTCCCACCGCATCCTCGCACTGCTGCGCGGGGAGCATGAAGGGGTGCTGCAGCTCAACCTCGACCCGGGTGACGACACGGTCTACCAGGGCATGATCGCCGACGCCCGGGGCCTGGCCCCGCGCGGGGACGCCGCCGACAAGTTCCGTGCCGAGTGCGTCCGCTACGGCTGGCGCACCAAACTGCAGATCTCCTCCGGCGTCGATGTCCGGATGCGGCTCAAGGAGAAGGCGGACGCCCAGGCCGTCGAGGTCTTCGCCCGCAACCTCCATGACCTGCTGCTCGCCGCCCCCGCCGGCCAGCGCGCCACCCTCGGACTCGATCCCGGGTACGCCCACGGCGTGAAGTGCGCCGTCGTCGACTCGACCGGCAAGGTCCTCGATACGGCGGTGGTCTACCCGCACCAGCCGCGCAACCGCTGGTCGGAGAGTTCCGACGTCCTCGCCCGGCTCTGCGCCCGCTACAACGTCGAGCTCATGGCCGTCGGCAACGGGACGGCGTCCCGGGAGACCGAGAAACTCGCCCGGGAGATCTCCGACACCGTCTCCACGGCCACCGGCACCCGGCCCACGCCCGTCGTCGTCTCGGAGGCCGGCGCCTCGGTCTACTCCGCCTCCGAACTGGCGGCCGAGGAGTTCCCGGACATGGATGTCGCACTGCGTGGTGCGGTCTCCATCGCCCGTCGGCTCCAGGACCCGCTCGCCGAACTGGTGAAGATCGACCCGAAGTCCATCGGCGTCGGCCAGTACCAGCACGACGTCAACCAGGTCATGCTCGCCGGGGGACTCGACGATGTCGTGGAGGACGCCGTCAACTCCGTGGGCGTGGACGTGAACACGGCCTCGGCGCCGTTGCTGCGCCGGGTCGCCGGCATCTCCGCGACCGTCGCCGAGAACATCGTGCGCTACCGGGAGGAGCACGGTGCCTTCGCCTCCCGTCGCCAGCTCGGAGACGTCCCGCGGCTCGGCCCCAAGGCCTTCGAGCAGTGCGCCGGGTTCCTGCGCATCCGCGGCGGCTCCGATCCGTTGGACGCCTCGGCGGTGCACCCTGAGGCATATCCGCTGGTCCGGCGCATCACCGACCGGACCGGAGTGGATGTCGCCGAGCTCATCGGCAACACGCGGGTGCTGTCGACGGTGAAGCCGGCCGATCTGGCGGACGCCACATTCGGCGTCCCGACCGTGACCGACGTGCTCGCCGAGCTGGAGAAGCCGGGCCGGGATCCGCGGCCGGAGTTCCGGACCGCGGCGCTGGCCGAGGGGATCGAGAAGGTCTCCGACCTGACGCCCGGCATGGTACTGGAGGGCACGGTCACCAACGTGGCTGCGTTCGGCGCCTTCGTCGACGTGGGCGTCCACCAGGACGGTCTGGTGCACGTCTCGGCGATGTCCGACAAGTTCGTCGAGGATCCGCACGACGTGGTCCGCTCCGGGCAGGTCGTCCGGGTCAAGGTCATGGAGGTCGACGTGGAACGTCAGCGGATCGGTCTGTCGCTGCGGCTCACCGATGAGCCGGGGCAGGAGCGGCCGAAGAAGGGCTCCGGCGGCGGTCGTGGTCCCCGCGGTGAGCGTGGCGAGCGTGGTGGCCGACGTGGTGGTCAGGGCAACCGTGGCGGTCGCTCCGGTGGCCGGCAGGGCGGCCAGCAGGGTGGCACGCAGGGCGGCAAGGCCGGTGGTTCGATGGCGGACGCCCTGCGCGCCGCCGGTTTCGGCCACTGACACCGTCGGATTTGTCCGTCGGCCAGCGCCGCTGGCATACTTTGAGGGTTGCGTGTCTGCGGTGAACCGCCGTCGGTCACGACACAACTGAATGGTGTGGGCACGAACGCGGCTGCCGCGGTCCTCTGTCCGATCGAGCTACAGCAAGGATTCTTCCATGAACAACATCCTCGACAAGGTTGATGCAGCCCAGCTGCGGACCGACATCCCGGACTTCCGCCCCGGCGACACCCTCGACGTGCACGTCAAGGTCATCGAGGGCTCGAAGAGCCGTATCCAGGTGTTCCGTGGCGTCGTCATCCGTCGCCAGAACTCCGGCATCCGCGAGACCTTCACCGTCCGTAAGGTCTCCTTCGGCTGCGGTGTGGAGCGTACCTTCCCGGTCCACTCCCCGAACATCGACCACATCGACGTCCTGACCCGCGGTAAGGTCCGGCGCGCCAAGCTGTACTACCTCCGTGACCTGCGCGGCAAGAAGGCGAAGATCAAGGAGAAGCGCTAAAGTCAGCTGCCTGACCAGCGCGAAACAGGCCCCGGCCTGCGTGATGTCCCGAGCGGACACCATGCGGGACGGGGCTTTTCCCATGTCTGCCCCGTGTCCGTCCCGTGTCTGGCTATTGCCTGGCCCGTGTCCTCCCCGTGCCTGCCCATGTCCTCCACGTGCCTGCTAGTGCCCAGCTGTATTTCCCGGGAAGGTCGTGGACACCGCCGTCGGTGTCGGTTTTACGAACCCGGGGGTCGGTCGGCTCCTGCGGATGTGGGGTTCACGAACCGAGGTGCGGTCTCAGGACCGGAAAATCGACCTGCCGGTTCGTTCCGCGGACACCGGGGTCAGTGCCGGGGTCAGAGTCGGGACCTGTGTCAGTGCCGGGGTCGCTGTCGGACCCGGCGACGGTACGGGGGTGGGCTGCCGACTCCCGGTGCACCGCGGTCTCCGGGACGGCCGATGGTAACGTGACCAGGCGTGACCCACGCCAGCTCCCCGACCCCAGAATCCGCCGGACGCCCCTACGGGCGCCACGCGTCACCGGGGGAGGGCCACGGGCAGGACGCCCCGGCACCGCGGCGTCCGACCAGTGAACGCGAGAAGGTCGCCGCCCGGCGCCGTGCCGAAGAAGAGAAGCGCCGCGGGCGCAAAACCTACCCCTGGTGGGTCGAGTTCCCCATCATCCTCGTCGCCGCCCTGGTGCTGCTCGCGCTGATCAACTCCTTCGTCGGGCGGCTGTACCAGATCCCCTCGGAGTCCATGGAACCCACACTGCACGGCTGTGAGGGCTGCACGGGTGACCGGATCTTCGTCAACAAGATCTCCTACGATTTCGGACGCCACCCCGAACCCGGGGACGTGGTCGTGTTCGTCGGCCCGGACTCGTGGAACGACAGGTACGTCTCGCAGCGCTCCGACAACGGGGTGAAGCGTGGCGTGCAGAACGGGCTGTCCTATATCGGCATCGTCGCCCCTGACGAGAACACCCTGGTCAAGCGGGTCATCGCCACCGGTGGGCAGACGGTGAGCTGCCAGGCGGGCGATCCCGGGATCATGGTCGACGGCAAGGAAGTCGACAGTTCCTACATCCAGGATCCGGCGACGTACCCGGTCGACGCCGCGACCGGCTCGGACGCCTGCGGCGGGGCCTATTTCGGCCCGGTGACCGTCCCCGACGGCAACCTGTGGATGATGGGCGACAACCGGACGAACTCCGGGGACTCGCGCTACCACCTCGGCGATGAACTGCAGGGCACCGTCCCGGAATCCAACGTCGTCGGCAAGGTCGAGGCCAAGGTCTGGCCGCTGGGCAGGATCGGGGGCGTCGGTGCCCCCGACATCCAGAAGTGACGTGCCCGGCATGACCGCCACGGTACGCACCATGCCCGACGGCAGGACGCTGGAGTGGGCGGTGCACAAGGCAGGGCTGGGTCCGGTCGCCGGAGTCGACGAGGCGGGCCGGGGCGCCTGCTGCGGCCCGGTGACCGTGGCCGCCTGCATCCTGCCGCCCGGCCCGCTGCCGGAACTCGACGGTCTCACGGACTCGAAGAAGCTCACCGCGCGCCGACGGGAGAAGTACTTCGACCTCATCACCGCGGCGGCGGTGGACTATGCGGTGGTGAACGTGCCGGCGTCCTACGTCGACCGGTGGGGGATCCAGCACGCCAACCTCGGCGGTATGCGCCGGGCGGTGGCCCGGCTCGGGGTACGCCCCGGCTATGTGCTCACCGACGCGATGAAGGTCAACGGCTTGACCCGGCCGCATCTTCCCGTGGTCAAGGGCGATCTGATCTGCCGGTGCATCTCGGCGGCGAGCGTGCTGGCCAAGGTGACCCGGGACCGGTTGATGGTGGAACTGGACGCCGTGTACCCGGGCTACGGTCTGGCATCGCACAAGGGGTACGGCACCTCCTCCCACATGGACTCGGTGAGTCTGCTCGGCGGTACTCCGGAGCACCGCTACACTTACTCCAACGTGGCCGCCGCACACGCGCGGTGGCTCCAGGCAGCACAGCAGGCACAGCAGAAGGGGTGATCCGTAACCGTGAGCGCGGAGGATCTTGAGGACTACGAGTCCAATGTCGAGCTGTCGATGTACCGCGAGTACCGCGATGTCGTCAGCCAGTTCAGCTATGTCGTGGAGACCGAGCGCAGGTTCTATCTCGCCAACGCCGTCGAGCTGATCCCGCGCAACTCCGGGGGCGAGGTCTACTACGAGGTCCGGATGTCGGACGCCTGGGTGTGGGACATGTACCGTCCCGCCCGCTTCGTCCGCTACGTGCGGGTGATCACCTACAAGGACGTCAACATCGAGGAGCTCGACAAGCCCGACATCCGGGTCCCCGAGTGAAGTCCGTGGCCTGACCGGGCTGGTCGAGGCCGTTCGAGGCCGTTCGAGGCGGTCGGTGCTGGTCAGGGCCGGTCGTGCCGGCCGGAAAAATATTGTCCACAGGGGCCGGGTTGTCCACAGGCTCCTGGGCTTTCCCCGCCGGGGCGACGGGGCGGGTCCACCGGATCTGCCAGGGTCGGGGGCATGGACACCACAGACCACACCCGGAATCTCCGTCAGGTCGGTGCGGCGGGGGAGGACACGGCCGCCGGCTACCTGACGGACCGTGGCTACACCCTGCTCGACCGCAACTTCTTCACCCGCCGCGGCGAGATCGACATCGTCGCCCGTCCACCGGGCGACCCCGCCGATCCCACGGTCGGCGACGAGATCGTCTTCGTCGAGGTCAAATGGCGCACCGGCGGACGCTACGGCACCGGGGCGGAGGCGGTCACCGCGGCGAAACTCGCCGCCATGCGGTACGCCTCCCGGGAATGGTTGCGCCGCCACCCCGACCACCGGGCGGAATTCATCCGCTTCGACGTGCTCGACATCACCGCCGGCGAGATCACCCACTATGAGGGGATCGGATCATGACGGGGACAGCCGAGGCAGCAGGGGTAGCAGGAAAGTCAGGGGCGACCGGTGCCGTCACCGTCAGTGACCGGTCCCCGGTCCGCGTCGGCCAGGCCAGGGGCATGTGCCTGGTCGGGGTCGACGGTGTGCCGGTCACCGTGGAATGCGACATCAGCCGTGGTCTGCCCGGGATGAGCATCGGCGGACTCGGCGACACGGCCGTCAACCAGGCCCGCGACCGGGTCCGGTCCGCGATGATCAACAGTGGTCTGGCCTGGCCGAAGAGCCGCGTGGTGATGAGCCTGTCCCCGGCGGCCCTGCCGAAGTCCGGGTCAGGATTCGACCTGCCGATGGTGCTCGCCGTCCTCAGCGCGCAGGGCATGGTGGCCGACGGTGCCCCCGGAGCCGACCCGACGGCCACCGTCGTCATCGGCGAACTGGGACTGACCGGGGAGGTCCGGCCGGTCCCCGGCGTGCTGCCGATGCTGCTCGCCGCCCGCGGCGCCGGTGCTGTGCGGGCCGCCGTCCCGGCGGGGAACGCTGCCGAGGCGGCCCGGGTCGACGGCATGGACATCACCGGGCTCGACCACCTCGACCAGCTGCTGCCCTGGGTCCACGAGGAACTCGATGCACCGGTGGCGGACCTCGTCGGAGCGGAGGGAGACCAGGTCGCGGCCACCCCGTCGCGGGTTCCCGATCTCAGTGAGGTCTCCGGGCAGTCCGCGGCACGCCGGGCCCTCGAAGTCGCCGCCGCCGGCGGCCACCACCTGTGGCTCACCGGCCCACCCGGCTCCGGCAAATCGATGCTCGCCGAACGGCTGCCCGGCATTCTGCCGCCGCTGACGGACACCGAGCGGACCGAGACCGCGGCCGTGCACTCTGTCGCCGCGGAGCAGGGCAATCTGCCGGCGGTGTGGAGCGGTCGGCGACCTTTCGTCGCCCCCCATCCCTCACTGACCCTGCCCGCCCTCACCGGCGGGGGTGCCGGCCGGGTCCGGCCGGGGGCGGCGAGCCTGGCACACCACGGGGTGCTGTTCCTCGATGAGGCCCCCGAAATCCGTCGGGAGGTTCTCGAGGGGCTGCGCACCCCGATGGAGAACGGCCGTATCGCCCTGTCCCGGGCCCGCGGCACGGTGGTGCTGCCCGCCCGGTTCCAGCTGGTGCTGGCGTCCAACCCGTGCCCGTGCGGGGCGCCGGAACCCGCCGACTGCCGGTGCCGGGGCGGGGTCCGGGACCGCTACCTGCAGCGGATCTCCGGCCCGGTGCGTGACCGCCTCGATCTCACCGCCCGCACCACCACGGACCGCTCGGCGGTGCTGGACACCGGCGGTGGCGTCGAGGACTCGGCGACGGTGCGCGACCGGGTCCTCTCCGCCAGAGACCGTGGCCGGCACCGGTGGCAGGCGGTCAACGCCCTCGTCGACGGTCCGGCACTGCGGCGGGACCATCCCGCGCAGGACGCCGCCATGCTGCTGCTCCAGGAGCACCTGCGCGCCGGCGGCCTGACGCACCGGGGCGTGGACCGGTCCCTGCGGGTGGCCTGGACCCTCGCCGACCTCGCCGGGGTGGGGCAGCCGGGGATCGGTGAGGTGATGGATGCGGTGGAACTGTTCACCGCCGAGATCGACGGCGGACGGTCATGACCGGGACAGGCCGGGGCGTCGGGGGCACCGGGCGCGATGACGGACAGCAGACGGCGTGGGACACCCGCCGCACCGCCTGGGCCTACCTGCGCCGGGTGGTGGAGGCCTCCCGCGGCGACGTCGTCCGGCTGCTGTGGCCCGACGGCGATGTGACGGCACCGGCCGATGTCGAGCGGGTCGCCGGCATGATCCGGGCCGCCGATCCGACACTGCCGGCCCGCCTGGCCGCGGCGACCGGGCCACGCACCGGGGCGGACCCGGCGACCGACCGGGAATGGGCGGAGCGGCACGGTTGGCGGCTGATCACCCCCGACGACCCGGAGTGGCCCACCACCCGGCTGGCGGAGGCCTTCCGGGACTTCCCGGACCTCGCCGGCGGCGGCGATGTCGCCGACGACGGGGTGCGGGGCCGGGCCGCACGACCCTTCGCCCTGTGGGCCACCGGACCCGCCGACCTCGGTCGGGCGGTCGAGCGCAGTGTCGCGATGGTCGGCACCCGCTCGGCGACCTCCTACGGCACCCGGATCACCCGCACCATGGCCGGTGACCTCGCCGCAGCCGGGCACACCGTCGTCTCCGGCGGGGCGGTGGGCATCGACACCGCCGCACACCGCGGGGCGCTCGCCGTGCAGGGCACCACGGTCGCGGTGGCGGCGAGCGGACCGGGGGAGATCTACCCGCGGGCGAACGCCGACCTGTTCGGCAGGATCGCCGGGTCCGGGCTGGTGGTCACCGAGTACCCGCCCCTGCTGCGTCCGGCACGGCACCGCTTCCTCACCCGCAACCGACTCGTCGCCGCCCTCACCCGCGGCACCGTCCTGCTCGCCGCCGGCTACCGGTCCGGGGCCGTCAACACCGCCAACTGGGCGGACGCGATGCTGCGGCCCGTCATGGTGCTGCCCGGGCCCGTCGACTCGCCGGACTACGTCGGCTGCCACAAACGGCTGCGCGACCAGGCCGGGATCCTCGTCACCCGCGCCGACGACGTCCGGGAGATCCTCGACCCCGTCGGAGCGGTCGACACCGACGGTCAGCTGCGCATGGAGTTCGCCGCCACCCCGGTCCAACAGCTCACCCAGGACCAGCTGGCGGTCTTCGACGCGTGCGCGCTCGCCGGCCGGCGCGCCGACGGCACCGGCACACCCGACCGCATCGTCGCGGAGACCGGACTGGCACTGCGCGCTGTGGTCCGCATCATCGCCGAGCTGGAGAAGGCGGGTCTGGCGCGCCGGGAGGGGAGCCGCTGGATCAAGACCGACCGGTGACCGACGGCTGAGTCACTGAGCCGCTGAGCCGCTGAGCCGCTGAGTCACCGGGTCACCGGGGCGCCGCCGGTCCGCGGACTAGGATGGGCTGCCATGAGCACCGGATCAGTCACCGAGGTGGCGCAGGCCGTCGACGGGTACCTCGAGTACCTGGAGCTGGTGAAGGGCCGGTCGACGAACACGGTGAAGGCCTACGGCGCCGACCTGCGCACCGCGTTCGAGGATGTGCCCACCCTCGACCGGTTCACCCTCGACCACTGCCGTGACGTGCTCGACTGGGCACTGCAGGCCGGCGAGTCCCGGGCCTCGGTCGCCCGGATGGTCTCCAGCCTCCGGGGTTTCGGGTCCTGGCTGAGCCACACCGGTGCCCTGCCGGCCAATCCGGCCGCCGGACTGCAGGCACCGCGTACCCACCGCCCGTTGCCGCGGGTGCTCGACAACGATGAGGCGGCCTCGGTCCTGGAGACGGCACGCACACTCGCCGGGGTTCCCGACGACACCGGACGCCCCGATCCGGTCGCGGTCCGCGACTGGGCCATGCTGGAGCTGCTGTACGCCAGCGGGATCCGGGTCTCCGAACTCACCGGCGCCGATGTCGGGGATCTCGGTGACCACCAGCTGCGGGTGCACGGCAAGGGCGGCAAGACCCGGGTCGTGCCGTTCGGGCACCGGGCCGATGAGGCTCTCGGTGCCTGGTGCGGGGAGCGCCCCCGCCTGCTGCCCGACCGGTCCGGGGCCGAGGCGGCGCAGTCCGCCCTCTTCCTCGGTACCCGGGGCGGCCGGATCGATCCGCGGCAGGTCCGGCGCGTGGTGCACCGGGCGACCGGTGGTGAGGACGGGGAAGCGGCCGGTATCGCCCCGCACGGGCTGCGGCATTCGGCGGCGACCGCGGTTCTGGAGGGCGGGGCGGACCTGCGGGTGGTCCAGGAGCTGTTGGGTCACTCGTCGATGGCGACGACGCAGATCTACACCCATGTCGGCACCGAGCGGCTGCGAGCGGCCTACCGGCAGGCCCATCCCCGGTCAGGGTCCCAGGACTGACGGCGCCGTGCCGGTCGTTCAGGCCCAGAGCCGGACCTGCACCGGGCCGAGCAGCGTCATCGGGTCGATGTAGTGCCCGTCGGCGTCCTCACCGATGACCGCACCCCAGGACAGTCCCGGGGTGCGCCGGGCGGTCTCCGGCAGGGTGGCGGCGTCCGCCAGATGACCGATGACCTGGCCACGGCTGACGTGGTCGCCGCGGTGGACCGTGGTGAGGACCGGTTCGTAGGTGGTGCGCAGTCCGGTGCCGTGGTCGATGGAGACCACCGGTGTCCCGGCGACGGTGCCGGCGAACCGGACGGTGCCCGCGGCACTGGCGTGCACCGCGGCGCCGGGGGCGGCGGTGAGGTCGACTCCGCGGTGGCCGGGCAGCCAGTTCTTCTCCGGAATATCGGCGGGGACCAGGACGCTGCCGGGGACGGGGCGGCGGTGCGTCGCCGTGACACCCGGCGGAGCGTCGGCGGGTGCGGCGTCCGGTGGGGGAAGGGTGACGACCAGGGCGGCGGCGAGCAGACCGGCGGTCAGGCGGGGGCGGCGGCGGAACCGGCAGGGACGGCAGGGCCGGCGGAGCAGAGTGGTGGTCATGGCACCGATCGTCGCCGGTCACCGGGCCACGCACCAGGGCCGGAAAATCCTGTGGACAACGCCGGTGGAGTTGTCCACAGGCGGCACGGGGAAAGTTGTGTGTCAGACCAGCGCACGGTATTATTTCGCGTGCAGTATGCCCGGCCCGGCGCCGGTGGCGACCGCAGCGATCGGATGGCACACGCTTCCACCCCTGACCTGCACGACAGTTGCCACGGTCACGGTCCGCCCGGTTCGGACGCACTGACATCGCGTAGGTACTGCGTGATCCGATATGTGGCCCGTCCGTCAACGGTTCCCCGGAGCTTTTCCGGGGTCTATCTGGGCGGGGACGACCCCGGATGCCTGCCAGGACGACCGGTGAGCCCGACCGATGAGGGACGGTGAGCCGGCGTGAGGAAAACCGTCAACCCTTCACTTTCGAAAGCGAGGAAGGGGAGTGGAAGGCCGCACCTGCTTCAAGGGCGGCACGCAACAACTCCCCTGAACACACCATGGCTGTTGTCACCATGCGAGAACTGCTGGACGCCGGAGTTCACTTCGGCCACCAGACCCGTCGTTGGAACCCGAAGATGCGTCGTTTCATCTTCACCGACCGCAACGGCATCTACATCATCGACCTGCAGCAGACGCTGACCTTCATCGATGAGGCCTACGAGTTCGTCAAGGAGACCGTCGCCCACGGCGGCAACATCCTGTACGTCGGCACCAAGAAGCAGGCCCAGGAGGCCATCGCCAACGAGGCACAGCGCGTGGGCATGCCCTACGTCAACCACCGTTGGCTCGGCGGCATGCTCACCAACTTCCAGACGGTCGCCAAGCGTCTGCACCGCCTCAAGGAGCTCCAGGCCATGGATGCTGCCGAGGACGGCTACGCCGGCCGCACCAAGAAGGAGGTGCTGATGCTGACCCGCGAGCGCAACAAGCTCGAGCGCGTCCTGGGCGGCATCGCCGACATGTCCAAGGTGCCCTCCGCACTCTGGATCGTCGACACCAACAAGGAGCACATCGCCGTCTCCGAGGCGAAGAAGCTCAACATCCCGGTCGTCGCCATCCTCGACACCAACTGTGACCCGGACGTCGTCGACTACCCGATCCCGGGCAACGACGACGCCATCCGCGCCACCACCCTGCTGACCTCGATCATCTCCTCCGCCGTCGAGGCCGGTCGCACCGCCCGCGCCGAGCGCCAGGCCGCCGCCGCCAAGGAGACCGCCGGGGACGCCGAGGTCGCCGAGATCGTGACCGAAGCCGAGCAGGAGAACGCCGCGAACGCCGCGGAGATCGCCTCGGAGGAGGTCGCCGCCGAGGAGAAGCCCGCCGAGGACAAGTCCGGCGAGCAGACCCCCGCCGCCGAGTAAGACCTCTATCCACTCCCATCACATAAAGGAGGATCGCCACACATGGCGAACTACACCGCCGCCGACGTGAAGAAGCTGCGTGAGACCACCGGCTCCGGCATGATGGCCTGCAAGAAGGCTCTGGACGAGGCCGAGGGCGATTTCGAGAAGGCCGTCGAGATCCTGCGCATCAAGGGTGCCAAGGACGTGGGCAAGCGCGCTGAGCGCACCGCGGCCGAGGGCCTGATCGCTGTCTCCGGCGCCACCATGATCGAGGTCAACTCCGAGACCGACTTCGTCGCGAAGAACGAGGAGTTCATCGACTTCGCGAACAAGGTTGCCGAGGCCGCTGCCGCCGTCAAGGCGAACAGCGCCGAGGAGCTCGCGGCCGTCGACGTCGACGGCAAGACCGCCCAGGAGGCGCTCGACGAGCTCTCCGCCAAGATCGGTGAGAAGCTGCAGCTGCGCCGCGCCGTCACCCTCGAGGGTGACAACGTCGCCGTGTACCTGCACCACCGCTCCGCCGACCTCCCGCCGGCCGTCGGCGTGCTCGTCGCCTACACCGGTGACGACGCCGAGGCCGCCAAGGGCGCCGCCATGCAGGTCGCCGCTCTGAAGGCCCAGTTCCTCAACGAGGACGAGGTCCCCGAGGAGACCAAGGACAAGGAGCGGGAGATCGCCGCCGCCACCGCCCGCGAAGAGGGCAAGCCGGAGAAGATCATCCCGAACATCGTCGAGGGTCGTCTCAAGGGCTACTTCAAGGACGCCTGCCTGCTCGACCAGCCGTCCGTCACGGACAACAAGAAGTCCGTCAAGCAGGTCATGGACGCCGCCGGCGTCACCCTGACCGGCTTCGTCCGCTTCGAGGTCGGTCAGTAGACCGTCCCCGTCCGGCACGGACCGCACACCGGCCCGCCGCATCCTGACCCCGCACCGCGGGGGGAGGGGCGGCGGGTCTGTCGCATGTGGGGGAGGGGCCGCACGGTAGGATGACTGCCGGAGCCGTGGCCCGGGGGACACCGGGCCGCACGCCACCGATCACGACGCTCACGGATGCAAGGAGACCCCCAGTGACTGACAGCGAGAACGCCCCGGAACGGACCGGCTACAAGCGGGTGATGCTCAAGCTCGGCGGTGAGATGTTCGGTGGCGGCAAGGTCGGTATCGACCCCGACGTCGTCGAGAACGTCGCCCGCCAGATCGCGGAGGTCGCCAAGTCCGGGGTGGAGATCGCCGTCGTCATCGGGGGCGGGAACTTCTTCCGCGGCGCCGAGCTGCAGCAGCGGGGCCTGGACCGGTCGCGTTCGGACTACATGGGCATGCTCGGCACCGTGATGAACTGCCTGGCACTGCAGGACTTCCTGGAGAAGCAGGGGGTCGACACGCGCGTCCAGACCGCCATCAACATGGCCCAGGTCGCCGAGCCCTACCTGCCGCTGCGTGCGGTCCGCCACCTGGAGAAGGGCCGCGTCGTCATCTTCGGCGCCGGCATGGGCATGCCCTACTTCTCGACGGACACGACCGCCGCGCAACGCGCCCTGGAGATCGGCTGCGAGGTGCTGCTGATGGCCAAGGCCGTCGACGGGGTGTACGACGACGACCCGCGCACCAACCCGTCGGCCGAACTGTTCACGCAGATCACCCACGCCGAGGTCATCGAACGCGGCCTGAAGGTCGCGGACGCCACCTCGTTCAGCCTGTGCATGGACAACAGCATGCCGATGCTCGTGTTCAACCTGCTGACCGAGGGCAACATCGCGCGCGCCGTCTCCGGCGAGCCGATCGGCACGCTGGTCGCCAGCGGCGGCGACGCGGCCTGACCTGGTAGATTCACCTACCGAATCCACTTTCCCTACCCACATTCTTTTCACGAGGACGCACCGATGATTGACGACACACTGCTCGAGGCAGAAGACCACATGAGCCGCTCCGTGGAGCATGTCCGCGAGGACCTGACCACGATCCGCACCGGGCGGGCCAACCCGGCGATGTTCAACGGTGTGTTCGCCGAGTACTACGGCGTCCGGACGCCCATCACCCAGATGGCCACCATCAGCGTCCCCGAGCCGCGGATGCTCATCATCCGCCCCTACGAGATGTCCGTGCTCGGCGAGATCGAGAACGCGATCCGCAACTCCGATCTCGGCCTGAACCCCACCGATGACGGTCAGGTCCTGCGTGTCACCGTGCCGCAGCTGACCGAGGAGCGCCGTAAGGAGATGGTGAAGGTCGCCAAGTCCAAGGGGGAGGACGCGAAGATCGCGATCCGCAACATCCGCCGCAAGGGCATGGACGCGCTGCAGAAGATCCAGAAGGACGGCGACGCCGGCGAGGACGAGGTCAAGGCCGCCGAAAAGGAGCTCGACAAGGTCACCCAGACCTACGTGGGGCAGGTCGACGACGTCGTCGGCGCCAAGGAGAAGGAGCTGATGGAGGTCTAGCACCATGGCAGATTCCTCCACCGCGTCGTCGGACAAGGACGACAGACTCCACCTCCCGCACCCGAAGAACTCCGCGGGACGCAACCTCCCGGTCGCGATCACCACCGGTGTACTCCTCGGCATCCTGGTGATCGTCTGCCTCATCGTGCCCTACGCGTGGTACCCGATGATCGCGGTCGTCATGGGGCTGGCGACCTACGAGGTGTGGCGGCGGCTCACCGAGCACGGCTACGACCTCAACCTGCCGGTCCTCCTCGTCGGCGGCCAGGCGATGATCTGGTTGTCCTGGCCGTTCGGGGCGACCGGACTGCTCTCCGCGTTCGCGGTCACCGCACTGGTCACGGTGATTGTCCGGCTGTTCCATTCCGGACGCACCGAACCGCCGCGGAACTGGCTGCGGGATTCCGGGGTCTCCCTGTTCGTCATGTTCTGGATCCCGCTGTGCGGCGGTTTCGCCGCCATGCTCTCGGAGATGGAGCACGACGGTGTCCGCGGCTGGGCGTTCATCGTCACCCTGATGCTGTGCGTCATCGCCTCCGACGTCGGCGGATTCGCCGCCGGCGTGTTCTTCGGCAGTCACCCGATGGTCCCCGCCATCAGCCCGAAGAAGTCGTGGGAGGGGTTCTGCGGCTCCCTCGTCGTCGCCGCCCTGGTGGGGATGGCCGGGGTGGTCATCCTGCTGAAGATCCACGGTGTGGGCGGATACCTGCTGGGTCTGGGCCTCGGGCTCGGCCTGGCACTGTGCGCCACCCTCGGTGACCTCGTGGAATCCCAGTTCAAGCGGGATCTCGGCATCAAGGACATGTCGACGATGCTGCCCGGCCACGGCGGTCTCATGGACCGCCTCGACGGGATGCTGCCCGCGGCGCTGCTGACCTGGGTCGTGCTCAACGCCGTGTCGGCGGCCTAGCGGCTCACTTCGCCACCTGCCGGCGCAGCTGCACGATCCGCACCACCCCGACGCTGGCCATCACCAGGGCACCACCGACGGCGGCGATGAGCATGCCGACGCCGATAGGGAAGTTCCACTGCCACGCGAACATGTGGAGGGTGACCGTGTCCATGTTCTGCAGGATGAACACCAGCAGCAGGACGAGAATCAGCGCGCCGATGATGAGCGCCACCCAGGTCGATCCGGCGAGGCTGCTGCGGACCTTGCGGCGTCCGGCTGTGTCTCCGCCGGCGCCTGTGGTGGCGGCGGAATCCTTCTCCGGGACAGCGCCGGACGCCGCCTCCGGGGCGGGGGCGGTAGTCGATGCGCCCCGGTCAGTCGTGGTGGTCGGGGTGGGTGTGTCGGCCGTCGTCGGCTCCTTCTTTGCCATGGTGGCCATTCTAGGTCGTCCCACGATGTGCCTGCAGCGGTGCTGAAGTGCAATAATGACCACACCATGGCTACACCCGTACAACTGCAGTTCCGTGCCCCGACCCGCGGCATGCCCCCGACCCACCTGGCCGACCTCACCGACGACGAGGTCAAGGCCGCGCTGAAGGAGGCCGGGCTCCCCGGTTTCCGTGCCAACCAGATCGCCCGTCAGTACTACGGCCGCCTCGAAGGCGACCCGTCGGCGATGACCGACCTGCCGGAGAAGCTCCGCGACACGGTCAAGGACGCCCTGTTCCCGACCCTCATGGACCCGGTCCGGCACATCGCGTGCGATGACGGCCAGACCCGCAAGACCCTGTGGCGGCTGCACGACGCGACCCTGCTGGAGAGCGTGCTCATGCGGTACCCGGACCGGGCCACCCTGTGCATCTCCTCCCAGGCCGGCTGCGGTATGGCCTGCCCGTTCTGCGCCACCGGCCAGGGCGGGCTGGACCGCAACCTGTCCACCGGCGAGATCGTCGAACAGGTCCGCGCCGCGGCCCGGGCCATGCGCGACGGCGATGTCGAGGGTGGCGAAGGCCGGCTGTCCAACATCGTCTTCATGGGGATGGGGGAGCCGCTCGCCAACTACAAGCGCGTGGTCGCCGCGATCAAGCGGATCACCTCGCCGGCGCCGGAGGGCTTCGGCATCTCCCAGCGCAACATCACCGTCTCCACGGTGGGTCTGGCACCGGCGATCCGGCGCCTCGCCGACGAGGGGATGCACATGCGTCTCGCGGTGAGCCTGCACTGCCCGGACGACGAGCTGCGCGACACGCTCGTCCCGGTCAACAACCGCTGGTCCATCGACGAGGTGCTGGACGCCGCTGCCTACTACGCCGAGAAGTCCGGACGCCGCGTGTCGATCGAGTACGCGCTGATCAAGGAAGTCAACGACCAGCCGTGGCGGGCCGACATGCTGGGCAAGCGGCTGAAGCGCAAGCTCGGCAACCAGGTGCACGTCAACCTCATCCCGCTGAACCCGACGCCGGGTTCGGAGTGGGACGCCTCACCGAAGCCGGTGCAGGACGAGTTCGTCCGGCGTGTCAACGAGCAGGGCGTGGCCTGCACGGTGCGCGACACCCGCGGCCAGGAGATCGCCGCGGCCTGCGGCCAGCTGGCCGCCGAGGAGCGGTAGTACCGGCCGACGGCGCCGCAGTAGCACCGTGGTGTCATGGTGCAGTGGCGCGAGCTGACCCGATTCTGCTGTTTTCCGGGGACTGAATCGTCTGAATCGGGTCAACTGGGGAGACTCCCTCCGGCCCCTCGCCGGACGCAGTCTCCGGGTGTCCGTCGGCAGGGTGGATTTTCCCCGCCCGGCCACCCTGTCGACGCACACCCGGAGCTGCCGGGTCGGCCGGTGTCACGCTGTAAGTAGCACATACGGAAAACCCCGCCGACTGCAGCTGCAGTGGGCGGGGTGGTGCTCCGTCGGGCGGGGCGACTACTTGTGGGCCAGGCCGTAGGACGGGGTCGGGACATCCTCGACACCGTCGACGCCGACACCGGGGAGGTTCCAGGCGCGCAGCTCGGCGGTGGTGAGGTCCGCGTAGCGGCCGGTGAGGTTCGCCTGGTCCTCGGTCCAGAGCGGCTCGACGTGGCCGACCGGCTGGTTGTGGGAGGTCAGCGTCTTCCGCGAAGCGTGCGGCTGCCAGTTCGGCGAGGACTTCCGGGCGTAGATCGTGACGCCGACGGCGACGAACACCGCGAGGACCACCAGGTAGATGTCCTCGATCTTGCCGCGGTGGTTGCCGAAGAGCATGCCCAGCAGGCACAGCGCACCGAGGTAGCCGATGGCGATGGTGGTCTTACGCGGGAACTGGTGCCAGCCCCACGCTGCGGAGGGCTCGTCCTCCGTGGACACTCCGTTGAACACTTCCACTGTCGTACCGTGGTCAGCCACGTCGCGATCCTCCTGAAGTCGGCGGCAGGTGTCACCTGCCCGGTTTATCTGCCGTCCATTCTTGCATACCGGCCGGACAATGCGAACACCAGCGCCCTGTCGGGGCCCTCCACCGCCCCCGGATGTGTCGACCCGCCGTTCCGTGGAACAA
This sequence comes from Corynebacterium nuruki S6-4, assembly GCF_007970465.1. Classification (NCBI taxonomy): domain Bacteria; kingdom Bacillati; phylum Actinomycetota; class Actinomycetes; order Mycobacteriales; family Corynebacteriaceae; genus Corynebacterium; species Corynebacterium nuruki. Next base: position 330,550 of record NZ_CP042429.1, read on the forward strand.
TGGGGCGGGTGAAGACGCGCGTTGTGGTGCTCGGCAGCACCGGATCCATCGGTACCCAGGCCCTCGAGATCGTCGCGGAGAATCCCGACCTCTTCGAGCTGGTCGGCATCTCCGCCCACGGCTCCAAGCCCGATGTCCTGCTCGACCAGGTCCACCGGTTCGGACTGTCCCCGTCGTGCGTCGCCGTCGCCAGTGACCGGACCGCCGATCTCATCGACCGCGAGATCGACGGGCACGTCATCCGTGGCGCCCATTCCTCCCGGGAGCTCGCGGAGCGGGTCGAGGCGGACGTCGTGCTCAACGCCCTCGTCGGTTCCCTCGGTCTCGACGCGACCCTGGCCACCCTCGAAGGTGGCGCGCGGCTGGCGCTCGCGAACAAGGAGTCGCTGGTGGCCGGCGGTGACCTCGTGCTGGACGCCGCCGATGAGGGTCAGCTGATCCCGGTGGACTCGGAGCACTCGGCGATCCTGCAGTGCCTGCGCGCCGGAGTGCACGATGAGGTGGCCTCGCTCGTGCTCACGGCGTCCGGCGGTCCGTTCCGCGGCTGGACCCGCGAGCAGCTGGAGCCGGTCACGCCGCTGCAGGCCGCCGAGCACCCGACCTGGTCGATGGGGCAGATGAACACGCTGAACTCCTCGACGATGGTGAACAAGGGTCTCGAGGTCATCGAGGCGTCGCTGCTGTTCGACACGCCCGCCGACCGGATCGAGGTGACGGTCCACCCCGAGTCGGTCGTCCACTCGATGGTGACGTTCACCGACGGTGCGACGATCGCCCAGGCGTCCCCACCGTCGATGCGGCTGCCGATCAGTCTCGCGCTGGGCTGGCCGCACCGCATCGCCGGCGCCCACACCCCGCTCGATTTCGCCGGGGCGACCGGCCCGACGTCGTGGACGTTCGAGCCGCTGGACGACGAGGTCTTCCCCGCCGTGACACTCGCCCGGCAGGCCGTCACCGCCGGCGGCCGGATGCCGGCGGTGTACAACGCCGCGAACGAGGAGGCCGCCGTCGAGTTCCTCGCCGGGACCCTGTCCTTCCCGCGGATCGTGGACACCATCGCCGCGGTCCTCGACGACTGCTCCGAATTCGACACGGCGCCGCGTGACCTCGACGACGTCCTCGAGGCCGAACGTGCGGCCCGTGCCGCCGCCCACGAAAGGATGAGTGCGTGGCTTACGCGGTAGGCGTCATCCTCTTCGCGGCCGGCATCTGCCTGTCGATCGCCCTGCACGAGGCGGGCCACATGGCCGCCGCCAAGTCCTTCGGGATGCGGGTGCGCCGCTACTTCATCGGCTTCGGCCCCACCATCTGGTCGACGAAGAAAGGGCACACCGAGTACGGCCTGAAGGCCGTGCCCGCCGGCGGGTTCTGCGACATCGCGGGCATGACCGCCCTCGACGACTACACCGAGGACGAGAAACCGTACCTCATGGTCGACCGTCCGGCCTGGCAACGCCTGGTGGTGATGCTCGCCGGCATCATCGTCAACATCGTGCTCGGCATCGCCATCATCTTCGGGGTCGCGGTGGCGCACGGACTGCCGAACACCGCGATCAGCACCCTCTCCGACGTCCCTGCGGTGGTGGGGAAGACGTTGTGCACCCCGGCCACCGCCGCGGACGCCAGCGCCAATGACGGGGAGGGGGAGTGCACCGGCGCCGGGCCGGCGGCCGATTCCGGGCTGCGCGAGGGAGACCGGATCACCGCGGTCGACGGCTCCGCCACCGACACCTTCGGTGACCTGCAGGAGAAACTGGACGCCGTCGGCTCGGCCGCCGCGGCGTCCGGCACCGTCACCGGCTCCCGCACCACCGTGCCCGCCACCGTCGAGCGCGACGGCGCCGATCGTGGGATCGACCTGCAGGTCGAGGTCGTGGAGCGGGAGAAGACCGACGGGTCGACGACACAGACCGGCGCGGTCGGCATGCAGGTCCGCATCCCCGGCTCCGGGGAACTGACCAACCACTACAATCCGGTCACCGCAGTCGGCGGCACCGCGGACTACTCCTGGTACGTGGTCCGGGGGACGGCGAAGGCACTGGTGGACCTGCCGTCGCGGTACTGGCCGGTCGTCGAATCCATCTTCGGCGGCGAACGGTCGATGGACAGCCCGGTCAGTGTGGTCGGCGCCTCGCGGGCCGGCGGTGAACTGGTCAAGCACGACCAGTGGGTGCAGTTCGCCCTGCTGCTGGCGAACCTGAACTTCTTCCTCGCCGCGTTCAACCTCGTGCCGCTGCCGCCGATGGACGGCGGCCACGGCGCGGTGATCGTCTGGGAGAAGATCCGCGACTGGTTCCGGAAGCGCCGCGGCCTGGCCCCCGGTGGTCCGGCGGACTACACGAAGCTGCTGCCGGTGACCTATGTCGTCGCCGCGATCCTGCTGGTCTTCGGGGCGACGGTCATCATCGCCGACGTGGTGAACCCGGTCCGGCTGTTCTGAGCGGCCGGTCCGGGCGCGGGTACGATGCGGGGTGACGACCACGACGACAGTCTCCAGACCCTGGAGAAGACCCTGAAACAGACCCTGAAAAGAGGACCCGTTCACCCATGACCGGTATCTCACTCGGCATGCCCGACGGACCGCTGCCCACCCTCGCACCGCGTCGAAAGACCCGCCAGCTCATGGTCGGCGATGTGGGCGTGGGCAGCGACTATCCGGTGTCCGTCCAGTCGATGACGACGACGAAGACGCACGACATCAACGCCACCCTCCAGCAGATCGCCCAGCTCACCGCCGCCGGCTGCGACATCATCCGCGTCGCCTGCCCGAAGACGGTGGACGCCGAGGCCCTGCCGGTCATCGCGGCGAAGTCCCCGATCCCCGTCATCGCCGACATCCACTTCCAGCCCAGGTACATCTTCGCCGCCATCGACGCCGGCTGTGCCGCGGTGCGCGTGAACCCCGGCAACATCAGGGAGTTCGACGGCCGGGTCAAGGAGGTCGCCAAGGCCGCCGGGGACGCGGGCGTCCCGATCCGCATCGGCATCAACGCCGGCTCCCTGGACCGGCGGATCATGGAGAAGTACGGGAAAGCCACCCCGGAAGCCCTCGTGGAATCCGCGGTCATGGAGGCCGCCCTGTTCGAGGAGCACGGCTTCGGCGACATCGCCATCTCCGTCAAACACAACGACCCGGTGGTGATGGTGGCGGCCTACCGGCAGCTCGCCGCGCAGACCGACTATCCGCTGCACCTGGGTGTGACCGAGGCCGGCCCCGCCTTCCAGGGCACCGTCAAGTCCGCCGTGGCCTTCGGTGCCCTGCTGGCCGAGGGGATCGGGGACACGATCCGGACCTCGCTGTCGGCGGACCCGGTGGAGGAGATCAAGGTCGGCGACCAGATCCTCCAGTCGCTGAACCTGCGGCCCCGCACCCTCGAGATCGTCTCCTGCCCGTCCTGCGGCCGCGCCCAGGTCGACGTCTACACCCTCGCCGAGCGGGTCTCCGCCGGGCTGGAGGGACTGGAGGTCCCGCTGCGGGTCGCGGTGATGGGCTGCGTGGTCAACGGGCCGGGCGAGGCCCGCGACGCCGACCTGGGGGTCGCCTCCGGCAACGGCAAGGGGCAGATCTTCGTCAAGGGTGAGGTCATCCGGACCGTTCCCGAGGACCAGATCGTCGAGACCCTCATCGAGGAGGCCATGCACATGGCCGACGGGATGACCGACGACCCGGCAGGTGTCGCTGGCGCGCCTCAGGTGACCGTCACCCGCTAGTTGCTACGGTGCTGACATGCACCCCAGTTTCCGCCGCCCCGCCACCACCGTCGCGGCTGCACTCCTCACCGTCGGAGTCACGGCGGCAGGCCTGACCGCATGCACCCCGCGGCCGGATTCCGCGGACGATGTCGTCGGGGACTTCCTCGCCGCCCTCGCCGACCGGGACGCCGGCGCGGCCGCCGGAGACACCGACGACGCGCAGACCGCACAGGACGCCATCGCCGCCAGCTGGGACGGACTGCAGGCCGAGGGGCTGACCACCGACGTGCACTCGGTGACCACCGACGGGGACGTGGCACAGGCCTCCTACGCCCTGAACTGGGACCTGCCCGGCGACCGGGACCTGAGTTACGACTCGACCCTCACCGCCACCAAGTCCGGCGACGACTGGTCGGTGCGCTGGACCCCCTCGGTCCTGCATCCGGACCTCGGGGCGGACCAGCACCTGGAGCTGCGCAAGGTCGCCGCACAGACCGCCGACGTCGTCGGCTCCGACGGATCGGTCCTGCTCACCCCGGGCACCCGGTGGCGTGTACTCGTCGACACGGACAAGGTCAAGGACCTGTCCGGAACCATGAACCACCTGGCCGGTGTTCTCGCCGGGGCACACAACCAGGATGAGGCGGTGCCCACCATCGACGCCGCCGAGGAGACGACGGAGGCGCGGCAGGCCGGCGGCACCTACTCGGTCACGCTGCTTCCCTCACCGCAGGGGACGAAGATCCGGGACCAGCTCGCCGGGGTCGACGGGCTGACCTTCAACGAGGAACCGACGATGGTGCGCCCGGACCCCGGCTTCGCCCCCGACCTCATGTCGCGGGTCAACGCGCTCGTCGGTCCGGACCTCGCCGGCGAGGACGGCTGGGAGGTCGTCGGCGCGAACCGGGACGGCAATGTCGTCACGACGATGGAGAAGACCGCCCCGAAACCGTCGCCGGCGGTGAAGGTCAGCCTGTCGAAGCAGGTGCAGGCCGCCGCGCAGAAGGCGGTCGACACCCGGCAGGACGCACAGACGATGATGGTCGTGATGAAGCCCTCCACCGGGGAGCTACTCGCCGTCGCCCAGACCCCCGAGGCTGACAAAGCCGGTGACCTCGCACTGTCCGGCCAGTTCCCGCCCGGGTCGACGTTCAAGATGATCACCGCCTCGGCCGGGCTGTCCGGGAAGACGGGACAGGACCTCACCCCGGACACCACGGTGCCCTGCCCGGCGACGATGAACATCGGCGGGCGTGTGGTCACCAACTACAACTCCTTCGACCTGGGCAACACGAGTCTGCGCCACGCCTTCGCCGAATCCTGCAACACCACCTTCGCCGACCTGTCGACCCAGTTGCAGCCCGGCGAGTTGAAGGGGCAGGCCGAACAGATGGGCCTGGGCCGCAACTACGACATCCCCGGGCTCACCACCGTCACCGGTGACGTGCCGCAGGGCGACGTGATGCTCGACCGGACGGAGTCCGGCTACGGGCAGGGCCTCGACCTCGCCAGCCCGTTCGGCATGGCGCTCGTCGCCGCGACCGCGGCCAACGGCCGGACGCCGGTCCCCACCCTCGTGGAGACGGAGAAGGGTGCCACCACCGACGACGGGAAGAAGGCCGAGCCCGGGGCCCCGCTGGACCCGCACGTCCTCGACGGCCTGCGTGACATGATGCGGGCGGTGGTGACCAGCGGCTCCGGGTCGGCGATCTCCGGCGCCGGCGAGGTCTACGCCAAGACCGGTGAGGCCGAGTACAACGGCGGGTCCCACGCCTGGTTCGCCGGATACCGCGGTGACCTCGCCTTCGCCACCCTCATCGTCGGCGGTGGCGGGTCGGAGCACTCGGTGGCGGTCACCCAGCAGTTCTTCAGGGAACTGGACGCCCCGGCGCCGCAGTAGCGTCCGATCGGCGGCAGCGTCCCGCCGCAGCCGTGGGCGGCAGGGACCGGCCACGGAGTACGCTGGAGGTCCATGAGTACCAGCAACAGAGCACCGCAGGTCCCCGGTAAGCAGAGCCCGATCCGGACCGTCCCGAAGAACATCGCCCGCCCCGAGTACGCCTGGAAGGACTCGGTCCGGGAGAACATCGGCGAGCCGTGGGTGCAGACCCCCGAGGTGGTCGAGGCGATGCGGGAATCCTCGAAGATCGCCGCGGACGCCCTGTCGGCCGCCGGTGCGGCCGTCGCCCCCGGTGTGACCACCGACGAGCTCGACCGGATCGCCCACGAGTACATGTGCGACCACGGCGCCTACCCCTCCACCCTGGGGTACCGGCACTTCCCGAAGTCGGTGTGCACCAGCCTCAACGAGATCGTCTGTCACGGCATCCCGGATTCGACGGTGCTGCAGGACGGCGACATCGTCAACATCGACATCACCGCCTACAAGAACGGCGTGCACGGGGACACCTCCGCGATGTTCATCGCCGGCGAGCCCACCGAGGAGCACCAGCAGCTCGTCGACCGGACCTACGAGGCGATGTGGCGCGGCATCAGGGCCGTGAAGCCGGGCCGTGAGGTCAACGTCATCGGCCGGGTCATCGGTGCCTACGCCAAGCGCTTCGGCTACAACGTGGTCAAGGACTTCACCGGCCACGGTGTGGGTCCGACGTTCCACAACGGGCTGATCGTCGTCCACCACGACGAGCCGGCGTACGACACGATCCTGGAGCCGGGGATGACGCTGACCATCGAGCCGATGTTCAACCTCGGGTCGCTGGACTACACGATCTGGGACGACGACTGGACGGTGCAGAACACCGACCACAAGTGGACCGCCCAGTGGGAGCACACCATGGTCGTCACCGACGACGGGGTCGAGGTGCTCACGCTGCGCGAGGGCGAGGTCGACCGCACGAAGAAGTAGGGGGAGGGGCTCGCCGGGCGGCCGACCGGGGCGGCCGACCGGTCCGACCGGGGCGGGCCGCGGCCAGGTTTTTCACACCTGCGCCGCATCCCACGATGAGAGACATGCAGGTCAGGGGGTTGCGGTGAGCGGTGGTCCGCGACCCGGGGTGTGAAAAACCGTGGGGAGCGGCGCCGGGGAGGTAGCGTCGGGGAGTATGAGTGCAGGACAACAGCCATCCCTCCGCCCCGGTGAGAGACGCCCGGGACTGCGCCAACTCGGTCCCGTGAACTATGCCGTCGAGCGGATCGGCGCCCGGGTCAGGGGGACCAGGACACTCGGCGTGTTCGCCACCGTCGGCCGGGCGAAGACCCTGTTCAAGGGCTGGCTGGCGTACTCGGGGACGATGATGCCGTTCGGGGACCTGTCCCGGAAGGAGACCGAGCTGGTTATCCTGCGCGTCGCGGCGCTGAAAGGGGGCGACGGCGGCGCGTACGAGGCCGACCACCACCGCGCACTCGGCCGGAAGGCGGGGCTCATCGACGGGGACTTCGCGGCGGTGGCCCGGGTCGACGAGGGCCTGGAACCGGGGACCCACGGTTTCCGGGACCGGACCGGGGCGATGATCGACGTCACCGACGAGATCGTGCGGTTCGGGGAGGTCTCGGACGCCGCGTGGGAGCGGCTGGCCGCCTATCTCGACGACCGGGAGTGTGTGGCACTTGTGATGCTGGTGACGCACTACGCCGGACTGGCGACCGCGCTGTCGGTACTGCACACCCCACGCGACGAGAAGCGCTGACGCCCGTCGACGACCAGGGTGGGGGACGCCATCCGGATCGTCACCGGAGCACCCGGGCATCGGCGGCGCTCGTCATCGTCCACGGGGACTTCTGGTCGACCAGGAACTTCTCCACGTCCTTCGCAATGGCCCGCAGTTCGGGGTCGAATTTCAGGTACGCCTTCGTCTCCCGTGCGATCAGGCCGGAGAGGATCAGGAGGCCCACCAGGTTCGGCAGTGCCATCAGTCCGTTGGCCAGGTCGGAGAACGTCCAGGCGACGTCGAGCTCCATCGTCGCGCCGATGACGACCACACAGGTGAAGATCGCGCGGTACGGGACGGTCGCCCAGGATCCGAAGATGCGCTGCGCGTTGCGTTCCCCGTAGTAGGACCAGCCGAGCAGGGTCGAGAACGCGAAGAAGACGATGGAGATCGTGACGATGTTGCCTCCCCAGTCGCCCGGCAGAGCCTCGGAGAAGGCGTCCGAGGTCATGGTGCCGGCGCGGTCCTCGCCCTGGTCCCACACCCCGGAGCAGACGACAACCAGTCCGGTGAAGGTGACGACGATGATCGTGTCGATGAAGGTCTGCGTCATGGAGACCAGGCCCTGCCGGACCGGGTGGGTGGTCTTCGCGGCGGCGGCTGCGACGGCGGCCGAGCCCATCCCGGACTCGTTGGAGAAGATGCCGCGGGCGACACCCATCTGGACCGCGAGCATGATGCCTGAGCCGATGAAGCCGCCGACGGCCGAGGTGCCGGTGAACGCGTCCGAGAAGATCAGGCCGAAGGCGTCGGGGATGTTCCCGGCGTTGATGCACAGCACGACGATGCCGCCGATGATGTAGATCAGGATCATCAGGGGGACGAAGGCCGAGGTGACGTTGCCGATGGCCTTGATGCCGCCGAGCAGGACGGCGCCGGTGAGGATGAAGAGGATGACGGCGGTGATCGTCGGGTCGATGTTGAAGGAGTTCTCGAGGTTCTCGGAGACGGCATTCGCCTGGGTCATGTTGCCGATACCGAAGGAGGCGATGACCGCGGCGATGGCGAAGAACCAGGCGAGGAACTTCCCGAGGCCGCCCGGGATGCCGCGCTCGAGGTAGCGCTGCGGCCCGCCGGACATGTTGCCTCTGGCGTCCTTGACGCGGAAGCGGACACCGAGGAACGCCTCCGAGTACTTGGACGCCATCCCCACCAGGCCGGTGACCCACATCCAGAACAGGGCCCCGGGGCCACCGACGGAAATGGCGGTGGCGACACCGACGATGTTGCCCACTCCGACTGTCGCGGCCAGCGCCGTGGTGAGTGCCTGGTACTGCGAGATGTCGCCCTCGCCGCCGTCGTCGCTGCGGTCCATGAGGCCGAGCCGCAGGGCGGGCACGAGCTTGCGGAACTGGATGCCCCGTAGCCGGAACGTCAGTACGAGACCGGTGATGAGGAGCAGGGGGATCAGCAGCCAGGGGCCCCACACGAAGTCCCGGACTGATCCGAGCCAGTCATTGAGGTGGTCGGTGAACGACGTTGCATTCTCTTCCATGTCGTGAAGGTATCCGACCGAGGAGGAGCCCGGCGGGTCGAACGTGTAAAAACTGCGGGAATCCTCTGTGTGGCTGGTTGTCCAGCCACTGTCCGCCGGCGGCGGGGGTGACCCGGGGGTAGTTTTGGGCAGTAAGTAGATCCGCGGAGGTAACGCACGAGGTTTCGACGGGGATACCATGACTGGGACGGAGCACGAGGCACCGTCACAGAAACCTGAAAGGTCCACCGACATGATCGCGAGCATCGCCGAGTTCTTCCAGAGCATCGTCTCCCTTGTGGGCGACGGCATCATCGGGCTGTCCCACGCCATCGCCGGACTGCTGAAGTAGCTGACGCAGCTGACGTAGCAGTGCCCCGCGGGAACCTCTCACGATCCACGACCTGCTCTCCGCCTCATCCTTCAACATCAAGGAGTTTCTCATGATCGGTGCAATCTCTGACTTCCTCGGCCTCCTCGTCCAGGTTCTCGACCTCGGTGTCCAGCTGATCGTCGGCGGCCTCGTCGACCTCATCAACGGCTAGGACAGCAGCCGGGACCCCGGTCTGGGTCCGACCTGCCGGCCCCCGCCCGCTCCGGTCACTGTCACCGGAGGCGGCGGGGGCCGTCGCTGTGCCGGTGCGCGTCCGTGCGCGACCGGGCCGGGGCGTCACATTCCGGACGGCATGTCGAGAGTCCGGGTGATGAACGCGGTGGTCAGCCCGAGGACCTGCTCGCCGGTGGGGACCTTCCCCGCGGCATTGACCAGCCCGTGGGCGTGGTGCGGCAGATAGTGCAGTTCCACCGCGGTGCCGCACCGGGTGAGGGCGGCCGCGTAGTCCACCGCCTCAGTACCCAGCGGATCCAGTCCCAGCGCGAGGACGAACGCCGGCGGCTGTGCCACGGCCGTCCCCGCCTCCTCCTGCCCACGCAGCCACGCCAGCGGGGAGGCCCGCGGATCATCGGCGTCCGACGGATCGGCGGGACGGGAGAACAGCCGGTCGGCGAACCAGCGGACCGATGCCGCCGTCAGCTGGAATCCGGCGGTGACTCGCTGGTAGGCCTCGGTCTCGTGGGCGAGATCCACCGAGGGGTACAGCAGCACCTGGGCCACGACCGTCGTGCCCGCCACCTGCGCCGCGGGAACCGAGGCGAGCCCGGCGGCGATGCCACCGCCGGCACTGTCGCCGGAGACCACGACCCGGTCCGGATCCCAGTGGCGGTCGGACGCCGCATCCCGGACCCAGGCCAGTGCGTCGGCACAGTCGGTGTAGGGCACCGGGAACGGGTGCTCCGGGGCGAGCCGGTAGTTCACCGACACGACCGGCAGTCCGGTGCCGGAGCACAGCCGTCGGGCGACGGAATCGTGGGTGTCGACCGAGCCGATGACCCAGCCGCCGCCGTGGGCGTAGAGGATGACGGGGGAGGGGCCGGTACTGCCGCTGCTGTTGCCGCCGCGGGGGTCGTAGACCCGGACACTGAAGTCGCCGAGGTCGACATCCTCCACCGCGGCGATGTCGTCGGGCGGCAGCGCACCGGCCGCCGACAGCTCCGCGGAGGAGACCCGCAGGGCCTCGACGGACGCGGCGTCCTCGTAGGAGGCCTCGCCGGCCTCGCGGAAGGCGCGCACCGACGGGCGCTGGTCCGTGGCGACCTCCTCGAGGGGGATACGGTCGGGGTTGCGGTCAGCCATGGTCTACGCCTCCCTGTCCTCCGCGCCCTTCGCGCCCTGCACGTCCAGTACCCCACGCTGGATCCGGTCGCGTTCCACGGCGATCTCCGGCCGGGGCGGCTGCCCGTAGGCCTGCTCCACCTGCTCGAAGACCGGCTCCATCCCCGCGGTGCTCATGTCCGGGGTCGCCGGCGGGATCGAGGCGAAGCTCGGGCCGATGTGTTCCATGAAGCCGCGGAGTCCGCCCTCACCGCCGCCGAGGTGCATCCCCTCCAGCGGTCCGACGGCCGCCCAGCGCAGGCCGAGGGAGTTCTTCACCGCGTCGTCGAGATCGGCGGCGTCCACGATGCCTTCCTCGACGAGGTAGACCGCTTCGCGCAGCACCGCGTTCTGCAGCCGGTTGCCGACGAAGCCCGCGGACTCCCTGTGCAGCCGGACCGGGTGCCGGTCCAGTGCACGGTAGAAGTTCAGGGACCGCTCCACCGTCTCCCCGCTGGTGCGGGGGCCGGGGACGACCTCCACCAGCGGCATGAGGTGCGGTGGGTTGAAGGGGTGGCCGACGATGATCCGGGCCGCGGTGGTGTCGTCGAGGTGTTCGCCGATGATACCGGCGGTGATCGCCGAGGAGGAGGTGGCCAGGACCGCGTGATCGGGGGCGGCCGCGGCGATCTCGGCGAACAACTGCTGCTTGACGTCCGGACGTTCCGGGCCGTTCTCCTGGACGTGGTCGGCTCCGGTGACGGCGTCCGAGACGGAGGTGGCGACGAGGATGCGGTCCTCGTCGACCCCCGCGGCGGTCCGCACCGCGGCGGCGACGTCGGCGAGGTCGGGTCGGGGATCGGAGAGCCGGACAGTGAGTCCGCGGGAGGCGAACAGCCGTGCCCACGACTGTCCGATGGTGCCCGCGCCGATGACGGCGACGGTGCCGGAGAGTGAGTTAGTTTCGGTCATGATCCCACCGTAACCCCGTGCCCGCCCCCGGTGGGCCGGTCCGGCTATCCTGGGCCGCAGGAACGGACCCGGTGACAGTCACCGGGAGACAGTACGGAAAGGGCCTCATGAGCAGCGACAGGACCGATGTCTGGGATGCCGTCGGCTGGGACCGGCCGACGGTCCTCGGACCGGACAACACCCTGCGCGCCGTGGACCATCTGGTGACCTATTTCGCCGACCGTGCCGGCCACACCGGCCCGCGGTACACCGGGGCCCTGTTCACCGAGATCGGTGGCGGCGGCGACCGGCCGGCCGTGGCCACCGCCGTCACCGCCGAGGACATCGTCGCCGTCTCCACCCTGTCGCGGGAGATCCCGGCCGAGCACGCTCTCCAGCTCATGGGCCTGGTCAGTACCCCGGAGGGGGAGGCGCAGACCGCGCTGTGGCGGGGGTCCCGGGAGGTTCCGGGGATCCGCGACGTCCCGGTGGACGCCACGGAGATCTCCCGGCTGCTCGCCGAGCTGCCCGTCGACGTCGATCTGGTGGACGCCACCGACGGGGATCTCGAGGTCGCCGGCCGACTGTGGTGGGAGGTCCGCCGCCGTGGCCTGGGACAGAGCCGGGTGAGCGCACTGCTGGCGCGCAAACGCCCCCGCCTGCTGCCCGTCATCGACCGGGACGTGCGCCGTCAGCTCGGGCACGGCAGGAACCGGACCGACGTCCTGGTGTCGCTGCGGACGGTCCTGCAGGACGCCACTGCCGGTCTGCCCGGTCAGCTGGCCGACATCCGGCAGCTCGCGGTCGCCGAGAGTGGTGGGGACGCCCGCATCGGCCGTCTCAGTGACCTGCGTGTGTTCGATATCGTGCTGCGGATGGCGGAGCGGCGGTCGCGCCGGGGGTCATGACCGGCATCATGACCGGCGCAGCCCGGTCCAGCGGGTGTACTCCGGCAGGCGCAGTCCATCGTCGGCCGGGTCGCCCAGCAGCGTGAGGAATTCGGTCACGGCCGGCGAGGGGGTGCGTCCGGTGTCCTGCAGGACGCCGATGTGGCGGGTGGTGTCCCCGGCAGGCAGGGGCCGGGTCACCACACCGGCGATGCGAGTCATGGGGACGACGAACCCGGGCACCGCCGAGACCCCGAGTCCGGCGGCGCACAGGCCGGCCACCGCGGAGATCGTGCCGGCGGAGACAGTGCGGGCGGCGGCGAGTCCGGCGGCGGCGAAGGCCCGGTCGGTGATCCGGCGGACGGAGCTGGCCCGGGTGAAGGAGATGAACGGCTGGTCGGCCAGATCGGCCCAGTCAACCGAGTCCCGGGCGGTGAGGGGGTGGTCCTCGGGGAGGATGCAGGCGAAGTCCTCCTCGGCGACGGCATCGAAGCGGAAGCCCGGCGGGAGGTCGACGGCCAGGTCGGCGTCCTGCGCGGTGATGGCGAGGTCGACCTCGCCGCGGCGGCACAGGTCGATGATGTCGGCGGCCTTGAGGTCGAGCAGGTCGACGGTGACGCGGGGGAACCGCTGGTGGAAGCGGTGGATGAAGGCGGGCAGCAGGGTGGCGGCCAGGGAGGGCAGGGTGGCGATGCGTAGGGCGCCGGACGGGCCGTCGAGGAAAGCGCGGAAGTTGTTGACGGCCCGGTCGTAGTGTCCGACGACCGAGCGGGCGGTGCGCAGGAATTCCTCGCCGGTGGCGGTGGTGGCGAAACTGCGGGTGGTGCGGTCGAACAGGCGGGTGCCGACGGCTTTCTCGACGAGGGCGACAGTGCGGCTCAGTGAGGACTGGGACTGGCCGAGACGGTCGGCGGCGGGGGTGAAGCCGCCCTCGTCGGCGATGCAGACGACCGTCCGCATCTGGTCCACCGTGATCTGATCTATGCGCATAGCGCAAAAATCTATGCCATATTGTTGTTTGACGCAACTAAGTGAGGCGGATCATACTCAGGAGGTCCATGCGGGGCCGGCACAAGCCGACCCGCACCACCTACCGACAGAAGGGGGAACCCGTGCTCGCACTGTGGGGATTCCTCACCGTGGGCGTCTTCCTGGCCCTCACCCTGTTCACGAGGACCTCCGTCCTCGTCGGACTGGTCCTCGTGCCCATCGTGTTCGCGGTCATCGCGGGGAAGGCCGGCGACCTCGGCGACAACATCGGCGACGGCCTGCTGCAGGTCGCCCCGGTCGCGGTCATGATGACCTTCGCGGTCCTGTACTTCAGCCTGATGATGGAATCGGGCCTGTTCGACCCGCTGATCCGCAAGATCGTCGCCTGGGCCAAGGGCGACCCCGTCAAGATCGCGGTCGGCACCGCCGTCGTCACGATGTGCGTCCACCTCGACGGCGACGGTGCCGCGACGTTCCTCATCACCCTCTCGGCGTTCCTGCCGATCTACCGGCGGATCGGCATGCGGCCGATCACCCTGACCGCCATCGTCGCCCTCGGCGCCGGCCTGATGAACATGCTGCCCTGGGGTGGACCCACGTTGCGCGCCATGGCGGCCCTGGACCTGCCGTCCTCCGAGGTCTTCTTCCCGATGATCGTGCCGATGATCGCCGGCGGCATCTGGGTGCTCTTCGCCGCCTGGATCCTCGGCCGGCGGGAACGCCGACGGCTCGGCACCATCAGCGTCGGCGGTTCCGGACAGGACGCCACGGCCGGTGCGGCCGACGACGACGGCATCTCTGACGGCGCTGAGATCGCCGAGAACGTTGAGAGTGCTGACGGCGGTGCGGTCGACGACACCAGCCACGCGTCCCGCGACAAGGACGTCCCGCGCTGGCGGATGATCACCAACCTGCTGCTCACCGTCGCGCTCATCGTCGTCCTGCTCACCCACAGCCTGCCGATGGAAGTCTGCTTCATCGTCGCCTTCACCATCGCCGCGGTGGTGAACATCCCGAAGTGGGCCGACCAGCAGAAGCTGTTCAAGGACCACGGCGCCAACGTCGTGCTCGTCACCTCGATGGTCTTCGCCGCCGGCGTGTTCACCGGCATCCTCGGCAACACCGGCATGATCCAGGAGATGGCGAAGACCCTCGCCGACCTCATCCCCGACGGTGTCGGCGGTGCCCTGCCCGCCATCGTCGGCGTGGTCGCCATGCCGCTCAGCCTGGTGTTCACCCCGGACGCCTTCTACTTCGGCGTCCTCCCGGTCTTCGCCGAGACCGCCTCGGCGATGGGCGTCGACCCCGCGATGGTCGCCCGCGGCGCGATCGCCGGCCAGATGACCACCGGCTTCCCGCTGAGCCCGCTCACCGCCTCCACCTTCATCCTCATCGGCATGGCGAAGGTCGAACTGGGCAAGCACCAGCGCTTCACGTTCCTGTGGGCCTGGGGCACCACGATCGTCATGCTCGTCGTCGCGCTCATCACCGGCGCGCTCACTCTCTGACCCCCTCCCTGATCCACTCTCTGACCTCTGCAAAGGAGCATCCATGTCCACCATCAGAATCGGCTCGGGCGCCGGCTTCGCCGGTGACCGCCTCGACCCGGCGGTGAAACTCGCCAAGGACGGGAACCTCGACTACCTCGTCTTCGAGTGCCTCGGCGAGCGCACCGTCGCCGCCGGCCAGCTGCGCCGTCTCACCGACCCCTCGACCGGCTACGACCCGCTGCTCGAGACCCGGATGCGGGCAGTCCTGCCGTACACCGTCGCCCGGGGCACGACCGTGGTCACCAACTCCGGTGCCGCGAACCCGGAGGCCGCCGGCCGGCTCATCGCCCGGATCGCCGCCGAGGTCGTCCCGGACCGCACGGTCACCGTCGCCGTGCTGACCGGCGACGGCGTCCTGTCCCAGGTGCGCAGCGCCGACCCGCAGGTGTGGGAGACCGGGGCACCGCTGTCCGCGGAGACCGACGAACTCGTCTCCGCCCACGCCTACCTGGGGGTCGAGCAGGTACTGCCCGCCTTCGGCCTCGGCGCCGACGTCATCGTCACCGGCCGACTGGCGGACCCCTCCCTGTTCCTCGCCCCGATGGTCCACGAATTCGGCTGGTCGCTGGCGGACTGGCCCCGGCTCGGCGCCGGGACCCTGGTCGGCCACCTGCTGGAATGCGCCGGCCAGGTCACCGGCGGCTACTTCGCCGACCCGGTCACCAAACCGGTGCCCGGCATGGCCGACCTCGGCTTCCCGTTCGCCGACATCTCCGACGACGGCACTGCGGTGCTCGGCAAACTCGCCGACACCGGCGGCATGCTCACCCGCGCGACCGTCCGCGAGCAGATGCTCTACGAGGTCGCCGACCCGGGCGCCTACCTCACCCCCGACGTCGTCGCCGACTTCACCGGCGTGACCGTCGACCAGGTCGGGCCGGACGCCGTCCGGGTCTCCGGCGGGACCGGCCGACCGCGCACCGGCACCCTCAAGGTGACCCTCGGCTACCGCGGCGGCTGGCTGGGGGAGGGACAGATCAGCTACGCCGGGCCGCGCGCCCGGGAACGCGCCGAACTGGCCTGGCAGATCGTCTCCGAACGGCTCGTCACCGTCCACGGCCTCGACCCGGAGGCGGCCAGCGTGGAGTTCATCGGCACCGGCGCCGCCTTCCGCGGCCTGGCCCCGATGCCCGCCGACCCGCCGGAGGTGCGGATGCGTGTCGCCGGCCGGGTGGAGACCGCCGCCCAGGCCCACGCCATCGGCTGGGAGGTCGAGGCCCTCTACTGCGCCGGCCCGGCCGCCGGCGGCGGAGCCCGCAAGGGGCTCAGCGAGGTGCTGGCGATCCGCTCGGCCCTGCTACCCCGCGAGGCCGTCGAGGCGCAGGTCACGATGTACAGCTCCGACAATGCCGCCGACGGCGCCGTCGCTGCTACCTCTACCGATACCGACAAGGAAGGGGCACTGTGATGCCGATCCTCGACGACTACGCGGACACCCGCACCGGCGACAAGGGGGACACCCTCATCGTCGCCGTCCTGCCGCGCACCCACGACCACTACGAACACCTGGCCACCGCCCTGGAACCCGCCGGCATCGCCACACACTTCGGCTGCGCGCTCACCGACGTGACCGTGCGCCGGGTGCCGAACGTCGGCGCCTTCGTCGTCGAACTGCGCGGCATGCTCGGCGGCGGGGTCACCGGCTCGCCGGTCCTCGACGGGCACGGCAAGACCCTCAGCTACCACATGCTCACCCTGCCGGTGCCGGGGGAGTAACCGGCGCGACTCAGCTCCGAAAGAATCCGGTGGCGCAGAGCACGTCCACGGCCTCGGACAGCAGGATCCGCTCCTGTTCGATCCGCAGGTTCCCCAGGGATGCCAGAAGATCCAGCGCCGCATCCTCCGCGGTGGTGAGATACGGCAGGATCTTCCGGTCGGGATGGGTGTCCGTCGTCGCGAGAGGACGCCATCGCCGTACCGCCGCCTCATCCATGAGAACTGACTGGACCTGCGGCAGGTGGGAACGGACCGCCGAGAGAATTGCGAAGCCGTCCGTGTCCAGATCGCCCCAGTACCAGGTGGGCAGATTGACCAGCCACGGCAGTTGCGCCCATTTCCGGGCACGGTAGCCGGCACCCCAGATCAGCATCCGTCCCGGGCAGACCGGTAGCGCCAGAAAGGTCTCGAGGTTCTCCACGATGAGCACTCCGGTTACCGGGACCGTCGTTTCCGCCCACAGCATGGCCGCCCCGGTCCATGTCAGTGTCATGTCTTCCGGAAACACGTCACGTCCCGGGACATCCGACGGAAGCCGCATCCTGATCTGGGGCTCCCGCTCGACCAGTCCAAGATCGGACAGTGACCGGACCAGGCTACCGTCCGGTGCACCGCGATGGGCGGACACCAGACGGGTGACGAGGGTGAGATGATGGGGCCTGACCCCCGTGTGGTGGACACCCTGACCCCGGCGATGCGCCGGGAAAGAAAGGTAGTGTTCCACCATGCCCCTGAAGACCTACTCGGAGCAGTTCAAACGTGACGCCGTCGCCCTCTACGAGTCCACCGAAGGCGCGTCACTGAAATCCGTGGCCGCCGAACTCGGGATCAACCGCAACACCCTCAAAGCCTGGGTCGCCCGCTTCTCCGCCAACCCGCGGGCCGGCAGCACCGACGATTCCCCGGCAGCCGTGATCACCGATGCTGAACGGATCCGACAGCTCGAACGCGACAACGCCAGACTCCGGGAGGAACGCGACATCCTGCGGCGGGCCGCGAAGTATTTCGCGGAAGAGACGAACTGGTGAGCCGCTTCAAGTTCGTTGACGACACCCGCACCGACTACCCGGTCAAGCGGCTCTGCGAGGTCCTGAACCTCAACAGGTCCTCCTACTACAAGTGGAAAGCCTCAACCCCCGCACGCAACCAACGCACCTGTGACGATGCGCTGCTGGCAGCCAGGATCACCGTCATCTTCAACGATCACGACGGGTGCTACGGAGCCAAGCGCATCGCCGCTGAACTCAACGATGTCGCCGACCCCGGTGACCTTGGGGACCTCGGTGACCTCGGCGATGACGTACCCGTCGACGCACAACAGCCGGTGAACCATAAGCGTGTCGCCCGGCTGATGAAGACCAACGGCCTGGCCGGGTACGTCCGGCGCCGACGGGTGACCACCACCGTCGCCGATACGTCCCGACGGGTCTTCGCCGACCTCGTCAACCGCAGGTTCACCGCCGAGGACCCCAACAAGGTCTACGTGGGTGACATTACCTACCTGCCGATATCCGACGGGTCGAACATGTACCTGGCCACGGTCATCGACTGCTTCTCCCGCCGGCTGGTCGGCTTCGCGATCGCCGACCACATGCGCACCAGTCTGGTCGTCGATGCACTGAACTCGGCGGCCGGTCAACGCGGGAGTCTCGCCGGGGCGATCTTCCACTCCGACCACGGCAGCGTGTACACCTCCGGGACGTTCCAGAAAGCCTGCCGGGAGCTCGGAGTCCGGCAGTCGATGGGGGCGGTCGGTACGAGCGCGGACAATGCTCTGGCGGAGTCGTTCAACGCCGCACTGAAACGTGAGGTCCTCAAAGACGACAGGACCTTCGCCAACCAGTTGGTGTGCCGTCGGGACGTGTTCCGGTGGTGCGTGCGTTACAACACAACTCGTCGGCATTCCTGGTGCAGGTACCTCTCGCCACAGGTCTACGAGGCCCGGAGTTCGGGTAGACTCCGACTCGTATCCTGAATCACATCCCCGTGTCCACCATCCGGGGTTCGGGCCCATGCTCCAGCCACTTGCCGTGTACCCCCTCAACCGGCACCGCCCGGGGAGTGAGTCCGGAATCCGGGTACGCCAGCAGCCAGTCGACGACGGCATGCAGCCGGACCAGGTCTTCGTCGGTCAGGTCACTCCACCGTGTCATGACCGCGGCCGCCGCAGTGCGCACCCCGGGGGCCGGACGTTCGCCGAGCAGCCGTGACATCCGGTGGATCAGTCCGCGCCATCGGCTCTTCTGTCCGGTGAGAGTCACCAGTGCCTCCACTCCGGTGACCTGCAGCCGGTCCGGTACGCGTTGACGGCCCAGTCCGGCGGCCGACCAGGACTTCTCCACCCAGACCACCGTCACAGTCGAATCTGCACCTGTATGCCCGCGCTCCCACCGTTGCCAGGACCGTATCCAGTCAGCGGCCGAGGCGGGGTCGGCGCCGGCCTTTTTCCCCGTCGGCGGATGCAACGGCAGATCGGCAGTGGCAGTGTCCGCAAGCTGCGGATCAGCCAGCCAGTCCTTCCACTGACGCTCCACCCACGCGGTGAGTGAGGTGACGGCATCGGTCGGGGTGAGGGGGCCGCTACTCTTCACCATCGTGATCCCTGCTCCGTCGCAGTGCCTCTTCGAAGCTGACTGGTGCCAGGGTCGTGGCTGCACGAATCACACCTGAGGGGTCCGGACGCTCGGTATAGGCGACGACGGCCACCCCGCCGACATAGTCATCCAGGGTCTGGATCAGCTTCAGCGGGGTGGCGAGCACCATGTGGAACCCGAAGCTGGTGAACACGTCCATGGCGGTGCGGGTGAACTCCGGGTCTGCCCGGTCGAAAGCTTCGTCGAGGATGACCGTGGCATACCGGGGGAACTCCTCGTCCACATCGGCGAGCTGGAACCGCAGCGCCGCAGCGAGACAGAAGAACACCAGCTTCTGAGCCTGCCCACCGGACAGGGAGGCGGAATCCACATAGGCGTTCACTGCTGTGCCATGTTCATCGACCTCCACCCCGATGAACCGGACATGCCGACGGGTGTCCAGCACAGTGCGACGCCAGCGACGGTCCGCCGTCTCCTCGGATGCCAGCCGGTCGAGCAGCTCCGACATCCGCCGGTAACGGGACTCAGCCTCTTCCGGACTGTCCGCGGTACCCAGCCGGTTCTCCACCGCGGCCTGCAGATCCCGCTGGAAATCGGTGACTTCGCTGCCGCGGTTGTCGCGGACGTCGATGCGCAGCCAACGTCCCGGCGCGAACCGGGAACGAGACAGTGACTCGTTGACACTGCTGATCCGTTCCTCGATGAGGTCCTTCGCCCGCCGCAGTGACCGGGACAGTTGGGTGAGGTTCGTGACCGAGGTGCCGTTCATCAGGGTCAGGAACCGGTCGGTGAACTCGGCGAGCCGGTTGCCGCGTAGCGCGGTGAGCCGGGCAACCGCTTCGCCGGCGAACTCAGGGTCGGCGGTAAGGTCGGACTTCTCCTCCGGCCACCGCTCCAGATAGGTCGCCAGGACCGACTGGATGCGCTGGTCGGCGCGGTGGATACTGTCCCGGGCGTCCGTCTCGGCGCGGTGCAGGTTCTCACTGACCAGAGTGGTCAGCTCCTGGACATTATCCACTGTTACCCGACGGGTGTGGCGGGCATATTCGGCTTCGACAGCGGCGACGGTGGCAGCCGCATCGGTCGTCTCCGGGCGGTCAATGGCACTGCTCATTTTCTCGAGTCCGGCAAGCTCGGCGACGGCACGGTCGCGTCGGTCCGTGATCACCCCGACCTTCTGGTCCGCCGCGCTACGGACCTTCACTGCGTCATGCACTCTGACGGTCGCGGCATCACGGGATTCCGTGAGCGTGGTGCGCTCCGGAGATCCTGACCAGGCGGTCACAGCTGCGGTCGCCTCGGCAAGCTGCCTTCCGGCACGGGAGGTGTCGACATCCAGCCAGGTGGTGGCGCGGATACGGGACGCCGCGGCTTTCGACGCTTCGAGCGAGGCCAGCGCGACTTCACCGTCGCGCCGTTGCCGGTCGGCAGCTTCGACCTGCCCGGCGACAGTTGTCTTCCGTCGCGACAGGAGTTCCTGTTTGTCATGGTTGGTGGAGCCCAGTGTCCAGTGGCTCCGGTCATCGATACGGTGGCGGTCGTCTTTTTCGAAGCGGACTGATCCATCGGACTCCCGCCGACCGTGGACCAGACCACTGCGGGTCACTCCGCGGTCAGTGCCGAGTGTGGCGAAGTCCGCCGGAGACTCCACACACCGGTATTCGTACCGGGTACGCAGTTGAGCCAGTACCCAGTTGTGGAAAGGGCCGTCGACGATCTTCAACTTCAGGCTGAGAGCATCTGTGGTGCCTGCCCGTTGCGGTACCCGCACCTGATCGGGGATGGAACGGTACACCAGGCGCACTCCGGTGTGATGGTCGTTGATGTACGCGGAAACCTGACCGATCACCGACTCGGGGACGAGCAGGGTGGTGGCGAAACCGCCGAGCAGCCGTTGTGCGACCGGCTCCCATTCCCGGTGGTCGTCGACGACGTCGATGAGTTCCCCGGCAAAGGGCAG
Organism: Corynebacterium nuruki S6-4; assembly: GCF_007970465.1. NCBI lineage: Bacteria > Bacillati > Actinomycetota > Actinomycetes > Mycobacteriales > Corynebacteriaceae > Corynebacterium > Corynebacterium nuruki. Next base: position 351,684 of record NZ_CP042429.1, read on the forward strand.
TTCGCGGGGGCGCAGTCCCAGTTCACGGCACAGTTCCTCTCGGACGATGATGTGACGGTGCCCGATGTTCGAGGTCCTCTTTGCGAGGCTCGTCAGTTCCTCATTGATCTCACGGAGTTCTGTCCGTGCCTTACCGTGGCGGCGGATGGCGTCATTACGGGCGCTCTCATGGCGCTCCCGCTCCGTCGTATATGTCTCGAGGACATTGAGCGCCTGCCCGGTGAGTACCGTGAACTCCTCGTCGCTGGTCGGCGCGGCGCCGCCCAACGTAGTGACGGCATCGGCCAGGGTCTCCGCCTTCTCCCGGACGCGGTCGAGCGCACTGCGTGCCAGTTCGACATCCTTCTCCAGAACGCGCAGTTGGTCGCCGCCGGCTCCTGCGAGGGCAGTTTCGATATTCTGCAGGTCGTCGATCGCACGGCGTTCATCCTGCAGCGCCCGGGCAAGCACATCATTGGCCGAGACCAGTGTCGTCTCCTGTTCACGGATGAGGTCGGTGAGTGATTCGCGGCGCAACCGGTCGCGGACCTGCGGCAGGACCGACAGCATGGACGTTGCTCGAGTGGCCTCGAGCGTTGCCGCATCACGGGTGGAGACCAGTTCCGGCAGAGGAGACAGCACGTCGATGCGGGACTTGACGTCCTGCACCCGCTCGTAGGCGGTCCGTAGTTCGGTGAACTGGTTCACGGCGTCCGCTGCCAGAGTGAACGTCTCCGGTTCCACGAGCATGTAGTCGCGGAAAAGCTGGTCGAGATTGTCGAGCTGCTTCGCCGACTGGGTACGGTGCAGCAGCAGGAGCGCTTCCGGGGAAGTGATGCCCAACTTCGGGCGGAACCGGTCAGCGAATATCCGGTGTGTCTGGGTGAACTGGGCGGGTGAGGGCCAGTGCGCCTTGATCCGGCGGACATTGATACCGGTGCTCATCATCGGGTGCAGGGTGCTCGGATCAAGATCCAGGGGCTCGTGATGCACCCCGTAGAGCTTCGAGACCGCGGTCTGTGAGGTATCCCCGGCGCGCAGGTAGTAGAACGCGGTGAGAGTGACGACCTCGGTGCCGGAGGTGTAGGTCAGCGCGACGGCGGACCACGTCGCGCCGGGACGCAGGTAGGTCGACGTCATATCGCCGGTCGCGGCGTCCTCTCTGCTGCGCCACGCGCCGCGGATGTAGGACACAAGGGTGCGGCCGGTGGAACGGCGGGTGCCACCGGACTGGCCGGCTGCGTTGAAGTGCAACTTCTCCGGCGGCATGAGAACTGCCGCCACTGCGTCGATGATCGTCGACTTGCCGGAACCGGACGCGCCGGTGACGAGGAAACCTTCGCGGGGAACGTCGACGTCGAGGTAACCGTCGACGGTGCCCCAGTTGATCAGCTGGATGCGGGAGAGCCGGAACTGCCCGGGGTGGATGGTCATTGTGCTTCTCCTGCTTCTTCTGTGTCTTCCTCTCCGCCAGTTTCAGCGAACCGTCGGTATTCAGCGGTGACCGCAGAGACGGTCTGTGGGTCGAAGATGTGCTTGAGTGCAGGGGAGATCTCGTAACGGCCGTCGGTCTCCGTGGTGCTCAGCAGATTGAACTTGTTGTTGAGACGGGTCATGGAGGCATCGAAACGTCGGCGGAATGCTGCTTCATCCGTATCAGTCACACTGCGGTAGACGAGTATCTCGGCGAACAGGTCGTCCGCGTCGACGATCACCCGTTCACCGGGCAGGGCATGCGCTATCCGGGAACGCAGGTGCAGGAGGATAAGTGTGTCCACGTGGGTCAGCGGTTCGGTGCGCAGGACCTGCGGAATGTCGAGTTCCTCTGGAGCTTCTATACCGGGGCGCACCATCCGCGTGAAGGCGATCCCCGCGTTCTCGTCGAGGACCAGGTCGAGAAAGACCTCTGCCAACCGGGCCCGGAGTGCGGACTCGTCGGAGAGCACTGCGGCCCAGATCGCAGAATGTTTTGTCGCAGTGATCAGCGGTCCTTTAAGTAACTGAACCAGGGCGCGTCGGGATCTCAGTGACAGCGATCCGGTGTCGCCGGGCCACAGAGCGTCGGGGGTGTCAGGAGTGGTCATCAGCCTTCCTCGGTGGTGACAGGTGTCTCGGTGATCTCTGGTGTCTCAGGCGCGGCGAATATCCAGCGGGGGATGGTGGCGCGTCGCGGATTTCCACGCTCATCGTCCCAGGTGACCTGCTCGGTCCCCTCACCGGCCGTACCATGGCGGATCGCGAGATGCAGTAGGCCCACGACCGAGGCGAGACCCTGGGATGCAGGATGACGGTGCAACACCGTGGCGACCGTGGCTGTTGAAGAGTCGCCGAGCACGTCGCGGATGTCCGCCTCGAGTTCCGTCAGGTCGATTTCACTGGATCTGACGGCAGCGAGCAGCGCGTCCGCATCGACGGTGGGCGTTGCCACGGGCGTCGGTGCGTTCTGTACCGTCTCATCTCCCGGATTCCGGAGTCTCAGGGCGCTTACCGAGGTAATCGGCATGCCGATACGGACCAGGGGAGTCTGCATACGCTGGTAGGCGCGGACGTCCACACCGTCGCCGGACACGGCTTCGGCGGCGGCGGTGCGTGCCTCGTGCAGCAGCTCCACCATTCTCCGGTCCTCCGCGAACTCCTCGGAGGTGACGTAGTTGCGCAGGGATCTGGCCAGGCTGGTCATCGTACGGTTCACGTGTGCGCCGGCGTCCTCCATGGACCGGAACAGGTGGCGTAGCCGGGTTCGGGTTGCAGTCGGTAGTTCTTTTGCCTGTGGCCGGCTGAGTATGTCGGCTATCCATCGGTCGATCCAGGCTGACCGCTCCTGGTCGAGCAGGACCGAGTAGAAACCGTTGAAGCTGCGTCCGGCTTCGGATTCGCCGATGAGGTCCACTCCGTCGAAGATTTCGTCGAGGACGTCTCCGCGCGACCCCTCCGGATCGAGCAATTGACGGCGCAGTGACCGGTTGAGATCTTCCAGATCCCGGGAGACCCGGGAGAAGTCAGCTGGAACCGCGGACGCCTGATCGAGGATGTCGGTGACCCGTTCAACCACCTCGGCACTGCCCAGAACCTCGTAGTCGCCGTGTTCCACCCGCTCGATCTGCCGGTCGATTCCGTCGCGTTGGGCCTGGAGAGAGGCCACGCGGGAGCGGGTGTCCGGGTCGACGTCACGGGCGAGGGTGCGCAACGATTCGGTGAGGGATTCCACCCGGGTCGCGGTCACCACGGAGCGCGGTTCCTCCCAGCGGCTGACCGTGTCGAGCACGGAGAGCGTCTCTTCTGTGGGTTCGAGCATCTCTCCGGTTGCGGCCGTGCCGGGGTGCCGGATAAGCCACCCGGCCTTGACCCAGTCGGTGCAGTACTGCTGGGCAGATCGGGAGAGTGGAAACTGGTCGGGATAGCGGCCTGTAAGAAGGCGCAGATCGGCGCCGAGCAGTTCGTACAGTTCGGCGGCGGGTCGTTGCCGGGTGCCCTGCGGGAAATATTCGTGGACCATCGCCAGAACAACCGGTGCGAGCGGGCTTCGGAGCAGCGACATCGCAGGGGAGGACCGTTGCAGGCGGGAAATCGACAGCGCCCGGGCTTCGATGCTCATGTGCGTCATTGTCGCATGTGAGGGGCTCCAGGGGTGAGGTGGATGTGGACCGGGTGTGCCCGGATCGGCCATGCCAGGCACCATCGGCTGATACTGTCCCGTTCTATGGGGAAACAAGATGCTGTCGGGGTGTGGACATCGGAACGGGAACCGCGGCTGGCGCGACTCGGTGAATCCATCGGGGGCGGAGACGGTATGGATGGTGCCGAGCTCGGTCTGCTGTTCACTGCTCTCGCCTCAGAGTTCCAGGGATTCAGCCGCGATCTGCACGACGAGACTGCCACGGAGATCATGGATCTGATGACGGGACTACCGCTGGTGTTGAGGAGTATCGCCCCGATGACAGCGGTGCAACGCCGTGCATTGAACCGGGGGAGTGCCACGACGAGGACCGTCGGCGAAGACTTCAAGCTGATGGGGGTGTCAGTATGGCGGCTGGTCCAGCGGGCGGAACGCGAGAGGTATCCACTGTGGCGGCGCGCGCTGGATGATGTCCACCGCATCCGGAATGCGTCGGTACATGCCAACCGGAGTTCACTGGCCAGCCTGATCGAGGAAGGACTGGTGACCTGGGCGAGATGGCAGGCGGCGAAAACGATGATCGGGGAACTGGTCCTTGGTATGGACGGTGCCGTCACGGCATACTTGAGGTCCGTGGCCATGGCTGAGTACTCGGGAGGGTGAGTGGAAATGGCAGACAGTGTGACAGTGACCGACCCCCGTTTCGGCGATCGTGTCCGCGTGCAGTTCGGGCCGGCCGTCTACCCGGGTATCGTCCGTGGTTTTGTCCGGGACAGGATCAAGGTCCAGATTCTCTGGGGCGATGAAGACGACTTCAATGACGATGTCGACCACATCTGCTCCTTCTACCGGCCGGAGGAACTCAGACCGGATGATCCGGATGCGCCGTCGCCGGAGGAACAGATCCTCGAGGGTTTCGACTGGGAGGCGGCGAAGCGTCGCCGTCGGGCCTGACCGATAGACTGACCGGGTCCCAGTTCCCCGACCCGGAGTTCCCGTGCACCGACGCCTCACCGTCCCCGCCGCCACCGCCGTACTCGCCGGCGCTGCGGCATTCCTTCTCACCGCGTGCGCCGGGGGCGCCGATGACAGTGCCGCCCCCACGTTCACACCGGCGGACACCGTCTCTGCGGACGCCGGGACCACGGGCTCCGGCGCACCGGACCCGACCACCACAGCGGCTGCGCCGTCCGGATCCGCCCACGACACCGGGGCAGCGGCGTCCTCCCGCAGCAGCGGCCGGCACGGGTCCGGTTCCGACCGCCCGGCGTCGCTCACCGATGCCGGCTGGGCGGGGACGTCCACGAAATGCCGGCACGGTGACCCGTGGGTCTACGCGGCCCAGGGTGAGCCGGGGCAGGTCGTCATCTGTGTCTCCGATGACTTCCTCTACGCCGTCGACACCGGTCGACCCGGCGGTTACGACGCGGCACAGGAATTCCTGACCAGTGTCTGCCCGGTGGAGGGGAACAGTCCGGGCCGGTTCGTCTGGAACAACTCGGATGTCGGCTGGACCGAGTACAACGGCACCTCGCACTCCGTCATGGACGTGATCGACGGCGCAGGGGAGATGGATCTGGGGGATGCCCGCAACCTCGTCCAGGATTCCTACGACGGCGCCTGGACCAACACCGCCGTGGACATCCCCGATCTCCGACGGTGCAACAGTGACCGCGACTGGTCCCGTACCGACCGGCTGCTGTCGCAGTCCTGAGTGCGTCCGACCGGACATCAGGTTGCTGTCCGGTGGGCATGGCACAATGCGCCGCATGGCACGCCACACCGTCACCACCAGCCTTCTCGACCTCATCCGGACCACCACCTCCGACCGGACATGCGACGAGGCACTCACCGTGTTTGACATGGGCGGGGTGGTCTCCGCGGGCTCCGAGACCATCCCCGACGGCACCGTCCACTTCTTCGACGTGCTGAGCAGCCCCGCGGCCGCCACCGCCGAGGAGGTCACCGTCGTACAGGCCCGTGGCCTGCTGCGCGCCACCGAGTGCAGTTGCCCCAGTACGGTCCCGTGTGTCCACGAGGCGGCCGCCCTGCTCGCCCTGGACGCGGCGGGTGCACTCCAGATCGGCGACGACGGGGCGGCGTCCGGAACCGTCGACACGCCCGTGGTGCCGCCGTGGCGGCAGGTCCTCGACGAGGTACTGCCGCCGGTGCAGGAGGAGGAGTCGCCGGTGGGGAAGCTCTGCCTCTTCGTCGACCGGCAGGGACTCTCGGTGCGCATCCGCCCCGGCGAGAAGGGGAGGAAGGGCGGATGGATCAAGGGGACGATGGGCTGGGACCGCGTGCCGTACGCCCGGGTCGGCCGGGAGGTCACCGCGCTGCTGGAGACGATGTACGAATTCTCCGTCCAGGGCTACGACCGGTACGGCCGCGGCTACGGCTTCGCCGGCGAATGGCTGCCGCTGGAACACCTCGACGACCCGCACCTGTGGGAGCACCTGCGGTTCCTCCGCGATGCCGGGGTGGAACTGCTCACCTGGGAAGGCCGCGTCCCGGTGGACCTGTCGGACGCCCCTGCCGCCCTGCAGGCCGGCATCACCGAGGGACCGGACGCCGCACTGCGGGTCGCCGGGGAACTCACCGTCGCCGGCGAGCCCGTCGTCGACCGCCCCGGCACCGAGCACCTGTTCCTCGGGAACCCCGCCACCACACTGGCGGTGGTGCAGTCGGGCCCGCGGCACCAGCAGATCACCCTGCACCGCATCACCGAACCCGTCACCCGGGACATGGCGGTGCTGGCCGACCACGTCCGGGATCTGCAGGTCACCGCGGCGGACCGCGCGGAGTTCGAGTCCGACTACCTGCCGAGGATCCGGAAACTGCTGGCCGTGACCTCCCCCGACGGCTCGTACACACCGCCGGAACCGCGCCGGGCGGTGCTCGTCATCGAGGTCTCACCCGTCCTCGACGAGGCGGAGATGCTGACGGGCGTGCGGCTCACGCAGCGCTGGGACCGCAGCGGCGGAGTGGACGACCGCGTCCATGAGGAGGCCGTGCTGCAGTCCGTCCGCGACCTGGACGGACCTCCCCTGGAACCGTCGATGTCACGGCACCAGGCGGTCCCGTTCCTCGCCGAGACCCTGCCGCGACTGCTGGAACTCGACCATGTCCGCGTCGAGGTCACTGCCCCGATCCCGGAGTTCCGGCGCGCCGGGGAGGATCCGACGGTGACGGTACGCACCGCCGGCGACGTGGACAATGACTGGTTCGACCTGCGGGTGACCGTCAGCATCGCCGGGGAGGACGTGAATTTCGCCGACCTGTTCCGCGCGCTGACGCTGCGGGAGCCGCTGTTCATCCTGCCGTCCGGCACGTACTTTCCCCTGGACATCCCGGAGTTCGACCAGCTGCGGCGCATCATCGACGAGGCCCGCACCCTCAACGACGTCGGCCCGACCGGACTGCGCATCAGCCGCTACCAGGTCGACATGTGGGAGGAACTCGTCCGCTCCGGTCTCGTCGAAGCCCAGGACCACGCCTGGTGGCAGCGGATCCGGGACCTCGTGGCGGACGGGTCCGCCGTTGACGGTCCGGTGCGGGCGGTGCCGTCGGGACTGGCGGCGACCCTGCGCGACTACCAGGTCCGCGGGTACCGGTGGCTGGAGACGCTGCGGCGCAACAGGCTCGGCGGCATTCTCGCCGACGACATGGGTCTGGGTAAGACGCTGCAGGTCATCGCCATGATGCTTGCCGCGCACGAGGACGCCGCAGCGCAGGGGGAGGATGGCGCGCCGGCCCGGGTCGCCCCGTTCCTCGTCGTCGCGCCGACCAGCGTGGTGGGCAACTGGGTCCGGGAGATCGAACGGTTCGCCCCCGGGTTACGGGCCCGGGCGGTGACGGAGACCTCGAAGAAGCGCCGGTCGAGCCTGGCCGGGGCGGTCGCCGGGGCCGATGTGGTGGTCACCAGCTACACCCTGTTCCGGCTGGACATCGAGGAGTACCACGCCCTGAACTGGTCGGCGGCGGTCTTCGACGAGGCGCAGATGATCAAGAACCACACCTCGCGGGCCTACGCCGCCGCCCGTGTGCTGGGCACCCCGGTGAAGATCGCGGTGACCGGTACCCCGCTGGAGAACAACCTGCTGGAACTGTGGGCGCTGGCCTCCCTGGTGTGCCCCGGACTGCTGGGCTCGAAGGCGCACTTCACCGAGTTCTTCCGCCATCCGGTGGAGAAACAGGGCGACACACAGCGGCTTGCCCTGCTGCAGCGTCGGCTCCGCCCCTTTCTGCTGCGCCGGACCAAGGACATGGTGGCCGCCGACCTGCCGGCGAAAACGGAGAAGGTCCTGGAACTGCAGCTGTCGCCGACGCACCGGAGGATCTACGACGTCCGGCTGCAACGCGAGCGCGCCAAGGTCCTCGGCCTGGTCCAGGACCTGGACGCCAACCGGTTCGAGGTCTTCCGCTCACTGACTCTGCTGCGCCAGCTCGCCCTGGATTCGGAACTGGCGGGGGAGGCGCCGACCCCCTCGGCGAAACTGTCGGCGCTGGCGGAACTGCTCACCACGGTGACGCAGGAGGGGCACAAGGTCCTGGTGCTCAGCCAGTTCACCCGGTTCCTCCGCAAGGCGCGGGACGCCGCCACCGCCGCGGGGATCGACAGTCTCTACCTCGACGGGGCGACGAGGAACCGGCAGCAGGTCATCGACGCGTTCCGCGGGGAGGGGGACGGTGACGGTGCCGCTGGCAGCGGGGCGCCGGTGTTCTTCATCTCGCTGAAGGCCGGCGGCTTCGGACTGAACCTCACCGAGGCGGACTATGTGGTGCTGCTGGACCCGTGGTGGAACCCGGCGACCGAGGCGCAGGCGGTGGACCGGGCGCACCGGATCGGCCAGACCCGCCCGGTGGTCGTCTACCGGCTGGTCTCGGCGAACACCATCGAGTCGAAGGTGATGGCCCTCAAGGAGACGAAGGCGGCCCTGTTCGACCGGGTCCTCGACGGCGGTGGTGCGGTGGTCGACGGTGATGCGGCCGGAGGTGCCGCTGACCGGTCGGCGGTCGGCGGTGGTGACATCGGTCGGGCGCTGGACGCGGCCGACATCCGGGAGCTGCTGGCGTAGGTGGGGCCGGGGTGGGCGAGGCCGGGGTGAATGGAGCTCAGGTGTACCTCCCGGAGAGGGTGTGAACGTCGCTGTCGGTGTCGGTTTTCCGAACCGAGGGGGCGGTCGGCTCCTGCGGATGTCGGGTTCACGAGCCCAGGTGCGGTCTCAGGACCGAAAAATCGGCCCGTCGGTTCGTTCCGCGAGCACTGGGGTCAGTGTCGGACGCAGCGTCGGTGTCAGGGGCGTCCGCCGTGGGGCGTGGTGACCCGGGTGAAACGGACCGTCGCCTCGGCCGCCGCGGTCCGGCTGTCCTCGTCGAAGTCCGGGGCACAGCACAGGAACAGATCCCGGCCGTCCGGGCCGCCGGGCATGCAGGCGAAGACGGGGGAGCCGGCATCGACCCGGTCGAGGATCTCCCCGCCTTCGGCGACGAGCAGGGTGGGGCCGCCCAGGGCGTCCGCCACCCAGAGGTTGCCGTCGGCATCCAGGCCGCAGCCGTCGGGGGCGACCACTGCGGCGGCCATGGCGTCGTCCAGGGCGGAGGATGCCGCGCGCGGACCGAACACCGCCCAGTCGCGGCGGGGGCCGAGGCTGCCGTCCGCGGCGATGTCGAAGGCGCTGACCCGGTTGGCGAAGGTCTCGTCGACCAGCAGGGTGCGACCGTCCGGGGTGATCACACTGCCGTTGGGGAAGTACAGCTCGTCGGCGACGATGCGGGCGGAACCGTCCGGCTCGACGAGGATGAGGGCGGCGGGGGCGACATCGTCGCCGGCCATGAGGTCGAAACCGAAGTTGCCGACGTAGGCGCGGCCCTGATCGTCGACGACCATGTCGTTGAGGTGCCCGGTCGCGAGGCTGCTCAGATCGGCGTGCTCGACGACGGCGCCGTCGGCCTCGCGGCGCAGGATCTTCCGGTCCTTCATGGAGATGACCAGCAGGCGGTCATCGGGCAGCCACCCCAGGCCGGAGGGCTGGGCGGGGACGTCGAGTTCGGTGCGCAGTCCGGAACCGTCGGCGGCCATGGACAGGACGCGGCGGCTGTAGAAGTCGACGAAGAACCAGCGGTCGCCGTGCCAGCGCGGGCACTCGGTGAAGTGGAGGTTGGTGAGGACGGTGCGGATCTCGTGGGTGGTGGAGGACGCGGAGGTGCCGGGTGTGGTTTCAGTCATGAAACGGAGGCTAGCAGGGGGCGGTGGGGTGACGCTCGCGACTGTAGTATCAGTAGGGAAATGGCACAGGGGGCGGGGTTGTTCCGGCTTTCCTTGTGGGGCGGACAAAGGGGACGTTGTGAAGCGTAATACGAACGTAGTACGGTGAAATCGTGGCTGACTGGACATACCGGGCCAGCTACATCGCCAAGCACGGCACGACTGTGGCGCAGGTGGAAGAGGCACTGTCAGATGACGAACGGCTGGTTCTCGAGCCGGATCCTGCGAGTAGAAGCGGCGTCAGCGTTCGTACGATCGGATTTTCCGCTTCTGCGGCCGCGGTGTTGACGGTCATTACGGTCCTTGACGGCGACAGGACCTACGGCGTCAACTGCTGGCCGTCTAACTCGACCGACCAGGCGAAATACCGAAACAGACAGGAGGAGTTATGACCATCCCCGACAAGTTGCGCCGGGCGATCGAGGAGACGGCCGATGTCGAAAAGGGGGCGACTGTCCGGCAGGACACGTCGGTGAGCAGGCCGGGGAAGTCACGGAACCATACCTTGCAGATCCGGCTCTCCGACGCCGAATACCAGCAGCTCGTGACGGTGGCAGGGGATGAGCCGGCATCCGCTTTCGCCCGGTCAGTGCTGATGCAGTGCATCGCCGACGGCTCCACCGAGTCCCTCCGACTGGTGGGGGCATTGCGTGACGCGCTGGAATCGACCGGTTACGAACTGACCCGTCGCGGGGTGGCCTGATCCGGCGTCCGTGCGCGCGACACCCGCGGAATCCGACACGGAAAGCGACCCCGGACGGGGCTTCACATATGTAAAAACTCGCCGCACCCACTACTTTCGTAACGCTCACAACTGTTGCTCTCAGTTTCCTGGCACAGTGGTGACCCATCGGCACCGCCGGACAACCACCGGGTACACCACTGACGAAAGGGAACCGCCATGCCTGACCGACGACCCGAGGTGGTCAGCACATGACCGGCGTCATCGCACTGGCACTGATCGGGGCAATGTGCAGCATCGGCGTCCTGCTGCGCCGCTGGGTGCCGCTGTTCCGCAACTACCTGGTCCCGGCGACCGTCATCGCCGGCGTCCTCGGCGTGGTCGTCATGAACGCCGGCCTGGGGAAGGCCTTCGACGGGGTGGACGCCACACTGTTCGGCAACATCACCACCGAACTGTTCACCCTGACCTTCATCTCGATCGGCCTGACCGCCGCACCGAAGACCGCCGACGGCGACGGGGAGGGACCGCAGGCCCGCGGCTGGCGGCGGCTCGTCCCGCAGTCCCCGCTGGTGCGCGGCGCCTGGATCATGGGCCTGACCTGGGTGGTCCTGTTCGCCGTGCAGGATTTCGTCGGCGTGGGCATCGTGGGATCCCTCGGCAGCGCCTTCGACATGCCGCCCGAGTACGGCCTCATGGCCGCCTTCTCCTTCGCCCAGGGACCGGGCCAGGCCGCCACCTTCGGCTCGATCTTCGTCGACCAGGGTTGGGACGAGGCCGTCAGCGTGGGCCTGACGTTCTCCACCCTCGGCTTCCTCGCCGCCTTCTTCGTCGGCGTGCCACTGGCCAAGCGCGGCATCGCCCGCGGCCTGACGAGCCAGAACGTGGAGATCAACGAGACCACCAAGCGCGGCCTCTACAGCCGCGAGGAGCAGCGCGAGTCCATGGGCCGGGTGACGACCTTCTCCGGGAGCATCGAGTCCCTCGGCCTGGCCATGTCCGTGGTCGGGGTCTGCTACCTCGGGGCGATGGGGATCGCCCGGCTGTTCGCCCTCATCCCCGGCTTCATCGGCACGACGATGAGCGGGATGATGTTCATGAACGGCCTGTTCGCCGCCTACATCATCCGCTGGATCCTGGGCCGGTTCGGCGCCGACCACGTCATCAACGCCGATGTGCAGCGCAAGATCACCGGCCTGTTCAGTGACTTCACGGTCGTCGCCGCGTTCATGGCGGTGGAGCTCGCCGTGGTGATGGACTGGATCGTCCCGATCCTCGTCGTCACCGTCGCCGTCACCGTGGTCACCCTGCTGATCACCGTGTTCCTCGGCCAGCACTACGGCAGCGACCACGATTTCGAGCGCACCCTCGGGCTGTACGGCACCGGTACCGGCACCACCCCGACCGGGCTGGCCCTGGTGCGCATCGTCGACCCGAAACTGCGGACGCCGACCGCGGCGGAGATGGGCCTGATGAACCTGCCGGAGCAGCTCTACCTGCCGGTCGTGGTCATCGTCTCGGCCGTCTTCGCCGGCGACCTGTCGATGACCGTCGGCCTGATCCTCACCGCGGTCTGTCTGGTGGTCTACCTCGGGCTCACCCTGTGGGCGGGGGACTTCAGCAGGGCGTCCTACCGGCTCACCGGCACGCCGCGGCGTGGGGCACAGCGGCAGGACGCCGCCCCGACCGCGCTGGAGGGCGAACTGGTCATGGACACCCGGACGGGGAGGCAGTGAGATGACGACGATCTACCATTCGGGAACGGTCATCACGATGGACGGCGGACCCGACGACGGTCCGGACGCACCGGAGTGCGTGGTCACCGACGGCGCCCGCATCGTCTACGTCGGCGGGCACGCGCGGGCGCGGGAACTCTACGGCGCCGGATGCGTAGAGGTCGACCTGCAGGGACGCGTCCTCATGCCGGCGTTCATCGACGCCCACGGCCACTTCATGAACTTCGGCATGGCCGCCCGCCAGGTGGACCTGCGGGCGTGCGGGAGCGTCGACGAGATCGTGGCCGCCCTCGCCGCCGCGCTCGCGGCCCGGCCGGCGGGGGACGCCGCACCGGTGGTCGGGGTGGGCTACGACCACAACAACCTGCCCGGCTACCGGCACCCGACCCGCCACGATCTGGACCGGGTCAGTACCGGTGTGCCGGTCGTCGCCGTGCACCGCTCCTCCCACATGGGCGTGGTGAATTCGGCGGCGCTGGCGCACGTGGGGATCACCGCGGCGACCCCGGACCCGGTCGGCGGCCGGTTCGGGCGGGAGGCCGACGGGGTGACCCCCGACGGCTACGTCGAGGAGATCTCGGCGCTGATGATCGTCGCCGAGGGCCTCGCCGACGGGGCCCGGCCGTCGCTGCTGATGCCGGGGGCGCGCACAGACCCGCGCGACGCGATCCGCACCGCCCAGGACGGGTACCTCGCCCGCGGCATCACGACGGTGCAGGAGGGGGCGGCCGCCCCGGAGGAGGTGGACGCCCTCATCGCCGCCGGCGGTGACGGTGACCTGGTGGTCGATGTGGTGGCGTACCCGATCGTCACCGCCGGTGGCCTCGATGTGCTGGACGCGCACCCGGAACGGGTCGGCGCCTACGAGGGGCATGTGCGGCTCGGCGGCTGCAAGATGATCCTCGACGGGTCGCCGCAGGCCCGCTCGGCGTGGCTGTCGCAGCCCTATGAGGTGGAGGGTGCTGGGGCAGAGGGTGCTGTGGTGGCCGGTGACGTGGGCGCCCACGATGACGGCCCCGGGCAGTGCTGCTGCGGCTACCCGTCCCTGCCGGACGACCAGGTCGAGGATTACATCGCCCGGGCGGTCGACAGCGGCTACCAGGTGCTCGCACACTGCAACGGGGACGCCGCCTCCGAACAGTTCCTCACCGCTTACGCCGCCGTGTCCGCCGACCGGCCGGAAGCGGCGGCGCTGCGTCCGGTGATGATCCACGCCCAGACGGTGCGCGACGACCAGCTCGACCGGATGCCCGCCCTCGGCATGGTCGCCTCGTTCTTCGTCGGCCACGTCTGGTTCTGGGGCGACACACACCTGCGAAACCTCGGGGACGACCGCGGCCGGCGGATCTCGCCGGTCCGCTCCGCGCTCGACCGGGGTGTGCCCGTCACCCTGCACCAGGACGCCCCGGTCACCGACCCGGACATGCCCGTCTCGCTGGCCGCGGCGACGACCCGACGGAGTTGCCGGGGGACCGTCGTCGGCCCCGAGCAGGCCGTCAGCCGCTATGAGGCGCTGCGGGCCGTCACCGCCGGCAGTGCCTACAAGTACGGCGAGGAGACCGACAAGGGCCGGATCCGGACCGGCCTGCGCGCCGACCTCATCGTCGTCGACCGTAACCCACTGACCTGTGCCGATGACGACCTGCAGGGGCTGACCGTCCTGCGCACGGTCAAGGACGGCACCACCGTATTCACCCGACAGGAGCAACCGTGAAACTCATCGAAGCGATCATCAGACCCGAGAAGCTCACCGACGTCCAGCAGGCGCTGGGCGAGGCCGGCTTCAGCGGCATGACCCACTGGAGCGTGTCCGGGCGCGGAAAACAGCAGGGGATCAAGGTGGGGGAGGCCACCTACTCCGAACTGCCGAAGGCCATGGTCCATGTCGTCGTCGCCGACGGGGACAAGGACGAGGCGATCAACATCATCATCGACCACGCCGCCACCGGGGAGGCCGGCAACCCCGGTGACGGGCGGATCTTCGTGGTGGATGTGGCGGAGAGCTACACGATCTCGAGTCAGAGTAAGGACTGAGAAGGTGGACTGTCTGTGACGGTGGGGGAGCAGTCACACCGGCGCGCCGGGCCGGGGCCGCAGGATGCGCGGTGTGACCACGCGTCCACTACTTGTCGAACAGTGCCGAGGAGACCTGGTCGAGACCGTCAAGGATCGCGGTGCCGGAGGACACCCCGGTGATGGCGGAATCCACGTAGTAGACCCGGTCGTTCTTGACCGCCGGCACATCCTTCAGCGCAGGGTTGTCGATGAGTTCGGCGAAGGCGTCCTTGCCGGAATCGGCACTGGTCTGCACGATGATGACCTCGGGAGCCTCCTTGACGATGACCTCGGGGTCGGCGGCGATCATGGACTGGGCGTCCAGGTGATCGACGGCGGGATCACCGCCGGCCTCGCGGATCAGGCCGGTGAGCATGAGGGTCTTCGAACCGATCATCTGCTTGTTGGCGTGGGCCCAGATCCCGATGGTGTTCGGGGCGTCCTTCCCGTCGGCGCGGGCGATGATCTTGTCGCGCTTCTCGGTGAGATCCGCGGCGAGCTCTTCTCCCTTGGCCTTCTCACCGACCAGGTCCGCGATCTCTCCGATGTGGTCGATGATCCCTTCGGAACCCGACCAGGAATCCCCGCTGAACACGGCGACCGGGATGTCGAAACTGCGGAGCTGGTCGGCGGCGTCCTTCTCGAAATCGTGGCGGGCACTGATCATCACCAGATCAGGCTTGGACGCCATGACCTGCTCGGCATCGATGCTGGCCGACGGAGCCATCGTGGTGCCGACCTTGTCCAGCTCGGTGGCGAGGTCGCCGGTGGCGGACATCTCCGGGGCGAGTGCGACGTTGTCGCCGCCGGTCAGCGGGAGGACCAGGGAGGCGAGGTCGCTGGAGAGTACGGCGATGTGCTCCGGCTTGGCGGTGAGTTTGACCTCCTCGTCACCGACGGTGACGCTGCGCGGGTAGGACGCCTCGGATGCGGTCGTGGATCCCGGGGCGGACCCGGAGGCGTCGTCCGAGCTGCAGGCGGTGAGGGTGAGGCCGGTGCCCAGCAGCAGGGTGGTGGCAGCGATGCCGAAGCGGCGGGTGAGCGTGACGGTCACGGGTGTTCTCCTTGTTGGGTTTCTTGAAAGTCAGGTTGGTGCGCGCCGGCACCGGGATGGTCCGGCAGTGGCACAACGGTCAGCCGGCGCGGACGCCCCGGGGAACCGGAGTGCTCCACCCCGACCGGGATGTCGTAGACCTCACTGAGCAGATCCTCGGTGAGGACCTCGTCGGTGGTGCCTTCGGCGTGGACACGGCCCTGGTGGAGCAGGACGGCCCGGTCACACCAGCGTCCGACGTCGTTGAGGTCGTGCAGGACGACCAAGACGGTCGCCCCGGCCGCGGCCCGGTCACGCAGCAGCTGGTAGACGGCCACCTGGTGCTGCAGGTCGAGAGCACTGGTTGGCTCGTCGAGCAGCAGCACCGGGGTGGACTGTGCGAAGGCGCGGGCCAGGTGCACCAGCTGGCGCTGGCCGCCCGAGAGCTGGTCGACCGGATGGTCGGCGAAGGGGCGGACGCCGGTGATGTCGAGGGTTTCCTCGATGATCCGCCGGTCCTCCGGGGTCTCCCGGGTGAAGCGGCCGCGGTGCGGGTGGCGCCCCATGGTGATGACCTCGCGGGCCGGGAAGCTGATGGACAGCGTGGTGGTCTGCGGGACCATTGCCATGCACCGGGCGCGCTCGTCGATGCGTTGGGAGAGCAGGTCGGAGCCGTCGAGGTCGACGCGTCCGGTGGACTCGAGGAGCCCGGCGACCGCGCCCAGGAGGGTGGATTTACCGGTGCCGTTCGGGCCGATGAGGGCGGTGACCTGACCGGGTGGGACGGTGAAGTCGACGTCGTGGACGACCTCGTGGTGGTCGTAGGAGACGGAGAGTCCGCTGACGGTGAGCCGGCCGGTCATACGCCCAGCCCCTTGTGCCGGCGGGCGCGGGTGGTCAGCAGCAGCCAGAGGAAGATCGGCGAGCCGAGGAAGGCGATGACGGTGCCGGTCTGCAGGACGACGGGGGAGAAGAGCATCCGGGCGATGATGTCGGAGACGATGACGAAGGTGGCGCCGAGGACCGCGGCGACGGGCAGCAGACGGCGGTGGTCGGGGCCGAGGAGGATGCGGACGAAGTGGGGGACGATCAGGCCGATGAAGGAGATCGCACCACTGACGGCGACGGCGCTGGCGGTGATCCAGGCGGCCAGGGCGAGCAGCTTCATCCGGAGCTTCCTGACGTCTACGCCGGACGACTGGGCGGTTTCGGAGCCGAGGAGGAGGACGTTGAGGTCGCGGGCGAGCAGCCAGGACAGTCCGATACCGCCGAGGATCGGGACGGTGGCGATCGTCACGTGGTTCCAGGTGCGGGCGACGAGGTCGCCGTTCATCCAGAACTGGACGCTGCGCAGGTCGGAATCGTCCGGGGCGTTGGCGATGACGGCGGAGATGATCGCACCGAGGAAGGCGGTGATCGCCATGCCGACCAGCACGAGGGTGGCAGGGTCCGCGCCGCGGCCGCCGAGGGCTTTCGAGTTCGCGATGAGGTAGATCAGCAGGACGGTGGCCAGGGCGCCGAGGAAGGCACCGGCGGGCAGGGTCCAGCGGCCGAGGAAGTTCACTCCGGTGACGATGACGAGGACGGCGGCGACGGCGGCACCGGAGGAGACGCCGATGATGCCGGGGTCGGCCAGCGGGTTGAGGAAGACGGTCTGCATCAGGGCGCCGGCGGTGGCGAGTCCGGCGCCGACCAGCCCGGCGATGATGATGCGGGGCAGGCGGATCTCACGGACGATGTCGGAGCCGGCGATCTCGGTGAGGGGGATGGTCACCGGGCCGATGGAGACGGCGGCGAGGAAGGCGATGACCAGCAGACACGGGGCGAGGATGAGGATGACCGGGACGGTCTTGCGCGGGGCTGTGCCGGGAGCGATGTCGGGGGGCTGACCCGGGGAGTTTCCCGGGTCTCTGCCGGTTTCCTGCACTGCCACGACCTGGATCCGCCACCTTGTTCTCTTGAGTACCGTTCTTATGACGCTCGTAGTAACAATATAGGGAAGGTTGCGCTAACCTCAAGTCAGGCTGGAGTATGTATCCGAGGCCAGAGTGGGCCGACGCTATAGAGTTCCGGGGAGCAGGCGGCCCTCCGCAGCCGGTAGCCTGGCCGACATGGACAATTCCGTGTGGGAGACTGTCGGATGGACCCGGCCGACAGTCCTCGACGAGCATCGGGCACTCGTCGCAGTCGACCACCTTGTCACCTACTTCGCCGACCGCGCCGGGCACACCGGACCCCGGTTCACCGGTTCCCTGTTCACCGAACTTGGCGGAGGAGGGGACCGGCCGGAGACCGCCCACTCCTTCACTGCCGAAGACCTTGTCGCGATCTCGACGCTGTCGGTGGACATCGCCGCCGAGCACGCCCTGCAGCTGCTCGGTGTGGTGGGGATCCCCGAGGGGGAGGCCGCCACCGCGATCTCCCGCGGTTCGACGGGTGTGCGCTCGTCCCGGGACGTGCCGATCGACCCGGTCGAGGTCTCCCGGCTGCTCGCCCAGCTGCCGACGGACGTCGACCTGGTGGACGCCACCGACGAGGACCTGGCGACAGCCGACCGGCTGTGGCGGGAGATCCGGCGCAAGGGACTGGGCCCGACGAGGGTGAGCAAACTGATGGCTCGGAAACGTCCGCGGCTGTGCCCGGTGATCGACCGGGACGTGCGCAACCACCTGGGCCACGGGAAGAACCGGACCGACTTCTTCGCCAGCCTGCGCACCGTACTACGCGACGGGGACGCCGGACTTCCGGCCCAGCTGCACAAGATCCGTCAGCTGGCCGTGGCGGAGAGCTGGCGGGCGACCTGGCCGGTGCAGACTCCGGTCGGTGACGGGCTCGTCGCTAACCCGGCGGCCCCGGAAAGGATCGGTCGGCTCAGTGACCTGCGCGTGTTCGATATCGTGGTGTGGATGGCGGAACAGGAGGAGCGGCGGGACCGCTCAGGTGGTGGGGCTTTTCTTCTTCCCGAACCTAGCGCCGCCGAGAGAGTTCAACCTCATTTCGACGTTGTTGAGTCCGATGACCGCAGTCGTGAGGGAGGACGGTGAAACCAGTTCCTCGATCTGCTGGTCGCGGATCCGGAGGGGCTCGCCGGTCTCGGTCGTGCCCACCTGAGTGTTGCGCAGCCGGTAGGCGTGCATGACCTTCGACACCAGTTCGTCTTCGTACACTAGGGCGTGTCTCTTTAAATAGTGGCCGTGTCCCGCCATACTGGGCTCATGGCCGCCACCGACCGCTACCAGCAACTCACCGATGCCCAGTGGGCCCGCATCGAACCCCTCCTACCCTCCAGTGACGGCAGGAGGGGTCGCCCGTTCCGGGACTCCCGCCAGATCCTCGAAGGGGTGATCTACCGGTACCGCACCGGGATTCCCTGGCGTGACCTGCCCGAACACTTCGGACCCTGGCAGACGGTGTGGAAACGTCACCGCCGTTACACCGTCGACGGGACCTGGGACCGGATCCTGCAGTCACTGCTGGCCGACGCTGACGCCGCCGGCCTGATCAGCTGGATCGTCTCGGTCGACGCGACGATCAACCGTGCTCACCAGCACGCGACGAACACGACCCGCCCCGAGCAGCACACGGGGGGCCCAGTCGAATTACAGGAATCAGGCCTGTTCTGACCTTGATGAGTGCGAACCTGCAGGCCATGGGGTTGGGCGTTCGCGGGGAGGGTTGAGCACGAAGATCCATCACGCCGTCGACGGGAAGGGCCGTCCACTGTCGGTGGTGGTCACCGGAGGTCAGCGTAACGACGGCAGTATGTTGCAGGTGGTCATTGACGATATCCGGGTGCCACAGCCGGCAGGACGGTCGGGCAGGCCCCGGACCACCCCGGATGCGGTGATGGCGGACCGGGCGTACCCGAGTCGGGCGAATCGGGAGTACCTGCGGGACCGGGGGATCGTCGCGGTGATCCCGGAGAAGGTCGACCACGTCAACGCCCGCAAACGCAAAGGATCTGCCGGCGGTCGTCCACCCAAGATGGACTGGGAGGCGTACAAGGGCCGCAATGTGGTGGAGAGGTCGTTCAACCTGCTCAAACAGTGGCGGGGACTGGCGACCCGGTACGACAAGCTGGCGGTGATCTACCGCGGGGCTGCCGTCCTGGCTGCGATCGTCGCCTGGCTCAAAGCATTAGGAGACACGCCCTAGGTGGATGAGGTCGATGACCTCGGACTGGGTGGCACGGGGGAACTTTTCGGTCCAGTGCCGGATCTCTTCCTGGAACACCGGGAATGCCTTGTTGAAGTGGATGGTTCCGTTGGATCCGTCCCGGATCTCCTTGGGATCGAAACGAGCGGCGTAGAGCTTCTCGTTGTCTGCGGTGAATTCGTCGTCCCACGTAACTTCGGGGATGCCGTTGGTTGCCCGCCGGTGCCGGCCCAGTTTGCTGCCTGCAGCGTCAGCGGAGAGTCTCACCGTGGATCCGGACGCCCGACCTCCGTCCGGATGCACGCCGGTGGTGGTTTTTGGTGCCCGGGTGGTGTCCGAGTTCGTGCTGCCACCCGATGTTGCCGTCGGGTTCCCACGGTGCTTGCCGGACTTCGACTGGGTGAGGGAGGAGCCTCGCCAGCGGTTGCCGAACTGGCTCTCCAGGCGCTCCATCCTCTTCCGTCGGCTTTCCGCGTCCCCGGACGCCTCGGTCCGCTGACTGGCGATCTTGGCCTTCTCGATTGGCTCCGGGGTGTTGTCCAGGAAATAGTCCCACCATTCCTCCCAGGGCAGCGGACCACCGTCATTGGAGATCAGCATTCCCCGGGACGCCTGGGGTGTGACTCCCCAGGACAAGGAGTTCTTGGACATGCGGGGAGGTTCGATGACGAGCCAGACCCGGTCCCGGATCTCGTCCGGGATGCCGAACTGCCGAAAATCATGAGCGGCGTTCTTGACGTCGTAGGCTTCGTTGTCGTACTTGACCACGATCGAAGGATGGACGAGCTGGTAGGAGCCCACTCCCTTCCGGTCGTCCGATTCCGCGGTCAGGTACCACTGGATCGTGGTGTCACGTGGGGCCTCCATCGTCCCGGACTGCAGGGCCTTCGTGGCGTCTCCGGTGATCCGGGACCGGATACCGGACACCCGTCGGGAATGGACGGACCGCCGGTCCTCGGTCCCGTCCGTCCGGACATGGACGATGAACCGGTCCTTGCTGTCCCGACGGTCGGTGTCCTGGGCGTCCTTCTTCGCCTCTGCGGTGGAGACAGTCAGATCGACCCCCTCAGGGAGATCCAGGAACCTGCTGTTGAGATAGCGGACGATACCGCGGCGGTCATTCCGGCACTCGTCGCGGAGATAGTCCCCGTCCACCGTGTCCGGGTGGTCCTCGCTGCCGAGGAAGAGGAAGACCGTACCCTGCCCGGCGTCCGCGATCTCGTCCGTCTTCAGCAGGGAAGCGTCGATGTCGATCCCGGGGATGGTGATGTCCGGCCGGATGCAGTCACCGAAGCTGTCCACGAACTCGCCGTTCTCGTCGTAGAAGTCGAAGTCCTTCAGCTCCCAGTAGACGTGGTCGCCGTCCTGTCGTCGGTGGATCCAGATCATCCATCCCTCAGGATCTTCCCTGGTCCAGGAGGCGACGATGATCCCGTAGGGGTTCCACTCGTAGCAAGACGCCTTGAAACCCTGGCCGTAGTTCTGCCCGATCCCGATCTCCCGGCCCCCGCCGCCGAACGAGGAGAGGAAATTAGGGAGTTCGTCCGCGCCCATCCCGCAGCCGTTGTCGGCGATGTAGCGGCGCAGGATGCCGTGCTTCTGGAAACCCTGCGGTTCAATCCCGAAGTTGATCCACGTCGCACCTGCCTGAACGGAGTTGACGGCGCCTTCCCGGGCCCACTGGAACTTTCCGCCGGCATGGTATGCCTCGGTGATGAGGTGGTGAACGTCGTATTCGTTGACGCCGACGCGCTTGCTCATGGTCTTCTCCGTTGCTGTCGTGTGTGTCGGGGTAGAGCATATTGGCAGCGTGGTCGGGAATTATCGTTCCTCGAACAGATATTCCTCTCGTGGGTCGACAGGATCAGTGCCTCCCCGGTCACCCCGGATCGCTGTATTATGCGTCGGGCGTCGTGGTCTTGCCTGCACGGTAGGCCGCTCGGACCTGGTCAAGTGTCTGACCGGTACCCTCGACCGCCCACCAGATCCATCCGTTCTCAGACTCTGATCCGGCGGCCACCCGGGCGGCCATGGACGGGGAGGGGTACGTAGTCCCGTCCAGGGCGATGTCGCCATCAGCGGTGACTGTTGCCGTTGTACCGTGCCATCGGCTGCTCTGCCGGGCGCAGTGGAGGACGGTTCCGACGGGGAGGGCGCCGGATCTGACGAGGTCCTTCAGCGTAACTGTCGTGGAGGGAGTGGTCGGTCCGGATACATGGTCGGTGACGGTGCAGCCTTCCGGAACCGGCCAGATCGTGAGGATCTCCTCGACAAGTTCGCTGGTCCGTGCCTCGATGGTCTCCTCGTCCCACACTGGTGGTTCTAATGTGGTGGCATCCCTGGTCAGAAGGACATCATCGTGACTGATCAGGTCCGCACGCTTGGTGGTCCAGGCGCTGTTGCTGACCTTGCTG
This sequence comes from Corynebacterium nuruki S6-4, assembly GCF_007970465.1. Classification (NCBI taxonomy): domain Bacteria; kingdom Bacillati; phylum Actinomycetota; class Actinomycetes; order Mycobacteriales; family Corynebacteriaceae; genus Corynebacterium; species Corynebacterium nuruki. Next base: position 373,622 of record NZ_CP042429.1, read on the forward strand.
TTGAGCTTCTGGGTGAGCAGAGTCAGGTTACCGATCTGGTCGAGGACCGAATCCCGTGTGGCCTCCTGCTCCTCGGTGAGGTCTGCGGGCCAGTGCTTCCGCCACTTCTGGGGCATGAGGTGCTCCACTGTGCCCTTACCGCGGGGGATTGGTCCCATGGACAGTTGTTTACCGTCAGGGTAGCCACGCCGGTTGTCTTCGACTGCCTCAAGGACCATACGTAGTCGGTCGCGTCGGTATTTCTGGAAGGCCCGGGCGCCGACCAGGGACGCTCGGACATCGTGGTCACTGGGCCAGTACCCGATGGTCGTGGCGTTGGCGGTGAGGAAGCGCGCAGTTTCCGAGGGGAGTGCGTCCTGCGGGGACTTGCTCAGCGTTTTCATGAGGTCGATGATCAGCCGGTTCCCGCCCTGGGACGGGACCTTCACCAGCGCCCGTCGGACAAGCCATCCCTCCAGGATGACGAGGACGCATCCCTTGTCCTCCTGGGGGATTCCGGACTGTTCGGGCTCGTCGAGCCAGATCAGCAGGGGCCGGGTGATCTCGGAGTCGAGAGTGCTGATTCGGTAGCTGAACAATTCCGGTCGGCTGAGCTCTCCGATGGGTCGGGAACCTCCCTCGATGATCGACCGATAACGGTCGGACGACCTCTTGATGTGAGGGAGGAGGCCAGAGACGGGGATGTCGGTGGTGGCTACGTAATTCTTGAACTGACGGAACACTTCACGGATGGGAAATTCCGTGAGGGTACGGGCGATGAGCCACTGCCAGAGGAACCAGGAGGAACGCGAGTTCGTCACCCGACCGTAGGTGATCTCCTTCTCCCACCAGTCGGTCTCGAACTGCTCCCAGTAATTCGCGTAGGCGTCTTCCGCCTGGTGCTGTGCGGTGTCGAGGTTCTGGAAGACGAAGTTCTTGATGAGGTCTGCGGCGGACAGCGGGGTTCCGCGGGCGTTGAGGGTCTCGAAGATGGCCTGGGCGTCCTCATTGGAGTCGAGCTGGATGTTCACGATGCGCAGGCGGTCGAGAATGGTACTCACCAGGGCGGTCGCCCGTTCCGGGGAGTCATCGTCATCCAGCCACGTGTCGATCGCCTCCATGAAGAACCGGTGCGCGGGAACCAGTCGGGAGGACGTCGAGTCGCCTTGGGGGCTCCCGGATGGGCAGACGTTGCTCGCGTCGAGATATGTGGCAGTCATGGCTGAGACGAAGGCGGTGCGGTCCTTGTTGGTCGGCCAGAGTTTGTACCTGTCGTCGTCGGTCTGCCGAATGTACTCGGGGTTCTCGATCAGGGGGAGAACCTGTGCTGCGATCTGTTCATGGCCGTGGGCGACCAGTTGCCGGTACAAAGCATTGAGGATGATCTGGAGCGTAGTGAGGCGCTGCTGGCCGTCAATGGCGATCCACCGGGGCAGCCCACCGAACGGGGAGTTGCGGCTCTGGAGGACGACTGCCCCGAGGAAGTGGGTGGACTGGTTGTCGTGTGAAGCCAGCGAGTCGTTGGTGAGCCGGATGATGTCCTCCCATAGCGGCTCCCACTGGATGTCCCGGGTCCAGACGTACGGGCGCTGGAACAGCGGGACGTCGATCCGGACGGGGGTCTGGAAGATCTCCCGGAGGCTCTGGAAGTTGGGCGGGATCATGCGGGGGCTCCGTTCTGTTCCGTGGCGCTGGGGGTGATTCCGGCGATGATCTTCTGCGTCTCCACAGCGACGGTGGTGACGCGGCCGATAAGGTCGATGATGTAGCGAGGGTTGTCCTGCTCGTCGCACCAATCGTTGGGGTCGTTGGTGATGCCGGAGGCCTTATCCGTCTTCACCTGCCACCGGTCGATGACCCAGCCCAGGGCGGACCGGGAGCCGAGCATGTATTCCTCGGCCTCCTCGGGAATGTCGATGATCGTGACCTTCGGGTTGTAGATGATGGTGGTGTGGTCGGTGACGCCCTTCGTCTTCTTCCACTTCATCTTCGTGACCCGCCAGGTCTCCCGGTCGGAAGGGTCGGCGGTCTTCTTCACATCGACGGTCAGCGGGTACGGTTCCACGGTCTCGAAGTTGATGTGCAGGTCCATGAGCTGCTGACCCGCGGTGGCGAGTGCATCGAAGCGGGACCGGTCGGTCGGCGTCTGGATGTGAGGGAGCATCTTCTTCAGGTCCGCGGCATAGGTTTCCCGGTAGGCGGGGTCGTGCAGTTGGCCGTAGACGAAGTGGAAGATGTCGTCCTTGGTGATCTCTTCGCCGAGGACCTGCCGGTAGATGCCGAGGATCTCGTCGGTGATGTTGTCTATACGACGGTAGCCGTCGGCATCGACGTCATTTCCGTCGGAGGACGTGGCGGAGAAGTCGAGAGTCCCGGATTCCGGCTCGACCTTTTCATAGGTCCAGCGAGGAAAGAACTGACCGGTATCCAGAGTGTGGAGGTTAGGCAGAAGGTCCGTGGCAATCGGTGTGAAGTCGAAGTGCGATCCGGAGGCGGTCAGGATGATTCCAATGTTCTTGTGACGAGGGGTGGGGAATAGTGATGGGAGTAGGGATACAATTTCATTGATCTGTCGGTCGAAGTAAGTATTTTGTTTCTGAAATGGCCTATATAGGCTAATTCGGAATCCGTCCTCATCCAAGTTGATCTCATCGCCTCGAGCGAGTTGCTGTTTGAGGCCTCGGCTCCAATTCGTGGAGCCTGGACCTGTAATGTCAGGATGTGTGGCGAGGAAATCATTAACGTCGGAAACCTTTACCTTCTGAATGTTATTGTCTCTACGCCGTGTTGCGAATAGTGATCTTGCCTGACAATACTGATCGGATATTGACTGTACCTGTTCGTGGAGCTGCACATCCGAGTACGAATAGCACCAGGCATCACGAGCTGTACTGAGACCGAGGGAATAGGTTGAGAAGAATTGGGGAACTCCGTTTTCGTTCTTTTTGTCTCCGAGGATCGGCCAGGTGGCGAAGTCTTCGGAGCGCTGGTTGACCCAGTCACCCTGGATGTTCGGGGTGATCGATGCCCAGTCGAGATTCTCCAGCGTCGCCTTTGAGACCAGGGAGAGCTTCTCCTCTCGGGAGAGGTAATCGCCGATGTCCTTGTAGAAGACCTCGCAGGAACCGGTATGTGCAGGATCTTTGACACCGATCCAGATGGCGATGGTGTTCCGGGACCCCGAACCGAAGACCTTGCCGCCTTCTCTACGTGAGAGTTCACCGGTCGTGCGCTGGTTACCACGCAGGTTGTAGACGTAGATTCGTGAGTAATCCTCTGCCAGAGACAGTCGGATACCGTCTGCCGTATTGCCGTCGATCCACCCACCGTTCGAGACGAAGGAGACGATCCCCTGGCTCCCGATGCGGTCCGTGGCCCAGCGGAAGGCTCGGAGGTAGGAATCGTAAAGGTTTCTCTTCAGTGCTGCCGTCGAATATTTCGCGTAGGTCTCCTCGATCCGGGCATCCAACGTCGGGTACTTCAGGTTCGCGTTGAGATCGTTCGCCGAGGTCTGTCCCACAGAGTACGGCGGGTTGCCGACGATCACATTGATGGGCGATGCGAGCTGCGCCTCGATACGCTCGTTGTTGGCGGGAAAGACCTCCAGATCTAGCTCATCATTGTTCTCCGAGATCTGGAACGTATCCGCCATGACGATACCGGGGAAAGGCTCGTAATCCTGGGTATCAGCGTTCTGCCCCGGCTCGCGGGTCAGCGCATGGTACGTGGCTTCGATGTTCACTGCGGCGATGTAGTACGCCAGCAGCATTAGTTCATTGGCGTGCAGTTCGGTGGCGTATTTGCGGGCCAGGTCCTCCGGTCGGATGAGACCGGACTGCAGCAGGCGCGTCATGAAGGTCCCCGTGCCGGTGAAGCCGTCGAGGATGTGCACGCCCTCGTCAGTCAGCCCCTTACCGAAAGCGTTCCGGGAGGCGGTGTCCGCAGCCCGGAGGATGAAGTCCACGATCTCGACCGGGGTGTACACGATGCCCAGGGCGTCCGACTGGGCCTTGAAACCGATACGGAAGAACTTCTCGTAGAGCTCCGCGATGACCTGCTGCTTTCCCTCCGCACTCTGTACCTCGGAGGCACGGACCCGGACCGAGGCGTAGAACTTCTCCAGCCCGGCGGTCTCGGACTCCAGACCGTAATCGTTGAGAGCCTCCACCATGGTCTGCATGACTTTGGACACCGGGTTGTGCTCGGCGAAGTTCTGGCCCTCGAAGAGGGCGTCGAAGACCGGCTTGGTGATGAGGTGTTGGGCGAGCATGGAGACGGCGTCCGCTACAGACACGGATTCGTTCAGATTGTCGCGCAGCCCCTGGACAAAGGTGTCGAAGCGCCGGCGCATGACCGAACGGTTGCCCGTCTCGTTGTAGACGGCGGTGATCCGGGTGATGAGGCGGTCGACGATGTCAGCGACATCGGCTGCCCAGTCCTCCCAGTAGGTTCGGGTGCCGACTTTGTCGACGATGCGGGTGTAGATGGCCTGGGTCCATTCGGACAAGGCGAACAGAGCCATCTGGCTACCGGTGACAGCATCACCTTCCCTGGTCTGTGCCTGGTCCTGAGGATCAGCGGTGCCCTCGGCGAGAGACTCATCCTCGGTGGTGGGCCCGACGTGGCCGCCGAGCAAACGGTCGGACTCCTTGCCGTTCTTCTGCGGTTCTTTCGCATTGAGGGCGATGGAGTTCACCATGGCATTGAAGCGCTCATCATGAGCGCGCAGGGCATTGAGCACCTGCCACACCGTCTTGAACCGCTTGTTGTCGCCGAGAGCAGCAGCGGGTGCAACACCGGCGGGCACAGCGACCGGCAGGATGATGTAGCCGTAGTCCTTGCCCTCGGCTTTTCGCATCACCCGGCCCACCGACTGGACCACATCGACGACCGAGTTGCGTGGATGGAGGAACAGGACAGCGTCCAGTGCCGGAACATCCACACCCTCCGACAGGCACCGGGCATTGGTCAGGATGCGGCACTCGTCATCGGCGACAGGGGCCTTGAGCCAGGTCAGTTCCTCATTGCGCTGCAGGGCGTTGAAGGTGCCGTCGACATGGTGGACCTCACAGCGCAGATCGCGGTTCGTTCCCTCGATGCTGTGACCTTTGTCCTCCTGTTCATTGAGAAGGTCCTGGTAGGCGGTGACCACCTGCGGGAACATCTCGGCGACCTGCTTGGAGGATTTGATGTCCTTGGCGAAGGCCACCGCCCGTCGCATCGGAATCTCGCCGGGGGAGAAAGACGACCCGTCCGGGGCGGTGCCGGCCCGCTTGGCCAGACCGTTCCAGCAACCGACGATCTTCGAGGCATCGTCCAGATTCAGTTCACCGTCCGTCGCGAGCGATCCCTGGAGTTTTCCTGCCATGACGGAGTCATCGACCGTGAGGACCAGCACCTTGTAATCGGTGAGCAGGCCACGGTCCACCGCCTCGCCGAAGGACAGTCGGTGGAACTCCGGGCCGAAGGTGTCCAGATCATCCATGGAGACGATCTCCGCGGAGTGTTCCTCGGCCTTGGACTTCGTTGTGTCATCGAACAGTCGGGGGGTGGCGGTCATGTAGAGCCGCTTGGCGGACCTGATGAAGTCCGGATCGTGGACCTTCACGAAATTCGAGGCGTCCTCTCCGTCGAGGGTGACGCCGGTGGTGCGATGAGCTTCATCGCAGATGATGAGATCGAAGGCGTCCGCGCCATGCTGTTGTGCTTCGTGGATGGCCGGCAGGGACTGATAGGTGGTGAAGACAACCGTCAGACCCTTCGCGCGGCGGCGGTGCCCGCCGAGCTTTTCCGCCAGGACGGTTCCGTCGGTGGTGACGGGGATGATGACGTCCTCGGTGGACATGTCCTCGGTCGCGCGCGAGACCTTGTTGTCCGAGCAGACCGCAAAACTGCGCATGTCGACAGTGGACTGGGCGTTCCACTCGCGCAGCGTCTGGGACAACAGGGAGATCGACGGGACCGCGAAAAGGATGCGCGCCTTGCCACCGAGATCCCCGGCGAGACGTTCCGCGATCTTCAGGGAGGTGAAGGTCTTGCCCGTGCCGCAGGCCATGATGAGTTTGCCGCGATCGGTGGTGGTTCCGTCACCCTCGGCCCAGCCCTGGAAGACGGCGTCCACCGCTTCACTCTGGTGTGGGCGAAGCTCGTGAGGCTTCTTCGGGGTGAGATCGACCTGCAGCGAATTCTGCGGCCAGGCGATATCCCAGCTGACCGGGGAATCCTCCAGGTCCTTCATACTGATCCGGGTGACCGGAATCTGCTGCCCCTCCAGGGCGGCCTCGGCGTTCTTCCCCCACTTGTCGGTGGTGGAGATGATCACCCGGCGGGTGAAAGGGGCCTTGCCGGACTCGGTGAAGAAGGAATCGATGTCCTGCTTCGCCAGGCGGTGCTCCGGGTCGTAGAACTTGCACTGGACTGCGGCGAACTCGTCGTCGGTACCGAAGTCCGGTCCGGTCTCCCTGACGTGGGCGACGATGTCGATTCCATTGTCGCCGTGGTTGTGACGGCCCGGCCAGTCCGGCCACCGCCACACCTTGTCGTACTGCTCATGCAGGGTCGGGTCGAGCTCGAACCAGCGGACCATGAGTTGCTCGAACTGCGTGCCCCGTTCGGAGGTGGAGCGGGAGGTGCGGAACGCATCGATCACATCATGCACAGAAGCCATGGTCGGGCAGTTTACTTCGGCTGTACTCAGTTTCGGGGGAGGTCAGTGGGGTGTGGGGGATGTTCAGGAGCGCGGAGTACCCCCGAGGGTCTGTGACCCGTCAGCGGGCCGGAACACCCGGAATGCCGTTCGGGTACTTCTGGTTGACCGCGCCGCAGAGCGAGGGATCGGTGATGTATCCGTCCTCGCAGCCGTTGTAGGTCTGGATTTCGCCGGAGGAGGGGTTCGGGTTGCCGTTCGCGTCGTGTCCGTAACCGCACCGGTAGGCGGGGCAGGTGCCGCCGTCAGCGAACGGGATGGTGGCGGGATCCGGCGCGGTGTTCACGGGTGGGGCAACCTCTACCGGGCTGGCGGGCTCGACCGGATCGGGTGCCGGTGCAGGCGCCAGCGCGGGTTCGGGGGCGGTTGTCGGGGACGGAGTGGCGCTGCTTGACGACATCGTCGATGACGAGGTCGTGGTCGACGGTGTGGCGGACGAGAAGGTGGGGGTCGAGCTGTCGTCATCGCTGCCGCAGGCGGCGAGGAACAGCGTGCCGGCGGCGCCGAGGGCGAGGACGGTGCGACGGATGGTCATGGGAAGCTCCTGACAGGGGCGGGAAAAGGAGGGCCTGACTGCGTTCCCGGTCAACAATATGCGCTACGGTTCACATCATGAAAATAAGAGCAGCTGGAGCTGCCGCTGGGATCATCCTTATGATGGCCTCTCTGGTCGCCTGTACTGACGGGCAGGCTGCATCACCGTCGACGGTGACGAACACCGTGGAACGGACCGTGGAGCACACGGTGACGGTTACTGCGTCGCCTGTCGCAGATCCTGAGAAGCAGTCGGCGGCGACTTCGCCGGTTGAGCCGCGGCGTCCTGCCGCCCCGGCGACGGGTGGTGGCGGCATGATGGACGGTATCTACGCGGACATGATGCGGGACGAGGGGATCGACGTGACCGCCGGTCAGATGTCCCAGTTGTCGGCACAGGTGTGCGACGCCTTCGATACCGGTTCGGGTCAGGATGAAGCGCTGGGAATCGTGCAGGAGGTGACGGGGGAGACCGGGTGGCGAGCGACGCGTCTGCTGCAGGGCGCTGTGGTGAACCGGTGTGCTCAGCACTCCGACAGCACCTACTGAGGAAGTGGCAGTGCACTGACCGGGGGTGACATGACGTAAACCCCCGCTCCTGTGACGAGGAGTCTTGACGGCCGGGGTGAAATAATGATCACCGCATAAGAGCAGAGGGAGAGAAATGAACAGGAAGATCAGTCTGTGTGCCGTGGTTGCCGCCGGCGCGTTGGCCCTGGCGGGGTGCTCCGGCGACGGTGATGTATCCCCGTCGGAAGCTGCTTCGGCGTCGTCAGATTCGAATGTGCCAGCGCAGAAAGCTGTCGGACAGCCGGGCGGCGCATACTGCGGCGAATCGGACTCAGACAATCCGGAGGACTGGAACTGCGCAGTGCTGTTCACCGTGACCGCTCTCAAGATCGGAGATACCTGTTCATCCCTCGGATACCCGAACCAGGAATACGGTGAGCCGGAGAAGCCGGTCCTGCGTATAGATGCGGATATGGCCTTCGCCCCGGAGGCTGACGACCAGGAAACGATCTTCGGTGCCGCCACAAACTGGGAGGTCGAGACCGGAGACGGGTTCACAACACCGCTGCAGCAGGCCTCCGCGTGCTACGGGGACGGTGGATACGACGGGAACAACAACTGGTCCACGTCCAGTCAGCCGGGCAGGAAATACCAGCGCACCACCCTGTTCGAACTCCCGGCAGGTGCTGAGAAACTCGTTCTCACGTCGATCCAGAGCAGTGGCATGCAGTGGGAGTGGGAGCTGCCGGACACCGGAGCGGGTGATAGTGCGGCCGCCAGCGGGGGCCCGCATCCGACTGTCTCCGCCGCATGAGAATGTCGGCCTTCGGAGCTTCTCAGCCTTCCGCCCATAGGGGTTCCGTCTGCGGCGTTTCGTCAATCACCGGCGCGCTCGGCCCCGGCGATCCCCGAGAAGTCGATGCCGTCCACCGCATCAGAGCTGAGGTACTCCTGCACCCTCTCCTTGAACCGGTCCACGTGCCGGACGGCCGTCGCCAGCGCCCGGGGGAGATCCCGGTCGCGGAGTGCGGCGAGGTAACCCCAGTGCTCGTCGTGGACATTGCGGTAGTGCGCGGCGAGTTCCTCGGTGGAATCCGGGCTCCGGATGTCGCCTCCGGTGCCCCCGAAACTGATGAAGGACAACCGCTGCAGGTGGGTGTGGATCGTCCGGCCCATCGGCAGCAGGTACGAGTTCCCCGACAGCTCCACCTCGAGGATGTGGAGGCGTGCGTTGGTCTCGGCGACCGCCCCGGGATCACCTGACAGTTCTGCCTCGTCGACGTCGCGGACCGCCTGCTCGAGCCGGTCCAGGTCGGCCTCGGTGATACGCGCGATGAGCAGGTGGGTGACCGCGCGGACGAGGATGTGCTGGGCTTCGATGAGTTCGCGGAACCGGGGGATGTTCATGTCGGCGACGACGTAGCCGCCGCGGGAGACCACGGTGACGAGTCCTTCCGAGGCCAGCTGGTAGAAGGCTTCCCGGACGGGGGTACGGCTGACGCCCACCCGCTCGGCGACGGTGCTTTCGTCGATCCGTTGCGAGGGGAGCAGGCGCAACGTGAGGATATCCGCTCTCACCTGGTCGTACGCGCGGTCGCGGGCACTGCGGTCTCGGGTGCTCATGGGGTATTTCTACCACCTTCCGGAAACAAACTTTCAGTCAGCTAGTGACACACACCACATCCTGTGTCACTGTGTATTCGGATCGTATACAACTCTCACGATGCTCAACCCCTGAGGAGAAGAACCGTGACGCAAGGTACGACAGCACAGACACACGGCGACCCACCGACCGAGAGCGCCGAACTCGTCAGCAACCGCCGCAAAGCGGTCACCGCCTCCGGCATCGGCTGGGGCCTGGACGGCTTCACCTGGACGATGTACGGCTTCGCCCTGCCGGCGGCGACCGCCGCGCTGGGGATGAGCTCCGGCGCCGGCGGCTGGATCACCGCCGTCAGCATCGTCGCCTCCGCCGCGGGCGGACTGCTCTTCGGCAACCTCGCCGACCGGTTCGGCCGGGTGAAGATGCTCAGCATCGTCATCCTCGGCTACGCGGTGTTCACCGCACTGACCGCGACCTCGCAGGCCGGCTGGCAGTTCCTGATGTGGCGACTGCTCGAGGGACTGTTCTTCGGCGGGGAATGGGCCGTCGGTGCCGCACTGGTGGCCGAATACGCCAGGCCGTCGCAGCGTGGCCGCCAGCTGTCCATCGTGCAGAGCTGTTACGCGGTCGGCTGGGCGGCCTCGACCCTGGCCTACCTCACCCTGTACTCCGTGTTTTCGGCCGAGCAGGCCTGGCGCTACCTCTTCCTCGTCGGGATCCTCCCGGCTCTCGCCGTGTTCTGGATCCGACGGTCGGCCAAGGACGCCACGGACATCGCGCCTGCCACCACCACGGACGACACCGGAGCCGACGCTTCCGGAACAGCCGCCCCGGCAGGCGGGACGGTGAGGAAGCCGGTCAAGATCCGACGCCTGTTCGCGCCCGGCATCCGGCGGCACACCATCTTCGGCGTCCTGCTCGGTATCGGGGTGCAGGGCATCTACTATTCCGTGTTCGTCTTCCTGCCCAGCTACCTCCAGCAGGACCGCGGCCTCGGCATCGGCGGGACCGCGACATTCACCTGGTTCGCCATCCTCGGGTCCTTCATCGGCTACCTCTCCTCCGGCTGGTTCCTCGACAGCATCGGACGCCGCAGGACCTTCTTCTTCTTTTTCGTCGGCTCCGCGGCCAGCACCGCACTGTTCGTCTTCACCCCCTCGGTCAACACCGGGGTGGCCCTGTTCTTCATCGTGCTGCTCGGCTTCTTCTCCTCCGGCCAGGCCGGTGGCACCGGCGCCTACCTCGCCGAACTGTTCCCGACGGAGATCCGCGCCACCGGCCAGGCGCTGACCTACAACCTGGGCCGCGGCCTCGCCGCCTTCGGACCGCTGAGCATCGGCATCCTGGTCGGATCGATCGGCTGGGGGAAATCGATCTTGGCCATCACCGTCGCCGGAGCCGTCATCGGCTCGGTGGCGCTGGCCATGCTGCCGGAGACCAAGAACGCACAACTCGTCGACACAATCGACTGACCCGACAACCGACGACAACCGACCAGCAGGAGACACAGCATGACTGCACAGAACCCGCGCGCGACCCCCACCGCCGTCCAGGTGGCCGCGGACACCGGCGGAACATTCACCGACATCGGCCTGCGCCGCGCCGACGGAAGCCTGTCGGTGTGGAAGGTCCCCTCCACCCCGTCACATCCCGATGAAGCGGTCATCAAGGGGATCCGCGCCGTGCTGGAACAGCAGGGCGTGTCCGCCCAGGACATCAACCGGCTCGTGCACGGCACGACGGTCGCGACGAACACGGTCCTCACCAGAGAAGGGGCGAAGGTCGGCCTGCTGACCACCGCCGGGTTCCGTGACATTCTCGCGATCTCCCACCAGGCGCGCCCGATGATCTACGACAACGAGGTCCACCGACCCGCACCACTGGTCCCCGACGACCTCATCGTCGAGATCACCGAGCGCACCGGAGCCGACGGCGAGGAGATCACCCCGTTGGAGGACAGTGAACTCGAGCGGGTCGCCGGCGAACTCGCCGACCTGGACCTGGACGTGGTCGTCGTCTCGTTCCTCAACGCCTACCGCAACAGCGACCACGAGGACCGGGCGGTCAGCTACCTGACCGGGCGGGGAGTGGCCCCGATCGTCTCGGCGGCCACGGACGTCACCTCGGAGATGCGGGAGTACGACCGCACCTCGACGGCCGTCATCAACGCCTATGTGCGCCCGAAGGTCTCCGGCTACATGGACCGGCTGGGGACCACGGTCGAGGACATGGGGGTGGCGTCCCGGCTCTGGGTGATGCAGTCCAACGGCGGCCTGCTCACGCCCGGTCTCGCCGGCACCCACAGTGCCCGCACGGTCCTGTCCGGCCTGGCCGGTGGCGTGATCGGGGCGGCGAACTGGGCCCGGCACCTCGGCCTCGACAAGGTCGTGAGCTTCGACATCGGTGGCACGAGCACGGACATCGCCATGATCCGGCACGGTGAACCCGACGAGACCACCACCGGCGAGATCGACTCGATGCCGCTGCGACTGCCCAGCGTCGACGTCAACACCATCGGTGCCGGCGGTGGCTCGATCGCCTGGCTCGACAGCGGCGGCGGACTGCGGGTCGGCCCGCACAGCGCCGGCGCGGTCCCCGGACCCGTGGCCTACGGACACGGCGGCACCGAACTGACCGTCACCGACGCCCACGTGGTGCTCGGGAGACTGGGCACCTCACTGCTCGGCGGCGGATTCGACCTGGACTACGCCACCGCCCGCGCCCGGATGGCGGAGTTCGCGGAGAAGCTCGGCATGTTGGCAGAGGACTGCGCTGAAGGCATCCTCACCGTCATCGCGGCGACGATGGGCCGGGGCATCCGGAAAGTCACCGTGGAGCGCGGCATCGACGTCCGTGCCAGTCACCTCATGGCATTCGGCGGCGCCGGCCCGCTGCACGGGGCCGATCTCATCCACGAACTGGGCATGACCTCGGCGGTGATCCCGCCGCTGCCCGGCATCGCTTCGGCAGTGGGCATGCTCGATGCCCCGGTCCGGCACGATTTCGCCGCTCCGGTACCGCGGGAGAATGCCGACGGTTCCGGCAGCCTCGAGGACGTCTTCCGGACGCTGCGTCGCCGTGCCCTCGACGAGATGGGGGACGCAGGCTTCGACGAGGAGCGGCTGATCGACGCCCGGTACACCGGCCAGAGCTACGAACTGACGATCCCGTACACCGCCGACCAGTTCGCGCAGCGTGAACTGCTCGATGAGAACCACGAGGAACGCTACGGGTTCCGGGACCCGGACGCCGAGATGGAACTGGTGGCGGTGCGGCTGGTGGCCACCGTCCCGAAGCCGGACATCCCGCAGGCCCGGATCGCCGCGGGGGACGGGGCCGCCGTCGTCCCGAAGGAGCGGCGTCCGGTCTACATCGACGGTGCCTGGACGGACACCGCCGTCTACGACCGGGATGCCCTGTCCGCCGGCACCACCCTTGAGGGGCCGGCGATCATCGACCAGTTCGACACGACCACCTACGTGCGGCCCGACCAGACCTGCCGGTGCGACGACGCCGGATTCCTGCACCTGACCCGACGCTGACACCGGACATCACAGAGGAGCCACCACCATGCACGACCATGACACCGACAACACCGCTGCCGTCAACGCCATCGAGATCGAAGTCGCCCGGAACCGGCTGACCTCGATCTCCGAGGAGGTCGGGACGGCGCTGATCCGTACGTCCTATTCCCCCAACATCAAGGACCGCCGTGACTGCTCCGCCGGCATCTACGCCGCCGACGGCACGCTGATCTCGCAGGCGGAGCATATCCCGCTGCACCTCGGCCTCATGCCGACCCTGATCTCCAACGCACTCGAGGAATACGGGGCGGACCGGCTGCGGCCCGGCGACGTCCTCATGACCAACAACCCCTATCTCGGCGGTTCCCACCTGCCCGACATGTGCGTCATCACCCCGGTGTTCGTCGACGGGACCGTGACCGCCCTGGTCGCCACGATGGCCCACCACGTGGACATGGGCGGCATCGTGCCCGGCTCCATGGCGACCCAGGCGACCGAGATCTTCCAGGAGGGGATCCGGGTCCCGCCGATCCGGCTGTTCGCCGGTGGAGAGCTGCAGCGCGAGTCGCTGGAGCTGCTGCTGATGAACATCCGGACCGCCGACAAGACCCGGGGCGATCTCATGGCACAGGTCGCGGCCAACCGGCTCGGCGAACGCCGCATCCTCGAACTCGTCGGGGAGTGGGGTGCCGACGGTTTCCGGCAGTCCTGTGAGGCCCTGGTGGACTACGGGGAGCGGCGGACGCGTGCGGCGCTGGCGAAACTGCCGGACGGTACCGGGACCTTCACGGACCACCTCGAACACGACGGGGTGGAGCCGGTGGACATACCGGTCACCGCGACGGTCACCGTCTCCGGGGAGGACATCGTCATCGACCTGACCGGCACTGCCGACCAGGTCCAGGGTGCGGTGAACTGCTCCTACGCCGTCGCCCGGGCGTGTGCGGCCTATGTCGTGAAGATCCTCGCCGACCCGTCACTGCCCTCGAATGCGGGGCTCATGGCCCCGATCGAGGTCCGTACCCGCCCCGGCAGCCTCGTCCACGCTGAATTCCCCGCCCCGGTCGCGCACGGCAACACCCAGACCTCCCAACGGATCGTGGACGCCATCCTCGGCGCCTTCGAACAGTTCACCGACGGCCTGGTTCCGGCGGCGTCGAGCGGCAGCATGAGCATCGTGACGATAGGCGGCGTCGACCCGCGGGACGGGCAGTACTACTCCTACGTCGAAACTTACGGCGGCGGTCAGGGGGCGTCCCCGGCCTCGGACGGGGCTTCGGCCACCCACACCCACATGACCAACACCCGGAACACCCCGTGCGAGGTGATTGAACGGGAGTATCCGCTGCGGGTGGACAGTTACGGAATCGTGCGGGGGACCGGCGGTGCTGGGGACCACCGGGGCGGTGACGGACTGTACCGGCAGCTCTCGCTGACCCGGGGCGAGGCGACGGTGGTGGCCGGCACGTCGAGAGTGACGACGGTGCCGTGGGGTCTCGGTGGCGGCGCCCCGGGCAGCAGTGCCGCCGTCCGGTACCACCACGACGGCACAGCCGAACCCCGGCCCTCGATGAGCCGGTTCGACCTCACCGCGGGCGAGGGGGTGTCGATCAGTACCGCCGGCGGTGGCGGCTACGGGGCATCCGGCGCCGGTGCGGCCGGATCCCGATAAGAACTCCCCACCCGCGAATGTCGAGCGCACCGGGGCTGCCCACGTGGTGTAACTTAACGTTCGACGATACACACGCTGAGGAGAATAACCAGTGGAACACATGCCCCGGATCAGAGGATTCGCAACGGCTGCGGTGGCCGGACTGCTCACCGTGTCGATGACCGCGTGCGGCGTCTTCGACCGTGACCAGGAGACGGTCACCGTCACCCAGACCCCCGCGTCGCCGAGCGGCGCATCCAACGGCTCGGCGGGCGGGGCGTCCGGCAACGCCGGCCCGGCACCGACACCGGGTGCGCCCGCCGCGGCCCCGCAGGCCCCGGCACCCGCTGCTCCGGCGGCCCCGGTCCAGACCCGGTACACCACCTACTACGCGGCGACCTCGAACACCTCCGAGAGCTTCGCCGCGGCGGTCTTCAGCGCCTTCACCGCCACCTACGCCTCCACCGGAAACTCGGAGCCGACCCTGTCGGTGACCTCCCCGGAGACCGGGCAGACCTACACGATGCGGTGTGCCCACTACGGGCAGACCGTCCACTGCAACGGTGGGAACAACGCCATCGTCGGGATCTACTGACCGGCGGTCAGCCACTCGTTGAACGGGTCGCCGGTCGTCGGCCCCTCGACATCGGTCCAGACGGCGGCGTCCTCCGCCGTCAGTCCGAGCGCCTCCACCCCGGTGCGGGGTGTGTCCTGCCCCCAGCGTTCCTTCAGCCAGGCCCGGTAGGGCGCCAGTGCGGTATCGGAGAGTTCGGCATCGGGGATGTCGTCGAGTTCCGGTGGTGCACTCCACCCTTCGTTGAATGCCGGGGTGAAGTATCCGACGGCGAACAGGCGCAGGACGGACAGGGCGTCCGGGAACGTCGCCCACAGACACGATCCCGAACCCGAGCCGTGGTTGACGACGTGCTGCACACCGTCGTCGTCGAGCCACAGGCAGAAGGTGGACCCGTCGCCGCCGGTGTACCCCACCTCGTAGAGCCGGTCCGGGTCGGGGAGATAGCCGTCGGGGAAGGGGACCCGCTCGCCGAGGAAGAGCTTCACGTCGCCGGTGACGTGGATATCGGGGTCGGCGATGAAGGTGATGTCACTGATGCCGTACCCCTGCTGTTCGCACCAGTCGGCGAGACTGAGGAACTCTTCGGGCATGGTGAAGTGGCCGGGCATGCCCGTGGTCAGTTTTTCCCGGAAACTCATGCGGTGAAAATACCAGGACGCCGGGGTCTGCCGTCTGCGGTCGTCCGCAGGGTAACCTCAGGGCCGAGATCCGGAACCGTGCCGCAGCCCTGTGGTGTGGTGCGCCGGCACCGAACCTATGAGGACCACGAGGAGCACACTGTGACGGAGCCATCGTCGACCCCGCCGGACAACGACCCGGAGAACGGACCGGACCAGACCCGGGACGACATTCCGGACCAGACCCCCGGAGCCAACCCGGACGAGCAGGAGACAACCGTCTGGGGCAGGGCCGACGAACCGTCGGTGCCGTCCTCTGACGGCACGCCGTCCGCCGACCAGACCCCGTACAGCGGGACTCCGTACACCGACACCCCGTACGGCACCGCGTCGTACGAGACCGCGGTCTACGGCGATACCCCGTACGGCCAGCAGTACGCCCAGCCGGATCAGCCGGGCCAGTACAACCAGCCCGGTCAGCCCGGTCAGCCCGGCCCTTACAACCAGCAGGTCCCGCCGCAGGGACAGGGTTACCCGCAGGGCCCCCAGGGGAATCCCGGCTATCCCGGTGGACCGACGCCGGCCGGATACCCCGCCGGCGCCCCCGCCTATGGCATGAACCCCGGTTACCCCGGTGCGCAGGGTTACCCCGGCTATCCGGGTCCTCAGGGTTACCCGGGCTACGGCGTCCCGCAGACCTCACCGAAGTCGAAGATCGCCGCGGCCCTGCTCGCGTTCTTCCTCGGTGGTCTCGGAGTGCACAACTTCTACCTGGGCCTGAAGAACCGCGCCATCGGCCAGCTGGTCACCACGGTGCTCAGCATCATCCTCATGATCGTCGGCTTCGCGGTCATGTTCTCCGGCTTCGGTGACAGCTACGACTCCTACGACGGCACCTCCGGGTACTACAACACCTGGGAGGAGGACAACGGTGCCCTCATCGGTACCGGACTCGTCCTCATCGTGATCTCCTCGATCGCCCTGTGCGCCGTCAGCATCTGGGCGTTCGTCGAGTTCATCCTCATCCTCGTGGGCTCCGGCAACTACGCCCACGACCGGGAGGGACGTCCGCTGAGCTGACGCGGACACGTCCCTCCGGCCCGGGGAACCGGGGGACAGGTCGGGCAAGCGAACTGACAGGTCGATATCCCGGTCTCCACGTCGAGGAAACGAACCCGTAGGTCGAAAAAACCGCCGTGGAGCAGCACCTGGGCTCTTTCCGCGGACATGGCAGGCACAGCAGGCACAGCGGACACAGCGGACACAGCGGTCACGTCCCGTGCACCGCAGGGGGGCGCCGCATCGATCGTCGGATCCTGTGATTAGGATGACTCTCCGTTCCATCGTGTCAGAGGTCACACCACACCAAGGTCGGGCACCGGAACGACAGGCACCCGGTGACCCTCCGACCGTGCCGTCACGAACCCGTGTCCACTCCCGCGCGCTCCCTGTCCCACCTTCCCCGTGAAAGAGACCCCGTGAGCATCCACGTTGTCACGATCGTCGTTCTGGTACTGATCTTCCTGGTCGGCACCCTCCGCAACATCAACCTGGGCATCCTCGGCCTGGTCGGTGGCTTCCTCGTCGCCCTCGGCGTCCCGGAGTTCACCGGTGACGGGGCGGACACCGGCGACATCTTCTCCAAGGTCTTCGACGGTTTCCCCGTCGACCTGATGATCGCCCTGATGGGCCTGACCTACCTGTTCGGCTTCGCGCAGCAGAACGGCACCATCGACCTCATCCTGCGGTGGGCGATGCGGGCGGTCCGGGGCAACCGGGCGGTGATGCCGTGGATCTTCTTCGCCCTCACCGGATTTTTCATGTCCATCGGCGCCATCTTCGCCATCGGTGTGATCTCCCCGCTGGCGATCCCGTTCGCCCGCCGCTACCGCATCAACCAGCTGATGATGGGCATGATGGTGGTCCACGGCGGCATGGCGGGGCTGCTCAGCCCGCTGAGTGTCTACGGCATCTACGTCAACGACTTCCTCACCAACCACGATCTCGGCGACCACACCTGGGCACTGTTCCTCATGGCGATGGCCTTCAACATCGTCATGGGCGCGGTCGTCTACGTCTTCCTCGGCGGCCGGGCCCTCTTCGGCGCCCGCGCCCGGGCAGACGAGGAGAAACTGCGGGCGGATGCCGCCTCCGCCGGTGACACGGCCCCGGACACGGACGGGGCGTCCGGTACGACACCGGTGGCCACCGCGGTCGACGCAATGGCCGGTACCGCCCCGGTCCGTCAGGTCACCTGGTACCAGTGGTGCACCATCGTGGGTCTGACGGCCCTCGTCATTGCGGCCGGGATCTTCGGCCTGGACATCGGGGTGGTCTCGCTGGTCATCGGCGCGGTGCTGGCGGTGCTGAAGCCGAAGGAATCGCACAAGGCACTGGCGAATGTGTCCTGGTCGACCATCGTGCTGGTCGGCGGCATGGTGACCTACATCGAGGTGCTGCAGGACGCAGGCACGGTGGACGTCATCTCCGACGGCATCGCCACCCTCGGCGCCCCGATGCTGGGCCTGGTGCTGCTGTGCTACATGTCAGGCATCGTCTCGGCGCTCGCGTCCTCGATCGCCACGATCGGGATCGCGATCACCATGGCCGCCCCCTTCCTCACCAGCGGGGATCTGCCGGTCGCGGGCACGGCGGCGGCCATCGCCATCGCCGCGACGGTGGTGGACGTCTCCCCGTTCTCCACCAACGGTGCGATGGTGCTGGCCAATGTGGATGCCGACCACCGCGACCGGTTCTTCCGGCAGATGCTCGTCTATTCCGGCGTCGTCGTCGCCGTCGGACCGCTGGTGGCGTGGCTGCTGGTGCTGCTGCCGTTCTGACGGCGCGCCGTCACCAGATGCCGGGACACCGGCCACCGCAGCTGCTCGGTGCGGTGGTGCGGGTGACGCCAGAACAGCGGCTTAGTCAGCTCGGTGACGGCCACGTACCCGATCGCGATGAGCACCACCAGGCCCACCAGCGACCACCGGATGACCTCCAGGTGCAGCAGATCGCCGACGGGGGAGAGCACGATACCGAAGGCGGAGACGGCGACGAGCACCGACAGCAGCACGAGGATCCGGGACGGCTTCGACCGCCACAGCGGACCCCGGGTGCGCAGGCTGAACAGCACCAGCACCTCGGTGAGCACGGAGGCGAGGAACCAGGCGGTCTGGAACTCGCTCTCCCCGGCGTGGAACCCCCAGCGCAGCACACCGAAGGTCACCAGGTCGAAAACCGAGGACAGGATGCCGAAGACGAGCATGTAGTTGCGGATCAGCCGCATGTCCCAGCGCTGCGGGTGGCGCAGCTGCCGCGGGTCGACCCGGTCGGTGGCGATGGCGGTGGCGGGCAGGTCGGTGAGCAGGTTGATCACCAGGATCTGGGAGGCCAGCAGCGGCAGGAACGGCAGGATCACCGAGGCGACGGCCATGGAGATCATGTTGCCGACGTTCGCACTGGTGGTCATCTGGATGTACTTCATGGTGTTGGCGAAGGTGCGGCGTCCGGCGTGCATGCCGTCGAGCAGGGCGCGCAGGTTCTTCTCCAGCATGACGATGGAGGCGGATTCGGCGGCGACGTCGGAGGCGCCGGTCACCGAGATGCCGACGTCGGCGGCGTGGAGGGCGGGGGCGTCGTTGATGCCGTCGCCCATGTAACCGACGGTCTCCCCGTCGTGGCCGAGTGCCCGGACGATGCGTTCCTTGTGGTGCGGGGTGGTCTCGCAGAACACCCGGATGCCCTCGGCCTGGTCGGCGAGATCCTCGTCGGACAGGGCGTCGATCTGGGTGCCGCTCATCACCGCCGCCGGGTCCAGGCCCAGCTCGCCGGCGATGTGGGTGGCGACCGGGCGGGCGTCCCCGGTGATCATCCGGACCGTCACTCCGGCGGTCGCGAAGTCGGCGATGGTGTCCGCCGCATCGGGTTTCACCGGGTCGGCGAAGCTCAGCAGGCCGACGAGGGTGAGCTCGGACTCGTCGGCGGCGGTCGTGGCGGCGTCCTGCCCGGTGGCGGCGACGGCGAGGACCCGGAAGCCGCGGGCGCCGAGGTCGTCGACCACGCCGCGCACATCGTCGATGACCTGCGGCAGCGCCACGGTTTCCCCGTCGATCCGGGCCCGGGTGCAGACCTCCAGCACCTTCTCCACCGCCCCCTTGGTCACCAGCGTCGGGACGCCGCCCCCGGTCTCCGGATCGGTCACCAGCACCGACAGGCGCTTCCGGGTGAAGTCGTAGGGCAGTTCGTCGATCGCCGTGGCGTCCGACAGGTCCAGGCCCGCACCGTGGACCGCCCGGGTGATCGCCTGGTCCATCGCATTGGTCTTGCCGGACTGCAGCATGGCGTTGAGCCCGGCGGTGCGCAGCAGCGCGGGATCCTTGTCGCCGTGCAGGTCCAGCGGGGCGGAGAGGTGGATCTCCCCGGCGGTCATCGTGCCGGTCTTGTCGGTGCACAGGGCCGTCATCGCCCCGAAGTCCTCGATGGCGTTGAGCCGCTTGACGATCACCCGGTGCTTGGCGATGATCTTCGACCCCTGGGCCAGCGACAGGCCGACGATCGCGGGCAGCAGCTGCGGGGTCAGGCCCACCGCCAGGGACAGGGAGAACAGGGCCGAGTCGACGACCGGCCGGTCGAGGACGAGGTTGACGATGAAGATGGCGATGACGAGCACCACCATGATGCGGGTGAGCATCAGGCCGAAGCGGGTCATGCCCCGTTCGAAACCGGTGGGCTTCTGCTTGGCGGCCAGGGACTGCTTCACCCGGCCGAATTCGGTGTCGCGGCCGGTGGCGACGACGACGGCGGTCCCCTCGCCCGACGCCACGTGGGTGCCGGAGTACAGCAGACAGCTGCGCTGCGCCAGTTCGGTGTCGGCGGCGACCGGGCCGGGCTGCTTGTCCACCGGGAAGGTCTCGCCGGTGAGAGACGCCTGGTCGAGCTGCAGGTCGCGGGCGTCGAGCAGGACGGCATCCGCCGGGAGGATGTCGCCGCCGCTGACCCGGATGACGTCACCGGGGACGACCTCGGCGAAGGGGACCTCCGTGTCCGACCCGTCGCGGACGACGGTGGCGGTGAGCCGGACGGCGCCGAGGAGCTTGTCCATGGAGGCCTGGGCGCCGCGCTCCTGGGCGAAGTCGAGCAGGCCGGACAGGACGACGATGACGAGGATGATCACCGTGTCCAGCCAGTCGCCGAGGATGCCGGCGATGAGCGTGGCGACGATGAGGATGATGATGATCGGGCTGGTGAACTGCTTGGCGAGCAGACGCCAGGCCGAGTTCGCGCCGGAGCCGGCGACGGCCCGGGCGCGGGTGGCGGGGAGCCGGCGGGCGGCTTCGTCCGCGGTGAGCCCGGGGGCGGCGGAGCTGTCGTCGGTCGCGACACTGGTGCCCAGTGCCTCGGCGAGCTCGGCGGGGCTCTTCGCCCACGGCTGTGCCGGGAGGCCCGCGGCGGCTGTCTCGGCGGTGCCGGCGGTGCCCGGCGCGCCGGCTGTGGAGTGTCCGGTGGAGTTCTTCACAGGTCCAGGTTTACCCCGGAACCTTCTCCGCCTGCAGCCACGAGTAGGTCGCATCCCGACGCGCCAGGTCAGTCATACCCCCGGGTGACCGTCCTGGCCCGTCGGGATGCGGACATCCGGCGGGGATGCCGTTCAGGCCGCCGCCCACCGCAGCCCGCGGTTGAGCAGCCGCATCACCGCGCGGTACGCCCACGGCATGTTCACCTGCGCCCACCGGCCGAGGCGGATGTCCGCGCTGGTGTAGATGAGGTACCGGTTCTTCCGTACCCCGCCGACGATCTTCCGGGCGGCCTTCTCCGGGGTCACGGCGATGCCGCGGAACAGGCCCTTGACCCGCGCCGCCCGGGGCGCGTCGGTGTCCACCCCCTCGATGTCGATGGTGCGGACCAGGGGAGTGTCCACCGCGCCGGGCACCGCACAGTGCACCCTCACGTCGTGTGGCGCCAGATCGAACCGCAGCACCTCGCACATCCCCAGCACCCCGCCCTTCGACGCGGCATAGGCACCGTGCCACGGCAGTCCGAGGAACCCCGCGGCCGAGGACACACAGCACAGGTCACACCGCCCCGGGGCCTCGGTCATCGCCGGCACCAGGGCCTCGACGACGTTGACGGTGCCCATGAGGTTGACGTCGATGACCTTCGTCCACTTGTTGTGCGGCAGGGTACGCGGATCGCCCCAGACGGCGATGCCGGCGACGTGGTACACCTCGGCCGGTGCGCCGTGCTCCGCCACCAGGCCGGACGCCCACCGCTCGACCGCGTCATGGTCGGTGATGTCGAGCACCGTGGCATCGAGTACGGCGTCCGGCAGTTCGTCGCGCACCGACGCCACCCCGGCGGCGTCCCGGTCGGTCACCGCCACCCGGCGTCCCTCACCGGCCAGCAGCAGTGCCACCGCCCGCCCGATACCGGACGCCGCCCCGGTCACCACGCAGTATCCGCCGTCGACCACGACAGGCCTAGACGAACTCGAGGCCGAGCAGCGCATTCTCCACCAGTTCGGAGAGGGCGGGGTGCGGCCAGTACTGCTTCGTGGCGAACTCGACGAGGTCCAGGTCGAACTCGATGGCGGTGACCAGCAGCTGGATCAGGGTGGCCGCCTGCGGGCCCATGATGTGGGCGCCGAGCAACCGGCGGGAATCGGCGTCCGCGATGAGCTTGCAGAACCCGGTCGTGTCCTCCATCGCCCAGCCGTAGGCGACATCGGAGTACTCCTGCACCTTCACGGTGATCCGCCGGCCGTTGTCCGCCGCCCAGTCGCGCGCCTCGGCCTCGGTCATGCCGACATAGCCGATCTGCGGGTGGCTGAAGATCCCGCCCGGGACATTGTCGTGCTTGAGCCGCTGCAGCTGCGACTCATCCCCGTCCGCGATGGTGACGTTGTGGAACACCGCCCGCGCCTCCTGGTTGGCGACGTGCTTGAGCTGCAGGGTGTTCGCCGCATCCCCGAGCGCCCACACCCCCGGCGCGCTGGACCGGCCGAATTCGTCGACGAGCACCCGGTTGTCGTCGGCGAGATCCACGCCGCCGGACGCCGCGTCCAGCAGATCGCCGTTGGGCACCCGCCCCTGGGCGAGCAGCAGTTCGTCGCAGTCGATCTCCCGGCCGTCGTCGAGGGTGAGGGTCACCAGACCCCCCTCCTCGCGGGCGGCGGTGACCGTGCGGCCCAGCAGGTTGGTCCACTGCCGGCCGGCCAGTTCGGTGAACCGGGAGCTCACCGTCTCATCCTGCTTGCGCAGCAGGGTGTCGGACCGGTTGATGAGGAAGACCTCCACCCCCATCGCGGAGAAGATGTGGGCGAACTCGGTGGCGATGATGCCGCCGCCCATGATCGCCAGGGTGCGGGGGAGCTTCTCCATCCGCATGATGTCGATGTTGGTGCGGTAGCGGACCCCGGACTCGGCGATCACCGGCGGCACCCAGGTCCGCGACCCAGTGGCGAGGATGATCTGGTCGGCGGTGATCGTGGCGTCCGGGCCGCCGTCGGTGCGGTCGGTGACCGACATGGTGCG
Organism: Corynebacterium nuruki S6-4; assembly: GCF_007970465.1. Taxonomy (NCBI): domain Bacteria; kingdom Bacillati; phylum Actinomycetota; class Actinomycetes; order Mycobacteriales; family Corynebacteriaceae; genus Corynebacterium; species Corynebacterium nuruki. The sequence continues at coordinate 396,852 of NZ_CP042429.1, forward strand.
CTCGCCGGTGAAGCGGGCGGTGCCGGAGTACAGGGTGATGTTCGGGGTCTCGTCGCCGCGCCGGTACGCCTCGCCGCCGCGCGAGATCGGGTCGATGCGCCGGCCGAACACGCGGGCCTGCAGGTCGGCCCACTCGATGTCCCAGTCCGGCGGTTCAACCGGGTCGCCGGTGACCGGGGAGGTGGCGGTGATGCTGTAGCGGGAGAAGTCACGCAGTTCGCGGAGGACGTCAGCGGCGTAGACGTACATCTTCGTCGGGATGCAGCCGACGTTGATGCAGGTGCCGCCGAAGATGCCCTTCTCCACGATGGCGATCTTCCGGTCGTTGAGCTCCTCGGGGATGGAGTTCCCGGAGCCGGTGCCGACGATGATGAGGTCGTAGTGCTCTGCGCTGTCTGCCATGCGCCCGATCGTAGCGCGTGCGGGACTGCGGGACGCCGCTCCCGCCCGACCATCAGGTGTGCGCATCGCGCGACGTGGGGATGGTCGGGGACGCCGCTGACCATCCCCACGTCGCGCGATGCGCACAGGTGCCGGCGGAAACCGCCGAACCCCGGTCACCCGGGCGGCAGCTGTGCTGTGATGGGGACGGCACACGGGGGTGAGGGGCACTCCCGGGAGGGGAGGATGACCGTGGCCTACCGCAACGGGACCCGTGACGAGAACGTGAATCCGGCCTGGCGGCTGCCGGAGCACGTCGCCGAGGCCGCGGAGCAGGGGCGCTACACGCCGGGCCGCGGGCCCTGGTACTGCGTCCGGATCCTCCCGGACCATGGTCCGGTGACCCGCCGGAGCCTGCTCGACGGGGGCGTGAGCCGGTGGAAGGTCGACAACTACTACACCGCCGTCGCCGACGGGGTCGTCGTGGCGCGGGAGGTGGCGGGCAACGGGGAGGACACCGGTGCCTACCCCGCCTGCATCATCACCCGGGCCCGTGCGCAGCACCTCAACCACCCGACGTGCATCCTCGGCGGCTGGGCGGCCGCCGCCTACCACGGGTTGATGTACTGGGCGGACGCCGCGGTGGTCCTCCTGCTCAGCCCCACCAGGTCCGGTGGTTCCGACCGGACGCAGCGGGCGGCGTCCCGACCACTGCGGGCGGCCTTCCGGCACCTGCCCGCCGGATTCGATCCGGTCCGTGACACTGTCACCCCGGACCCGCGGTTCCCGCACCTGCGGGTGGTCTCCGCGGCGGTGGCCCTGGCGCAGTGCCTGCGGTCGGTGCTGTCCGCCAAGCACACGTGGCATGTTCCCGCCGTCGCCGGACTGTCCGACGTGGAGATCCGGGCGGTCCAGCTCATCGACGCCGTCGCCCAGTGCACCGGCGTGACCCGGGCACAGATCATCCGCGCCTGCCGGGGATTGGTCTCCGTCCGGCGGGTGCGACGACTGCTGGCGTTGTCCGTCGGCGGAGCGGAATCGCCGCGGGAGACTCTGCTGCGCCTGTTCGTCCGGGATCTGCTGCCGGCCGGACACCGTTGGGAGACCCAGGTGGGGGTGCGGTACCGGGAGGTCGTCGGCGGCGGCGTCCGGACGAAGCGCACCTTCTTCGACCTGGGCTGCCGGACGCTGCGGATCGGCCTGTACTACGACGGTGCCCACCATGGCGGGGAGGCGCAGACGGAGAAGGACTTCGAACAGCTGCAGGATCTGCGCGACGAGAGGTGGCAGGTTGTCCGGGTGAACAAGACGCTGATGGCCAACCCCGCGAAGATGCTCGCCCAGATCGGCAACGCGATCGCGCGGGCGGAGGCGTCAGCGGATGCGGAGGCGGACACAGACACGGCGGCGGGGGAGCAGGGGCAGGGGCGGGGCAGCTGACGCTCCGCCCCGGTGTACTGACCCGACTCTCCGCCCCGACTCTCCGCCCCGGTGTACGCATCGCGCGACGAGGGGATGGTCAGCGGCGTCCTCGACCATCCTCTCGTCGCGCGATGCCGACAGGTGGGCTGCTGCCCCGCGCGAGGCCGAGAGGAGGGCCGCTGCTCCTGTGCGGAGCTACGGCAGGGCGGCGAGCCAGGCGTCCGCCGCCCGGAAGGCCGCGGCGCGTACCTCCGGGCCGGACAGGAACACGTCGTGCATCGCGCCGGGGACGGTGCGGACGTCGCAGTGCGGGTCGACGAGGTGGGCGGCGGCCCGCATCTGGTCGGGTTTCAGGACCGTGTCGGTGAGGAAGGCGTCCGGATCGGGGGCGGCTGCACCGTCGGCACCGGGACGACCGCCGCCACTGTGCCGGTCGGAGCACAGCAGCAGGGTCGGCACCCCGGTGGCGAAGCCGCCGGTGTGCAGTTTGTCGATCTCGCGGGACACCCCGACCAGCCAGCTGACCTTCTTCGGCCGCGGGTACAGCGGCTTGTACGTCCGGTCGTAGTCCCATTCGCCGTACTCCTCGACGTGCAGCGTCCGGCCGTAGGAGGGGTCGATGCCGCCGGGGACGTGCCAGTCCGGGGCGAACCGGGCGACGGTGGGGAAGATGTGGCGGATGACGGCGTTGGTCACGGCGTCGAACTGCAGGTCGAGCCACGGACTGTTGAGGACGACCGCGCGGACGGCGGCGTACAACCGGGCGCGGGCGGCGTCCCCGTCGGTGGCGGCACGGTGCAGCCGGGCGACCCACATGGTGACGTCGAGCCCACCGGTGGAGTGGCCGACGGGGATGACCGAGGGATGGCCGGCGGCGAGCAGGGACAGGGCGACGGTGAGGTCCTCGTCGTAGATCGACTGGCTGGACACGTGGTGCCAGGTCTGGCCGGGCCGGTGGGACCGGCCGCACTTGCGCAGGTCGAGGCCGTAGACGGCGTAGCCGAGGGCGTGGAAGTGTTCGGCGACGTGGGTCTGGAAGAAGAAGTCGGTCATGCCGTGGACGAACAGCAGTGCCGGCCGGGTCCGCCAGGCGTCGTCGGCCACCCCCGTCGGAAGGTGGCGGACGAGGGTGGTCACGACGGGGCGTCCGGGCGTCTCCCCGTCGGGGTCGTCGCCGAGGACGAGGGTGTGCGCCCCGTAGCCCGGACCGAGCAGGTCGGGGCCGAAGCTCAGGTCATGGACGGACTTTCCCATGGGGTGGGACAGGACGTCGGCGAGGGACAGGCGGGAGGTGGCGTCCTGCGGCGGCAGGGCGGTCCCGGTGGTCTCAGCAGTCTCAGTGGTCTCAGCGGTCACAGCCGTCGATGCTACCGCCGCCACGCACGGGGGTTGGATGTGGTGGCGCGCACCCCGCGGCGTACCATTGCCTGATTGTGGACGCCAGCGGGTCCCGTCCGCGGACCAGGGACCCCCGGGCGCAACAGCCGCCAAAAGAAGGATTGTCTATATCGTGTCTCCTCAGAACGATCATGTCGACGTCGCGCTGATCGGCGCCGGTGTCATCTCGACCACCCTGTCTGTGATGCTGCGCGAGCTGCAGCCGGACTGGAGCCAGCTGATCATCGAGCGCCAGGATATCCCGGCCTCCGAGTCCTCCGACCCGTGGAACAACGCCGGTACCGGCCACTCCGCGCTCTGTGAGCTCAACTACACCCCCGAGGTCAACGGCAAGGTCGACACGACCAAGGCCGTGAACATCAACGAGAAGTTCCAGATCTCCCGCCAGTTCTGGTCCTACCTCGTCGAGAACGGCACCCTGGGTGAGCCGAGCGAGTGGATCAACCCCACCCCGCACATGTCCTTCGGCCACGGCGCCAAGGATGTCGCCTACATCAAGGCCCGCTACGAGGCTCTGAAGGACAACCCGCTCTTCCCGGACATGAAGTTCACGGATGATCCGGACACCTTCTCCGAGATGCTGCCGCTGATGGGCGAGGGCCGCGACTTCTCCGAGGGCGCCGCCGTGTCCTGGACCAACGTGGGAACCGACATCAACTACGGTGCCCTGACCCGCCAGTACCTGGACGCCGTCACCGCCGAGGGCGTCGAGGTCCGCTACGGCTCCCAGGTCACCGACATCACCCGCGACGGTGCAGGCTGGAAGGTCACCGTCAAGAACCTGCACAACGGCGACACCTCCACCGTGCACGCGAAGTTCGTCTTCGTCGGCGCCGGTGGCATGGCCCTGCCGCTGCTGCAGAAGGCCGGCATCCCGGAGATCAGGGGCTACGCCGGCTTCCCGGTCTCCGGCGAGTGGCTGCGCTGCACCAACGAGGAGCTCATCGAGCAGCACGCCGCGAAGGTCTACGGCAAGGCTGCCGTGGGCGCCCCGCCGATGTCCGTGCCGCACCTGGACACCCGCATCATCGACGGCAAGAAGGGCCTGCTGTTCGGCCCGTACGCCGGCTGGACCCCGAAGTTCCTGAAGAAGGGCTCCTGGCTCGACCTGTTCAAGTCGCTGCGTCCGGGCAACATCCCCTCCTACCTGGGCGTCGCCGTCCAGGAGATGGGCCTGACCAAGTACCTGGTCACCGAGGTCCTGAAGAACCAGGAGGCACGCATCGAGTCCCTCAAGGAGTACATGCCGACGGCGAAGTCCGAGGACTGGGAGCTGGTCACCGCCGGCCAGCGTGTCCAGGTCATCAAGCCGGCGAAGGCGCCGAAGTTCGGCACCCTCGAGTTCGGTACCGCGCTGATCAACTCCAACGACGGTTCGATCGCCGGCCTGATGGGTGCGTCCCCGGGAGCCTCCATCGCCCCGTCCGCGATGATCGAGGTGCTCGAGCGGTGCTTCGGTGAGCGCATGGGCGACTGGGCCCCGAAGCTCAAGGAGATGGTCCCGTCCTACGGCGGGAGGATCTCCGACGATCTCGCGCTGTACAACCAGCAGTGGGAGCGCAGCCAGAAGGCGCTGAAGCTGGCCCGCTAGGTCAGCTAGGCCCGCCCGGGACAACTCCCGGCACCGGAGACCCGCACCGTGCGCGGTGGTCTGATCCGTTCAGACCACCCCGCGGGGGCGGGTCTCCGGTCGTACCGGGTGGGGTGACCGGGGGCGCACTATGATCTTCCCCATGAGTCTTCTCCTCACCGGGGTCCGGGTCCTCGTCGCCGACGGACCGGACGCCGCCCTCACCGCCGACCGCCTCCGCGAACGCGGCGCACTCCCGGTCGCCGCAGACACGGCAGACAGCACCGACCACCCCGCCGCACTCGTCCACATCGCCGCCACCACCCCGCCGGACGCCGCGGCGACGACCCTGGCCTGGGCCACCGCCCACGGCGTCCCCGTCGATGACCGGCGCGCGCAGGACGCCACCCCGACCGCGGCAGCCGGGGAGTCCACCGTCGGCGAGGTCGTGCTCGTCGGCGGGGGACCCGGCGACCCGGACCTCATCACCGTCGCCGGTGCCCGGGAGATCGCCGCCGCCGACGTCATCCTCGCCGACCATCTCGGCCCGGTGGTGCTGGCGGAGCAGGCCGCCGGGCGGGGCGTGGAACTCATCGACGTCGCGAAGATCCCCTACGCCCGCCAGGTCGCCCAGGAACGCATCAACGACCTGCTCGTCGAGCGGGCGCGGGCGGGGAAGCGGGTCGTCCGGCTCAAGGGCGGCGACCCGTTCATCTTCGGCCGCGGGTTCGAGGAGATCGAGGTCTGTGCGGCCGCGGGCATCCCGGTCCGGGTGGTGCCGGGCGTGACCTCGGCGACCGCCGCACCGGCCCTCGCCGGGTTCTCGGTCACCCACCGGGGGCTGAACCACGACCTCACGCTGGTCTCCGGGCATGTGCCGCCGGACTCGCCGAAGTCCCTCGTGGACTGGGACGCCACCGCCCGGATGACCGGCACTCTCGTGCTCATCATGGCGGTGCGCAACGCGGGGGCGATCGCCGCCCGCCTCATCGACGGCGGGAAGCCGGCCACGACGCCCGCCGCGGTCATCGAGAACGCGTCCACCGCCGGGGAACGGGTGACGCAGACGACCCTCGGGGACCTCGGCGGGACGATCACGCGGGAGGGCCTGGGGTCCCCGGCGATCATCGTCGTCGGGGAGGCGGCGGGGCGCCGCGCCCGGCTGGGGTGAGCCTTACACCACCAGGGTCAGGGAATCCTTCGGCGGCGTGACCTTCCCGGATGCCGTCGTGGTCGGCGCGTTGACCTCGACGGTGAACCCGGCACCGCGGGCCAGGTCGGCGACGTCCGCGGCGGTCCGCGCATCATCGGCGTCCGATCCCGCGGTGGCCAGCACCCGCGCCAGGACGCCCTTGTAGTGCTTGTTGAAATGACTGACGACCTTGCGGGTCCCGTCCGGGCGGACCGACTCGACCCGGACCGTCACCGCCCCGGTGCCGGACGCCGCATCCTGGACGGGCAGTTTCCCGAGTCCCTGGTAGCTGCCGGACCGCAGGTCGACGATCACGCCGTCCCCGGCGCCGTCGGGGGTGGTGGTCAGTGCGTCGGTGATGGTCCGGCCCCAGCGCTTCTTCATCGTCGGTGCCGCACCGGACGCCGCCGCCCGCCGCGGCAGTTTCGTCGACCCCGACAGCCGGTAGTGGGGGATGGGGTCGTCGGCGCGCACCACACCGAACAGAGCCGAGCCGACGGCGAGCCGGGACCGGGCGGCCGGGTCAGCGTCGGTGAGGGTGGCGGCGTCCAGTGCGTCGTAGAGCACCCCGGTGTAGCGGCCCAGTGCGGGCATGGTCGGCGCCTCCCGCAGCGCCCGGTTGGCCTCCGCCTCGCCGCGCAGCGTCTCCGAGATGCCCAGCACGGTCAGTGCCTCATCGACGTCGAGTGCCACGAGATCGGCGAGAATATCCGCCCTGACCTCGGTGAGTCCGGGGAAGGACAGGGTGGTCAGATCGAGGGCTCCGCCGGTGCCGCCGGTGGCCTTCGTCTCGGACGGGGGCAGGAGGATGAGCATGGGGCACACCCTAGCGCCACGGCGTGAGCGGATGAACTAAAGTACCCCCCATGATCACCCGGATGTCCTCCCTCTTCCTGCGTACCCTGCGAGAAGACCCCGCTGATGCGGAAGTTCCCAGCCACAAGCTTCTCGTGCGAGCCGGTTATATCCGGCGCGTCGCCCCGGGTGTCTATTCGTGGCTGCCGCTGGGACTGCGCGTCCTGCACAAGGTCGAGGAGATCGTGCGCCGGGAGATGGACGCCATCGGCGCCCAGGAGATCCGGCTGCCCGCCCTGCTGCCGCGGGAGCCCTACGAGCGCTCCAACCGGTGGACCGAGTACGGCGATTCCCTGCTGCGCCTCAAGGACCGCAAGGGGGCCGACTACCTTCTCGGGCCGACGCACGAGGAGATGTTCACCGACCTGGTGAAGGGGGAGTACTCCTCCTACAAGGACTTCCCGGTCACCCTGTACCAGATCCAGACGAAGTACCGCGACGAGGAGCGGCCGCGCGCCGGCATCCTCCGTGGCCGCGAGTTCATCATGAAGGACTCGTACTCCTTCACCATGGACGATGCCGGACTGGATGAGGCCTACCGGCTGCACCGTGCCGCCTACCAGCGCATCTTCGATTCGCTGGGTGTGGAGTACGCGATCTGTGCGGCGACCTCCGGCGCGATGGGCGGCTCGGCCTCCGAGGAGTTCCTCGCGGTGTCCGCCAACGGTGAGGACACGTTCGTCCGGGCCACCGACGGTGACTACGCCGCCAACGTCGAGGCCGTCGTCACCCCGGCTCCGGCCCCCCGTGACATCGAGGGACTGCCCGCCGCCCAGGTGTACGAAACGCCTGACGCGACGACGATGGACACGTTGCTCGAGTGGGCCCGGTCCATCGATCTGCAGGTCGACGGGCGTCCCGCCGAGCTGTCGGACACCCTCAAGTGCCTGGTCGTGAAGATCACCGAGCCCGGTGGGGAGCCCACGCTCACCGGTGTGCTGCTGCCCGGGGACCGGGAGGCCGACATGAAGCGTCTCGAGGCCTCGCTGGAGCCGGCGGTCGTCGAGCTCGCCTCCGACGAGGACTTCGCGAAGAACCCGTTCCTCGTCAAGGGGTATGTCGGGCCGAAGGGCCTGGCGGACAACGGGGTGCGGGTGCTCGCCGATCCGCGCGTGGTCACCGGTACCTCCTGGATCACCGGTGCGGACGCGAAGAACCACCATGTCGCGAACATGGTGGCCGGCCGTGACTTCATCCCGGACGGCTACATCGAGGCCGCGGAGATCCGTGAAGGCGATCCGGCGCCGGAGGGGATGGGGACGCTCACCCTCGAGCGCGGTATCGAGATCGGCCACATCTTCCAGCTCGGCCGGAAGTACACCGAGGCTTTCGAGGTGAAGATCCTCGACGAGAACGGCAAGCGGTCGGTGCCGACGATGGGCTCCTACGGGCTCGGCGTCTCGCGCCTCATCGCCGTGATCGCCGAGCAGATGCACGACGAGAAGGGTCTGCGGTGGCCGTCGACCGTCGCGCCGTTCGACGTGCATGTCGTCATCGCGAACAAGGACGTCGCCGCCGGTGAGGCGGCGCAGAACCTGGTGACTGCGCTGGACGACGCGGGACTGACGGTGCTGTTCGACGAGCGGCCCAAGGTCGGCCCGGGTGTGAAGTTCAAGGACGCCGAGCTGCTCGGTATGCCGCTGGTCGTCATCGTCGGACGCGGTTTCGCCGAGGGCACTGTCGAACTGCGCAACCGGCTGACCGGCGAGACGACGAATGTCCCGTACGGCGAGGCGGTCGCCACGATCCGCGGTCTCGCCGGAAAGTAGTCGCCTGGCTGCGTTATGCTGTCCTGCGGTCGTCCTGCACGGAGGCGGGACCACGGACGCGGGAGGTGAATACTTGGCGCAGAAGAAGCGGGGACGTGCGCGGACCCGGTCGACATCGACGGTCGGGGAGACCCGGCCGGGGACCTGGAAGATGGACCCGGAGCAGCTGCAGCAGCATCTGCTGCTGAAGAACCGGGCGCGGATGATCCCGGACAAGAAGAAACAGCATGACCGCAGGGCCTGCCGGAACACCCGGCAGGCCTTTCGGCCGTCTACGGCCATTCTGCTGCGGCAGCCCGAGTCCTCCGCACACGACAGTGCACGACAGTGCCGGTCGACGTCTCCGGCGGAACCTGCGGACCCGACCCGGACGATACGGCAGCCACATCAGTTGCAGCCGTCACAACAGTCCCGGCCGTCAGAACATCCAGGGCATCCACAACAGTCACAACACCCAGAACTTTCACAACAGTCACAGCAGTCACTGTGGCTGCGGCGGGGCGGGTATGTCCCGGAGAAAAACAGCTATGCTATGCCGCATGGCATAACGGAAAATGGCGGGGACATATAACCTGCCGTGGAACCAGGGGGGGCAAGTGGGACCGGCGGGGTCCGCGTGACCGGTGGGGACTGTTTGACTGCCGGGAACTGTTCGACCGACGGGAACCGTGGCGACTGACCGCTCCGGCAGCTACTGGCCGCGGACGGTGACCGTCAGCGGATCCGTCCCGAGCTGGTCCTCGAGCGCGGCCTCACACCGGGCGGAGACCGCAGCCCACATGGCTGCCGTCTCACGGTCGGCACCGTCGAGGGAACCGACCGCCCGACGCAGCTCCACCGTCACGTCGTGCACGGCCTGCAGCAGCGCGGTGACCGCGCCGTTCCGGTCGGTGGGCGTGGCGGCGCCGTCAGCGAAGGTGTAACCCGGTGCGGCGGGCACACCGGAGGCCTCCGCCACGGCGTCCCGGATCCCGCGCAGCCGGCTTCCGACGGCGGAGACCGTGCCCGAGGAATCGCCGGCGACGGGGAGGACGACGCCGGTGAGGTACACCGCCTGGTCGACGAGCTCGGTCGCCCTGCCGAGCGCGTCGGAACTGCCGTCGGTGAATCCGGCGTCGGTGATGTCGGAGTCGATGGCGGGACCGCCGGCATCGGCGTCCTCGACGGTCGCAAGTGCGGCATGGAGCCCGGTGAGCAGGACCGCGCGGTCACCACCGCCGGTACCGATGAGATCCATCATCTCCGTCCGGACCTTGTCGATGTCCGGTACGTCTGCGGGGGCCTGGGCCGGGGTGGCGCAACCGGCCGGGGATTCCCCGTCCCGGGTCCCGCACTCCCGCAGCACCTCCGCATCGACCAGGTCCGCCTGGGCGGCGAAGATCCCGTTGCCGTCGAGGGCACCGTCGGACGACAGTGCGCGCAGATCGGCGGAGATCCCCTGCAGACCCGCATCGGGCGTGGGGTCGTCGGGGGAGCAGGCCACCATGCCGGCGGCACCCGGGACGACCGCGAGGGTCAGCAGGAGGGCGGCGGAGCGACGGGACGCGAGGGTGAGATGCACGGTCCTCATAGTGCCATCCGGGTGGGATACCCCGAGGCACCGCACCGGCCCTCTGCTATCGTCAGGCCATGGCGTTCCCCACTGAGCAGGAGATTCGTGATGTCGTGGCCCCGCTGGCGGCCGCCACGGGACTGGATGTCGAGGGGGTGAAGATCACCCGGGCGGGAAAGAAGTCCGCGGTGCGTATCGCACTCGACGGTGACCGACGGCCCGACCTCGACCTGCTGGAGACGGTGAGCCAGGCGGTGTCGGGGGAGTTCGACGCCCGGGAGGCGTCCGGTGCGATGAACTTCGGTGCCGGGTACACCCTCGAACTCACCACACCGGGCCTGGACACCCCGCTGACCGAGCCGCGGCATTTCCGCCGCAACATCGGCCGCCTCGTCAGTATCGCTCCGGCCGCTCGGGACGCGTCCGCTGATGCCGCCGCGACCGGGAAAAAGAAGAAGTCTGCCCCCGAGAAGCTCCGCGTCGCGGGGACGGACGGGGAGACGGTCTGGCTGGTGCGTCCGGCCGCCAACCGCCGGGCGGAACCCACCGTCGAGGCCCGCGGATTGGCGGATGCGGCGGGGGCACTGGTAGAAGTTGAATTCTCTGAACCACCGGCCGCCGAGGCGGACCTGGTGGGACTCGACCCCGAGAAGTACCGTGCGCTGACCGCGCAGGAGGAAAACAAGTGAAAATTGACCTGAGTGCCCTGAAAGCCCTGGAGAACATCGAACATGTCCCGGAGCAGAACCTCATCAGGGCGATCTCGTACGCCCTGAAGGACTCCTACCGGGAGCTGACCGGGGACACCGGCAATGTCTGGGTCGCCATCGACCCGGTGGACGGCGCGGTCACCGTGACCCGCCGCGAGCTCGATGACGAGGGCGAGGTCACCGGCGAGTTCGACGTCACCCCCGACGACTTCGGCCGGGACGCCGCCCGCACCGTCCGGGACGCCATCCGTGGCCAGGTCAAGGCCGCCCGTGCGGAGACGACCTACGGCAAGTACGCCTCCCTCGAAGGCACCGTCGTCTCCGGCGTGGTGAACCGGGACGCCCGCGCCAACGAGCGCGGCATCACCGTCGTCCACCTCGGGACCGAGGCCGACGGCCAGGACGGACTGATCCTCTCGGCCGAGCACCTGCCCGGTGAGCGCCTGGAGCACGGCACCCGCGTGAAGTGCTACGTCACCGCGGTGCACAAGGGCCCGCGCGGCGTGCAGATCCTGCTGTCCCGTACCCACCCGGAGCTCGTCCGCGGACTGTTCGCCCTGGAGGTCCCGGAGGTCGCGGACGAGTCGGTGGAGATCACCGGTATCGCCCGGGAAGCCGGCCACCGGTCGAAGGTGTCGGTGAAGTCGACCGTCAACGGCCTCAACGCGAAGGGCGCCTGCATCGGCCCGCGCGGTCAGCGCGTGAGCGCCATCATGACCGAACTTGGTGGGGAGAAGATCGACATCGTCGACTTCTCGGAGGACCCGGCACGCTACGTCGGGAATGCCCTGGCACCCGCCAAGGTTGTACGGGTCGAGGTCACCGACCACGACATGCGCGTCGCGCGGGCCGTGGTCCCGGATGACCAGCTGTCGCTCGCGATCGGTCGTGAGGGGCAGAATGCCCGGCTCGCGGCGCGGCTCACCGGCTGGAAGATCGACATCCGCCCGGTCTCTGACGCGGACGCCGCTGACGGGGCCGACACCGGAATCACACCCGTGTAACCCGGTGCCGCCCCTGCGGTCGGCACACGGTTGGCTCCGGGGGTCGGTGAGGAGTTACACTGAACGTCGGTCTGATTCCGCCCGGGACGAGGAGTGTGAGTGGTGGCGAAGAACCACGACGAACGCAACGTCGCCCCGGCGGAGGCAGGTCCCCAGCGGACCTGCATCGCCACCCGCCGCGTGCAGCCGGCCGACCGGCTGCTGCGGTGTGTCGTTGAGACGGCTCCGGACGGTACCCGACGTATCGTCCCGGATCCGGCCCGGCGGCTTCCCGGACGGGGTGCCTGGATCACCCCGACGGTGGCGGCGTACGAGACAGCGGTCCAGCGCCGGGCGTTCAGCCGGGCGCTGAAGGTTCCTGCGGGTACCGACTCGCAGGCGGTCCGCGATGTCATCGAGACGGACCATCCGCTGCACGGGACGTGCAGCGGCTGAGAAGGAAAAGGAAACCGATTACTGATGAGCGCACGATGAAGCAGCATCAGCGATGAGTGTCCATCTGCACTGGAGTCGCACGTAGCTGGGATACGCCGGGAACACCGGTGGTCGACCGGCCTGCGGCTCCGACGGAATGAAGGAGAGTAGTGCCCGGAAAGCTACGTGTCCACGAGCTCGCGAAGGAGCTCGGGGTGACCAGCAAAGAACTTCTCGCCTCGCTCAAGGAGCAGGGTGAGTTCGTCAAGTCGGCGTCTTCCACGGTGGAGCCGCCGGTCGTGAAGAAGATGCGGAAGCACTTCGGCGTGGATTCCGCGTCGAAGGGTTCCGCCGTGCCGCAGCCCGACCTGAGCGGACAGCCGTCCGGTCAGGCGGCGGTGAAGCCGGGGCCGACCCCCGGTGCCGCGGCGAAGAAGCACCCGACCCCGGGCCCGGCGAAGAAGCCGACCCCGGGTGCGGGCCACAAGCCCGGCGAGAAGCCGGCCGCCGGCCAGTCGGCGCCGAAGCCGCACAAGGCTCAGCCGGGTCAGCCGACCCGGCACCCGAAGCCGGCTGCCGGTTCCACCGCGCACCCGACCCCGGGTGCGAAGCCGCGTCCGAACCCCGCTGCGGCGGCGAAGCAGGCCGATGAGGCCCGGCACGCCCCGAAGCCGGGGTCGGCTGCCGCGCACGGCGGTCAGCAGGCGAAGCCGGCGCACAAGCCGGGTCCGCGTCCGGCCCACAAGCCGGGCCCGAAGCCCGGTGGCCGCGCACCGCGGGTCGCCAACAACCCGTTCTCGTCGGGGACCGAGCGTCCGGCACCGCGTCCGCGCGGCGGTCAGGGCGGTCGCAACGACATGCCGCGTCCGGGCCAGGCCCGGGGCGGTGCCCCGCGTCCGGGTCAGGGCGGTGCCCCGCGTCCGGGTCAGGGCGGTGCCCCGCGTCCGGGTCAGGGCGGCGCGAAGCAGGGCGGCGGCAACCGGCCGTCGCCGGCGATGATGCCGCACCACCCGAGCCCGGGTCAGATGCCGGCGAAGTCCGGCAACAACGCCGGTGGCGGCGGTCGTGGCCGGGGCGGTCACGGTCCCGGTGGCGGCGGTCCCGGTGGCGGACCCCGCGGTGGTCGCGGTGGACGCCGCGGCGGTACCGCAGGAGCGTTCGGACGTCCGGGCGGCGCACCGCGCCGTGGGCGGAAGTCGAAGCGGCAGAAGCGGCACGAGTACGAGGCCATGCAGGCCCCGTCCGTGGTCGGTGGCGTCAAGCTGCCGAACGGCAAGGGCGCGACCATCCGGCTGCGCCGTGGTGCCTCGCTGTCCGACTTCGCCGAGAAGATCAACGCCGATCCGGCCGCACTGGTCCAGGCGCTGTTCAACCTCGGTGAGATGGTCACGGCGACGGCGTCCGTCCCGGACGACACGCTGAAGCTGCTCGGCAACGAGATGGACTACCAGGTCGAGGTCGTCTCCCCGGAGGACGAGGACCGCGAGCTGCTCGAGTCCTTCGACCTCAGCTTCGGTGAGGACGCCGGCGACGACGAGGACCTGCAGAAGCGTCCTCCGGTGGTCACCGTCATGGGCCACGTCGACCACGGTAAGACCCGGCTGCTGGACACGATCCGCAAGACCAACGTCGGTTCCGACGAGGCCGGCGGCATCACCCAGCACATCGGTGCCTACCAGGTCGATGTCGACCTCGACGGTCACGAGCGCACGGTCACGCTGCTGGATACCCCGGGTCACGAGGCGTTCACCGCCATGCGTGCCCGTGGTGCGAAGGCGACGGACATCGCGATCCTCGTGGTCGCCGCGGATGACGGTGTGATGCCGCAGACCGTGGAGGCCATCAACCACGCGAAGGCGGCCGATGTGCCGATCGTCGTGGCGGTGAACAAGATCGACAAGGAGGGCGCCGACCCGGAGAAGATTCGTGGCCAGCTTACCGAGTACGGTCTGACTCCCGAGGAGTGGGGCGGTGACACGATGTTCGTCGACATCTCCGCGAAGAAGGGCACGAACATCGACGAGCTGCTCGAGGCCGTGCTGCTGACGGCGGACGCCTCGCTGGATCTGCGTGCGAACCCGGACATGCCCGCCCAGGGTGTCGCCATCGAGGCGCACCTGGACCGCGGCCGTGGTCCGGTGGCGAACGTCATCATCCAGCGCGGTACCCTGCACGTCGGTGACTCGATCGTGGTCGGTGACGCCCACGGCCGTGTCCGTCGCATGGTCGACGAGCACGGTGAGGACGTCAAGGAGGCGGGTCCGTCCCGTCCGGTCCAGGTGCTGGGTCTCACCAGTGTCTCGGGTGCCGGCGACAACCTGCTGGCCGTCGACGACGACCGCACCGCCCGTCAGATCGCCGACCAGCGCAACGCCCGTCGCCGTAACGCTCTTCTCACGAAGAACCGGAAGCGGGTCAGCCTGGCCGACCTCGACAAGGTGCTCCAGGAGACCAGTACCCTGAACCTCATCCTCAAGGGTGACAACGCCGGTACGGTCGAGGCCCTGGAGGACGCGCTGCTCAAGATCGACATCGACGACGAGGTGGAGCTCAACGTCATCGACCGCGGTGTGGGTGCTGTCACCCAGACCAACGTCGACCTGGCCGCTGCGTCCGACGCCGTCATCATCGGCTTCAACGTCCGCGCCGAGGGCAAGGCGACCGAGGTCGCCCACTCGGAGGGTGTGGAGATCCGGTACTACTCGGTGATCTACGATGCGATCGACGACGTCGAGAATGCCCTCAAGGGCATGCTCAAGCCGGTCTACGAGGAGCGGGAGATCGGTACCGCCGAGATCCGCCAGCTGTTCCGGGCCTCCGCGGTCGGCCTCATCGCCGGTTGCATGGTCCAGACCGGTCACATGCGCCGCAACGCGCAGGTCCGCCTCATCCGCGACGGCAAGGTCGTGGCGGAGAAGGCGACGATCGAGTCGCTGCGCCGCGGCAAGGACGATGCCACCGAGGTCAACCACGGCTACGAGTGCGGTATGGTTCTGTCGTACCCGAACATCGAGGTCGGGGACGTCATCGAGGCCTACGAGCTGGTCGAGGTTCCGCGCGACCAGGTGAAGAAGGACTCGAAGGAGTCCGGGAACAAGGGCAACGACAAGTAGTCGTCCCACCCCCGCCGTACCGGCCCCGTCCGCATCCGCGGGCGGGGCCGGTGCGGTCATGTTGTCACGAGAACGAACTGAGGAGAGGCCACCATGGCAGACCACGCCCGCGCAGCCCGTATGGCCAAGCGCATCATGACCATTGTCGCCAGCGCGATCGAGCATGAGGTGAAGGACAACCGGCTCGAGTACGTCACTGTGACCGACTGCCGGGTGACCGGCGACCTGCATGACGCGACCGTGTACTACACGGTCCGGGGCCGCACCCTCGACGAGGAGCCGGACACGGCCGCCGCCGCCGAGGCGCTGCACCGCGCCCGCGGTCAGCTCCGCAAGATCGTCGGGGACCAGCTGTCGGTGCGTTTCACCCCGACCCTGGCCTTCGAACTCGACACGGTGCCGGAGGCGTCCGCCCACATGACGGAGCTGCTGGCGAAGGCCCGCGAGATCGACGACCGGGTCCGCGCCCAGGCCGCCGGCGCGGCCCCCGCCGGCGACGCCGACCCCTACCGCACCGGCGGAGACGGTGACGACGACGCCGCGCGCTGACACGACCGGGGACGCGGGCACCACCGGTGCCGGCACAGCGCCCGGGACCGCCGTCACGGCGGGCCCCGGGCGCATTCTCGTGTTGGCGTGGCCCGCCCTGGCGGTCCTCGCCGCGACCCCGCTGTACCTGCTGTGGGACACCGCGGTGGTCGGCCGGCTCGGCGCCGCCGAGCTGGCCGCCCTCGGTGCGGGCGCGACCGTCCTCGCCCAGGTGACCACGCAGCTGACCTTCCTGTCCTACGGGACGACGGCCCGGGCCGCCCGGCGCTACGGGGCGGGCGACAGTACCGGTGCGGTCGCCGAGGGCGTCCAGGCGACGTGGGTCGCTCTGGGCGTCGGTGTGGTGCTCGCCGTGGCGCTGCGCCTGCTCGCCGCACCCGTCGCCGGCTGGCTCACCGGCGGTGACGGAGAGGTGGCCCACGAGGCCGCCCGCTGGCTGGAGGTCACCTCGCTGTCGGTCGTGCCCGCCCTGGTGACGATGGCCGGCAACGGCTGGCTCCGGGGGATGTCGAACACCCGGTGGCCGTTGTACTTCACGCTGGCCGGGGTGGTGCCGATGGCGGTGACCGTCCCGTTGGCCGTCGGCCGCTGGGGTCTGGTCGGCTCGGCGTACGCCAATGTGCTGGGGGAGACCCTGACGGCCCTGGGCTTTCTCTGGGCGCTTGTCCACACCTGGCGGGAGGTGGGGGACGACCGGGGGACCCGGCCGTCGTGGCGGGTGATCCGCCCTCAGCTGGCGATGGGTCGGGACCTGGTGCTGCGCTCACTGAGTTTCCAGGTCGCGTTCCTCTCCGCCGCGGCGGTGGCCGGCCGGATGGGCGCGTCGTCGTTGGCGGCCCACCAGATCCTCCTGCAGGTGTGGAACTTCCTCACCCTCGTGCTCGACTCGGTGGCGGTGGCGGCGCAGGCCCTCGTCGGTGCGGCCCTGGGATCAGGGTCCGCGTCGGCGGCGCGACGGGTGGGGCGGACGGTGCTCCGGTTCTCGGTCGGTGCCGGTGCCGTCCTGGCGGTGGCGGTCGCCGTCGGCGGCGCGGTGCTGCCCGGGGCATTCACCTCGGACGCCGCGGTGCTCGCGGCGATGGGGGCGCCGGGCGGGCTGCCGCCGTGGGGTCCGTGGTGGATCCTGGCGGTGATGGTGCTGGCCGGCGGTGTGGTCTTCGCCCTGGACGGGGTGCTGCTCGGGGCGGGCGATGTAGCGTACCTGCGGACCGCGACGATCGTCTCTGTGGTGCTCGGCTTCATCCCCGGAGTCTGGCTGGCGTGGTTCGCCGATCTCGGGCTGACCGGGGTGTGGTACGGGCTGCTGGCCTTCATCGGCGTCCGGCTGGTGGCGGTGGTGTGGCGGTTCCGGTCGGGCCGGTGGGCGCGGACCGGAGCCGTGGCGACGGCCGCCGACGAGTGACACAGGTTGTTCCTGTGGCAAATGTGACTAAAGTGACGTGAGTGACTTTTCAGGACGGAGACGGTATGACGGCACGGCGGACCCTGTGGGCGGTCTCGGACCTCCACGTCGCGGCCCGGGGCAACCGGGAACTCGTCGACGCCCTGGTCCGCCCGAGGGACCCCGGGGACTGGCTCATCGTCGCCGGAGATGTCGCCGAACGGACCGCGACGGTCCTCGGCGTCCTGTCCGACCTGCGTGACCGTTTCGCCCAGGTGATCTGGGTCCCCGGCAACCACGAACTGTTCTCCCGCAGCACCGACACCCGGCACGGTCGGGAGCGCTACGCCGATCTCGTCCGCGGATGCCGCGATCTGGGGGTGCTCACCCCGGAGGATCCGTGGCCGGTGTTCGCCGGGCGGACCATCGTGCCGATGTTCACGCTGTACGACTACTCGTGGCGGTCGCCGGGGACGACCACCGAGGAGGCGCTCAGCGCCGCCGAGGGCAACGGGGTGATGTTCACCGACCAGGTCGCCATCGCCCCCTATGTCGATGTCCCGGTGTGGTGCCGCGAGCGGCTCTCGGCGACCGTGCGCCGGCTGTCCCGGGTTACCGGGCCGACCGTGCTGGTCAACCACTGGCCGCTCGTCCGGGAGGTCACCGACCGTCTCGCGCTGCCGGAGATCGCGCTGTGGTCGGGCACCCGGCACACCGAGGACTGGCCGACCCGGTTCCACGCCGAGACGGTGGTCTACGGGCACCTGCACATCCCGCTCGTCCGCGAGATCGACGGGGTGGTCCATGCCGAGGTCTCACTGGGCTATCCCCGCGAACACGACCGCTCCCTCGCCACGCGGCGGGCGGACGGTCTGTGGCCCTATCCGGTGCTCACGGAACCGGCAGAGTTTTCCGCAGAGGTTATGGAATGATTACCACTATGTCCCGAATCACCGCCGTCGACCGGCACGGTACGCGCCTGCGGTCCGTCCTGGACGCCGCGAGCGTCCCGGTGGGGACCACGCTGGTCGAACTGCACACCGACGGTACCCCGGACCTCAGCCGGTTCCGGATGCTCTCCGCCCTCGAACAGCGCATCGTCCGGCACGCGGTACCGTTGCGCAAGTCGGATTTCGGGGACGCCCGGTGGTGCGCCCATGAGGCGCTGCGGCAGTGGCGGGAAAGCGGCGGCACCTACGGCACCGGGGACACGGGGGACGTGGCAGGCTCGGCGGACGCCGTGTCGGCCGCCCCGGTGCTGCGCGGGCTCAAGGGGATGCCGCTGTTCCCGACCGGGGTGGTGGGCAGTCTGTCGCACACCGAGGGACTGCGGGCGGCGCTGGTCGGCCCGGCGGACCGGTGGCGGAGCCTGGGGATCGACGTGGAGCGGGCGGTGCCGCTGCCGGCCGGTGTGCTCCATTCGGTGACCTCACCGGTGGAACGCTGGCAGCTCGAACTCGCCGCCGGGGACGATATCGACCCGGACGTCCTGGGGACCGTGCTGTTCAGTGCGAAGGAGTGCGTCTACAAGTCCTGGTTCCCCCTGGCGGAACGCTTCCTCGACTTCGACGGTGCGGAAGTGACCCTGACGGTCGACCATGTCCTCCCGCACCACCGGTCACCGGAGGTGCGGGGGAGCTGGGTCGCCCGGCTGCTGGCCGACCCGACGCCGGTGGATGAGATCCACGGGTCCTGGGTGGTCAGGGACGGTTATGTCGCGACCGTCGGCGCGGTCGATCAGTAGTAGCCGCCCTGGCGGAAGTCCCAGGAGTTGAACTGGTCGGAGAGGATCAGGACGATCTCGTCGTTGTACACGCCCTTGCGGATCAGGGTCGGGCACGGGGTGATGCCGCGCTCGCCGTGCTGCTCGGGGACGAGATTGCCCTCGTCATCGACCATGGAGACCATGACACCCTGCTCGTAGCGGGTCTCGACGGTCTTGTCGGGCTGGATGGAGGCGACGTAGGCGTCGCCCTCGATGATGAGGTCGGCCTCGTTGGCGATCTCCTCGCCGATGCCCTCGACCATGCCGCGGTTGCCCTTGCCGGACGGGTTGGCGGACGAGGCGAAGACCAGCTTGCGCTCCTTGTCCCACAGTTCACGGGCGATGTTCTCGCCGGGGGTGCCGAACTTCAGCACGAAGCAGCTGGTGTTGCGGACGTCGGTGGCCAGTTCCCCGGCACCCTCGGGCAGGTACTTCTCCTGGGCCTCGGGCTTCCAGGGCAGGATGCAGCCCATGAGGATGTCGCGGTCCCAGCAGGTCTGGTAAAACTTCTCGATCTCCGGGGTGAGCTGGGCGAGCTCCTTGAGCTGCTCCATCGAGCCGCACAGGACGACGCCCGGCTTGTTGCGCTTGCGGTGCTTGACGGCGAACTTGCGCTCGAGTCCCTCGCGGTCGCTGGTGGCGATGATGTAGCCGACCTTCGTGGGGGTCACCACGATGTGCCCGGGGGTGTTGAGCAGCTCGACGGCCTCCTCCTGGAGTCCGCCGTTCCAGGTGATCTGGTTAGTGGCCATGGGGTTCCTCTCGGTTGACGCGACGGTCGCCGTCTCACAGGTCGGGAGACGGCGTCTCATACTCTGGCATTGTAGGGTACAGCACGCTGGACGGGGCAATCAGGGGCGGGGAGGGCGGAGGCGACGGGGGTGCAGGACCGGACAGGCACGCGTACATTAGAAGGTAAGGGTAACCAAACACGTAGTTTCCCGGTTGATTGGCGGCTGCCCGACAGCTGCCGGAAGGAGAACGTAGATGACGGAAGTTCAGGACCTCGCCGCCTTCGTCGAGAAGGCCTCGCTGGACGACCTCAGTCCGGAGGCGCTCGAACAACTCAAGATCCGGGTACTCGACACGCTCGGCGTCGCCGTCGGTGCGCTGGACGCCGAACCGATCGTCGCGATCCGCGGCCTGCTGGCCGACCTCGGCGGCACCGAGCAGTCGACCCTCATCGGAGGGGGGAAGACCACCCCGGAGCGGGCCGCGTTCTTCAACAGCGCACTGAGCCGCTACCTCGACTTCATGGACGCCTACCTCGCCAAGGGGGAGACCAACCACCCCTCCGACAATTTCGGGGCGGTCCTCGCCGCCGCCGAGGCCGTCGACGCCTCCGGCGCCGATCTGCTCACCGCCTTCGCGGTGGCCTACCAGATCCATGCCCGGCTCTCCGACGTCGCACCCGTGCGTGATCTCGGGTTCGACCACACCACCCAGGGCGCCTTCGCTGCCGCCGCGGCGGCCGCGAAGGCCTTCGGGCTGCCCGCCGACCAGATCGCCAACGCCGCGGCGATGGCGGGGACCGCGAACGTGGCGCTGCGTGTCACGCGTACCGGGAACCTGTCGAACTGGAAGGGACTGGCCTACCCGCACGTCGCCAAGGAGGGCACCTGGTCGGCGATGCTGGCCTCCCGCGGCATC
Organism: Corynebacterium nuruki S6-4; assembly: GCF_007970465.1. Lineage (NCBI taxonomy): Bacteria > Bacillati > Actinomycetota > Actinomycetes > Mycobacteriales > Corynebacteriaceae > Corynebacterium > Corynebacterium nuruki. Next base: position 417,577 of record NZ_CP042429.1, read on the forward strand.
ACCGGCCCCGAGGAGGTCTTCGAGGGCAACAAGGGGTTCAAGGACCTCGCCGGCCACTACGAGCTGGACTGGTCGAAGGAGAACCTCGAGCGGGTCACCCGCAGCATCATCAAGAAGTACAACGCGGAGATCCACTCGCAGTCCGCCCTCGACGCAGCGCTCAAGCTCCGTGAGGAGAACAGTATCGACCCGGCCCGGATCGCGAAGATCGAGCTGACCACCTTCGACGTCGCCTACTCCATCATCGGTGGTGGCGAGGAGGGCTCCAAGCAGCTCGTGCGCACCAAGGAGGAGGCGGACCACTCCCTGCCGTGGATGCTGGCCGTCGCACTGCTCGACGGGGAACTCAACCCCGGCCAGTACGCCCCGGAGCGCATCGTCGCCGACGACGTGCAGGACCTGATGAAGAAGGTCACCATCACCCCGGACCAGGCGCTGTCCGACCGGTTCCCCGACGAGATGCCCGCCGTCGTCACCATCACCCTCGACGACGGCACCGCGTACACCCGGGAGGACGCCGCCTACGACGGCTTCTTCACCCAGCCGCTGGACTGGGACGGTGCACGCCGCAAGTTCGACGCGCTCACCACACCGTTCACCGACCAGGGTCTGCGCGACGAGATCAGCGACCTCGTCCATGACCTGGAGCACCACCGCGTCAGCGAACTGACCGCGGCGCTCGCCAGGGTCAGCACCACCCGCAGCCAGGTGTAGTTTCCCGTGAGGTTGTGAACACGACCACCGGGAGGACGCGGAAGAACCCCTCCGGCGCCCCGACCCCGGCGCTGGCCCTGATGTTTGCCTCGACCCCGGCGCTGGCCCCGGTGTCCGCGGAACGAACCGGCAGGTCGACGGCTCGGCCCTCATGTCGACATTGCGAACCGGCAGGTCGAAAAACCCGCCCCGGAGCAGCACCTGGATTCGTTCCACCGACTTCGCAGGGACACGGGGGACCTCTCGGTTGTTGAAAACCGACATCCGCAGGAGCCGACCGGACAACCACGTCACACCGTTCACGAGTCTCGCCCGTTCCACACGGCGACGTTCACGGCCTTCCCGGGAAGTACGGCTAGGCCATCCCGGCGGGCCGGGCGACGAACACGCTCGCCGCCCGGTTCCCCTTCTCCTCGAGCAGTGCGACCGCCCGACCCGCAGGTGTGACCGCTGCGACGACCCGCTTCTCACCGATCGGGTCGAGCCATTTGCCCGTCGCCAGGTCCTCGCCCTCCGCCTCGGTGATGTTCCGGACCGGGAAGCAGGACGCCATGGCCTCGTCCAGGGTCGACGACAGTGCCGGGGGGCGTCCGGTGGCGGTGACCTCCTCACCGAGCTCGTCGAGGGTTCGGGCCTGTCCGGCCGTGAAGGGGCCGGCACTGGTGCGCCGCAGGGCCACCAGGTGGCCGCCGACCCCGAGATCCTCGCCGACGTCACGGGCGATCGACCGGATGTAGGTGCCCGAGGAGCAGTGCACCCGGATGTCCGCCTCGGCCCAGGGCCGGTCCGGACCGGGCAGCCGGATATCGTCGACGTCCAGGGTGAACACGGTCACCGGCCGCTCGGGCAGCACCACATCCACGCCCTCGCGGACGAGTTCGTGGGCGCGGCGGCCGTTGACCTTCACCGAACTGACGCTGCTGGGGCGCTGCATGATCTCACCGGTCTGCCGGGCGAACGCCGCCCGGACCCGGTCCGCGTCCAGCGCCGCCAGCGCCTCCGGGGTCGCGGTGGTGAGGACGTCGCCCTCGGTGTCGTCGGTGACGGTGGAGGTCCCGAACCGGACGGTCGCGGCGTACCGCTTGTCGTGGGTGACGACGTGGGCGAGGAATTTCGTGCCCCGTTCGATCCCGATGACCAGGACGCCGGTCGCCATCGGGTCGAGGGTGCCGGAGTGTCCCACGCGGCGGGTGCCGAACAGGCGCCGGCAGCGTCCCACGACATCGTGGCTGGTCAGGCCGGACGGCTTGTCGACGATGACGAGGCCGGAGCGGTCGAGGATGCCGAGGTCGCTGAGGTCGGCGGTCGGGCGGGGTGTGTCAGACATGCGGCTCAGTCTAGGTGTGCGGGTACGCGGCGGGGGAGGTGTGTCGTAGTCTGGACGCCGTGGATATCTGGAACGGACTGGATCAGGTCCCGGCGGATCTCGCGGGCTCCTCGGTGACCATCGGGGTCTTCGACGGGGTGCACCGGGGACATCAGCGGCTCATCGCCACTGCGGTGGAGAAGGCGCACGAAGCGGGCGTCCCGGCGGTCATGGTGACCTTCGACCCGCATCCGACCGTGATCTTCCGGCCGGACCATGTCCCGCCGATGCTCGCCACGCTCGAACAGCGGGCGGTCACCGCGGCACGCTACGGCATCGACGCGATGCTCGTGGTCAGCTTCGACCGGGAGATCGCCGCGTGGAGCCCCGAGGAGTACGTGCAGCGCGTCCTCGTCGACCTGCTGCACGCCCGGGCGGTGACGGTCGGGGACAACTTCACCTTCGGTCACCGGGCGGCCGGCACCAGCGACACCCTCGTGGAACTGGGGGAGAAGTACGGCTTCGACGTCACCGTCCACGGCCTGCTCACCGACGGGACGGGGGAGGACGCCCACGCCGTGTGCTCCACCTGGATCCGGGACCGGATCGTCGTCGGGGACGTGGCCGCGGCCGCCGGGGCGCTCGGCCGGAATTTCACGGTGCGCGGGGTGGTGACCCGCGGGGCGGGACGCGGTGGCGCAGCCCTCGGGTTCCCGACCGCCAACCTGTACTTCCCGGACGAGCAGGCGCTGCCGGCCGACGGGGTGTACGCCGGTGACCTCCGGATCCTGCCGACGCAGAAGGATCCGAAGGGTGCACTGGTGGGCGACATGCCGGTGGGGACGCACCTTCCGGCGGCGATCTCGGTGGGCACCAACCCGACATTCGGCGACGAGACCCGCAGCGTGGAGGCCTACGTCCTGGATCACGAGGCGGACCTCTACGGCCGCAAGGTCACGGTGAGCTTCATCGACCGGATCCGGGGGATGGAGAGCTACCCGGACCTGGATTCCCTCGCCGCCGCCATCGGGCGGGACGTGTCCGAGACCCGTCGTTTGGTCCCCGGGGAACGCGACTGATAGTGTCGGACGGTCTGTGACTGTGGTCTGCGGTAGTCACGGCGGTCACGACCCTTTCATTGCGCGGACTGAAAAAACGACAGGAGATTCACCATGGCTCTCACCAAGGAGCAGAAGGCCGGGACCCTCAAGGAGTTCGGTCTCCACGAGACCGACACCGGCTCGCCCGAGGCGCAGGTCGCGCTGCTGACCGTCCGGATCACCCAGCTGACCGAGCACCTCAAGTTCCACAAGCACGACCACCACTCCCGCCGCGGCCTGCTGCTGCTGGTCGGTCGTCGTAAGGGCCTGCTGAAGTACCTGCAGGAGAACAACGTCGAGCGTTACCGCTCGCTCATCGAGCGCCTGGGCCTGCGCCGCTAGCCGGTCAGACCCGGAGCCGACCCCCGGTCGTCCCACCTCACGGTGCGGGTGACCGGGGGTTCTCTGTGTTCGCGGCGCTGGTGTACGCTGGCCCGTGACCTATGTCCGAGATTTCCGCAGCCGACACCGAAGATCGGCGTCCCACGAGGGTGGGGCAACGGAGAGCTGACCCGAAAGGGAACACACCATCGTCATGACGACGAAGAACACCAAGAGCACGTCCGCGAAGAAGGCCCCGACGACGAAGGCCACCGCGAAGAAGTCGGCCCCGAAGGCCGCCCCCACCCACACCGCCGAACTGGTCGACCCGGACTCGGGCGTGTGGGAGTCCGTCGCCACCATCGACAACGGCGACTTCGGTACCCGCACCATCACCTTCGAGACCGGGCTGCTGGCCCGGCAGGCCGACGGTGCCGTCACCACCTACCTCGACGATGACACGATGCTGCTGTCGACGACGACCGCGTCGAAGCACCCGCGCGAGAACCTCGACTTCTTCCCGCTGACGGTGGACGTCGAGGAGCGGATGTACGCCGCCGGCCGGATCCCCGGCAACTTCTTCCGCCGTGAGGGCCGGCCGAGCAGCGAGGCCATCCTCGCCTGCCGTCTCATCGACCGTCCGCTGCGTCCGACCTTCTTCAAGGGCCTGCGCAACGAGGTCCAGGTCGTCATCACCGTGATGTCGATCGACCCGGAGGACCAGTACGACGTCGTCGCGATCAACGGCGCCTCCGCCTCCACCCAGCTCTCCGGTCTGCCGGTCTCCGGCCCGGTCGGCGGCGTGCGCATGGCGCTCGTCGTCGACGAGGCCCACCCGGCCGGCCAGTGGGTCGCCTTCCCGACCCGCAGCCAGCACGAGCAGGCGGTGTTCGAGCTCGTCGTCGCCGGCCGCATCTCCGAGACCGCCAGGGGCCGTGGCCGTGGCCGCCGCAAGGCGAACCCCGGCGACAACGTCGCCATCATGATGGTCGAGGCCGGCGCCACCGAGAACGCCGTCGCCCGGATCGCCGAGGGTGCCCCGGCGCCGACCGAGGAGGTCGTCGCCCAGGGTATCGAGGCCGCCCGCCCGTTCATCGCCGAGCTGTGCGGTGCCCAGCAGGCACTGACCACCGCCGTCGTCGACGAGTCCGCCACCCGTGACTTCGAGCTGTTCCCGGCCTTCGGTGAGGACGTCTACGCCTCCGTTGAGTCCGAGGCGGGCGAGGCGCTGCGCGGCATCATGGCCGTCGCCGACAAGCAGGAGCGGGACGCCGCCCTGTCGGCGAACATGGACGCCACCGTCGATGCCCTCATCGAGCAGTACGAGGGCCGCGAGTCCGAGATCCGCAACGCCCACAACGAGGTGAGCCGGCAGATCGTCCGCGAGCGCATCCTCACCGAGGGCTTCCGCATCGACGGCCGCGACACCACCGCGATCCGCGATCTCGGCGTGATGATTGACCTGGTGCCCCGCGCCCACGGTTCCGCGCTGTTCGAGCGGGGCGAGACCCAGATCCTGGGCGTCACCACCCTCGACATGCTCAAGATGGAGCAGCAGATCGACAGCCTGAGCCCGGTGGAGTCCAAGCGCTACATCCACCACTACAACTTCCCGCCGTACTCCACCGGTGAGACCGGCCGCGTCGGGTCCCCGAAGCGCCGCGAGATCGGCCACGGTGCGCTCGCCGAGCGCGCCCTGCTGCCGGTCATCCCGTCCCGCGAGGAGTTCCCCTACACGATCCGTCAGGTCTCCGAGGCCCTCGGTTCCAACGGCTCGACCTCCATGGGTTCGGTCTGTGCCTCGACCCTCTCGCTCTACAACGCGGGTGTCCCGCTGAAGGCACCGGTCGCCGGCATCGCCATGGGTCTGGTCACCGGCCAGGTCGACGGCAAGGACACCTACGTCACCCTCACCGACATCCTCGGTGCGGAGGACGCCTTCGGCGACATGGACTTCAAGGTTGCCGGTACCTCGCAGTTCGTCACCGCCCTGCAGCTGGACACCAAGGTCGACGGCATCCCGGCCGAGGTCCTCAACGAGGCGCTCGGCCAGGCCCGCAACGCCCGGCTGGAGATCCTCTCGACGATGGCCGAGGCCATCGAGGGCCCGGAGGAGATGAGCGACTTCGCGCCGCGCATCGTCACCGTCTCCGTGCCGCAGAACAAGATCGGTGAGCTGATCGGCCCGAAGGGCAAGACGATCAACAAGATCACCGAGGAAACCGGCGCCGAGGTCAGCATCGAGGAAGACGGCACCGTCTTCGTCTCCGCCACCGACGGCAAGGCCGCCGAGGCAGCCGTCGACCGCATCAACTCGATCGCGAACCCGCAGCTGCCGAAGGTCGGGGACCGTTTCCTCGGCACCGTGGTGAAGACGACCGCCTTCGGCGCGTTCGTCTCGCTGCTGCCGGGCCGCGACGGTCTGCTGCACATCTCCAACCTCGGCGGCGACCGCCGGGTGGAGAAGGTCGAGGACGAGGTCAACGTCGGGGACTCCCTCGAGGTCGAGATCGCCGACATCGACAACCGCGGCAAGATCTCCCTGGTCCTCGTCGAGGACTAGTCGAGGACTCGTCGAGTCACACACCGGCCGGAGCCCCGGTCCGGCACCGGCCGGTCACACCACACACAGCGAAGGAGCACATGAGATGACGAAGGTTGGCGTTCTCGGGGCGCACGGACGGGTCGGGACGGCGGTCGTCGCCGCCGTGGAACGGACGGCGGGCCTCGAGCTCTCCGCCGCGCTCGACCATGCCGACGATCTGCAGGAGCTCGTCGACACGGGCACCGAGGTCATCGTCGACTTCACCGTGCCGGAGGCGGTGATGGGAAACCTGGAGTTCTGCGTGAACCACGGTATCCACGCCGTGGTCGGGACCACCGGATGGACGGCGCAGCGGTACGACGAACTGCGTGGCTGGCTCGCCGCCAACCCGTCGGTCGGCGTCCTCGTCGCCCCCAACTTCGCCATCTCGGCCGTGCTCACCATGAAACTGTCGGAGATCGCCGCACCCTACTTCGACTCGGTCGAGGTCATCGAGATGCACCACCCGAACAAGAAGGACGCCCCCTCCGGCACCGCGGTCCACACCGCCGAGGGCATCGCCCGGGCCAGGAAGGCCGCGGGCCTGGGAGCCCAGCCGGATGCCACGGACCAGGCACTCGACGGTGCGCGCGGCGCGGACGTCGACGGTGTCCCGGTCCACGCGGTCCGGATGACCGGCACGGTCGCGCACGAGCAGGTGATCTTCGGGGCTGCGGGCCAGACCCTGACCATCAAGCAGGACTCCTACGACCGTGAGTCCTTCATCCCGGGCGTCCTGCTCGGTGTGGAGAAGACGCCGCAGACGCCGGGCCTCACCATCGGCCTGGAGACCTTCCTCGGGCTCGACGGGTGACACGACCGTGAGTGAGTCGAATGTCCCCGAGGTTCCCGGTGGACACGGCGGGACCGCCGTACCGTCTGAACTGGCGGAATTCTCGGTCCGGCTGATCGCCCGGACCTCCTTCACCCCGCCCGACGATGTCCCCTGGGAACCGTCGCCGGAGGCGGGGGAGGCGTCCTCGCTCGTCGAGTTCGCCGGCCGCGCCTGCTACGAGACGTGGGACCGGCCGAACCCGCACACCGCGACGACGGACGCCTATGTCCGTCACATCATGGATGTCGGGCACCTGAGCCTGCTCGAGCACGCCTCGGCGACGATGTACCTGCGTGGCGTGTCCCGGTCGTGTGCCCAGGAGATCATGCGGCACCGGCACTTCTCCTTCAGTCAGCTCTCGCAGCGCTACGTGCCGGCCGGCCGGTCGGATGTGGTGGTGCCTGAACCGATCGCCGGTGACGCGGACCTGGAGGACCTGTTCCTGCGGGCCAGCGATGTCTCGCGGCAGGCGTACGAGGAACTGCTGGACGCCCTGGAGGAACGCTTCTCCGGCGAGTCGAACACGGTGCTGCGCGAGAAGCAGGCCCGGCAGGCGGCGCGGGCGGTCCTGCCGAACGCGACCGAGACCCGGTTCGTCATGACCGGGAACCTGCGGAGCTGGCGGCACTTCATCGCGATGCGGGCCGCCGAGCACGCCGACCCGGAGATCCGCCGGGTGGCGGTGACCTGCCTGCGGCTGCTGCAGGAGATGAGCCCGGAGGTCTTCAACGACTTCACGGTGCTGGAGCTCCGCGACGGCACGGAGACGGCGAGCAGCCCGTACGTCGCCGACATCTGAGCAAGGTTTTCCCCTCCTGTAACCCGACACACATGCCCCGGTACACACGTCCGGGGTCTGTGGCGGTATCCTGGGTGGTCATGAGCACAGGTATGGCAGCGACAAGGGGAGCCGAGTTCTTCGGCACGGTGTCTGTGGCGATGGTCACGCCCTTCACGAAGGACGGCGACCTCGATCTGGACGCCGGCGTGGCCCTCGCCGGACATCTGGCGGACAAGGGCCTCGACGGCCTGGTACTCGGCGGCACGACGGGCGAATCCCCGACCGTGCGCCCCGAAGAGAAGCTGAACCTGCTCAAGGCCGTCCGTTCCGAGCTGGGGGACCGCATCAAACTGGTCGCCGGCAGCGGAACGTACAGCACCGCGGAATCCGTGGAACTGTCCCGCGCCTCGGAGAAGGCCGGTGCGGATGGTCTGCTCGTGGTTACCCCGTACTACTCCCGTCCCAGTCAGGAGGGGCTCTACCGGCACTTCACCGCAGTTGCGGACGCCGTGGACACCCCTGTCTGCCTGTACGACATCCCGTCCCGTTCCGTGGTGCCGATCGCCGAGGACACGCTCCGTCGGCTGGCGGCCCACCCGAACATCCGGGCGGTGAAGGACGCGAAGGGCGATATCCCCGCCGCCATGCGGCTCATGGAGGAGACCGACCTCGCGTGGTACTCGGGGGATGACCCGTTGAATGTCCCGTGGCTCGCGGTCGGCGCCACCGGTCTGATCTCCGTGATCGGACACGCCGCCCCGGCCCAGCTGCGCGCCCTGCGCGACGCCGTGGACGCCGGCGACATCACCGGCGCCCGGACGATCTCGAACCGGCTCGCTCCGCTCATGGCGGCGCAGGGTCGGCTCGGAGGCGTCACGTTCGCGAAGGCCGCGCTCAAGCTTCAGGGAATCGAGGTGGGCGCGCCGCGCCTGCCGATCATTGAACCGACGCCGGACGAGTACGACCGTCTGGCCGAAGACCTGCGTACCGCAGGTGTGTAGTTAGGACACTATGACTGAAAACCGTTCCCGGGCACGCAAGGTGACCCGGAAGTCCGCTCCGCCGAGTGCGGAGACCGCCGCGGCGGCCAACGAGGCCGCCGGCACCACCTTCAACGACGGTGGCCAGGCGGCTGCGGCAGCGGCCGACCAGACCGCCCCCGCCGCATCGAACGCCGGCAAGGCCGACCGGGCCGAGAAGGCCGACAAGACCGACAAGTCTGACGGCAACACCGGACACTCCGGCGGCAACCGCAACCGCTCGCGCCGTTCCCGCGGCCACGGCGGCAACAGCGGCAACGCCAACAACTCCGGCGGCAACCGCTCCGGTCGGGGCCGCGGCGGCAACAGCGGTCACGGCGGCGGTCGCAACAGCAACCGTGGTGGGGGCCGCAAGACCTCCCTGCAGACCATGCAGGGCGCGGACCTCACCCGTCGTCTGCCGAAGCCGCCGGCCGCCCCGAAGGAGGGCCTGCGCATCGTCGCACTCGGCGGTATCTCCGAGATCGGCCGCAACATGACCGTCTTCGAGTACCACAACCGGCTGATCATCATCGACTGCGGTGTTCTGTTCCCGTCCTCCGGAGAGCCGGGTGTGGACCTGATCCTGCCGGACTTCTCCTACCTGGAGGGCAAGTGGGACCGGGTCGAGGCGCTCGTCGTGACCCACGGTCACGAGGACCACATCGGCGGAATCCCGTGGCTGCTCAAGCAGCGTGCGGACATCCCCATCATCGCCTCCCGGTTCACCTGCGCCCTCATCGAGGCCAAGTGCCAGGAGCACCGTCAGCGCCCGAAGCTGGTGCAGGTCGACGACACCTCGCACGAGAAGCGCGGTCCGTTCGACATCCGTTTCTTCAACGTCGGCCACTCCATCCCGGAGTGCCTCGGCATCGCCCTGAAGACGGGTGCCGGCCTGCTCATCCACACCGGTGACGTCAAGATGGACCAGACCCCGGCCGACGGTCGTCCGACCGACCTGCCGGCACTGTCCCGGTTCGGTGACGAGGGCGTGGACCTGCTGCTCTGCGACTCGACGAACGCGACCACCCCCGGTGTGTCCCCGTCCGAGGCCGGCATCGCGCCGACCCTGGAGCGGCTCATCGGCAACGCCAAGCAGCGCGTCCTGGTGGCGTCCTTCGCCTCCAACGTCAGCCGCGTGCAGATGGCCGTGGACGCCGCCGTGAAGGCCGGCCGCAAGGTCGCCTTCAACGGCCGGTCGATGATCCGCAACATGGAGATCGCCGAGCGCCTGGGACTGCTCACCGCGCCCCGCGGCACCATCGTCTCGATGGACGAGGCCTCCCGCATGGCGCCCCACAAGGTGCTGCTGATCACCACCGGTACCCAGGGTGAGCCGATGGCGGCCCTGTCCCGGATGGCCCGCCGCGAGCACCGGCAGATCACCATCCGCCCGGGTGACCTTATCATCCTGTCCTCGTCGCTGATCCCCGGCAACGAGGAGGCGGTGTTCGGTGTGACCAACATGCTCGCCCAGATCGGCGCCGAGGTCATCACGAACAAGGACGCCATGGTCCACACCTCGGGCCACGGCTACTCCGGGGAGCTGCTGTTCCTCTACAACGCCGCCCGGCCGAAGAACGCGATGCCGGTCCACGGTGAGTGGCGCCACCTGCGCGCGAACCGCCAGCTGGCCATCTCCACCGGCGTGAACCCGGACAACACCGTGCTGGCCCAGAACGGCGTGGTCGTCGACCTCGTCAACGGTCAGGCCTCGGTCGTCGGCCAGGTGCCGGTCGGCAACCTCTACGTCGACGGCGTCACCATGGGTGACGTGGGCGAGGAGGAGATCGAGGAGCGCGCCACGATGAAGGAGGGCGGCCTGATCAACGTGACGGTCGTCATCGACAACCGCAGCGGCCGTCCCCTCGAGGACCCGCAGGTCGTGGCGAAGGGCTTCTCCGACGCCTCCGCCGCCATGATGAAGCAGGTCAGCGAGGTCGTGGACAACACGATGCTCGACCTGGCCGGCGAGGGCGAGAACGATCCGTACCGGATGGCGCAGGTGCTGCGCCGCAAGGTCGGCAAGTTCGTCCGTGACAAGTGGAAGCGCGAGCCGCTGATCGTCCCGACCATCGTCCCGATGACCAGCGAGATCGTCGAAGAGCTCGACCCGGAGGAGCACGTCCCCTCGCTGTAGTGCAGCAGGAGATCTGAACCCCCGGAAGGTCCGCCACACGGCGCGTAGCATCGGGAGACATGACCGTCTCCCATGATGAACGCACCGCGTGTGCGGACCTTCTGCTGTCCCTGGGCCCCGATGCGCCGACCCTGTGCGAGGGGTGGACCACCCGGGATCTCGCGGTCCACCTCGTCGTCCGGGAACACCGGCCGGACGCCACCGTCGGCATGTTCGTCCGACCGTTCGCCGGGCATCTCGCCGCGGTGACCGAACAGTACTCCGCGAAACCCTACGAGGAACTCGTGGAGAGCTACCGGCAGGGGCCGCCGGTGTGGAATCCGATGCGGCTGGTGGACCGGTTCATCAATCTGGCGGAGAACTTCGTCCACCACGAGGATGTCCGCCGTGGGGGAGGGGAGCGGACGCCGCGGGATCTGCCGCAGGCGACGCGGGACGCCCTGTGGTCCGCGGTCACCCAGTCGGCCCGGGGTTTCGTGAGTTCCTCGGGTGCCGGTGTGCGGCTGGTCCGGACCGATGCCGCCGGGTCCGGGTCCGGCCACCGGCCCGAGGTGACCGTCGGTGGTAGCCCGGAGGTCACGCTGACCGGTGAAGCCGGCGAGCTGCTGCTCTGGATTTTCGGTCGGGACAAGGCGTGCACGTTGACCATTGAGGGTCCAGTCGACAAGGTTGTCCGCCGGAAAATCTGAGCAGAAGTTGCGCGTGTGACGTGTGTTGCGACTGTTAAGCCTGGGGTTCGCGGGCTAGACTGGCGGGCATGCCTACGACAAGCCGTTCGAGAACGTCGCCGTCCCGGGACTCCGGTCGCCGGCCGGCGTCGTCGCGTCCTGCCCGTCGGACCCCGTCCTATGACACGAGTGACTTCGAGCGCACCTCCGGGGCGTTCGGTGCCGTCGGGTCATCGCTGGGGTCACTGTTCAGCGGGGCGGCGCGGGGAGTCGGCGGACTCGCCCGGCACCTGTCCGTCCGGGATGACGGAACCGGTCTGACCGACGATCTCGACCTCGTCGACGACGCGGATGACGCCCCCCGCCCCGCGCGCGGGCGGAAGAAGCGGCGCCGGACCGACAGTGCAGACAGAGCTGCCGGTGATGCGGTGCCGACGACGGTGATGGACCGCGCGGCGGCGAACTTCTCCCGTGCGACGACGAAGACGGGCGGGCGGCACGGCGGTAAGGACGACCCTGCCGGTGACGCCGGCCGGGACGACCGTGACGACCGTGACGACCGTGACGACCGTGACGACCGTGACGACCGTGACGACCGTGACGACCGTGACGACCGTGACATCGCCGCCGCGGCGGAGCCGGTGGACCGGCTGCCCGTCGGCGGCGGCTACGACGGCCCCGCCCTCATCGTGTTCGCCCTCGCCCTCGTCACGGCCGCCACACTCTGGTTCGGTATCGGCGGGACGGTCGGCGACGGTCTGGCGTTCGCGCTGACCTGGCTGATCGGCGCGGGCGCCCTCGTGGTGCCCGTCGTCCTGGTCGGTGTGGGATGGGTCCTCATGGTCGGCATCCGCACCACCCAGCACTCCCACCTCCGGTTGGGTATCGGCATCGCCCTGATCGTCGTGGCGGTCCTCGCCCTGTTCCACGTCTTCGCGGGCCAGCCGGCGGACACCGACGGTCGCGCCCGGGCCGGCGGAATCATCGGCACCCTCATCGGCGGCCCGGCGGCGGTGGGCTTCAGTCCCTATCTCGCTGTGCCGCTCCTGCTTCTCGTCATCGTCTACGGCGGACTGCAGCTGACCGGCATGACGGTCCGGGAACTCGGTCGCGCCCTGTCGTCCTGGCTCGGCTTCGCCGGTCGCGGCCGCATGTCGTACCGACGTGACTACCGTGACTACCGTGACGGGGCGGACGCCCCGTACACCACGTCCGATCAGGTGGACGGGCACGACGACCCGATGGAGCTCAGCGACTACCCGGCCCACCGCCCGCCGGCGAGCCGCCGGGCCGCCGGGCCGCGGTCGGCGCGCGGCGGTGCGGGACGTCCGCACCGTGCTGCAGCGGCTCCGGGGCGAGCCGAAGCTGCTGAGCCCCCGCGGTCGCCCGTGGACAACTACCCGGTGGACGAGCACGGCACCCTGTCGTTCTCTCCGGCGGACGCTGCGGATGCCTCGGACGCTGCAGACACAGATCCCGTCGACACCGTGGAACCGTGGGATGAGCCGGTGGCCCCCGAGGACGGCGAATACGAGGCCTTCGGCTTCGATGAGCCGCACCACCAGGATCACCGGCCGGACGACGACCTCGACGTCAATCTGCTCGACGACGTTGCTGCGGACACCGCGGCTCCTGCGGCGCCCGTGACCCCCGCTGCGGCGCCCCGACCGGCCGCGGCACGTCCGGTCACCTCCCGCCCGGCCGCGACCCAGGACGAGACCCCCACGTCAGAGCTGCCGACGGTTGACGCCACCGCCGGTGCTGCCGCCGCGGCGCCTGCCCCGGCCCCCGCCGTGGTCGAGGAGACCCGCCGTCGGATCGCGGCACGGTCCGGTATCGACGCAGCCACCGTCCCGGCGACCGCACCGGTGGAGGAGGACGGTGCCGCTGCACCGGCGGACACGGCGTCCGACTACGTCCTGCCCTCCAGCGACCTGCTGATCCCCGGCGAGGCGCCGAAGACCCGCAGCGCCGCGAACGACCGGATGATCGCCGCGATCACCGAGGTCTTCCTGGAATTCAAGGTGGACGCCAAGGTCACCGGGTTCTCCCGGGGGCCGACGGTCACCCGCTACGAGGTCGAGCTCGGCCCGGGTGTGAAGGTCTCCAAGATCACCAACCTGCAGTCGAACCTGGCCTACGCCGCGGCGACGGACAATGTCCGCCTGCTCACCCCGATCCCGGGGAAGTCCGCGGTCGGTATCGAGGTGCCGAACACCGACCGTGAGATGGTGCGGCTCAGCGATGTGCTGCACGCTCCGGCGGTGGTCGCCGACCACGACCCGATGCTCATCGGCCTGGGCAAGGACATCGAGGGCGACTTTGTCGCGCACTCGATCCAGAAGATGCCGCACCTGCTGGTCGCCGGCTCCACCGGTTCCGGTAAGTCGGCCTTCGTCAACTCGCTGCTCGTGTCCCTCCTCACCCGGGCGACCCCGGAGGAGGTCCGCCTCATCCTCGTCGACCCGAAGATGGTGGAGCTGACCCCCTACGAGGGCATCCCGCATCTCATCACGCCGATCATCACGCAGCCGAAGAAGGCTGCGACGGCGCTGACCTGGCTGGTCGAGGAGATGGAGCAGCGGTACATGGACATGAAGTCCGCCCGCGTGCGCCACATCAAGGACTTCAACCGGAAGGTGAAGTCCGGCGAGATCACCACCCCGCTCGGCTCCGAGCGGGAGTACCGGCCGTATCCGTACATCGTCTGCGTCGTCGACGAGCTCGCCGACCTCATGATGACGGCCCCGAAGGAGATCGAGGACGCCATCGTCCGGATCACCCAGAAGGCCCGCGCCGCGGGTATCCACCTGGTGCTGGCGACGCAGCGCCCGTCCGTGGACGTCGTCACCGGTCTGATCAAGACCAATGTGCCGTCCCGGCTGGCCTTCGCGACGTCCTCGCTGACGGACTCCCGCGTCATCCTCGACCAGGGTGGTGCCGAGAAGCTCATCGGTATGGGCGACGGCCTGTTCATCCCGCAGGGGGCGAACAAGCCGAAGCGGCTCCAGGGCGCCTTCGTCACCGACGAAGAGGTCCAGGCGGTCGTGGACGCCGCCAAGGCGCAGGCGGAGCCCGACTACACCGAGGGCGTGACCGAGGACAAGGCCGCCGAGGCGAAGAAGGAGATCGACGCCGATATCGGCGACGACCTCGAGGACCTGCTCCAGGCCGTCGAACTGGTCGTGAGCAGTCAGTTCGGTTCGACGTCGATGCTGCAGCGCAAGCTGCGTATCGGTTTCGCCAAGGCCGGCCGTCTCATGGACCTCATGGAGACCCGCGGCGTGGTCGGACCGTCCGAGGGATCGAAGGCCCGTGAGGTCCTCGTCAAGCCCGAGGAGCTGGAGACCATGCTCTGGATGATCAAGGGGGCCGACCCGGCGGACGCGCCCAAGGGCGTGCTCGACGACGGGCCGGACGCCGCCGACGACGGTGCCGGAGACGGCTTCGGCGTGGTGGACGCGGACCCTGCGACCCGGGTGGTCCGGGCGGACCCTAGCGGGAACACCGGGGCGTTCTGACCGGCAGGCGCGGCACCCCCTGCCGCGGCGTCCGGGCCTGGTATGCTGGCCAGCGTCATGGAGGGGAGTACCCCGCCCACGACGACGATCGTCAACACGGTGGCGCGCGCCCGGCTCCTACAGCCGGTCCCGTGGCGTCCCCCGGTCGCGTCGGCCACCCGCCCGTTCCGGGGCGAGGTGGTGGGGGAGACCTCCGGTCACCGACTCATCGCGACCGGAGGAATATTCCGTCATGGAAGTGAACGCTCTCACCTGGATCATCACGATCCTCGTCATCGCCGGCTTCTTCATCTTCGATTTCTACTCCCACGTCCGGAAACCCCACGCCCCGTCGATGCGGGAATCCGGGTTCTGGACCCTCTTCTACGTCCTGGTGTCCGTCGCTTTCGGCGTGTTCCTCTGGCTGACCTGGGGTGAACCCGGCGACCCGCACGCGCACGGCATGGAGTTCTTCTCCGGCTATGTCACGGAGAAGGCGTTGAGTGTGGACAACCTCTTCGTCTTCGCCCTGATCATGGGCGCATTCAAGATCCCGCCGAAGTACCAGCAGAAGGTCCTGCTCATCGGCATCGCCCTGTCGCTGGTGCTGCGGGGCGTGTTCATCGCCCTGGGTGCGGCGATCATCGAGGCATGGTCGGACGTGTTCTACCTCTTCGGGCTGTTCCTGCTGGTGATCGCGGTGAAGACCATCGCCGACGAGGTGCGGGACGTGCCGGAGACCGACCCGAACGACATGAAGCTCATCAAGTTCATCCGGAAGGTCATCCCGGTCAGCGAGGGCTATGACTCGGACCGGCTGGTCACCCGCCACCTCGGCAAGCGTGCCCTGACCCCGCTGTTCATCTGCCTCGTCGCCATCGGCCTGACCGACCTCATGTTCGCGCTGGACTCCATCCCCGCGATCTACGGCATCACCCAGGAGCCCTACATCGTGTTCACCACGAACGCGCTGTCGCTGCTGGGGCTGCGTCAGATGTACTTCCTGCTGGGAGGGCTGCTCGAGCGTCTCGTGTACCTGCCCTACGGACTGGGCGTCATCCTCGCCTTCATCGGCGTGAAGATGGTCCTCCATGCCCTCCACGAGAACAACATCCCGTTCATCAACGGCGGCGACGGCGTGCACGGTGCCCCGGAGATCAGTACCGTCACGTCGCTGCTGGTCATTGTCGTGGTGCTCGTCGTCACCATCGGCGCGAGTCTCTGGAAGAGTCGGCGGGACACCGACGAACAACCGGTGGAGCACGAGCGTCACGTCGTCGAGGGCACCGATTAGGGGCACGACCGGCACAGAGCAGGCGGTGGCCGCGCCCGGAACGGGGTCCGGGTCGGCGCCGCGACGGGTCATCTGGGTAGAGTGAGGGGCGTGCACGAGACAGCGGACCAGAGCAGGGAGCACCACCACGGCCTGAGGTGGCGCCGGTCGACCATGGGGCGGGCGGTCCACCGCTACCACGTCCCCAACGTACTGACCACGGTCCGTATCGTCCTCATCCCGTTCTTCGTCTGGCTGCTGGTCGCGGCGGGTCCGCTCGACGGCGACCGCGAACTCCACGACGGGCTGCGCTGGTGGGCGCTGCTGGCCTTCGCCGCACTGATGATGACCGACCAGCTGGACGGCTTCCTCGCCCGGCGCTACGAGGTGATCACCGACTACGGCAAACTCGCTGACCCGGTCGCGGACAAGGCCCTCATGATCTCCGCGATGGTCACCCTGAACATCCTCGGTGACCTGTGGTGGTGGGTCACGGTCGTCATCGTGGTGCGTGAACTCGGTATCACCGTCTGGCGGATGATCCTGGCCCGCCGCGGCAAGGTGGTGCCCGCCTCCAAGGGCGGAAAGCTCAAGACCCTGCTGCAGACCTTCGCGGTGGGCATGGTCATCGCGCCGCTGCCGGGCTGGACCGACTGGATCACCCTCGTCCTGGTGCTCGCCGCCGTTGTCGTCACCGTCGTCACCGGTGCCCAGTACCTGCTGGACTCGCGGAACCGGCCGGAGGTCGGGGCTCAGGCATGACCGGCCACGGATTCCGTCAGGCGGAGACGAGCGCGGACACCACCGGTACCGGCCGGCAGGTGGCGGCCGACCTCGTCGCGACCGCCGGTGCCGCGGGTGTCACCGTCGCCACCGCGGAATCACTGACCGCCGGACTGCTCGCCGCCACGGTGGCGGAGATCCCGGGTGCGTCCGCTGTGCTGCGCGGCGGCCTCATCGTCTACGCCACCGAACTCAAGCACGACCTCGCCGGGGTGGACGCCACCCTGCTTGCCCGCCGTGGCCCGGTGGACCCCGAGGTCGCCGGTCAGCTCGCCCGGGGGACGGCACAGCGGTGCGGCGCGGATCTCGGGGTCGGGGTCACCGGCGTGGCCGGCCCGGACAGTCAGGACGGGCACCCGGTCGGGGAGGTGTGGATCGGAGTCTGGTCCGCACGTCTGGACGCCGGGGTACCGCGGGTGGCCGCCCTGGATGACCGCTGGCAGTCGGCGGCCGGGGGTACGGACGAGGCGGTCCGCTCCGCGGTACGGCGGGCGACCGTCGACCAGGCGCTGGAGGAACTGCTCACCGCGGTCGGCGCGCTGCAGCCCGGGGGCGCCTGCCGGGAATGACCGGCCCGGTGTTCCCGGGACCGGTCCCCGGACAGTTTCCGGAATGCGGTCGTCACATGCCTGTGACATGCGACGGAGCTCAGTCGGGTAAACTCGGGGAACATAACCGCCCCCTCAGCCGTTGGAGGTTGTGATGGCCAAGAACACGACGCTACTCGAGAAAAGGCACCCGGGGAACGCTGAGCAGGCTCAGCACCCCGAGGTGTTCCGCACTGCCGGTACCACTGCCCCGGTGGCGGAACCCCTGCTGCGCGAGGCACTGGGGGCGACGCTGCGTGGGCTCCGGGAGGACGCCCACCGGTCGCTGCGCGACCTGGCGGACCAGGCGAAGGTCAGCCCCGGGTATCTCTCCGAGCTGGAACGCGGTCGCAAGGAGGTCTCCTCGGAACTGCTGGCGAGCATCTGCCATGCTCTCGGCGTGCAGGTGTCCCGGGTGATCCTCGAAGCGGCCGAGATGATGGCGTTCGATGCCGCTGCAGCGCAACTCGCCGCTCATCTCGACGAGGGTGGTCGCCCTGATATACTTTCGCCCGTCTCGCCTGCGTGACGACCCGCCGCAGCATCCGAACCTCTAGGAGAGCACAAGACCCATGGCTAACCCGTTCAGCAAGGGCTGGAAATATCTGATGGCCCTGTTCGACTCGAAGATCGAGGAGAACGCGGATCCGAAGATCCAGATCGAGCAGGCGATCCAGGAGGCGCAGAACCAGCATCGCCAGCTCTCCCAGCAGGCGGCCGCCGTGATCGGCAACCAGCGGCAGATCGAGATGAAGCTGAACCGTCAGCTCGCCGAGATCGAGAAACTGCAGGCGAACACGAAGCAGGCGCTGACGCTGGCGGACAAGGCCCGCGCCGACGGCGACGCGCAGAAGGCCACCGAATACGAGAATGCCGCGGAGGCCTTCGCCGCACAGCTGGTGACCGGCGAGCAGTCGGTGGAGGACCTCAAGACGCTCCATGACCAGGCTCTCCAGCAGGCTGCCCAGGCGAAGAAGGCGGTGGAGCGCAATGCGATGCAGCTCCAGCAGAAGACCGCCGAGCGCACGAAGCTGCTCAGTCAGCTGGAGCAGGCCAAGATGCAGGAGAAGGTCGCCGAGTCCCTGCAGTCGATGAACCAGGTGACCGACGGCAGCTCCCCGAACCTGGACCAGGTGCGGGAGAAGATCGAGCGCCGGTACTCCAACGCGCTCGGTCAGGCCGAACTCGCCGAGAACTCGGTGCAGAACCGGATGGTGGAGGTGCAGCAGGCCGGGGTGCAGATGGCCGGGCACTCCCGCCTCGAGCAGCTGCGTGCCGAGATGAACGGTGGGCAGCAGGGTGGTCCGGCCGCGGTGGCCGGCGGCGCTGCGAAGGCCATCGACGGGCAGGCGCAGCCGGACGCGGCCCAGCCCACGGCGCAGAATGTCAGTGCGGACGCCGTCGCCGAGAAGATGCGGCAGCTCCGGGGGGAGTAGCTGTACGTCCCCGGGGTCAGTCGGCCGCGCCGCGGGCCCGCAGGGCGTCCGAGATGCCACGGGCCCGCAGGATGGTGCGGACGACGACGGGGACACCGAAGGCGGTGAGGGACAGGCCCGCGGCACGGGAGCCGCGGGCCTTTCTCGCGTCGAGGACCTCACCGACCATCTGCACCTGCAGGGGGATGAGCCGGATGGTGAGGGTCAGGGCGAGACTGACGGCCTCGACCGGAACACCGAACCGTCCCAGCGGCCGCAGCATCCGGTCGAAACCCGCCATCATCGCCGAGACCCGGGTGGTGAGGGTGAGCAGGACGGCGGCGGAGACGGCGGCGAGGAGGACGAGGACGGTGGACAGGGCGTCCTGCCAGGTGCTCCGCCACCACAGCAGCAGACCGACGAAGACGAGGATCGGCACCGGGCCGGTGAGCTGACGTGCCAGGACACGCAGCGGCACCCTGGCCAGCAGTGCGACGAAGACCACGACGGCGATGCTGACCAGCCCGCCGACCCAGGTGTCGACGACGATCGCGGTGGTGACGAGAAATACGGCGAGGACGGTGAGCTTCGCCCACACCGGTGCCCGGTGGACTGGCGAGGTGCCGGGGACGTACAGACCCAGCGGGACGCGGTCGGCCCGGATCATGCGACGGCCATCCTCTCGACGTAGGAGGCGATGACGTCCGCCGGGGCTCCGTCGTCGATGACGCGGCCGCCGGAGATGCAGAGCGTCCGGTCGGCGTCCGCGGCGAGCTCGAGATCATGGGTGACGACGATGAGCTGCTGCGGGAGGGCGTCGAAGCGGCGGCGCAGCCGGTTGCGGTTGACGAGGTCGAGCAGTCCGGTGGGCTCGTCGGCGACGATGAGTGAGGGGTCCAGGGCGGTGACGGACGCCAGGGCGAGCATCTGTTTCTCCCCGCCGGAGAGCAGGTGGGGGGACTGGTCGCCGCGTCCGGCGAGGCCGACGGCGGCGAGCGCGTCCTCGACCGCCTGTGCGGTCGCCGCCCGGGACAGTCCGGTGCCGCGCAGCGAGAAGGCGACGTCCTCGGCGACGGTCGGCATGATGATCTGGTTGTCGGGGTCGGAGAAGAGGAACCCGACGCGCTGTCGGACCTTGCGGCCCTTCTTCGCGACGTCCAGGCCGTCGACGTGGACCTGTCCGCCGGTGAGGTCGGTCAGTCCGTTGATGAGGCGGATGAAGGTGGATTTCCCGCTGCCGTTGGCCCCGATGATGCTGATGCGGTGTTCGGCGAGCGTGCAGCTCGTCGGGTGGAGGATGGTGCGGTCGTCGGTGACGACGGTCGCACGGTCGAACTGCACGGTCATCTAGATCGCCCGGGTCGGGGTGCCGGCGGTCGCGGGGGCGCCGGTCGCCGTGCTGGCGGTGGTGGCTGCGGTGGAGCGCCGGGGCCGCAGGTCCGGGATCGCGCGCAGGACGGCGGTGGCGATGACGGCGGCGACGACGACCTTGATGACGTCTCCGGGGATGAAGGGGCCGTTGGAGGCGAGCGCGGCGCCGAAGTCCATGCCGGTGCGGACCATGAGCCCGACGGATCCGCACAGGTACTGCACCAGGACGCCGATGAGGCCGGCGACGGTGAACCAGGCGGTGAGCAGGGCGGGGTTCCCGGCGACCCGGGGGATGCGGGAGCTGAGGTCGCAGAGTGCCCCGACGAGGAAGCCGACGACGGCGTAGCCCACGATGTAGCCGACGGTGGGCCCGGAGACCGCGGAGAGGGCGGGGGTCCAGCCGGCCATGTTCGGGACGCCGAGGAAGCCGACCCCGAGGAACAGGAGGACGGCGAGGCCGCCGCGGCGCCAGCCGAGGATCATGGTGGCCAGGGCGATGCCCATGTTCTGCAGGACGATCGGGACGCCCGCGCCGCCGACTGGGACGGAGACACCGCCGAGGACGATGATGAGGGCCGCGAACGCGGCGATGACGGCGATGTCACCGGCCCGGACGCCGGTGGGGTTTCCTGCGGATCGTTTTGTCATGGGCAGTAGTGTAGATCCTTACTGTACGGTGTTCAATTCGGGGTGGGTGCGGCTCGGAGGTAGGCTGGGGCACCATGCGACGTACGGAATTCGACCGGCTGGTCACGGGGGAGTTCGGCGACGCCTTCGGCAGCTGGATCGCCGGCTCCCATGTCCTGTCCGCCTTCGGCGCGACCGCCGGGGAACTGGTGGAACGCGGCGCTGACCTCCGGGAGGTCTGGTGGGCGCTGTGCGACGATTTCGACGTCCCGGAGGACCGTCGGCTCGGTGCGGACGAATGATCTCGACATTCGAACAGTCGTTCGTGTACAGTGGCCGGTGTCCGACGGCCACGGTAGAACGACGGGGAACCAACGGACGCGCAGGAGCGTCTATCCGGTGAATCACCGGGAACTACACGGCGTGACCACCACGAAAGCGAGAGAACATCATGGCTGCTAAGAAGAAGAGTTCCGCATCGGGCGGTAACGACAGGCAGAAGGCCCTCGATCTGGCCATGGCGCAGATCGAGAAGGACTTCGGCAAGGGCGCCGTCATGCGTCTGGGGGATGACGACCGGCCACCGATGCGTGTGATCTCCTCGGGGAATATCGCGATCAACGTCGCGCTCGGCATCGGCGGGTTCCCGCGGGGCCGTGTCGTCGAGATCTACGGTCCGGAGTCCTCGGGTAAGACCACGGTGGCGCTCCACGCGGTCGCCGAGGCACAGAAGGGCGGCGGTATCGCCGCCTTCATCGACGCGGAGCACGCCCTCGACCCCGAGTACGCCAAGAAGCTCGGCGTGGACACGGACAACCTCCTCGTCTCCCAGCCGGACACCGGCGAGCAGGCACTCGAGATCGCCGACATGCTCGTCCGGTCGGGTGCGGTCGACATCATCGTGGTGGACTCGGTCGCGGCGCTGACCCCGAAGGCGGAGATCGAGGGGGAGATGGGCGACAGCCACGTCGGTCTGCAGGCCCGCCTCATGAGCCAGGCGCTGCGCAAGATGACCGGTGCGCTCAGCCAGACCGGCACCACCGCCATCTTCATCAACCAGCTCCGCGAGAAGATCGGCGTGATGTTCGGTTCGCCGGAGACGACGACCGGCGGTAAGGCACTGAAGTTCTACGCTTCTGTCCGCTGTGACATCCGCCGGATCCAGACCCTCAAGGACGGGCAGGACGCGGTCGGTAACCGGACCAAGATGAAGATCGTCAAGAACAAGGTCTCGCCGCCGTTCAAGATCGCCGAGTTCGATGTCCTCTACGGCCAGGGCATCTCCCGGGAAGGGTCGATCATCGACCTGGGCGTGGACAACGGACTGATCAAGAAGTCCGGATCCTGGTACACCTACAAGGGCGACCAGCTGGGGCAGGGCAAGGAGAAGGCCCGTGAGTTCCTCAAGGAGAACCCGGACCTGTCCTCGGAGATCGAGGATCTCATCATGCAGGAACTGCACGTCGGCCCCTACGCCGGCAAGCAGGCCGAGCCGGAGGAGGACGCGGCGGAGGATGCCGCAGGTCTCGCCGCCGTCGCCAACGGCGTCCCGGAGGACGCGCCGATCGGTGTGGTGCCGACCTTCGACGACGAGGACGACGACTAGACCGTGCCGGGGGACGACACAGGCCGGACCGACCGCCTCGAGCGACTGCGCGCCGCCATCGAGGCGGTCCAGTCGGGCGGGGGAGAACCGCTCGTCGACGAACTGGCGGAGGAACGCCTCGCGCCGTTGACGGCGAAGGCGAACCGCCTCATCGAACAGCGGGACCGGTCCGTCGCCGAGCTGCGGCGCCGGCTCACCGACAGCCTCGACGAGGGCGACGATCCCGCCCTGGTGGAGGCGGTCATCGACCGCTGCCTGCGGGCCGGCATGCTCGATGACGCACGTTTCGCGCACGAATGGGTCCGGCAGCGGGCGGCCAACCAACGCAAGTCGGTGGCCGTGCTGCGCCGCGAGCTCCGGGAGAAAGGCGTGGCGGCCCCGGTCATCGAGGAGGCGCTGGAACAGGTCTCCGAGGCCGACCAGGACCGGGTGCTCGGCGAGCTCGTGACGAAGAAGGCCGGCACGGTGAAAACCGTGCCGGCCGACCGGCGGGACTACGACCGGGCGCTCCGACGGATCGTCGGGGTGGCGGCCCGCCGCGGATTCCCGCAGGGGCGCAGCCTCACCGCCGCGCGGCAGGCGCTGGACGCCCGCATCGCCGAACTCGGCGGGGAGCGGTAGCCCGGCCCCCGGGGCTACTCGAAGTCGCCCTGGATGGGCTTGTACCCCTCATCGTGCGGGTCCACGATGGCGCCGTCCTTGGTCTCCAACCCACCCTGGGTCTTCTGGTGGGGGACCTTCGCCACGATGTTGCGGCGGGAGCGGCCGGCGCGGAGCTGGTACTCGATCCGCTCCGCGAGCTTCGTCAGCGCGTAGTTGATGATGATCATGATGGCCGCCACCACCAGCAGCGACGGCAGCATCGAGCTGTAGTACTCACCGAGCTGGCGTCCGCCACGGACGACCTCGACGAAGCCGATGGCGTAACCGAGCGCGGAATCCTTCAGGGCGATGACCATCTGCGAGATGATCGCCGGCAGCATGGCCGCGAACGCCTGCGGCAGTAGGATCTTGCGCATGGTGAGACCCCAGGACAGGCCCAGGGCCGCGGCCGCCTCCGACTGACCCTTCGGCAGCGACTCGATGCCGGACCGCAGGGTCTCGGCGATGACCGAACCGTTGTACATCGTCAGACCGAAGACGACGGCGGCGAAACCGAGCATGGTGGAGGGGAACACCGCGTACTCCGCGAAGAGTACGTAGGCGAACAGCATGAGCACCAGCACCGGGATCGAGCGGAAGAACTCCACGATCACGGTGCAGATCCACCGGATCGACCGGTGGGTGGAGAGACGTCCGATGCCCAGCAGGGCACCGATGATGAGGGCGAGGATGATCGAGAAGATCGCTGCGACGACAGTGTTGAGCAGCCCGGGGAGGATATAGGTCGTCCACGTGGTGCCGTAGAAGAAGATCTCCCACTTGTCGCCGTCGAGCTGTCCGCCGTCACCGAGCTTCCACAGCACACCGGCGAGGATGAGCAGCAGGACGATGACGGTGATGACGGCGAGACCGAGGTTGACCTTCCGGGCGCGGGGGCCGGGGGCGTCGTAGAGGACGGTGGCGCGGGTATCGGACATCAGCGCTTCACCGCCCAACGCTTGCCGGCCCAGCCGAAGAACAGACCGGTCGGGAGGGTGAGGATGATGAAGCCGACCGCGATGATCGCGAAGATGGCGAACATGTCACTGGCGTAGTTCTCCTGCATTGTCTTCATCAGCAGTGAGGCCTCCGCCACACCGATGACCGAGGCGATGGTCGTGTTCTTGATCAGGGCGATCAACGTGTTCCCCAGCGGGACGATGGAACCGCGGATGGCCTGCGGGAAGACCACGTAGCGGAAGTTCTGCATGAACGACATCCCGAGCGAGCGGGCGGCCTCGGCCTGTCCGAAGGGCACGGTGTTGATCCCCGATCGCAGGGACTCCGCCACGAAGGTGGAGGTGTAGACGATGAACGCCAGCACCGCCAGGCGGAAGTTCTGCTGCTCGATGAACTTGTTGCTGGAGTCCGAGGCGAGCAGCACGTTGAGGTTGTAGTAGAGGCCCAGCGACGCGATGAGGATGATCAGCGTCAGCGGGGTGTTACGGATGATGGTCGTGTAGGCGTTGGCGACCGCACGGAGGATACCGACCGGGCACACCCTCATGGCGGTGAGGATGATGCCGAGGATCAGGGACCCGATCGCGGAATAGACCGAGAGCTTGATGGTCACCCAGAAGGCGGGCCACAGCTCAGGGCCCATATCGGACCAGAGTTCGGAACTCATGATGTGATGCACCTCCCTTTCTAGTCTTTGTCCGCGAACGACAGGTCACCGATGTCGGGCTTGTCGCCGATCTCGAAGTCGTCGCCGAGGTTGTCCTTGACCATCCGTGTGAAGCTTCCGTCGGAGTACATGTCCTCGAGAGCCTCGTTGATGGCGTCCTTGTCGGCGCCGTCACCCTTGGGGATGCCGATGCCGTAGTTCTCGTCGGTCCAGAAGGAGCCGTCGGGGTTCTTCAGCTGCACGACCTTGAAGTCGTCGCCGTAGCGCTCCTTGTAACGCTCCGCGAACCCGGCGAGGATCGTCGCGTCGGTGGTGAGGGCGTCGACGACGCCCTGCTTCACTCCTTCGGCGCAGGCGGCGTAGGTGTCGAACTCCTGGAGCTGCACGTCGGGCAGCGCCGCCTTGACCTTCTGGGCGGGGGTGGAGCCGGAGACCGAGCACAGCCGGGTTCCGGGGGCGACGTCACTGAGCTGCTTGATTCCCGAGTCGCCGCGCACCAGCAGTGCCTGGTGCGTGACAAGGTAGGGTCCGCCGAAGTCGACGGCGGCGAGCCGTCCGGCGTTGATCGAGTACGAGGCGGTGATCATGTTGACCTCGCCGTTGTTGATCAGCGTCTCACGCTGGGCGGACGGTGTCTCGCGCCAGGTGATGTCCGGTTCCTCCCAGCCGTTCTTCTCGGCGATGTGGTTGACGACGTAGCGGGAGACGTCGGTGTCGAGACCGACGAAGTTCTTGTTCGGCGTGCGCTCGCCGAGGCCGGGCTGGTCGAACTTGGTGCCGAGGGTGACATGGCCGTCACGGATGTCGTCGAGCAGCGACCGTGGCTCCGAGGAGCCGCAGGAGGCCAGTGCGAAGGCGCCGGCGACGGCGACGACCGCCGCGGTCGTGCGCCGTACGAGGTGTCGGGTGATTCTGCCTTTCCTGGGCATGTGCACCGCCTCCTAGTGTCCGACGATCTTGGACAGGAAGTCCTTGGCCCGGTCGGACTCCGGGTTGGTGAAGAACTCGTCCGGGGTGGAGTCCTCGACGATGGCGCCGTCGGCGAGGAACAGGACGCGGTTGGCGACCCGGCGGGCGAAACCCATCTCGTGGGTGACACAGACCATGGTCATGCCGTCGGCGGCGAGACCGGCCATGACGTCGAGCACCTCGTTGATCATCTCCGGGTCGAGCGCGGAGGTCGGCTCGTCGAAGAGCATGATCTTCGGCTCCATGGCCAGGGCGCGGGCGATGGCGACGCGCTGCTGCTGGCCGCCCGAGAGCTGGGCGGGGTACTTGTCGGCCTGGGCGCCGATCCCGACCCGTTCGAGGAGCTGGTCGGCGAGCTTGTTGGCCTCGGCCTTCGACTTGCCGCGGACCTTCATCGGGGCGAGGGTGATGTTGTCCCGGATGGTCATGTGGCTGAACAGGTTGAACTGCTGGAAGACCATGCCGACATCGGACCGGAGGCGGGCGAGGTCCTTGCCCTCCTCGGGGAGGAGTTCACCGTCGATACGGATCTCACCGGAGTCGATGGTCTCGAGCCGGTTGATGGTCCGGCACAGGGTCGACTTACCGGAACCGGAGGGACCGAGCAGGACGACGACCTGGCCGGCCGGGACGTCGAGGTTGATGTCGCGGAGGGCGTGGTAGTCGCCGAAGTACTTGTTCACCCCGCTCAGCTGAATCATGCTGTGGGCATTCTCTGTTGCTGTCATAGTGGAACCCTATCCGATGGGGGCGGGGGCGGTGCGCTGCGCCACAGGTTTTTTAACCGGGAGGAAATGGCGGCCCCCGACGGTGGCCCACGACGGCGGCTCAGATCGTGGCCCGGCACGCGGACGCAGGTTTCGGGGGCGTCCGTCGGCTGCACTAGACTCGGGGACCGTGGTTGACTACCAGAGAACTGACGGAGCCGGGGGCGTGGCCGGGGAGACGGCCACGGCCCGCCGCACCTACCAGGTGCGGACGTTCGGCTGCCAGATGAACGTGCACGATTCGGAACGGCTCTCCGGCCTGCTGGAGGACAGCGGCTACCTGCCGGCGGGGGAGGACGCCGACCCGGACGTCGTCGTCTTCAACACCTGCGCGGTGCGGGAGAACGCCGACAACCGGCTCTACGGCACCCTCGGCCAGCTGAAGAAGGTGAAGGACGCCCACCCGGGGATGCAGATCGCCGTCGGCGGCTGCATGGCGCAGAAGGACAAGGACGTCGTCGTCGACCGTGCCCCGTGGGTCGACGTCGTCTTCGGCACCCACAACATGGGCTCGCTGCCGACACTGCTGTCGCGCAGCGCCCACAACCGGCGCGCCGAGGTGGAGATCGCCGACTCGCTGGAGCAGTTCCCCTCCGTCCTCCCGGCGAAGCGGGAGTCCGCCTACGCCGGCTGGGTGAGCGTCTCGGTGGGCTGCAACAACACCTGCACCTTCTGCATCGTCCCGTCGCTGCGGGGCACCGAGCAGGACCGGCGTCCCGGCGACATCCTCGCCGAGGTGAAGGCACTGGTCGATCAGGGGGTCACCGAGGTGACACTGCTCGGCCAGAACGTCAACGCCTACGGCGTCCACTTCTCCGATCCCGCCATCGCGCGGGACCGCAGCGCCTTCTCGAAACTGCTGCGCGCCTGCGGGGAGATCGAGGGGCTGGAGCGCCTCCGCTTCACCAGCCCGCACCCGGCCGAGTTCACCGATGACGTCATCGACGCGATGGCGGAGACCCCGGTGGTGTGCCCGCAGCTGCACATGCCGCTGCAGTCGGGCTCCGACAAGGTGCTGAAGGACATGCGCCGGTCCTACCGGTCGAAGAAGTTCCTCGGCATCCTCGACAAGGTCCGGGCGAAACTGCCGGACGCGGCGATCACCACCGACATCATCGTCGGCTTCCCCGGGGAGACCGAGGAGGATTTCCAGGACACCCTCCGGGTGGTCGAACAGGCCCGGTTCACCAGTGCGTTCACCTTCCAGTACTCGCCGCGTCCGGGAACCCCGGCCGCCGACCTGGCCGACCAGGTGCCCAAGGCGGTGGTCCAGGACCGGTACGAACGGCTCCTGGCCCTGCAGGAGCGCATCAGCGCCGAGGAGAACGCGAAGCTGGTGGGACGCCGCCTCGAACTGCTCGTGCAGGAGGGCGGCGGACGCAAGAACGCCACCACCCACCGGATGTCCGGCCGCGCCCGCGACGGACGACTGGTGCACTTCGCGGTGCCCGACGAGGCGACGGTGCGTCCCGGCGACGTCGTCGAGGTGACGGTCACGGGTGCGGCACCGCACTTCCTCCTCGCCGATTCGGGGCTGCACAGCCACCGCCGCACGCGGGCGGGCGACATGAGCGCGTCAGGTCAGACCCCTACGACGGCACCAGTCGGCGTGGGGCTGGGACTGCCCGGGATCGGGCGTCCCGGACAGGAACCGGCAGCATCCTGCTGCGGTTCGGACACGGACGGAGGATGCGGTTGTGAGTGACACGCAGGACACGCCGGAGACGGCACGGGCGGAAGCCAACCGGAAACGCCGGTCGGCGATCGACCGGCGGGTGACGCAACTGACCCAGGAATCCGGCGGTGACCTGGCGAAGGCGGAACGCTCCGCGGCAGGGACGATCGTGCTGGGGCGGGTCACCCCGTGGCTCGCCATCGGCCTGATCATGGTGTTCGTGGCGATCTTCCTGCCGCACTCCGGCAAGGTGTTCGGCTACGACGTGCTGCTGTTCTCGCAGCGCGCGGAAGACTACGTCACGACGATGCCCGAGCGGATCTACGCCTGGCTGGCCCTGATCGGCGGCGTGCTCCTGCCGCTGGGCACGTTGTTCTCGAAATCCTCGGTCGTGGCCTGGGTGAACTGGGCATTCGCCGCCGTCGGTGCCTTCTACTGTGTGCTGGCGATCGGCTTCCGGAACTCCCGGCCGCCGACAGAGCCCGGCTCGGGCCCGTCGATCGGCCTGTTCATCGGCGGTATCGGCCTGCTGGTCATCGTCTTCACCCTGTCGTCACGGCTGTTCCGCCGGAGCGCGGTGCAGTCGGCGATCAACGCGCTGCGCCGGGACGCCGTGCACCGGGACGAGGATTCCCGGGCCGCCCAGCAGGTCCTCCGGACCGGACTGCAGCCCCATGACGATGCGGTCGTCGTCGACGACCGTCGTGCCCGGGCCCGTGCCCGCCGGGAACGGGCCGGCCGGGACAGCGGTGCCGACAGCAGCGACAGCAGCGGCAGCACCGGTAGCACCGGCAGCACCGACGGGAGCGCCGGGGCCGACGGCGCCGGTCAGTCCTCCTGACCCGCTGCGGCGGCCGCGGTGGCCGCCCATTCCTCCCACTGTGCCGCCTGAGCCCGCAGCTCGGCGGCCTTCTTCGTCTTCCCGGCCTGCGCCGCGGCCGCGGCGTCGGCGGTGAACTGTGCCGCGCGGTCCCGGAACTGGTCGAGCCGGGACTGCAGTTCCGGATCGGTCCGGCGCCACTGCGCATCCGCGAAGTCGGTGACCCGGGACTGCAGGGCCCCGAGCCGGTCATCGAACTCCCGGACCCGGTCGCGGGGGACGAAACCGATCGCGTCCCACTTCTCCTCCAGCTCCCGGAGCAGGTCACGCGCCCGGTCGAGGCCGGCGGCGGGGTCGATGCGGCTGTCGTACTCGTCGAGCAGCGCCAGTTTGCGCTCGGCGTTGCCGGCGAACTCGTCGTCCCGTCGGGCGTTGTCGGCGTCCCGGGCGGCGAAGAACACGTCCTGGGCGGCGCGGAACCGGGCCCACAGCCGGTCGTCGTCGGCGCGGTGGGCGCGTCCGGCGGCCTTCCACTCGGCCATGAGGTCCCGGTAGGCGCGGGCGGTGGCACCCCAGTCGGTGGAGTTCTGCAGCCGCTCGGCACGTTCGACGAGCTTCTCCTTGTCGGCACGGACCCGGTCGCGGGCCCGGTCCAGGTCGGCGAAGTGACCGCTGCGCCGCTCGTTGAAGGTTTCGCGGGCGGCCCGGTACCGCTTCCAGAGGGCGTCGTCGGTGTGCTTGTCGATGCCGCGGACCGCCTTCCACCGGTCCAGGACGGAGGTGAACCGGTCACTGGCGTCCCGCCAGCCGTGCGGACCCTCATGGTCGCCGGCGGCGAGTTCCTCGGCCTCGGCGATGAGGGCCTCCTTGCGGGCGACCGCCTCCTCCCGCTGCTGCCGGCGGCGCGCGGCCTCGTCCTCGCCGGCGGCGGTGGCGCGGTCGACGAGGGCGGTGAGGCGACGCTCCAGCGCGGGGAGATCGCCGACAACCTCGGCGGTGGGCAGTTCGCCGAGCAGCTTCCGGGCGTCCGCGGTGACGTGAGCGGCCTCGTCGGGGTGTGCGGTGAGGCGGGACTCGAGCTGGGAGACGGTGGTGGCGAGGTCGTCGTAGCGCCGGCCGAAGTGAGCGAGACCTTCGGCGGGGGTGCCGGCCTGCCATTCCCCGACGCGGCGCTCACCGTCGGCGGTGGTCACCCAGACCACGCCGTCGTCGTCGATCCGGCCGAACCGGGTCGGGTCCGACGGCCGCACCGCGGCGGCGGGGGCGACCGGTCCGGTAGACCCTGCCGCCCCTGCCGCCCCTGCCGCTGCGGCAGGGCGGGCGACGCTCCCGGGGCGGGGCCCCGGCTTGGGGCCCGGCTTCGGACCCGGTTTCGGCACCGGTCTCGTCATGGGAAGTCCTCCTGGTTGTCGTGTTGGGTCACCTGACAGTGTCACCATTATGTTCCACGGCCGAATAGGAGCGGACGGCCACCCCCGGCACCCCCGGGTCGGTGCCGGGCGACTGGCCGGGCTGTCCCGGCGGCTTTGTAGAGTCGGACCCATGCCTGCGCCCGTAGATCCGGTGGAACCTGTCGAGACCGCTGAGACCGCTGAGACCGCTGAGACCGCACGGCCGCGTCCGGTCGCCGTCATCGGCCCCACCGGCTCGGGGAAGTCCGAGCTCTCCCTCGCCCTCGCCGAAGCGCTCGACGGGGAGGTCGTGAACATCGACTCGATGCAGCTGTACCGCGGCATGGACATCGGCACCGCGAAACTTCCCCCGGCCCAGCGCCGCGGCATCCCGCACCACCAGTTCGACACGCTCGACGTTACCGAGACCGCCTCCGTCGCCGCCTACCGGGACGCCGCGACCGCCGACATCACCGCAATCCGGCAACGGGGGAGAACCCCCGTCATCGTCGGTGGCTCGATGATGTACATCCAGGCCCTGCTGGACGCCTGGGAACTGCCGCCGACCGACCCGGCGGTGCGCGCCCGGTGGGAGGCGGAACTGGACCGGGTGGGGGTGGAGGCACTCCACGACGAACTGGCCCTCCGGGATCCGGCCGCCGCGGCCGTCATCGAGCGACGCGACCCCCGCCGTACCGTCCGGGCACTGGAGGTCATCGAGCTGACCGGCCGCCCCTTCGCCGCCTCCCAGCCGCCGAAGGACCGGCCGACCCGGTGGAACACCCTCATCCTCGGCCTGCAGGCGGATGCCGACTGGCTCAACCCGCGGCTGGCGGACCGGGTGCACCGCATGTTCGGGCAGGGACTGGTCGCCGAGGTGGAGGGACTTGTCGGGCAGGGGCTGCGCCGTGACTCGACCGCGGGACAGGCGATCGGCTACGCCCAGGTCCTCGACTACCTGGCCGGCGACCTCGACTACGACGAGGCGGTGGAACGCACCGTCACCGGGACCCGGCGGTACGCCCGGCGGCAGCGGGCCTGGTTCCGCCGCGACCCCCGCATCCGGTGGTTGGCCGCCGCGGGCCCGGATGTGGCCGACCGGGCACTGGAGGTCGTGCGGCTAGAATCGTGAGCCATGACCGCTCTCGACTTCCTCAAGGGACACGGCACGGGCAATGACTTCGTGGTGCTCCCGGACCCGTCCGCCGACATCGACCTCACCCCGGACCTCGTCCGTGCCCTGGCCGACCGGCACCGCGGCATCGGTGCCGACGGGGTGATCCGGGTCGCGACGACCGGTGCCCTGGTCAGCCGGGGGGTGATCGCGGAGGCTCCCGCGGGGGTGGGGGAGGAGGACTGGTTCATGGACTACCGCAACGCCGACGGCTCGGTGGCGGAGATGTGCGGTAACGGCGTCCGTGTCTTCGGCCACGTTCTCGCCGGAATGGGCGTCCCCGGGACGGCGGAGGGCGACCCCGTCACCATCGGTACCCGTGCCGGTCGGCGCGTGCTGACCGTCCATGCCGTCCAGGGTGACCTGGCCGACGTCAGTGTGGACATGGGTGCACCGGTGGTGGGCGGGGAATCCGCCGCCACCCTCGACGGGGAGACCTACCGTGGCCTGGCGGTGGACATGGGCAACCCCCACCTCGCCTGTGTCGTCCCCGGTCTGACGGCGGACACGCTGGCCGCGCTGGATGTCACCTGTCAGCCGACGTGGGATCCCGCTGACTTCCCGGCGGGGGTGAACCTCGAACTGCTCACCCCACTCGCCGACGGTGCGGTGCACATGCGTGTCCATGAGCGTGGCGTGGGCGAGACCCTCTCCTGCGGGACGGGGACGGTCGCCGCCGCCGTCGCCGCACTGCGGGACGCCGGGGAGCGGACCGGGGTCGTCGAGGTCCACGTCCCCGGCGGTACCGTGCGGGTCACCGTCACCGCGGACGGCTCCGAACTCCGTGGTCCCTCCCGCCTGGTCTTCCGCAGCACCGTGGAGACCTCGGCCCTGGCGGGTTAGCTGTACCTCTGGGCCCGATGGCCCCGATAGCCCCGATGACCGTGGAACGAACCGACGGGTCGATATTTCTGTCCTCAGGCGGCACCTGGGTTCGTGATCCCGACATCCGCAGGAGCCGACCGGCCCCCGGTTCGTAAAACCGACTCCCGGGACGTGCAGCTAGCTGCAGCCGCAGCTGCCCGAACTGCACCCGTCACCGCAGCCGCCCGAGCAGGCCGCCGGATCGGTGGCCGTGGCGGTGAACTGCACCTCGCCGGCGAGGATGCTGCCCGGCTCCACCGTGACAGCCCCGTCGGACCCGTCAGCCCCGTCGGCCCCTGCCGTCGCCGACAGGACGACGGTGAAGTCGAAGGGTGCCTGGATCCGGCACACCCAGAAGGGCTGGCCGGTCAGTGCGGTCGTCCGTCGTTCCGCCTCGACGACCTCGAGGGCGACGGTGGCGGCGGCGTGCGGGGCGACACCACCGGAGTTCAGGTCCGCCGCACCGCGGGAGTCGACCACACCCACCCGCAGGACGCCGGCCCGGGCGGCCTCATCCCGGCCGGCGTACACGGCGAGGTCCGCGGCCAGGGCGGTGAGCTGCACCGGCTGGTAGGACAGTTCGCCCGACTCGGCGAGCAGGGCTCCCTGGGCGACGGTGGCGGTGAGCGTGGCGAGCACCGGGGCGTCCTGCGCACCGATCTGCAGCAGGGGCGTGTCGGCGACGATGTCGAGGACCCCGACGATGTCGTTGACCATCGACAGGTGGGCGGTGGTGCCCACCCCACCGCTGAAACTGGCGAACGAACCGTAGGGCGGTGCGGCGAGGATGACGAGGCGGGCGCCGCTGGGATCGTCGTACTGGAGGACCTGGCCGTCCTCGACTTCACCGGTGACGCGCAGGGCCCCGGAGCCGTAGGCGGCCTCCAGGGCGTCCTGCCAACGGAGGAAATCGAGGCCGACGCTTCTGAGTTCCGGAATCATGCCCCGTAGTCTAGTCCCGGTCGCCCGCTGCAGCCGTGTCCGGTGGCGCCGGACGCCGATGGCACCGGAACCGCCGGACCGTGGAAAGATGGTGGGTGATGACTGATGTGACTGACGCCGGCAGCAACCACGGCGACCCCACCGTCGGCGAAATGGACCTCGCCCAGCGGTCCAGCCTGCGCCGCCTGTCCCGCGGAACCCACGACCACACGACCGAGCAGTCCGACGGCTATGACGTCGAGTACCGCAAACTGCGACTGGAACGGGTCGTGCTCATCGGTGTGTGGACCGAGGGCACCGTCGACCAGATCGAGGCCCGCCTCGACGAGCTGGCGGCCCTCGCGGAGACGGCCGGTTCCGAGGTCGTCGACATGCTCTACCAGCGACGCGACAAGCCCGACGCCGGAACCTACATCGGGTCCGGAAAGGTCGAGGAACTCCGCCAGGTCGTCGTCGAGACCGGGGCGGACACCGTCGTCGCCGACGGTGAGCTCAGCCCCGGCCAGATGATCGCCCTGGAGAAGGCGCTGGACGTCAAGGTCATCGACCGGACGATGCTCATCCTCGACATCTTCGCCCAGCACGCGAAGTCCAGGGAAGGCAAGGCGCAGGTCCAGCTCGCCCAGCTGGAGTACCTCATCACCCGGGTCCGTGGCTGGGGCGGGGCACTGTCCCGGCAGGCCGGTGGCCGGGCCGGTTCCAACGGCGGCGTGGGACTGCGCGGTCCCGGTGAGACGAAGATCGAGGCCGACCGTCGACGGATCCGCACGGACATGGCACGGCTGCGCCGGGAGATCGCCGGGATGAAGAAGGCGCGCGAGACCAAGCGTCGCCGGCGGGACGCCTCCGCCGTCGCCCAGGTCGCCATCGCCGGCTACACCAACGCGGGGAAATCCTCCCTGCTCAACGCCCTGACCGGCGCCGGCGTCCTCGTCGAGGACGCGCTGTTCGCCACCCTGGACCCCACGACCCGCCGTGCCTCCCTGAAAGACGGCAGGACCGTGGTGTTCTCCGACACGGTCGGCTTCATCCGCTTCCTGCCCACCCAGCTCGTCGAGGCGTTCCGGTCGACCCTGGAGGAGGTGATGGCCGCCGACGTGGTGCTGCACGTCGTCGATGGTTCCGACCCGTTCCCCATGGAGCAGATCGCCGCGGTCAACTCCGTCATCGGCGACATCGCCGCCGAGACCGGTGAGGACGCCCCGCCGGAGATCCTCGTGGTCAACAAGGTGGACGCCGCAGACCCACTGGTCCTCGCCGAGCTCCGCAGCCGGCTCGACGACGTCGTCTTCGTCTCCGCGGCCACCGGTGAGGGCATCGCCGAACTCGAGAGCAGGCTGGAACTGTTCCTCAACTCGCTGGACACCCGCGTCCGGCTGCACATCCCCTTCGACCGTGGCGATGTCGTCGCCCGGGTGCACGAGTACGGGACGGTGCTCTCCGAGGAGTACACCGCCGACGGCACGGACATCGATGTCCGGCTGCCCCCGGTGACCGCCCGCGAACTGGCGGAGTTCCGGGCGGACTGAGCGCCCTGCGGAGGGCCGGTTTAGGATCATCCGCATGACATCTCACGAGCGAGAATCCGCGACCACCGGTGCGCGGCGGGGCTGGGGCTGGTCCCTCCACGGTGACGGCCGGCACGTCCGACCCGGTGCCGTCGTCGCCCCCGACGAACGGCTGAGCTGGCCCCGTACCGTCGGCATCGGCATGCAGCACGTCATCGCCATGTTCGGGTCGACCCTGCTGGTCCCCACCATCACAGGTTTCCCGGTCAACACGACCCTGCTGTTCTCCGGGCTGGGCACACTGATCTTCCTGCTGGCCACCCGGAACCGGGTGCCGTCGTATCTCGGCAGTTCCTTCGCCTTCATCGCCCCGCTGACGGCGTCCCAGGCCGACGGATTCCCCGCCCAGCTCGGCGGCATCGTCGTCGTCGGCGTGGTGCTCTTCGTCATCGGTCTGATCGTCAAGGCGGCGGGGCGTCGTGTCATCGACGCCGTCATGCCGCCGGCGGTGACCGGCGCCATCGTCGCGATGATCGGCCTGAACCTCGCCCCCAGTGCGGCGGAGAACTTCGGGACGCAGCCGCTGGTCGCCGCCGTGACCCTCGCCGCGGTCCTGCTGTTCACCCTGGCCGGCCGAGGCATGGTCGGCCGCCTCGGCATCCTGTTCGGTGTCGTCGTCGGCTGGCTGTTCGCCGTGGCGACCGGGAACCTCGCCGACGGCGCCGGGGACACGATCCGGGAGGCGTCCTGGATCGGCCTGCCGCACTTCGACACCCCGGAGTTCCAGCTCAACGCGATCCTGCTGACCCTCCCGGTCATCGTCGTCCTCATCGCCGAGAACGTCGGCCACGTGAAGGCCGTGTCCGGGATGACGGGCCGCGATCTCGACGACGAGCAGGGGCCGGCACTGATGGCGGACGGTGTGTCCACCGCCCTCGCCGGCATGTTCGGTGGTTCGGGCACGACCACCTACGCGGAGAACATCGGTGTGATGGCCGCGACCCGGGTGTACTCCACCGCCGCCTACTGGGTGGCCGGTGTCACCGCGGCGGCCCTCGCCTTCGTCCCGAAGTTCGGGGCCGTGATCCAGACGATCCCGGTCGGCGTCCTCGGCGGCGCGGCGATGGTGCTCTACGGCATGATCGGGCTGCTGGGCATCCGCATCTGGGCGGAGAACGGGGTGAACCTGGCGCACCCGCTGAACCTGTCGACGGCGGCGGTCGCGCTCATCGCCGGGATCGGCAACCTCACCCTGAGCTTCGGCGACCTGACCCTGGAGGGGATCGCCTGGGGTGCCGTCGGCATGATCATCGGCTACCCGCTGCTGAAGTGGATCTACGAGCATGTCGGGGAGGGGCGCGAACCCCTGGTCCGGACCTACCTCACACCGCACATGACCCGGGACGGGGTCCGGGAGAAGTAGCTGTCCCGCCCGGACGCCCGCCCGGCGTCCAGTTCGTCGTGTTATTCGTCGTCGAGGTTCTTCTCGACGAGGGCGGCGATGGCCTCGACGGCGTCCGCGTTGTCGGAGCTGACGGTCACCTGGTCACCGTGCTCGGCACCCAGGGCCATGATCATCAGCGAGGAGGAGGCGTCCGACGGCTCCTCGTCGTCGCCGACGAGGGCGAGCAGGATCTCGTCGTCATAGGCGGCCGCAGCCTCGGAGATGACGGTCGCGGGGCGGGCGTGGAGGCCGACGGTGGAACCGACGGTGACGGTCTTCGAAGCCATGGCAGAAATCCTTTTCGTGGGGGAGTCCGTCGCGGAGCCGGACGGTCCGGGGATCCGGCGACGGGTGGTCGGGTCTGACGGCCCCAGCGTAGCGGAGCGGCGTCCGGTCGTGCACCGGCCTCAGTTACCGAGGACGGCGATGCCGGCGTCCCGGAACGAATCCAGGTAGCGGTCGGGGGCACCGTCGTCGGTGACGATGACGTCGACCTCGTCGACGGTGGCGAAGCTCACCAGGTAGTCCCGCCCGAATTTCGTCGAGTCGCACATCGCCACGACCATCGCCGCATTGGCGATCATGGCCCGCTTCACCGCGGCCTCCTGGGCGTCCGTCGTGGACAGGCCGTGTTCCAGTGACAGGGCGTTGGTGCCGATGAAGGCGACCTCGGCATGCTGCACGGCGAGGGCGCGCAACGTCGTGTCACCGATGACCGCCTGGGTGTTGGGGCGGATCCTGCCGCCGAGCAGCTCGACCTTCTCGATGCCGGCGGCGCCGAGCCGGACGGCGATCGGGAGGCAGTTGGTGAGGAACGAGACCTCCGGGCTGACCCGCGAGGGATCCTCGGCGATGGCGTCGGCGAGCATGGCGGTCGTCGAGCCGGCGTCGAGGAAGACGAGGCCGGCGTCCGGCAGCAGTCCGACGGCGGCGCGGCCGATGCTGATCTTCGCCGCCGTGGACGTCGAACTCCGGACGTCGAGGGGGGTCTGGCGCGTCTGGTAGTCGTTGCTGGGGACGGCCCCGCCGTGGACCCGGTGCAGGGCACCGTCGTCGTCGAGGACGGTGAGGTCCCGGCGGATGGTCTCCGGGGTGACGTTGAAACGCTCCGCGAGTTCGACGACGGTGACCCGGCCGTTCACGGCGGTGAGTGAGGCGATCTGCCGGCGACGTTCTTCAGAATTCACACCCCTCATCCTATGGGGTGGGGGTGGTCAAGGGTGGGGGATGAGGGGGTGAGGGCACCCGCCGGGTGGGGGTAGTGTGGGGCGCGATAACGAACCGCGCGACACTCTGTCGTCCCTGTCACCAGGGGTGGGACGCCCCACCCCGGGGCAGCGGCGCAGATTTCTGGAGGCCACTGTGACCACGTCAGATCCCGTCCACGATGCTGATTCCGCCACTGAAGAGGTCGGTGTGCCGGCGCTGCTGAGGGGCAAGCCGGTGGTCCCGGGGGCGGTCACTGCCCCGGTGACCTGGGTGACCGCCCGGCCGGCGCTGCCCGGACCGGACGCGACGGTGCCCGAGGACCGGCGGGACGCCGAATTCGCCGCCTTCACCGCCGCCGTGGACGCCGTCGCGGACCGGCTGTCCGGGCGCGCGGAGACCGTGGACGGGCACGCCCGGCAGGTCCTCGAGGCGACGGTGGCCATCGCCCGCGACCGTGCCTGGGCGAAGAAGGTGAAGAAGTCGGTCGCCGGGGGACAGGCCGCCGACTATGCGGTCCGGCAGGCCACCGACGACTTCGTCGCCATGTTCGTCAAGGCGGGCGGGGTGATGGCGGACCGGGTGACCGACCTGCGGGACGTGCGGGACCGGGTGATCGCCGAACTGCACGGTGAGCCGGAGCCGGGCGTCCCGGTGGTCGACGCCCCGCATGTGCTGTTCGCCGACGATCTCGCACCGGCGGACACCGCCACCCTCGACCCGTCCCTGATCGTGGCGGTCGTCACCGAGAAGGGCGGGGCGACGAGCCACACCGCCATCATCGCCCGACAGCTCAACATCCCGTGCGTGGTCGCGGTCGGCGCGGATCTGCGGGCCATCCCGGCGGACACCCCCGTACTCGTCGACGCGTCGGCCGGCACGGTGGAGACCGGTGTGCCGGCGGATGAGGCACAGCGCCGGGTCGCCGAGGCGGCGGACCGGGCGGCGCGGATCAGCAGCTGGACCGGTCCCTGTGCGACCGCTGACGGTCACCGGGTTCAGTTGCTGGCGAATGTGCAGGACGGCGCGACGGCACGGCAGGCCGCCGCCTCCGTGGCGGAGGGGGTCGGCCTGTTCCGCACCGAGCTGTGCTTCCTCAGTGAGACGAGTGAACCCTCGGTGGAGGACCAGGCGGCGCGGTATGCGGAGGTGTTCGCCGCGTTCCCGGAGGGGAAGGTGGTGGTCCGCACCCTCGACGCCGGGTCGGACAAGCCGGTGCCGTTCGTCAACGCCGAGGACGAGGAGAACCCGGCCCTCGGTGTCCGTGGACTGCGGATCGCCCGGGGGAATCAGGAGCTGCTGGAACGTCAGTTGGACGGTATCGCTCTGGCCCTGTCGCAGACGGAGCGCCGTGGCCCGGACGCGCAGGCGTGGGTGATGGCACCGATGGTGGCGACGGTGCATGAGGCGGCGTGGTTCGCCGAGCTGTGCCATGCCCGGGGGCTCACCGCCGGCGCGATGATCGAGGTGCCGGCGGCGGCGCTGCTGGCGGAGAAGATGATGCGCCACCTGGATTTCGTCTCGATCGGGACCAATGACCTGACCCAGTACACGATGGCGGCGGACCGGCTGTCGGCGTCGCTGGCCTATCTCACGGATCCGTGGCAGCCGGCTGTGCTGCGGCTGGTGCACACCACCTGCCGGGCGGGTTCCGCGGCGAAGACCGCGGTGGGCGTGTGCGGCGAGGCTGCCGCGGACCCGCTGCTGGCCTGTGTACTCACCGGTCTCGGGGTGACGTCCCTGTCGGCGGCGACGCCCGCACTCGCAGCGGTCGGTACCCAGCTCGGTGAGGTCGATTTCGTCACATGCCGCGACATGGCCGCCGCCGCACTCGACGCCGACGGCGCGGAGGAGGCCCGGATCGCGGCCGCCGCGGTCATCGGTCTCTAGCTTCCGCCCGCTGGGTCCCTGTGGCCCCCGGTACTGCTGGGCCCGGTACTTCCGTGGCCTTGTGATCCTGCGACCCTGCGCTCCTGCGCTCGACCCGCACGTCCAGGGGCGGTTGCGGACGTCGCCGGTGTCGGTTTTGAGAACCCAGGGGTCGGTCGCATCCTGGCCCGGTCGGGTTCGCGAGCCCAGGTGCTGTCCTGGGGCAGGAAACTCGACCCGTCGGTTCGTTCCGCGGACATGAACCTGTCGGTTCGTTCCGCGGACATCGGGTTCGAAGCCGGGATCAGGGTCGGGCTCAGGGTCGGGCCCGGGGGTCCTTTCCCGCGTCATCCCGGTGGTCGCGACCGGGTGCCACGACATCCCCGGGACGGCCACCTAGATCTTGCGGAGCACGGCGACGACCCGGCCGAGGATCTCGGCGTCGTCGCCGCGGATCGGCTCGTACAGTGCATTGTGGGGGATGAGCCAGGCGTGGCCGGCGTCCCGCTGGAACTCCTTGACCGTGGCTTCGCCGTCGATCATGGCGGCCACGAACTCGCCGAGCTCGGCGGTGTTCTGGGACCGGACCACCACCCAGTCACCGTTGTAGATGCCGGCATCCTGCATGGAGTTGCCGACGACCTGGAGGAGGAAGAGCTCGCCACCGCCGACGAGCTCCTGCGGCAGGGGGAAGTGGGCCTCGACATGCTCCTCGGCGAGGATCGGGGCGCCGGCGGCGATCTGGCCGACGACGGGGACGTAGGCCGGGGTCGGCATTGAGTCGTCGACGGCCGCGGCGGACATCGGTTTACGGCCCGGTCGGGGAGCGGACGAGATGTCCTCCGGACTGCCGTCGAAGGACCGGATGTCCACGGCACGGGGCTTGTTGTCCTCACGACGGAGGTAGCCCTTCCGCTCAAGTTCCTTGAGGTGGTAGGAGACCGAGGAGGTCGAGTTCAGGCCGACCGCGTCGCAGATCTCGCGGATGCTGGGCGGGTAGCCGCTGAACCGGATCGCGTCCTTGATGACCTCGAGGATCCGTCGCTGCCGGTCGGAGAGCTTCTCCCGCCCCTGCGGATCGTCGTGGGTCCCCTTGGCGGACAGTGACCCCTTCGGCCTGCCCCGCTTGCGTCCGCCCGTGGGTGTCCCCGTCGGCTGCTGTGTGTCTGCCATGATCCCTCACTCCTGGACTGGGTCAATCTGTGGCCCGTCGCCGCCGGCGCCGGGTAGTCCCCTCTGACCCTACAGGACGGCGAGCGGTTTTCCCACCAAGATGTTCGAAATATTCCCGCGGGCTGTGGACAGTCTCGAACGGGTGTGCTACCTTCGCGTTCGACGGCGTCATTTCGAACAGAGGTTCCATGTTCGATGGCCGCTGACGGTCCGGTGTCCGGTGCCGGTGGTCTGATGACCGGCATCGGCGCTGCACCGTCAGTGCGGACGCACCGAGCAGAAGGAGATTGCCACCATGGCTGCACCAGTTGTCTATCCGGTCCGGTTGACCGACTACCGTGACCGCCCCGTGACCCCGTCGGCCCGGATCCACGGCACCGGCCGGGTGCGGCGGTACCGGGATGCGGACACCGGTACGGGGAGTTCGAACACCGCGGGATGCGGTGAGGCGGTCCGTCCGACCCCCGCGGCGCGGGCCCGGCTCCGGATGCGGACCACCCGGCAGGAACGCCCGTTCGACGTCGGGGGACGGGCCGTCGCACTGCGCCGGCGGATCTGGTCCGTCGCACAGTCGCCCGGCGGCGTGCTGCTGTCCTTCGCCACCGCGCTCCTGCTCGCGTGCGGGGTGCCGGTCCTCACCGGGTCCCTGGACGGGGATGCCGGACAGGGGCCGGAACCGGCGGTCGCCGCGGCGACGGTGGACGACGGGACAGCCCCCGGCGGGCCCGGCACACCGCACTATGTCCGGGTCGCGGAGGGGCAGAGCCTCTACGACATCGCCCGCTCACAGGCGCCGGACATCGCGGTCGGGGAGGCGATGGCCGCTCTCTCCGACCTCAATGATCTGGGGGACCGGGACCCGCGTCCGGGCACGTTACTGTCCGTCCCGCAGTGGTGACCGGCACGGAAGTGCGGCCCTGCGGGCACGGACGGCTAGGATGGTGGCGTTTCTGACCGCCACCCGATTTTCAAGGACGTCGCCCATGCTGTGCCCCTCCTGCCGTTCCGAGCAGTCGCGGGTGGTCGATTCCCGCACCGTGGACTCAGGGTCGGCGATCCGCCGCCGGCGTGAGTGCACCCGGTGCGGCACCCGGTTCACGACCATGGAGCGGTCGGTGCTGCTGGTGACCAAGCGCAACGGGGTCACCGAGGAGTTCAACCGGGACAAGCTCATCCGGGGTGTCGGCCGGGCATGTCAGGGGCTCGGGGTCTCCGGGGACGAGCTGAAGGTGCTCGCCCATGAGGTGGAGCAGTCGGTCCGCGCGACCCACGGCTCGCAGGTCGCCGCCAACGAGATCGGGCTCGCGATCCTCGACCCGCTGCGTCGGCTCAACGAGGTCGCCTATCTGCGCTTCGCCTCGGTCTACAAGTCCTTCCGTTCCGCCGACGATTTCGAGGAGGAGATCCGGTCACTGCGCGCCCTCCGGACCGGTGGGCCCGGACAGCCGGGGGACGGGACCGCCGCGGCGGGCGGGACGGCGGGCGACCGGCCCGTCAGCTGAGACCGGGGAGTCGACGCACCCGCCGCCCCGCGTCAGTGGATCTTCGCCAGTGCCTTGTGCACCCGCTGCACGCTCGCCGTGCGGGCGGTACCGAGGTGCTGGGCGAACAGCGAGACGCGCAGTTCCTCCACCAGCCACTCGACATCCTTGAGCTGCGGTGAGGCCGCCCGCGCCGACGGCAGGCGGTCGCGGGTCGCCTTGACGGCCTCGATGCAGCCGTTGACCTGGTCGGCGAGCTCGGCCTCCTTGTCGGGGTCCTGCTCCAGCAGGGTCAGCCGTTCCTGCATCGCCGCGACATAGCGGGGCACATGGCGCAGATGCGCCACACCGTTGCGGGCGATGCGGTGCGGGCCGAGGAAGAAGTCGAGCTGCCGGGACATGTCGTCGATGGACTCGCCGGACCACCCCTTCAGCTCTTCGCGCATGTCCGCGACGGCGAGGACGGCCGGGGCGACCGCCACCACCGTCTGACGGACGAGACCGGGGCCACGGTCGCGGGCGGCGGCGACCGCGTCGGCGCACCGTTCCGGGTCCCGCACGACCGGTCCGTACTCCTGCAGCAGCTGCCGGCAGGCGAGGACCCGGCAGTCGTCGACGACCGCCTCAGGACCACCGGACGGGTAGTTGTCCAGGGCCACCCGCTGGCGCAGCGGCAGTCCCTTCACCATCTGTTTCGTCGACACGGTGCAGTCCGCGAGCATGAGATCGAGGACGGCGGTGAACTGCTGTCCGGCTGCCGCGCGTTCGGTCGGGTACGCACGCAGGACGACCGACCCCTTCTCCACGACGAGAGCGGGATACGTGTCGACCGGCTGGCCGTCGACGAAGGTCTGGACCGACTCGGGGATCGTACCGATGCCGTCAGCGGTCCAGCTGTCCTCACGGGCGAGGATACCGGCGGCACTGCCGGCGCTCCCCGCGCCGCCGGAGCCGCCTGAACTGTCCCGGCCGGCCCGGTCCCCGGAACCCCGGCGCTTCCGTTTCCGGCCCGGGGTGTGGACCGCGGCATCGGTGGGTGCGGGCGCATTTCCCCGGGCCGCGGCGGCGGCGATGGACTGGGTGATCTCCCCGGCGAGCTCCCGCTGCAGGTCGGCGAGATCACGGCTGCGCGCGACGGTGTTGCCGCGCCGGTCCACCGCGGCGAAGATCATCCGCAGGTGGTCGGGGACCCGGGACCAGTCGAAGTCGGAGGCGCTGATCCCGGAGCCGCCGAGTGACCGGAGTGCATCGGCGAGCGCCTCGTCGACGGCCCCGTCGAAGGGGGTCATGCGCTGCAGTGCCGCA
The DNA here is from genome assembly GCF_007970465.1 of Corynebacterium nuruki S6-4. Classification (NCBI taxonomy): domain Bacteria; kingdom Bacillati; phylum Actinomycetota; class Actinomycetes; order Mycobacteriales; family Corynebacteriaceae; genus Corynebacterium; species Corynebacterium nuruki. The sequence goes on from NZ_CP042429.1 coordinate 461,064, forward strand.
CGGGCGAACTCACCGGCCGGGACGACGGTGGTGCGCAGCGGTTTGGGCAGCGTGCGGATCAGCGCGACGCAGAGCTCCTCACGCATGCCCGCGACGAGCCAGCGGGTGTCGGTGTCATCGACACTGGCCAGCAGCGGCAGGGGGATGCGCATCGTGATGCCGTCATCGGGGTCCCCGGGCCGGAAGACGTATGTCAGGTCGAACTCCATCGAGCCCTGCCGCCAGGTGTCCGGGAACTCCCGGGCCTGCGCGGCCTGGTCGTCGGAACTGATGAGGGCGTCCTCGGTGAAATCCAGGAGCGTCGGATCACTGCGGCGGGCCTTCTTCCACCACGAATCGAAGTGCCGGGCGGAGACGACCGAGTCGGGGATCCGTCGGTCGTAGAACTCGTAGAGGATGTCGTCGTCGACGACGATGTCGCGCCGGCGGGCCTTCTCCTCCAGCAGGGTGGTCTCCTCGAGCATCTCGCGGTTGTGCCGGAAGAACGCGTGGTTGGTCCGCCAGTCGCCTTCGACGAGGGCACTGCGGATGAACATCTCCCTGGCTTCGGCGGGCTGGACCCGGGCCAGCGGGACCGTCCGGTCGGGGATAACCGGCAGTCCGAGCATGAGGACCTTCTGGTGCACCATCGCCGCGCCCCGCTTCGAGGACCAGTGCGGCTCGGAGTAGGTGGACTTCAGCATGTGCGGTGCCACCTCCTCGAGCCATTCCGGGACGAGCGGCCCCACGGTGCGGGCGTACACCCGGGAGGTCTCGACGAGCTCGGCGGCCATGACCCACTGCGGCGGCTTCTTCGCCAGGTTCGACGACGGGTGGATCATGAACGAGGTGTTGCGGGGTCCGGTGAACTGCCGGCTCGAGCCCTCCCGCATGCCGATGTTGGTGATGAGTCCGGAGAGCATCGCCTTGTGGACGGCGTCCTCGTCGACCACCGGACCGGACGCCGCGGTGGCGGCGGTGGCGTCAGAGGCGTCGAGGACGAAGCTGAGGTTGCGGACGTGCCGGATGTTCGGCACCTTCCAGTGCAGGTCCTGGATGGTGGTGAGCAGCTGACGGACGAGGTCGATCCACTCCCGGACCCGGACGTAGTGGATGAACTCGGCCTTGCACAGCTGGCGGAACCGGTTGCCGGACAGTTCCCGACGCTGCTCCTGGAGGTAGTTCCAGAGTTTGAGCAGCGAGGTGAAGTCGGAGTCCGCCCGGAACCGGGCGTGCGCCTGGTCCGCCTGGGCCTGCTTCTCCATCGGGCGTTCGCGCACGTCCTGGATACTGAGGGCGGCGACGATGACCGTGACCTCCTCGAGGACGTGGGCGACATGGGCGGCGACGAGCATGCGGGCCAGGCGCGGATCGGTGGGGATCCGCGCCATGTCGCGACCGGTCGGGGTGAGGGTCTGTCCGGTGCCCTCGAAGGCGCCGAGTTCGCGGAGCAGCTGGACGCCGTCCCGGACCGACTTGGCGTCCGGCGGCTGCAGGAAGGGGAACCGGGAGATGTCGCCGAGGTCGAGTGCCGCCATCGACAGGATGACGCTGGACAGGTGGGTCCGGAGGATCTCGGGATCGGTGAACTCCGGGCGGGCCTCGAAGTTCTCCTCGGAGTAGAGGCGGATCGCGATACCGTCGGCGGTACGGCCGCAGCGTCCGGAACGCTGCCGGGCACTGGCCTGACTGATCTCCTCGACGGGGAGGCGCTGGACCTTCGTCCGGTGCGAGTACCGCGAGATGCGGGCGTACCCGGTGTCGACGACATAGCGGATACCCGGGACGGTCAGTGAGGTCTCCGCGATGTTCGTGGCGAGGATGATCCGTCGCCGGGGCCCGGTGGAGAACACCCGGTGCTGCTCCGCCGAGGACAACCGGCCGAACAACGGCAGGATGTCGATGTTCCGGAACTTCGCGTCATGGAGGGCGTCCGCCGCATCCCGGATCTCACGCTCCCCGGAGAAGAAGCAGAGGATGTCGCCGGGGCCCTCCGCCATGAGCTCGCCGACCGCATCGGTCAGACCGACCAGGGGGTCGGTCTCGACCTCCCGGCCACCGTCGCCGTTGTCGTCGGCGCCGACGGTGCGGGTCAGGGGGCGGTAGCGGATCTCGACCGGATACGTGCGGCCGGAGACCTCGATGACCGGAGCCGGCGTGCCGTCGGGCTCGGCGAAGTGCTTCGCGAAGGATTCCGGGTCGATCGTCGCGGAGGTGATGATGACCTTGAGATCGGGACGCTTCGGGAGGATCTCGCGCAGGTAGCCGAGGAGGAAGTCGATGTTGAGGCTGCGCTCGTGTGCCTCGTCGACGATGATCGTGTCGTAACCGCGTAGCAGGCGGTCGTGCTGGATCTCCGCGAGCAGGATACCGTCGGTCATGAGTTTGACGGCGGTGGAGTCGCTGACATGGTCGTCGAACCGGATCTTGTAACCGACCCGGCCGCCGGGCTCCCCGGCCTTCTCCCCGAGCTCGTCGGCGATGCGGTCGGCGACGCTGCGGGCGGCGATCCGTCGCGGCTGGGTATGACCGATCCGTCCCCGGGCACCCCGGCCCAGGGCGAGGCACATCTTCGGCAGCTGGGTGGTCTTGCCCGAGCCGGTCTCGCCGGCGACGATGACCACCTGATGGTCACGGATCGCGGCCATGATGTCGTCCCGTCGTGCGGAGACCGGGAGCGACTCGGGGAACCGGATGCCCCGGTCCAGGTTCTGGCGCAGTGGACGCCGCGACTGTCGTGCCCGGTGCGACCGGTTCCCCCTGCCCCGGCGTCGCTTCCCCGGCTGTCCCTGCCGGCCCTGTCCGCTCTGCTGACCGTCATTCCGGGGGGCGGTCGCGCGCTGCCCTGCCTGTTCTCCGTCGGATGCCACCCCGCGATTCTACCACCGGGTCTGCTGCCGGCGGACCGGGCGCCGGAGCGTCCCGCCGCTGGTCGCGGGGGAGGTCAGGGGAGTGGTCGACCCGGTCACGACAGCAGACAGCGTGGCCGACCTGGTGTGGTCGGCCACGCTGTCTGTGTGGCTGGGTGGTCGCCGGAGCGACCGGTGTGTGCTAGATCGAGTCCGCGATCTGCAGCGCCTGGGCGACGCCCTGGACGGTTGCGGCGACCTTGACGGCCTCGAAGACCTGCTCCTTGGTCAGACCCTCCTCGCGGACGGTCTTCTCGTGGGCGACGGTGCAGTGCTCGCAGCCGTTGATCGTCGACACGGCGAGGGAGAAGAGCTCGAAGTCGGCCTTCTCGATACCCGGCTTGGAGATGACGTTCATCCGCAGGCCCATACGGACCTGGGAGTAGTCGTCCCCGAGCCAGCCGCGGGCGCGGTAGGCGACGTTGTTCATCGCCATGATCGAGGCGGCGGCGAGGGCCGCGTTGTAGGCCTCGTCCGACAGGTGGGTCTTGGCTTCCTCGGTGATCTCGGAAATGACCTGGTCGTTACGGGTGGCGGCGGCGGTGGCGACGAAGGTGCCCCACAGCTGCTGCTCCGACAGCTCAGTGGACCGGGCGAGCGAACCGAGGTTCAGCTTGAGATCCTTGGCGAACTCGGGCAGGCCGCCCTTGAGGTTGTCGATCGACATTACTTGAGGGCCTCCTGCACGACATCCATCTTGTTGATGTTCTTGGTCGGGTCGTTGGCCTGCCAGTTGCAGGCGCAGACCTCCTCGGACTGCAGCGCGTCGAGGACGCGGAGCACCTCGTCGACGTTACGGCCGACGGCGTCCGGGGTGACGGAGACGAACTGGATGACGTTGTCCGGGTCCACGATGAAGGTGGCGCGGTCGGCGACACCGTCGGCGTTCTCCACACCGAGGGAGCGGATCAGGTTGTGGGCGACGTCGGCGAACATCGGGAACGGCACACCCTTGAGGTCCGGGTGGGTTGCGCGCCAGTTGAAGTGCGCGAACTCGTTGTCGGTGGAGCCGCCCAGGATCTGGGTGTCGCGGTCCTGGAACTCGTCGTCGAGCTTGCCGAAGGCGGCGATCTCGGTCGGGCAGACGAAGGTGAAGTCCTTCGGGTAGAAGAAGATGACCTTCCACTTGCCCTGGAACTTGTCCAGGCTGACGGTCTCGAAGTAGTCGTCGGGGGACTGGGCGTTGGCCTCGTGCAGGTCGCCGCCCTTGAGGGCGGTGAGCTCGAACTCCGGGAACTTGTCACCGACGGTGAGGATTGACACGGTATTTGCCTCCTAGATGGATGTGGAGCGCCTGACATGATCCGCATGGGACGCTCTGTCAACAACGGAACCCAGTATGCCACGGGGTCGGCGGAAGTGCAAAGGGAAATCCTCTGAATGGGGGTAATCCTATAGGTATTGCGTATTTCCGGGTGAGGATAAGGCATATCCAGGCGTCGGGCGTAGTGTGATAGGCATGGCCAATAAAGAGTACCGCCCCACGGTGTCGCAGCTCCGGACCTTCGTCACCATCGCCGAGAACGGTCACTTCGGCGCCGCAGCCCAGCGGCTCGGCATCTCCCAGCCGTCGCTGTCCCAGGCGCTCGCCGCGCTGGAGCAGGGACTGGGCGTCCAGCTCATCGAACGGTCCACCCGCAAGGTGATCGTGACCCCCGTCGGACAGACGCTGCTGCCGTACGCGCAGGCCACGCTGGACAGCATTGATGCGTTCGTCAGCCACGCCCGGGGCGCCCGCGGCGGTCTCGTCGGGCCGATGAACATCGGGATGATCCCGACCGTCGCCCCGTTCATCCTCCCGGCACTGCTGCGCCAGCTCAGTGAGACCGCCCCCTCGCTGCAGCCCCGGATCGTCGAGGAGAAGACGGCGAACCTCGTCGATTCGCTGCGCCAGGGCGGGTTGGACGCCGCCGTGGTCGCCAGCCCGGTGAACTCCTCGGCGATCCGGTCGACCGACATCTACACCGAGGAATTCGTCCTCGTCCTCCCCGAGGGACACCCGTTCGGGGGGCGCCGCGACATCCGCGTCGACGAACTCGAGGGACTCGATCTCCTCCTGCTCGACGACGGACACTGTCTCCGGGACCAGGTGCTCGACCTGTGTCGTGCCGTCCCCGGCAGCCGGGATCCGTCCCGCGCCGTCACCCGGGCCGCGAGCCTGTCGACGATCGTCCAGTGCGTCGTCGGCGGACTCGGCAGTACCCTCGTCCCGCTCTCGGCCGTCGCCGCCGAATGCGACCGGCCGGGGCTGACCCTGGCGACCTTCGCCGGGGGAGCGGCGACGGCGGGACGGACCGTGTCGTTGAGCTACCGGTCGAGCTCGAACCGTGCCGACGACTTCGCGGTCATCACCGAGGCGGTGTCCCGGGCCTACCAGGATTCGGTCGTGGATTCCCGCCGGGTCCTCGAGGAGAAGATCGCCGCCGCCGGCAGCGGCGCTGAGGCAGCTGAGTCAGCCGACGCCCGCGGGCTGAGCACCGCCGGGCGCAGCTAGCTGCACTCCCCGGGGGGTCAGTGGAACGAACCCAGGTGCTGCTCCGGGGCGGATTTTTTGACCTGTCGATTCGCAATGTCGACATGGCGGCCGGGCCGTCGACCTGTCGGTTCGTTCCGCGGACATCGGGGGCCGGCGTCGGGGGTCAGAGACGGGGTCGCCGGAGGTCTTCAGTGGCGTCACCCCGGTGGAGGCGACCGACAACGCCCCCGGGGAGGTGCGGCTAGCCCCGCACCACCCGCAGGCTCGACAGGCGGACCTCGCCGGCTGCATCGGTGGCGTCGAGGTCCACGACGCCCTCAAAGGCCCAGCCGTGGTCCTTCTCCGGATCATCGAGAATCTGCCGGACGGCCCAGGACCGGCCGTTCTCCGTGATGAGGATGAGCTCCGGCGACCGCGCCCCGGCGTCCACCCCGAGGTCGTCGTACTCGTCGAAGTAGGCGTCCATTTCGTCGGGCCAGTCCGGGGCGTCCTCCAGATAGCTGTCGAGTTCCGCCAGATCCTCCTCGCGCTCGAAGGCGAACAGCTCGATGTGCCGGAAGAAGTGGTTGCGTACCATCCGGCGCAGCGCGCGGGGATTGGCGCTGAGCAGGGACGGATCGGTGACGCCGAAGGCGTGCTCGGCGACCTGCTCGTCGGTGACCGGTGCGTCCGGGTCCGACATGGCGGTCCACTCGTCGACCAGGGAGGAGTCCACCTGGCGGATGAGCTCGCCGAGCCACACGAGGATGTCCTCGAGTTCCTCCGTGCGGTGTTCGGGCGGCACGCTGTGGGTCAACGTCCGCCACGCGTCGGTGAGGTACCGCAGCACGACCCCCTCGGAGCGGGCCAGGGAGTACGTCGACACGAGGTCGGAGAAGGTCATGGCCTTCTCGATCATCTCCCGCACCACCGACTTCGGGGACAGCCGGAAGTCGCGGGCCCACGGGTTGGATTCGCAGAACGTGTCGTAGGCCTGCTCCAGTTCCTCCTCCAGCGGCTTGTCCCAGGTGACCTCCTCGATCAGCGCCATCCGCTCGGTGTAGTCCACGCCCTCCGCCTTCAGTGCGGCGATCTCCTCACCGCGGCGGGCCCGCTGCTGGGCCGACAGGATCTGGTTCGGGTCGTCGAGGATCGCCTCAAAGGTGCTGATGATGTCGAGCGTGTAGGTGTCCGACTCCGGGTCCAGCAGATCCAGCGCCGCGAGTGCGAACGGGGACAGCGGCTGGTTGAGGGCGAAGTCGCGCTGCAGTTCGCGGGTCAGCCGCGCGTCCTTGCCGGAGGGGGTGTCCGCCGGGACTTCCTCGACGATGCCGGCCTGCAGCAGTCCCCGGTACAGGGCGATGGTGGTGAGGATCTCCCTGTTCTGCCGGGTCCGTGTGTCATGGTTGCCGCGCAGCAGCCCCTTGAGCGCCGCATAGGTCCAGCCGTCGCGGGCGATGACGTTGATGAGCATGGCGTTGCTCATCCGGAACTGGCTGACCAGCTCCTCGGGCTCGGCGGTGGTCAACCGGTCGAAGGTCGACTCGGACCAGGTCGCCCGCCCTTCCGGGGCGTGCTTCTTGCGCAGCTTCTTCAGCTTCTTCGGGTCCTGGCCGGCCTTCTGCCGCAGCCGGTAGTTCTCGATCTCGTGGTCGGGTGCCTCGACGACGACGGTGCCCTCCGTGTCGTAGCCGGCGCGTCCGGCCCGTCCGGCGATCTGGTGGAACTCACGGGACTTCAGGACGCGGTGGCGGACCCCGTCGTACTTCGCCAGACCTGTCATGAGGACGGTGCGGATGGGCACGTTGATGCCCACGCCGAGCGTGTCGGTCCCGCAGATCACGGTGAGCAGTCCCTGCTGGGCGAGTTTCTCGACGAGCCGCCGGTACTTCGGCAGCATGCCGGCGTGGTGGACGCCGATACCGCGGCGCAGGAGCCCGGACAGGGTCTTGCCGAAAGAAGAGGTGAAGCGGAACGACCCGATGGCCTCGGCGATCTCCGCTTTCCGGGTCTTTGGGTCCAGGCCGGCCTTCGTCAGGATGTCGATGCTGGTCAGTGACTGGGCACGTTCGACGGCGTCCCGCTGGGAGAAGTGGACGACGTAGATCGGGGCCTTGCCGTCGGACAGCAGGTCCTCGACCGTCTCGTGCACCGGGGTGTAGACGTAGTGGAAGTCGAGCGGGACCGGCCGGGTGGACCCGGCGACGGTCGTCGAGGTGCGGCCGGTACGGCGTTCGAGGTCGTCCTCGAGCCAGCCGGTGGATCCCAGGGTTGCGCTCATGAGGAGGAACTGGGCCCGGTGGAGCTCGAGCAGCGGCACCTGCCAGGCCCAGCCGCGGTCCGGTTCGGAGTAGTAGTGGAACTCGTCCATGACGACCTGGTCGATGTCGGCGGCGGCACCGTCGCGCAGGGCGATGTTCGCCACGATCTCGGCGGTCGCGCAGATGATCGGGGCGCGGCCGTTCACGGTCGCGTCCCCGGTCATCATCCCGACATTCGCCGGGCCGAAGATTTCGCAGAGGGCGAAGAATTTCTCGCTGACCAGTGCCTTGATCGGCGCGGTGTAGAACGTCCGCTTCCCGTGGGCGAGGGCGATGAAGTGCGCGGCGGTGGCGACCAGCGACTTGCCGGAGCCGGTGGGGGTGGCGAGGATGACGTTGTCCCCGGCGGCGAGTGCGGTGGCGGCCTCCTCCTGCGCCGGGTACAGGGAGATCCCGCGGTCCCGGGCCCAGGCGAGGAAGGAGTCGAGGACGGCGTCGTCAAGCAGTCCGGACGGCACCTCCGCGAGGTCAGGGAGGAGATCGGACAGGGTCTGACGGGGGGCGCCGGTCTCGGGAGTGTTCACGGTCCCCAGCGTACCGGGGTGGGACGCACCGGTCAGTGGCCGGTGTCGTCTCCACGGTCCGGCGGGGTGTCGTCGTCACCCCGGGGCGCATCCCCGTGGTCCATGCCGTCTCCGTGGCCCCGGTCGTCGCCGGTGCTGTCGTCGCCGGTGCTGCCGGACGCCGCGTCGCGGTCGGAGACATCGGCGAGGAACTTCTCGAACTCCGCACCGATCTCGTCGCCGGAGGGGACTTCCTGGCCGGGGGCCAGCAGGGTGTTCTCCCGCTGCCGCCGCAGCCGCGCCATCTCGTTGTCGTACTGGCGCTCGAGGGCGTTGACCACCCCGGCGATCTCCGCGGAATCCTCCACCTGCTCGGCGAGCTGGCGGCGGACCTTCTCCATGTCGGACTGCAGCGCGCGCAGCGGCAGCTCCAGCCCGGTCACCTTCTCGGTCGCACGGAGCAGCCCGTAGGTGGCCTCCGGGTAGTCCGAGGCCGCGATGTAGTGGGGCACGTGCGCGGTCAGTCCGACCGTGTCGAGCCCCGCCCCGGAGAGTCGGAGCTCGATGCCCAGCGCCGCGCCACCGGGGATGATCATCCGAGACTCCCACGACTGCAGATCGGAGACGATCCCGGGGTCCGACGCGTGGGCGGACACGACCAGCGGACGGGTGTGCGGCACCGTCATCGGCGCGGCGTACAGCGCGACGCTGCGGGTGACACCCAACCGGTCGGCGAGTTCGGCGACGGCGCCGGTGAAGGCGTTCCACCGCAGATCCGGCTCGGGTCCGGCGAGCAGCAGGAACGGCCGCCCGGAACTGTCGGTGAGCAGGTGGAGTGTCAGCGAGAGATCCTCACTGCCCACCAGCCGGCTCCGGTCGATGGTCACACCGGGGCGGCGGGAGCGGTAGTCGATGAGGGAGTCCACGTCGAACGTCGCCACCGGACGGTGGTCCAGTGCCTGCAGCAGGTGCTGCGCGGCCTGCTGGACCCCCTGGCCGGCGTCCGCGTAGCCGTGGAGCGCGATGATCATCGCCAGTCCGTCGCGTCCGTCGACCTCGACAGACGGTGCGGGATACTCGAGTTCGTACATGCGACCGTTGTCCGACATGATCCGGAATACTCCCTTCGCGCTGGCACGGTGCTGCTGACTGTCAGCTTAGCAATGCCGCTGGTGTGAATCTTGTCCACAGGTGCCGAGTTGTCCACAGGCTCCTGCGGGAACGCTGTCCGCCGGCGGGGACATGTCCGGCCTGCCGGTCATGATGGCCCTATGACGTACACCATGGACAACCCGAAACACACCGACGGTATTCCCGGCGACAGCATCCACCTCGGAGCCGACCCGGGCGGGCTCATCGCCGCGGTGCCCGCACTGCTCGGCTTCGTGCCGGTCGACTCACTCGTGCTCATCGGGCTGGCGACGGTGCCGACGCCGGCCGGTCGGCCCGGCCATCCGGCGCAGGTCGGTCCGGTCCTGCGCACCGATCTGGACTCCGGCGCGGTCCGTGAGGGCGCCCGCGTGCTCACCCGTGCGGTGGCGGACCTGCCCGGCGGGGAGGTCGTCGCCGTGCACGCCGGTCGGTGGGACCCGTCACCCGGTGGCCTGGACCGGCTCACCGACCTCCTCGCCACGGCGGAACAGGCGCTGGAGCGGAAATCGGTGACGATCACCGCCGCGTACTCGGTCCCGGCGCTGACCGCCGGATCCCCGTGGCGCCGGCTGCACCCCGGGGCGCTCGGAACCGTCGACTGGTCGGTCGCCGGGCTGCGGGACGGGGAGGGTGGCGTCCTGCCGGACCCGTCGGCCAGCCCCGCCCGCGGGGCGGTGGTGACATCGCCGCCGACGGCGCCGGGGGCGGACCTCCCGTCCCAACGCGAGTTCGATGCACTGCTGGACCCGGTGCGCGTCCCGGACGACCTGTCGGCGGCGCTGCGTCGGCACCGGCGGTCCGGGGAGCGCGCTGGACCCGCTGCCGGAGCCGTCGGCCCGGTGCAGGTGGCGGCACTGCTGGCCTCGTTACCCGAGGCGGCCGCACGGGCCCTGTCCGGGGCGGATGCCGCGGCGACGGTCGAGGTCCGGGGGTGGCTGAGAGCGCCCGGCACGTTGGACATTCTGATCCCTGCGTGCGACCGGGCCGACCTCTTCCCGGTACTGGTTGTCGCGTCGGTCGGGCAGCGGAGTGAACAGGTCCGCGGCCTGCTCGCCGAACTGGCACGGCTGACCCGGGGGACGCTGCGCCACCGGGTGCTGGTGCTGTTCGGTCTCGCCGCCCTCGCCTCCGGCAGCGGTGTGGTCGGCTACCGGGCGGTCTCGCGGGCGGAGGGGGAGATCACTGTCAGTGAGGACCGGGCGCGGCGCCGGGGCGGACCGGGGACCCCGGAGGAGGACCGGGTCCGGGAGGCCGACCGGGAGCGGGTCACCGGACGCTGTGTCGCGGCGCTGCTCGGGCCGGTCCGGACCGGTGGTCCGGGGACGCCGGGTGATCCGGCTGATCCGGTCGCCGCCGTCCTCTCCGAGGGGCTCGGCCTGGTCACACTGTCGGATACGGAGCGGGCGTCCCTCTCCGTGGTGGAGCGGGACGCCCTCGATGCGGTCGTCGATCCGGCGGCGGTCAGCGCCGTGCTGCGTGCGCCCGGTCGCCGAGTCCGGCGGTGAAGGACCAGGCGTCCTGCACGATGGTGTGCAGATCCGAGCGCTGCGGCCGCCAACCGAGGTCGGCGACGGCACGGGCGGAGGACGCGATGAGTGTCGCGGGATCGCCGGCGCGGCGGGGAGCCACCTCGGCCGGGATCGGGTGGCCGGTGACCTCCCGGCAGGTGTCGATGACCTGACGGACGCTGAAGCCGTCGCCGGAACCGAGGTTGAAGATCCGGTGGGTTCCGGGCTCATTCGAGGTGGCCGCCAGCAGGTGCGCGTCGGCGAGATCACGGACGTGGATGTAGTCGCGGATGCAGGTGCCGTCCGCGGTGGGGAAGTCGTCACCGAAGATGAAGATCTTCTCCCGGTAGCCCATGGCGACCTGCAGCACCAGCGGGATCAGGTGGGTCTCGACGGCCCGGTTCTCGCCGACCTCGCCGTAGGCGCCGGCCACGTTGAAGTAGCGCAGGCTGGTCGCCCCGAGCCCGTAGGCGGCGGCGTAGGAGGTGATGATCGCGTCGATGGAGAGCTTCGTCGCACCGTAGGGGTTCGTCGGGAGGGTGGGCATGTCCTCGGTGATCGGCACCGTCTCCGGCTCGCCGTAGCAGGCGGCGGTGGAGGAGAACACGAGGTTGTCCACGCCCGCGGCGCGCATGAGGTCGAGCAGCTGCAGTGTGGTCACCACATTGCCGTGCCAGTACTTCGCCGGCGATTCCACCGACTCGCCGACCAGTGACTTCGCGGCGAAGTGGAACACGGCGGCGCAGTCGTCGGCGAGGACCGACGGGGCGGCGTCGAGAACATCGCTCTCGACGAAGGTCGCGTCGGACGGGACCGCCGCGCGGTTACCCGTGGACAGGTCGTCGATGACGGTGACGCGGTAACCCTGCTCGCACAGCACCGTGGCGCACACGCTGCCGACATAGCCGGCGCCGCCGGTGACCAGGACATGGGATCCGGGGGTGAGGGACATGGTCGGATCAGTCCTCCGTGAGGACGATGCGGATCGCGTGGCCGAGCTCGTCGGGGACGGTGACCGTCCCGTTGTCGCCGGTGATGGTGAGACCGTCCGGCGTGTCCTGCAGGGTCACGGTGCTCCCGGTCCGCACACCTGCGGCGTCGAGGCGGCCGATGACACTGTGCTCGACTTGGATGATCTCGTTGAAGCTGACGATGCGGGCCTTCTTCGGGGAGCTGAGATCGAGGTCGGAGGCGCGGTGCGAGTCCGCGGGGGCGCCGACGGACGTCTCACCGAGCTCCTCGAGCCCGGGCACGGGGTTGCCGAAGGGGGAGCTGCTGTGGTCCTGGAGGACGGAGAGCAGCCGCTTCTCGACCTCCAGACCCATGACGTGCTCCCAGCGGCACGCCTCATCATGGACGTCGGCGAGCGGCATCCCGATGACGTCCACGAGCAGCCGTTCCGCCAGCCGGTGCTTACGCATCACGGCGGTGGCGTGGGCACGCCCCTCCTCGGTGAGCTTCAGCGACCGGTCATCCGCGATCCACAGCAGGCCGTCACGCTCCATCCGGGCGACGGTCTGGCTGACCGTCGGGCCGGACTGCTCGAGACGCTCGGCGATGCGGGCGCGGAGCGGCGGAATCCCCTCTTCCTCCAGCTCATAGATGGTGCGGAGGTACATCTCGGTGGTATCGACGAGGTCCTTCACTTGATGAGGCCTTTCTTATCAATGTCACGTGTCTGATTATGTGTGACAGTATCCCCCCACACCGTACACGGTCCTCCCCGCGACGGGGAGGACCGTGGTGGCCGGAGGCCGGATGAGCTGGTATCGGCGGACGATACGGGAGCGGTCAGAAGGTCAGACCGCGTACTCCCGCAGTCGGGCGGCGCGGTCACCCTCACGGAGCTTGGCCATGACCTCACGCTCGATCTGGCGGACGCGCTCCCGGGACAACCCGAAGCTGCGTCCGATCTGGTCGAGGGTCCGGGGCATGCCGTCGTCGAGACCATAGCGCATCTTGATGACATCCTGCTCCCGCTCGTCGAGAGTGTCGAGCACGGCGCGGACATCGGAGTGCCGCAGCGACGCCACCACGGCGGCCTCCGCATCGGTGGCCTCCGAATCCTCGATGAAGTCGCCGAGCGGCGCCTCCTCGTCGGAACCGACCGGCATGTCGAGGCTCACCGGGTCACGGGACTGCTTGAGCAGCATCTCGATCTTCGACTCGTCGATGCCGGACTCGTCGGCGAGCTCCTCGTTGGTCGCCTCGCGGCCGAGCTGCTGGTACATCTCCCGCTTGATGCGCGAGAGCTTGTTGACCTGCTCGACGAGGTGGACGGGGAGCCGGATGGTCCGGGACTGGTCCGCCATGCCGCGGGTGATGGCCTGCCGGATCCACCAGGTGGCGTAGGTGGAGAACTTGTAGCCCTTGGCGTAGTCGAACTTCTCCATGGCGCGGATCAGGCCGAGGTTGCCCTCCTGGATGAGGTCCAGCAGCGGCATGCCACGACCGGTGTACCGCTTGGCCAGCGAGACGACGAGGCGGAGGTTCGCCTCCAGCAGGTGGGTACGGGCGGCACGGCCCTCGCGGACGAGGACCTTGAGGTCACGCTTGCGGGCGCGGGTGAGCTTCTCGCCGGAATCGAGCAGGTGCTCGGCGTAGAGCCCCGCCTCGATCCGCTGGGAGAGCTCGACCTCGTCCGCCGCAGTCAGCAGCGGCGTCCGGCCGATCCCGTTGAGGTAGACCCGGACGAGGTCAGCCGAGGGGTTCTCGTTGTTGCCGCGGCGGCGGCCCTTGTCCTTCTTGGGGGCCTTGTCGGCGGATTCGCTGTCCTCGGCGGAGTCCTCGGAGTTCTCCGAGTCCGCAGAGTCCTCTGCATCGCCGGCGCCGTTGTCGCTGTCGACGACGGCTCCCGGGTCCGCGGTCGGGGCAGAGTCGCCGTCGTTGTCGTCGTCGTTGTCGGCGTCGGTGGCCACGCCGGAGTCCTCGACGGTGGTCTCGTCGAGCTCGTTGATCTCGTCGGCGGTGTCGCCGGTCGCCCGGGTGGTCTCCAGAATGCTGTCGTCGTCGGCCGTGCCGGGTTCACCGGCGCTGTGGCTCTGTCGTGCCGCTGTCGTACTCATACGGGACCTCCTGGATAGGTTGTCGGACGCTCTGACAGTGACAACGGGGCAGGAGCCGCTATTGTTCCCGGTCCGGTCCGCGGCGGTGGCCGCCGGGCCGTCGGAACGCCCCTCCATCGGTGGGGTGCGCTGGGTAAATGCCACCATTGTAAGTTATTGTCCCCGGCAGTGTTCCGGGAGGGAAACTACACCTGTAAGGGGGTGGTCAGGCCTCTACGAGGACAGTGTACGGACCGTCATTCACCGAACTCACCGACATCTGCGCACCGAATACGCCGGTCTCGACCCGCAGTCCCCGTTCCCGCAGGTCGGCGACGATCCGGTCGATCACCGGTTCCGCCACATCCCCCGGGGCCGCCGCGGACCAGGACGGGCGGCGTCCCCGCGCGGTCGCCCCCAGCAGGGTGAACTGGCTGACGACGAGGACCTCGGCCCCGTTGTCGACCGCACCGGCGTCCCGCCGCGCGTCGGTGTCCGGGTCCCCCTGCCCGTCCGACCCCTCCGGGCCGGCGGCGGGACGCAGGATCCGGAGCTCCGCGATCTTCCGGGCGACAGTGCGCCAGGCATCGGGATCGTCGTCGCGGCCCACCCCGATGAGGGCGAGCAGGGCGCCGCGGCCGGCCCCGTCGCGGTTGCCGTCGACGGCGCCGACGACCTCCCCGTCGACGGTGACGGAGGCCTCGGTCACGGTGGAGATGACCGCCTTCACCGGTCCACCTCCGGCCCCTCGGGATCATCGAACCCGTCGGCGTCGCCCTGATCATCGAGATCCCCGGGGATGAGCAGCCCGTGCCGGACGAGGTCGACGATGAGCGGGACCAGGGCGTCGCAGAACTCGGCGGCGTCCCGGTCCGTCACCGCGCAGTAGAGTTCCGCGGTGTCCCGCAGCGACAGTCCTGACGGGTTGAGCCCGGCGATGACCGCCGACAGCGGCTCGTCGATCTCGTGGCTGAACCCGGGGCCGTCGGTGCGGGTGAGACGGGTGACCACCTCACGGAACCCGGCACCGGTGGTGCGGTCGGGCAGTTCCACGGTCTCCCGGGCGACGGTCGGCCGCACCCGGTAGGTGCTGTCGAGGATCCCGTCGCCGTCCCGGTCGGCCAACCAGCCGGCACGCCGGAACCAGTCGGTCACCTCATCGCCGAAGAAACCGAGGTCGGCGGTGGTGATCTCCTCGAATGTGACCTCGCTCGGGCCGGTGATCCGCTGCAGATGGACGAAGCCCATCCCGATCCGTGCCACGTCCGCGTCGGCGAGCACCTCCAGCCAGGCCGCGGTCCGGTCCCGGCCGTCCGTCGTGCGCACATCGACTGATTCATCGGTCAACCAGGTCCGGACGTAGTCGGCGGGGCTGACCTCGTCGCGCTGGATGACCCACGCGCGGACCCCCGTGTCCGGCAGCCAGCCGGCGACCCGGGACGCCGGGGACTCCGACAGGCCCGTCGCCCAGGCACCGAGCAGATGAGCGGTACCGCCGGGGGACAGGTGTCCGGCGGCGCCGCGGACGACGAGGGCACTTGCGCCGTCGAGTGCGATCCCCGAGTCCCGGTAGACGTGGCCGACGTCGCCGGGGCCGACGACGAACGGCGGATTGGACACGATGCGGTCGAAGGTCTCCCCGGCCACCGGGTCGAACCAGCTGCCGGCCCGCCAGTCGACGGTCCGGTCCCGGGCGCTCTGCGCCGAGGCCCGGGCATAGGCGAGGGCACGCTCGTGGATGTCGGTGGCGACGGTCTCCCGGGCGGGCAGGATCAGACTCAGCACGCCCGATCCGGTCCCGAGGTCGAGCAGTCGGTCAGCGGGGGTGGACGGGATCTGCCGGAGCAGGGTCAACGGCGCCTGCCCGACGCCGGGCACATGGTCGGGTCCGGGGATCACGGCCTCGGAGGAGGCGTCCGGATCAGAGACGACGAGCACTTCCGCACCCCCGTCCTCCCGGGGGCTGACCGGCCGGATGTCGACGGTGCTCCGCACGGCCGTCGTGTCCGGTGCCACCGGGGTCAGGACGCCCGCCCCGCGCAACCGGTCGATCAGGTCACCACCGAGAAGGTCGGTGAGAGCGCGGGCGTCAGCGGGTTCGCGGAGGAAGAACGCGCGCACGATCAGCCGGTCGCGGTCGGGGGCTGTAGACCGGTCGAGGAACCACACCGCTGCCCCCGGGTTGCCGGACAGGGCCTGGCGGAAGCCGTCACGGCCGAGGGTGCGCACGATCAGCGGGGTGCCGTAGCCGAGGGCGCTGAGGGCGGTGACGAGGCCGCCCAGCGCGTCGACGTCAGGGGTGGCAGGGGCAGTGGGGGCGTCGGTGCTCACGGGGTCTCCTCGGTGTCGGTCTCGGTGTCAGGGTCGGTCCCGGGGGCGGTCCCACGGTCAGTCACGGTGTCCGGGGTGTCCGGCGGGTCGTCGGCATCGATGATCCCGGGCCCGTCGTCGAGCTCCCGCGGCGCCGCCTCCTGCTGTGCCTCCAACTGCTGGCGGGCAATTCTCGCCCGGTTCTCCCGGACGAGTGCGGGCTTGTAGACCTTCGGCTCACCCTTCTCCCGCCCGTCGCCGGTCTCATTGGCCAGCAGTACCGCGATCCACGGCAGCGGCAGGGAGACCACCGCCACGCAGGCGGCGATGACCGGCTGGTGGGCGAGGCCGTAGACCGCCACCGCGATGATGAACAGGGGGATGCGGGCCAGCTGCAGGGTCGCGTAGAGGTGCCGTCGGTGCCGCCAGCCGGCGAGCCGGGAACGCCGGGCGGTGGTGATCAGGGAAACGGGCCTGTCGCCGTGCGGCGTCCGGCGTGCGCCGACGCGACGGGTGCGGTGGCCGCGGTGTGCTGATCCGTCGTCTCCCTCATCTGCCATGCCGCCCACGGTAGTCCCCCGGACCAGCGGGCATGCGGCACACCCGGCCACAGCGGCGGGCCGGGGTGGAAATGACCGGGGACGAGGGGCATGATTGTCTACCGTGACTACTCCCGGAACAACAACGATTGAACGCCCGGATGTCCGGACCGACGAGAAGACCTCCGATGACACACCGAAGTTCTTCCACTACGTCAGGAAGGACCAGATCGTGGATTCCGCGGTGAACGGCAGGATGGTCGTCGCGCTGTGCGGCGAGACCTTCCCCGTCACCAAGCAGGCCAAGCCGGGATCCCCCGTGTGCCCCGACTGCGAGAGGATTTACCAGGGGCTCAGCAAGAAGTGAGTCAGAGCCTGTCCACCGCAGCACCGGATGCCCTGTACACCGGCCTCCGCACCTGGCAGCGAGAGGCGCTGCAGCGCTATCTCGAGACCGGTCCGCGTGACTACCTGGCGGTGGCGACGCCGGGCGCCGGGAAGACGACCTTCGCGCTGACCGTCGCCCGCGCCCTGCTCGACAACCGCACCGTCGAGCGGATCGTCATCGTCGTACCGACCGAGCACCTCAAGTCGCAGTGGTCGACGGCCGCCGCCCGGATGGGGATGGCGATCGACGCGGACTTCACCAACTCCTCCCCGGTGAACCCCTCGTACCACGGTGTGGCGGTGACCTACGCCCAGGTCGGGATGAAGCCGACCAAGCACTACCAGGTCGCCACGGCGCGCAAGACCCTGGTCATCCTCGACGAGATCCACCACGCCGGCGACGCCAAGAGCTGGGGCGACGGTGTCCGCTTCGCTTACGAGCAGGCGGAACGACGCCTGGCGCTGACCGGTACACCGTTCCGGTCAGATGACTCGGCCATCCCGTTCGTGCTCTACCGGGACATCGACGGGGCCCTGGTCTCCCAGGCCGACTACACCTACGGCTACCAGGAGGCGCTGGCAGACGGTGTGGTGCGCCCCGTCGTCTTCCTCGCCTACTCCGGTAACGCCCGCTGGCGGGACAGTGCCGGCGAGGAGTACGAGGCGCGCCTCGGCGAACCGCTCAATGCCGAGCAGACCGCCCGGGCGTGGCGGACCGCCCTCGATCCGGCGGGGGAGTGGATCCCGGCCGTCCTCGCGGCCGCGCACACCCGGTTGATGCAGCTGCGGGAGAACATCCCGGACGCCGGTGGCCTCGTGATCGCCACCGACACGACCACCGCCCGCGCCTACGCGAAGATCCTGGAACGGATCAGCGGCCGCCCGGTGACCGTCGTGCTCTCCGACGAGGCGGGTTCCAGCGACCGCATCAAGACCTTCTCCGACTCGACGGACTTCTGGATGGTCGCCGTCCGGATGGTCTCCGAGGGCGTCGACGTCCCGCGGCTCGCCGTGGGTGTGTACGCGACCTCGGCCTCCACCCCGCTGTTCTTCGCCCAGGCGATCGGCCGTTTCGTGCGGTCGCGCCGCAAGGGCGAGTCCGCCAGTGTGTTCCTGCCGAGTGTCCCGGTGCTGCTGGACCTCGCCTCGAAGCTGGAGCGGCAGCGCAACCACGTCCTCGGTAAGCCCGACCGGCCGAACGAGGGCTGGGACGATGAGCTGCTCGCCCAGGCCAACCGGGAGGAGAACGAGCCGGACGAGGACAAGGGCTACGAGTCGCTCGGCGCGCAGGCCGAACTCGACAGCCTGATCTTCGACGGGTCGACCTACGGCACCGCCACGATGACGGGTTCGGAGGAGGAGCAGGACTATCTCGGGCTTCCGGGGCTGCTGGACGCCGACCAGATGAAGACCCTCCTGCGCGCCCGGCAGGCCGAGCAGCTCGATCACCGGGCGAAGGAGGAGCACGCGCAGCGGGAGCGGGCGGCCAGGGAGGCGCAGGACGCCGCGGCAGGTGGACACGGTGGTGCGGACACCCACCGCGACCGGGTCGCCAGTGAGGAGATCCCGGCACTGCGCAAGAAGCTCAACGCACTCGTGTCGGCGAAGTCCGCGCGGACCGGCCGGCCACACGGTGCGATCCACAATGACGCCCGCCGCAACTGCGGCGGTCCGCCCACCGCACTGTGCACCGCGCAGCAGCTCCGCGACCGGATCGCGTATCTGCGCGACTGGTGAGAAGCGCGGACGGGCGGGTCCGCCGGTCCCGTTGGTCCGTCAGACCGTCAGTCCGTTAGTCTTGGCCGGACCGTCCGGTGCCGGCACCGGTATCCACCACGAGAGGCAGTGACCCTGATGCCCCCGAAGCCCCCCTCGCACCCGACGTCCCCGTCTCCCTCGTCGCCTTCTGCCGCCGTTCCCGGGAAGCGGCCACCGCGCCGGCAGAGCAGGCTCGGGCTTGTCGCCCTCATCTTCGCTGTCCTGGCGTTGCCCGCCGCCCTGTCCCCGGTTCTGGGGATCATCGTGGCGGTCATCGTCCTCATCGTCGGGCTGGTGGCGCTCATCCGCGCGACCAGGGTCAGCGAAATCAGTACGGGTCAGCCGGTGGTGGCGGTCGTGGTCGCCATTGTGGCGCTCATCCTGGCCAGTGTCGTGACCTCGGCGGCCGATGACCGGGTGCAGGACTGCGGTGCCCGGACCTACGACGATGCCCGGGAGTGCCTGCAGGGCGACAACTGACCCCGGGCACCCACCCCCGATGTCCCGATACCCTCCCCCGAAGCCCCGGTGCCCCAACCCCCGATGCCCGCGGAACGAACCGACAGGCGGATTTTCCTGCCTCTGAGCGGCACCTGGGTTCGTGAACCCGACCACCCCGGGCCGCGACCGACCCCTGGGTTCGTGAACCCGGCATCCGCGGGAGCGGACCGGGCGCCTGCACCTAGTCCAGGTAGTCGCGCAGCACCTGGGAGCGCGAGGGGTGGCGCAGCTTCGACATCGTCTTCGACTCGATCTGACGGATCCGCTCGCGGGTCACGCCGTAGACCTGACCGATCTCGTCGAGCGTGCGGGGCATACCGTCGGTGAGCCCGAACCGGAGCTTCACCACACCGGCCTCGCGGTCGGACAGCGTGTGGAGGACATCCTGCAGCTGGTCCTGCAGCAGCGTGAAGCTGACGGCGTCGACGGCGACGACGGCCTCCGAGTCCTCGATGAAGTCGCCCAGCTGGCTGTCGCCCTCGTCGCCGATGGTCTGGTCCAGGGAGATCGGCTCACGGGCGTACTGCTGGATCTCCAGCACCTTGTCCACGGTGATGTCCATCTCGCGGGCGAGTTCCTCGGGGGTGGGCTCGCGTCCCAGATCCTGGAGCAGTTCGCGCTGGATACGGCCGAGCTTGTTGATGACCTCGACCATGTGCACCGGGATACGGATGGTACGGGCCTGGTCCGCCATCGCGCGGGTGATGGCCTGCCGGATCCACCAGGTGGCGTAGGTGGAGAACTTGTAGCCCTTGACGTAGTCGAACTTCTCGACGGCGCGGATCAGACCGAGGTTGCCCTCCTGGATCAGGTCGAGGAAGGCCATACCGCGACCGGTGTAGCGCTTGGCGATCGAGACCACCAGGCGCAGGTTCGCCTCGAGCAGGTGGCTCTTGGCCTTCCGGCCGTCCCGGTCGATCTCGCGGAGATCGCGGCGCTGCATGGGCGAGAGCTTCTCGTCGTTGAGCTTGGCCTGGTCGAGCCGGTAATGGGCGTAGAGGCCCGCCTCGACCCGCTTGGCGAGCGAAACCTCCTGCTCGGCGTTGAGCAGGGCGACCTTACCGATCTGCTTGAGGTAGGCGCGGACCGAGTCCGCCGAGGCGGTGAGCTCGGCGTCCTTCCGGGCCTGGCGCAGTGCCGCGGACTCGTCCTCGTCCCAGACGAAGCTGCCGTCCTCCTTGGTGGCCTTGGCGGCTTTGCCGGAGTTGGCCGAGTCGGTGTCCCCGTCAGCGTCGTCGTCGGAGGAGGTGTCCTCCTCGTCCCCGTCATCGACCGCGAGATCCTCGTGGTCGTCCTCGTCGAGGTTGTCGAAGTCGGCGTCGTCGATGTCCTCGTGGTCCGGGTGGAAGTCGTCCTCGTCCGCGGCCTCCTCATCGTGCACGCCGTGGCCCGCCTTGGCGGCGCGGCGGGTCTGCTCGGCACCGTCCTTGGTCGCGGTGGCCTTCGCGGCGGCCGTCTTCTTCGCCGCCGTCTTCTTCGCGGTCGTCTTCTTGGCGGCCTTGCGGGTCGTCTTCTTCGCCGCGGTCTTCTTCGCGGTCGTCTTGCGGGCGGTCTTGCGCGCCTTCTTCGGGGCCGGGGCCTCCTCGGCCGCCGGGGTGGACGCTGCTGCCGCCGCAGCTGGCGTTTCCGACGCTGCAGCCCCTGCCGACCCTGTCGGGACAGCGGGGGTGGCTGCGGCCCTCCGGGTGGCGGTCCGCGCCGTCTTCCGGGCGGCAGACTTCTTCGCCACCTTCCGGGCCGGGGTCGCGGCCGCGGTAGCTTCGTTGTCGGTACCGGAGGTGGAACTGGTGTTGACCGCCACGGAAGACCTTTCATACGGGGACGGGGACAGTTGCCTGGGGTCCGCGGACACGTCAGCGGACCGCGGAGCATGATCGACCCCCAATTGTAACCCAGCCGGCGATCCGGCTGCGCCACGGGTGGTCAGGGGTGGTACCGGATCAGGGGCGGATACCTTCACGGACCGCGACGGCGGCACCGACGATGCCGGCCCGGTTGCGGAGTTCGGCCGCCACGACGGGGACGTCGACGGTGAGTTCCGGCACCCATTTGTCGGCCTTCCGGGACACTCCGCCGCCGACGATGACGGTCTGCGGGTTGAGGATCCGCACGTACTCGGCGAGGACGAGATCGAGACGACGGGCCCACTCGCGGTAGGTGAGGTCCTCCCGGTCCTTCACGGCCGAGGACGCCCACTTCTCGGCGTCCATCGCCGGGAACCGGAGATGCCCCAGCTCCGTGTTCGGGTAGAGCACCCCGTTGACGAGCAGGGCAGAGCCGATGCCGGTGCCCAGGGTCAGCAGCAGGACCGCACCGCTGCGGGCGGCGTCCGAACCGTACCGGGCCTCGGCGATGCCGGCGGCGTCCGCGTCATTGAGGACGGTGACCTCGCGCGGGACGCCGTCGACGGCGAGCCGGGTGCGGAACAGTTCCGCGCAGTCGGTGCCGATCCAGCTGTGGTCGATGTTCGCGGCGGTGCGCGCGGTCTGGTCCTGGACCACCGCGGGCACCGTGATCCCGACCGGTCCGGTCCAGCCGGTGCGGTCCAGCAGGTCGGCGACGACGTCGGCGACGGCGTCCGGTGTCGCGGGACGAGGAGTGAGGATCTTGGTCCGCTCGCCGATGAAGTCACCGGTGTCGAGATCGACCGTGGCACCCTTGATCCCGCTGCCGCCGATGTCGACGCCGAATCCGACGTCCTGTGCTCTGCTGTCGGTAGCCATGGCGACTGATCGTACCGGACGGTGGCACCATGGGGGACATGACCGGAACACCTGACCAGCTGCTGCTGACGCCGCAGAACACCGCTGACCTGACCGCCCCCACCGCCGCCGTCCTCGGCGACCGCAGCCCGGAGGACCTGCGGGCGCTCGCCGTGCGGGTGGCCTCCGAGGCTGCCGCCCACGTCCGCCGGTCCCGTGCCGGGCTCCACGGCCGGGTGGCGGTCGCCGACACGAAGAGTTCGGAGGTTGATCCGGTGACCGCGGTCGACCGTTCCAGTGAGGCGGTGATCCGGCGGCGACTCGCGGAACTCGCCGCCGGCGACGCGGTGCTGGGGGAGGAGGACGGTGGTGCGCTGGCCCCGGACCGGGTCACCTGGGTGGCAGACCCGATCGACGGGACGGTGAACTTCGTCTACGGCATCCCGTCGAGTGCGGTGAGCATCGCGGCGGTGGTCGACGGTGTGCCGGTGGCGGCGGCGGTCGCCGACATCGTGCGGCAGCGGGTGTTCTCGGCGTGCACGGGCGGCCGGGCGATGGTCTCGGGGGAGACCGAGCCCGACGGCCGGCTCACCGGTGGCCGGGTGCTGCAGGTCGGCACGGAGACGCCCACGGAGCTGTCGACCGCACTGGTGGGCACCGGATTCTCCTACGGGGCCGACCGGCGCCGGCAGCAGGCGGAGCTGCTGGTGACGGTCCTGCCGCGGGTCCGGGACATCCGTCGCATCGGGTCGGCGGCCCTGGACCTGTGCGCGGTCGCCGCCGGGTCGCTGGACGCATACTACGAGCACGGACTCGGCCCCTGGGACCATGCCGCCGGTGCCCTCGTCGCCGCCCGCGCGGGTGCGGTCGTGCGCCAGGCGAGCCTGTCCGCCGGGTCCGACCGGGGACTCTGCACCCTCGCGGCCGTCCCGTCGGTCGCCGACGAGCTGGCCGACCTCGTCGCCGCGGTGAGTTTCCCCGCCTGAACCTGCGGCGGTCCGGCCGCCGGGTGTCCCCGGGGGAACGGCTTTCCTGCAGGTCGCGGGCGTGTCCGCCGGGCAACGTGACAACAACGCCCCGCTCGTTTACCATGCGCGGGACAACCCTGGGAATGCGGGTCGGTGAAGCTACGTTGACCTGTCCGCGTAAGCCTGGAACAACTGCAGGACCGACGACCGAGGAGGCACCACCATGGCCACCGATTACGACGCACCGCGTCAGAGTGCGGAAGACGAGATCGAGACCGATTCACTGGAAGGACTGAAGTCCGCCGAGAAGGCGGAACCGGCGGTCGACGACACCGATGACGGTGAGGTCGTCGAGCCCCTGGACATCCCGCTGGCCGACCTGTCGGGTGAGGAACTGAGCGGAACGGTCATTCCCCGCCAGCTCGACGAGTTCACCTGTTCCGTGTGCTTCCTCGTGCAGCACCGCAACCGGATCGCCGAAGAGGACGGCGAGGGCGGCTACATCTGCGTGGACTGCGCCTGATACTCCGCCGGACGCCCTGTCCGGTGCTGTCCGGCAGGGCGTCCGGACCGGGGAGGGGGTACCGGACGCCGCGGGGGAGTCCGGGGACGTGGGGGACGGACTCAGGCGACCGGGGCGCCGAAGGCGGCGAGCAGGTCCTCGGGATGGTTCGTCGAGATGAGCCAGTAGGGGGTCGGGTCGTCGGCGTCGTCGAGGACCAGCATCGCCATCGACGGGATCCACGGCCGGTGGACCACATAGGCCGCCGGGTCGAGCTGGCGGCCCATCGCCGCACTGCGGGCCGTCGGCGGCACCGGCAGCGTCCGGCTGACGGCGGACCGGGGCAGTGAGGCTTCGCCGACGTGCAGCCAGGTCTCCCCGCTGCCGTCGCGTTCGACGATCACCTGGTTGCGGGACATGTAGATCAGCGCCCAGGCCACGGCGGCGAGGGCGACGACGCCGAAGATGACCCCCCAGTACCAGGACCGGCTCATCTGACCCTGCCAACCGATGAGGGCGGCGACGCCCACCCCGATGACCCAGTACGACAGCGGTACCCGCTGGTGTTCCCGGTAGAGCACTCCCGGGTCGCCCTGCGGGGTCGTGTCCTCGGTCACGTCATCTCCTGTCGGATCACCGTCGTTCACAGTTGCACAGTGTACCGCGACGGGCCGTGGGGACCCTAAGCAGGTGAGACGGTAGAGTGTCCGACCATGACTGGTAGCAGCGCAGAACCTCCCCTGCGGATCCGGCGGCTCGACCCTGACCTGCCGCTCCCACGGCGGGCCCACCCCACCGATGCGGGCATTGACCTGTACAGCGCCGAAGATCTCACACTCGCCCCCGGCGAGCGGGCCCTCATCGGCACCGGCATCGCCATGGCGCTCCCGGTCGGGACGGTCGGCCTGGTCCACCCCCGGAGCGGGCTGGCCGCCCGGCACGGTCTCTCCATCGTCAACACCCCGGGCACCATCGATGCGGACTACCGTGGCGAGGTGAAGGTGTGCCTGGTGAACACGGACCGGGACACTCCGGTCACGGTGAGCCGGGGCGACCGTATCGCCCAGCTGCTCGTCCAGGCGGTGAGCCTGTGCGACGTCGTCGAGGTCGACGACCCGGCGGAGCTCGGCGAGACCGTCCGCGGCACCGGCGGATACGGATCGACCGGCGTCTGACCGGCGCCCCGACAGGACAATCTCAACAGAGAAGGGAGCCACACGGTATGTGGCCTTTCGGCAGTAAATCCTCCGGCACTGACCGGGACGACGACCGCGACGCGCAGCGGGGCAGTACGGCTGCGACGTCTGCGGACTCTGCGGACTCTGCGACCGCTGCAACCTCTGCGGCGTCCGGTGCCCCGGCATCCGGGCCGGACGCGGCGACGGCTCCGGCCGGGACATCCGACACGGCAGGCTCTGCAGGCTCTGCAGGCTCTGCAGGCTCTGCGGGTACGGCAGATGCGGCCGGGGCGTCCTATGACCCGGTCAACGGAAGCTACGGTCCGTTCGACGGTGACCGGGTGGACTACCGGGAGTTCGACTTCTCCGACTTCGCCAAGGGGGGACTGGACCTGGGGTCGATGATGGTCCCGGTGCCGCACCAGGGTGAGGTCCAGGTGGAGATGGGCCCGCAGGGACCCCAGATGATCCACATCGTCACCCCGGTCGGCAGGGTGACCCCTGTGGCGTTCGCCGCGCCCCGCAGCGGCGGGCTCTGGGAGGAATCCCTGGAGTCCCTGGAGGAGGGGATGGTCAACGACGGTCTGGCGACCTCGCGTGGCACGAACCTCTGGGGCGAGGAGATCATCGGGACCGCCGGCAACGGACGGATGCGGGTCATCGGGGTCGACGGTCCACGCTGGATGCTCCGGGTGACGCTCGCCGGACCGGCCGAGACCGCCGACGAGTTGGCGTCACTGGCCTATGACCTGATCTCGCGCACGTTCGTCAACCGCGGGGACGCCCCGGTCCCGGCGGGTTCGCCGCTGCCGGTGACGATTCCCGCGGCAATGGCGGAGGAACTCAAGCGCGCCGTCGAACAGCAGAACCAGCAGGCCCAGCAGGCACAGGCCCAGCAGAACCAGGCACAGCAGAACCAGGCACAGCAGCCGGCGGCACCCGCCGGACCTGTCGACCACGACGCGGACGGCCCGGCACGCCCCGCCCGCCGGAACTCCGGGACGGCCGACGGCCGGATGGGGGACGCCGGGTGAGTCGACACGCCGTCGGCGACACGAACCCCGGCCCCGATTCCGACGCCGGCACCGCCGACCGCTCCGCCGGGGAGCCGACCCTCCTCGACCAGCTCGGCGGCCTGTCGGGCCTGCTGTCCACGGTCATCCCGGTGCTCGTGCTGGTCCCGGTCAACGCGAAGTGGGGCCTCGGGCCCGCACTGTGGTCGGCGGTCGGCGTGTCCGTGGTCATCTTCATCTGGCGGCTGGCCCGCCGGGAGACGGTCATGCCGGCGGTCTCGGGACTGCTGGGCGTCGGACTGTGCGCCCTCATCGCCTGGTTCACCGGCGACGCGAAGGGCTACTTCGCCTACGGGATCTGGTACTCGCTGGTCGCGGGCATCGTCTTCGTCCTGTCGGTCGTGGTCCGGTGGCCGCTGGTCGGTCTCATCTGGAAAGGCGTCAACGGTGATCCGCGACGCTGGCGGACGAGCCGCACCTCGGTCCGGGTCTATTCGCTGGCGACGCTGGCGTGGGCGGTCGTGTTCTTCGCCCGGTTCATCGTCCAGCAGTGGCTCTACGGTCAGGACGACGCGGTCGGCGCACTCGGCGTCGCCCGGATCGCCATGGGGCTGCCGCTGACCGCGGTGGTCGTGGCCGCGACGGTCTGGGCGGTCAGGGTCGCCGACCGCGCCGAGGGAATCGGCCGGCACGGCGACCCGGACAGTAACCACAGCCCCGGCAGCACGACCGACAACACACATCACAATCAAGGAGAGCAAGAGTGAGCGAGACCCCGGTCCTACTCGACATGGCGGGCCCGGCCCACGGCGGCCAGACCGTCGCGCGGCTCGACGGGCAGGTCGTCTTCGTCCGTGGCGCCCTGCCCGGGGAGAGCGGCGTCCCCGTCGTCCTCGACCCGCCGACGAAGAAATCCTTCCGGACCGGGCAGGTCGCCGATGTCGCCGCGATCGCCGCGCCGTCGCCCCACCGGGTCGCCCCGCAGGATCCCGCGACCGTCGCCGGTGCGGGCTGCTCCGATCTCGACATCGTCGACGCCGCCGGGTCACTCGAGCTCAAACGGCAGGTGGTCCTCGACCAGTTCGCCCGGATCGGGCACCTGGACTTCGCCGGTGAGCTGGCGGATGTCCCGGTCGAGGCGGTCTCCCCGGAACCCTTCACCGGGTACCGGACGCGGGTGCGGCTCGGTGTCGACGGGCAGGGGCGGGCCGGGCTCCGCCGTGCGGCCAGTCACGACATCGTCGCCCTGACGGACATCCCCGGTGGCGCGAGCGCGCAATGGTCCCCGGCGTTGGCCGACGGGCTGGCCGGGGAGCTGGCCGCGGTGGAGCTCACCCCGGGCGCGGAGGTGTGCGTCGCCGTCGGCGACGACGGCGTCCGCTCGGCCGTGGAGCTCACCACGACCGGTCGTGGCCGCCGCCGGGCGTCCGGACGCCGCGTGCTCACCGGCACCGGCACCGTCACCCACACGGTCAACGGCTTGTCCTGGACGGTGCCGGTGGAGGCCTTCTGGCAGGCGCACCAGGGTGTGCCGGCGCTGTACTCCGGCTGGATCGCGGACGCCCTCGCCGACGACCCGACCGCACCCGGCCACGTGCCCGGGGAGCGGGGCGCCTGCGCCTGGGACCTCTACGGTGGTGCCGGCGTGTTCGCCGCCGCCCTGACGGACGCCGTCCCGGGACTGGCCGTCGACAGTGTCGACGTGGAGTCCGAGGCCGTCGCCGCGGGCCGCGCGGCACTCGACGGCCGGGACATCCGGTTCGTGGCCGGTGACGTGGCGAAGAAGACCGATGCCCTGCGCAGCCGGGGCGGTCTGGAAGCGGTCGTCCTCGACCCGCCGCGCACCGGTGCGGACAAGAGCGTGCTCGCCGCGGTGGTCAAGGCCCGGCCGCGGCACATCCTGCACATCGGCTGTGATCCGGCCACCGCGGCGCGGGACGCCGCCCGCCTGGTCGCCGGTGGGTACCGGCCGGCGGGGATGACCGTCGTCGACGCCTTCGGCCTCACCCACCATGTCGAGGTGCTGCTGCACCTCGTGGCCGTGACCGGGGACGGGGACGGCACCGTCCGGAACTGACGGTGACGACGGCGGTGACGACGATGACGGCGATGCAGTGAACCGGCTGCACCGTCCCGGCCGGTAGCATGGGCGCATGTCGATTCTCGAGACGGTGTCTTCCCCGGCGGACCTGAAGAACCTGGATCCGGTGGACCTGGACCGGCTCGCCGGGGAGATCCGGGGCTTCCTCATCGAGAAGGTCTCGGCCACCGGCGGGCACCTCGGCCCGAACCTCGGTGTCGTCGAATTGACGATCGCCCTGCACCGGGTGTTCACCTCTCCGACGGACCCGGTCATCTTCGACACCGGGCACCAGTCCTACGTCCACAAGATCCTCACCGGACGCCGCGACATGTTCGACACCCTGCGACAGTACGACGGACTGTCCGGGTACCCCTCCCGGCAGGAGAGCCCCCATGACTGGGTGGAGTCCTCCCACGCCTCGGCGTCGCTGTCCTACGCCGACGGGCTGGCGAAGGCCTTCGAGGTCACCGGCCAGACCCGGCGGTGCGTCGTCGCCGTCATCGGTGACGGTGCCCTCACCGGGGGCATGGCCTGGGAGGCGCTCAACAACATCGCCGAGGCCGACCACCGGCGGGTGGTCATCGTCGTCAACGACAACGGCCGCTCCTATTCCCCGACGATCGGGGGACTGGCGCAGAACCTCGCGGCGCTGCGGCTGCAGCCCGCCTACGACCGGATGATGGAACAGGGCAAGAACTCCCTCGGCCGGATGGGCACGCTGGGCGACCGCGCCTTCCAGCTGCTGCACGGCTTCAAGGAGGGGGTGAAGCATGCGGTCGTGCCCCCGGAACTGTTCAGCAACCTCGGGCTGAAGTACGTCGGCCCGGTGGACGGCCACGACATCGGGGCGGTGGAGAAGGCGCTGCGGTACGCCCGGAACTACGGTGGCCCGGTCATCGTCCACACGGTGACCGAGAAGGGCCACGGTTTCGCCCCGGCGGTCAACGACACGGCCGACCAGATGCACTCGACCGGGGTGATCGACCCGGTCACCGGCGTGCCGGTCACCACCGGGGGACGCGGCTGGACCGACGTCTTCGCCGACGAGCTCATCCGGCTCGGCGACCAGCGTGACGATCTCGTCGCCCTCACTGCGGCGATGGCCGGGCCGACCGGCCTGGCTCGGTTCGCCGAGCGGTTCCCGGACCGTACCTTCGACGTCGGTATCGCCGAGCAGCACGCGATGACCTCTGCGGCCGGTCTCGCCCTCGGCGGCCTGCACCCGGTCGTGGCCCTGTACTCCACGTTCCTCAACCGGGCCTTCGACCAGCTGCTCATGGATGTCGGCCTGCTGCACCTGCCGGTCACCGTCGTCCTCGACCGGGCGGGGGTCACCGGCCCTGACGGGGCCAGCCACGACGGGATGTGGGATCTGTCGGTCACCGGCGTGGTGCCGGGGATCCGGGTCGCCGCGCCCCGCGACGGCGCGCGGTTGACGGAGGCCCTCGACCGCTGTGTGGCGGTCGCGGACGGTCCCACGGTCATCCGGTTCCCGAAGGGGAGTGTGCCGGACCCGGTGGCCGCGGTCCGCTCGGAATCCGACCACGATGTCCTCGTGGAACGGGCCGGCACCGCCGCCGACGCCCGCACCGTCCTCATCGTCAACTACGGTGCCTTGACGGCGCAGAGCGTCGCGGCGGCGGACGCGGTGACCGCGGCCGGCCACACCGTGACGGTCGTCGACCCGGTGTGGGTCACCCCGGTCGCCGCTTCTCTGGTCGACCTCGTGGCGGCGTCCGATCTGGTCATCACCGTCGAGGACGGTGGCGTGCACGGCGGTGCGGGCCAGCAGCTGCACCGCGCCGCGGTGGACCGTGAGGTCGACACACCGTTCCGCTACCTGGCCATTCCGCAGGAGTTCCTCGACCAAGGGTCGCGCGCGGAGGTCCTCGCCGACATCGGACTGGACACCGGCAGTGTCACCCGGCGCGTCGCCGACTGGCTGGGGACCGGCGCGGAAGCCTGAGGTCAGCCGCCTCAGCGGCCAACGGGGGCAGCAGGGCGTCGGTGAGCAGATCCTCCTGCCAGCGACGGACGCCCTGCTGGTCGAGCAGACCACCGAGAAGCACCTCGAGATCGCCGACCGGGTCAGGCGAGTCCGGTCGCAGGGCCGTGTCCGGCGCGGTCAACCCGACGGCGGACTCCCACGCGACGGTCCGCACGGACCGGGCGACGAGCAGCTCGGGCGGCTGCAGCCCGAGGTCGTCGGCGAGAGTGTCGACGGCGTCCCGGTAGCCGTGCAGCAGCCGGTCGGCGAGTGGATAGTCCCGGGCCCAGGTGCGGTGGTCGGGGTGACCGTGGTGGACTGCGGGCCGCGGCGGCAGGGTGTCGGGGGCGGCGGTGAGCGCCTCGTCGACGGCCCGGGCCAGTGCCCGGCGCAGCCGCGCGGAACCCCGGAGACCGTCGGCGAGGATGTCGGCGGCCCGGGCGGGGGTGCGGGCGGCGTCCACGATGGTGGCGGAGCGCAGCACCTTCTCCGGGGGGATGTCGCGGTCCTGGGCGACCGCGGTGCGGACCTGGGAGAGCCGGCGGGCGACCTCGAGACCGCGCGGGTCCCGGACCGCGCCGAGCCCCCGCAGCCCGGTCCAGTCGGGTGCGGTGACCGGACGGGACCAGGTGGTGAGGATGTGCTCGCACTCCTGCCGGTACCAGTCGGCCCGGCCGAGGTCGTCGAGGCGGGGGAGGGTGTCGGCGAGCAGCTCCGGGAGCAGCTCGACGTCGAGGGCGGCGTAGGTGAGCATGTCGGTGGGGATCGGCCGGGTCGACCAGTCCTCCCGCCCCTTGTCCTTGGCGACGGTCACACCGAGGAAGTGTTCGAGCATGCCCGCCAGGCCGATCTGCCCGAAGCCGAGGAGCCGACCGGCGATCTGCGTGTCGTGCAGCTGCGGTGCGGACCAGCCGAGGGTCGTCAGGGCAGGCAGGTCGGTGTGCGCCGCGTGGAGGACCCACGGGCTGGCGTCCATCACCGGAGCCAGCAGCCGGCCGGCCGCGGGGACGGCGGCCGGATCGATGAGATGGGTCCCGGCACCCGACCGGCGGAGCTGGACGAGCCAGGCCCGGTCGTCGAAACGGAACCCGGAGGCGCGTTCGGTGTCCACGGCGATCGGGCCGGTGCCCGCGGCGAGGGCGTCGGCGGCCCGCTCCACGGCGGCCCGGCTGTCCGCCAGCGGGGGCAGTCCGTCCCGCGGCCGGGTGACGATCGGCAGGTCGGTGCCGCTCACCGTCGGCTGCGGCGCCGGAACGAGGCCACCCCCTCCGGCGGCAGGCCGGCGGACTTCGCGAGAACGTGTGCGAAGGCCGTGACATGTCCGGACAGGTCGGTGCCGGTGGCGGTCCACGAGGCACGCAGCTCCAGCTGGAACGCCCGTGGTGGGCCGGCGATGTCGCCGTAGCGCACCGACGTCGTCGACGTGACGGTGCCGCCGAGGTCGGTGTACAGACCGGGGGAGCCGGTGAGTTCCTCGGTGAGCCAGTCCCAGGCCACCTCGGGCAGCAGGGGATCGCCTTCGGTGGTCGGGTCCTGGTCGGCCTGGATGTAGGCGACGAGCCGCATCACGCCGGGGCCTTCCTCGCCCCGGGGGTCGTGGAGGAGGATGAGCCGGCCGAAGGCGTCTCCCTCACCGTCGACCGGGACGGCGTCCGGGTCGGGCAGAACGGCTTCCCCACCGTTCTCCCCGGCCGCGGCGGCGCGGTCGACCTCGAAGCCGACCGCGTGGCTGTAGGGGGCGAGTTTCCGGGGCGGTCGGATGTCGGTGAGCACCACTCCCGCGCGCACCGGCGCGGCGTGCATCGACTCGACGGCCGCCCGGAAGGCGTCCGGTGCCGGTGCGGAGCCGCCGACAGCGTCCCCCGGTGAGGGTGCTGTGGGTTGTCTCTCTAGGTTCACACCGGCCAACCTATCGAGCGGTGCGGACGTGAGGGGGTAGGCGCGCCGCAGGTACAGCCCCGGTATCTGATTTCGTCCGGCCGGCGGGGCATAATCGGGACCATGGCTCTGACGACCTCCCCCGACGATGTGACAGCGTCCGCCGTGGCCGCCGCCGCGTCCGCCCGCCGCGCCGATGCGGACGCCCCCTTCCTCGCCGCGGTGCGCGGCGAACGCCCGTCCCGCCGGCCGGTGTGGATGATGCGGCAGGCGGGCCGGTCCCTGCCCGAGTACCGGGAGCTGCGCGCCGGCGTGGCCATGCTGGACTCCTGCTTCCGGCCCGACCTGCTCTCCGAGATCACCCTGCAGCCGGTCCGCCGGCATGACGCGGACGCCGCCATCCTGTTCTCCGACATCGTCGTCCCGCTCAAGGCGGCCGGCGTGGCGGTCGACATCGTGCCGGGCCGTGGTCCGGTCATGGATCACCCGGTCCGCACCGCGGCGGACATCGCCGCCCTGCCCGAGGTGGAGCCCGACCAGCTGGCGCCGATCGTCGAGGGCATCGGCGGGGTGCTGGCAGGACTGCGCGGTGACCAGGTGCTCATCGGCTTCGCCGGTGCCCCGTTCACCCTGGCGTCCTACCTCATCGAAGGTGGGCCGTCGAAGGACCACGGGGTGACCAAGGCGCTGATGTACAGCGAGCCGCAGCTGTGGCACGCGCTCATGGCGAAACTCACGCCGACGGTGATCCGGTTCCTCCGGGCCCAGATCGGTGCCGGGGCGGATGCGGTGCAGCTCTTCGATTCGTGGGCGGGTTTCCTCTCGTTGCGCGACTACCGGGAGTTCGTCGCCCCCTACTCCCGGCAGATCTTCGACGCGGTCCGGCCGTTCGGCGTGCCGATGATCCACTTCGGGGTCAACACCGGGGAACTGCTCGGGGAGATGGCGGCGGTCGGCCCCGACGTCACCGGGGTGGACTGGAAGGTCCCCCTCGACGTCGCCGCCCGCCGGATCAGTGAGGCGGCCGGGCCGACGGTCCTGCAGGGCAACATGGACCCCGCCGTGCTGCTCGCCGGCGACCGGGTCATCGCCGACCAGGTCCGCCGCATCTGCGGCGAAGCCGATGCGGCGGTCGCCGCGGGGACCGCCCGCGGCCACATCTTCAACCTGGGACACGGGGTGCTGCCGCAGACCCCGGCGGACGCCGTGACCCGTGCCTTCGAGGAGGTCCACGCACTGTGACATATTCGGTAGCCGTGATCGGCGGCGGTATCTCCGGGGTGACCGCGGCCTGGGAACTGCGCCGGCAGCTCGGGCCGGAGGCGGCGATCACCGTCTTCGAGGCCTACGACCGGCTCGGCGGCAAACTCAAGACCGTCGACTTCGCCGACGGCCCCGTCGACATGGGGGCCGAGGCCTTCCTCACCCGCCGTACCGGACTCGACGCCATCATCCGTGAGGTCGGGCTCGCCGACCAGCTGCGCGTCCCGTCCGGACTGCCCAGCGGGTTCTTCGCCGACGGACACCTCGTGTCCGCCCCGGCGCACACCGTGATGGGTATCCCCGCCCACGGCGCGGACGTCGCCGACCTGGTCTCAGTGGAGACCGCCGCCCGGATCGACGCCGAACCGGACGCCGCCGGGCTGGACTGGACCCCCGGCACCGACATCAACGTCGGGGAGCTCGTCCGCTCCCGGTACGGTGACGAGGCCGTGCAGCGGCTCGTCTCCCCGATGCTCGGCGGGGTGTACTCCAGCAGTGCCGACGATCTCGGCCTGCGGGCCACGGTGCCCGACCTCGCCGCGGAGTTCGACGCGCTCGCCGAACGCGACGGCACCGTCCACCTGGCGACCGCCGTCCAGCGGATGCTGGACCGGCGGGCCGTCGCCGCCGAAAAGCAGCGGGAATCCGGCACCGCCCCCGCCCCGGCGTTCAACACGCTGGCGACCGGCTACCGGGAACTCGTCCGGCAGCTGGCCCGGGCCGCGGACGCGGACATCCGGCTGAACTCCCAGGTCGAATCGGTGAGCAGCTGGCAGGGCGGCTACTGGCTCGAACCCTTCGGCCAGTTCGACGCGGTCATCGTCGCCACCCCGGCCCCGACCGCCGCCGTGCTGCTGCAGGACGTCGTCCCGCACGCCGCCACCCGCCTCGACCGGGTGCAGCTGGCCAGTTCCGCCGTCGTCGGGATGCGTTTCGCGACCGACGAGGGACTGCCGCGCCGGTCCGGGGTCCTCCTCGGGTCGGACGCCCCGACCCATGCCAAGGCCTTCACCTTCTCCTCCCGGAAATGGCCGCACATCGCCGACCGGGGCGGCGCCTTCGTGCGCGCCAGCTTCGGCACCCTGCGCGACCCCGGGCTGCTCGACGCGGACGACGAGACCCTCATCGGCTACGCCGTGGAGGATCTCGCCACCGTCACCGGCGCGTCGCTGCGTCCGGTGGAGACCTTCGTCCAGCGCTGGTGGGGCGGACTGCCCTGCTACGGGGTCGGCCACCGCCGGCTCGTCGACGGAGTCCGTGCCGCCGTCGCGGAGGTCGACGGGATCGCGGTCGCCGGCGCCGTGTTCGACGGGGTCGGCGTGCCGGCCTGCGCCGACACCGGCCGCGCCGCGGCGACGAAGATCGTGGCCGACCTCGGTGCACGCTAGAACCTGCTAGAACCTGCTGTACCCGCTAGAACCTGCCAGAATCCAGACACAGACTGTCCCGCGAGAGGAAAACCGATGTCCAAAATCAACTTCAGGGCACTCAACGAAAAGCTGCAGTACACGATGTGGTCAGTGTTCAAGGTCCGCAACGGGGAACTCGGGGAGGAGTCCGGGCGCGCCGCGGTCGCCGAGGAGTTCCGCGCCTTCCTGGCGTCCTACGACGACGAGGAACTCACCGTCCGGGGTGTCTACGACCTCACCGGACAGCGTGCCGAGGCCGATCTCATGATCTGGTGGCACGCGGAGAAGTTCGAGGACCTGCAGCGCGCCTACCGCCGCTTCCTCCGGGAGACCCGGCTGGGTCAGGCCTGCGACGCGGTGTGGACGAACTCCGCCCTGCACCGGCCCGCCGAGTTCAACAAGTCCCACCTGCCGTCGTTCATCATGGGGGAGGAGCCGGGCGACTGGATCGCTGTCTACCCCTTCGTCCGCTCCTACGACTGGTACCTGCTGCCCGACGCCGAGCGTCGCACGATCCTCGCCGAGCACGGCATGGCCGCCCGCGGTTTCGACGAGGTCCGGGCGAACACCGTCCCGGCCTTCGCCCTCGGCGACTACGAGTGGATCCTCGCCTTCGAGTCCCCGACCCTCGACCGGATCGTGGACCTGATGTACAAGATGCGGTACACCGAGGCCCGCCGGCACGTCCGGGAGGAGATCCCCTTCTTCACCGGCCACCGCGTCAACGGTTCGGACGCCGACCTGACCGGCTTCATCACCGAACTGCCCTGATACGCAGGGTCAGTGAGGGCGGCCGGCGCGGTGGGGGTCGGCCGACCGTCTACTTCGGCTGCTGCTGCAGCGCCAGACCGTTGATGCAGTAACGCAGATCGGTGGGGGTGTCATAGCCCTCACCGGCGAAGACATGGCCCAGGTGGCCGCCGCAGTTCGCGCACAGCACCTCGGTCCGGCGCGTCCCCAGGGAATCGTCGACGCGCTCGATGACCGCGTCCGAGTCCGCCGGGTCGAAGAAGGACGGCCACCCGCAGTGCGAGTGGAACTTCTCGGTGGAGCGGAACAGCTCCGCGCCGCAGCCGCGGCACACGTAGACGGCCTCGGTGTCGTCGTCGTTGTAGGGGTGGCTGAAGGGGCGTTCCGTCGCCGCGTGCCGGAGCACCTGGTAGGAGTTCGGGTCGAGACGCTCCCGCCACTGCTCGTCGGTGAGGGTGGAGAAGTCCTCGATCGGGCCGACCGCCGCGGTCCCGCCGGTGCTGTTCTGGTCAGTCTCAGGTGTCTCAGTTGTCTCGGATGTCTCAGCCATGGTGCCTGTGCCTCGCTGTCGTCGTATCGGAATCTCTGTCCCCAGTTGTAGCGCTTTCGGCGGACGCCGTGTTCCCGGTCATCGTGCGCACCGGGGACAGCAGGTCGCGGACCAGCGCCGCAGGGCCCACCGGCATCCCCGACGCACGCAGCTGCCGCAGCCAGACGACGACGGCGACCGCCGCGGTCAGGACGAGCAGACCCCAGCCCACGGTGCCGCGGGTGTACTCCAGGACCCGGCCGACGGACTCCCAGCGGTCCGAGGTCCAGGAGTCGGGGGCCATGCAGCAGAAGACCCCGGCCCAGGCGACGGCGTTGTGCATCACCGAGCGGGAGCAGAAGACGGTGAAGATCATCGGCAGCAGCATCATCGAGTAGTACATCTGGCCCAGCGTGCTGACGAGGAACACCCCGGTCAGCAGCACACCGGTCGACGTCGCCGCCCAGAGGAAGGGGGCGGACTCACGCCACCACAGCAGGCCGAGCACCGCCACCGCCACGGCGACCGCCGCGATGACCTGGAACACCGGCACGATGCCGGCGGGGAGACCGTAGTGCGCGCCGACCCCGGAGATCGACGAGTTCGCGTAGTCGCGGACCTCGCCGAGATAGGGGGCGACGATGTCGAGGTAGTCCCCGGGCCGGGTCATGAGCGGCCAGGCGATGACATTGGCGAGCACCGGCACGGCGATACCGGTGCCGAGCGTGGCCCACTGGCGCCGCACCAGCGGCAGAAACAGCAGGACCGCGAACTGCGGCTTCACCGTGATCGCCAGGCCGAGCGCCAGTCCGGCCAGTACCCCGGACCAGCGGATCCGGTCGCGGGCGAGCAGCAGGGCGAGGAACAGCACCTCGAGCAGCAGCAGAACACCGTTGACGTTCGTGAACAGGAGCGTGTTGGTCACCGACTCGGTGGCGAAGACCAGGAAGAGGGAGACCGGCCACACCGGCCCGGAGAGACGGCGTCCGACGAGAACGGTGAGCAGCGCGAGGGCGGCGACGATCGCGACGGCGTCGGCGGCGATGAGCAGTGCACGGCCGGCCTCCTGCGACAGCGCGCCCAGCGGGCTGAGGACCAGGGTGCCGCCGGGGGAGTAGAGGTAGTGCGGGTCGTCGCCCGAGTAGTCCTCGGTGTAGACGGCCACCCCGGTGACGAAGCGGTGGACCGCGGCCCAGACCGTCGAGAAATCGTCGGTCGGGTGGTTGTTGTACGGGGTGATCACGATCCGGTGGATCATCGTCAGGACCGCGAGCGGCCATGCCGCCCGGGTCAGGATCCGCGGGGCACGTGCTGCGGCCGAAGGACGGACGGGGTGCGGGGTCGCGGAATCGGGGAGTCTGGTGCTGGTCACCACTGCATCATATCGGCAGGTCATCCCGCCGGGGCAGATTGGGGCGTACCGGCGACGATCCGGCTCTGATCCGGCTCTGATCCGGCGCTGTCGGCTGTCGGGTCACCTGATGGACGTGAACGTCGGATACTGCACTGTGTGGCACCGTTTCGGTCCGCTCGGCGGTGACAGGGAGTGCAGTATCGACGGAGCGGGCGGGTGCCGGGGAGATGCACAAACCGGGTTAATGGTCAAAAAGTGTGTCCGGGTTCCAGCCTCCACAGCAGGTCACCACCCTGAAAACGGCCCCGAATGGCTCCCGGACAGCTATTCGCCCAGGGTGCGTGACAAAGCCATACCCATATGTCCTACGCGGCCGGGCGTCTGGAGCGCCAGGATCGGGTCACTGTCGACAACGCCGTGCCACACGTCGTAGAGAACCGGCATCTGACAGGTCAACACGTCCTGACCGGGACATACCGAGGGTTACAGCGGTGCGTGCACGGTGGCAGAGATCCTGGTCGTCTCCGAGGCCCCAAGCCGACCAGAGGGTCTGCGAGGCTGCACGCACCTCCGCCGGTCGTCCGGTCTCCCCGACCCGAACTCCTCGACACGCCCACAAAAGACACACATTCTGACCATTAACCCCACAAAGCCCCGGTGCGCCAGGCCAGAGTTGGATCTGGCCGGCGCACCGGGGCGGTGTTCTGTGGTCCCAGCTGGGATCGAACCAGCGACCTTTCCGGTGTGAACGGAACGCTCTTCCACTGAGCCATGGGACCGCTCGGGAACGGCAGTAAATGTAACACCTGTCGCGTGGTTCCGGAAAACCGCGAGGTCAGCCGGGGTAACGGTGGCGCCCGCGGAATCACATGGTGTCGCATCGTGTCGCACTGTGTCGCATCTGCCGTGCGGGCCGCCGGGTTCGTGCCGTGTCTCCGGCAGGGACTGCCCATGTCCACCGCGGAGGCTGCGGTCGGCGGTACGGGGACTGCGGTGCCGGTTGTCTGTCACTGACGGCGACAGTCGGTGTTCCGCGGTGTGTTGCGGAAGAAGAGGGGGAAGGAAGAGAAGAGTGGGGAGAAGAGGTGAGGTCAGGAGAAGCGAGGGAGGTAGGGGGTGGCTGAGGGGAGCGGGTCCGCGGGGTGGACGTGGCCGACCCGGTCTGTGCGGGCCGGTTAATCACACCGATGTCATCCCGATTGCGCCCTGTCAGCCTGCCTCGGCGTCCGGAAATCGTTGTGACCTGCGTGTTTGTGCCTCTGTGGCGGAACCGCTAAAGTTCATTCCCGCACCGCAACGGTGCATGCGGATGTAGCGCAGTTGGTAGCGCATAACCTTGCCAAGGTTAGGGTCGCGAGTTCGAGTCTCGTCATCCGCTCAGGATATCCATTTCCCTCTCGTCTCCCGGGACGGTAGGGTCGGAGTCCGAACGAGGCGGAGACGCCACGGTGGAATGGCTGAGTGGCTTAGGCAACGGTCTGCAAAACCGTGTACACGGGTTCGATTCCCGTTTCCACCTCGCAGCGCGCGTTTAGCTCAGCGGGAGAGCGCTTCCCTGACACGGAAGAGGTCACTGGTTCGATCCCAGTATCGCGCACGAACAGGTCGCCTGTGGTGGCCTGGTCACAAGTGAAAATGCGGATGTAGCGCAGTTGGTAGCGCATAACCTTGCCAAGGTTAGGGTCGCGAGTTCGAGTCTCGTCATCCGCTCCACTCCCGTCCGGACCTCGGTCCGGGCACGAGGGAGCCCGCGCGTTTAGCTCAGCGGGAGAGCGCTTCCCTGACACGGAAGAGGTCACTGGT
This sequence comes from Corynebacterium nuruki S6-4, assembly GCF_007970465.1. NCBI lineage: Bacteria > Bacillati > Actinomycetota > Actinomycetes > Mycobacteriales > Corynebacteriaceae > Corynebacterium > Corynebacterium nuruki. The sequence goes on from NZ_CP042429.1 coordinate 499,849, forward strand.
TCGATCCCAGTATCGCGCACGAACAGGTCGCCTGTGGTGGCCTGGTCACAAGTGAAAATGCGGATGTAGCGCAGTTGGTAGCGCATAACCTTGCCAAGGTTAGGGTCGCGAGTTCGAGTCTCGTCATCCGCTCAGAAGCCACGGAGGCCCGGTACCCCAGGTACCGGGCCTTCGTCGTCGTATCTGCGGGGCGCCAGGTACCGGGGTCGAGGGTCGGGGGTCAGGGTGATCCGGGGTGTCGCCGACGCCGATGTGCCGGCGGTGGCAGCGGTCACGGTGGAGTGGCAGCGCATCTGTCCGGGCGGCAGCGGAAAATGTCGTTCACCATAGGGGTGATCGACGTTTACCGCTGCCGGTCCGTCAGAACCGCTGCCGGCCGGAGGTTCTGAGGGTGCGCTGGCCCGCCAGCGAGTGAGAATCCCGGGCACGATGCTCTGTCGCGGGCGCAGGCGCGGCGGAAGGGCCGGGCTCCGGGATTCTGCGCCGACTTGTTGGATTGGCACTGCCACGAGATGGCCGAAATGTCGGCGGAAATGCCGGCGCGCCCCTGCTACGGGTCCGGGAGCTGCCCCGGCGACCCGGCAACTCCACGACCCCCGGTATGAGCCCCATCACGGCGGGCTATCCGGGCTGGCAGATCCGGGCAGGTCACGGGCTAGGGTGGGAGGGGAACAGGGAGTCCGCGTACCCCCGACGGCACCACCCGCCGGACCCCGGCGGGAACCACCGGGTCAGCGGCACCGACTGATAGTCCGGTGGTGCATGTGCGCCACCCGACGCGAAGGACCCCAGAACACACCGGAAGAGGGAGAACCCGAGGATGACATCAAGCCGTATCCGCCGCATGACCATGGCACCAGCGCTGGCAGGTGCCCTGTTCGCCGCCGGCGGTGTTGTCGGGGCATCCTCCCTGCTGCCTGCCGCCGTCGCCCACGACGGCCTCGTCGCGGCGACCCCGGGGCAGGACGCCACCGTGGACGCCGCCCCGACCACGATCACCCTCGAATTCTCGGGGGAGCCGCGACCGGACTTCAACACGGTCGCCCTCTCCCGCGACGGGGAGGTCGTGGCCTCCGGGACCCCGGATCTCGACGGCCGGACCCTGACACTGGACATCCCCTCGGACGTGACCCTCGCCGACGGTGACTACACCGTCGGCTACCAGATCACCTCCTCGGACGGACACCCCACACGCGGCAGCTACAACTTCACGCTCGCCGCCGGTGGGACGTCGACTGACGGGGCGTCCGGACAGGGTGCTGCGACAGACAGTCCGGCCGCCTCCGCCGACTCCGACAGTGGGCTGCCCGGCTGGGCGAAGCCGCTGCTCGGCGTCGCCGGGGTGATCGTGCTGATCGGCGTGATCGTCGTCCTGGTCACGCAGCTGCGTCGGACCCGTCACGACCGGTGACGGCCAGTATCGACTAGAGACACAAGAGAAGAGAGCAACCGTGAACATTTCCCGCTCCACCGGACGCCGCCTCACCGTGGCGGCCTTTGCTGCGACCCTCAGCCTCGGCGTCGCCGGCCTCACGGCCTGTGGTGACGACTCGGACGGGGACCAGGCCACCACCACTGCGGCCGGTACCTCGGCCGGTACCTCGGCCGGTACCTCGGCCGGTACCTCGGCCGCAACTTCGGACGCTGCCGCCGATGCCGTCACCCTCAAGGACGGCTACGTCGGCGCGAAGGCGGCGGACAAGGCGATGACGGCGGTCTTCGGTGACCTGACCAACACCACCGACAAGGACATCCATCTGACGAAGGTCACCGGTGACCTGCCGGGGATGTACCAGTACCACGAGGTCGTCAACGGGGTGATGAAGGAGATGGACGACGGTCTCGTCGTCCCCGCCGGTGGCAGTGTCCACATGGCACCCGGTGGGCACCACATCATGGTCATGGACAACCATGACGACATCGCCGCCGGTGACGTGCTGACCCTCACCCTCACCGCGGAGGACGGCACGACCTACACCCTCAAGGACATCCCGGTGCGGGTCCAGCAGTCGGGCCACGAGGACTACGGCACCGACGGCATGGCCGACAGCAGTGACAGCGGTGACGGCAGCGGCCACGGCGGCGACGGTCACGGCGGTATGAGCGGTACGGATATGGATCATGCCGGGCACTGACGCAGGCCCTGACACGGGTACCACCCGGTTCACCCGCCGGCGTTTCCTCGGCGGACTCGGTGTGCTCGGGGCGACGGCGGCGGTCTCCACGACGGCCGCCTGCGCCACCGACGACGACCGTGACCCGGGCGAGACCGCCGGGCGTGCGGCTGCGGCCGCGGCGTCCGCCACCGTCGCGTTCGACGGGCCCCATCAGGCGGGGATCGCCACGCCGTCCCAGTCGCACAACACCACCGTCGCGTTCTCGCTGCGTGACGGGGTGGGACGCCGTGAGATCCAGCGTCTGCTGCGGATCTGGACCGGTGACGCCCGTCGCCTCTGCTCCGGGGAGAAGGTCCTCGCCGACCTCGAACCCGAACTGTCGGTCAACCCGGCGAACTTGACGATCACCTGTGGCTTCGGTCGGGGACTGTACCGGCGTGCCGGTCTCGCCGACGCGGCGCCGGAGTGGCTCACCCCGCTGCCGGGGTTCGCCGGTGACCGGCTCGACGACCGGTGGGGTGAGCGGGACCTGGTCCTGCAGCTCTGCGGCGACGACCGCACCACTGTCTCGCATGCGTTGCGGGTCCTGGTGCGCGGCGGCGCCGACTATGCCCGCCCGTCATGGACGCAGACCGGGTTCCTCGATATCCCGGTGGCCGCCGACGGCAGTCACGGCACCCCACGGAACCTCTTCGGGTTCAAGGACGGCACTGTCAACCCCCGGACCGACGGGGAGTTCGACGCCCAGGTATGGAACCCGGACGGCGGCAGCTGCATGATCGTCCGGCGGATCGCCTTCGACATGCCGCTGTGGGAGGAGGCCGACCGGGTGACCCGGGAGGTCTCGATGGGCCGGGACATCCCGGAGGGCGCGCCGCTCAGCGGCGGTGACGAGTTCACCGCCCCGGATCCCGGGAAGGTCGGCGCCGACGGGCTGCCGCTCATCGACACGCATTCGCATGTCGCTCTGGCGACGGCGACCGGGCGTGACGAGGCGCAGCGGCTGCTGCGGCGGGCGTACAACTACGATCTGCCGGTCACCGGTGCCCGTGCGGACACCCTGGCGGACGCCGACCTGGTGGCACTGTCGGACACCGGGCTGATCTTCACCTGTTTCCAGCGGGACCCCCGGACGTCGTTCATCCCGGTGCAGCGCCGGCTGGCGGACGGGGACCGGCTCAACGAATGGATCACCCACGTCGGCTCGGCGGTGTTCCACGTCCCGGGCGGGACGGATCCGGACGGCTACTGGGGGCAGGGCATCCTCGGCTGAGACGCGGCTAGTACAGTGAACGGGGAATTCTGACTGTCACCAGGTATGTGACCGTCACCACCTGTTGTGTAAGGAGCACACCACCCGTGAGTGAATCAGCCGTGAGCACCACCCCCGCCGCCCCCGTGACCTTCACGGTCCCGGCGGGCGAGTCCGCCGGTGCCGCCATGCGTCCGCTGGAACTGCCCAACAAGGGTCCCGAGGCTGTCGTCTGCGTGAAGGACGCCGACGGTAACCTGCGTGACCTCGCCTTCACTCCGGAGACCGACACCGAGGTCACCGCCGTCCCGGCCAACACCGACGACGGGCGTGGCGTGATCCGCCACTCCTGCGCCCACGTCCTGGCCCAGGCCGTGCAGAAGGAGTTCCCCGGCACGAAGCTGGGGATCGGTCCGGCGATCGAGGACGGCTTCTACTACGACTTCGAGCCCGCCGAGCCCTTCACCCCCGAGGACCTGAAGAAGCTCGAGAAGGTGATGAAGAAGATCATCAAGTCGGGCCAGAAGTTCGAGCGCAAGGCCTATGACTCGGTGGAGGACGCCCGCCTGGAGTACCTCCAGGAGCCGTTCAAGCTGGAGCTCGTCGACGACAAATCCCGCGGCGACATCCCCGACGGCGATGCCTCGGTGGAGGTCGGCGAGGGTGAGCTCACCGCCTACTCCAACGTGAACCCGCGGACCGGCGAGGTCGAGTGGTACGACCTGTGCCGCGGCCCGCACGTCCCGACGACCCGGTACATCCCGGCGTTCGCCCTCACCCGTACCTCCGCCGCCTACTGGCGCGGCGACCAGTCCAAGGCCGGCCTGCAGCGCATCTACGGCACCGCGTGGGAGTCGAAGGAGGCGCTCGACGCCTACCAGACCCGCATCGCGGAGGCGGAGAAGCGCGACCACCGTCGCCTCGGCCAGGAGCTGGACCTGTTCAGCTTCCCCGACGAGATCGGCTCCGGCTTCCCGGTCTTCCACCCGGACGGGGCGATCGTGCGGTTCGAGATGGAGGAGCACTCGCGTCGCCGGCACCTCGCCAGCGGCTACTCCTTCGTCAACACCCCGCACATCACCAAGGGTGACCTGTTCAAGAAGTCGGGGCACCTCGACTGGTACGCCGACGGCATGTTCCCGCCCATGAAGCTCGACGAGGAGCGGGACGCCGACGGCAACATCACCAAGCAGGCCGTCGACTACTACGCCAAGCCGATGAACTGCCCGATGCACAACCTCATCTTCGCCTCCCGCGGCCGGTCCTACCGCGAACTGCCGCTGCGGCTGTTCGAGTTCGGCACCGTCTACCGCTACGAGAAGTCCGGTGTGATCCACGGCCTGACCCGCGCCCGCGGCTTCACCCAGGACGACGCGCACATCTACTGCACCGAGGACCAGCTCGAGACCGAGCTGACCTCCGTGCTCGAGTTCATCATCTCGCTGCTCAAGGACTACGGTCTCGACGACTTCTACCTGGAGCTGTCGACCAAGGACCCGAACAAGTACATCGGTGACGACGACGTGTGGGAGCGCTCCACCGAGACGCTGCGTTCCGTCGCCGAGAAGTCCGGCCTCGAGCTGGTCCCGGACCCGGCCGGTGCGGCGTTCTACGGCCCGAAGATCTCGGTCCAGGCCCGGGACGCCATCGGCCGTACCTGGCAGATGTCCACCCTGCAGCTGGACTTCAACCTGCCGGAGCGTTTCGACCTGGAGTACACCGCCCCCGACGGTTCGAAGCAGCGTCCGGTGATGATCCACCGTGCCCTGTTCGGGTCGATCGAGCGGTTCTTCGCCGTCCTGCTGGAGCACTACGCCGGTGCGTTCCCCGCCTGGCTGGCCCCGCACCAGGTCACCGGCATCCCCGTCGCCGACGAGTTCACCCCGTACCTCGAGGAGCTCATCGCCGAGCTGCGCGGCCACGGCGTCCGCGCCGCGGTGGACACCTCCGACGACCGGATGCAGAAGAAGATCCGCAACCACACCACCGGCAAGGTCCCCTTCATGCTGCTGGCCGGTGGCCGGGACGTCGAGGCGAACGCGGTGAGCTTCCGCTTCCTCGACGGCTCCCAGGTCAACGGGGTGCCGCGGGAGGACGCCGTGCGCGTGATCGCGGACTGGGTCGCCTCCCGCCGTAACCAGCAGCCGAGCGGAGAGAGCATTGCAGAGTTCCTCTGACCCGCGGGACAGTGACCGGCGCGACAGCGACCGGCCGGCTCCCGTGACGGACACCGGTGCCGGCGTCCCCGACCGCCTCGAGCGGCTGTGGGCGCCCTACCGGTCGTCCTACGTCAGCAGCAACGGGCGGTCGGCCGATCCTTTCGTCGACCTGCCCGCGGGCACGGACGAGGACGGTCTCATCGTGGCGCGCGGGGCCGAGGTGTTCTGCATTCTGAACCTCTACCCGTACAATCCTGGTCACATGATGGTCATCCCGTACCGTCCGGTCGCCTCCTATGAGGACCTGACGGAATCGGAGACCGCCGAATTCGCCGCCTTCACCAAGACGGCGTTGCGTGTGCTGCACCGCGTGTCCCACCCGGACGCGGTGAACGTCGGCATGAACCTCGGGAAAGCCTCGGGGGGTTCGGTCCCCGGTCACCTGCACCAGCACATCGTGCCGCGGTGGCAGGGCGACGCGAACTTCATGACGGTCCTGGACGGGACGAAGGTGCTCGTCCAGGCACTGTCGGAGACCAGGGCACTGCTGGCGCAGGCGTGGCGGCAGTGTGATGAGGGTGGCAAGACGGAGGAGACGGAGTAATGCTCAGTGTGCACGGACGGCGTCCGGCGGCGGTCGTCATCGAACCGATCGCCCGACGGCTGGTGTCGTGGGGGGTGACCCCCAACGTGGTCACCATCGCCTCGACGACCGTCGCTGTGGTGCTGTCGGTCGCACTGATCCCGACGGGCTGGCATTTCCTCGCCGCCGTGCTGCTCGGCGTGGCGGTCGCCAGCGACATGATCGACGGCACGATGGCGCGGATGCGCGGCGGCGGAACCCGGTTCGGCGCCACGCTGGACGCCTCCTGCGACCGCATCACCGACGGGGTGCTCTTCGGGTCGATCGCCTGGTGGATGGCCTTCCAGAACGACCACGAGCCGTACCGGGGCCTGTTCCTGTGCGCGCTGATCATCATGGTCGCCAGCCAGGTCACCTCCTATGTGAAGGCCCGCGCCGAGGCCTCCGGCATCAAGGTCGACGGGGGTCTCATCGAGCGCCCCGAGCGGCTCATCATCGGGCTCGTCGCCCTCGGCCTGTCCGGGCTCGGCGTGCCCTACGTGCTGGGCGGCGGCCTGATCATCCTCGCGGTCGGCTCGGTGTACACCGTCATCGAACGGCTCGTCATCGTCGCGAAATCCGATCTGGCGCAGGAGACCATCGCACCGCCGACGGGGGCGAAGGACTTCACGGACGAGGCGGAGGACTGACCCCGCGATGACGGAACAGACCCCCGCCACCCCGACCCTCACCGACCGGCTGACCTCCGAGGCCAGCGCCCTGGCCTACCGGGCGGGCTGGGCCGTCACCCGGCTGCTCCCGCAGCAGGTGGCGGACCGGCTCTTCGACATGATCGCCGACGTCGCCTCGCATCAGGGGGTCGGCCCCGAGCAGTTGCGCGCCAACCTCGGCCGGGTCGTCGGGGACGCCAACGTCACCCGTCGGCTGGTCCGCGACTCGATGCGGTCCTACCTGCGCTACTGGAAAGAAGCCTTCCGGCTGCCGTCGATGAGCGGCCCGGACAAGGTCGCCGACCTGACCGCGACGCTGCGTGCCGGCTTCGCACCCGCGGACATCGAGCGGCTCGCCGCCGCCCACGCGCGCGGCAGAGGGGTGGTGCTCACCCTGCCGCACTCCGGCAACTGGGACATGGCGGGGGTGTGGCTGGTCAACACCTTCGGCCAGTTCACCACCGTCGCCGAGCGGCTGAAACCGGAGAGCCTGTTCGAGGCCTTCGTCGACTACCGGGAGTCCCTCGGCTTCGAGGTGCTCCCGCTGTCGGGCGGGGAGCAGCCGCCGTTCGCGCGGCTGCGCGAGGTGCTCCGTGGCGGCGGGATCGTCTGCCTGCTGGGGGAGCGGGACCTCTCTGGTAAAGGTGTGGAGGTTGACTTCTTCGGTGAGCGCACGAGTATGCCCGCCGGGTCCTGCCGGCTGGCCCAGGAGACCGGGGCGGCGGTGATCCCCGTCCACTCCTACTTCACCGACGGCGGCTGGGGTCTCGTCATCGGCGAGGAGATCGATTCCACACTGCCGCTGACGGAGATGGTCCAGCAGCAGGCGGACCAGTTCGCCGCGAACATCGCCGCCCATCCGGCCGACTGGCACATGCTCCAGCCGCTGTGGTTCGGGGACCTCTCGGACCGCCGGCGGCGCATCCTCGGCCTCGACGACACGGACGGTGCGACCGGAGGTGACCGGGCGTGAAGATCGGCATGGTCTGCCCCTACTCCTTCGACGAGCCCGGCGGCGTCCAGAACCACGCGATCCAGCTCTGCGAGGAACTGCAGCGCCGGGGCCACGAGGTCAGCCTCATAGGCCCCGGCGGGCCGGACGCCGACGTACCCGATTTCGTCGACTGCGGCGGCGGCTCGATCCCGATCCGCTACAACGGGTCGGTCGCCCGGCTGTCCTTCCTCCCGCCGACCTGGCACCACCTCAAGCGGTGGATCTCGGCCCATGACTTCGACGTGCTGCACCTGCACGAACCCAACTCGCCGAGTTACTCGATGATCAGCCTGGCCGTCGCCGACGGCCCGATGGTCGCGACCTACCATGCCGCCACGACGAACTCCCTGATCCTGCGGACTTTCCTGCCGGTGCTGCGCCCGTTCCTGGAGAAGATCCACGCCGGTATCGCCGTCTCGGAGGAGGCGCGCCGCTGGCAGGTCGAGATGCTCGCCGGCGACCCGGTGCTCATCCCCAACGGTGTGGAGACCCGCCTCTACCGGGACGCCACGCCGCTGGCGGGTCTCGACCCCGACCGGCCGCGGGTGATGTTCCTCGGCCGGTTCGAGGAGCCCCGCAAGGGGTTCCAGATCCTGCTGCGTGCCCTGCCCCGGATCCTGAAGGAGGTCCCGGACCTCGAGGTGATCGTCGTGGGCGGCGGTGACATCGGGGACCTGCACCAGATGCTCCGCCGGGCGAAGGTCAGCTGGGTCGACGGGGTGGAGACCGCCGACCGGGCGACGGTGCGGATCCTCGGCCGGGTCAGTGAGGAGGACAAGGCCGCGGCCCTGGCCGCCTCGGACGTCTACATCGCCCCGAACACCGGCGGTGAGAGTTTCGGCATCGTGCTCGTCGAGGCGATGGCGGCGGGCGCGGCGATCGTCGCCAGTGACATCCCCGCGTTCGCCGCCGTCACCGACCACGGCCAGGCCGGCCGGTTGTTCGGAAACGGGTCGGCCCGCGAACTCGCCCAGGCCGTCACCGGGGTCCTGCTCGACGACGAGGGCCGGGCGGACCTGATCCGGCGCGGCACCGAACGCAGCCGCGACTTCGACTGGGACCGGGTCGCCACCCAGGTCGAGCGGGTCTACGAGACCGTGGTGACCCCCGGTCGCAAGGTGGTGCGCGCATGATCCCCGGCTGGCTGCTCATTGTCGTGGCCGTGGTCGCGGTGGTCGCCGTGGTGGGGATGTGGTTGTCGGGGCTGGCGAACCGCCTCAACCGGCTGCACATCCGCACCGACTCGGCGCGGATCAACCTGGAGGGCGCACTGCGCGCCCGGGCCGGCGTGGTCGCCGCACTGCGCCCGGACCTGTCGCCGGAGGCCGGTCGGACGACCGCGGTCGCGCTGCGGGCCTCCGACATGGACGCCCGCTCGGAGGTGGAGAACCTGCTGCTGCGCGAGCTCAGTGACTCCGACCGCCGCAACCCCGCCTTCATCGAGGCCTCGACGAAGGTCGATCTCGCCGGCCGGTTCTACAACGACGCGGTCGGGGACACCCGCGACGTGCGCGGACGCCTGGTCGTCCGACTGTTCCGGCTGGCGGGCAACGCCCCGTTGCCGGAGTACTACGAGGCCCTCTCGGCCGGCGACGTCGGCCTCTGACGGTAACTGTGGCCCCGGAACGGACCGGGCGGTCTACCGGGCGGTACGATGACTTCAACTGCGAACGGACGCAGGGCAATCACGAGACAAGCGAGGATCGATGACTGACAACACTGCCGCCGCCGACGCCGGACGGGGCACCGCCCGCGTGAAGCGGGGCCTGGCCGACATGCTCAAGGGCGGCGTGATCATGGACGTGGTCACCCCGGAGCAGGCGAAGATCGCCGAGGACGCGGGCGCGACCGCCGTCATGGCACTGGAGCGGGTACCCGCCGACATCCGCGCCGAGGGCGGGGTCTCCCGGGCATCCGACCCCGACATGATCGAGGGGATCATCGAGGCGGTCACCATCCCGGTGATGGCCAAGGCCCGGATCGGCCACTTCGTCGAGGCGCAGGTGCTGCAGAGCCTGGGCGTCGACTTCATCGACGAGTCGGAGGTCCTGACCCCGGCCGACTACAGCAACCACATCGACAAGTTCGATTTCACCGTGCCGTTCGTGTGCGGCGCGACGAACCTCGGCGAGGCGCTGCGCCGCATCAACGAGGGTGCCGCAATGATCCGGTCGAAGGGTGAGGCCGGCACCGGTGACGTCTCCAACGCCGTCACCCACATGCGCACCATCCGCGCCGAGATCAACCGGCTGCGGTCGATGGCCCCCGACGAGCTCTACGTCGCGGCCAAGGAGCTGCAGGCCCCCTACGAGCTGGTCCGCGAGGTCGCCGAGAACGGCAAGCTCCCGGTGGTGCTGTTCACCGCCGGCGGCATCGCCACCCCGGCCGATGCCGCGATGATGATGCAGCTCGGCGCCGAGGGCGTGTTCGTCGGCTCCGGCATCTTCAAGTCCGGCGACCCGGTCAAGCGGGCGAAGGCGATCGTCCAGGCCACCCTGAACTACGAGGACCCGGCCACCATCGCCGAGGTCTCCCGTGGTCTCGGCGAGGCCATGGTCGGCATCAACGTCGACGACATCCCGCAGCCGCACCGGCTGGCGGAACGGGGCTGGTGACCCGGTCGTGACCGACACCCCGAACACCCGCCCCGGGCTGCGTGACGTTCCCACGGAACGTCGTCCGAGGATCACCGACGTCCTGGATCTCGAGCGTATCGACTCGGGCATCTACCGTGGCCAGGTCATCCCCTCGGCCCTGAAGCGGACGTTCGGTGGTCAGGTCGCGGCACAGTCGCTGGTCGCGGCGACCCGCACGGTCGGCCCCGAGTACCGGGTGCACTCACTGCACGGCTACTTCGTCGGCCCCGGCGACTCCGACCGGCCCGCCGTCTACCTCGTCGACGAGGTCCGCAACGGCCGTTCGTTCCGGGTCCGCTCGGTGCGGGCGGTGCAGGACGGCCGCACGCTGTTCATCATGCAGGCCAGTTTCCATGTCCGGGACGACCACGGCCCGGAGCACTCCAACACGATGCGCGACGTCCCCGGTCCCGAGTCGATCGTCCCGGACCTGTCGGACAGTCGGCCGTCGACGAAGGCCTTCGCGAAGGACTGGGAGGACTGGGACATCCGTATCGTCCCGCCGGACCAGTACGAGCACGATCCGCACGCCGCCTCCCAGCAGGTGGTGTGGTTCCGGTCGAAGCTGCCGCTGCCCGATGACGAGACCTTCCACATCTGCACCCTGGCGTACATGTCGGACATGACGTTGCTCGGTTCGGCGACGGTGCCGCACCGGGACCAGAAGGTGCAGGAGGCGTCCCTGGACCACGCCATGTGGTTCATGCGCCCGTTCCGGGCCGACGAGTGGCTGCTCTACGACCAGACCTCGCCCTCGGCCCATGGTGGCCGGGCACTGACCACCGGACGGATCTTCAACCAGCACGGTGACCTCGTTGCCTCGGTGACCCAGGAGGGCCTGACCCGCATTCTGGCGGAGGGCCGGCAGCCCATTCCCCTGAAGGAGCAGAAGTGACGGATCCTCTGATCGGCGTCCTGGCGCTGCAGGGCGGCGTGGTGGAGCACCGGGCGTCGCTGGAGCGGGCCGGCGCCCGGACCCGGCTGGTGCGCCGCACCGCGCAGCTCGAGGGACTCGACGGGCTGGTGCTGCCCGGTGGCGAGTCGACGACGATGTCGAAGCTGCTGGACATCGGCGGGATGCTCGACCCGCTGCGCGGCATGCTCGCTGACGGACTGCCGGCCTTCGGAACCTGCGCAGGGCTGATCCTGCTGGCCCGTGAGGTGCTCGACACGCGCGCGGACGCGCACAGTCTCGGGGCACTTGACATCACGGTGCGCCGCAACGCCTTCGGACGCCAGGTCGACTCGTTCGAGACGGATCTGGCGGTCACGGGCGTGACCGACGGTGAGGACGCCGCTCCCGTCCATGCGGTGTTCATCCGTGCACCCTGGGTCGAGGGTGTGGGGGAGGACGTGTCCGTCGTCGCCCGCGTCTCCGACGGGGGTGCCGCGCACGGTGCCGTCGTGGGGGTCCGGCAGGGTCCGGTGCTGGGGATCTCCTTCCACCCGGAGCTCACCGGCGACGACCGGCTGCACCGGCATTTCCTCGACATCGTGGCAGGGCAGGCCTGATATCCACGGGTCGGTGGTCGTGCACTAGGATGGGTCCGTCAGAGTATCCCCACCCGAAAGAGCAGGTAGACCATGAGCGGCCACTCGAAATGGGCGACAACCAAGCACAAGAAGGCTGCGAATGACGCCAAGCGTGGCAAAGAGTTCGCGAAGCTGATCAAGAACATCGAGGTCGCGGCCCGGACCGGCGGCGGGGATCCGTCGGGTAACCCGACCCTCGACGACATGATCAAGAAGGCCAAGAAGGCCTCGGTCCCCAACACCAACATCGAGAGCGCGCGGAAGCGCGGTTCCGGTGAGGAGACCGGCGGCTCGGACTGGGAGACCATCGTCTACGAGGGCTACGGCCCCAACGGCGTCGCCGTGCTCATCGAGTGCCTCACCGACAACCGCAACCGTGCCGCGACGGACGTGCGGACCGCCATGAACAAGAACGGCGGCAACATGGCGGACGCCGGTTCGGTGTCCTACCTGTTCAACCACAAGGCCGTCGCCGTGCTGGACAAGGGCGACAACACCGAGGACGACGTGCTGATGGCCGTGCTCGACGCCGGTGCCGAGGAGGTCAACGACCTGGGCGACAAGTTCGAGGTCGTCGCGGACTTCTCGGACCTGGCGAAGGTGCGCAACGCGCTCAATGAGGCGGGGATCGAGTACGATTCGCTGGATCCGGACTACCGGGCCGATGTCGAGGTTCCGCTGGACGCGGACGGGGCGAAGAAGATCCTGCGCCTCATCGACGCGCTCGAGGACGTCGACGACGTCCAGGACGTCTTCACCAACATGGACGTCTCCGACGAGGTCCTCGCCGAACTCGACGACTAGTCGGGACCCCGGGGCGTCACCCGCCGAACGGCGGGCCGACGACCATGAGGACCGCGAAGACGACCACGACGACGGCGGCGAGGGCTCCGGTGGTCGCCAGGGGGCGGCCGACGACGGTCGCGAGAACGGGGCCGTCCTGCCGCCAGCCGCCGTCGAGCAGCCCGGACCGGGTGGTGGACCGGGCGAAGGGGACCGTGCAGAACGGGATCACCGAGCTCAGCAGCCCGGTGATACCGCGGCCGGGGGACCAGCGGTTGTTCGTCCACACCAGCGCGGTGACGACGACGAAGGTGAGGAAGGCCAGGCCGTGGACGGGCCCGGCGACGGGGACCAGGGCACCGGTCAGCCCGGTGTATTTCAGGATCATGCCGAGGATCAGCAGGCCCCAGGTGGCGGCCTCGATGTCGGCGACGGTGCGGTACAGTTTCTGCGGTCTCATCGGGGCCTGATGCTACCGGAGCGGCGCGCGTCCGGCGCCATTCCGGTGAGTGACGTTCACCACCGGGGGAGAGTTCCTTTATCGCACATCCGTGCTAGATTGGCGGCGTGCAGATGAATCTCAACGGACTCCGCGTGATGGGGATCGACCCCGGGTTGACCCGGTGCGGCCTGTCGGTCGTCCAGGCCGGCCACGGTCGCAGCGTCCGGCCGGTGGCCGTGGGGGTGGTGCGCACCCCGCACACCGATGAGCTGCCGGTCCGCCTGCTCCGGCTGTCGAACGCCGTCGAGGAGTGGATGGACGACTACCGGCCGGACGTCGTGGCGATCGAGCGCGTATTCGAACGGGGGAACGTGTCCACCGTGATGAACACCGCGCACGCCGTCGGCGTCCTGATGCTCAGCGCCGCGCGCCGGTCCCTGCCGGTCACCCAGTACACTCCGAGTGAGGCCAAGAAGGCACTGACCGGCAACGGCCGGGCGGACAAGAAGCAGATGACGAACATGATCACCCGGATCCTGGGGCTCGCGGAGCCGCCGAGACCGGCGGATGCGGCGGATGCACTGGCGTTGGCGGTGTGCCACTGCTGGCGCGCCCCGTTCACGGCGGAGGCGCTGGCGCTGAGCCAGGGGAGCCGGGACAGGCAGACACAACAGGCACGACAGGCACAGGACACGACGAGGAGTGGACGACAGTGATCGCATCCCTGCACGGGACCGTGGTGGACAAGGGACTCGACAGTGTGGTCGTCGAGTGCGGTGGCGTGGGCTATCTCTGCCAGGCCACCCCCCGCACCCTGGCGGAGCTGCCCGGGGGCGCCGAGGTCACGGTGCTCACCACCATGGTCGTCCGGGAGGACGCGATGACGCTCTACGCGTTCAGCGACGCCGCCTCCCGTGAGATCTTCGCCCTGGTGCAGACCGTCTCCGGGGTGGGCGCGCGCAATGCGCTGGCCCTGTTGTCGGTGCTGACCCCCGGTGAGATCGCCGGCGCCGTCGCCGACGGTGACGTCAAGGCGCTGCAGCGGGCTCCGGGGGTCGGTAAGCGGCTCGCCGAGCGGATGGCGGTGGATCTCAAGGGGAAGCTGGACGCCTACATGGTGGCTGCACCGGCCCCGACCGCACCCGACGGAGGTGCCGGAACAGCCGGGGACGCCGCTGACGCCGCGGTCGTCGCACAGGTCACCGAGGCCCTCACCGGACTCGGCTTCGGGGACAAGGAGGCCGCTGCCGCGGTCGCCGAGGTCCTGACCGACTCAGCCGACTCAGCCACCGCCGGCGCCGCGGACGTGTCCTCGGTGCTGCGGGCGGCGCTGTCGGTGCTGGGTGGGGCGCGGTAACCGTGGGAGACATCGAACGGACCGAATTCGACCTCGGGGGCACCACCGGCGGGGCCGGCGCACCTGCCCGCAGCGACAGCGTGTCTGCCCTGCCGTTGTCCGGCGAGGCGGAGCAGGAACTGTCGCTGCGTCCCCGCTCGCTCGGGGAGTTCATCGGTCAGCCGAAGGTCCGCAGCCAGCTGGAACTCGTCCTCGGCGGTGCCCGTACCCGCGGGGTGGTCCCGGACCATGTGCTGCTGGCCGGGCCGCCCGGACTCGGCAAGACGACCATGGCGATGATCATCGCCCAGGAACTCGGCACCTCGCTGCGGATGACCTCCGGACCCGCCCTGGAGCGGGCCGGGGACCTCGCGGCGATGCTCTCCAACCTCATGGAGGGTGATGTCCTGTTCGTCGACGAGATCCACCGGATGGCGCGGCCGGCGGAGGAGATGCTCTACATGGCGATGGAGGACTTCCGCATCGACGTCATCGTCGGCAAGGGCCCGGGGGCGACGTCGATCCCCATCGAGATCCCGCCGTTCACTCTCGTCGGGGCCACGACCCGGGCCGGGATGCTCACCGGTCCGTTGCGCGACCGCTTCGGGTTCACCGCGCAGATGGAGTTCTACAGCACCGAGGATCTCACCCGGGTCGTCACCCGCACCGCAGGGATCCTCGGGGTGGAGCTGCGGCAGGACGCCGCCACCGAGATCGCCTCCCGGTCCCGGGGCACCCCCCGTATCGCCAACCGGCTGCTCCGGCGCGTCCGCGACTATGCCGATGTCCAGGGCGACGGCACCATCACCCTCGAGGTGGCCCGGGCGGCACTGCTCGTCTTCGACGTCGACGAACTCGGTCTCGACCGGCTCGACCGGGCCGTGCTCGATGCGCTGGTCCGTGGCCACGGCGGTGGCCCGGTGGGCGTCAACACCCTGGCGGTGGCCGTGGGGGAAGAGGCCGGCACCGTGGAGGAGGTCTGCGAGCCGTATCTCGTCCGGGCCGGGATGATCTCCCGCACCCCGCGCGGCCGGACCGCCACACCGGCGGCGTGGCGCCACCTGGGGCTGCAGCCACCGGGGTGAACAGAGGTCAACGACTGACGCTGTGGCAGACTGGCGGACATGGAAATCCTCATCTTCATCGTCATCGTCGTGATCTTCCTGGGCCTGCCGGTCATGCAGATGCGCAAGCAGAACAAGCAGGTCAACGAGATCAAGAACTTCCAGTCCCGGCTGGAGCCCGGGATGGTGGTGCAGATGACCTCGGGGATCCACGGCAGGATCACCAGCGTCGGGCCGACGACCGTCGACGTGGAGGTCGCCACCGGCACCGTGACGACCTGGGACCGCAATGCCGTCCTCAAGCTCGTCACCTCCGTCGAGCCGGGGACGACCGAGGCCGACCGGCTCACGGCCGGGAACGCCGGCACTGACGACAGTGCCGAGGGTACCGACGGTGCCGACAGCGTCGACGACAGCGACACTCCCGTGGTGCCCGACGATCTCAGCAGCCTCGGTGACTTCGGCGGCATGGACGCCGGCACGGCCGGCACCGCCGACGATGCCCCGGATGACGTCACTGACCGCACCACGGATGCTGCCCGTGACCACGACAGCGACCGCAGCGGCGACCGGAACACCGACCACGGCGACGACGGGGACGGACGGGGCACCACCGGCCACTGACCGGCCACTGACCGGCCACTGACCGGCACGCCGGGCGGGGCAACGGTGGTCGTCGCCAGGATGGAGGTCTAGACTCTGGCGGGGTTGCGTGTCCCCGTGACACGCCACAGCATGTGTCCTTTCCCCGACCAGCCAGGAGATTCCAGCGTGAGTTCTTCGGGTGCATCAGCTGCCCGGGCCAGAAAATGGCCCGTGCGGGCGCTCCTTCTCTTCGTCGTCGTGACCGTCGTGGTCTACGCTCTCGTCTTCCTCACGGGAGACCGGAAGGCCGAACCGAAACTCGGTATCGATCTGCAGGGCGGTACCCGGGTCACCCTGGTACCGCAGGGCGGCAGCCCCAGCAGTTCCCAGCTCGACCAGGCCCGCAAGATCCTGGAGAACCGCGTCAACGGTATGGGCGTCAGCGGCGCCGAGGTGGTCACCGACGGTAACTCGCTGGTCATCACGGTCCCGGGGGAGGATTCCTCCCAGGCCCGGGCCCTCGGCCAGACCTCGCAGCTCAGCTTCCGTCCGGTGGACACCCAGGGCGGTGTACCCGACGACAAACTGCCCGACGTGCTCACCGACATGGCGAACCGCTGGGTGAAGGCCGGAATCCTCACCGCCGACGAGGCGAACCAGAAGATCAAGGACGGCCTCGACCAGATGAAGCAGGGGGGCGCCCCGGTTCCGGACACGACCCCCACGGTCTCGGAGAAGGACGCCCCGGCGCCGAAGAACTCCATCGAGGAGACCGACCGGCGCAACACCATGATCGACGTGATGAAGAAGGACCGGCAGTCCACCGACGGCAACGCGCAGAACGCCGCGGTCCTGCTCATGGGCTGCAACCCCGAGCAGACCGGCGACGATCCGCTGGCCGGTGCCGACGATCCCGCCAAGCCGCTGGTCTCCTGCAGTGAGCAGGGCCCGGTCCTGCTGTCCCCGGTCCCGGTCCTCACCGGACAGAATCCGGATGATCCGGCCGCCAAGCGGCTCACCGGCGACATGATCGACAGCAACTCGCAGATCTTCGGCGGGCTGAACACCCAGACCGGACAGATCGAGATCAACTTCAAGTTCAAGACCGGGTCGAACACCCCCGGCGGCGAAACCTGGAGCGACCTCACCACCAAGTATCAGGGCCAGCAGGTCGCCATCACGCTGGACAGCCAGGTCATCTCCGCCCCGCAGATCCAGTCGCCGACGCCGGCCGGCCAGTCCACGCAGATCACCGGTGACTTCACGGAAAAGGAGGCGCAGGACCTCGCCAACAACCTCAAGTACGGTGCCCTGCCGCTGAGCTTCACCGGCGAGAACGGGGAGAAGGGCGGCACCGCCGAGACCATCTCCCCGACGATGGGTGAGGCCTCGTTGAAGGCCGGCCTCATCGCCGGCGTCATCGGCCTGATCATCGTCGCCGTCTACGCGCTGATCTACTACCGCGGACTCGGGCTGGTCGCGCTGGCCTCCCTGATCACCTCCGGCATCCTGATCTACGGCGCCCTGGTGCTCCTGGGTCGCTGGATCAACTACAGCCTGGACCTCGCGGGTATCGCCGGCCTGATCATCGGTATCGGCACCACCGCGGACTCGTTCGTCGTCTACTTCGAACGCGTCAAGGACTTCATCCACCGGGGGTCGACCTTCCGGTCGGCCGCCCCGAAGGCCTGGGACCGCGCGAAGAAGACGATCATCACCGGCAACGTGGTCTCCCTCGTCGCCTCGATCGTGCTGTACTTCGTCGCCGTCGGCGAGGTGAAGGGCTTCGCCTTCACCCTCGGCCTCACCACCGTCTTCGACATCGTCATCGCCTTCATCGTCACCGCCCCGCTGGTGGTGCTGCTGTCGCGCAAGGAGGCGTTCGCGAAGCCCTCCGTCAACGGTCTGCACTCCGCCTACCGTGCCGCAGCGCGCCAGAAGGAGCGCGACGAGGCCGAGCAGGCCGAGCTGGCCGCCGAGGTAGCTAAGCAGGCTGAGCAGGCCGGGCCGGAGGCCGGGGCAGTCGCCACGGACACGCCGGACGAGGACGCGACCACGCCGGGAAAGGACAACTGACATGAGCCAGTCCACGACGAAAACCAGTTTCCTGGAACGGATGTACAACGGCGAGGGCGCCTTCGCGATCGTCGCGAAGCGCCGCCGCTGGTACTGGATCTACGCGATCCTCACCGTCGTCTTCATCCTCGTCATCGCGCTGCGCGGGTTCACCCTCGGCATCGATTTCGAGGGTGGCACGAAGATGTCGATGCCGCCGGCCTCCGGCGCCACCGAGACCTCCGTCGCAGAGACCTTCGAGGACGCCACGGGCATGGCCCCGCAGACCACGCAGACCGTCGGCTCCGGCGACTCGAAGATCATCGAGGTCACCGCGGAGCAGATGTCCGACGACCAGATCCGTGAGGCCCGCCAGGCACTGTTCGACAAGTACCACCCGGTCGACAACACCGGCCAGCCCAGTCCGGACGCCATCAACGACTCGACGGTCTCCGAATCGTGGGGCTCGTCGATGACCCAGCGCATGCTCATCGGCATGGCGGTGTTCCTCGTCCTCGTCTTCGCCTACATCACCATCCGGCTGGAGCGGGACATGGCGGTCTCGGCGATCGTCACACTCATCCTCGACGGCCTGTTCGTCGCCGGAGTGTACTCCATCGTCGGCTTCGAGGTCTCCCCGGCGACGGTCATCGGCCTGCTGACGATCCTGGCGTACTCGCTGTACGACACGGTCATCGTCTTCGACAAGGTCCACGAGAACACCGAGGACGTCCTGTCGTCGACCCGGTCGACCTACGGCGAACAGGTGAACCTGGCGGTCAACCAGACGATCATGCGGTCGCTGAACACCTCGCTGTTCTCCGTCATCCCCATCGCCGCACTGCTCGTCATCGCCGTGTGGCTGATGGGCGTCGGCACGCTCAAGGACCTGGCGCTGGTGCAGCTGGCCGGTGTCATCGCCGGTACCTTCAGCTCGATCTACTTCTCGGCGCCGCTGCTGGTGACGATGAAGGGCTGGCAGAAGAAGTACCGCGAGCACGACCAGCGCGTCGCCCGCGCCCGGGAACTCGGTATCGACCGGGTCACCGCCGCGGCCGGGACCGCGCCGGAGCCGGCGACCGTACCGGCCGCGGGGGAGCCGGCCCCGACACCCGAAGAGACCGGCACCACCGGTGCGTCCGACGACGCCCCGCAGAAGCGGACCGTCAGCCGGCCGAGCGCCCCGGAGGGGGACGCCGGGCGCTCCTGGCGTCCGGGGATGTGAGCGGCACCGTGAACCGCAGTGTCCACGGTGCCCGCGCTGCCCGCCGCACCGGCCGTACCGTGCTCGCCACGGCCGTCACCACGGTGACCGCCGCGGGCCTCGTCGCCTGCTCCGGATCCGACGACGACGCGCAGGGACCCCGGTTCGGCTACGCGCTGAACACCCCGCTGGTGACGGTGAACGCCGCCAGCGCCCGGGGTGTGGCGACCGACGCGGCGAAACTGTCCGCACGCCTGTTCCCCGGCGCCTTCATCCTCGGCCCCGACAACCGGCTGCTGCCCAACCACGACCTGGTCACTGCCACCCCCGCCGAGGATGCCCCGGACGAGGTGGACTACGCCATCAACGACGACGCCACCTACTCCGACGGCTCCCCGGTCGTCTGCGACGACTTCCTGCTGTCGTGGGTCGCGGTCGCCACACCCGGGGTGTTCGCCTCCTCCGGCGGGCTCGCCGAACGGGTCCGCAACCTCGACTGCGCCCCGGGGCAGAAGACCTTCCACGTCTCCTTCGACGAGGGCATGGGCGAACGCTACCGGGAACTCTTCCCCGCCGGGGAGGTGCTCCCCGCACACACCGTCGCCGACCGCGCCCACCTGTCCGCCCGGGACCTCGTCGACACCCTCGACGCCCGCGACCCCGAGGCCCTCGCCCCGGTCGCCACAGCCTGGCAGGACGCCTTCGACCTCACCGACGGTGACGTCGCCGACATCCCGACCGCCGGCCCGTTCCGGATCAGTGCCCGCGGCGACGCCGGGGAACTGACCCTCACCCCCAACCCTGAATGGGACGGGGACCGCCCCGGCCTCGACGAGATCGTCGTCTGGCCCGGGACTACCGGTACCGACGGTGCTCCGGACCATCACCAGCTCGTCGAGGAGGACCGGCTGCAGGTTGCCGATGCCGCCCCGGGCGCGGATTCGACCGGCCTGCCGGAGACCCGGGCGACCGGACACCGGGTGGACACGCTGAGTTTCGCGCAGTCGGGACTGTTTTCCACCCCCGAAGTCCGGAAGGCCTTCGCCGGTCTCGTCGACCGGAAGGCGGTCGCCGTCGCGGTGGAGAAGGCGACCGGTACAGCGGTGGAACCCGCGGCCCTGCGGATCGCCGCCCCGGCGAGCACGCTGGCCGGCAAACTGGGCGACGTGATCGCCCGCAACAGTGCCGTCGACCCGGCGGCGGCGGGGGACGCCCTGGGCGGGGCGACCGTGCGGATCGGCTACCTGGGCGGCGTCCCGCGCTACAAGGCACAGATCGACGCGCTCGTCGCCGCGGCGAAGGCCGTCGGCGTGACCGTCGAGCCGGTGTCGCTGACACCGGAGCACTACGGCACACTCGGCCGGGACTACGATGTCCTGCTGGACACCCGGTCGTCGTTCGGCCGGAACCCGACCTCCACCGCCTCGCCGGTCTCAGCCCTCGCTGCGGTCCGGCAGGCGGAGGACGACCTGGCGGCCCAGGCACTGACCGTCCCGCTCACCGCGGAGCCGCGGATCATCGCCGTGGCAGACGGGGTGGACAACGTGACCGACAACGCCGGTGAGACCGGACTGAGCTGGAACATGGACCGCTGGACCGCGGACCAGTTCCCGGCCGACGAGACCCGTACAGAGGAGAAGCAATGACCGCCCTTGACGGCGCCGATGCCCGCGAGGCACTGGCCAGCCTGACCCGGTTCGTCCCGGACTACCCGGACAAGGGTGTGGTCTTCCAGGACCTCACCCCGGTCCTCGCCGACGCCCACGGGTTCCGCCTCATCGTCAACGACATGGCGGACGCCTGCGGCCCGTGCAACGCCGACCTGGTCGGCGGGCTCGACGCCCGCGGCTTCCTGCTGGGCTCGGCGGTCGCCATGTCGCTGGGGGTGGGCATCCTCGCGATCCGCAAGGCGGGCAAGCTGCCCCCGCCGGTCCTCAACGAGACCTACGCGCTCGAATACGGGGAGGCGGCGCTGGAGATACCGGCCGACGGACTTGATCTGACCGGACGCCGCGTCCTGCTCATCGACGACGTGCTCGCCACCGGCGGCACCATGGCGGCGTCCCGCCGGTTGATCGAGCGGGCCGGTGGCACGGTGTGCGGCATGGCCGTCGCCCTGGAAGTCCCGGAACTCAACGGCCGGGCACGGTTCAGCGACCTCCCGTTGTACGTCGTTTCGAAGGGCCAGTAGGCTTACCGGAACAACAAGGGTGACACCCCGGAGAGGCAACGGTGACTGATGAGCAACGAGAAGAACTCGCTGTGGATGGCGGCACGGATCGCCAGGAGCCTCACCGGAAGGAGCCGGATCAATCCGGTGCTCGGGCCGCTCATCGCGGTGCACCGGCGCTACCACCCCAAAGCGGACATCGAACTGCTCGACCGGGCGTACACGACCGCCGAGAAGCTGCACGAGGGGGTGCTGCGCAAATCGGGTGAACCCTACATCACCCACCCGCTCGCGGTGGCGAACATCGCCGCCGAGATCGGCATGGACACCACCACCCTCGTCGCCGCCCTGCTCCACGACACGGTGGAGGACACGGACTACTCGCTGGAGGACCTCACCCGCGACTTCGGCCCCGAGGTGGCACTGCTCGTCGACGGGGTGACGAAGCTGGACAAGGTGGCGCTCGGCTCGGCGGCGGAGGCCGAGACGATCCGCAAGATGATCGTCGCGATGGCCCACGACCCCCGCGTACTGGTCATCAAGGTCGCCGACCGGCTGCACAACATGCGCACCATGCGCTTCCTGCCGCCGGAGAAGCAGGCGAAGAAGGCCCGCCAGACCCTGGAGGTCATCGCCCCGCTGGCACACCGGCTCGGCATGGCGACGATCAAGTGGGAACTCGAGGACCTGTCTTTCGCGATCCTGTACCCGAAGAAGTACGACGAGATCGTCCGACTGGTCGCCGACCGGGCGCCGAAGCGCGACCAGTACCTGACGAAGGTCATCGACGAGATCCAGCAGACGATGACGTCCGCCCACATCACCGCGGAGGTGGTCGGCCGGCCGAAGCACTACTGGTCGATCTACCAGAAGATGATCGTCCGCGGCCGCGACTTCGACGACATCTACGACCTGGTCGGTATCCGCATCCTCGTCGACGACGTCAAGGACTGCTATGCGGCGATCGGTGCGGTGCACTCGCTGTACCAGCCGATGCCGGGCCGGTTCAAGGACTACATCTCGCAGCCGCGGTTCGGGGTGTACCGGTCGTTGCACACCACCGTCATCGGGCCGGACGCCAAGGCCCTCGAAGTCCAGATCCGGACCCACGAGATGCACTACGAGGCGGAGTACGGCATCGCCGCCCACTGGCGCTACAAGGAGACGAAGGGCTCCCACAAGGGCGACAATGCCGAGGTCGACCAGATGGCGTGGATGCGCCAGCTGCTGGACTGGCAGAAGGAGGCGGCGGACCCCAACGAGTTCCTCGATTCGCTGCGCTACGACCTGTCGACCAACCAGATCTTCGCGTTCACCCCGAAGGGCGACGCGATCACCCTGCCGGCCGGCTCCACCCCGGTGGACTTCGCCTATGCGGTCCACACCGAGGTCGGTCACCGCTGTATCGGGGCGAAGGTCAACGGCCGCCTGGTGGCGCTGGAGACCACGCTGAACACCGGCGACAAGGTCGAGGTCTTCACGTCGAAGGACGCCGGGGCGGGTCCGTCGAAGGACTGGGAGAGTTTCGTCGTCTCCCCGCGGGCCAAGAACAAGATCCGGGCCTGGTTCAACAAGGAGCGGCGTGAGGAGTCGCTGGAGAAGGGTAAGGAGGCCCTGGCCCATGAGGCGCAGCGCACCGGGATCCCGCTGCAGCGACTGGTGACTGCCGAGGCGCTGAAGACGGTGGCCGCCTCGTTGCAGCGGTCGAGCGTCGATGACCTCTATGACGCGATCGGCAAGGGCGGGGAGACCGCCGGGCATGTCGTCAAACTGCTCAAGGAGATCTACCAGGGCGACGCGGTCGATGACGCAGACGACATCCCGGAGCTCACGCCCGCCCGTTCCGGACGCGCCGTCACCCACGCCGGTGCGACCCGGGCCGGCCGCGGTGACGGCTCGGGTGTGCTGGTACAGGGCAACGCGGACTTCTCGGCGAAGCTGGCGAAGTGCTGCACCCCGGTGCCCGGCGACGACATCTTCGGCTTCATCACGAAGAACGGTGGCGTGTCCGTCCACCGCACCGACTGCACCAATGCGGAGAAGCTGCACGCCGAGCCGGAGCGGATCATCGAGGTCAGCTGGGCCTCCGACACCCGCGATGCGACGTTCATGGTGACGCTGCAGATCGAGGGGCTGGACCGGACCGGGCTGCTGTCGGAGGTGACCAGGGTGGTCAGTGAGCAGAAGGTCCCGATCACCTCGACGAGCACCCATGTCTCCGAGGACCGGGTGGCGGTGTGCCGGTTCACCTTCGAGGTCTCCGACATCAAGCAGCTGGGCTACCTGATGAACCAGCTGCGCAACGTGGAGGGCGTGTTCGACGTCTACCGCGTGACGACCGGCGGTTAGTGAGGGTCCACGGCGACCCGGGCCAACGTTGCGGTCGCTCGCCGGGTTCGTCAGGAATCCTCGGCTGCCGTACCCCGCTATTCGCCCTGACCACGTCAGCCTTATCAGTCCCGTCGGGCCCGTCAGTCCTGTCAGCTCCGTTGGTCACACCTGTCACGACCGTCACGACCGTCACGACCGTCACCGACGGGGGAGTATGTCCGGATGAAAATCCACTATGTGATGCGGCATAGCATAGTGACGAATTTCGGCGATATACATCCGCCACCCAGTGGCCCACGTGTCTGCGGTAGCTGCAGTGGCTCCAGAGGTTGTAGAGGGTTCAGTGGTCCTAGTGGTCCTAGTGGTCCTAGTGGTCCTAGTGGTCCTAGTGGTCACAGCGGTCACGGGGCCGCAGTGTCCAGAGCGGCCGATGTGGCTGAAGCGACCCGGAACGACGAGAAAATCCTCACCCCCAGGGGAACGCATCCGGACCTGTGATGTCTCAGGACATCGGTAACAAAACCGACTCAAGACATCGGTGACAGTTCATGTCTCAGGACTTCGGTGACACTTCACCGCTGTCCCGGGACTTTCCTGTTTTCCGGGGGCGTCCCTGTGGGACACCGTTGCTGACGTAGTCCGTCCCGGCCGGTGGATGCTCATGGACGACGATGACTACCCCGTCCATGTCCGCGAACACGATGAAATCCGGATCCCACGCCACTCTCACCTCTTTTCCCCGGTACCGGCTTCCCATCAGGAACTTGACCCCACGGAATGAGACGTAGCCCCGGGCGGTGGCGTGCCTGGTCGTGTATCCGGAATCCTCGATCCTGCGGGCCGGGGTCCTGACCACCGCAGTTGCGTCGCCAGACTCGTCGACCTTCGCGTCACCGACCTGCAGTGACTGCTGCAGATGGTCCTGGTATGTCGGGGGTTCGTACCACTGCCCGGCCTGTTGCCCGGGCACGGGTCGGTGCGGTGCCGGCGGATCCGGCGGGGCAGCCACCGGGGTCGCCTCCCACGCCTGGGCCGGGGTCATCCGGCAGGTCCGACCGTCACTGTCTCGCCTGGTCAGGCCCTGGTGACGACGCTGCGTGTTGTACCAGACGTCGAACTCGTCGACCAGGGCCTGCATCCCGGCGATACTGTCAGGGTCGGGGCGGGTGTCCAACCAGGTGAACAGGGTCTGGTGGAACCGTTCGTTCTTTCCCTGTGTGGTGGGCTTGCCGGGTTTACCGGTGATCATGGTGACCCCCAGCGGAGCCAGGTAGGCCATCAGCCGGGTGGTCCAGCCGCGTCGGGAACTGTTGAACGACACGCCGTTGTCGGACAGGAACTTCTGCGGGATCCCGTGGGCGTCGATAGCTTTCTTCACGACCGTCAGGGCTCCGGCGGCGGTTTCGCCGGTGTCGACGTGGCTGGCCAGTGCCAGGCGGGAATGGTCGTCGATGAGCTGGAAGATCGTGCACGTCGTGCCGTTCGCGAGGGGTCGTTCGGTGCCGTCGATCTGCCACAGGCAATTGGGGGCGGGGTAGACGAACCGTTTGTACGCGGAGCGGGGGTTTCTTCCTCGGTTGCTCGGGGGCTGCACCGGTGTCACGGAAGATCCTGCCGATCGATGCGACCGACGGTGGGCTCATGCCCATGTCGGCCATCTTGTCGAACACGCTGATCGGGCCGTGGTCTGCGCCGGATTCTTCCAGGGCATCACGGACGTTGACGACGTGTTGTTTCACCTCGTCGGTGATCCTCGTGGGGGAAGTGTGTGGTCTGCGGGACTTCGGTTCCAGGACCGCTGCGGGTCCTTCGGTCGCGGCGATGCGCCGCAGCTTGTAGAAGGTCTTGCGTGACAGGTTGTACTCGTCGCAGAACGCGGTGACCGCGCCGCGGGGGGCATTGTCGGGCCACCGGCTGATCACCAACCGGATTCGGGGGTCGATGGGGTCGTTGGATGCCATCGGACAAGCCAACCCCCGCCGGTGTGGCGGGGGTTGGATTACTCACCGGAAGTGTCACCACGTGACCCCGGGGAAGTGTTACCGATGTCCTGATCCGGAACTGTTACCGATGTCCTGAGACATGACAGAACGCATCCGGACCGGAAACGTTCCCCCGGGGGTGAGGATTTCGTGGTGGAGAGGGGATCGAGGCGGAGCAGCGGCGCAGCCGGACGGAACTGCTACGCGTCCACCGTGGCGGACTCGATCTTCACCTCGTTGACCGGGGCACCGTCGCCGCCCTTGTCCTGGTTGGCGTCCTTGTTCTCGTCGATGACCTTGTCCAGGGTGGCCAGACCGTCCTCGGAGATGGTGCCGAAGATGGTGTAGCTGTTCTGCAGCTTCGAGTCCCCGTCAACGAGGAAGAACTGCGAACCGTTGGTGTCCGGGCCGGAGTTGGCCATCGCGAGAGTGCCGCGGGTGTACAGGTTGTCGCCGGCATCGGCGTCGCCCACCGGGAACTCGTCGGGGAAGGAGAAGCCCGGGCCGCCGGAACCCTGACCGGTCGGGTCACCGCACTGCAGGATCTTCATGCCGTCGGAGACCACCACACGGTGGCAGACCGTGTTGTCGTAGAACTTCTCGCGCACCAGGTGCTCGATCGCGTTCGCGGCGTCCGGCGCCTTCTTGTGGTCGAGAGTGACCGCAATGTCGCCGGCGCTGGTGTGGAAGGTGACGTTCGTCGTCCCGTCCTGCGGAATGTTGTCACCGTCGGGCAGGGAGACATCCTTCGCGGCGTCCCCGGTGCCCTTGTACGGGCCGGAGGTCTCGGCGGGGGTGTCCTCGGTGGTCGACCCGGCGGCGTCCTGCGCGGTCGTGTCCTCGTCATCGCCTCCGCGGGTGGCGGCGAACCACATACCGCCGACGAAGACGACCAGGACCACGAGCGTGGCCAGCGTGACACCCAGCGGGCGGAGCTTCTCGCGGCGCGCGCGGGACTTCAGCTCCTTGTCGAGGTTCTTCAGTGCCGCATCGCGGCGGGCGGAGTTATCGGACAACGCTCCAGGCCTCCCAGTGTGTTCGGTCAGTTTCCAACGCACCATTGTTCCACACCGGTAGTCTCGGGCGACATGACCGCACCGAAGGAACTCAACATCGTCGTCCTGCCGACCGGCCCGTTCGAGACGAACTGCCTCCTCGTCCATGACGGAACCGAAGCCACCGTCGTCGACCCCGGCATGGGTGCGGCGACTCTGGTCCGTCAGGCCGTCGCCGCCGCCGGGGTGACCGTCACCCAGATCGTGCTCACCCACGGGCACATCGACCATGTCCGTGACCTGCCCGAGGTGCAGCAGGAGTACGGCGTCCCGTCCTACATGAACCATGACGACCTGCCGTGGATCACCCGCGAGGCCCTGGACTCGATGGGGGAGCTCGGCCGTACCCACGCCACCGGTGACATGGCCGTCCCGGAGCAGCCGCGCCCGGTCGCCGACGGCGACACCCTGGACATCGCAGGGGTGGAGTTCACCGCCTTCCACATGCCCGGGCATTCGCCCGGCTCGGTGATGTACCGGGGCGAGCACGGCGACGGTGCCGTCATCCTCGGCGGCGACGTCCTGTTCCGCCGGGGGATCGGACGCACCGACCTGCCACTGTCTGACCCGCACGCGATGGTCGCCAGCCTGCAGCGCATCCCGGAGATCTTCGACGACGCAGACACGGTCTTCCCCGGCCACGGTCCCACGACGACCGTGGGGGAGGAGCGGCGCGAGAACGGGTTCCTGCAGGGGTTGGCAGGCTAGGCCATCGCATCAGTCTTCACGTTGTCCTGTGGAGCGGCTACTGTGGGGCGTGAACAAGGAGGTGCAGCATGACCGTCGCATTCAACTACGTGACCGACGATGAGCTTCAGCATCGCCGGGACTCGCTCCTGGCGGATGCGGACCTCACATGGGGGCAGCTCGAGCAACTCGCGGAGGACCGGGACCTGACGGAGGACCAGGAGTACCTGCTCGAGGAGATCAGACGGATCGACTTCCTTCTGGGGAAGTAGACCAGGTGGATGCGGGGGCCATCGAACGATGGTGCGCAGAGTTCGTGGAGGAGACCAGGGCGACACTGTGCGCCGTCCTTCCCGGGGCGCCCCAGCTGATCAGCGGTATCGACGTCAGCGAAAAGCGCTGCGTCGCCGCATTCGACATGTGCATCGATCTCAGGACACCGGCGGCTGACCGTCTCGCACGCCTGGTGCTGAGCTACCGGATCGGCACCGACCGGTCAGGCCGGCACATCGCGGTGCACAACTCGTCATTCAAGGTCGGGATTCCGCGTCAGAAGACCCAGGTTCTTCCGGCCATCAGATATGAATACGACCGGGAACCCAGACGGTGGGTCTCCGCCCACATCCACGTTCATGCCGAGAACGGAATGCTCACCAGGGTGAGGACTCTGGCGGGAAAGAAAGCGCCGGACGAGCTCAGGCACATGCACTATCCGGTGGGCGGGGACCGGTTCCGACCCTGCCTCGAAGACTTCCTCTATTTCCTCATCGAGGAGTGCGGATTCCAGTCGAAGAAGGGGTGGGAGGAGGCGCTGACGGAGCGTCGCGACGTCTACCGGAGAAAACAGGCGCGTTCGGTGATCCGTGACTATCACGATGACGCGGCAGAGGTCCTCCGGGCGCTCGGTTACACGGTGACCGGCGCGCCCACGAGTGAACCGAACCCACCGCACCGCGAGTGGTGACCCGTGGGCCGGTCATGACCTGCAGGGGCTACACTGAACCGCGTGACTGACGCCCAGAACACCCCGAAGATCCAGCCGTTCCACGCCCCCAAGGGCGTGCCCGACTACGTGCCGCCGGCCTCCGCCGACTTCCATGCGGTGCGCAGTACCTTCGAGAAGGTCATCCATGACTCGGGCTACGGGCACATCGAACTGCCGGTGTTCGAGGAGACCGCCCTGTTCGCCCGCGGGGTGGGGGAATCCACCGACGTCGTCTCCAAGGAGATGTACACCTTCGAGGACCGCGGCGGCCGCTCCGTGACCCTGCGCCCGGAGGGCACCGCCGGGGTGATGCGCGCGGTCATCGAGCACAACCTCGACCGCGGCCAGCTGCCGGTGAAGCTGACCTACTCCGGCCCGTTCTTCCGCTACGAGCGCCCCCAGGCCGGCCGCTACCGCCAGCTGCAGCAGGTCGGCGTGGAGGCTATCGGGGTCGACGACCCGGCCCTCGACGCCGAAGTCGTCGCCCTGGCGGACCGCTGCTACCGGGCACTGGGCCTGTCGGGCTACCGTCTGGAGCTCACCAGCCTCGGCGACGAGACCTGCCGGCCGCAGTACCGGCAGAAGCTGCAGGACTTCCTGTTCGCCCTGCCGCTCGACGAGGAGACCCGGAAGCGGGCGGAGATCAACCCGCTGCGCGTCCTCGACGACAAGCGCCCCGAGGTCCAGGAGATGCTCGCGGACGCCCCGCTGATGCCCGACCACCTGTCGGCCGAGGCCCGCGAGCACTTCGAGACCGTCACCGGCCTGCTCGACGACATGGGTGTGGAGTACACGCTGAACCCGCGTCTGGTCCGTGGCCTGGACTACTACACGAAGACCTGCTTCGAGTTCGTCCACGACGGCCTCGGCGCCCAGTCCGGCATCGGCGGCGGCGGACGCTACGACGGCCTCATGGCCCAGCTCGGCGGCCAGGACCTCTCCGGTATCGGCTTCGGGCTCGGCGTGGACCGCACGATCCTCGCCCTGGCGGCCGAGGGTGTGTCCCCGACGACCGGACGCCGAGTCGACGTCTACGGCGTCCCGATGGGTGTCGAGGCGAAGAAGACCCTCGCGGTCGTCGTCGACCGGCTGCGGCGGGCCGGGGTGAGCACCGACATGTCCTACGGCGACCGTGGCCTCAAGGGTGCGATGAAGGGCGCGGACCGGGCCGGCGCCCTGTTCGCCCTGGTCCTCGGGGAGCAGGAGCTCGCCGACGGCACCGTGGTGCTGCGTGACCTGACCACCCGCGAGCAGCACGAGGTCGCGCTGCAGGATGTGGTGGACACGGTGCGCCGGGCGCTGGCGTAGCGGCGTCCCGCGGGACCGGGCTCAGACCCCGGAGGCTGCAGGATTTGCTGAGCGGGTACGGTGGTCCGCGTACACACGCATTCTGAATCGAGAAAGGCTGTGCCGGTGGCACACTCAGAAACATCGACGGACGACGGGGATCCCGAACTAACCGGGCCGGACGGGGGGTCCGGGAACGAGGGCGTCCGCGGGGGGAAGACGAAACACGTCGATTCGCCGGTGAACTGGCCGGTCTTCGGCACCGCCGCAGGCCTCATCATCGCCTTCGTGCTGTGGGCCTGGCTGGCCCCGCACTCGGCGGACACGGTCATCAACAACGTCAAGGACTGGATCGCGACGAACCTCGGCTGGTTCTACGTCCTGACCGCCGGGGTCGTCGTCGTCTTCGTCCTCGTCATCGCCTTCCGCCGGACCGGCAACACGAAGATCGGCCCCGACCACTCCCAGCCGAAGTTCGGCCTGTTCACCTGGGGCGCGATGCTCTTCGCCGCGGGGATCGGCGTGGACCTGATGTTCTTCGGCATCTCCGGGCCGGCGACGAACTACCTCACTCCGCCCGAGGGCGCCGGCATGTCCGACGAGGCCGCCCGCATGGCGCCGCTGTGGACGATGTTCCACTACGGCATCCCCGGCTGGGCGATGTACGCCCTGATGGGCATGGCCTTCGGCCTGTTCGCCTACCGCTATCACATGCCGTTGAGCATCCGCTCGGCCCTCGCCCCGATTTTCGGCCGCCGCATCCACGGCGCCCCGGGGCACGCGGTCGAGATCGCCGCGTCGATCGGCACCGCCTTCGGCATCTCCGTCTCCCTCGGCATCGGCGTGGTCTTCATCAACTACGGCCTGTCCGAACTGTTCGGCATTCCGACGAGCACCGGGGTGCAGATCGCCCTGATCTGCCTGTCGGTGTTCATCACGATCCTGTCCACCGTCTCCGGGGTGGACAAGGGTATCCGGCGGCTGTCGGAGCTCAACGTCTGGCTGGCCGTGATCCTCATGGTGTGGATCGTGGTGATGGGCAAGACCGCGGACCTGCTGAACTCGCTGGTGCAGAACATCGGCGACTTCGTCTCCCGGTTCCCCTCGATGATGCTGAACACCTTCTCCTATTCCGAGGGGTCCCCGGACTACCCGGCCCAGGACTGGATGTCGGACTGGACCCTGTTCTTCTGGGCGTGGTGGATCGCCTGGGCGCCGTTCGTCGGTCTGTTCCTCGCCCGCATCTCCCGGGGCCGGACGGTGCGCCAGTTCGTCGTCGGCGTGCTGGTCATCCCGTTCACCTTCATCGCCATGTGGATCTCCATCTTCGGCAACGCGGCGCTGAGCTTCTTCCGCGACGGTGACGAGGAGTTCCTGAAGACCGCGGTGGACACCCCCGAGTCGGGCTTCTTCCTGCTGCTGCAGCAGTACCCGGGGGCGACCTTCGCGGTCGCCCTGGCGGTCGTCACCGGCCTGCTGTTCTACGTCACCTCGGCGGACTCCGGTTCGCTGGTCATGGCGACGATGACGTCGAAGTCCTCGAAGGACGATTCGGACGGCCCGCCGTGGCTGCGCATCGTGTGGGCGGTGATCACCGGTGCCCTGACGCTGGTGATGCTGCTCATCGGCGGGGTGTACACCCTGCAGTCCGCGACGGTGCTCATCGGTCTGCCGTTCGCCGTGGTGATGTACCTGATCATGCTGAGTGTGTGGCGGGTACTCACCGCCGAGCGGCACTCCCTGGAATCCCGGGAGATGTCCCGGGTCGGCGCACTGCTGGACCGGGCCGGGGACACCGGACCCGCACGGCTGGCCTGGCGGCGTCGCCTGCGCCGCCGGATGAGCTTCCCGAGTGCCGCGGAGACCGAGAAGTACCTGGAGGAGACCGCCGCCCCGGCGATCGAGGAGGTCGCCGCCGAGCTCAAGGGCCTCGGACTGGACGTGACCTGCCACCGCGGCACCCACCCCGACTACCCGATCAGCTACGTCGACCTCGTCGTCCAGTTCCCGCACCAGGACGAGTTCAAGTACGAGGCCTACCCGGTGGCCGCACAGGTGCCGAACTTCGCGGTGAACCTCAACGTCGACGAGGACGTGTACTACACCCTCGAGATCTTCTCGGCGACCGGCTCCCGCGGCCACGACATCCTCGGGTACACGAAGGATCAGGTCATCGCGGACGTCCTCGACGCCTATGACGCCCATGTCGAGTACATGGAGTTGGTCGGCGACAAGGGCACCCCGACCGGGGAGGCCCACACCCCGGTGCCGGAGTTCTGGGGCGAGGACGGCGAGGTCACCGACGACAACATCACTGATGAAACCACTGACGAAACCACAGCCAAGGAAAGAGAGAACCAGGAATGAGTGAGACAACAGCGACGCTGTTCATCGACGGGCAGTGGGTGGCGTCCTCCGACGGCGGCACGCGCACCGTGACCTGCCCGGCGGACGGCTCGACGGTCGGCGTGGTCTCCGAGGCCACCGCCGCGGACACCGAGAAGGCCATCGCCGCGGCCCGGCGTGCCTTCGACGAGGGTTCCTGGTCGGCCACCCCGGCCGCCCGGCGCGGTGACCTCCTGCTGAAGGTCGCCGACGCGCTGGTGGAGCGGAAGGACGAGTTCGCCCGCGCCGAGGCCCTCGACACGGGCAAGCGCCTGGTCGAGGCCGAGGGCGACATGGACGACATCGCCAACTGCTTCCGGCACTTCGGCAAGATCGCCGACCAGCACCCCGGCCGGATCGTGGACGCCGGTGACCCGACGGTCATCTCCCAGGTCGTCTACGAGCCGGTGGGGGTGTGCGGGATGATCACCCCGTGGAACTTCCCGCTGCTCCAGGCCAGCTGGAAGATCGCGCCGGCGCTCGCCGCGGGCGACACCTTCGTGCTCAAGCCGGCGGAACTGACCCCGCACACCGCGATCCTCATCATGGACGTGCTCGACAAGCTCGGCCTGCCCGCCGGCGTCGGCAACCTGGTCCTCGGCGCGGGTGCGGAGGCCGGTGCACCGCTGTCCTCCCACCCGGACGTCGACCTGGTCTCGTTCACCGGGGGACTGGTGACCGGCCGCACCATCGCGGCCGCCGCCGCACCGACGGTGAAGAAGGTCGCGCTCGAGCTCGGCGGGAAGAACCCCAACGTGGTCTTCGCGGACGCCGATTTCGACGCCGCCGTGGACAACGCCCTCAATGCGGGCTTCCTCGATTCGGGCCTGGTCTGCTCGGCCGGTACCCGGCTGATCATCCAGGACTCGATCAAGGAGAAGTTCGTCGACGAACTCGTCCGCCGCGCCGAGGGCATCGTCCTCGGCGGCCCGTTCGACGAGAACGCCGAATCCGGCCCGCTGATCTCCGAGGCCCACCGGGCGAAGGTGACCGACTATGTCAGGCGTGGTGTCGAGGCCGGCGCGACGCTGCGCTGCGGCGGCAACTGGGGCGGCGAGGAGCTGGCCGCCGGCTGCTTCTACCGGCCGACGGTGCTGGACAACTGCACCATCGATAACCCCGCCGTGGTCGAGGAGGGCTTCGGCCCCGTGATCACCGTGGAGACCTTCTCCACGGAGGCGGAGGCGGTCGCGATCGCCAACCACACCGAGTACGGCCTGGCCGGTGCGGTGTGGACCACCGACCGCGGCACGGCCCACCGGGTCTCCCGGGCCCTGCGCCACGGGACGATCTGGATCAACGACTACCACCCCTACGTCCCCCAGGCGGAGTGGGGCGGGTTCAAGGCCTCCGGAAACGGCCGTGAGCTCGGCATCACCGGACTCGAGGAGTACCGGGAGGCGAAGCACATCTACGAGAACACGGAGCCCGCCGAGACCGGCTGGTTCCCGAAGAAGTAACAGACGACGACAGGAGAATACATGCGCGAGAAGTACGACTACATCATTGTCGGTGCCGGGTCCTCCGGCGCCGTGGTGGCGTCCCGCCTCAGTGAGGACCCGTCGGTCAGCGTGGCCCTCATCGAGGCCGGCCCGACCGACGTGGACAAGCCCGAGATCCTCAATCTCGATGAATGGCCTGCCCTGCTGGAGTCCGGCTACGACTGGGACTACCTCATCGAGCCACAGGAGAAGGGGAACTCCTTCATGCGGCACGCCCGGGCCAAGGTGCTCGGCGGCTGCTCCTCGCACAATTCCTGCATCGCCTTCCACACCCCGGCGCAGGACCTGGACCACTGGGTCGCGCTCGGCGCCGAGGGGTGGGACGCGGAGACCGTGCTCCCGCTGATCCGGGAACGCCTCGAGGACAACGACCGTCCCGGGGACAACCACGGCCACGGCGGCAACGTCCATCTGCGCTCGGTCCACCCGAAGGACCCGGTGGGTGTGGCCGTCCTCGAGGCCTGTGAACAGGAAGGCCTGCCGACCACCCCGTTCAACGAGGGGGAGACGGTCAGCCACGGCGCGGACTGGTTCCAGATCAACGCCAGCACGGACAACATCCGGGCCTCGTCGTCCGTGTCCTACCTGCACCCGGTGCTGGACCGGGAGAACCTGGACATCCTCACCGACCTCCACGTCTCCCGCATCCTGTTCGAGGGGACGCGCGCGGTCGGCATCGAGTACCAGAAGGACATGTTCGGCCGGATGGCCACGCTGGCCGCCGACCGGGAGGTCATCGTCTCCGCCGGTGCGATCAACAGCCCGAAGCTGCTCATGCTCTCCGGCATCGGCCCGGCCGACCACCTGCGGGAGTTCGGGATCGACGTGCTGGTGGACGCCCCGGGCGTCGGCTCGAACCTGCAGGACCACCCGGAGGCGGTGATCTCCTGGGAGTCGAAGGTCCCGATGATCCGGGACGCCAGCCAGTGGTGGGAGATCGGCATCTTCGAGAAGGTCGACGAGGGCGGGGCCGACGGTCTCGGCCTGCCGGACCTGATGATGCACTACGGATCGATGCCCTTCGACATGCACACCCGGCGGCAGGGGTACCCGACCGCGGACGAGGCGTTCTGCCTCACCCCGAACATCACCCACGCGAAGGCGCGGGGCACGGTGCGGCTGCGGTCCTGCGACTACCGGGACAAGCCGAAGGTCGACCCGCGGTACTTCACCGACGAGGAGGGCTACGACATGCGGATCGCCGTGGCGGGCATCAAGTTGGCCCGGCAGATCGTCGCGCAGCCCGCGATGGCGGAGTTCGCCGGCCGGGAACTGTTCCCGGGCACCGACGTGCAGTCCGACGAGGACATCGCCGACTACGTGGCCAGGACCCACAACACCGTCTACCACCCGGCCGGCACGGTGCGGATGGGTGCGGTCGACGACGACATGTCGCCGCTGGACCCGCAGCTGCGGGTCAAGGGGGTCGAGGGGCTGCGCGTGGTGGACGCCTCGGTGATGCCGCAGCTCACCGCGGTGAACCCGAACATCACCTGCATGCTGATCGGGGAGCGGGCCTCGGACCTGATCCGCGGCTGATCCGCACCTGACTACTGCCGGAACTCCTGCCGGCAGGAGTCCACCGTGCCGCCCTGGTAGCCGGTCGTGAACATCTGCTGACGCTGTTCCGAGGACCCGTGGGTCCAGGCGTCCGGGTTGACCCGGGAGCCGGAGGAGCGCTGGATCGCGTCGTCGCCGATCGCCTGGGCCGACTGGATGGCCTGGGCGATCTGGTCGTCGGTGAGCGGGTCGAGGACGGCGCCGTCACCCTTGTCGGCGTGGCTGGCCCACACCCCGGCGTAGCAGTCGGCCTGCAGTTCCATCTTCACCGCGTTGGAGTCCTCACCCGGGTCGTCGTAGTTCGACAGGCCGATGGTGCCCTGGAGGTTCTGGATGTGGTGGCCGAACTCGTGGGCGACGACGTACATCTGCGAGAACGGTCCGTTCGACCCGCCCATCTGTTTGAGCTGGGCGAAGAAGTCGTCGCCGATGTACACGGTCTGGTCACCGGGGCAGTAGAACGGTCCGGTCTGTGCGGTGGACGCCCTGCCGCAGCCGGTGTTCACCGTCCCGTCGCCGATCTGGACCTGCGGCCTGGTGTAGTTGATGCCGGCCTGCTCGGGCAGGATCTGCCCCCACACCTGGTCCAGGGAGATTGCGGTGCCTTCGATGCGGCAGTCGTCGTACTTGTTCGCGTCCTCGTAGGTCTTGCAGTGGGTCAGGCTGCCACCGTTGACGTTGCCCTGTCCCCGGTCGTAGGCGTTGCTGCCGGAGTTGCCCCCGCCGAACATGCCGGTGCCGCCGTTGACGAAGAAGAGGATGACGGCGACGACGATGATGCCGGGGATGCCGAAGCGGCGCCCGACCTTGCTCATCAACAGCATCCCGAGTATGCCGCTGAGACCGCCCCCGCGGTTGCCTCCGCCGCCGCCACCGAATCCGAAGCCGCCGCCGGGCCCGCCGGAGCTGCCGCCGGAGGACGCCCGGCCGCCCATCCCGTTCAGGTTGTTGTTGAAGGTCATGGTGGTTACCCTACCGTACGGCGTTTTCCCAGGTCACTGCGGCGAATAGGCCGGGCGGGTTGGACCCGGAAGCGACTGACGTCAGCATCGCGCGACGTGAGGATGGTCGGGCCCCTGTCAGACCATCCCCACGACGCGCGATGCGGACAGGCCGGGTGTGCTGCGCGGCAGCAGGCGCCCTGGTGTGACACGATCATGGCATGGCACAATCCCACACCCCTCTCGCAGCGCTTCTCACCGGCGCCGGTGTACTCCACCTGGTCCCCGCAACCGCCCGGTACTTCGACACCCTCATCCCCGACGAGCTTCCCGGGACAGCCCGCACCTGGACGGTCGGGTCAGGAATCGTCGAACTGGCGACCGCCGGTCTCCTCAGCCGTCGACGGACCCGCCGCCTCGGTGGGACAGCCGCTGCGGCCCTGTTCGTCGCCGTGTTCCCCGGCAACCTGAAAATGGCCCACGACTGGCGTCACAGTGCGGCGTGGATGCAGCTCATCGCCTACGGACGCCTTCCCCTCCAACTTCCTCTGATCTGGGCGGGGTGGCAGGTCAGACAGCAGAACGCGGCATAGCACCCGGGACGCCCTGATGGTGAGATCGGTGGACCGGGGGTTTCTACGTACCCCGGGAACCTGTCCGTCAGTGATCCCAGCCGGTGATCACCAGCTCGTTGAGGATGGCGCGGGCGGTGGTGAAGTCCGTTACCGAGTCGACGGTCTGCCCGCCCGACCCCTTCGGTGAGCCGTGCCGCACACCGACCAGGGCGACCGTCTCCGGGCCGGTCTTCATGTACGCTGGCGTACCATTCACGCTCGTTCCCCGGGGTGTGGTGTATGCGGCTGGCCCGATACCGGTGGCGGTGTGTGGTGTCCCGCAGCTGTCCCCAGCACGCTTCGGGCACCGGCGTCTGGCAGTGCCTGGCGTCAGCAGTGCCCCGAAGCTCCGAGGTGAGCAACGCGCGACGTGAGGATGGTCGGGCCCGTGTCAGACCATCCCCACGTCGCGCGATGCGGACCGGCCGGGCGTGCTGCGCGGCGGCAGGGCGGGTGTGCTGCGTTGCGGACAGGCCGGGTGTGCTGCGCGGCGACAGTATGTCCTGCGGACGCTGCTAAGCCGCTACAGCTGCTCGGCGAGCATCGGGGCCGCGGTGGCCGGGTCGACACCGGCGGCACGCAGCGCGTCGATCGCGCCCTGCGGGTTCGAGGAGAACTGCTCGGCGGTGCCCCGGTCGATGCCCATCCGCTCGGCAGCGGAGATGGTGGCGGCCGGGTCGGCGGCGAGACGGTCGGCGGTCCCGGGGTCGACCCCGGCGCCGAGCAGGGCGTCCCGGATCCCGGCGTCCCCGGCCGGTGCCGGCGGTGCCTCCGGGGCAGGGGCTGCCTCGGGTGCCGGCGGGGCGTCTTCGGGGGCGGGGGCCGGTGCAGGTGCTGCCTCCGGCGGCGGGGTCGGCTCCCCGGGCTTGTCGGCGGGCGGCTGCTCCGACGAGGGGGCGGCCGAGGTCGTCGACGAGGGGTGCGCGGTCGTCGCCGAGCTGGTCGGGGACCCGGTGGTGGTGGACGATGCAGGGGCGGCCGAGGGATCGTCGTCGGAGGAACAGGCCGTCACCGCCAGTCCGGAGACGAGGACGGCGGCGGCGAGGAACTGGATGCGGTGGTCCGCTGGACGGCAGTATTTCACCCGGCAAGCGTATCCGAGAGCGCGGCCGATGCAAGGGCGACGCGCGGGCGACGCGCGGGCGACCGGACGCACCGCCGGGACCGCCGACTAAGATTCCCCACCGGAAACCAGAATGCCGTCCGGCACCGCCCCGTCCGAAGGAGAACCGTGTCCCCGATGTCCATCCCCGACCTGGCCGACCAGGCCTGCCTCATCGTGCACGGCCCCGACCAGCAGGGCATCGTCGCCCACGTCTCGGCGCTGATCGCCCGCAACAACGGCAACATCACCGCCCTGGACCAGTACTCCACCGGCTCCCAGGACGGTGACTTCTTCCAGCGGATCGTCTTCCACCGGGAGAATCTCGTGGCGGCGATGGAGGACATCCAGGCGGATCTCGCCGAGACGCTCGCCCCGTACAATATGGCGTGGTCGCTCAGTGACCGGTCGCAGCCGAAGCGGATGGCGATCCTCGCGTCGAAGAGCGATCACTGCCTGCTCGACCTGCTGTGGCGGCACCGTCGCGGTGAACTGCCGGTGACGGTCCCGATGGTGATCTCCAACCATGCGGACACCGCCGATGACGTCCGCTCCTTCGGCGTCCCGTTCTTCCACGTGCCCTCGCAGCAGGGCGCGGACAAGAGCGCGTCGGAGGAGGCGATCCTCAAACTGCTGAAGGGCAATGTCGACTTCGTCGTGCTGGCCCGCTACATGCAGATCATCTCCGAGGATTTCCTGCAGAAGCTGGGTGTCCCGGTCATCAACATCCACCATTCCTTCCTGCCGGCGTTCATCGGCGCCGACCCGTACCGGCGGGCCTGGGAGCGCGGCGTGAAGCTCATCGGGGCGACCGCCCACTATGTCACCGGGGATCTCGACGAGGGGCCGATCATCGAGCAGGACACGGTCCGGGTCACCCATGCCGATTCGGTCGCCGACCTGCGGCAGCGTGGCGCCGAGGTGGAGCGCTCCGTGCTGTCCCGGGCAGTGAGCTGGCACGCCCAGGACCGGGTGATCCGCACGGGGAACCACACCATCGTGTTCTGAGGCCCGGGCGATCCTCTAGGGTGGTCCGGTGTGCGGGTACTTCTGATTACCAACCCTTATGCCACCTCGACGACCAGGGTGGGGCGGGACGCCGTCGCGTCGGCGCTGGCGTCCCGCGTGGACGTCGACGTCGTGCCGACGACCCACCGTGGTCACGCCGCGGAGCTGGGCGCCCGGTCGGTCGAACAGGGCTATGACGCGGTCGTGGTCCACGGCGGCGACGGGTCGGTGAACGAGGTCGTCAACGGCATGCTCGGGACGCCGGGGGAGCCGGCGGCACGGGGGTCAGCACCGGTCGACCCGGCGGACCTGCCGGCGGTGGGCGTGGTCCCCGGGGGTAACGCCAATGTCTTCGCCCGGGCGCTGGGGGTGGACCGGCACCCGGTGCAGGCCACCGCGCAGCTCGTGGACAGTCTCGTCGCGGGACGCCGCCGGACCGTCGGGCTCGGCCACATGCTCGACCGATGGTTCCTGTTCAACGCCGGCATGGGGCTGGACGCCTCCGTGGTCCGCGGTGTCGACGAGAAGCGGGGGACCGGTCGGCCGGTGACGAACCTGATGTACCTGCAGACCGCCGCCGCGGCGTTCCTGAAGCCGGAGCTCACCGACGCGGACATCACCGTGGAAGTTCCCGGCCGGGCACCGGTCAGCGGCGTCCGGTTCGGGTTCGTCAGCAACACCGCGCCGTGGACCTACCTGGGGCCGCGGGCGATCCGGACGAATCCGGGCACGGACTTCGACCACGGTCTCGGGCTGTTCGCCGCGACGTCCACTGCGCTGCTGCCCAGTCTCGCCCTGGGGGCGCAGCTGCTCGCCGGGTCCGGTGATCCGCGGGGGCGCAGCCTGGTCCGCGACGACGATCTCGCGTGGGTGCGCTTCACCGCGGACCGGCCGGTGGACGTCCAGATGGACGGGGAGTATCTCGGCACGCACCGGACCGTGGAGTTCGGGTGCCGGCCCGGCGTGCTCGACGTGGTGGCCGGACGCTGAGTTCGGCTGAGCCCGGCTGAGCCCGGTTACTGCGGGTCGGGTTCGACGAGGGTTCCGCCGAGGATCTTCGTGACGTCGATGCACCGGTCGAGGCCGAATGTGCCGCCGGGGCCGCAGTCGAACAGCCAGTTCTGGCCGACGATCACTGCGGGGGTGTCGGGGTCCTGCTGGAACGTCACCGCCGCGGTCGCGGCCGGGTTGTCGGCGATGTACACGCCGTGGACGCCGGCGTTGCCGGCCATCAGGCAGGACGCCACCCCGTCGTCGACGTCGTTCCATTTTCCGCAGGCGTGGTCGGTGTCCGCCAGGGCGTCCCGGATGTCGGTCGTCTTCTCGTAGCGGGTCAGGGAGGAGCCGGTGTCGGGCGGGGTGGTGCCGGCACCGTCGGCGTGATCGTCTCCGCTGCCGCAGGCGGTGAGCAGGAGGACGGATGCTGCGGCGGCACTCAGGAACTTCAGACGCATGGGGGAGACGCTACCCGCCCCGGGTATCCTGAGAGACGGAAAACGCCGTTCACCGACAAGATTCCGGGAGTAGTCCATGAAGTCCCTGCGTACGCCCCTGTTCACCGCCGTGCTCGTGGCGGGGGGAGTGCTCACCGCCTGTGGTTCCGATGATGGAGCGGCACCGGAGACGACGGTGGCCGGCACGACTCCCGCCGCGACGTCCGCTGTGCCCGCCACCGGCTCCGCCACAGGTGCCCCGGTCGATGCCCGCGGTGCCGCCGAGGCGGCACTGGCGGCGCAGCCGGGGGCGGCGGTCATCGGCATCGACGACGAGCGGGACATCCGGAAGTGGGAGGTCACGCTGGTGACCGCCGGCGGGGACGGGGTGGAGCTGCTCGTGGACATGGCCGACGGGTCGGTCTCCGGTGAGCGTCCGACCATGGTCCACCCGGAGGAGGCCACCCCGCCCCGGATCGCGGCGGTGGACGCGGTCTCGGCGGCGCTGGCGGAGCGGCCGGGGACACTCACGGAACTGGATTACGACCGGGATCACGGCCGGATGGTCTGGGAGGCGAGTGTCCGCGGCGACGACGGTGCCGAATGGGAGATCGACATCGACCCGGACAGCGGGGATGTCATCGCGGTGGACCGGGACTGACCCCGCCGGGTCGGGGATCAGGGCTGGTAGTTGGACCAGGCGTCCGGGATGATCGCGTCGAGGACGCCGTGCACGAGGTCCCAGTTGCTGTAGGCGAGCCAGTCGGCGCGGGTGAGGAGGTCTGAGATGAGGGAAGTGATGTCCATGACGGTCACCCTAACACCTCATTCCTGCAGGCGGGAGTGACGGGTGTTACCTATGTGACTCATGTTACTCGGAGTTTCACCCCCGGGGTCGGGCGGCCTTCAGTGTCACTGCGTGACATGTCCCTGCTCCGACACTGACCCGCCCTGGTCCACACCTGCCCCGCTCGTGGCCCCACCCTGACCCCACCCTGATCCCGCCGCTTCCCCTGATGTCCGCGGAACGAACCGACAGGTCGAATGCCTGCGGAACGAACCGACAGGCGGATTTTCCGGTCCCCGGTCGGCACCTGGGTTCGTGAACCCAACCGCCCCGGGACAGGACCGACCTCCGGGTTCGGAAAACCGACACCGGTGCCGGCCGGGGCCGGACTCAGTCCCAGGTCCGGTGCCGGCCGGGACTGGCGACTAGGTGACGTTCGCGCTCTTGAGGTCGCTGCCGATCCGGGACAGCAGCAGTCCCACGATGGACAGCATGCTCACGATGAGCGACAGCATGCCGCTGATCCACACGCCGTCACTGTCCACGGCGATCCCGGTGATGATCGCGATGACCGCGAAGACGAAGGACACCGCGAGGATCACCTGGTTGCTCACCCAGAACAGGCGGTAGGGGTCCCGCTGGTCCAGCGGGGTGACGATGACGTCCTCGACGGTCATCTCGTCCGGGACGCCGTCGGAATCCGGATGGCGGGCGGACTGGCGTCCGGTGTTGTCGGTCATGGATCTTCTCCTGTCGGGGTCGAACTGTCGCCCCCAACGGTAGCGGGCGGCGGGCCGGGGGTGGTTGCCCGACCCGCCCCCGGGCCGGTATCGGGATCGTGCCGGAACCTCTCCCCGCGCCGTCGGGGGCACCCCGGCGAGGGCGGCGGTGCGGGGAGTACCATTGGCAGCCGACATGCGTGCGCCCACCCGTTGCGCGCACCCGACCTCCCGACCCCACGGCCGGGACATCCCAGGCCCATCACCGAAAGGACAACGCGACGTGCTGCGGACGCATCTGTGCGGCGAACTTCGCTCCGACGACATCGACGGGGAGGTCACCCTCACGGGGTGGGTCGCCCGCCGCCGGGACCACGGTGGGGTGATCTTCATCGACCTGCGGGACCGCTCCGGACTCGCCCAGGTCGTCTTCCGCGAGAACGAGGTGGCGGAGCGCGCCCACGCGCTGCGCAGCGAGTACTGCATCAAGGTCACCGGCATCGTCGAGGCCCGCCCCGAGGGCTCCGCGAACCCGAACCTGGCCTCCGGCGCCATCGAGGTCAACGTCTCCGACCTCGAGATCCTCAACGAGGCTGCGCCGCTGCCGTTCCAGATCGAGGACACGACCGGCGGTGAGGTCGGCGAGGAGACCCGCCTGAAGTACCGCTACCTCGACCTGCGCCGCGAGAGCCAGGCACGCGCCCTGCGGCTGCGTTCGAAGGTCAGCCAGGCCGCCCGTGGCGTCCTGCTCGACCAGGACTTCACCGAGATCGAGACCCCGACGCTCACCCGCTCCACCCCGGAGGGTGCCCGCGACTTCCTGGTCCCGGCCCGCCTGCGCCCGGGCAGCTTCTACGCCCTGCCGCAGTCCCCGCAGCTGTTCAAGCAGCTGCTCATGGTCGCCGGCATGGAGCGCTACTTCCAGATCGCCCGCTGCTACCGCGACGAGGACTTCCGCGCCGACCGGCAGCCGGAGTTCACCCAGCTCGACGTGGAGATGAGCTTCGTCGACCAGGAGGACGTCATCGCCCTGGCCGAGAAGATCCTCACCGCCGTGTGGAAGGAGATCGGCTACGACATCCAGACGCCGATCCCGCGCATGACCTACGCCGAGGCCATGAAGAAGTACGGCTCCGACAAGCCGGACCTGCGCTTCGACATCGAGATCACCGAGTGCACGGAGTTCTTCAAGGACACGACCTTCCGCGTCTTCAAGTCCCCCTACGTCGGTGCCGTGGTCATGGACGGCGGCGCCTCCCAGCCCCGCCGTACCCTCGACGCCTGGCAGGAGTGGGCCAAGCAGCGCGGCGCCAAGGGCCTCGCCTACATCCTCGTCGGCGAGGACGGCACCCTGTCCGGCCCGGTGGCCAAGAACATCACCGACGGCGAGCGTGAGGGCATCGCCGCCCACGTCGGCGCGAAGCCCGGCGACTGCATCTTCTTCGCCGCCGGTGAGGTCAAGCCCTCCCGCGGTCTGCTCGGTGCCGCCCGCAACGAGATCGCCGACCGGCTCGGCCTCATCAAGGACGGCGACTGGGCCTTCACCTGGGTCGTCGACGCGCCCCTGTTCGAGCCCGCCGCGGACGCCACCGCCGAGGGCGACGTCGCCCTGGGCCACTCGTCCTGGACCGCCGTGCACCACGCGTTCACCTCCCCGAAGCCGGAGTGGATCGACTCCTTCGACGAGAACCCGGGCGAGGCCACGGCCTACGCCTACGACATCGTCTGCAACGGCAACGAGATCGGCGGCGGCTCGATCCGTATCCACCAGCGCGACGTCCAGGAGCGGGTCTTCGCCGTCATGGGCATCACCGAGCAGGAGGCCCGCGAGAAGTTCGGCTTCCTCCTCGA
Source organism: Corynebacterium nuruki S6-4 (assembly GCF_007970465.1). Classification (NCBI taxonomy): domain Bacteria; kingdom Bacillati; phylum Actinomycetota; class Actinomycetes; order Mycobacteriales; family Corynebacteriaceae; genus Corynebacterium; species Corynebacterium nuruki. The sequence goes on from NZ_CP042429.1 coordinate 543,701, forward strand.
CGCCTTCGCCTTCGGCGCCCCGCCGCACGGCGGCATCGCCTTCGGCTGGGACCGTATCGTCTCCCTGCTCGGCGGCTACGACTCGATCCGCGACGTCATCGCCTTCCCGAAGACCGGTGGCGGCGTCGACCCGCTGACCGACGCGCCGGCGCCGATCACCGCCCAGCAGCGCAAGGAGGCCGGCCTCGACGTCAAGCCGAAGAAGGCTGACGCGGCTGCCCCGACCAACAGTTAAAGGATCCGTTGTGCTGAGTATCGACGCTGTCCTCGACCGGGCCGCCCACCTGCTGGGCAACCGGTTCGGAGGCACTCCGGAGCTCACCCACCCGGAGGACCTCGGCGGGTCCTCCGAGTCCGTGGTGCTGCGGGTCAAGGTCACCCCGAACCCGTTCCTCCAGGAGCGGACCGTGGTCATCAAGCAGCTCCCGCCGGTCGACGCGACGGCGTCCGACGGGGCGACCGCCGAGGCCGCCGAAATGGCTGAGGCCGCTGAAGCCGCTGAGGCGGCCATGATCCGTGAGGTCGTCGCATACCAGTACACCAACACCCTCGCCGAGGAGAACCGGCCGGGGCCGCTGCTGCTCGCCCACGACATCGACCAGCGCGTGATGGTGCTCTCCGACGCGGGTGACGGCACCAGCTACGCCGACATCCTCTCCGTCGACGGGGACGAGAAGCGCCGGTCGGCGCTGCGCAAGCTCGGCCGCGCCCTCGGCCGGATGCAGGTCGCCACCGCCGACGGCGAGGAGGCTTTCAACACCCTCAACCGGCGCCAGTACTCCCGGCACGGTCTGCCGGCCGACCGGGTCGACGAGCGTGACGTCGACGTCGCGGCGCTGGTGGAGCAGGGGCTCGGGCTGCTGCGCCGCAGCGGCATCGAGGTCTCCGACACGGTCGCGGAGTTCGCGGCGGAGGCCGGGCAGCGGCAGCAGCGGTCGCGTCTGCGCGCGTTCACCCCGTTCGACCTGACCCCCGACAACATCATGCTCACCGACCGGGTCGACTTCCTCGACTTCGAGTGGGCGGGCTTCCGCGACATCGTCTCCGACGTCGCCTGTGTCGTCGCCGGGTTCCCGCATGACACGGCCACCCCGCTGCTCGACGACGGGGAGATCCGCGAGTTCATCGACGCGTGGAGCTCCGAGGTCGTCGCGGTGTGGCCTGACGTGCGCCGGGAGAACGAACTCGCGGGGGCCCTCGTGACCTCGCTGATCGGCTGGGCGCTGATGAGCCTGTCGCTGCTGTACCACGGCACCCTGGCGGTCATCGCCAACGCCGGCGGTGCGGAGGAGGGTGCGCGCCGGCTCGACCGGATGCCGGAGACCCACCTCGCCGACCTGGCGACGACGATCGAGTCGATCCGCCGGTTCTCGTTGCACGCCGCCGAGGAGAACCCCGACGACCCCCGGTACCCGGATGTCACCGGCTTCGCGGCCGGTCTCCTGGAGAAGCTCGCCGGTCTCGGCGCCTACCCGCAGATCCGCTGACATGGCCGACCTGTTCGACCAGCAGGCCGACCCGCCGCCGCCCTCGCGGTCGGCGGACGCCTACTTCCACCCCGGGGCGCACGCCCCGTTGGCGGTCCGGCTGCGGCCCCGCACCCTCGACGAGGTCGTCGGCCAGTCCCACGTCCTCGGCGAGGGCTCGCCGCTGCGCCGGCTCATCGACGGCCGGGGTGAGTCCTCGGTCATCCTCTACGGCCCGCCGGGCACCGGCAAGACCACCGTCGCCTCACTCATCGCCGGCTCCTCCGGACGCCGTTTCGAGGCCCTCTCCGCACTGAACTCCGGGGTGAAGGAGGTCCGCGCGGTCATCGAGGCCGCCCGTGACCGGCTGCGCGACGGGGTGTCCACCGTCCTGTTCATCGACGAGGTCCACCGGTTCTCGAAGACGCAGCAGGACGCCCTGCTGGCCGCCGTGGAGAACCGGACGGTGCTGCTGGTCGCCGCGACGACCGAGAACCCGAGTTTCTCGGTCGTCGCCCCGCTGCTGTCCCGCTCCCTGCTGGTGCAGCTGAAGCCGCTGGCACCGACGGACATCGCCACACTGCTGCAGCGCGCCGTCGACGACGACCGCGGCTACGGCGGCCGCATCACGCTGACCACGGAGGCCCGCGACCAGCTCACCGCACTGGCGGCCGGGGACGCCCGGCGGGCACTGACCTATCTCGAGGCCGCCGCCGAGACGGTGGAGGACGGCGACGCCGAGGTCACCCTCGAGGTGGTGCAGCGCTCCACCGACCGGGCCGTGGCCCGCTACGACCGCGACGGTGACCAGCACTACGACGTCACCAGCGCCTTCATCAAGTCCATCCGCGGCTCCGACCCGGACGCCGCCCTGCACTACCTCGCCCGGATGATCGACGCGGGGGAGGACCCCCGGTTCATCGCCCGGCGGCTGGTGATCCACGCCGCCGAGGACATCGGCATGGCCGACCCGCAGGCCCTGCAGACCGCCGTCGCCGCCCACCAGGCGGTGAGCTTCATCGGCATGCCCGAGGGCCGCATCCCGTTGGCCGAGGCGACGGTGTACCTGGCGACCGCCGCCAAGTCGAATTCGGTGATCACCGGCATCGACGCGGCGCTGGCCGACGTCCGGGCGGGCCGCGGCGCGGTGGTGCCGGCCCATCTGCGCGACGGCCACTACTCCGGCGCCGAATCCCTCGGCAACGCCGTGGGGTACCGCTATCCCCACGACGACCCCCGTGGCGTCCTGCGGCAGGATTACCTGCCCGCCGACCTGGCGGACGCCCGCTACTACAGTCCCACCGACCACGGCCACGAGCGCCGGGTCGGCGTCACCCTCGAGACCCTGCGTGGGATCGTGCGTGGCGACGGGTAGACTCTTTCCCGGTAAAGCCCCGAAACAAGCAAGAAGGTTCCCAACACCGTGCAGACGCATGAGATCCGCGAGCGATTCATCAACCACTACGTCAAGGCCGGACACACCGAGGTGCCCAGCGCTTCGCTGATCCTGGACGATCCTGACCTGCTGTTCGTCAACGCCGGCATGGTGCCCTTCAAGCCCTACTTCCTCGGGCAGCAGAACCCGCCGTTCCCCAACGGCACCGCGACGTCCATCCAGAAGTGCGTGCGCACCCTCGACATCGAGGAGGTGGGCATCACCACCCGCCACAACACCTTCTTCCAGATGGCCGGCAACTTCTCCTTCGGCCAGTACTTCAAGGAGGGGGCGATCACCCACGCCTGGTCGCTGCTCACCGACTCCGTCGAGGACGGCGGCTTCGGCCTGGACAAGGACCGGCTGTGGGTCACCGTCTACCTCGACGACGACGAGGCCGCCCAGATCTGGCACGAGAAGATCGGACTGCCCGAGGAGCGCATCCAGCGCCTCGGCATGGCGGACAACTACTGGTCGATGGGCGTGCCCGGCCCCTGCGGCCCGTGCTCGGAGATCTACTACGACCGCGGTGAGGCCTACGGCGAGTACGGCGGGCCGGTCGTCGACGACACCCGCTACATCGAGCTGTGGAACCTCGTGTTCATGCAGAACGAGCGGGGCAAGGGGATCGGCAAGGACGACTTCGAGATCCTCGGCCCGCTGCCGAAGAAGAACATCGACACCGGCATGGGCGTCGAGCGCATCGCCTGCATCCTGCAGGGCGTGGACAACGTCTACGAGACCGACCTGCTCGCCCCGGTGATCAAGGTCGCCGAGGAACTCACCGGCGCGACCTACGGCCGCAGCGAGAAGCTCGCCGAGGACGATCCGGAGTACGCGGCCGCCCACACCGACGACATCCGCTTCCGCGTCATCGCCGACCACTCCCGCACCGGCCTCATGCTCATCCTCGACGGCGTGACCCCCGGCAACGAGGGCCGCGGCTACATCCTGCGCCGCCTGCTGCGCCGCATCATCCGTTCCGCCCGGCTGCTCGGCGCGACCGGCCACACCATGGAGCGGTTCATGGACACCGTCCGCGAGACGATGACCCCCTCCTACCCGGAGATCGCCGACGCGTGGGAGCGCATCCGCGCCGTCGCCGTGGGCGAGGAGACCGCCTTCCTCAAGACCCTCGAGTCCGGCACCCGGCTGTTCGAGGACGCCGCGGCACAGGTCAAGGCGTCCGGCAGCACCGTGCTCGGCGGGGACGCCGCCTTCACCCTCCACGACACCCACGGATTCCCCATCGACCTCACCGTCGAGATGGCCGCCGAATCCGGACTGACCGTGGACACCGAGGGCTTCGACGCCCGCATGGCCGAGCAGAAGGCCCGCGCGAAGGCCGACAACCGTGCCAAGAAGCACGGCCACGCCGACGTCTCGGTCTACCGGCCCTTCGTCGACAACCAGCCCACCAGCTTCCTCGGCTACGGCTCGACCGAAGCCGAGGGCCGCATCATCGGCCTGGTCCGCGACGGCGCCCTCGTCGACCGTGCCGCCGAGGGCAGCCAGGTCCAGGTCATCCTCGACCAGACGCCCTTCTACGCCGAGTCCGGCGGACAGCTCGCCGACCGCGGCACCATCGCCGGCCCCGGCGGGGTGGCGCAGGTGGAGGACGTCCAGAAGACCGGCAAGAAGGTCTGGCTGCACGACGTCACCGTCACCGGCGGTGAACTCGCCGTCGGCGATTCGGTCGAGGCGACCGTCGACCACACCTGGCGCCACAAGGCCCGCCAGGCGCACTCCGGCACCCACCTCATCCACGCCGCCCTGCGGCAGGTGCTGGGCCCGACCGCGGTCCAGGCCGGCTCGATGAACCGGCCCGGCTACCTGCGTTTCGACTTCAACTACGGTGAGCAGCTCACCGACGACCAGATCCACCGGATCGAGGCCATCGCCAACGAGGCGGTGGACACCGACTACACCGTCAACACCATCGAGACCAGCCTCGACGAGGCCAAGGCGATGGGCGCGATGGCCCTGTTCGGCGAGAACTACGGTGCCCAGGTGCGCGTCGTGGAGATCGGCGGTCCGTTCTCCATGGAGCTGTGCGGCGGCACCCACGTCGCCCACTCCTCCCAGATCGGCCCGGTGACCGTCCTCGGCGAGTCCTCCGTGGGCTCCGGCGTCCGACGGATCGAGGCCTACACCGGCACCGAGTCCTTCCAGTACCTGTCCGGCCTGCACCGGATGTCCGACACGGTCGCCTCGCAGCTGCGGATCCCCACCGCCGAGCTGCCGGAGCGTGTCGAGTCGATGAGCAGCCGGCTGAAGGAGGCCGAGAAGCGGATCGAGCAGTTCCGCTCCGCCGAACTCACCGCGAAGGTCGGCGACTACGTGCTGGAGTCGGTGGACCTCGACGGCGTCCGCTTCGTCGCCGCCCGCGTCCCCGACGGCACCGCCGCCGGCGACCTGCGCACCATCGCCAACGACGCGAAGGGCCGCTTCGGCGCGGACGCCGCGGTGGTCGTCTTCGCCGCCGCCGACCCGGACTCCGGCAAGGTGCCGTTCATCGTCGCCGTCACCACCGCCGCCCAGGACCTCGGTCTGTCGGCCGGGGCACTCGTCAAGGCCTTCGCCCCCGCGGTGGGCGGCCGCGGCGGCGGCAAGGCAGCCATGGCCCAGGGTTCCGGCTCGGACGCCACCGGCATCGAGGCCGGCTTCGGCATCGTGCGCGAGGCCGTCGCCGGGCGGGGGACGGGCAAGTAGTGTCCGGCTCCACCCTCGGGACCCCCGACGACGCCACCCCCGTGTCGGACCGGCCCGGACCCGATGACCCCGGTCGTGGGCGACGCCTCGCCCTCGATGTCGGCACCGTCCGCATCGGCGTGGCCCTGTCCGACCCGGACGGCATTCTGGCGACCCCGCTGGAGACTGTCGCGGCGGACAAGACCTCCGGTGCGAAGCCGGGCGCCGAGTTCGACCGTGTCCTGCAGCTCATCGACGAGAACTTCATCGTCGAGGTCGTCGTCGGACTGCCGGTGAGCCTGCACTCCCGGCGGACCGCCTCGACCCGCCGTGCCGAGAACTATGCGGCGAAGATCGGGCGTGCCCGCCGCGGCATCCCGGTGCGCCTCGTCGACGAACGCATGTCGACGGTCGCGGCGACCTCGGCGATGCACTCGTCCGGGGTGAACCAGAAGAAGGGCAGGTCGCGGATCGACCAGGCCGCCGCCGTCCATATCCTGCAGGGATGGCTCGACGCCCGCCGCGCCTGGCTCGCCCGACAGGATGTCACCCCCGACGCCGGTGTGTCCGATTCCGAATCGTGACCGTTTCGTGACACAATGGGCGGGTTGAAGCCCCCTAGGACAGGGGGAGGCCGCCCGGGCCACCTGACGTGACGACCGAATAACCATTGCGACTGTGAAAGGCGCGGAGACGACAGCCATGCCGAGAACGCCCAGCACCGAACCGAAGTACCGCCGCCGGAAGCAGTGGTCTCTCGCGATCAGCCTCGGCCTCGTACTGTTGCTGGTCTTCGTCATCGGCTACGTCTACTACCAGCGTGAGGTCCTCGGGAACCGGGACTACGACGGGGAGGGCAACGGCAAGGTCGTGCTCGTCCGCGTCGAGGAGGGGGACACGGTCGACGGCCTCGTGCCCCAGCTGCTCGACGACGATGTCGTCGGCTCGCGGACCGCGATGATCAACGCCGCGGAGGACTACGAGAAGTCCGGGAAGAACCGCGGCGTCGAGGCCGGCTACTACGCGCTGCAGCAGAAGATGTCGGCGGCCTCCGCCATGTCCGCGCTCACCGACGACAACCGCCGGCTCGGCGTCGTCGACGTCTCCAACGGCCTCACTCTCGATGACACGGCCGTCGTCGGCGGGGAGACCCGCACCGGCATCCTGACGATGATCGCCGACAACTCCTGCCGTGAGGGGCTCACCGACGGGCTCGAGGACTGCGTCACCGTCGACGACCTGCGCAGCGCCATCGCCGACACGGACCCCGCCCAGCTCGGCGTGCCGGACTGGGCGGTCCAGCAGGTCACCGACCGGGGCAACGACCCGCGGCGCATCGAGGGGCTCATCTCCCCGGGTGTCCACCTGTTCGACCCGACCGCCGACGCGCAGGAGATCATCCGCCAGCTCGTCACCTCCTCCACCCAGGTCTACGAGGGCACCGGCCTCACCGAGGCCGCGGGCACCGTCGGCCTGGCCCCCTACGACATGCTCACCGCCGCCTCACTGGTGGAGCGGGAGGCACCCGCCGGCGACTTCGACAAGGTCGCCCGGGTGATCCTCAACCGGCTCAACGAAGGCCAGAAGCTGCAGTTCGACTCGACGGTGAACTACGGTCTGGACTCCCAGGAGGTCGCGACCACCGACGACGACCGCAAGCGCGAGACGCCGTGGAACACCTACGCCATGGACGGTCTGCCGCACACCCCGATCGCCTCGCCGGGCATCGACGCCGTCAAGGCCATCGAGCACCCCGCCGACGGTGACTGGCTGTACTTCGTCACCGTCGACAAGGACGGCACCACCGTGTTCAACCGGGACTTCGGCGAGCACGAGAAGGCCATCGAGGATTCCCGCGCCAACGGCGTGCTGGACAGCCACCGATGAGCCCCGCCGGCCCGGCGGTGTACTCCGTCGCGGAGTTCCTCGACCTCGCGGCGACCCGGCCCGCCGACGCGCCGCTGTGCGCCGTCCTCGGCCGCCCCGTCGCCCACTCCCTGTCCCCGGTGATCCACCGCGGTGCGGCGGATGCCGCCGGCGCAGCCGTCCCCGGGTCCTTCGACTATGTCCGCGTCGAGGCGGGGGAGACCTGGGAGCTCCGGCAGCTGACCGCCTCGGCGCCGGCATGCGTCCGCGGCTTCTCGGTCACCATGCCCGGCAAGCCGGTCGCGCTGGCGCTGGCCGACGAGGTCACCGACCGCGCGGCCGCGGTGGGCAGCGCGAACACGCTCATCCCGCTGGGCGGGGGCCGGTGGCGCGCCGAGAACACCGATGTCGCCGGCGTGGCCGCCTGCCTGGACGCGGTGTCGGGGGAGAACCCGCTGCGCCGTGCCGCGGTCGTCGGGAACGGGGGGACGGCCCGGCCGGCCGTCGCCGCGCTCGCCGCCGCCGGTGTCGGCCACGTCGAGGTGATCGCTCGGTCGGACCGGGCGCTCCGGCTGCGCGACCTCGTCGAGGGCTACGGCATGACCTTCGCCTGGACCCGGCTCGACGATCCGGCGCTGGGGGAGGTCTGTGCCGGCTGCGACGTGCTGGTCTCCACCGTCCCGGCGGCCGCTGCCGCACCGGTGGCACCCGCCCTGGCGCGGGCGGCCGCGGTCGTCGACGTCATCTACGACCCGTACCCGACCGACCTGCTCGCCGCGGCGCGGACGGCCGGACGCCCCGCCGCCGACGGCCTGCTCATGCTCGCCGGACAGGGCGTGGAACAGTTCCGGCTGTTCACCGGCGCGACGACATCGACGTCCGCCATGTATTCTCTGCTGAAAGGACATCTCGGGCTGGGGTAGGCGCCCGGGGTGAGGCCCAGCGGAGGGGGAGTGTCGTGGGGGCGGCGATGGTGGCGGGACTCGCGGTGCTGGCGGCACTGTGGTCCGTCGCGCTCATCGTCACCGATCTGCGGTCCCGGCGACTACCCGATGTGCTGACCCTGCCCGCGGCGGCGGTGACGACGGCCGCGGTGATCGCCGCCGGACACCCGTGGGCGGTGGCCGGCGGGACCGCATGGTTCCTGGTGTGCGTGGTGCCCGACCTGCTGCCGGGGCCGGCGGGACGCCGGGTGCGGGTGGGGCGGGGGGACGCGAAACTCGCCCTGACCCTGGGCACCGCCGCGGTGGCCGCCGCCGGACCGGGCGGCTGGTTCGCGGCGGTCGCGGCGTCCGGGATCCTGACCCTCGGGACACTCGTCCTGCCGGGCGTCCGGCAGATGGGAACCGACCGCCTGCCGCACGGCCCGGGCATGATCCTCGCCACCGCGACGGTCGTCGGGCTCTCCGGCACGGGGTGGTGGTGACCCGCAGATGGTTCGCGTGTCACAATGAGCGCATGCTTCGTTGGACGACTGCCGGGGAATCCCACGGCCAGGCCCTTGTCACCATCGTCGAGAACATGCCCGCCGGTGTGCCGGTCACGCGCGCGGACGTCTCCCGGCAGCTCGCCCGTCGGCGGCTCGGCTACGGCCGCGGCGCCCGGATGAAATTCGAGGCCGACGAGGTGACCTTCCTCGGTGGCGTCCGCCACGGCCGCACCCTCGGGTCACCCGTCGCGGTCATGGTCGGCAACACCGAGTGGCCGAAGTGGACCACCATCATGTCCGCCGACCCGGTGGACCTCGACGACCCCGAGGTCGCCAAGGAGATGGCCTCCGGCCGCGGTGCCCGGCTCACCCGTCCCCGCCCCGGTCACGCCGACCTGTCCGGCATGCTCAAGTACGGGCACACCGAGGCCCGCCCGATCCTGGAACGCTCCAGCGCCCGCGAGACCGCCGCCCGCGTCGCGGCGGCCACGGTCGCCCGCTCACTGCTGCGCGAGGTGCTCGGCGTCGAGGTCGTCAGCCACGTCGTCTCCATCGGCGACTCGGTCGACTACGACGGACCCGCACCGGCCCCCGCCGACCTCGGCGCGGTGGACGCCTCCCCGGTCCGGGCCTTCACCGGTGAGACCGACGCCCACGAGGCCTCGATGATCGAACAGATCGAGAAGGCGAAGAAGTCGGGGGACACCCTCGGCGGTGTCGTCGAGGTCGTCGTCACCGGCCTGCCGGTCGGCCTCGGCAGCCACGTCAGCTGGGACTCCCGCCTCGACGGCCAGCTCGCCCAGGCCGTGATGAGCATCCAGGCCATCAAGGGCGTGGAGATCGGCGACGGTTTCGCCGAGGCCCGCCGCCGCGGCTCCGAGGCCCACGACGAGATCTACAACGACGGCGACCACCTGACCCGGCACACCAACCGGGCCGGCGGCCTCGAGGGCGGCATGACCGACGGGCAGACCCTGCGGATCCGGGCGGCGATGAAGCCGATCTCCACCGTGCCCCGCGCCCTCGCCACCGTCGACATGGACACCGGCGCGAAGGCCACCGGCATCCACCAGCGCTCCGACGTCTGCGCGGTGCCCGCCGCCGGCGTCGTCGCCGAGGCCATGGTCGCGCTCGTCCTCGCCCGCGCCCTGCTGGCGAAGACCGGCGGTGACAGCCTCACCGAGGTGCAGCGCAACCTCGCCGCCTACCTCGCCGACGTCGACGCCCGCCAGCACTGGTCCGGGGAGGACGCATGACCGCACCCCGGCTCGTCCTCGTCGGGCTGCCCGGCGCCGGCAAGACCACGGTCGGCCGGCTGCTCGCCGAGGCCCTGGACTGCGGGGTGGTGGACTCCGACGAGCTGCTGGAACAGGAGTCCGGCACCGCCTGCGGGGAACTCTTCGCGGCCCTCGGCGAACCGGCGTTCCGGGAGCGCGAGGAGGCCGCGGTCGCCCGCGCCCTGACCACCGACGGGATCGTCTCACTCGGCGGCGGTGCCGTCACCAGCGCCGCGACCCGCGCCCTGCTCGCCGACCACACCGTCGTCTACCTGCGGATCAGCGCCGAGGAGGGCGTCCGGCGGACCGCTGTCGACGATTCCCGCCCGGTGCTCGCCGCCACCGACCCCACCGCCCGCTACCGCAGCCTGCTCACCGAGCGGGAACCCTGGTACCGGGAGGTCGCCGACCTGGTGGTCGACGTCGACCACCGCACACCCCCCGAGATCGTCACGGAGATCACCACCATGCTCAACCAGTCCGGCGACCTGCCCGGAGCGGCCGCCACCCGCGTCCGCGTCGCCACCGACCACCCCTACGACGTCGTCATCGGCCGTGACCTGGTCGGCGAGGTCGCCCCCGCGGTCGCCGGGGCGTCCCACGTCGTCGTCCTCCACCAGCCGCCGCTCGCCGACCTCGCCGGCCGGATCGCCGAGGCGGTCCGCGCCGTCGGCATCGAAGTGACCGTCCACGAGACCCCCGATGCGGAGGACGCGAAGACCGTCGCCGGCGCCGCAGAATGCTGGGACGTCTGTGCGGCCGCCGGGCTGTCCCGGCAGGACGCCGTCATCGGCGTCGGCGGCGGCGCCACCACCGACCTCGCCGGGTTCATCGCCGCGACCTGGATGCGCGGCATCAACGTGGTGCAGTACCCGACCACGCTGCTGGCGATGGTGGACGCCGCGGTGGGCGGGAAGACCGGCATCAACACCGCCGCCGGCAAGAATCTCGTCGGCGCCTTCCACGAACCCGCCACCGTCCTGGTGGACCTCGACGTGCTCGACGGCCTGCCGCGCCCCGAGATCGTCGCCGGCTCCGCCGAGATCATCAAGGCCGGCTTCATCCGCGACCCGCGGATCCTCGACCTCTACGAGGCGGATCCGGCCGCGGCCCTTGACCCGCGGGGCGCACTGCCGGAGCTCATTGAGCGGTCCGTCCGGGTGAAGGCCGATGTCGTCGGCCAGGACCTGCGGGAATCCTCGCTGCGTGAGATCCTCAACTACGGCCACACCTACGGCCACGCCGTCGAACAGCACGAGCACTACCGGTGGCGCCACGGCAACGCGGTCGCCGTCGGCATGGTCTTCGAGGCCGAACTGGCCCACGCCGCCGGGCTGCTCAGTGCGGCGGCGGTGGAGCGGCACCGTCGCATCCTCACCTCGGTCGGGCTGCCGACGTCCTACGACGGGGCGACCCTCGCCGAGCTGGTGGAGGTGATGGGCCGCGACAAGAAGAACCGCGACGGGCACATCCGCGTCGTCGTCCTCAGTGACGGCGGTGACGGCGGTGACGGCAGCGACGGCAGCGCGAGCACCGGCAGCACCTATACCCCGCAGCGCCTCGAGGCCCCCGCCGGCGAGGACCTGCAGACCGCCTACGACGCCACCCGGGAGGCGTGACATGCGCATCGTCATCATCAACGGCCCCAACCTCGACCGGCTCGGCAAGCGCCAGCCGGACGTCTACGGGGCGACCACCCTCGCCGACATCAACGCCGGACTGCGGACCCGCGCCGACGAACTCGGGGTCGAGGTCGACTTCTTCCAGTCCAACATCGAAGGGGAACTCGTCGAGCGCGTCCACGCCGCCGCCGACGACGGCGACGCGGTCATCGTCAACGCCGGTGGCCTGACCCACACCTCCGTCGTGCTGCGGGACGCCCTGGCCGAGGTCGCCGACGGCGCCGGCTTCGTCGAGGTCCACATCTCCAACGTCCACGCCCGTGAGGAGTTCCGCCACCACAGCTACCTCTCGGCCATCGCGTCCGGCGTGATCGTCGGGCTGGGGGAGTTCGGCTACACCGCGGCCCTGGAGTACCTGGCCCGGAAGTAGCTGCGCATCCCGGCACGGTGCTGCCCGTCGTCGTGGGGCATGGGCGGGGCCGGTAGCCGACGCGATGTGGTCGTACGGCCGGGGCCCGGTGTCGGGTTCACGAGCCGAGGGGTCGGTCGCGTCCGGGAACGGTCGGGTTCACGAGCCGAGGTGTCGCCCGGGGACTGGAAAATCCGCCTGTCGGTTCGTTCCGCGGGCATCGGCGCCCGGTGTCGGCGTCTGGTGTCGGGTTCGCGAGCCGGGGGGTCGGTCGGCTTCGGGGGCGGTCGGGTTCACGAGCCGAGGTGTCGTCTGGGGACTGGAAAATCCGCCTGTCGGTTCGTTCCGCGGGCATCGGCGCCCGGTGTCGGCGTCTGGTGTCGGGTTCACGAGCCGAGGGGTCGGTCGGGTCCGGGGGCGGTCGGGTTCACGAACCCAGGTGCCGCCCGGGGACCGGAAAATCCGCCTGTCGGTTCGTTCCGTGGGCATCGGTGTCCGACCCGCCGGGACGGGGTACCGTGGTCGCCATGACCGACTACGCTTCCCGCCGGGCCGCCGTCGCCCGCACCGTCGCCGAGGCAGGACACAAGAACCTGCTGGTCAGCGACCTGAAGAACATCCGTTACCTCACCGGGTTCTCCGGCTCCAACGCCGCAGTACTGCTCAACGCCGACGGTGCCGCGACCATCGTCACCGACGGCCGCTACGACACGCAGGTCCACCAGGAGACCGCGTCGGGCCCCGCCTCCCCGCTCGACATCATCATCAGCCGGGACCTGTTCGGTGAACTCACCCGCGTCGCCGGGGACGCCGGCTACGCCATCGAACCCGGGCTGAGCGTCGGGGAGGCCCGCACCCTCGGGGACCCGGCGATCCTCGCCGGCGCGGTGGAGTCCGCCCGGCTCGTCAAGGATGCCGCCGAGCTCGACGCCCTGCGGGAGGCCGGCCGCCTGGCGGACACGGTCTTCACCGAGTTCCTCGCCGCCGGCGGTATCCGCGCCGGCCTCACCGAGATCGAGGCCGCCGCCGACCTGGAGCACCGGCTGCGCGCGGCCGGTGCCGACGGCCTGAGTTTCGACACCATCCTGGCGTCCGGCGAGAACGCCGCGAAGCCGCACGCAGGGGTCTCCCGGGACGTCATCGTCCCCGGGCTCGTGACAATCGATTTCGGGGTGTGGCTCGACGGCTACGCCTCCGACCAGACCCGCACGGTCTGCGTCGGTGAGCCGGACGCGCTGTCCCGCGAGCTCTACGACCTCGTCCACCGGTCCTTCTCCGCCGGGACGGACGCCGTGCGCCCCGGTGCGGGCCTGTTCGCGATCGACAAGGTCTGCCGCGACATCATCGCCGACGCCGGGTACGGGGAGTACTTCGTGCACTCCACCGGCCACGGGGTGGGGCTCGACGTCCACGAGGGTCCGAATGCGGCGTCCCGCACCGATGAGTCCGAGACCCTGGTGGCCGGGGAGACGCTGACCATCGAGCCGGGCGTGTACCTGCCGGGGAAGACCGGGGTGCGGATCGAGAACACCTACATCGTCACCGACGACGGTGCGGAGACGGTCAACCCGTCGACCACCGAACTGCAGGTCGTGTGACGGCCTGACCCGACCGGCCTGCTAGACTGACAGGCCGATTACCTGTCCGACTTTCCTCTAGGGAGTACACACGTGGCAACCACCGCGGATTTCAAGAACGGTCTTGTGCTGAAGATCGACAACAAGCTGCAGCAGATTACCGAGTTCCAGCACGTCAAGCCCGGTAAGGGCCCGGCGTTCGTCCGCACCAAGCTCAAGGACGTCGTCTCCGGCAAGGTCATCGACAAGACCTTCAACGCCGGTGTCAAGGTCGAGACCGCCACGGTGGACCGCCGCGACATGGACTACCTGTACAACGACGGCGAGAACTACGTCGTCATGGACCAGAAGACCTTCGAGCAGTACGAGGTCCCGCAGGAGAAGTTCGGCGACGCCGGCCGCTTCCTCAAGGACGGCATGAAGGTGCAGCTGTCCTTCCACGACGGTGAGATCCTCTTCGCCGAGCTGCCCGTCTCCGTCGACCTGGTCATCGAGCACACCGACCCGGGTCTGCAGGGCGACCGCTCCACCGGCGGCACCAAGCCCGCCACCCTCGAGACCGGCGCCGAGATCCAGGTTCCGCTGTTCCTCGAGACCGGCAACGTCGTCAAGGTGGACACCCGCTCCGGCGAGTACCTCTCCCGCGTCAACAACTAGAGGACGCCGGACACCCGCAATGACAGACGAGAAGAAGAACCACCGCCGCCACGGCAGCCGGTACAAGGCGCGCCGCCGTGCGGTGGACATGCTCTTCGAGGCGGAGTTCCGCGACATCGACCCCGTCGAGATCGTGACGGACCGCGTGGAGCTGTCCCGCGACCCGGCGAACCAGGTCAACCCGGTGCCGGAGTACACCGGAACCATCGTCCGGGGGGTCGCCACGGCCCTCGACGGGATCGATGACGCCATCGCACGTCACCTCAGCAGCGAGTGGTCGCTCGACCGCCTGCCCGCGGTGGACCGTGCGGTGCTCCGGGTCTCGGCCTGGGAGATCCTCCACAACGACGATGTCCCGGTGAAGGTCGCGGTCTCCGAGGGGATCGGCCTGGCGGGGGAGTACTCCCACGACAAGGCGCCGGGCTACGTCAACGCCGTGCTCGACGGCATCGCCCGCGACAAGGGAATCGCCGACCGGGAGGCCGCCGACGCCGCAGCCGCCGCCGAGCAGGCCGCGGCCCGTGCCGAGGCCGACGCCCGGACCGAGGACCTCATCGAGGGCGTCCTCGGTGACGTGGCCGGCGAGGCCGACCACAAGGCCACCGACAGCGCCGCCGACGAGGCCGCTCCGGAGGAGTGACCGGCTCCGGCCGGTACCGCCCGCCCCACCAGGTCGCAGGACCGGGTGGGGCGGGCATCTGTATGCCGGTGTCACCGGGGGGACCACGGCCGCGGCCCACCCCCGTGCTAATATCGTCGTCGGACAAGGACCGGTTCACCGCCGGTCCGGCCACCTTTAACGATCCGTCCAGAGAGGCGGGGAAGGAGGTCACGATGAGTACGGAGCATGCCGACGACAGCGCGGTGTCCCTCATGGACACCGACGACGTCGGACGCACGGTCGCCCGCATCGCGCACCAGATCATCGAGAAGACGGCGCTCGACGCGCCCGGCGCCGACCGGGTCGTCCTGCTGGGGATCCCGTCGGGGGGAGTGCCGCTGGCGGCGCGTCTCGCCGCGAAGATCGGGGAGTTCAGCGGAGTCTCCGTCTTCCACGGGGCCCTCGACATCACGCTCTACCGGGACGATCTCGAGAAGACCCCGCACCGGGCACTGAAGCCCACCACCGTGCCGCGCGAGGGCATCGACGGCACCACCGTCATCCTCGTCGACGACGTGCTCTACTCGGGCCGCACCATCCGTGCCGCCCTCGACGCACTGCGGGACATCGGCCGCGCCCACGTCACCCAGCTCGCCGTCCTCGTCGACCGGGGCCACCGCGAACTGCCGATCCGCGCCGACTACGTCGGCAAGAACATCCCGACCTCCACCACCGAAGACGTCGAGGTGACCCTCGCCGAGATCGACGGCGCGGACGGCGTCCGGCTGGTCCGGGAAGGAGACCACGCATGAAGCACCTGCTGAGCATCGGTGACCTCGACGCCACCGAGATCACCGGCCTGATGGACGAGGCCGACCGGTTCGCCGAGACGCTGCGCGACCGTGAGATCAAGAAGCTGCCCACCCTGCGGGGCCGCACCGTCTTCACCCTGTTCTACGAGAACTCGACCCGCACCCGCTCCAGCTTCGAGACCGCCGGCAAGTGGATGAGCGCGGACGTCATCAACATCTCCGCCTCCTCCTCGTCCGTGAAGAAGGGGGAGTCGCTCAAGGACACGGCCCTGACCCTGCGCGCGGTCGGCGCCGACGCGATCATCATGCGGCACCCCTCCTCCGGCGCGGCCCGCCAGGTCGCGAACTGGGTGGGGCAGGGGCCCGACGGCATCAGCGTCCTCAACGCCGGTGACGGTGCCCACGAGCACCCCACCCAGGCACTGCTGGACGCGGTCACCCTGCGCAACCGCCTCGGCGACCTCGCCGGTGCGAAGATCGTCATCGTCGGCGACATCCTGCATTCCCGGGTCGCCCGGTCGAACGCACTGCTGCTCACCGCCCTGGGCGCGCACGTCACCTTCGTCGCCCCGCCGACGCTGCTGCCGGTCGGCATCGACCACTGGCTGAACCCGAACGGCGCCCCCGGCACGGTCACGACCGGCACCGACTTCGACGCGGCGCTCGACGGCGCGGACGCGGTGATGATGCTGCGGGTCCAGGCCGAACGCATGAACGGCGGCTTCTTCCCCTCGCACCGGGAGTACGCGGCACGCTACGGCCTGTCCGAGGCGCGGGCCGGCCGGCTGCCGGAACACGCGGTGATCATGCACCCCGGCCCGATGCTGCGCGGCATGGAGATCAGCGACGCGGTGGCGGACGCCCCCAACGCGGTGGTCCTCCAGCAGGTCAGTGCCGGGGTCCACGTCCGTATGGCGGCCCTGTTCACCCTGCTGGTCGGAGCGGAAGGAAGCGTCACAGAATGAACCAGGAGAACAACGTGAACGACTACCCGGTGACCGGGACGCTGCACGCCCCCGCCGAGGGTGAGGTGCTGCTGCGCGGCGTCCTGCTCTACGGCGACGGTGACCCCTCCGACGTGCTGGTGCGCGACGGTGTGATCGCGGAGATCGGCGCCGCCGGCACGCTGACCGCCGACGCGGCCGAGGTCCTCGACCTCGACGGCCAGGTGCTGCTGCCCGGCCTGGTGGACATGCACGTCCACCTGCGGGAACCGGGCCGGGAGGACACGGAGACCATCGCCTCCGGCTCGGCCGCGGCCGCCCGCGGCGGCTTCACCGCCGTGTTCACCATGGCGAACACCCAGCCGGTGACCGACAACCCCGCCGTCGCCGAGATGGTGTGGCTCAAGGGCCAGCAGACCAACCTGTGCGACGTCCACCCGGTCGGCTCGATCAGCGCGGGCCTCAAGGGTGCCGAGCTCACCGAGTTCGGCATGATGGCGGCGTCCGAGGCGAAGGTCCGGATGTTCTCCGACGACGGGAAATGCGTCGCCGACCCGCGGCTGATGCGCCGCGCCGTCGAGTACTCGAAGGGGCTCGACGTCCTCCTCGCGCAGCACTGCGAGGAACCGCGCCTCACCGAGGGCGCCGTCGCCCACGAGGGCGAGGTCGCCGCCCGCCTCGGACTGCGCGGCTGGCCGCGGGTCGCCGAGGAATCCATCGTGATCCGGGACGCCCTGCTCGCCCGCGACTACGGCGGCCGGGTGCACATCTGCCACGCCTCCACCGAGGGGACCGTGGAACTGCTGCGCTGGGCGAAGGACCACGACATCCCGCTGACCGCGGAGGTCACCCCGCACCACCTCGTCCTCACCGACGGGAAGCTGGAGAGCTACGACGGGAACTTCCGCGTCAACCCGCCGCTGCGGGAGGAGCGGGACACCCTCGCCCTGCGCGCGGCACTGCTCGACGGCACCATCGACTGCGTGGCCACCGACCACGCCCCGCACGGCTCCGAGGAGAAGTGCTGCGAGTTCGACCACGCCCGCCCGGGCATGCTCGGCCTGGAGACGTCGCTGGCGCTGGTCGCCCGCACGTTCGCCGGTGCCGACGGCACGGTGGACTGGCGCTTCGTCGCGAAGGTCATGTCGGAGCGACCGGCGCAGATCACGAAGCTGCCGGGGCACGGCCGTCCGCTGGCGGTCGGCGAACCGGCGAACCTGTGTGTGGTGGACACCCGCCGCACCTGGACCGCCCACGGCGCGGACCTGGCATCGAAGGCCTCCAACACCCCGTACGAGGGTGAGGAGATGCCGGTGAAGGTCTCCACCACGCTGCTGCGCGGCAGGGTCACCTGCCGCGACGGCGAGGCGGTGACGGAGTAAATGACGACTACGAGAGAGAAGAGCACTTCCGTGAGTTCCACCCGAACCACCGACCGGATCCCTGCGGCACTCGTCCTCGGCGACGGACGTGTGTTCCGTGGCCGGGCGTTCGGTGCGACCGGCACCACCCTGGGCGAGGCCGTGTTCAGCACGGCGATGACCGGCTACCAGGAGACGATGACCGACCCGTCCTACGACCGTCAGATCGTCGTCGCCACCGCCCCGCAGATCGGCAACACCGGCTGGAACGACGAGGACGGCGAGTCCCGCGGCGACCGCATCTGGGTCGCCGGCCTGGTCATCCGCGACCTGTCCCGCACGGTCTCCAACTGGCGCGCCGCCCGGTCGCTGCCGGAGGAGATGGCGTCCCAGGGCGTCATCGGCATCCAGGGTGTGGACACCCGCGCCATCGTCCGCCACCTGCGCGACAAGGGGTCGGTCAAGGCCGGCATCTTCTCCGGGGACGCCGCCGACCGCCCGGTCGACGACCTCGTCGCCGAGGTCAACGGCCAGGCCGACATGAAGGGCGCCGACCTCGCCGCCAACGTCTCCACCGACGAGACCTACATCGTCGAGCCCTCCGGTGAGTTCGCCGGGAAGGACCCCCGGTTCACCGTGCTGGCCTACGACATGGGCATCAAGACCAACACGCCCCGCAACTTCGCCGCCCGCGGCATCCGCACCGTCGTCGTGCCCGCCGGCTCGCCGGTCACCCCGCTGCTCGAGCAGTACAAGCCGGACGGTGTCTTCGTCTCCAACGGCCCCGGCGACCCCGCCACCGCCGACGACATGGTCGAGCAGGTCCGCACCGTGCTGGGGAAGAAGATCCCCTTCTTCGGCATCTGCTTCGGCAACCAGATCCTCGGCCGCGCGCTCGGCATGGAGACCTACAAGCTGAAGTTCGGCCACCGCGGCATCAACGTGCCGGTCATCAACCACCTCACCGGGGTCATCGACATCACGGCCCAGAACCACGGCTTCGCTCTGCGGGGACGCGCCGGTGAGCCGTTCGAGACCGACTTCGGCACCGCCCAGGTCACCCACACCTGCCTCAACGACGACTGTGTGGAAGGTGTCGCCCTCGACGACGGCATGGCCTTCTCCGTCCAGTACCACCCGGAGGCCGCCGCCGGCCCCCATGACGCCAACCCGCTGTTCGACCAGTTCATCGAGCTGATGGAGGGAAACAACTAAATGCCGAAGCGCACCGACCTCAACCACATTCTCGTCATCGGCTCCGGCCCGATCGTCATCGGCCAGGCCTGCGAGTTCGACTACTCCGGCACCCAGGCCTGCCGTGTCCTCAAGGAGGAGGGGCTGCGGGTCACCCTCATCAACTCCAACCCGGCGACGATCATGACCGACCCGGAGTTCGCCGACCACACCTACATCGAGCCGATCCAGCCGACCTACATCGAGAAGATCTTCGCCGCGGAGGCGGAGGCGGGCCACAAGGTGGACGCCGTCCTCGCCACCCTCGGCGGCCAGACCGCGCTGAACGCCGCGATCCAGCTCGACGAGCTCGGCATCCTCGACAAGTACGGTGTCGAGCTCATCGGCGCCGACATCCCCGCCATCCAGCGGGGTGAGGACCGCCAGAAGTTCAAGGACATCGTCGCCTCCATCGGCGGCGAGTCCGCCCGGTCCGCGGTGTGCCACACCATGGACGAGGTCCACGAGACCGTCGCCGAGCTCGGCCTGCCCGTCGTCGTCCGCCCGTCGTTCACCATGGGCGGCCTCGGCTCCGGCCTGGCCTACACCTACGAGGACCTGGACCGGATCGCCGGTGGCGGTCTCGCCGCCTCGCCGTCGGCCAACGTGCTCATCGAGGAGTCCATTCTCGGCTGGAAGGAGTTCGAGCTCGAGCTCATGCGTGACGGCGCCGACAACGCGGTCGTCGTCTGCTCCATCGAGAACGTGGACGCCCTCGGCGTGCACACCGGCGACTCGATGACCGTCGCCCCGTCGATGACGCTCACCGACCGCGAGTACCAGAAGATGCGTGACCAGGGTCTCGCCATCCTCCGGGCGGTCGGCGTGGACACCGGCGGCTGCAACATCCAGTTCGCGATCAACCCGGACGACGGCCGGCTCATCACCATCGAGATGAACCCGCGCGTGTCCCGGTCCTCGGCGCTGGCCTCCAAGGCCACCGGTTTCCCGATCGCCAAGATCGCCGCGAAGCTGGCCATCGGCTACACCCTCGACGAGATCACCAACGACATCACCGAGGTCACCCCGGCCGCCTTCGAGCCGACCCTGGACTACGTCATCGTCAAGGCCCCCCGGTTCGCCTTCGAGAAGTTCCCCGGCTCCGATGACACGCTCACCACGACGATGAAGTCCGTCGGCGAGGCCATGGCCGTCTCCCGCAACTACATCTCGGCCCTCAACAAGGTGCTGCGCTCCCTCGAGACGAAGGCCGCCGGCTTCTGGACCATCTCCGACGAGCAGCTCGCCGGCGAGCGGGCCCACGACGTCGCCGCCGTGCTCGACGACCTGTCCCGCCCGACCGAGGGCCGGATGTACGACATGGAGCTGGCACTGCGGCTCGGCGCCACCGTCGACGAGGTGCACCGCGCCTCGCAGGGCGTGGACCCGTGGTTCCTCGAGGAGCTCAAGGCTCTCGTCGACTTCCGTGCCGAACTGGAGGGGGCCCCGGTCCTCACCGCGGAGCTGCTCCGCGAGGCGAAGGTGTTCGGCCTGTCGGACGCCCAGGTCGCCGCGCTGCGTCCGGAGTTCAACGGGGAGGACGGCGTCCGGTCCCTGCGCTGGTCGCTGGGGATCCGCCCGGTCTACAAGACCGTCGACACCTGCGCCGCCGAGTTCGAGGCGCGGACGCCGTACCACTACTCGACCTATGAGCTGGACCCGGCCGCCGAGACCGAGATCGCCCCGCAGACCGAGCGGCCGAAGGTGCTGATCCTGGGTTCCGGCCCGAACCGGATCGGCCAGGGCATCGAGTTCGACTACTCCTGTGTCCACGCGGCCCTGGAACTGTCGCGGGTCGGCTACGAGACCGTCATGGTCAACTGCAATCCGGAGACGGTCTCCACCGACTACGACACGGCCGACCGCCTCTACTTCGAGCCGCTGACCTTCGAGGACGTCATGGAGGTCTACCACGCGGAGACCGAGTCCGGCGAGGTCGCGGGCGTCATCGTCCAGCTCGGCGGCCAGACCCCGCTGGGCCTGGCGCAGCGCCTGTCGGACGCCGGCGTCCCGGTCATCGGCACCTCCCCGGAGGCCATCAACCTGGCCGAGGACCGTGGCGAGTTCGGCCACGTCCTGGCGAAGGCCGCGCTGCCCGCTCCGGCGTACGGCACCGCCACCAGCTTCGACGAGGCCAAGGCCGTCGCCGCGGAGATCAGCTACCCGGTGCTCGTCCGCCCGTCCTACGTGCTCGGCGGCCGCGGCATGGAGATCGTCTACGACGAGGACTCGCTGCACGACTACATCGACCGCGCCACCGAGATCACCTCGGACCACCCGGTGCTGGTCGACCGGTTCCTCGACAACGCCATCGAGATCGACGTGGACGCCCTGTGCGACGGCGAGGATGTCTACCTCGCCGGCGTGATGGAGCACATCGAGGAGGCCGGCATCCACTCCGGTGACTCGGCCTGCTCGCTGCCGCCGATGACGCTGGGGGAGTCCGACATCGAGAATGTCCGCCGCTCCACCGCCGCCCTCGCCCACGGCATCGGGGTCAAGGGTCTGATGAACGTCCAGTACGCCCTCAAGGACGACGTCCTCTACGTCATCGAGGCCAACCCGCGTGCCTCGCGCACCGTGCCCTTCGTCTCGAAGGCGACGGGTGTGCAGCTGGCGAAGGCCGCCGCACGGATCATGACGGGCACCAGCCTGCGTGAGCTCGTCGCCGAGGGCATCGTCCCCGGGGACCGTGACGGTGGCTCGCTGCCGCTGGGCCACCCGGTGGCGGTGAAGGAGGCGGTCATGCCGTTCAACCGCTTCCGTGACCCGAAGGGTGAGGTGCTCGACAGCCTGCTCAGCCCGGAGATGAAGTCCACCGGTGAGGTCATGGGTCTCGCCGCCGACTTCGGCACGGCCTTCGCCAAGTCGCAGGAGGGCGCCTACGGTCGGCTGCCGGTCGAGGGCACCGTCTTCGTCTCGGTCGCCAACCGCGACAAGCGGACGATGATCCTGCCGATCCAGCGGCTCGCCTCGCTCGGTTTCGACCTGCTCGCGACCGCCGGCACCGCCGCCATGCTGCGGCGCAACGGTATCGACTGCACCACGGTGGCGAAGCAGTCCGACGAGCTTCCGGCACACTCGTCGGAGCGTCGCGTCGTCGACCTCATCAAGGCCGGCGAGGTGGACTTCATCCTGAACACCCCGGCCGGCAACGCCGCGGCCCGCGACGACGGCTACGACATCCGCTCCGCGGCGGTCAACGTCGGCGTGCCGTGCGTGACCACGGTGCAGGGTGCGGTCGCCGCGGTGCAGGGCATCGAGGCACTGAAGGACCACGAGACCGGCGTGACCGCGATCCAGGACATCGCCCATGACGAGCAGTAGTCCGGGCACCTTCGGTGACCGCTTCCTCGCGCGCTCGGCCCGCTACGGGCGGCTGTGTGTGGGGATGGACCCGCACGCGGGCATCCTCGCCGACTGGGGCCTGACCGTCGACGTCGCGGGACTGCGCGAGTTCTCGCGGATCTGTGTCGAGGCGTTCCGGGAGACCGCCTGCGTCGTGAAGCCGCAGGTCGCGTTCTACGAGGCCTTCGGGTCGGCGGGGTTCGCGGTCCTGGAGGAGTCGATCGCGGCGCTGCGTGCCGCGGGCGTGCTCGTCATCGCGGACGCCAAGCGCGGTGACATCGGGTCGACGATGGCCGGTTACGCCCGCGCCTGGCTCGACGACGGTTCCCCGCTGTGCGCGGACGCCGTGACGGTGTCCCCGTACCTGGGCCTGTCCTCGCTGGACCCGGTGGTGGAGCTCGGGGAGCGGACCGGTCGGGGCGTCATCGCCCTGGCCGCCACCTCGAACCCGTCGGGGCCGCAGTTCCAGACCCTCGACGCCGGTACCGGCGTGAGCGTGGCGCAGACCGTCGTGGACTGGGCGGCCGCGGGTAACGCGGCCCGGGTCGCCGCCGGTGGCGCCGGGAATCTCGGTGTCGTGGTCGGCGCGACGGTCGTCGATCCGCCCCGGCTGGACGCAGTCGGCGGCATGGTGCTCATGCCCGGTGTCGGCGCCCAGGGCGCGACCGGGGCGGACGCCGACCGGATCGCCGGCGCGGCGGCCCGCCATGCCTGCCCCAACATGTCGCGGTCGGTGCTCGCGGCAGGTCCGGATGTGGGGTCGCTGGCGGCCGCCGTCCGGGCGTCCGGCGCGGAGTTCCCGCAGGTGGCCGGGGCGTAGGACCCGCCCCGGTATTCGACAACCGCAGGTGGTGGCGCTACACTTGCCTCCGTTGTTTCTCGGTGGGACCGGCGGAAACGCCGGAATCTCCGGGAGCGAAGCAGTACTGTGCGGTAACGTACATCCCAATATTCGACGACTACATACGGAGGAACCCGTGGCCCTTCCCCAGCTGACCCCGGAGCAGCGTGCAGAAGCCCTCAAGAAGGCTGCCGAGGCCCGCAAGGCCCGTGCCGAGCTCAAGGACAAGCTGAAGCGTGGCGGTACCGACCTCAAGCAGGTCCTGGCCGACGCTGACAGTGATCCGATCATCGGCAAGATGAAGGTCTCCGCCCTCCTCGAGGCTCTGCCGAAGGTCGGCAAGGTCAAGGCCCAGGAGATCATGACTGAGCTGGAGATCGCCCCGACCCGTCGTCTGCGTGGTCTCGGCGACCGCCAGCGTCGTGCCCTGCTGGAGCGTTTCGGTTACGAGGCGTAGTTCTGGTGGCAACGGATGCCAGCACGACCGGAACCGGGGAGGGGACGCCCCGTCTCGTCGTCCTCGCCGGTCCGTCCGCCGTCGGGAAGTCGACGGTCGTCCAGGGACTGAAGGACTCGGTCCCTGACCTGTTCTTCAGCGTCTCGATGACCACCCGGGACCCCCGTCCCGGTGAGGTCGACGGCCGTGACTACCATTACGTGTCAGAGGCCGAATTCCGGCAGGCCATCGACGACGGTCAGATGCTCGAATGGGCCGAGATCCACGGTGGGCTCCAGCTGTCGGGGACGCCCCGGCAGCCCGTCGAGAACGCTCTCGCCGCCGGACGCCCGGTCCTGGTCGAGGTCGACCTCGCGGGTGCCCGCAACGTCAAGCAGTTGCTGCCGCAGGCGGTGACCGTCTTCCTCGCCCCGCCGACCTGGGAGGATCTCGTCTCCCGGCTCACCGGCCGTGGGACCGAGAGTGACGAGGTCATCCGGCGTCGGTTGGAGACCGCCCACGAGGAGCTCGCCAGCAAGGACGAGTTCGACCGGGTCGTCGTCAACCGGGACGTGGACACGGCGGTCGGTGAGATCGCCGATATCCTGCTCGGCCGGTAGTACGAACATTCCCCTTCGATTTACAGAGGTGCACCAGTGGACACCCAGTCCGACCAGGACGTCATCGACGTCAACGACAACTCGCGGGTCTTCGACCAGCCGATCGGCATCACCAACCCGCCCATCGACGACCTCCTCACGAAGGTCTCGTCGAAGTATGCTCTGGTGATCTTCGCCGCGAAGCGGGCCCGCCAGATCAACAACTACTTCCAGAACGTGGGCGAGGGCGTCTTCGAGTTCGTCGGCCCCCTGGTGACCCCGGAGCCGAAGGAGAAGCCGCTGTCGATCGCCCTGCGCGAGATCGACGCCGACCTCCTGGAGCACACCGAGGGCTAGTCACCCCGGCGCACGTCACGACCGCCCAGGGGTGGTTCTGCTGGTCAGAACCGCCCCTGGGCGGTCGTCGTGTCCGTGCCCCGCTCGGCTAGGATGGTCCACCGTGAATGACGTGAGCGAAAGCCTGAAGATCCTCGTCGGCGTCGGCGGGGGTATCGCCGCCTACAAGGCGTGTGCCCTCATCCGGAGTTTCACGAAGGCCGGGCATGACGTCCACGTCATCCCGACCCCCTCGGCCCTGCAGTTCGTCGGTACCGCGACGTTCGAGGCCCTGTCGGGCAACCCGGTCTCCACCACGGTCTTCGACGCGGTCGACGAGGTGCAGCACGTCCGGCTGGGGCAGGAGGCCGATCTCGTGGTGATCGCCCCGGCCACCGCCGACCTCATGGCCCGGCTGGCCCAGGGGCGGGCCGATGACCTGCTCACCGCCAGTTGTCTCGTGGCGACCTGTCCGGTGGTGCTGGCCCCGGCGATGCACACCGAGATGTGGCAGAACCCGGCGACGCGGGCGAACGTGGAGACCCTGCGCGGCCGCGGCACCGTCGTACTGGAACCGGCCTCCGGACGCCTCACCGGTCCCGACTCGGGCCCGGGCCGGCTGCCGGAGCCGGAGCACATCGCGTCGCTGGCGCTGGCGGCGGTGGACCGGTTCGGGATCTTCCGCCGCTCGTTGGCGGGCCGTCGCATCCTCGTCACCGCCGGCGGCACCCATGAGCAGCTCGACCCGGTGCGCTTCCTCGGCAACGCCTCCTCGGGCCGGCAGGGGTACGCGCTGGCGGACATCGCCACCCAGCGCGGCGCCCAGGTGGAGCTGGTCGCCGCGCACACCGTCGAGCTGCCCACCCCGTCGGGGGCGACTGTCACCCGGGTCAGCACCGCCCTGGAGCTGCAGGAGGCGGTGGCGGCCCTCGCTCCGTCGGTGGATGCCGTGGTCATGGCCGCCGCCGTCGCGGACGTCCGGCCGGCCTCGAAGGCCGCCGCGAAGATGAAGAAGGGCGGTTCCGACGACCTGTCGACGCTGGCGCTGACGGAGAACCCGGACATCCTGCGCGGGCTCGTCGAGGCCCGCCGCACCGGTGATCTGCCGGAGGACCTGCTCATCGCCGGCTTCGCGGCGGAGACCGGGGACGCCGACCACACCCCGCTGGACCTTGCCCGGGCGAAGCTGCGGCGCAAGGGCTGTGACCTGCTGATGTGCAACCAGGTGGGGGAAGGGGTGGTGTTCGGGCAGCCGGACAGTGCAGGATGGCTCCTGGTACCCGGCGACCAGGCGGGCCATGAGGAGGTCCGGGAGGTCCCGGCATCCTCGAAGCTCGTCGTCGCCTCGCACATCCTCGACGCGCTCGAGGAGCTTTTCCCGGCGTCCTGAGGACCCCGGCGCCCCCATTGGCAGACCGCTTGGTCTAATATGGTGCAGTCTATCCGATCCACCCCGACAGGAAGTGACCACGACAGTGTCCTACCGTCTTTTCACCAGTGAGTCCGTGACCGAGGGTCACCCGGACAAGATCTGCGACGCCATCTCCGACACGATCCTCGACGCGATGCTCACCGAGGACCCGCACGCCCACGTCGCCGTGGAGACCCTCGTCACCACCGGCCAGGTCCACGTCGTCGGTGAGGTGAAGACGGGCGGTTACGTCGAGATCCCCGATCTGGTCCGCAAGGTCATCCGGGACATCGGCTTCACCTCCTCCGAGGTGGGCTTCGACGGCTCCACCTGCGGCGTCAACGTCGCCATCGGCGCCCAGTCCCAGGAGATCGACGAAGGCGTGACCACCTCCCACGAGTACCGCAACGGTGAGGACGGGCAGGCGCAGGACGCCGACGACGAGGCCGGCGCCGGCGACCAGGGTCTCATGTTCGGCTATGCGACCGACGAGACCCCGGAGTACATGCCGCTGCCGATCGCGACCGCCCACCGGCTGTCCCGTCGCCTGACCCAGGTGCGCAAGGAAGGCATCGTCGACCACCTGCGTCCGGACGGGAAGACCCAGGTCACCTTCGCCTACGACGAGGACGGTGCCCCGCACCACCTCGACACGGTCGTCATCTCCACCCAGCACGATCCGGAGGTCACCCAGCAGTGGCTCGAGGAGCAGCTGCGCGAGCACGTCATCAACTGGGTCGTCCAGGACGCCGATCTGGCGCAGTACGTCACCGGCGACCTCACGGTGCTCATCAACCCGTCGGGCTCCTTCATCCTCGGCGGCCCGATGGGCGATGCGGGCCTCACCGGCCGCAAGATCATCGTCGACACCTACGGCGGCATGGCCCGCCACGGCGGCGGTGCGTTCTCCGGCAAGGACCCGAGCAAGGTCGACCGGTCCGCCGCCTACGCGATGCGCTGGGTCGCCAAGAACATCGTCGCCGCCGGCCTCGCCCACCGGGCGGAGGTGCAGGTCGCCTACGCCATCGGTAAGGCGCAGCCGGTCGGTCTCTACGTCGAGACCTTCGGCACCGCCGCGGAGGGCCTGACCGACAGCAGCATCCAGGCGGCCGTCGACGAGGTCTTCGACCTGCGTCCCGCCGCGATCATCCGCGAGCTGGACCTGCTGCGCCCGATCTACGCGCAGACCGCCGCCTACGGCCACTTCGGCCGGACCGACGTCGACCTGCCGTGGGAGCACACCGACCGCGCCGACCTGCTCAAGGTCGCCGCAAAGGCCGCTGTCGGCGCGTAACGGTGGATCTCCCGGTGGCACGGGTGCTCCCGCTGACGGGGGTGCCCCATCTGGACCGGCTGTTCGACTACGCGGTCACCGACGAGCTGGACGCCACCGCGCAGCCGGGGGTGCGGGTACGCATCCGCTTCGCCGGCCGTCTGGTCGACGGGATCCTGGTGGAACGCCGTCGCCGCACCGACCACCAGGGGAAACTTTCTGACCTCCAGCGCGTCATCAGCCCGGAACGGGTCGTGCCACCGCAGCTGTGGGAGCTGGTCAACCGGCTGGCCGACCGCTACGCCGGCGTCCGGCCGGACATCATCCGCTCCTGCGTCCCGTCCCGGCACGCCAGTGCGGAGAAGGCGGGGCTGTTCGGCGACGGCCGCTCCTGGGAGGAGCTCTACGGGGCGTTGGAGTCCCCGGCCGACCTGGCGACGGCCGCCCGGGAGGCGGCGCTGGACAACTGGTCGGCCTACCGCCACGCCGACAGTCTGCTGGGTGCTGTCCTGGCGGGGCGGGGACCGCGGGCGTCCTGGTTGTGGACGCCGGGGGAGGACTGGCCGACCCGCATCGCCGAACTGGCCGCCGCCGTGGCCTGGGACGGTGGCGGGGTGCTCCTCGTCGCCCCCAACCAGCGGGAGGTCGACCGGATCACCGGCGCCCTGCGACGGTTCCTGTCCGCCGCCCAGATCACCGAACTGACCGCGGCGGTCGGCCCGCAGGCCCGCTACCGGCGCTACCTCTCGGTGCTGGCGGGCCAGGGCCGGGTCGTGGTGGGCACCCGGTCGGCGGCCACCGCCCCGGTCGCAGACCTGCGGCTGATCATGCTCGTCGGCGAATCCGACGAGTCCCTGGTGGATCCGCGCGCCCCCTACATCCACGCCCGCGAGGTGCTCCGGATGCGCGCGGAGGCCGAGGGCCCCGCGTTCGTCGTCGGCGGCGCGCACCGGTCCGCCGAGGTGCAGTCCTGGGTGGCGGAGGGGTTTCTGCCGACCCTGCGCGCCGACCCGGCGGTGCTGCACGAACGCATGCCGTGGATCCACGGCCTCGACGACATCTTCGACGCCCACGCCTCGTTCACCCGGCTGCCCACCGCCGGGTTCAAGGCGGTCCGCCGGGCGCTGGACGCCGACCTCCCGGCCCTGGTCCAGGTGCCCCGGCGCGGCTACGCCCCGGCGGTGGCGTGCTCGTCGTGCCGCACCCCGGCCCGGTGCCGTCGGTGCAACGGCCCGCTGGAGATCCCCGCCGCCGGCCCCGGGGAGACCGCTGCGGCGCCCCGGTGCCGCTGGTGCGGGGCGATCGAGGGGCACTTCACCTGTACCAGCTGCGGTGGTCATGCCCTGCGGATGACGGTCGTCGGCTCGGACCGTACGGCCGAGGAACTGGGCCGGGCCTTCCCCGGGGTGCCGGTGACAGTCTCCGGCGGGGCACAGGTGCACCCCACCGTCGCCGCGGGGGCGCGGCTGGTGGTGGCGACGACCGGTGCGGAGCCGGTGGCGGAATCCGGCTACGGTGCGGCGGTGGTCCTCGACCCGTGGCTGTCGCTGAACCGGCCGGATCTGCGGGCCACGGAGAATGCGGTGGCCCGCTGGATGGACCTGGCCTGCCTCGTCGTGCCACGGGCGCAGGGCGGTGAGCTGCTGGTCGTCTCCGCCCCGGATGTCTCGGCGGTCCAGGACCTCATCCGGTGGGACCCGGAGGGTTCGGCGGCCCGGGAGCTGGCGAACCGGGCGGAGGCGCATTTCCCGCCGGCGGTCGTGCTCGTCGCCGTCGACGGGACCTCGGCGACCCTCGGTGAGCTGCGGGAGGCCTGGGAGGGCCGGCCCGGGGCGGCGGAGCTGGGTGTGGAGTTCCTCGGCCCGGTGGAGCTGCCGCCCGGGGTCCGGTTGCCCGCCGGTCTGGGCGAGCAGGAGGCGGGGCAGGCGCGGCGGCTGATCCTGCGCGCTCCCGGCGACCGGGCGGAGCGCCTCGGCGCCACACTGCGGGAGGCGCAGGCGGTGCGGTCGGGTCGCCGGCAGTCGGGCCCGCTGCGGGTGGTCGTCGACCCCGTCCGGGTCGGGTGACCCGCTGGGCTAGACTGGGCGGTCATGACTGCCCTTGATATCCGCCTGTTCGGCGACCCGGTGCTGCGCACCGTCGCCGACGAGGTCACCGACCCGTCCGACCCGACTCTGCGCACCCTCGTCAGCGACATGTTCGAGACGATGGACGCCGCCGGCGGGGTGGGTCTGGCGGCGAACCAGGTGGGGGTGACCCGCCGGGTCTTCGTCTACGACTGCCACGGCGACCGGGGCCACATCGTCAACCCGGTGTGGAGCGCGGTCGGCGGGGAGACGCAGACCGGCCGGGAGGGCTGCCTGTCGGTCCCGGAGGTCGGCGGCGACGTCACCCGGGCGCAGTCGGTGCACGTCACCGGAGTCACCGTCGACGGTGAGCCGGTGGACCGGGAGGTCAGCGGGCTGCTGGCCCGGTGCGTCCAGCACGAGACCGATCACCTCGACGGGGTGATGTTCTTCCAGCGGATGGCCGCGGACGACCGCCGTACGGTCATGTCCGGTATCCGGGAAAGTGAGTGGTTCAACCGATGAGGATCCTGTTCGCCGGCACGCCGGAGCCGGCCGCCGTCACCCTGCAGTACCTGCTTGAGGACTCGCCGCACGAGGTGGTGGCGGTGCTCACCCAGCCGGACGCGAAGCGGGGCCGGGGCCGGACCCTGCACCCCTCCGCCGTCGCCGAGGTCGCCGAGGCGGCCGGGGTGCCGGTCCACAAGTGGCCGTCGTTGAAGGCGTCCGCCGAGGACGCCGAGGAGGTCCGCGCCGCACTGCGCGCCTATGCGGCGGACGGCGTGACGGCGGTGGCGGTCGTCGCCTACGGCCAGATCCTCCCGGCCGACGTGCTCGACGTGTTCGACGAGGGGTGGGTCAACCTGCACTTCTCGCTGCTGCCGCGGTGGCGCGGGGCGGCCCCGGTGCAGGCCGCGATCGCCGCGGGCGACGAGGTCACCGGGGCCACGACCTTCCGCATCGTCCCGGAGCTGGACGCCGGCCCGGTACTCGGTGAGGTCGAGGAGGCGATCGGCCAGGAGGACACCGCCGACGACCTGCTGACCCGGCTGACCTACGCCGGTCGGGAACTGCTCGCGGACACGCTCACCGGACTGGAGACCGGCCGGGTCACCGGGACCGAACAGCCGGCGGAGGGGATGACGTACGCGGCGAAGATCACGCCGGCGGACGCCCGGGTCGACTGGGCCCGTCCCGCCGCCGAGATCCAGCGGGTCACGCGCGCCCACACCCCGGCGCCGGGGGCGTGGACCACGCTGGCCGGGGACCGGTACAAGCTCGGTCTGCTCCTGCCGGTCGACGACTATGACGGGCTGGCCGTCGGTGAGGTCGTCGCCGGGAAGTCCCGGGTCCTCGTCGGGACCGGCGACGGCGTCCTGCAGATCACCCGGATCCAGCCGCCGGGGAAGAAGATGATGGCCGCGGCCGACTGGGCGCGCGGCCAGGGCGACCTGTTCGCCGGCGAGGTCCGTTTCGACACGGCTGGCACGACCGGCAGGACTGACACAGAGGGAGAGAACTGATGGGTGGCTTCCGGGCACGGTCGGAGTCCGCACGCGAGACGGGGCAGGCACGCAGCACCCCGCGCGGCGGGAAAAAGAACGGCGGGCAGAACGGCGGCGACGGCGGTTACCGGCGGCGCAGTGAGTCGCACCGCCGCGAACATGCGCAGGCCACCCGCCGGACCGGGTCGGGTGACCGGGTCCGCGACATCGTGTTCGGCGTCCTGCGGCAGGTCAGTGAGAAGGGGGCGTTCGCCAACATCGCCCTGCCTGCCGCGCTGCGCGAGCAGAAGGTCCACGGGCGGGACGCCGCCTTCGCCACCGAACTCACCTACGGCACGCTGCGTGCCCGCGGGCTGCTTGACGCGGTCATCGCGTCCGCCGCGGGGCGTCCGGTGAACAAGATCGACGCGGTGGTCCTCGACGCGCTGCGGCTGGGCACCTACGAGATCCTGCGCACCCGGGTGGAGGACCACGCCGCGGTGAACACCACCGTCGAACTGGTCAAGGCCAACGGGGAGGGGAAGGCCGCCGGTTTCGCCAACGGTGTGCTGCGTACCGTCACCCGCACCCCCGCCGCGACCTGGGTCGACCGGGTCACCGCGGGGATCAGCGATCCGGTGGCGCAGCTGGCCCTGCGGACCGCGCACCCGGCCTGGATCGCCGAGGCCTTCAACGAGGCGCTGGGCGGTACCCCGGAGCAGCCGGCCGCGGAACTCGCCGCGGCGTTGGCCGCCGATGACGCCCGCCCGCTGGTGCACCTCGCCGCCCGGCCCGGCCAGATCACCGCCGAGGAGCTCGCCCTGGTCACCGGTGGGGAGGAGGGCCGCTGGTCCCCGTACGCCGTGTACCTGCCCGAGGGCGACCCCGGGCAGCTGGAGCCGGTGAAGGAGCAGCTCGCCGGCGTGCAGGACGAGGGGTCCCAGCTCATCGCCCTGGCGCTGCTGCGGGCCCGGGTCGACGACGACCACGGCCGCTGGCTGGACCTGTGTTCGGGCCCGGGCGGCAAGACCGCCTTCATCGCCTCCTGGGCGATGGGGACCGCGGTCACCGGCGGTGCCGCAACGGTGGACGCGGTGGAGCCGGCGGAGCACCGGGCGACGCTGGTGCGCAATGCCACACACGGGCTGCCGGTCCGCGTGCATGTCGGTGACGGTCGCAAGCCCGCCGGCATCGACGGGCTGGACATCCCGGCCGCCGGCTTCGACCGGGTGCTCGTCGATGCGCCGTGCACCGGTCTGGGTGCCCTGCGGCGGCGTCCGGAGGCGCGCTGGCGCAAGTCGCCGGAGGATGTCACCGAGCTCGTCAGCCTGCAGCGTGATCTGCTGCGCTCGGCGGTCGGGGTCACCCGCCCCGGCGGGATCGTCGTCTACTCGACCTGTTCGCCGCACCCGGCGGAGACCAGCGGGGTGGTCCGCTCCATCGCGGCGGAGACCGGTGCGGTGATCGAGGACGCCACGGCACTGTTCCCGGAGTTCGACGGGGCCGCACCGGAGGAGTCGCTGGATTCGGCGCCGTTCGTGCAGCTGTGGCCGCACCGGCACGGGACCGACGCGATGTTCTTCGCGGTGCTGCGGGTCCCGGCGTAGCGTCCGGCCGCCGGACATGGTTCACTGGTCAGACATGGACACTCCCACGACCGGTCCCGCCCAGCGTGCCGTCGTCGACGCGTTCCTCGACGTCGCCGCCGAGATCCTCGACGGGTACGGCGCGGCCCTGGCGACCTTCGACGATGACACGGTCAACGCCACCCCGGTGCCGGGGACCGTCAACAGTGCCTTCGCCCTCGTCGCCCATGTCCACGGTATGGCGGTGTTCTGGGGCGGGTCGTTCATCGCCGGCGAGGACCGGGAGCGGGACCGTGCCGCGGAGTTCCGCGCGACCGGCACGGTGCAGGAGGCCGGTGCCCTGGTCGCCGAGATCCGGGACCGGCTGCCGGAGTGGGCGGCGGTGGCGATGACCGAGGGCGTCCGGAACCGGTCGGCGAAGGGCACGTCCCGGCCGGACGCCGCGTTCGTCACCCCGGAGTGGGTGCTCAACCACATGCTCCGGGAGATGGCGCAGCATCTCGGCCACCTGGAGGTGTGCCGGGACGTCGTCCTGGCCGAACGCGCTGACCGGGCTGACCGGGCCCGCTGACCGCCGCGTTACGATGGTCCCCATGAGCCGACAGCCCCTGATCGCCCCGTCCATCCTTTCCGCGGACTTCGCCCACCTCGCCGACGAGATCGCCCGGGTCCCGCGCGCCGACTGGCTGCACATCGACGTCATGGACGCCCACTTCGTGCCGAACCTCAGCTTCGGTCTGCCGGTCGCCGAAGCGGTCCGGTCGGTGACGGACACCTTCCTCGACGTCCACCTCATGATCGAGGATCCGGCCCGCTGGGCCCCGGACTACGCCGCGTTCGGCAACGTGACTTTCCACCTCGAGGCGGTCGCCGACGTCGATGCCGCGGTGGCGCTGGCCGCCACGCTGCGTGCCGCGGGGACCCGGGCGGGGGTGTCGGTGAAGCCGGGGACGCCGGTGGAGCCGCTGCTCGACGAACTCGCCGCCTTCGACACGGTCCTCGTCATGAGCGTGGAGCCGGGCTTCGGCGGGCAGTCGTTCATGCCGGAGGTCCTCGACAAGGTCCGTGCCCTGCGTGCCCGGATCGACGAGGAGGGGCTGACCACGGTCGTGGAGATCGACGGCGGCATCACCCCGGAGACCGCCGCACCCGCCGCGGCGGCCGGGGTGGATGTCTTCGTCGCCGGGTCCGCGGTCTTCGGTAAGGAGGATCCGGCCGGGCGTATCGAGGAGATCCGTACGGCTGCCGCCGCGGCCGGGGACTACCGGTAGCTGTGGCGGAACCAGCAGGGGTCTCGGCACTGACTGCAGCACTGCCCGCTGTGCTGCGTGAGGCTGTCGCCCGGGCGGACGCCGCCGGCCAGGCGGTCCGCGGCACCACCAGTCCCAACCCGCCGGTCGGTGCCGTGATTCTCGATGCCGCCGGGGAGACCGTCGGTGTCGGGGCGACCAGTCCGGTCGGTGGCCCGCATGCCGAGGTCAATGCCCTGGCCGCGGCGGGGGAGCGGGCGCGGGGTGGCACGGCGGTGGTCACCCTGGAGCCCTGCAACCACACCGGACGCACCGGGCCGTGCAGTGAGGCGTTGCTCGCCGCCGGGATCGCCGAGGTCGTCTATGTCTTCGCCGACCCGGGTGCCGCCGCCGGCGGTGGCGGGGACCGGCTGCGCCGGGCCGGGGTGGCGGTGACGGGTCCGCTGGTGACGGCGTCCACCGCTCTGGCCGGGGTTCCGCAGTTCAGTGTCGAACCGTGGTTGGCGGCCCAGCGGCTCGGTCGGCCGCACGTCACGCTGAAGTACGCGGGCACCCTCGACGGCTTCGCCGCGGCGACCGACGGGACGTCGCAGTGGATCACCGGGGAGGCCGCCCGGGCGCGTGTCCATCTCGACCGGTCGCGGCGGGACGCCATCCTCGTGGGCGCCGGGACGGTGCGGGCCGATGATCCGCGGCTGACGGCACGGCGTCCCGACGGCGGGCTCTACGACCATCAGCCGGTGCGGGTCGTCGTCGGCCGGACCGATGTGCCGGCCGGTGCCGCGGTGCTCCCCGCGCTGCGGTACCGGGATGAGGGGCTGCCGGAGGTGCTGGCGGACCTGTGGGGCAGGGGAGTGGTGGATCTGCTCGTCGAAGGGGGACCGCATGTCGCCGCCTCCTTCATCGCGGCCGATCTGGTGGACGCGGTGGACGCCTACACCGCCCCGGCACTGCTCGGTGCCGGTATCCCCGTGGTGGCGCCCGGGCCGCACGCGTCGACGACGATGGCGGGGATCCGGCGGTTCACGTTGCGTTCGGTGGCGGCGCTGGGCGGGGATGTGGTCAGTGTGGCGGTGCGCGGTCGGTCCTGAGGTCGGCGCTGTGGTCGGTGCTGTGGCCTGTTTGTGACCGGTTCCGGCCTGTCAGTTTCTCAGCTGTCCGGGTGCGGTGCCGGTGCCGTCAGATTCGTGGTCCGCGACACGCCGGGAACGTGGCGGGACAGGACGCTTTTCCGTCGCCTCCACGGGCAGTTTCCCACGGGACGTGAGAACCTCCGGTGAACTCCACCAGAATCGAACATATGTATTGTTTCCTGTTCGAATCCGGGTATCCTCGAGGACAGTGCACCACACCGGGGAACAACCGGGAACAACCGGTGTCACAGACAGGAGGGGACCATGACCACCACACCGCCCACCGGGCCCGACGACGGCGGAATATCCTACAACGCGCTGTCGGCGGAACTCGCCGGGCCGGTCAACCGTGCCGAACTGCACCTCGTCAGTTTCCTCACGACCGTCCCGTCTGATGCACAGCTCTCCGTGGCGCAGGCGGTCCGCCGTCGCGGCCCCCGCGAGTGCCGGATGTACGCCCATGCCGCGGACCTCGCGGTGCGGATGCCGGCACTGTTCGACACTATGGTCGCCGATACGCGCTATTCCGTGGAACACCTCGAGGCGATCTGGAACAGGATCAACCGGCATGCCCGTGCTCTCGCCCGGGCGGGCCGGGAGATGCCTGCCGAAGTCGACACGCAGGTCGCCGAGGCGGTCCTCGACTGGGTCGCGGACCCGGGCCACAGTGTCGGGATCCCGGCGGTCTCCGACGTCACCGATGCGACGCTCGTCCACGTGGCCGAGATCCCCGTCGCCGAGACCGAGGCCACCGAGGCCAGGTCCGTGGAGCTGAGGAAGAAGGACACCCGACTGATCCTGGAGTGCGGGGACCCGATGGTGGCCGCCGGCCTGTGGGAGACCGTCAGCGATGCGGCGCTGGCCGTCCGCAAGGAACTGATCGCCGAACAGGAGGCACGGCGGGACGACCTGACCGGGCAGGACGCCACCGGGGAAGACCGGGAGGAGGACTCTCCCGAGATGGCGGCGGCCCGGCAGACCGTCACCGAGGTCCTCGCCCGGCGTGCCGGCAGTGACGGCGATGCCGCCGATGCCGCCGATGCCGACGGTGACGATGCCAGCGTTGCCGATGAGGAGTCGATGCCGACCAGGGCCGAGCCGCTGCCCCCTCCGGGGATGGCCCGGTGCCGGGGTGAGGCCGTGCTCGGTATCCTCGGTGGCCGTCGGAGCCAGCTGAAGGTCACCGTCAACGTCTACACCCCGGCAGGCGGTCCCGAGCCCCGGCCGGACAACGGCGGCCCCGGGCCCGGCCCCGAGCCTGATCATGAGCCCACCGGCAACGACCCGGCAGGCCCCACGGCCACCACGGCACCCACGGCACCCACCGGCCCCACCGGCCGTGCCGGGTACATCATCGGCACCGGCTGGGTCTCCCCGGCGACCACGGCCGCACTGGCCGAGACAGCCGACCTGGTCCGGAAGCTTCCCGCCCTCGACGAGATCAGGGACACCTCCTGCTACCGGTTCACCACCCGGCAACGGGCGGCGGTCATCGGCCGGGATGTCCGGTGCCGGTTCCCCGGCTGTCAGGTCCCGGCCGACCGGTGCGAACTCGACCACATCGTCAACTCGCCGTTCACCGACCCGACCAGTCACGGACCGACGGACATCTCCAACTGCGCCTGCCTGTGCCGGACCCACCATGCGTTGAAGACGAAGAAGGTCTGGCAGGTCTGCACCCCGGACAACGGCGTCACCCTCGCATGGAAGGGACCGGCGGAAGTGGCGGTGACGACCGTGGCGTCCGGACCGGTGTCCCCGTCGCAGGCGGCCTGACCGGCTGTGACCTACCCCCCGGCAGAACCACCGGCCGCTGTGCCGGCGATCAGCCGTGCCCTGCCTCCAGCGCCCGGGCCCTGCGCACCTCCAGCGCGGACTCCGCCTTCGTCCGCGGCGGGATCACCCCGCGTTCGGTGAGCCGGTGCAGCAGTGTCGAGGCCTGCGACAGGTAGGAGGCCTCCTCGGCCTCCGTGGCGGCGCCGTCGGCATGGCTGAGCAGTTTGAGGGCACGGTCGGCGTCCTTCGCCAGCGGGGCGCTGAGCCTGTCGTGGCCGGTGCGGCGCGCGTTCTGCTCCGCGACGCGCCAGGCCGCCAGCAGGCGCCTGGTCGCCGCGTCATAGTCCTCGACGGCCCCGGGATGCGGGTTCTTCGGCCCACCCGGGATATCGCCGGTGCGCAACCGGCTGCAGCGCTCCATCGCGGTGAAGAACTCCTGCGTCTCCGGCAGCGCGTAGTTCCACAGTGCCGGATACGACAGCAGCATCCGGGGGTCCAGTTCCCATTCGCTGTACTCGGTGAGAACCCGGTCATGGCGGTCGGTGGCGTCGGCCCACAACGCCCTCGCCCGCTCGGCCGGTGTTTCCGCGGCCTGTGCGCCGGTCGCCGCAGGAT
The DNA here is from genome assembly GCF_007970465.1 of Corynebacterium nuruki S6-4. NCBI lineage: Bacteria > Bacillati > Actinomycetota > Actinomycetes > Mycobacteriales > Corynebacteriaceae > Corynebacterium > Corynebacterium nuruki. Next base: position 581,235 of record NZ_CP042429.1, read on the forward strand.
GCATCCGGTGCGGGGCCGGCGCGGATTCGGGCTTCCCGATCTCCCGCGCCGCAGTCCACGCGACCAGCGCGGCGACCAGCACCCCGCCGAGTATCCCGGTGACGGCCCACGGCACCGTCTCACCGACGGACAGGGCGGCCATGACAGCGACGACCGCGACCACCGCCACGCTGGTGACGGCGGCGGGGACGGGGCTGCGGCGGGTGACCCGCTGGTCGGTCATGAGGGTAAGAGTACCGTGACCGGCGCCACGGCTGTGACGTGGCATACACTGACGGGGTGCACAGCAGCTCACGAGGAGTTCCCCCGGCCCTGCCCGCCTTTTTCACGGTCACCGCGGTCATCCTCGCCATGCTCGCGCCCGCGGCCCCCGCCGGGTCGTGGCAGGTCATCGGCTTCACCCTCGCCGCCGTCGAACTCGCCGCACTGCCGTGGCTGCTGCACGCCGCCGGGCAGCATCCCGGTGCCGGATCCACCCGCTCCGGCGTCATCACCGCGGCCGTGGTGGGCGTCGTCGTCGGCGGCATCCTGCTGTCCTTCGTCCCGATGTTCCGCACCCTGACCGACGATGTCGCCGGCACCGGCACCGGCAGCCCGGGGGACCCCGTCGCCGCCGGGGAGACCGCGGCGGGGGAGCACCGTTTCCAGGAACTCTGGGAGGACACGCTCCACGCCGTCGAAAACGCCTCGCCCGGCTCCACACAGCGGCTCGACGATGTCCGCATCCAGGGTAACCAGGTGTGGGTGACCTACCTCGATGAGCGCGGCGCCACCTTCGACATGTACAACATGGGCGGCCGGGGGTGGAACGATCCGTCGCCGGGGATCATCGCCTCGAACCGGCAGAACATCTTCGACGCCGCCGTGGTCACCGCGGACCTCGACGCGACCGCGGACGCCGTGCTCGAGTCCTCCCGGCCGGTGGCCGACAAGCTGTCGGTCATCGACCTGGAGGTCGGGAAGGCCGACGGGGACATCGTCGTCGACACCCCCGGCCGGGAGCACGTCGTCGCGGACTCGGGCGAAGCGGTCATCACCGTCGGCCTCGACCCGCTGGCCGATCAGAACATCCCGAGCTTCAGTTTCGAGGCGATGGGCGACGGCTCGCAACCCGCGGTGATCGCCGGGCGGGACGACATCGGCGCCAACCACCGCCTCGGGGCGTCCGCCCTGCAGGCCGCCGGGCAGGATCCCGATACGACCGTGGTGACCGGGTTCACCGTCGACGGCAACCCGCCGTACCCGGACTACTCGGCGCAGGTCGACCTGTCGGGCGGCCGGTGGGCCTACCTCAACTGGACGCCGGGCACGTTCGTCCGGCAGCGGGTCGAGTCCGCCGGCGGGGACGATGTACCGACGGGCCTGCTCTACCGTGATCTCGACATCGCCGGGCTCGACCGGGCGGTGCTGGATGCCCGCACCCGGGGCGGGTACGCCCCCGGTGACTACGGCCGGGACTACGTCTCCCTGACCTACCGGGATCTGTGGGGTGACGGGGCGGAGGTCACCGTGAAGATCAGCGACGATCCCACGGCGACGGGGATCTACGATGCCGCCGGGGCCTGGCTGCGTCCGGTCGGCTAGCCGGCTAGCCGGTGAGCCCGGCGTAGCGCTCGGCCTCCGCCCGCCACCGTGCGGCCTCCGCCGGCTGCCCGAGGTCGTCGTGGAGGCCCGCCAGGGTGGAGCAGTACGTCGCCGTCGCACCGGGGTCCACCCCGGGCACCGCGACGGCCTGTTCCAGCATCCCGACCGCCGCCGGCAGGTCCTCCGACCACACCGCGTACCGGGCACCCTGGTTGAACTGGGCGGCGGCATTGTCCGGGTCGCCGCGGTCGACCATGACCGCGGCGATCTCCCGGCAGCCGTCGAGCGCCTCCGCCAACCGGCCGAAGGTGTACAGCACCCGGTTGAAGGATTCGCGGACGTACACCTGGTCACTGACGGTGAGGGCCCGGTCGAGGTTCTCCTGCAGGGTGTCGAGTGCGGCCGGGTCCCCGGCCTCGGCCTGCGCCACCGCCACCCGGTCGCGCAGCCGCAGTTCGGCCTGCCGGTCATCGGACAGGGTCATCGCCGCCGGCAGCGTGGCGGTCAACTGGTCGACGACCGCCGCATGGTCCCCGGTGCGGGCGGCCAGGTCGGCGAAGTCGTTGACCGCGGCGACCGCCAACCCGACCTCACCCTGGTCCAGGGCGATGTCCCGGACCTGCAGCAGTACCCAGCCCGCCGGTTCGGCGGTCGCCGGGCGGGTGGACAGCGCCAGCCCGAGGGCCAGGGCGGCGTCCAGCTCTGCGCCGCTGAACTCCCCGTCACGCTGCTGCAGCCGGGGGACGAGCAGCGGTTCGAGCACCTCGCGGCACTCGTCGTACCGGCCGGCGTAGTTCAGTGCCTCGCCGTGGGCCAGTTCGGCCTCCCGGGTGGGGTAGCCGGCCGCGGCGAGTTCCCGCACCGCCAGCCGCGCCCGTTCCACCGCTTCCGGACGCCGCCCCGAGCGGATCAGGGCATCCACGCTGCCCTGGGCGACCCGGGCAGTGACCTCGCGCATCCCCAGGTGAATCAGGTCGGCGAGCAGCCGGTCGACCACCGGGAAACCGTCCTCGGCACCGGCGCGGGCGGCGGCCTGGGCGAAGAGGATGTCGAGTGCCACGGTCGTCGGCCAGGTCAGTTCCTCGCGCAGCGCGGTGTACGCGGCGGGCGGATCGGCGAGTTCGCCGAGGGACAGCCGGATGCTGAACCAGTTCACCGCTGCCAGGCCGTGCGCGGCGAGGGTGCCCGCCGTCCGCAGCCGGGCGATGAGTTCCCGGGTCCGCAGGATCCCCTCCTCGCTCTCCCCGCCGGACGCCACCATGAGCGCGGCGACGAGGTGGCCGGTCAGTTCCGCCCAGGAATCACTGCCCGGGGTCAGCCGGTCGATTTCCGCCCGCCACCGGTCGAGGTGGTCGGCGGGGATGTCGACGAAGTCCCCGACCGTGAGGGTGGACAGGAAGTCGGCCTCGGGCCGTCCCTGTGCAGTGAGTTCGGCGAGGTAGGCGGCGTGGACCTGCTGTGCCCCGTCCCGGTCGCCGCTACGGTGCCGGAACCGCAGCACGTTGTCGAGGTGGCGGATCTTCGCCGCCGGCGGCAGATCGAGGTCCGGGTCGGCGTAGACCGCGGCGTCCCGCCGGGCACCGGTGTGCAGGGCGAGGGCGAACCGGTCGGCCCGGTCGGCGTCGGTGGGTTCTGTCGGGGACGCCGGCGCGGTCTGTGCCTTGAGCAGGAGGTTCGTCGAGCCCAGGTCGAGCGGGATGTCGAGGGTGGTGTGCTCGCGGGCGGTGGCGAGGCGGGTGGTGTAGTTGTCGTTGCCGTTGCGTTCGTCGTAGCGGGCGGCGAGGTCGGCGGCGGCGGAGGCACAGCGGTCCGCGAGAGCGGCGACAGTGTAGTCTCCGCCGTCGGCACCGTCAGTACCGTCGCCGGCCGGGCCGTAGACCGGGGCCAGGTCCGCCGCACCCGACCCGGTGACGGCGACGTCGCCGAACCCGGCGCGGTCGGTCGCGGCGAGCAGCACCCAGGCCCCGGTGAGGAACCGGAACCGGCTGTCGGTGTCCAGCGGATCGTCGAGCAGGTCCCTCTGGTAGCGCTGGAGCATGCCCAGGCCGAGGGAATGGTTGCCGGTCACCCCGAGGAACTCGAGGTGGCGTCCGACGGTGCTGAGGTAGAGCAGGCGGGGGTTCACCGAGGCGCTGGTGCGTTGGGCGTAGGCGGCGAGCTCGGGGTCGCCCTCGGTCAGGGCCGTGAGCATGTAGCCGGCCAGCGCGCCCTCCGGCTCGTTGCGGCAGCCGATGTCACCGGCCTGCAGGATCGCCATGAGACTGTCGCGGGCGGCGGCCGTGTCCCCGGTGGCGAGGTCGAGGTACATCCGGCCCGCCAACCGGCAGGTGGGGCAGTCGTCGAACGGGTCACGCACCCCGGCCTCCTCATCCGCCTCCACCCGGGCCTGCAGGGCAAGCGCGGTGGCCGGGTCGCCGTTCAGGACCGCATCCTCGCGGCGGGCGATGTCCACGGCGGTCGCCGGGACACCTGCGGCACGGAAATGCTCGTCCATCTGGTCGAGGATCGCCGCCGCCTGCTCCCGCGAGAAGAACACCGAGGAGGTGATGATCTCCACAGCCTCCTTGTACTGCCAGAACAGGTGCGGGTAGCTGCCGTCGCTCTCACCGGGGAACCGCTGCGGGTCACGGTCGTGCATGGACGCCGCGGCGGAGAAGTGGGTGAGGAAGGAGGGACTGTCGTCGATGCTGCGGTAGCTGGCGGTCAGGGCCAGCCGCGCCCGGTACTCCGTGTCCTCGTCGCCGGTCTCCCGGGCCAGCGCCAGCGCCTCGTGGAGGACGTCGCGTTCCTCCTCACTGAACGGCAGGTGGTTGGCACGGTCGAGCAGGTCGGTGGGCGTCATCGCGGGGCCGTCGGGGGAGGTCATGGGGGAGAGGATACCGGGCGCCTGCCCCTGGCGATCCTTTTCTACCCCGCCAAGGAACGAACGCGCTCCCGAAGCGCGTCGGCGTACTTGTAGATGTCCTCGATAGCTTCGAGGTCGTGTTGCGTCTCGTTCTTGTCCGCGTCGAAGGTGATGATCCGCGGCACCTTGCGGTCGAACAGCAGCCGGGCGATGGGCTTGCGGTTGTTGTCCTGGAACAGGATCGCGCAGTAACTCTTGGCGTCACGCATGGTGATGTCGGTGGCGGGCACCTCAGAGCAGCAGATCGCCCGGATGATGTCGTGGGCCTGGCGCTCCTCGTCGGTGGTGACGACCCCGCCACCGGGCGTATCCGGTTCCGAGCTCTCGGACACCTGCGCAGCGGCTGGCGCAGCCGGGGTCTCCGGCTCCTCCAGATCTTGGGCCGAGCGCAGCCGGCGATTGGCTTCGTCGCGCAGGTACTGGCTGGCGGCGGTGGCGGTCAACCGGGTGAACAGTTCCATGTTCGCCGCTATCATCCGACGGGAGGTCACCTTTGCAGCGAGCAGCTTCACGAAGTCCGAGCTGGGCTCCTTCAGCTCGGAAGCGATGTTCTTGCGCAGCTCGGAGACGTACTTCAGTTCCTCGGCGTTCGCTGCGATGGTCTCGGAGTCGAACCGGGACTTGGTGCACATCTCCAGGTGGGGGAACAGGCGGGCGTCGACCGAGGAGAGGTCCAGCGTCATGAACGGCCGCTGGTCCATGCGGTTGGCGGCGTCGAGCTGGGCGTAGAACTGGAACACCTCGCCGTTGGTCAGGATCGCGAACTCGGTGTCGGTGAGATTGAAGTAGCGGACCAGCTGGCTGGCATGGTTCAGATTCAGCGGCTCGCCGATCTTCTTGCACTCGATCAGGAACCGGAAGTCGTCGCCGGACTTGATCGCGAAGTCGACCTTTTCGCCCTTCTTGGTTCCGACGTCAGCGGTGTACTCGGGGATCACTTCGCGGGGGTCGGTGACGTCGTAGCCGAGGACTGTACTGATGAACGGGATGATGAAGGCGGTCTTGGTCGCTTCTTCGGTCTCGATGATGGGCTTCAGCTCGCGGACCTTGGTGGCGAGGTCGTAGATGGCCTGGTCGATGCTCACGGTGATGTAGACCCTCCTGCGCGGACAATAATGTATGCCTGAAGAATCTACCTGCTTTGTGCCGGGGGACGTACATGGGGCTACCGTTGCTCCAGATACCCCCGGCCGGGAGTCACCTGCTCCGCGAGATCGTCATGCGGTGAAGTCTAGTGACAGCGCCACCAGGTCCGACAGTGAATCGGTGAGCATCGCCCGCTCCTGTTCCCCCAGCGGGCGGCGTCCGGCGAGCAGGGCCTGGACGTAGAGCAGGCGGACGGTGCGGGAGACCACGGTCGTGTCGCCGGCGTCGGCGAGCTGCCGGACCAGTGGCGCATTCCAGTTCAGGCACAGCACCGCCAGCGGGCCGGCTCCGTCGTCGGGCTGCTGCGCGGTCAATGACCGGTCGACGGTGGCGAGGATGTCCGCCCACCGCCCGGTGGCCTCGTCCCGGGCGTCCGACCGGTCGCGTCGTGCCCCGGCCGCCCGGTCGGTGACGAACACCGCCGGGACATCCGCCGGTTCGAAGACCCGGACCGCCCCACGGACCTGCATCTCCGACAGTGCGCCGGTGACCGCCGTCTCCAGGGCGGTGGTCCGCCCGGCAAGCTCCAACGGCGGTACGGCCAGCAGGTCCAGGGAGGCGCGCAGGTCCGCGGTCGTCAACCGGATGTCGTCGTAGAGCCGCGGCAGCAGCCAGGCCAGTTCCGTGTCGTGGACGTAGCCGCCGTTGATGACCAGCGGGGTTTCCGGGCCGGGCGCGGGCGGGGTGAGTGCGGCGATCTGCCGGAAATCGTCGAGTCCGCGGGCGATCTGCAGCGGCCGGCCGGAGTCCCGCACGATGTCGACGATGTCGGTCACCGGCAGCCGGCCCTGCGTGGTCTCGAAGGTGAGGAACTGCAGCACCGTGGCCGCCAGCTCGGCGTCCGAGACGCACAGTGAGCGCAGCGCCAGGTCGTGGACCGCGGTGAACTCGCGGAGCCGCTGCGGGTTCGACCGGCCCAGCTCCAGCAGCCAGGCCCGGATCCGGCCGGCGATGTGGTCGCGGACGTCGAGCAGGGCGGCGTCCTCCACCAGTGCCTCGCGGGAGGCCGTCGGCGACAGGTCCGTGGAGTTGATCTCGCACTCGACGAAGAACGCCCAGGACGGCAGCAGCGGCGACGGGCCGTGGTCGACGAGCATCCGGTTGACGTACACACTGTGGTTGCGGGTCATGTGCGGCGCCTGCGGCTGCGGCAGCACGTAGGCCACGCCCTGCAGCCCGGGGAACTCCGGGCCGGCCAGGTCGATGACGTCGAAGGGGGAGCGGCCCAGCCGCTCCCGGCCGGCGGCCAGCCGGGTGCGCTTGTCCACGCCCGCCGCGAACACCGGACGCCGCGTCAGGTGCGTGGTCCTGACCCCCTCCACGACAATGTCGACCGGCAGGTAGCGGCCGTATTCGCCGGCGACCGCCACGACGGCGTCCTCGGTGAGCAGCATGCGCTCGTCGGGGCGTGGGGTGAGGCGGGTGGTCGTGCCCACCGGCAGGGCGTCGGTCTGCGCGGCGGTGAGTTCGGTCAGCTCGAAGGTGCCGTCGGCGAAGCCGGTCCACTGCACCGCCCGGGTGCCGGGCAGCGCCGACCGGGAGACCATCGTGATGCCGTCGGCGACCATGAAGCAGCTCAGCAGGCCGATGCCGAACTGGCCGAGCCGGCATTCCCGCTGCAGTCCGAACTCGTCGCGTTTCGAGGTCCGGCCGACGGTGGTGAGCAGATCCCGGGCCTCGTCGGCGGTCAGGCCAATGCCCGGGTCGGTGAGGGTGAAGGTGGTGCGGGCGTCCGCGGTGCCGTGGGCCTCGGTCAGCGGCCGGATGCGGATGACGGGGGTGGCGGAATCCGCCGTGCTGTGATCCGCGCTGTCATCCGGGTCGATGTCGCGCCGGGCGGCGACGGCGTCCACCGCGTTCTGCAGCAGTTCCCGCAGGTACACCCGCGGACCCGAGTACAGGTGACGGCTGAGCAGGTCGACCACCCCGCCCAGGTCGACCTGGAAATTCTGCTGATTCTGCGGGTCCCCGTTGTCCGTCGGCATGGGGTGATTGTCGCACAGGCCGAAATGGGCCGCGGCCGGTCGGGGTACCCTCGCCACCATGTCCGATGAGAACCCCTCGACCGTGAATCCGCCCACCTGGTCCGCCGAGGACCCCTTCTCCCCGCGTCCCGTGCTCGGGGCGCTGCTGTACGACGAGCTGCCGACGGTCGAGGCCGTCATCGGCGCCGTGACCACCATCCCCGGTGCCGACGAACTCGGCATCACCGCGACCCCCGTCGAGGGGGAGGACGGCATCATCGACGTCCGCCTCGGCAAGTTCGGGATCTCCGCCCTGCTGACCGTCATCGACGCGCCCGTGCCCGGCTCCGAAGCCGTCGACAACGCCCACCAGCTCTACTGCCAGGGCGAGGAGCGCGAGCGGGTGGCCGCACACGCCGGCCAGGTACTCGTCGCCGTGCGCCCCGAGATCGAGGAACGCACCGCCGACCAGGTCCGTGACCTGCCGGGACGCCAGCAGCAGCTGGTGTTCAGCCGGGTCCACGGCCTCATGGTCGTCGCACTGACCCGGATGCCGGGGATCGCCGGCTACTACTCCGGGGACGCCGCAGCGACCTTCGGCACCACCTTCCTGCACCAGGTGGCCGCCGGGGAATTCGGCGCCACCCCGTGGCCGCTGTGGGTCTCCGCCTGGCTGCAGCCCGGACCGACGGGCGTGTCCGGCTACACCTACGGACTGTGGGCACTGGGCCATCCGGAACTGCAGGTCGAGAACTCGACGATGCCGCCGGAGGACCTGTTCCTCTACCTCATGGACGTCGCCGCCTACCTCGTGCTCGACGGCGGCAGCTTCGCCGACGGGGAGACCACCGGACGCAGCGAGCGGGAGAGGTTCACCATCCACGCGGACGCCTGGGTCGTCGACCAGTCTGTTCCGGCGTTCCGTATCGACATGTGAGACCGCCGCGGGGGCGCGGCCGGGGCCGGAATTGGGGACCGTTGCACGGGGGTGTTGCGGTGGGGGCGGCCGGGCTACTGTTCATCTCACCCCTGCCACGGGATGCGGGGGCGCGGACGCCGGCAGCGGCGGACGCCAGGGGAGAGGAACACTGAGGGGAAAGACATGGGGAACCAGGGATGATCGGCCGTGGGAGACGACCCGGCCGGTACCGGCCGACGGTCAGGGCGACCGCGGCCGCCACGACAGGAGTCGCACTGCTGGTCAGCGGGTGCGCCGGTGACAGGGACGACCGGGCGACCGGACAGTCGGGCGACGCCGCCGCAGCCGTGACCGAGGACGGCATCCCGCCGCCGCCCGGGCATGTCGGGCTGTGGTTCGGGACGGAGCCGTGGGGGCCGCTGGACCACCTCGTGTGGGCGTCGCAGCGCTACATCGGGGACCCGGTCGCGGTACCACCGGTCGGTGACCGGGCGAAGGGGCCAGCGGCGAGGGACCTGCCGGACGTCTGCGACCCGCGGGTCGTGGACCGGATGGTGGAGCTGGGGTTGCGGGCAGGGGCGGAACCATCTGCAGGCCACTCGTACAGACAATGCTCGGTGCTGGGAGACTTCGCCGACAAAGGGCTGCGAGGGGTCCAATTCTATTGGGGCTCGCTGTCGGAGATCAGCATACTTTCCGACAAACGACTAGACGGCGGCCCTGATGAAAGTGGAACAGAGACCCTGGCAACTGGGCCAATTGCCGAGCAGTTCGGTTGTGTTGGCTTGCGCCGCCCGTTCTCTGAGCACGGCGCAGTCTTCGCCTATTTCGGCACCATTGCCGACTATGGCGAATGCAGGGATGTTCGAAAAATTATTCAGATCGTATTCAATACACTAGGGGGAGATCTTGTTCAAATTTGATCTTGAGGCAGTTCGGGAAGTAAGCGTCATGGTTGGTAACGCTGCCACTCAGTTCGGTGAAACGGGGATGGCATCGGTCGATATCGCCGGCTTCACCACCTCGCCGGCACTCGGTGCGGTCGCCAGTCAGTACGCCGCCTACCTCGGTGGACATCCGGGGTCGCTGCAGGTCGCCACAGAGGCAGTCACGAAGAACCTCGAGTTCCTCCACACATCGATGACCAGGCTCGCCGATGCCCTGACGAAACAGGAGGACCTGGCGGAGAAGTGCTTCATCACCGGACCCGGACTCATCGAACTCCCGGACGGTCTCGGGAAATTCGTCCTGCCGAACAGGACGCACGTCCCGATCCTCGATCTGGGCTACCTGGCACCGGTCGCCGCGACCGAAGCGACAACTCCACTGTCCGCACTCACAGCGATGTTCGCCGGGTCCGACGGAGCCGTCATCGCCGCCGCGGACGCCTGGACCGAAGCCGGGACCCGCATGACCGGGGTGGTCGATGCGCTGACCTCCGCGGGTTCACTCCTCGCCGCGACGACCGAGGGAGAGGCCTTCGACGCGGCCCAGAAAACCATCGCCGAGGTTGCGAAACAGGGCACGGTCATCGCGATGAACTCCACCGCCATGGGAACGGCGATGGCCGAGCTCGCCCCGATCCGGGCCTCCGCCCATGCCCAGCTGGTCGCGCTCGAAGCGGAGGCTGATTCCCGCAAAGCCGCCATCGCCGCCGCCGGGGCCACCAACCCCGCGGCAGCGGCCTCCGCACCGGCGGCCCTGGCCGCGGCGGAGACCCAGACCCAGGCAGAAGTCGCCGCCTTCGTCTCCTCCTACCTCCAGCCCGCGCTGGACACCGCCCGCCCCCGCGTGACGAATCTCGGTGTGGAGGTCGTGGGACACACCGGCGGCGACACCCTGACCACCGGAGCGACCCCGACCCTGCCGTCAGAAGAGGTTGCCACACAGGTCGCCGGGGGTGCGACCGCCGCCGGCCAGACCACGGCAGCATCACCACTGACCGCGGCGTCGCATCCGGCGGGGGCGACGGGCGCACCGACGGCGGCGCCCACCGGGTCACCGGCACCTGCCGGACAGGTGGGACAGGTCGCGACCGCACCCGCCGGAAGTCCGGTCCCCGCACCGGCTGCCGCGACGACCGGAGACCGCGCAGCAACAGCACTGGTCCCGCCCACCGGTCGGCCCACGCTGACCACAGCCGCCGGGGCCGCTCCGACGGGGCGTACAGCTGCTATGCCGCCGACGACAGGGCCCGCCGTGCCGGCACGGCCTGCAACGCCTGCCGCAGGACTGGGTGGGGCTGCGGGCCGTGGCACTACCGGATCCCCGCGGGGGACCGTGGTGCAGCCGCTGCTGCCCCGGTCAGTCAACGGGACCGGCGCGGTACCCGGCACGGGGCAGGGGACAGGTGTGGGACGAGGACCGGGGGCAGGCGGGGCGACCGGAGTTCCCGGCGGCGCAGGGGCGCGGCCGTTCGGCGGGCACGGCGGTAACGGTGGATCCGGCATCCACGGTGGACTCAGCGGCCCCGGTCCGGTGTCCGGCACCGCGGCCGGTGGTGGAGCAGGTGCCGGAACCCGCGGTGGCGGCGTCCCGATGGGTGGCGGGATCGGGGGACCGGCCGGCGGCAGGGCCGGGGCCGGACGCACCGACAGGAAACCCGGGGCATCACCGTTCGCGGCGGGACCGAAGACCTCGACGCGGGACCTGGTCACCGACTACTTCCGCCGGCAGTTCCTCGGGAAGAAACCGCGGACGGTGAAGAAGGTCATCCGGTGACGGCCTCCGACCATCTCTGACGGTCGGCTTACGCGCCCTGCCAGACCGTGTCGAACGGGGTGTTCGCCGACACGCGGTGCTCGATACCGCGGGTGACGAAGTCCTTGGCGACGTGGACGGCGGTGGCGACGTCATTGCCCTTGGCCAGCTCCGCGGTGACGGCCGCGGCGACGGTGCACCCGGCACCGGACACCCGCTGCTCGCCGACCTTCGGGGCGGTGAAGCGGGTGATCTCGTGACCGTCCCACAGCACGTCGACAGCCTGGTCGCCGGGCAGCTCCACGCCACCCTTGGCCAGCACGTAGGGGACATGCTCACCGATACGCCGGGCAGCCTCCTCGAGGTCCTCGACGGTGTCGATGCGGTCCATCCCCGACAGGGTCTGGGACTCGAAGACGTTCGGGGTGACGACGGTGGCCAGCGGCAGGATCTTCTCACGCAGCGCATTGTCGGTGTCGAGTGCGGCCCCGGGCTCCTGGCCCTTGCAGATCAGCACCGGGTCGACGACAAGGTTCTCCCAGGAACGCTCGGCGAGCTTCGCCGCGACGATGTCGATGGTGGCCGGGGTGCCCAACATGCCGACCTTGGCGGTGTGCATGGCCTCGGGCGAGTGGGTGGCCAGTGCGGCCTCGAACTGTTCGGCGATGATCTCCGGGTCGACCGGGTGGAAGCGGTGCGCCCATCCGTTGGCCGGGTCGAAGGCGACGATGCAGCTCAGGGCACCGACGCCGTAGACGCCGAGCTGCTGGAAGGTCTTGAGATCGACCTGGAAACCGGCGCCACCGGTGGCCTCGGAGCCGGCGATGACGAATGCGATGGGGGGAGTGGTCATGGGGCAATCTTAGGCGACCGGGTGGGGAACCTGAACGCGGCAGGGCCGACTTCTGACCTGATACGGGGATAACCCCCCGACCTGCGGTGCCGTTCGCTATACCGGTTATGCCGGCAATGCCGGACGCAGCGCCCCGATGATCTGCCCGTCATGCCCGTGGACGATCATGAGCAGACCGTAGTGGTCGATGCTGCTCACCCCACCGAGCCACTGGTTCTGGCCCGGGCAGGCCATCATGGTGGAGATGAACGGTTCGACATGCGCGACATTGCCGGTGACCGTGTAGGTCGAGCCGATGCCGTTGCAGCCGTCGGTGCCGGAGACCCGGCCGTTGTCAAACGTCAGTTCACCGCTACCGCCCGGGTAGAGATCGACCCACCGCCCGGCGAAATCGACGTCCGGCAGCGAGGGCAGCGACGACAGCGACGAGGTCGCCCCGTCGGGCAACGCCGGAAGGTCGGGCAGGCCGGGCGCCGCGCCGGCGGTGGGCAGTCCGGCGAGACCGGCCGCGGTGAGTACGGCGGCGGCGCCGGTGAGAATCCTGCGGGTGAGTCGGGTGCGTGGTGTACGTGTCATGGTCTCTGCCACTCCTCATGGCGGTCAGGGGCGACCGGCGGTGGCCGCCCTCTCACCCTGTTCGAACGCCGCACACCCCGGCTTCGTTAACGGGTCAGCCGAGCGTCCGCTCCAGCACCTGCGCCACCCCGTCCTCGTCGTTCGACCCGGTGACGGCGTCCGCGATGTCCTTCACTGCGTCATCGGCGTTGGCGACGGCGACACCGTGGCCGGCCCAGGCGAGCATCTCCCGGTCATTGAGACCGTCACCGAAGGCGAGGACCTCGGACTGCCGCACCCCGAGCCGGGCGCACAGCTGTGCCAGCCCACTGGCCTTGGACACGCCGGACGCCATCACCTCGACGAACGGTGCCCCCGACATCGTCATCTCGAAGTCCGCGCCGTCGAGTGTCCCGCTGCCGACCAGGCCGCGGGCGATGTCGTAGAGGTCCGCGCTGCTGATCGTCGCGTGACGGAAGACGAGTTTCAGGGCGGACGCCCCGGTCACCGTCGCCAGTGACTCGCCGTGCATCGCCGCGGGGTCGCGTTTGTGGTCGGCGAACGTGGCCAGCTCGGCATATCCCTCCTGGGCGACGAACTGCTCCCCGGCGTCCCGCACCGCCGCATACCGGACGCCGGGCACGGCCCGGTCGAGGGTGCGGACGAAGCGGCCGATGATCCCGGCGGGGAGTTCGTCGGCGAACAGGAGTTCGCGGGTGGACAGGTGCACGCCGAAGGCGCCGTTGCTGCACAGCGCCCAGTCCCGGAAGCCGGTCTCCGGCTGCAGGTGCTGCAGTCCCACCGGGTTCCGGGCCGTGGCGGGGACCACGGGGATTCCGGCTGCCGCGGCGGCGTCGAGTGCCGCCCGGGTCCGTGGACTGACGGTCCCGTCGCCGGTGAGCAGGGTGCGGTCGAGGTCGGTGGCGATGAGGCGGGGGATCACGCCGGTTCCACCGGTTCGAGGCGGCCGAGTTCGACGCCCTCGGCGCCGGCGTCCGCGCCGTCCCTGACGGCGGCCCGGACGGTGAGGTGGTCGCCGTCATGGTGGAAGGACTTCGCGGATGTCAGCCAGGCACTCCACGGGCCGGGGCAGGCCATCATGGTGCTGATGAAGCCCTCGACGGTGGCGGTGGAGCCCTCGCCACCGTCGCCGTCGGTGAGGGTCCAGGTGGATCGCAGGCTGTTGCACCCGTCGGTGCCGGTCACGGTGCCGTCGTCGGCGAAGGTGAGGGCACCGCCGCCGTCCGGGTCGTGCCAGGTGCCGGTGAAGGCCGCCGGACCGGCGGGGACGACCGGCTGGTCGGGCTGGCCGGGGTGGGACGACTCAGACGGGACAGGTGCCACAGTGGTCTCCTCCGGGGCGGTCGTCGGTGCCTGACCGGACGCCGTGGCGGTGGCGTCCTGCGTACTGTCCTGCTCGGAGTTCGAGCAGGCGGCGAGGGTGAGCGCCAGCACCGCGGCGGCGACGCAGGCCGGCATCGTTCGTCGGTTCATGCCACCTACTCTGCCACTCCCGCGGTGTACTGCGACAGCGCACCGTCGCGCAGGAAGCGTCCGGAGAGGTCGACGGCGGGCTCGGAGGAATCCGCGCCGGCGATGAAGGTGCAGAAGGCGAGGTCGCCGACCGTGCCGACGAACCAGCCGTGGGCCGCACCGCCGTCGACCTCCGCCGTGCCGGTCTTGCCTCCCAGACCGGGAATGTCCGACAGGGACCGGGCGGTGCCGGAGGTGACGGTCTCCCGCATCATCGACCGCAGTTCCTCCACCACCGTCGGATCGAGGGGGTCGGGATGCTGGTCGGAGGTCGTCTTCTGCCCCTGGATGACCGACGGGGTGACCATGCGGCCACCGTTGGCGACGGAGGCCTCCATCAGAGCCAGTCCGAACGGGGACGCGACGACCTGGCCCTGGCCGATGGCGGACTCCACCCGGGCCGCCCCCTGACCGGTCTCCGGCACGGAGCCGGTGACACTGGTCATCCCGGGTGCGGTGAAGTCCACGCCGAGACCCAGCCGGGCGGCGGTGTTCTTCAGGTCGGCCGGGTCCAGGTCGCGGGAGATCATCGCCTGGGTGGTGTTGCAGGACTGCGCGAAGGCGGTGTGCATCGGGACGTCACCGAGGTCGAAGTCGTGGTCGTTGGGGATCACGCGCCCGTCAACCTCGGTGCTGGCGGGGCAGGCGACCGTGTCGTCGGGGTGGACGGTGCCCTTGCCGAGTGCGGCGGAGGTGGTGACCGTCTTGAAGGTCGAGCCGGGCGGGAACAGGCCGGTCATCGCCGGGGTGCCCTGGTCGTCGGCGGCGCCGTTCTGGGCGGCGGCGACCACACCGCCGGTCGAGGGGGAGATGGCGACGATCGCCGCCGGGCGCTGCTCCGCGTCCAGGGCCCGCTGTGCCGCACCCTGGACGCCGAGATCCATGGTGGTGTGCACCGGGTCGGTCGTCCCCGGGTCCTTGTGCCCCAGCACGTCCCCGGCCGAGGTGGCGAGAGTCCAGCCGACGGACTTGTCGAGCTGCTGGTCCCAGTAGTCGCGCAGGTCGCCGTCGAGCGGGGAGCGGGTCTCCCGGCCGGACAGCAGGCGGCCTTCCTCGCGGGTGCTGACACCGGGGATGTCCGCGAGGGCGTCGGCGACCTTCCCGGCGTCCTCGGGACGCAGCGAGAACAGTGTCACGGCACCGTCGCCCGCATTCCTGATCTGGGAGGCTGCGTCCTGCGTGTCGAAGTCGGGGATCGCGGGGCGGACCGCATCGGCCACCGCCTGCAGATCGGCCTCCTTCGTCGCCGAGACGACGGTGACCGGGGTCCAGGACATCTGGGAGGCGTTGCGGATGTCGGTGACCGGGACATCCCAGGTGCGGTCGTCGGCGTAGGTGACCGTGTCGGAGTCCCCGAGCTGGTCGGAGAACACCGCCGGGGTCCAGGTGACCTTGCCGCCGTCACCGGTGGTGAGGGTGCCGTCGGTGGTGACCTCGTCGCCGGCGGGGACGGTCCACGTCGCGGTGGTGCTGCCGTCGTCGGCGGACAGGTGCAGGGTCGTGTCCCCGGTCGAGTCGTCGAGGTCGGCGAGCCACCGGCCGGCGGCGTCCGGATCGGTGGTCTGGTCGGCCGCGGCGGTCCAGTCGCCGTCGTTGACCGCATCGAGGAACTTGTCGGTGGGGGAGTGCGACCACGGGGCGGAGCAGCCGGCGAGGAGCAGGGCCCCTTCGAGACCGCGTCGATCGGACGCCTCGAGCTCGAGGACGGCGGGGTGATCGAGGACTGCTGGCTCGCCTACGCCACCGCCGGCGAGCTCAACGCCGACAGGTCGAACGCGATCCTCATCCCCACCTGGTACTCGGGCACCCACGGCACGTGGTTCGAGCACTACATCGGGGACGGCCACGCCCTCGACCCGGAAAAATACTTTCTGATCTGCATCAACCAGATCGGCAACGGCATGTCGGTCTCGCCGTTCAACACCACCGACGACTCCATCGCGATGTCGAAGTTCCCCCACGTGCGGATCGGCGACGACGTCGTCGCCCAGGAACGGCTGCTGCGGGAGAAGTTCGGCATCGAGACCCTGTTCGCCGTCGTCGGCGGGTCGATGGGCGCCCAGCAGACCTACGAGTGGGCCGTCCGGTTCCCCGACAAGGTGCAGCGCGCCGCCCCCATCGCCGGCACCGCGAAGAACACCCCGCACGACTTCCTGTTCACCCAGACCCTCAACGAGGCCGTCGAATCCGACCCCGGATTCAACGGCGGCGAGTACTCCTCGCACACCGAGGTCGCCGACGGGCTGCGCCGGCAGTCGCATCTGTGGGCGACGATGGGCTTCTCCACCGAGTTCTGGAAGCAGGAGGCCTGGCGGGGGCTCGGGCTGGAGTCGAAGGAGGCGGCCCTGGCCGACTTCCTCGATCCGCTGTTCATGTCCATGGACCCGAACACGCTGCTCAACAACGCCTGGAAGTGGCAGCGCGGCGACGTCTCCCGCCACACCGACGGCGACCTCGCCGCCGCGCTCGGACGGGTCACCGCCACCATGTTCGTCATGCCCCTCAGCGAGGACATGTTCTTCCCGGTCCGGGACTGCGCCGCGGAGCAGGCCCTGGTCCCCGGCAGTGAACTGCGCGTCATCGACGAGATCGCAGGTCACCTGGGCCTGTTCAATCTCAGCGCGACCTACATGCCGCAGATCGACCGGAACCTCACGGAGCTGTTCGCGCGCTAACGTGGCCGGTGTGACCGACACCTACACCCACGGCCACGGCGCCGCCGTGCTCGCCAACCACGCCACCCGGACCGCCACAGACTCTCTGGCGGTGGTCCTCCCGTATCTCACCGCCGGCTCCCGGGTCCTCGACGTCGGCTGCGGCCCCGGATCGATCACACTGGACCTGGCGGCGATGATCGCCGGTCTCGGCGGCGCGGCGTCCCAGGTGACCGGGGTGGAGAACACGCCGGAACCGTTGCGTGAGGCCCGTGCGGCCGCCACCTCCCGCGGGATCGCCGCCCGGTTCGTCCCCGGGGACGCCTACCGGCTGCCGTTCCGCGCCGGGGAGTTCGACGTGGTGGTGGCCCACCAGGTGCTCCAGCATCTCAGCGACCCGGTGGCCGCCCTGTCCGAGATGCTGCGGGTGACCGCCGCCGGCGGCGTGATCGCGGTGCGGGACGCCGACTACGCGGGCATGTTCTTCTCACCCGCCCCGCCCGGGCTGCGGGAATGGCAGGCCCGCTACCGGGAGATCGCCCACCGCAACGGTGCCGAGCCGGATGCCGCCCGCCACCTCGTCGGCTGGGCGCTGGCCGCCGGCTGCACACCGGAGCAGTTGACCTTCTCCTGCTCGACCTGGGTGTACACCCGCAGTGTCGGGGACGCCGCCTGGCTGGCCGGCAGCTGGATCCGGCGGACCGGAGAGGAGCACTACCGTGCCCAGCTCGCCGGACTGCCCGACGTCGGGTCGGCTGGTGACACGGTCCACCGCATCACCGAAGGGTGGATGGAATGGGCGGAGGACCCGGCGGCGACGTTCGTCATGCCGCACGGTGAGTTGCTGATCCACGTCCCCTGAGCAGCACTGCTGCTACCTTTCTGTGGAAAAAGGGTCACGATCCGGTAACGGGTCTGCTACCGTCGCCGCCATGAGATCCACCTCCACCTCTCTCACCGCCCTGTCCGTCCTCTCACTCGCCACCGCCGCCTGCCTCACCGCCGCCACACTGCCCGCCGCGGCCGCCGAAGACTCCGCCGGCTCCCTCGGCGGCGGCGGCGGTGGCACCGTCGCCGGCATCGACGTCTCCAGTCACCAGCACAACGAGTCCCCGGTCTCCGACTGGATCGCCGCCCGTGGCGCCGGCACCGGCTTCGTGTACGTGAAGGCCACCGAAGGCACCGACTACGTCAACCCGAACTGGATCGGCGACGTCAACCTCGCCCGGACCACCGGCATCCGCGGCGGCAGCTACCACTACGCCCGTCCCTCGGACGCCCCCGGGGACGCCGCCGCCCAAGCCAACACCTTCGCCACCGCCACCATCGGTTCCCCGGCACCGACCCTGACCCCCGTCCTCGACCTCGAGGAGAGCGGCGGACTGTCCCCGGAGCAGCTGCAGTCCTGGGTCCGTGACTACCTCAACGTCCTCAAGCTGCGGACCGGACGGGACGCGGTGATCTACACGTACCCGAACTTCTGGCGGGACGCGATGGGGGACACCGCCGAATTCTCGGACCACCCGCTGTGGATCGCCGACTACAACGGCGGCTCCGCCCCGGACCTGCCCGGCGGCTGGGACAACTGGACGATCTGGCAGACCGGCTCCGACGGAACGGTCCCGGGCGTCGAGGGCCCGGTCGACCAGAACGTCTTCAACGGCGACGCCCAGGGTCTCGACAGAATGCTCGGGTAACATCGAGGGGTCGAGAATCCCCGATGCGACCGAAAGCGAAGTTCCCCGATGAGCAACAACTACCCCTACGACAACAACGGGCGTCAGGACGAGACCCGTCAGTACCGTCGGCAGGAGTACGGCCAGGGCTACGACCGCAGCTACGACCAGAACTACCGCGACGGGTACCCGCAGCCCCAGTATCAGGAGCAGTACCAGCAGCAGTACCAGGACCAGTACCGGCAGCAGGACAACGGGCCGACACTGCTCGCCGGGAAGTTCGACCCGAAGAAGGTCGCCGTCAACCTCGTCCTGCTCGGTGTGCTCGCTGCGGTGGTCACCTTCGCCATCGTGCTCATCGTCGACCAGATCATCGCGCGGATCACCGGGGATCCCGCCCAGGGGCCGGGGCAGGCGGTGATCACCGGGGTCATCGCCGGCATCATCGGCGTCCTCGCCGGCCTGCTCTACGTCCCGGTCTCCGGGACCGGCAATGAAGGCCTGTTCAATGCGGCGATCGTCGCGCTGACCGTCGCCGCCGCCGTGTTCTACGTCCTGTTCGGCGGGCTGCTCGACAAGGACTGGACCACGATCCTCACCCTCGCGGCGATCCTGTGCGCCGGGGTCACCGCCTCCGCCGCACCGACCCGGATCGAGGCGGCGCGGGTCCGGTAGCAGGTCCGGCAACAGGGGGCGCAGGCCGGGGGGACCGGTCGGGCCGGGGTGTACCATGACGGCATTGCACCGGACTGAAGAAAGGCAACCCTTCATGGCAGTGACCCCCGACATTCCGCTGATCGATGTCTCCACCTGGCGGTCGTCGGGGCCGGAGGAACGGGCCGTCCTGGCCCGACGGCTGGACCGGGCGATGCAGGATTCCGGCTTCTTCATGGTCAGCGGGCACGGGATCGATCCGCAGCTGTCCGCCGACCTGCGCGCCGCGGCGTCCCGGTTCTTCGCCCAGCCGGACGCGGTCAAGGAACAGTACCGGACGCCGGTCGGCGGTCGCGGGTGGATCCGCACCGGCGACGAGGCCAACGCCTACTACGGTGAGGAGATCGACCCGGACCGGGCCGACCTCAAGGAGACGCTCACCTTCGGTCGGGAGCACACCACCGGCGACCCCGCGATCGACGAGGTCTACTTCCGCCCGAACGTCTATCCGGCGGAGGTGCCTGAGCTGCACGAGCTCGTCCCCGCCTGGATCGGGGCCGCCCGGGCGCTCTACCGGGACCTGCTGGAGATGCTCGCCACCGCACTCGGGCTCGACGAGCAGTACTTCGTGGTGCGGGCGGAGAACTCGCCCAACACCTTCAACATCAACCGCTACTCGTCGCTCGGGGTGGTCGGCGCCGCCGGGGAGGACCAGTACCGCATCGCGCCGCACACCGACTGGGGGCTGGTGACGATCCTCGACCGCCAGCCCGGCTACGGCGGCCTGCAGGTCCAGACTCTCGACGGGGAGTGGGCGGACGCCCCCTTCGTCGAGGGCGCGATGACGATCAACATCGCCGACCTGCTCGCCCGCTGGACCGGGGACCGGTGGCGCTCCACGAAACACCGGGTCCTCGCCCCCAGCGACCGGGCGCCGGGGGAGGAGCTGTACAGCATCATCTGCTTCTGCGAACCCGACATGGACCAGATCGTCGAGCCGCTCGCCCCGCCGGTCGGCGGCGGCGTCCACTACGACCCGGTGCGTGCGGCCGACTACTTCGACGAGCGGAACGCGGCGGCGAGTGTGGACACCCCCGTCGCCGCCGGTGCCACACTGGAGGTATGAGCGACCGCGACGACCTCCTGACCGTCGACGTCGCCGGGACACCTGTCCGGGTCACCCACCCGGACAAGGTCATGTACCCGTCGACGGGCACGACGAAGCGTGACGTCATCGACTACGCCTGCGCGGTGGGGCCCTGGTTCACCGCGCACGCCCACGACCGGCCCGCGGCCCGGCGACGCTGGGTCGACGGCGTCGGCACCGCCCGGGACCCCGGCGAATCCTTCTTCGAACGGGACCTGCGCACCGGCGTCGGGGACATGCCCACCCGTGACTACACGCACCGGACGAGGACCGTCACCTACCCGCTGGTCAACGACACGGCCACGCTGGTGCGGCTCAGCCAGGCCGATGCCCTGGAGATCCACACCCCGCAGTGGCGGTACGGCCCGCGCGGCGGGATCCACAATCCCGACCGGGCGGTCTTCGACCTCGACCCCGGGGACGGCGCCGGCCTCGCCGAGTGCAGTGCCGTCGCCCACCTCATCCGGGAGGAACTGGACCGGCAGGGGGTTGTCACGGTCCCGGTGACGACCGGGAGCCGGGGGATCCACGTCTACGCCGGCCTGTCCGGGCGGCACCGGCCGTCGGTGATCCGGGACGGCGTCCACGCCCTCGCCGACCGGCTCGCGGAGGAGCATCCCGACCTGGTGGTCAGTGCGCAGTCGGCGGACCGGACCGGAAAGGTGCTCATCGACTGGAGCCAGAACGACGGGGTGCGGACCACCTGTGCACCGTACTCCCTGCGCGGACGGCTCCGGCCGACCGTCGCTGCGCCCCGGCGCTGGGAGGAGATCGGTGACGGGCTGCGCCAGCTGGAGTACCGGCAGGTGCTCGACCGGCTGCTCACCGACGGGGACCCGATGGACGTGCTGCTGACCCCGGGCGACGGCGGGCCGTCCTTCGTCATCCAGGAACACGATGCCTCCCACCTGCACTGGGACTTCCGGCTGGAGCACGACGGCGTGCTCGTCTCCTGGGCACTGCCGAAGGGGGTGCCGACCGACACCCGGCACAACCGGCTGGCGGTCCGGACGCCGGACCATCCGCTGAGCTACGGCAGGTTCGAGGGGACGATCGGGGAGGGGAAGGCCGGTGCCGGGACGGTCCGCATCTGGGATGCGGGCACCTACCGGCTGGACAAGTGGCACGACGACGAGATCTCGGTGACGCTGCACGGTCGGGACGCCGGCGGCCTCGGCGGCACTCCGGTGGCTGTCACCCTGATCGCCGCAGCCCTGGACGGGGATCCGGACAACTGGTTGCTGCACCGACGTCGGAATGGATGACGTATCACCGGGTGGGGCGTACAGATGGAGTAGTTGAACAATCAACTACCAAGACAGGAGCTTTTCCGATGTCCACTCTCCGTACGACCCTGAGCCTCGGCGCCGGCGCCGTCCTTCTCGCAGCCGGCGCGGCGACCGCGACCGCCGCCGCCGACACCCCCTCCGCCCCCAACTACGGCGGTGGCGCCGTCGTCCCCGGTGGCGGCGACTACACCTACCCGGTCCAGCTCGAGGGCCCCACGGTCCACGAGGGGGGGACCACCGCGGCACCGGCACCGACCGCGCCGAACGGCTCGCCGGTCACCGTCCACTCCGAGGAAGGCCTGGCCGTCAGCGGTGGTCAGGTGACCTACCCGCGCGAGGGTTACTACCACTGGAGCTTCCAGTCCGAGGACAACTCCTACACCGGCGTGGTCCTCGTCCGCGTCGTCGCCTGACCGGTCACAACCGGTCACAACCGGTCGATCGCCTCATCGAGGCGTTCGACCTTGCCGGTGATCTCGCCGGACCTGCCGGGCCGCAGATCCGCCTTCAGGACCAGTGACACGCGGGGGGAGACTTCGGCGACGGCCTCACAGGCGCGCTTGATCACCGGCATCACCTCGTCCCAGTCGCCCTCGACCGTGGTGAACATGGAGGAGGTCTCCTGGGGGAGACCCGATTCCCGGATCACCTCCACGGCGCGGGCGACGATGTGGGACATCGAGCCGTCCGGTTCCGGGGTGGTGGCGGGTGAGATGGAAAACGCGAACAACATCTAGAGACCGAGCTTCTCCAGGCCGGCCCGCAGACGCTCGACGGTGCCGTCGACGTCCTGCAGCTTGTCGAGACCGAACAGGCCCACCCGGAAGGTGGAGAAGTCCGCGGACTCACCGCACTGCAGCGGGACACCCGAGGCGACCTGGATCCCGGCCTCCTTGAACTTCGCGCCGGACTTCAGCTCCGGATCGTCGGTGTAGACCACGACCACGCTGGGGGCAGCGCAGTCGTCGGCGGCGATGGAGGCGAAGCCGTGCTCGGCCAGCAGGGCGCGGACCTTCGTGCCCAGCTCGATCTGCGCGGCACGCAGCTTCTCCAGTCCGTAGTCACGGGCCTCGACCATGAGCTGCGCGTTGTGGAACAGGCCGTCGGTCGGCAGGGTCGCGTGGTAGGGGGTGCGGCCGGCGCGGTACTCGTCGGCGATGAACAGCCACTTCTTCAGGTCCGCGGCGAAGCTGGTGGAGGTCGTGGACTCCACGGCCTTACGGCCGGCCTCGCTGAGCATGACGTAACCGGCGCACGGGGTGCCGCTCCAGCCCTTCTGCGGGGCGCTGATCAGCACGTCGACCCCGTTGTCGGACATCGACAGCCAGGAGGCGCCGGAGGCGACGCAGTCGATGACCAGCAGGCCGCCGACCTCGTGGACGGCCTCGCCGAGTGCCCGGATGTAGTCGTCGGACAGCTGGATGCCGGCGGCGGTCTCGACATGGGCGGCGATCACGACGGCCGGCTTCTGCTCGCGGATCGCGGCGGTGACCTCCTCGACGGGGGCGGGCTCCCACGGTGCGGTGGCCCCGGCGCCGGTCTGTGCGGCAGTGAAGACGGTGACGTCGTCGGTGATCTTGCCGGCGTCGATGATCTGCGACCACCGGTAGGAGAACAGTCCGTTGCGGACGATGAGGGTCTTCTGGTCCGTCACGAGCTGACGGGCCACGGCCTCCATGGCGTAGCTGCCGCCACCGGGGACGACGGCGGCGTCCGCCGCATCGTAGGTGGTGATGAGGACGTCGAGGAGTTCCTGCATGGAACCGAGGAAACGCTTCGACATGTGGTTGAGGGAACGGTCGGTGAAGACCACCGAGTATTCCAGCAGTCCGTCGGGATCGATGTCAGCGTGGGGAAGAGTCGTCATACCGGCTATTTTGCCATATGCCCCCGACGGAATTCCCACCAGACGGTGGAAACGTCCCACTCAGCGCCGGATATGTCCCACTCTCTGGAATGCCCGGGCGTGACAGACCGGGCCGGACGCCGTCTCAGGCCGGGGGAGGCGGCAGCTCACCCTCACGGATCACGGTCCCGTCCGCATTGAGCGTGTAGCGGGAGGAGACCAGGCCGGTCGGGTCGGCGTTCGAGTCGCCGGGCTGCGGGAACCGGTAGTCGACCTGGAGGATGTTGTCCTCGATCCGGAGCACCTGCTGGTTCGGATAGGCGGCCGCGGTGGTCGTGCCGATGTAGCGGTCACCGGCGAACAGTGCGACCTGCTGCGGGGAACTTTCGGTACCGCCCGCGGTGTTGATGCGGATCGCGGAGAACGGCAGCCACGGCAGGTAGGTGGCGGTGTCCGCACCGTCGGTGGTCCACGGGCCGGCCGGTGACGGCGGCGTGAGATCGACGGCCGTCTGGACCGCCGCCTGGTCGTCAGCGGCCACCTGTGCAGCTGCCGGGCCAGTCGGATCGGCAGGATCAGCTGTGGTCGTGGCCGTCGTGGCGGCGGCACCTCCGAGCGCGAGGAGTCCTGCGGTGGTGAGTGCGATGAGCTTCGGATGACGCTGTGTGCGGTACATGACTTGTCTCCCGTCTGTGGATTCAGTGTCAGTCCTTCCACCGGGGCAACCGGGCCCTGTCAGGGAGCCGTTACAATGCCCAGCGCATCCCGTAGGTTCGCGACAGGAAATATCCGGCCCGCGCACCGGTCCGGAGGGTAGCCTGTGCGCATGACGCTCTACCACATCGCCCGGCTGCCGGACTGGCAGGACGCCCTGAAGATCGGGGAGTACCGGGTCTCCACGGCGGGACTGTCCCTGACGCAGGTCGGCTTCATCCACGCATCCGCCGCCGACCAGGTCGCGCCCACGGCGGAGCGGTTCTACAAGGACGAGGAGGGTGGCCTCTGCGTCCTGGTCATCGACGACGCCGCGGTACGCCGGGCCGGGACAGAGATCGTCACCGAGAATGTCGGCGGTGAGCTGTTCCCGCACATCTACGGGCCGCTGCGCACCGCCTGGGTGAGTGAAGTCCGCCCGGCGGCGTTCACCTCGGACGGCCGGTTCCTGTGGTGACGTCAGCGACGGGGCCCGCCGACCTGCCGGTCCGGCAGGCGCGCCTGTCCGATATCGACGCAATGCAGGCCGTCGTCACCGCCGCGTACAGCATCTATCTGCCGCGGATGGACACACCGCCGGCGCCGATGACCCATGACCTCACCCCGGATGTCGGGGCCGGCCATGTCTGGGTCATCGGGGACCCGGTCATCGGACTGATCTGTCTGATCCCGCGTGACGGCGCACTGCTGATCGAGAACGTCGCACTGGCTCCGGAGGCCCAGGGTCGCGGCGCGGGACGTCGCCTGCTCCGTTTCGCGGAAGACCGTGCCCGCGAACTCGGCAGGAACCGTCTCCGGCTGTACACGAACGAGAAGATGACCGAGAACGTGGCACTCTACACGCGGCTCGGATACGCCGAGACCGACCGCCGGACCGACGACGGACACCGGCGCGTGTTCATGGAGAAGGTCCTCGGTGAGCCGACGTGACCGTCGCCGGCGTCCGCGCACGGCGAGGGAGGCCCCTGATGTCCAAAATGTCATAATGTATATTATCGGACAATCGCGGTGAGGTGCACGGACCGTACGTCACCCGGCCGCCATCCTGACTGCCGGCCCGGCTGCCGCCTGATCCTGTCGACGTGCCCGACAGGCAGGCTCACTGCGCCGCACATGCCGACCCGGCCGCCGACCGATTCGCCGTCGGCGGGTACCCGTCGCCTGCAGACGCTCCGGCGACAACGGATATCACGACGTCTCCACCCGGGCCGACCCGACGTCGTCGCCGGAAAACGCCTCCGACCCCGGTTTTCCGGCGATCCGCCGTCAGGACTCAAAACGTCAGTGTGACGTTTCATTGAGGATTCCCGGGGGTCCCGGCGCCGCAGATTCCTGTGGGACGATAGGTCCATGCATGTCACCTACGCCACCGCCACCACAGCGAACGGTTTCCTCGCGACCCTCGACGACTCGCTCGCATGGCTCTTCGCCGTCACCGGCGACACACCCGACCTTGACGCGCTCTACTCCGCGGCCAATGCCGTCGTCATGGGATCCAGCACCTACGAGTGGCTGCTGCGTGACCGCACCCTCAACGACGACCCCGACGGCTGGGCCTCCGCGTTCGGAGACACTCCCGTCGTCGTCTTCACCACCCGGGCGCTCCGGGTGCCGGACGGCGCCGATGTCCGGTTCCTCTCCGGCCCCGTCACCGACAATGTCACCGCACTCCGCAGGATCTCCGGGGACGGGACCGTCTGGGTCCAGGGCGGCGGCGATCTCGCCGGACAGTTCCTCGACGCCGACCTGCTCGACGACATCACCCTGCACATCTCCCCTGCTTTCCTTTCCGAAGGAAAGCCCCTGTTCCCACGCAACCTCGCCTCCGACCGCCTGACGCTCGTCGATGTCCGCCGGACCGGCCAGTTCATCGAGGCGACATGGCAGGTCAGGAACGACTGAGCGCGTCCTGCAGACACCGGCCGGTCACCGACCGTGCCCCGGCCCGTGCCAGCTCGGCGGGCGTGCCCTCGAAAACGACCCGACCACCGTCCCCGCCGGCACCCGGACCGATATCGATGACATGGTCGGCATGGGCGATGACCTGCAGGTTGTGCTCGATGAGCACGAGTGTGCCGCCGGCGTCCACAAGGTCGTCGAACAGGTCCAGCAGGCGGCGCACATCGGTGGCGTGCAGCCCGGTCGTCGGCTCATCCATGATGAGCTGCAACGGTGCGTCCGCGTCGACCCCACCGAGATGTCTGGCCAGGAGCAGTCGCTGACGCTCACCGCCGGACAGCCCGTCGAGCGTCCGGCCCACCGCGAGGTAGCCCAGCCCGACCCGGTCGACCCAGCGCAGCCGGGCCGCGTCCTCCGGGCCGAGCAGGTCCGCAACCTCGGCCGGGCGCAGTGCCTCGACATCGGCGACGGTCCGCCCACCCACCGTCACGGACAAGGCCCTGTCGTTGAACCCGGACCCGCCGCAGGCCTCACAGGGCGTTCTCGTGTCCTCCAGGAAAGCCAGATCCGTGGTGATCTCCCCGGTGCCGCGGCACTCCGGGCAGGCGCCCTTCGCATTGCGGGAGAACCAGGACGCCGACAGGTCACCGGCCGACGCGAACAGCGCCCGGAGCCCGTCGGCCACACCGGTCACCGTCAGCAGCGAGGAACGGCGTCCACCGTGCAGGGGCTGTTGCCCGACGACGGTGAACCCGGGGTGTTGCGCGGCGAAATCCGTGGTCAGCGAGGACTTCCCGCTTCCTGCCACACCGGTGACGACGGTGAGCACGCCGGTCGGCACCGTCACCGTCAGATCCCGGAGATTGTGGCTCCGGGCGTGCTCCACGGTCACCGAACCCGTCGGTGTCCGGATCACCGGCTTGAGCACCGGCACCTCGCCCCCGGGCAGCCCGTCGGGTGTGCCGGTGTACATGACCCGACCACCGTCTCCCCCGGCCCCCGGCCCCATGCCGATCACATGGTCCGCCGAGGCGATGACGGCCGGATGGTGGTCGACGACGAGAACCGTGTTGTGCCGGTCCCGCAGTCCGGTGAGCAACGTGATGAGTCGCTGCACGTCAAAAGGATGCAGGCCGGCGGCCGGCTCGTCGAAGACATAGGTCACCTCGGTCAACGGACTGCCCAGGTGGCGCACCATCTTCACCCGCTGGGCCTCACCGCCGGACAAGGTCGGCGACGGTCGGTCGAGATTCAGGTAACCCAGCCCGACCTCGACCAGGGCGTCCACCCGGCGGGAGATGTCCGCCAGCAGCGGTGCGGCACTCTCCCCCAGCGATGCCGCCTCATCCACCAGTCCGCGCAGGTCGGCGACAGGGACTGCACTCCACTCCGCAATGGACCGGCCGTCGATGAGACTGCCCCGGGCTGCCGCATTGACCCGGGCACCGGCGCAGTCCGGGCAGGTCCGGTGATCGACCACGGCCGCCAGCCCCGCGCGCTCTGCGGCGGTGAGCCGGGACGGCGTCCTGCGCAGGTAGGAATCCTGCAGGCGGGGAAGGATCCCGTCGAAGCGCCGGTGGGCCGGATACCCGGGCAGCGGGTGCTCCAGGCGGAGATCCCGGGCGTGCAGCAGCACGTCGCGGACCTGTGCCGGCAACTGCGACCAGGGCGTCGACGGATCGCAGAGACCGGAGGTGACCAGGCGCTTCCACCGGTAGGTGCCGGGCGCGAACGTCGGGAACTGCACCGCACCGGCCGCCAGCGAGAGTGCGGGATCAATCAGCGCGTCCTCGTCGATGACGGAGACGGTCCCCAGCCCCTCACAGGTCGGGCACATGCCCGCCGGATCGTTGGGCGAGTATGCCGGGGAGAAGCCCGCGGACGGGACGGCGAACCGGGAGAAGAGCATCCGCAGCGGTGTCGAGAGATCCACGGCGGTGGCCACCGTCGACCGGACGTTGCCGGTGAACCGGTGCTGGTCGACCACGGTGGTGAAGGTCAGCCCGTCGATCCGGTCGACGTCCGCCGCCGGGTACTGCGCCAGGCGGGTGCGGACGAAGGACGGGTATCCGGCGGCTGTGGCCCGTTGTGCTTCCGCCGCGACCGTGTCGAAGACCAGTGAGGACTTCCCTGACCCGGACACCCCGGTGACCACGGTCAGCGTGTGGGCCGGGATCGACACGTCGATGCCCCGCAGGTTGTGGGTCCGGGCGCCGGTGACGGTGATCATGGTCGTCTCAGAGCATACTGGCGAGGATGACCTGGGCGATGGAGAAGTAGATGATCAGGCCGGTGGCGTCCACCAGGGTGGAGACCATCGGGGTGGAGAACACCGCCGGGTCCACGCCCAGCTTCTTCGCCGCCAGCGGGAGCATTCCGCCGACCAGGCAGGCCCAGGTGCAGATGCAGGCGATCGTCAGGCTCATCACCGCACCGATCCGCGGTTCGTAGATCAGCGCGATGAACGGGAAGATCAGCACACCGAGGAACACGCCGAGCATCAGGCCCACCCGGGCCTCCCGCCACAGGACCTTGGCGATGTCCCGCGGTCTCACCTCGTCGACCGCCAGGGCACGGACCACCGAGGACGCCGCCTGGGACCCCGCGTTTCCGCCGGTGCCGGTGATCATCGGCACGAAGGTCGCCAGGACGACCACCTTCGCCAACGTGTCCTCGAAGAAGCTCATGACGTTGATCGTCAGTACGGCGGTGATGATGAGGACGAGCAGCCAGGTACCGCGCTTGCGGGCGATGTCGAAGACCGTGGCGGTGAGGTACGGCTGCTCCAGCGGCTCGGAACCACCGGCACGGTAGGCGTCCTCGGTGGCCTCGTCCTCGAGGATCTCCATCGCGTCATCGACGGTGATCATGCCGAGGAACCGGTTCTCGTCGTCGACGACGGGCAGGGCCAGCAGGTCGGCCTCCTGCACCAGGCGGGCCGCCGCCTCCCGGTCGTCGGTGGCGTTGACCGCGTGGGTCTCCTCGTTCATCATCTCGTCGAGCGGGGTGTCCGCCGGAGAGGTCACGAGCGTCGACAGGTCCACCACGCCGACGAGCCGCCGGGTGTGGTCGGTGACCGCGAGCACCGCGATGTCCCGGTTGCGCAGTTCCCGGCCGCGGAGCTTCTGCAGGGCGGCCTCCCGCGTCGAATCCGAGGAGATGACGGTCGGCACGGGGGTCATGTAGCGCCCGGCGGACTGGTCCGGATAGCCCAGCAGCGTGGAGGTCATCTTCCGACGGTCCTCCGGCAGGCCCGCCAGCATCCGGGCGGCGACCTTCGCCGGCATCTCGTCGAGCAGCCGGGCGCGGTCGTCGTCCGGCAGTTCGAGCACCAGCTCGGCGGACCGGCCCTCCCGCAGTTCGTCGAGCAGCTCCGCCTGGTGGGCGACATCGAGGTACTCGAAGACCTGGGACGCCCGGTCCTTGTCCAGCAGGCGGAACAGCACCGCCTGGTCGGTCGTGTCGAGCCGGGACATCTCGTCGGCGATCTCGACGGTGTTCAGTTCGCCGAGGCTGGCGTGCAGTGCAGTCAGGTCCACGGCGGGTTACTCCATGTACTTCTCGTCGGTGTAGAGCTTCCAGAGCTGCCAGGCGGTGAGTGCGAGGAACGCCGCACACACCGCGATGAAGAGATAACCGACCGCCGACCTCAGGAACAGCAGCAGGATGATGAAGGCGATGAGTGCCGCCAGCCGGATCCACCGGGTGACGACCATGACGTTACGGTCCACGGATCTCCTCAGGTTGTGTCCCCGCTACCCGGGGTTCCTCTACTTCTGCCCGAACACGAGCAACAGGTCGAGGGTACCCTCGTCGGCGATCTGGGACGCCACGAAGGTCGGCGAGTTCAGGTCGTAGTCCGCCCGCACGACCGGCAGATTCCCCTCGACGATGACGTTGTCGCCGGTGCGCAGTGCCTTCACATCGGTCGAGACCGGACGGGTCTTGCCGTGCAGGGTGAGATTGCCGGTGAGCGTGACCTTGCCCGAGGTGCCGTCGTCGGGCAGTGCCGACAGATCGGTCGACTTCGTCACCTCGAACGACGCCTCCGGGTAGGTGTCGGTCTGCAGGATGTGGTTGCGGACGTTGATGTCCCGCTTCTCGATGTCCGAGCTGATCGACGCGACATCGACGGTGATCTTCCCCTCGGTGAGCTTCCCGCCGGTGACGACGAGATCACCGCTCACCCCCTCACCACGTCCGGAGGTGGACTTCCGCTGTCCCGGGAGCACCTCGTCGAAGGTGTAGCCGACCTGGCTGGTGTTCTTCCCGGAGCCGGGGATGACGTCCCAGTGCCCGTCGACGCCGACACTGGCGGCCTGTCCGGAATCATCCGAGATGGACGCGGTCTGCAGTCCGTGGTCACTGAAGAGACGGTAGACCGGTGGCCCGACGAGTCCCAGGGCGAGGGCGACACACGCGATCACGAACAGCGTGACGAGTCCTTTACGCATACCCCCACCCTAACCGTCGGGGGACCGGTCCCCGGCATCGCCCATAACCCGGGGTTACCCCTCCCCTGCCCCGTCTTCGCCGACCCGGCGCCGGATCTTCTCCGCCGTCTTCGCCATCGCCACCAGTTCGGTGCACAGTGCCGCGACCTCGGCGGAGCTCACGGCGTCCGCGTCCTCGGTGACCGCGGTGCGGATGTCCTCGGCGGCGCAGCGCAGCTCGAACAGTGTGTCGGTGAGCTCCTCGGCGGCCCGGCGGGACAGCACCACGACATCGGCCGGCAGACCGGTCCCGGACAGCTGCCGGCGCTGTTCGTAGGCCCGCTGCCGGCACGACTGGCTGCAGTACCGGCGGTGCCGGCCCGACCCGGACTGCACGATCTCCCGCCCGCACCAGGCGCAACGGTCAGGTTTCCTGGCGGGCATGTGGCAGTCCTTCCGGTTCCGGGGTAACATTACAGGGTTGACAGTACGCGAGGGTACGGAAGGAAGAGGTAACGATGGCAGATCGTGTTCTCCGCGGCAGCCGCATGGGGGCCGTCTCCTATGAGACGGACCGTGACCATGACCTGGCTCCCCGCCAGATGGCGAAGTACCAGACGGAGTCCGGCGAGGTGTTCGAGGTCCCCTTCGCCGATGACGCCGAACTCCCGAACGAGTGGATGTGCAAGAACGGGCAGATGGGCAAACTCCTCGAGGGTGAGGGGCAGGACGCCAAGCCCGTCAAGCCGCCGCGCACCCACTGGGACATGCTGCGTGAGCGCCGCTCCCTCGAGGAGCTCGACGAGCTGCTCGACGAGCGCATCGAGCTGCTGCGCAAGCGCCGCCGCTCGGCGATGAAGCTCATGAAGGAACAGCAGGAGTCCGCAGCCAAGTAATACCGGCCAGCTGACCCCGGCCGTCACCGGAACCCGCCGACCGCCCACCCCTGACCCGGGGTGGGAGGTCGGCGGGTTCTCCTGTGTCGGCCGTCTACCGGCGGGCCCGACGGTTCTTCCGGGCCTCCCGCACCGTCTGCACGGCCAGGCCGCCGAACGCGGACACGAGATCCCGGACCTGACGGTAGCGGTGCTCCAGGCCCCACTTCGTCACGACCGCGAGACTGTCCTTGACGAAACTGCCGTCCAGCTTCGACTCGCCGATGACCCGCTCGGTGAAGGTGATCGGCACCTCGCGCACGTCGTAGCCCGCGTCGACGGACCGGCGGGCCAGGTCGACCTGGAAGATGTAGCCGGCATTCGACAGCTCGTCGAGCGGGAGTGCCTCCAGCAGCTCCCGGCGGTACGCCCGGTACCCGGCGGTCATGTCGGACAGGCCGGCGCCGAGTGCGACCGAGATGTAGATGTTGCCCAGCTTCGACAGCAGGTAGCGCTGCCACGGCCAGTTGACGGTCTTGCCGCCGCGGATGTAGCGGGAGCCGATGACGAGGTCGGCACCGTTGTCGACCTCCTCGAGCAGCAGGTGGAGCTGCTCGGGGGCGTGTGAACCGTCGGCGTCCATCTCGCACAGGACGGTGTAGCCGGCGTCCAGCCCCCACTGGAAACCCTTCATGTAGGCGCCGCACAGACCGCCCTTGCCCTCCCGGTGCAGGACGTTGATGTGCCCGTCGGCGGCGGCGAGCTCGTCGGCGAGCTCACCGGTGCCGTCGGGGCTGTTGTCGTCGACGATGAGGATGTCCACGCCGTCGGGCAGCGCATCCCGGACCCGTCCGGTGATGAGCGGGAGGTTCTCCAGCTCGTTGAAGGTCGGGATGATGACCAGCGTTCTGTCGCTGGGCTGTACCGTTGCGCTCATTCTCTTCCTCTTCGTGTGGTCTTCCGGAATCTCATCCCGGCGTAGAGGGCGGCGGCCAGCCCTGCGGCTGAGAGGACCCACTCCCCGACAGCTCCGAGACGTGCGGACAATGTCCTAGTATCCCGCAAAGGTATGTCAGCCTGCAAAAGGCCCTGCCGGAAAATCTCCGTGTCCTGCGTGACAGCCCCGTCCGGGTCGATCATCGCCGAGACACCGGAGGTGGCGGCGACGGTGACGGCACGATCGTACTCGATGGCCCGCATCCGGTTGATGGCCAGCTGCTGGTAGGTCATGTCGGTGTGCCCGAAAGTCGCGTTGTTCGTCGGGCTGGCGAACATCGTCGCGCCGTTGTCGACCGCGTCCCGGTAGGCCCCGTCGAAGGAGACCTCGTAGCAGGTCGCCACGCCCACGACCGGACCGCCGGTGCCCGCGGGGTGCAGGGTGCCGGGGCCGTCACCGGGCTTGTAGTCGCCGGCGAGGTCGACGTAACTGCTCACGTGCCGCAGCAGGTCGCGCAGCGGCATGTACTCGCCGAAGGGCTGCAGGAACTTCTTGACGTGCTGCTCCCCCGGGCCGTCGGTCGGATCCCAGACGACGATGGTGTTGCGGGACCCGACCTCGTCACGGGTGATCGTGCCGACGAGGATGGGGGCCTTGACCGCCTCGGCGGCGGCCTGGATCCGCGTGTAGGCGTCCGGGTTACGGAACGGGTCGACGTCGGAGGCGTTCTCCGGCCACACCACCAGGTCCGGCCGGGCCCGCGTCCCGGCATCGACCTCGTCGGCGAGCTGGCGGGTGACCTGCAGGTGGTTGTTGAGCACCGCCTCGCGCTGGGCGTTGAAGTCGAGACCGAGCCGCGGCACATTGCCCTGCACCGCCGCGACATTGAGCGTGGGGCTGTCGTCCCCGCTGCGCCACACAGGGCTCACCACGGGGATGATCAGGCCGCCGACCAGGGTGACGACCAGGGCAGCTGCCCCGGTGATCCACCGGCGGTGGACCAGGAGGGCGATCCCCAGGCCGGCGACGACGACGGCGTAGGCGACCAGTGCCGGGCCGGCCAGGGTGATCCAGTGCGCGAGCGGGCCACCGACCTGACCCCAGGCGAGCCGGACCCAGCCGAAGCCACCGAAGGGCCAGTTCGCACGGAGCCATTCCACGGCCACGTACCAGGCCGGCACGGCGAGGAACGGCAGGATCCCGCGGGTCCGCCCACCTGCCGCGGAGGCGGACCGCGACCAGGTCAGCAGGGCGGCGAGTCCCAGCCCGAACAGCAGACTGTAGAGGGACTCGACGACCGACAGGCCGAACCAGGCGATTGCGCCGACGTACTCACCCACCCAGGGCAGCAGCAGGAGGTAGCAGGTCAGCCCCTGGACCCAGGACAACCACACCGACCAGCGCCGGGTGGTGCGCGGATCTTTTCCCGCGACGGCCCGGTCAACGGTCCAGAAGAACAGGCCGAAGCCCAGCGGGGCCGCCCACCACAGTCCGGTCGGCTGGTAGGAGGCGTACTGCGCGAGTCCGGCGAAGGCGGCGGCCAGGGTGAGGAGGAGGAACCGGCCCACCGTGCGTCGGTCCGGGCGCCTCACTTGTCGCCGAATTCATCGCCGCGGTGGTCGATGACGTCGCCCCAGCCCCCGGTGGCGTCCCCGGGCCTGCCCGAGCCGGGGCCACCGCCGCCGGGGAACCGCGATCCGAGGGAGACGACCTGCAGGCCGAGGGACTTCCCCACCCGGTGGCCGACGAGGGTCCGCACCGGCGGGATGAGCAGTACCAGTCCGACGACGAAGGAGGCGATACCGGGCACGACCAGCAGACCCGCGGCGATCATCGTCACCGCGATGTCGGCGACGAAGGCGTCCGTCCGGGCGGAGCTGGACCGCTGGCCGGGGCTGCGGCGGCGGACCGCGGCGAGCGCCCGGTGGGCGACAGGCATCCCGACCAGCGGGGTGACCAGGGCGATGAGGACGGCCCATCCGAATCCGATCCACTGTCCGAGGACGATGAACACCGCAATCTCGACGACGAGATAGATCAGGGGGAGGGAGAACAGCATGCGACCATCCTAGCGGGTCACCGGGTCCGCTATGATCTCTGCTCATGACCAGACTCCGTCGCAGCTCCGTCGCCCTCGCCCTCGCCACCACCACCGCCTTCGCCGGTGCCGCGGCCGTCCCCGCCGTCGCGGACACCGCAGCGACGTCGGCGCCCGCGGCGGCCACGGTCGCTGAGGCTCCGGCAGCCTCGGCGGATCTGCCGACCGGCAGCGCCACCGGATCCTCCCCCGCCGCCAACTGCGGCGAGAACGCTCCGGAGGGCGTGACCGGGTCCCTGCAGTGTGCCGCCGCCGTGGGCAGCAGCGCCGGGCTCGCCGCCGTCCTCTTCGGCGCGCTGCGCACCCTCGTCTACAACATCCTCGGGATCTGAGCCGGGGTGGCCCGGCCGGGGCGTCCTGGTTTTTCACACCTCTCCCCCGGCTCCGTCAGCTACTCTGCTGACATCGCCGCAGGTCAACGCGTTCCTGCGGTCCGGGTCGTCCCGGCCCGGGTGTGAAAAACCGGGGATCTACCGCGGGGCGAGCCGCCACAGCGCCCGCGGCACCAGCCGCATCACCGTGGCGACCAGCCCCAGTGCCCGCGGCACCCACACATCGGTCCGGCCCCGTTCCAGCGCGGTGACCACCGCCTCCGCCACGACCTCCGGCGTCGTCGACAGCGGTGCAGGGTCCATCCCCGTCGTCATCCGGCCGATGACGAATCCGGGTCGCACGACCGTCAACGTCACCCCGGTACCGCGGAGCGCATCCTGCATGCCCTGGCAGAACCCGTCGAGGCCCGCCTTCGCCGACCCGTAGACGTAGTTCGGACGCCGCACCCGCGCCCCGGCGATCGACGAGAACGCCACGAGCCGCCCGCTGCCCCGCGCCCTCATCCGGGCCGAGAGTTCGGTGAGCAGCACCGCCTGCGCCGTGAAGTCGGTATGCAGGATCCGCGCCACCTCCCCACCGTCGCGTTCGGCCAGATCCTGGTCGCCCAGGACACCGAAGGCGGCGACGGCGGTGTCGACCGCGCCCCGCGACCAGATATCGTCGAGGACCGCGGCCTGGCCGGCCACGTCCGCGGCATCGAAGAAGACGGTCTCCACGTCGGTCGCACCGGCGGCACGGCAGGCGTCCGCCAGTCCGTCGAGCGCCTCCGGCCGACGCGCGGCGAGCACGACCGCGTTGCCGGCCGCGAGCCGGGTGACGACCTCGCCGCCGATCTCGCTGGTCGCACCGAACAGGGCGATGCGGCTCATGCCTGCGCCCCGGTACCGGCGGCGGTCGACACCAGGTCGTGGGTGGTGACATTGAGCGGTTCACAGCCGGACGCCGTGAGTACGACGATGTCCTCGATCCGCGCACCCCAGTCACCCGGGACGTAGATGCCCGGCTCGATGGAGAAGGCCATGCCCTCGGCCAGCGGCAGCTCATTGCCCGCGATGATGAACGGTTCCTCGTGACCGGACAGGCCGATGCCGTGGCCGGTGCGGTGGGTGTAGTACTCCCCGTAGCCGGCCTCGGCGATCACACCGCGGACGACCGCATCGAGTTCCTGGGCGGTGATGCCCGGCTTCGCGGCGTCCAGTCCGGCCTGCTGTGCCTGCTGCAGCACGGCGTAGGCAGCGAGCCGGTCCGCCCGGTCGTCACCAACCCCGCCGACGACGTAGGTGCGGGTGCAGTCCGAGTGGTAGCCGGTGTCGAGCGTGCCGCCGATGTCGACGACGACGATGTCGCCCTCGGTGATCACCCGGTCGGAGAAGTCGTGGTGCGGGTCGGCGCCGTGCGGTCCGGACCCGACGATGATGAAGTCCACGACCTCATGCTCGACGAGGATGAGGCGTTCCAGGTCGTCAGCGACCTCCCGCTCGGTGCGTCCGGCGCGCAGCAGGCCCGGCACCTGCCGGTGCACGGTGTCGATCGCGCGGCCCGCACGGCGCAGCTCGTCGATCTCGGCGGTGTCCTTGACCATGAACACGTCCCGCAGGACGGCGGTGGCGTTGACCGTGGTCAGGCCGCGGTCCTGCAGCGCGAGCACATGGTTCGCGGGCATCTCGCCGGAGACCGCGACAGTGGCGCCCTCCGGCAGGTCACCGACGGCGAGGGCGAGGGCGTCCTGCCCGTCGTTCCACGGCACGACGGTCACCCCGGCCCGGCCGGGGACACCGTCGCGCAGTGCGCCGGCGTCCACCGAGGGCACGATGACGCGCAGGG
Source organism: Corynebacterium nuruki S6-4 (assembly GCF_007970465.1). NCBI lineage: Bacteria > Bacillati > Actinomycetota > Actinomycetes > Mycobacteriales > Corynebacteriaceae > Corynebacterium > Corynebacterium nuruki. The sequence goes on from NZ_CP042429.1 coordinate 617,773, forward strand.
AGGTCGGGGTGACCACGAGGGCGGAGAACCGCTCGTGGGTGTCGAGGTCGCTGGCGAGGAGGAAACGCAGGTCGGCGCCGGGGGTGAGCACGGCCGCGTCGATGTGCTGCCGTGTCAGCAGGTCGGCGACGGCGGCCAGCCGGGTGGTGTAGGTCTCGAGGGGGAAAGCGGTTGTCATGGTCCCCCACTGTACGACGTGGGCGGGCCGGTCAGCCCGCGGAGGCCCCCAGCTCCACCACACCGCGGCGGATCGCCGGCACCGCCTTGCGCGAGGCGGCCTTCACCCCGTCCGAGTAACCGGTGTACCGGATCTGCCCGAGCAGGTCGATGACCCGGTTGCACCAGCGCACGAAGTCCCCCGGGGTGAGCTCGGCCCCGCTGGCCTCCGCCGCCCGGATGCAGTACTCCAGCGGAGCCCCGGCGGTCCACTGGTGCAGGGCGGTGACGAAACCGGTCTGCGGCTCCCGGGTCTGCGGCAGACCGTGCCGCTCCTCGTCACTGGTGAGCTCCCGGTGGATGCGCTGGACCGCGTTCACCGCGTCCACGAGCGCCTCAGTGGGTACACCGACATCGGAGCGGTCCTCGGGCCGGGTCTCCTTCCGGTTCTCGAAGACGCAGGTCGAGGCGGCGGCGGCGAGCTCGGCGGGATCGAGACCGTCCCACACACCACGGCGCAGGCACTGGGCGACGAGCAGATCGGACTCGTGGTGGATCCGGGCGAGCTTCTCCCCCTCCTCGGTCACCACGGCGGTCTCCCGGCCCCCGTCGAGTTCCAGGTAGTCCAGCTCGGCGAGCAGGTCGACGATGTGGTCGAAGGTCGCGGACAGGGACTCGGAGTCCGGGGTGAGGGCCTGCTCCTCGAGATCGAGGGTGCGACGCGCGGCGACGACGCGCTCGGCCGGGCGGACCAGCTCCTCCCGCTCGGGCAGGGCGTGCACCGGGTGCATGTGCAGCCGGTCCCGCAGGTCCGCGACCTCCTTCGACCCGCCGCGTGCCTTCGGCCTGATCTTCTTCGGCCGGTCGATGTGCTGGCGCCGCAGGTTGGCGGCCACCGCCCGGGCCTGCCGCTTCGGGGAGCGTTCCACGCCCCGGCCGAGCCGCATGTGGCCGACCTCGACCGGCACATTGCCGAAGGCCTCCGAGGACACCGGGCCGCACCAGCCGTCCTCGGTGATGATCCACGGGCGGGGACGCCGCCGGTTCGAGTCGCCGCGGGCGACGACGGCACACACCGGGTTCTTGCCCGTCGGCAGGGCGATGATGTCGCCGACCTGCAGGGAGGCCAGCAGTGCGGCGGTCTCCTTCTCCCGCTCCTCCCCGGCGTTGCGCCGGGCCTTCCGTTCGGTGACGGACAGTTCCCGGCGCAGCCGCGCGTAGTCGACGATCTCCTCGGGGGTGACGTCGGCGTGGATCTTCTTCAGGGTGCGGGCCAGGTCCTTCTGCAGTCCGGCGAGGTCGCGGCGGCGCTGGGTGAGCCGGGCGGCCTCCTCCACGACGTGGGCGGCGGTCTGGTACTGGGCGAAGGAGCGGTCGAGGATCCGCTGCGAATCCTCGTAGCCGCGGGTGCCGATGAGGTTGACGGCCATGTTGTAGCCGGGCCGGAATGTCGAGTCCAGCGGGTAGGTGCGGGTCTGCGCGAGGTTCGCGACCGCGTACGGGTCGATCCCCGGGCTCCACAGCACGACCGCGTTACCTTCGGTGTCCTTGCCGCGGCGTCCGGCGCGCCCGGTGAGCTGCGTGTACTGGCCCGGGGTGAGGTCGACGTGCGCCTCCCCGTTGAACTTCACCAGCTTCTCGAGCACCACCGACCGGGCGGGCATGTTGATGCCCAGGGCGAGGGTCTCGGTGGCGAAGCAGACCTTGAGCAGTCCGCGGGTGAACAGGTCCTCGACGATGTGGCGGAACGCCGGCAGCATGCCGGCGTGGTGGGCCGCATAGCCGTTGCCCAGGGCCCGGCGCCACTGCCGGAATCCGAGGACGCCCAGGTCCTCGGTGGGGATCTCGTGGACGCCCTCGTCGACGGTGCTGAGGATCTCGTCGCGTTCGTCGTCGGTGGTCAGTCGGATCCGGTCGACGAGCAGCTGCCGCATCGCCGCATCGCAGCCGTTGCGGGAGAAGATGAAGTAGATCGCCGGGAGCATGCCGGCCGCACGCATCCGCATGACGACGTCGGTGCGTTTCGGGCCGCGGCGGCGTCCGGTGTCCTCGGCGTGGCCGGCGGCGTGCAGCAGGGCGCGGTTGACGTAGCCGGGGTCCGGCCGGTCCTGGTCGGCGAACATCGGAAGCATCTGACTGCCGACCATCATGTACTGGTGCAGCGGCACGGGCCGGTGGGTGGTGATGATGAGGTCGGTCTGTCCGCGGACGGTGGTGAGCCAGCCGCCGAACTCCTCGGCGTTGCTCACCGTCGCCGACAGGCTGACGAGGATGACCGACGGATCGAGGTTGAGGATGACCTCCTCCCACACCGGACCGCGGGACGGGTCGGCGAGGAAGTGCACCTCGTCCATGACGACGTGGGTGAGCCGGTCGAGCCGGTCGGAGGTCGCGTAGACCATGTTGCGCAGCACCTCGGTCGTCATGACGACGACGGGGGCGTCCCCGTTGATGCTGACGTCGCCGGTGAGCAGACCGACCTGTTCCTCACCGTAGCGGTCGACGAGGTCGTGGTACTTCTGGTTGCTCAGGGCCTTGATCGGCGTGGTGTAGAAGCAGGCGCCGCCGTCGCGCAGCGCCTGGTGGACGGCGAATTCCCCCACCACGGTCTTACCGGCGCCGGTGGGGGCGCACACCAGGACGCCCCGGCCCGCCGCGATCGCGCGGGCGGCCTCGAGCTGGAAGTCGTCGAGGGGGAAGGGGTAGTCGGCGGCGAAGGCCGCGACCGAATCAGAGGATGTCATCGCTGCTACCGTAGTCGAACGCCCGGTCCGGACCGGCGTCGCGGACCGGTGCGGGTGCGGCGACCCGGTCGGTGGTGACCGGCCGTGCACCGCTGACCGGCTGCGCGGCGGCGATCTGTGAGCCCTCGTCGTCGGCGATCCCGACCGGTGCCCCGTCGGACCCGGACCTGCGTGCCTTCCGCTTGTCGTGGATCCGGGCGATCTGCATGGCGATCTCCATGAGCACGCACAGCGTGACCGCGAGTGCGGACATCGAGAACGGGTCCTGGCCGGGGGTGATGACGGCGGCGAAGATGAACAGTCCGACGATGATGTACCGGCGCTTGTTCTTCATCGCGCTGTAGGGCAGCACCCCGGCGAGGTTCAGCATGACGATGACGAGGGGTACCTCGAAACTCACGCCGAACAGGAGGATGAGGATGAGGACGAAGTTGAAGTAGTCGGTACCCGTCAGGGCGGCGATCTGCGCCTCACTGCCGATCGAGAGCAGGAACTCGAAGGCGAAGATGAGGACGACGTAGGCGAGCACCGCGCCGAGGATGAACAGGGTCGTCGCCGCGGCGACGAAGGTCCGGGTCCAGCGCTTCTCGTTCTTCTTCAGGCCCGGGGTGATGAACCCCCACAGCTGGCCGAGCCAGACCGGGGCGGAGACGACCAGGCCGACGATGCTGCCGAGCTTGAGCCGGAGGATGAACATCTCGAGCGGCGCGGTCGACAGCAGCCGGCATTCCCCGGTCTCGCTGCCGAACCGGAGGTCCGGGTCCAGGGCACAGTAGGGACCCCGGAGGATCTCCCCCAGGCTCGGGACGGGGCCGACGGACACGCCGTACCAGATGAAGCCGAGGATCGTGCCGACGAGCATCGCGGCGAGGGCGACGAGCAGTCGCCGCCGGAGTTCCTTGAGATGCTCGATGAGGGCCATCTCGGCACCGTTCGCGCGGCGCCGACGACGACCGGAACCCGGCAGGTGTACGTGCCGGGTTCTGTTCTGGGGGTTGTCGGAAGTGGTCATCGCGGTGGGGTCTAGGACTCCCCGTTCTTCTCCGCAGTGGACTTCGGGGTGGACTTCGTGGCGTCCGTGACCGTGACGGTCACGTCCGGCTCGTCGGCGGCGGGGATTTCCACGGTCTTGCCGTTCTTGCCGTCCGTCTTGAGCTCATCCATCTCCGACTTGAAGATGCGCATCGACCGTCCGAGGTTCCGGGCCAGCTTCGGCAGCTGGGAGGCGCCGAGGACCAGCACCACCACGAGGATCACGATGAGCCACTCGTTCATCGGGTACTACCTTTCCGTCAGTGCGCCGGTCGAGGAGAACCGGCCGTCGGTTGTCACCCTACGCCAGGTCCCGGTAGGCGGCCAACGCGCGGGACGTGCGGTCTGCCACACGGTCCCGGACCTCGTCGGGCGCCACCGCGGTGATGCCGGACGCGTAGGCGATGAGGAAGCGGTCGAGCCAGGCACCGGTGTCCGGGATGAGGGCGGTCGGTGTCTCCGGGGTGGTGTCCGCCGTCGGCCAGATCTGCAGGTACTCCAGCATCCACGCCGCATCCGGGGTCAGGGTGAGTTCGGCGCCCTGTTCGGCGGCACGCTTCATCCCGAAGGGGTCGTCGGCGGTGATCCGGGGACGCACCCGCGCTGGTGCGGGACGGTCGGTCACGGTGAGCCCGGAGATCCGGGACACCGCGAAACAACGCTGTGCGGCGTCCCCGGTCGGCCGGCCCCACAGGTAGCCCTCCCCCTCGACCAGTCCGACGTGGTCCGGGATGAGGACGCGGTGCCGGCGGGTGTCTGAGGAGGCGGAGACGTAGTCGAACTCCACCTCGTGGCGTCCGGCGACGGCCCGGTTGAGCCGTGCCATCGTGGCCGCGGCAGGGCCCGACGGATCGGGTGTCCCGGCAGAATCACCGGTGCCGCCGGTGTCACCGGGCGCACCCGCGGGGTCGTCCCAGCCTTCCCGCCGGTTGCGGGACTCGCGGAGCAGGCCACGGATCTTCCCGGCGGCGGACGCGACATCCCCGCGCTCCTCCGCCGGCAGCACACTCGCCAGGCGTTCCAGGCAGAACAGCAGGACGCCCGCCTCCGAATCCGTGAGGGAGAACGGGACATCGAGGCCCTGGGCGTCCACGACATCGGCGTGGTTGGCCGACAGGGTGACGTCCACCAGCGAGCCGGCGAGATGGCCGGGCAGGCCGCACTCGGTGGCCTGCAGCAGCTCGTGCTTGAGCTGCGGCACACTCACCCCGAACTGCTCGGCGGCGGCGGTGAGACTGCCGCCCGGGTGACTGCGGAACCAGGCCAGCAGGTTGACCGTGCGGCCGACCTGCCAGGCGGCGTAGTCACGGGTGTTCCGGCGTGGCCGGGTGGGCCGGTCGAAGCGGTCGGTCACGGCTGCTCCCCTCCGTAGACGGTGGCGGCATGGTCCAGCAGGGTGATGACGGCGTCGACGACCTCGGGCGGGTCGAGGACGAGCGCGTCCGGGGCGTAGGCGGCGGCCAGCCGGACCAGACGGTCCCGGTCGACGGGGCCGAGGGTCAGGACCTCCCCGCGGGGGTCGGTCAGCTGCGGTTCCGCCCGGTTGTCCGGATTGTCCGGGGCCGCCAGTGCCCGCAGTTCGTGGGCCCCGTCGGTGGTGAACAGCACCCGTGCGGTGGTCTCGGTGGCCGCGGCCGCCAGCCCCCGGGCGACGAGACTGCGGGGGCTGCCCGCGGGCCGGTCATGGGTGATGAACTGCTGCAGCACCGCGACATCGGTCAGCCGGGACAGCCGGAACGTCCGCTGACCCTCCCGGTCGAGGTCGAAGCCGGTGAGGAACAGTTTGCCGTCCCGGGCGGCCAGCGCCCACGGGTCCATCCGGCGGTCCTGCGGCTCCGCCAGCGGGGTCGGCCAGTACCGGAACCCCAGGGCGAGACCACGGTCGAGTGCCCGGTTGATGGCCTCGACATCCTCGCCCCCGAGATCGAGGGTGTCCGGTACCTCACCGACGACGGGGCTCACCCCTCCGGCGGATTCGCGCTGCCCGGCGGCGGCGAGCTTGCTGAACGCGGAGCGGACCTGCCGGGCCTGACGGTCGGTCAGTGCCCACCGCGAGGCCGCCGTGACGGCGTCCCATTCGCCGGGGGTGAAGGAGATCTCCGGCAGGAAGCTCAGCGAGCGCTCCACCCGGAAACCGGTCTCCGCGTGGTTGTCGTCGTCGTGGATCTCCGTCTCGACGATCCGGATGCCGAGATCCTCGAGAACCTGCCGGTCGCGGCTGAACCGCTTCCGGACGGTGTCCGCACCGTCCCCGTCACCGTAGCCGTCGACATGGTCGGCGATCCAGGACAGCGACCGGGGCATCCGCTGGTTGAGCAGGGCGATCACGAGGTTGAGCAGGCGGCCGGAGGCGTCGTCCCAGTGGACCTCGACCTCGGTGTTGCGGTTGCCGGACACGTCTCACCCCTCCGGCGACGGGGTGGCCGGCGAGTCGTCGAGGATCCGGATGAGATCGTCGACCCCGTCACCGGTGCTGTCGAAGGGGTCCGGCAGCAGCAGTTCGCCGCCGCCGTCCCCGTTGACCTTCAGCCGGGTCCAGTCCACCGTCGTCTGCCGGGCGGAGTGCTCCGCCGCGGCGAGGAACCGGCCCCGCACGGCCGCCCGGGTCGTGGCCGGGGCGGTGGTCGCCGCGGTCGCGACCTCGTCGTCGGTGACGAGGGTGGCGGCCCGGCCGCGGCGGGCGAGCAGGTGGAACAGGCCGCGGTCCGGGTTGATGTCGTGGTAGGTCAGGTCGATCTGGGCGAGCCGGGGATCGGTGATCGCCAGGTCACTGCGGGCGGCGACCGCATCGATGAGCTTCTTCTTGATCACCCAGTCGATCTCGGTGTCCACCGCGGAGAAATCCCCGCTCTCAAAGCCGTCGAGCACCCGGCCCCACAGGTCCACGACCGGGGCGAGCTGCGCGTTCGGCGTGCCGGTGCCCTCCTCCGGGCGGCGGGCCAGCCAGTCGGTCGCCGCCGCGTGGAAGGCGCGCTGGATCTCCAGCGCGGTGACGGTGCCGCCGTGGCGCAGGGTCAGCAGGGCACCACCGGTGAGGTCCCGGGAGATCTCCCGGATCGACCGGATCTCGTTGGCCAGCTCGAAGTCCGGCAGACTGATGCCGGCCTCGATCATCTCGAGGACGAGGACGGCCGAGCCGACCTTCAGCGCGGTGGTCGTCTCCGACATGTTCGAGTCGCCGACGATGATGTGCAGCCGACGGAACCGGGACGAGTCCCCGTGCGGTTCATCGCGGGTGTTGATGATCGGCCGGGACCGGGTCGTCGCCGAGGAGACGCCCTCCCACACATGGTCGGCCCGCTGCGACAGGCAGTAGCCGGGCGCGAAGTTCTCGTTGGGCGCCCCCGCCGTCGGCACACTGATCTTCCCCGCCCCGCAGATCAGCTGACGGGTGACGAGGAACGGCAGCAGCTGGGCGGCGAGCGCCTTGAGCGGGATGTCCCGGCCCACGAGGTAGTTCTCGTGGCAGCCGTAGGAGTTGCCGATCGAGTCGGTGTTGTTCTTGAGCAGGTACACCCGCCCGCCGATCCCGCGCTCGCCGAAGGAGGTCTCGCACCGGGCGGCGAGATCCTGGAAGATCCGCTCCCCCGCCCGGTCGTAGGCGATGAGCTGGTGCAGCGAGTCGCATTCCGCGGTGGCGTACTCCGGGTGCGCCCCGACGTCGAGGTAGACCCGCGAGCCGTTGCGCCAGTAGATGTTGCTGGAGCGCCAGCGTTCCACCACCGGACTGAACAGGTGGCGGGCGACCTCGTCGGGACCGAGCCGACGGTGGCTGTCGAGCACACTGGTGATGCCGAACTCGGTCTCCAGCCCCATGATCCGGCGGGTGTACAGCGGAGTGGCCGGGCCCGTCACCGTGCTCACTCGCCGCCCTTCTGCACGTAGGACTTCACGAACTCCTCGGCGTTGGATTCCAGCAGGCCGTCGATCTCGTCGAGCAGGTCGTCGGTGCCGCTGACCTTCAGCTGGTCCTGGCCGGACGCCGTGACCCCGGTGTCCGGTTCCCCGGATCCACCGTGGCCGTGCCCGCCGTGGACCTGTCCCTGTCCGCCGCTCGTCATCGTCGTCTCCGTTCCTGTGGGCGTCGTTTCCCTGTCAAGGCTAGTCCATGCCGGCGACACATCCGGGCAGGGCACGGTCGAGGACGGCCACCAGCTCCCCCGCGTCCGTCACCCCCGCCAACTGTCCCTCCAGCTGGCCGGCGGTCGCCGCGGCCGGGTCCGGCAGGCTCACCCGGGTCGTGGTGGACCCGTGGAACGGCGCGTCGAGCACCAGGGCGTCCCAGTTCGCGGCGAGGAGGGCGTCCGGGAACCGGCGGGCGACCTCACCGCGCAGCCAGGCGCGCGTGTCCCGCGGCGGGGTGGCGACCGCGGCCGCGACCGCCTCCGCCGGGACGAGGGTGCGCATCCGGCCCTTGCGGACCAGGGCGTTGTACAGGCCCTTCGCCGGATCGATGTCGTGGTACTGGATGTCGATGACCGCCAGCCGCGGATCCCCCCACGCCAGGCCGCGCGCCCGGTAGGCGTTGAGCAGGGCGAGCTTCGCCGACCAGTCCAGCCGGTCGGCGGTGCTCGCCGGGTCGCGGTCCAGGTCGTCGAGGATCTCCCCCCACAGTTCCAGGACGAGCTCGTCGTGGCCCACCCGGTCGGCGGCGGGGACCGCCTCGGCGACGCGCCGGCGGATCTCCCGCTGCAGCTGCACCGCGGTCATCTCCCGGTTGCCGTACAGCCGGAGCGGGCGGGTGCAGGCCAGGTCGCGGGAGACCTCCCGGACCGCCTCGACCGGGGCGTGGAGGGCCAGGTCGGAGAAGTCCGCCCCCACCCCGACCGCGTCGAGGACCAGGGCGGTGGTGCCCAGTTTGAGGAAGGTGGCGTACTCCGACAGGTTCGCGTCGCCGACGATGACGTGCATCCGGGCCCAGGTCTCCCCCGAGTGCGGTTCATCGCGGGTGTTGATGATGCCCCGGTTCAGCGTCGTCTCCAGGGAGACGGTGGTCTCGATGTAGTCGGCGCGCTGACTGATCTGGAAACCGTGGTCCTGCCCGGTCTCCCCCAGCCCGACCCGGCCCGCCCCGGTGTAGACCTGCCGGGTGACGAAGTGGACCGTCAGTGCGGCCTGCACCGCCTCAGCGTCGTAGGAGCGGGGGTAGAGGTAGTTCTCGTGGGCACCGTAGGAGGCGCCCTTGCCGTCGACGTTGTTCTTGTGGATCTGCAGTCGCGGCTGCCCCTCGACCTCGCCGGCGGCCTGCGCGGCGGCGTGCATGACCTGCTCCCCGGCCTTGTCCCAGATCACCGCGTCCCAGGCGTCCGTGGTCTCCGGGGAGGAGTACTCGGGGTGGGCGTGGTCGACGTAGAACCGGGCACCGGAGGTCGTCACCACGTTCGCGTTGCCCGGGGTGTTCGGGTCGATGACCGGTGCACTGCGGTAGCGGCGCAGGTCGAATCCGCGCAGGTCACGCAGCGGGGACTCGGCGGCATAGTCCCAGCGGGTCCGCCGGTTCACGCCCAGCCCGCTCACCGCGGCATAGGCGATGACGGCCTGGGTGGAGGTCTCGATGGGGCTCAGCGTCGGCTCGTCGGGGGCGATGATGCCGAACTCGGTCTCGGTGCCGAGGATGCGGCGGGTCATGCGGTCACCCCTGCCGAACCGGCAGAGTCGGTCGAGTCGGTCGGGTCGCCGGCATGCAGCGTGATGTCCACGACCCGCTTCGAACTGTGGCCGGAGATCCGGGCCCATTCGCCCGGGTTGGTGGTGTCCGGCAGATCGTCGTTGTCGTGGCACTCCTCGGCCACCGCCCGGTCGACGTGGGCGGTGGTGATGCCGCCGACCTCCCCGCGCAGGGCGTCCTTGATGGCGAACTTCTTCGCCCGGTCGACGATGTTGGCGAGCATCGCGCCGGAGGCGAAGTCACCGTAGTACAGGTCACTGTGGCCGCCGTCGGCGTAGTGCAGGGTGAGGAACGGCCGGTCGTGGGAGTACAGGTCGTCGACGATGCGGGTCCGCAGCTGCGCCGCCGTGGCGGAGGCGTCCAGCGGCAGGTCGTCGGTGAGGTACTTGCCGAGGATGTCGAGTGCGGCGGCCCGGTCGGGGCGCTCCACCCGGATCTTCACGTCGAGGCGTCCGGGGCGCAGGATCGCCGGGTCGATGAGTTCCTCCCGGTTGGAGGCGCCGATGACGATGACGTTGCGCAGCCCCTCCACCCCGTCGATCTCGGCGAGCAGCTGCGGCACCACGGTGGACTCCACATCGGAGGAGACCCCCGTGCCGCGGGTCCGGAAAATGGCCTCCATCTCGTCGAAGAAGACGATGACCGGATGACCGGCCGAGGCGATCTTGCGGGCGCGCTCGAAGATCAGCCGGATCTGCCGCTCGGTCTCGCCGACGAACTTGTTGAGCAGTTCCGGGCCCTTGATGTTGAGGAAGTAGGAGCGGTTGTGCGCCGCGTCCGCCCCGCCCTCGGCCTGGATCCGCTTCGACAGGGAGGACGCCACAGCCTTGGCGATGAGCGTCTTACCGCACCCGGGCGGGCCGTAGAGCAGGACGCCCTTCGGCGGCAGCAGGCCGTAGTTCCGGTACAGGTCGGGGTGCAGGAACGGCAGTTCGACCGCGTCATGGAGCTGTTCGATCTGGTCGGTCAGCCCGCCGATGTCGGCGTAGGAGACGTCCGGCACCTCCTCGAGCACGAGGTTCTCCACCTCGGCGCGGGTGATGACCTCGAAGGCGTACCCGGCGCGCCGGTCCACCACGACACTGTCCCCGGGACCGACCTGCTCGGCGGCGAGGTCGTCGGTGAGGGCGCCGGCGCACTTCATGAGGGTCTCCTCGCCGAGCTTGTCGGCGACGACGATGCGGTCGGCGTCCACGACCTCGACGACGGTGGCGATGTCGCCGGAGTCGGTGTAGCCGCACACCTCGACGACCTGCTGGCCCTCACCGAGCCGGACGAGGGTGCCGGGCTGCAGGTCGGAGCGGTTGACGAAGGGGCTGACCATCAGCCGCATGCGGCGTCCGGCGGTGTGGACCTCGGCGGTGGCGGCGTCCTCCGCGATCTCGAGGAGCACACCGTAGGTGCTGGGGGGTTCGGCGAGGGCCTCGAGCCGGCCGTTGAGGTCGTCGAGCTTGTCCCGGCTGGCCCTGAGCAGCTCCGTGAGCTTGGCGTTCCGGGTGCCGAGGGTCCGGTTGGCCAGCTGCAGCTGGCGGTAGGACTCGGGACCGGAGTCCACGTGGGGATGTGTGTCGTTCGCCGCACCGTTGGTCATGACCCCACTCTACAAGCCAGGTGAGGCTGTGTTCGTGGTCCCCTGGGTCCGGGGTCACCCCGGGGTTGCCCCAGGGTTGCCCCGGGGCTGTTTCCCGGCTACTTCCCGGCTACTTCCGGGCGCGACGCTGCGGTTTCGGTGCCACGGTCCCGTCGGCCAGGCGGCGGGCCCAGACGAGGAAGGCGGTGTGGGCGTTCATGCGGTGTTCGGGACGGGTCGCCAGCCCCTCGACCTTCCACTCCCGCACGAGGGACTCCCACGCCTTGGGCTCGGTGAAGCAGTGGAGCTCACGGATGCCCTCCATGACCTTCATCAGCTGCGGGACGGTGGCCACGTAGGTCATGAAGACGCCGCCGGGGATGAGCAGGTCGCGGACGGTCTCCAGGCACTCCCAAGGGGCGAGCATGTCGAGGATGACGCGGTCGACCGGGCCGTCGGTGTCCTCGACGGTGACGTCCTTGAGGTCGCCGAGCCGCAGATCCCAGTTGTCGGGGTGGCCGCCCATGTACTCGGTGACGTTGTCCTCGGCGTACTGCAGGTGGTCCTCGCGGACCTCGTAGGAGATGAGCCGGCCGTGTTCACCCACGGCACGCAGCAGGGTCATCGACAGGGCCCCGGATCCGGCGCCGGCCTCCAGGACCTTCGCGCCGGGGAAGATGTCGCCCTCGACGAGGATCTGCGCCGAGTCCTTCGGGTAGATCACCGCCGCGCCGCGGGGCATGGAGAGCACGTGGTCGACGAGCAGGTGGCGGAAGCACAGGTATTCGCCGCCGACGTGGGAGGTGACGACGGTGCCCTCATCCCTGCCGATGATGTCGTCGTGCTTGATCTCCCCCTTGTGGGTGAAGTAGCTGCCCCCCGATTCCAGGGTGATGGTGTAGTGGCGGCGCTTGGCGTCGGTGAGCTGGACCCGGTCACCGGGCTGGAACGGACCGGAGTAGGCCACGGGGTTCCCCTTTGCGGTTGGACTGTCGCTGAACCCGGACAGTCTAGTGCAGGGCCCCGGGCTTCCCGGCCCCGGATGTCCGCATCACGCGCCGTGGGGATGGTGGCGGCACCTCGCCACCATCCTCACGTCGCGCGATGCCGACGCCGCCGGGGCCGGATTCAGGGTAACGGCTGCGCCACGCCGCACACCCCGGCGCGGCAGATCTGCGCCACCGCGCTCTCTGCGCTCTCTGCGCCACCGGGGGCCTCGCCGACGAGTTCCGCCCCGTCCTCGACACGGACGATGAGCGCGGATGTCCCCAGCTCCGCCCGGAGCTCGCTGATCTGCTCGTCGGACGCCCCGCGCACCGTGGCGGTCACCGGGCCGGCCAGATGGGCGGTGAGGGCGCACAGCCAACCGCCGGCGGAGGGCAGGTGGCGTTCGATCACGGCGGTGTGGGCGTCGAGGATGCGGCGGGCCTCCGCACTCCACCGGCCGCCGAGAGTCCGCAGGTCGGCATCCCCGGAGGCACCCGCACGGGCACCGGCGTAACTCAGCGCCTCGGCGAGCACGCCGACCGCGGCCGGGGTGGCACCGTCGTAGGGCTCCCGGGGCCGGACGCCGGTCCCGCCGACACTGTCCGCACCGTCGTACCAGGTGCCCCGGTGCCCGTCGCCGGTGCGGGAGAAGACCAGCTGGATGTAGCGGATGAGTTCGCTGACCCGCCCGGCAAGGACAGTGCTGTCCTCCCTGCCGTCGTCGCTGCCGTCATCCCCGCCGCATTCCCAGGCGCGCACCAGGGCCAGCAGCAGCCAGGCGCAGTCCTCCAGGGTGCCCGGGGACGCCGGCTCCCCCGTGCAGCGCACCACGTCGAGGACGGTGCCGTCGTCGTCGGTGAGCACCGCATGGTCCCACAGTCGGGCGGTGACCGCCGGACCGGCGGAGTCCGACGACCCGGTCAGGGGAGCCGCGGCCTCGGTCAGCGCCACCGCGGCCATGGCGTTCCACGCGGTGACGGTCTTGTCGTCGACGGCGGGGCGCGGCCGCTCCCGGCGGGCTGCGAGCAGCGCCTTGCGCACCCGGTGCATCCGCAGGTTCTCGGCGGCCCCGCCGTCACCACCGGTCTTCCAGTCGTCGATGATGCCGCGGGCCTCCCACGGCAGGGCCTCGTTGGCGGCCAGGTCCTCGCCACGTTCCCCGTCGCTGTAGCCCACGTCCCGGCGGTAGGTCAGCACCGAGCGGCCGTCGATGTCACCGTCGTCGGTGACCCCGAAGGCGGCCATGGCGTAGCGGGCGTCGCTCTCAGCCTCCGCCGGTTCCCGGCGCAGCTCCTCGGGCATCCGCGTGCGCCACGCCTCCATGGCCTCGCGGACCTGCTGCGGAGTCCACGTGTAGGTCAGCCCCTCCACCCCGTCGGTGTCGGCGTCCAGTCCGCTGGCGAACAGCCCGTCCGTCGTCCCCAGGTCGTCGGTGAAGAAGGCGACGGTCTTCTCGGCGGCACGGCGGACCAGCAGGTCCGCCGGCCGGTCGGCGAGGTAGGCGGCCATGGCCCGCAGCAACAGGGCATTGTCGTAGAGGGTCTTCTCGAAGTGCGGGACCTGCCAGGCGGCGTCCACGCAGTAGCGGTGGAACCCGCCGCCGAGCTGGTCGTACAGGCCGCCGCGCAGCATCGCGTGCAGGGTCTCCCGGACCCGGTCGGTCTCCCCGGCGCGCACCAGCCCCAGCAGTGCGGCACTCGGCGGGAAGGTCGGTGCGCCCTCGACCACGCCAGCCCCGGCCCCGACGATCCGCGCCGGGAGACCTGTCGTGGCGTCCTGCGCCGCCCAGGAGGCGCTCCCCCGGTCCTCCTCGGCGGCGGCGGACAGGGCGGCGGTCAGTTTCCCGGCGATGCCGTCCACCTGTGCCCGGTCGGTGGTCCAGACCCGGGTGAGGGCGGTGAGCAGCTGGCGGAGCTGGTCGCGGCGGAAGAAGGTGCCGGCGAAGAACGGCCGGCCGTCGGCGTCGGTGACCACGGTCATCGGCCAGCCGCCCTGCCCGGTGAGCGCCTGGGTGGCCTGCAGGTAGACCGCGTCGACCCCCGGCAGCTGCTCCCGGTCGACCTTGACGGGCACGTAGCCGGCGTTGATCTGTGCGGCGGTCGCCGGGTCGGTGAAGCTGTCGGCGGCCATGACGTGGCACCAGTGGCAGGTGGCGTAGCCGATCGAGAGGAACACCGGGACGTCCCGGCGGCGGGCTTCGGCGAAGGCGTCGGCCCCCCACGGCCACCAGTCGACCGGATTGTCGGCGTGCTGGCGCAGGTACGGCGAGGAGGAGTCGGCGAGGCGGTTCAGCGGCTGGGTCATGGCGTCCACGGTAACCTGTGCTGTCGTGCACAACTACCGTCGTGGTGAGCAGCTGCTCGCCGTCGCCCTCACCGTCCTGGCAGGTTTCGTCGATTCCGTCGGCTTCCTGTACCTGGGTGGCGTGTTCCTGTCGTTCATGTCCGGCAACACGACCCGCTTCGCGACCGCCGCCGTCGAGGGCGACACCCATCTCGCCTGGTTGGCGGGCAGCTGCCTGATCCTCTTCCTCGTCGGGGTCGTCTGGGGCGCACTGATCCACCGGCTGACCCGCCGCCGCTACGACCTCACCCGGGCCCGGGAGGTGGTGCTGTTCACCGTCGCCGGACTGTTCCTGCTCTCCTCACTGCTCGTCGCGGTCGGGGTGGAACGGGCGGCACTGCTGGTGCTGTCGGTGGGCATCGGTGCGCTCAACAGTGTCTTCGAGCGCGACGGGGAGGTCTCGATCCCGCTGACGTACATGACCGGCACCCTGGTGAAGATGGGGCAGCGACTGGTGGACGCGTTCTTCGGCGGCAGTCACGCCCGGTGGATCCACCATTTCGTGCTGTGGCTCGGGCTCGCGACCGGTGCGGTGCTCGGCGCCCTGACCTTCGACGCGGTGGGGATCAGCACCGTCTATGTCATCGCCGGGTACACGCTGGTCGTCGCGACGGTGAACCTCGTCGTCCGGGAGCGCCGGCGCCGCCTGGGGCTGCCGCTGTGACGTGGCGGACGGTGACTACAGTGGATTCCCATGACTTTCACCGACCTCGGTGACCGGCTGACCGGCTCGCTGACCACCGACCCCGACATCCTGGCGACCTACTCCTGCGACCAGTCCCTCTACAGCCCGGCGGGGACCCCTGCCGCGCTGGTGCGGGCGAAGACCGTGGACGATGTCGTCGCGACGATGCGCTACGCTCACGACCACCACATCCCGGTGGTGCCGCAGGGGGCCCGCTCCGGGATCTCGGGGGCGGCCAACGCGGTCGACGGGGCGATCCTGCTGTCGGTGCGCGGTATGGACCGGATCCTCGAGGTCGACGAGGCGAACATGACCGTCACCGTCGAGCCCGGAATCATCAACCAGGAGCTCAAGGACGCGCTGCGGCCGAAGAAGCTCGCCTATCCGCCGGATCCGGGGTCGGTGGCCATGTGCTCGATCGGCGGGAACATCGCCACCAACGCCGGTGGCATGTGCTGCGTGAAGTACGGCGTGACCCGCGAGTACGTCCGGGAGCTGAAGGTCGTGCTCGCCGACGGGACGCTCACCCGGCTCGGCCACCGCACCGTCAAGGGGGTCGCCGGGCTGGACCTCGCCGGCCTGTTCACCGGCTCGGAGGGGACGCTCGGCGTGATCGTCGAGGCGACCCTGAAGCTCGTGCCGCTGGGCCCGGACCCGCTGACCGCCCTGGCGACCTTCCCCTCGGTCACCGCGGCGATGCGGGCGGTCGCCGCCTACATGGCCACCGGCGCCAGCCCCTCGCTGCTGGAGATGATGGACGCCACGACCATCGGCATGATCAACCAGATCGGCGATTTCGGTCTCGACGAGAACGTCGGTGCGGTGCTCATCATGCAGTCGGACGCCACCACGGCCGCGGCGGACACCGAGGCCTTCGCCGCGGTCGCCCAGGACAACGGCGCCACCGACGTCGCCTTCGCCGACAATGCGACGGACTCCGAACTCCTCGTCGCCGCCCGCCGTTCCGCCCAGCCGGCCTGGGAGCACTACGCCCAGGGCCACGGCGGCGGCCAGCTGCTCGACGACGTGTGCATCCCGCGCTCCACGATGGCGGAGTTCTGCGACCGGATCGAGGGGATCAGCGCGGAGACCGGCGCGATGGTGGCCGTCATCGCCCACGCCGGCGACGGCAACATGCACCCCTCGGTCTTCTTCGACTCCTCCGACGAGGCTTCCGTCGCCCGCGCCCAGGACGCCTTCGACCGCATCATGGCCCTCGGCCTGGAACTCGGCGGCACCATCACCGGTGAGCACGGGGTGGGCAACCTGAAGTCGGCCTGGCTGGCGAAGGAACTCGACGAGGGCAACCGCCGGCTGCACCGTGAGATCAAGAACGCCGTCGACCCCGACGGCATCCTCAACCCCGGGAAGATGCTGGCGGACCTGTGACCGATCCCGATACCCCCGCCGCCCTGGCCTCCCTCGCCGCCGAACTGTCCGGCTCACTGAGCACCGACCCCGACATTCTCGCGACCTACTCGGTCGACGAGTCCGTCCATGAACCGACCGGGCAGGCCCTCGCCCTGGTCAGGGCGTCCTGCGTCGACGATGTCGTCGCCACGATGCGGTTCGCCCACGCCCACGGCATCCCCGTCGTGCCGCAGGGGGCGCGCTCCGGGCTGTCCGGTGGTGCCTGCGCGGTCGACGGCGGCATCCTGCTGTCGGTGCGCGGCATGGACCGCATCCTGGAGATCGACGAGGCGAACATGACCGTCACCGTCGAACCCGGGATCATCAACCAGGATCTCAAGGACGCCCTGCGTCCCCACGGTCTCGCCTACCCGCCGGACCCCGGCTCGGTCGGCATGTGTTCGATCGGCGGGAACATCGCCACCGATGCCGGCGGAATGTGCTGCGTGAAGTACGGGGTGACGCACGAGTACGTCCGGGAGATCACCGTCGTGCTCGCCGACGGCACCGTCACCCGGCTCGGTCACCGCACCGTCAAGGGTGTCGCCGGGCTGGATCTCGCCGGCCTGTTCACCGGCTCGGAGGGCACCCTCGGTGTCATCGTCGAGGCGACCCTCAAACTCGTCCCGTTGGGGGCCGACCCGCTCGCCGCCCTGGCGACCTTCCCCAGCGTGCGTGCGGCCACCGAGGCCGTCGCTGCCTACATGGCCACCGGTGCGACCCCGTCGATGCTGGAGATGATGGACGGGATGACCATCGGCTTCCTCGCCGAAATCGGCGACTTCGGGCTGGACGCCTCGGTCGGCGCCGTGCTCATCATGCAGTCGGATTCGGACCGGGCCGCCGCGGACACCGAGGCCTTCGCCGACATCGCCCGCGACAACGGTGCCGTCGACGTCGCCTTCGCCGACAACCCCACCGATTCCGCGCTGCTGCTCAACGCCCGGCGGTCGGTGCAGCCGGCCAACGAGTTCTACACCCGCTCCCACGGCGGCGGCCAGATGATCGACGACGTGTGCGTCCCGAGGTCCCGGCTCGCCGAATTCTGCACCGGAGTGGAGGCCATCCGCGACGAGACCGGGGTGACCGTCGCCCTGGTCGCCCACGCCGGGGACGGCAATGTCCACCCGTCGGTCTTCTACGACACCGCCGACGAGGCCTCGGTCGCCGCCGGCATGGGCGCCTTCGACCGCATCATGGCGCTCGGGCTCTCCCTCGGCGGCACGATCACCGGTGAACACGGCATCGGCGTGCTCAAGGCGCAGTGGCTGGCGGAGGAGCTCGACGAGGGAAACCGTCGGCTGCACCGCGAGATCAAGCACGCCGTGGACCCCGCCGGGATCCTGAATCCCGGTAAAATGCTGGACTATGTCTGAACTTGCTGAACTCGCCGGGCAGCTGTCCGGATCACTGACCACCGACCCCGACATCCTGGCCACGTATTCGGCCGACCAGTCGGTGTACCGGGCCGACGGCACCGCGCTGGCCCTGGTCCGCGCGAGCTGTGTCGACGATGTCGTCGCCACGATGCGGTGGGCGCACGCCAACGGCGTCCCCGTGGTGCCGCAGGGCGCGAGATCGGGACTGTCCGGCGGGGCCTGCGCGGTCGACGGCGGCATCCTGCTGTCCGTCAGCGGCATGGACCGCATCCTCGAGATCGACGAGGCGAACATGACCGTCACCGTCGAACCCGGCATCATCAACAAGGACCTGAAGGACGCCCTGCGCCCGAAGAAGCTCGCCTACCCGCCGGACCCCGGGTCCTACGCCATGTGCTCGATCGGCGGCAACATCGCCACCAACGCCGGTGGCATGTGCTGCGTCAAGTACGGCGTGACCCGTGAGTACGTCCGCGAGATCAAGGTCGTCCTCGCCGACGGGACGCTCACCCGGCTCGGCCACCGCACCGTCAAAGGTGTCGCGGGCCTGGATCTGGCGAGCCTGTTCACCGGCTCGGAGGGGACCCTCGGCGTGATCGTCGAGGCCACCCTGAAGCTCGTCCCGCTGGGCCCGGACCCGCTCAGCGCGCTGGCGACCTTCCCCTCGGTCACCGCGGCGGCGGAAGCGGTGAGCGCCTACATGAACACCGGCGCCCAGCCGTCCATGCTGGAGATGATGGACGGCACCACCATCGCCATGGTGCAGGACATGACCGACTTCGGACTGGACACCTCGGTCGGCGCGGTGCTCATCATGCAGTCGGACGCCACCACCGCCGCGGCGGACACCGAGGCCTTCGCCGACATCGCCCAGGCCCACGGTGCCGTCGACGTCGCTTTCGCCGACAACGCCACCGACTCCGAGCTCCTCGTCGCCGCCCGCCGGTCGTCCCAGACCGCCTACGAGCACTACGCGCAGAGCCACGGTGGCGGCCAGATGCTCGACGACGTGTGCGTCCCCCGTGACCGGCTCGCCGAATTCTGTACCGGGCTGACCCGGATCAGTGAGGAGACCGGCATCACCGTCGCCGTCATCGCCCACGCCGGCGACGGCAACACCCACCCGTCCGTGTTCTTCGACGACAGTGACGAGGCCTCCGTGAAAGCCGGGTACGACGCCTTCCACCGCATCATGGAGTACGGCCTGGAACTCGGCGGCACGATCACCGGCGAACACGGCGTGGGCGCACTCAAGGCGGTGTGGCTGCCCGAGGAACTCGACGAGGGGTCCCGGCGACTGCACCGCGACATCAAGGACGCCGTCGACCCCGACGGCATCCTCAACCCCGGAAAGATGCTCTCTCACCTGTGAACCAGCCCGCCAAGCGCCGTCGTCTCGCCCTCTCCCCCTCACGTGTCGGGGACTACCGGCAGTGCCCGCTACTCTACCGGTTCCGCACCATCGACCGGCTGCCCGAGCCCAGCACCGTCGCCCAGGTCAAGGGCACACTCGTCCACGCCGTCCTGGAGGAACTCCACGGCCTGCCGCGCGACGAGCGCACCTACCCGGCGGCGGTGAAGATGATCAAGCCGCACTGGGCGGCGATGACCGCCAAGGACCCGGAGCTGTCGGAGCTCGTGCCCGACGAGGACTACATGGACTTCCTCGTCGAGGCCCGGCGCCTGGTCAAGGGCTATTTCCTCATGGAGAACCCCAGCGGGTTCGATGCCGAGTCCTGTGAGAAGTTCGTCGACACCACCCTGCCCAACGGTGTGCCGGTCCGCGGCTTCATCGACCGGGTGGATGTCGCCCCCGGCGGCCAGGTCCGGGTCGTCGACTACAAGACCGGGAAGAAGCCGATCCCCCGGTTCGCCGGGCAGGCGATGTTCCAGATGCGGTTCTATGCACTGGTGTGGTGGCGGCTGTTCGACCACATCCCCGAGCAGCTCCGGCTGATGTACCTGAAGGTCCACGATGACATGGTGCTCTCCCCCACCCCGGCGGAGCTGAACTACGTGGAGAAGGACCTCGCCCGCACCTGGGAGGCCATCGGCGACAACGCCCGGACCGGGAACTTCGCCCCGAAGACCTCGAAGTTGTGCGGCTGGTGTTCGTTCCAGAGGATCTGCCCGGCCTTCGGCGGGACGCCGCCCGAGTACCCGGGGGTGCCGCCCGAGTTCGCGTGACGGGGCAGGGCCGACTGTCTGCGCATCCGTCCGGCAGGCAGGCGAAAACGTCGTTCACCTGGGTCATCGAGGCACTTTTGGCCTGCCAGGCGAGCGGATGGTCTGCCATGCCGACGGTTGCGCTGCCACCGGCCGGTGACACGATGACACGCCGGTAAAAGACACGCGTTGTGACGTATAACCCGAACAGCGCGAGCCGCAGGATTACTCGCCGTATGACGAGGCCTGCGGTTCGCGCTGTGTCGGGGCGGTCTGCGGGGCCGACTACCGCAGCGGCGTGAGCACCCACGGCGAGTCGGGGTGGTGCAGCGCCGTCGCCATCCCACCGGCGTACTCCAGCGACCCGTCGTCGACGGCTTCCACCCACTGGGCCCGGCCGACGAGGAAACCGTCGGCGTGCTCCCGCCAGGAACCGTAGACCTGCCGGGTGAGGTCGAGGGCGGCCCGGACGAACGGCTCGGCGTCCTGTTCGGTGACGAACCCGGCCCCGTGGGCCATCCACAGCACCCGCAGGGACCGCGCCGTGTCCCAGCCGACCGTGTCCGCCGGCAGCGTGGCCGGCAGTGCCAGCACGGACTCCGGGACGAGGAACGGACCGACCACCCGGTTGACTTCCGCGACGACCTGCTCGTCGGTGACCGAGTCCTCGACGGCGCCGCGCACCATCTCGGCGATGCTGGCCAGGTAGCCGGGCCGCTGGCCGACCGGGACGGTCAACAGCTGCCGCAGGGCAGGGAGCATCGCCCGGTACCCCGGATCACCGGCGTACTCCAGCAGGTTCTGCACCGTCCCCAGGGTCTCGTCGCGGTCGTGGACGCCCCAGGAATTGGCGAGCATCTGCCGGTAGGTGCCGGCCATGTCGGTGCCGAACATCTTCTTCAGCCCCTTCTTCGGGGTGTGGACCGGCCCCGGGGCGTCCACGACCTGGCCGTCACCGAGTTCGTAGGGCATGTGCAGCGACCAGCCGAGCGCGAGGTCCGGGTCGAGCCGGTTCTGCCGGACGAGGTGCCAGCCCCGGTCGCGGAACTCAGGCAGTTCCAGGTACTCGTCGTAGGTCGTGGCGGTGCTCTGCTGAGGTGAGGTCATGCTCAGTACCGTATCAAGGTCGAGTACTGTGGCGCGGACAAGGTCGACCCCGCGGCAACTGTCCTCTCATCGCCGACTGTAAGCCCGTAGTCAGGCAGTGACGGAGCGACTCGCTTCCCAGGGGTTCTCGGCAGTCCAGGCAGACCATTGACAGATTAGATCCGAAATGGGACATTATCTGTCATGGACGGCAGTCAGTTTCTCACGGTCACCGAGACCGCTGAAGCTCTCGGAGTGACGCCGCGGCACGCCAGAAGGCTGGCGGATTCGGGGGCTCTCACCAGGATCGCCCGAGGAATCATCGACCGGGAGTCGGTGGACAAGTACCTCGTTTCACAGCGTCAAAGTCGCACCAGGTCATGGTCCGAACCAACCGCCTGGGGAGCTGCCGCCCTTCTGTCGGGAGGCGCACCGGACTGGATGGGAAATACTCAGACCTCCCGGTTACGACACTCTCTCCGTGACATCTCCAGTGCGGATGAGCTGATCACTCGGATGAGGGGGCGTAGCCGGGTACAGACATTCGACGCTCACCGAGCAGCACTCCCCCGGCTCCGTGGCCTCATAGCGATGAGTGATCAACATCAACTCGGGCTCAGTGGGATCTCCGGCGACATCGCTGACGGATATATCGACGGGAATCAGATCAGAGAGGTCGTCCGGGGGCTCGGCCTTCGGCCGGCCGTCCACGGAAATGTCACCCTCCGTGCCGTGACCTTTGATTTTGGCCGCGTGCAGTCCCTCGTCACCACCCGCGTGGTGGCGGCACTGGATGCGGCCGTCAGTATTGACCCCCGCACCAGAGGCGTCGGGGAACAGGCACTCGAGGAGATCCTGGAGGTGTTGGCGTGAGTACGGACCGCGCACACATCTCCGTGAATTCTCCGGCCGGCGGATGGCCCACGCCGTGGCCGAGTGTCGCCGAATTGTCCGAGGCGCTTCCCGCCGGTTCCTGGACCCTGGTCGGCGGACTGATGACACAGCTCCACACCATCGACCACGGCATAGGCGTGGTACGGCCGACCAACGACGTCGATATCGCCCTGCACATCGAGACGATGCGTGGTGTCCCCGGAGCCGTAGCCACCGCCCTGGAGGGGTTGGGGTACCGCCTTCAGCACAGTATCGATCCCAGGAACAATACCGCCCATCGCTTCATACGCGGAACAACAGCCATCGACATCGTCACCGACGGTCAGGATGACCAGGTTGATGTACTGATCGCTGATCACGCGGCTCCCCGCGTGGTGGAGAAACTTCGTGGCCGGGACATGGTGAGAATGGAAGGCGGTACGCAGGCACTCCGCCGTACGGTGAATGCCAGGCTGCAGATCGTCGGGGAGGCACGGAGCACCGTGTCCGTACCACGGCCGTTCGGTGCTCTGATCCTCAAGGCGGCCGCTTTCATCACGGACTCGAGGGACAGAGGCCGCCACCTGTTCGATGCCGTAGCGCTTCTCGCGTGTATCGATGATCCGTACGCAGAGCGGGAGGACTTCACGGGTTCAGACCGCGGACGTATAGCCATGCTGGTGTCGCACCTTGGGCAGTCCCACGCGGCCTGGCGATCGCTGCCGGAAGAACACCGGGTACAGGCACAACTGGCACTCGACATCCTCGCTGCCTGAGCGCGCGGGTCAGTCCAGTCCCAGTTCGTCGAGCAGCGCGAGGAACGCCGGCTGCACCCCGGTACGCCACAGCACGTCGACCCGGGCATCGGCCCGGCCCGGTCCCCCGTTGATCACGCTGACCCGCTTGCCCTGCTGCTGTGCGTCGAGGATCAGCCGGTAGCCGCTCATCACCGCCAGTGACGAGCCCGCCACCAGCACCGAGGAGGCGTCCGCGAGCATCCGGGAGGCCCGCTCGCGGCGTCCGGCCGGCACGGCCTCCCCGAAGTAGACGACGTCCGGCTTCAGCAGTTCCGAGCCGCACACTTCGCAACCCACCATCCGGAACTTCGCCACGTGCGCCTCATCGAGGGAGACGTCGCCGTCCGGGTTGACCTGCGTCGGGTCCAGCCGGATCTGTTCGAGGTACCCCGGGTTCGCCGCGGTGAGGCGGATGTCGAAATGCCGCCGGTCCTCGGTGTGCCCGCACGCCAGACAGATCACCCGCGACAGATCCCCGTGCAGGGCCAGCAGATTCTGCGACCCTGCGGCCGCGTGCAGTCCGTCGACGTTCTGCGTCACCACGCCGGAGACCAGCCCGGCCTGCTCCAGCTCGGCGATCGCATAGTGCGTCGGGTTGGGACGCCGCCCCGACATCTCCCGCCACCCGACGTACGACCGCGCCCAGTACCGGTGCGAGGCCGCCGGATCATAGCGGAACTCCTGGTAGGTCATCGGCCGGTGGCGGCCCAGCGAACCGTGCGGCCCCCGGTAGTCCGGGATCCCGGAGTCCGTGGAGACCCCTGCCCCGGTGATGACGAGAACCCCCGCCTCCCGCAGCTGCGCGGCGATCGACCGCAGGGCGACCGCCGGATCGGTCGGCACACCCGTCTCGTCGACCACCCGGGCGATCGAACGCAGTGCGGAGCGGTGGGCCAGGGTGACGGGATCGGGAAGAGCCATGGCCCCGATTCTAGGAGCCCGCCCCGGGTGTACGCCCGGGGACGTTGCGGACACGGGCCCGACCCCGCCGTCCGCGGAACGAACCGACAGGTCGATTTTCCTGTTCCCGGGCATCACCTCGGTTCGTAAACCCGACCGCCCCGGGAATCCGTCCTAGGAGTTGACGTAGAGCTTGCCGCGCCACGTCGGGTGCAGCAGGTTCTCCGTGCTCAGGACCTCGTCGAGGGTCTTCTCGTCGAGCAGGCCGCGCTCCAGCACGACCTCCCGGACCGACTTGCCGGTCCGGGCGCATTCCTTACCGACCAGGTCACCGTTGTGGTGGCCGATGAGCGGGTTGAGGTAGGTGACGATCCCGATGGAGTGCTCGACGTAGGCGCGGCAGACCTCCGGGTTCGCCGTGATGCCGACGACGCACAGGGTGCGCAGCGTGGTGCAGGCGCGCGCCAGCAGCCGGATCGACTCGAACAGCGACTGGGCGATGACCGGCTCCATGACGTTGAGCTGCAGCTGGCCGGCCTCGGCGGCCATGGAGATGGTGACGTCGTTGCCGAAGACCTTGAAGCAGATCTGGTTGACGACCTCCGGGATGACCGGGTTGACCTTCGCCGGCATGATCGACGAACCGGCCTGCCGCTCCGGCAGGTTGATCTCGTTGAGGCCCGCCCGCGGACCCGAGGACAGCAGCCGCAGGTCGTTGCAGATCTTCGACAGCTTCATGGCCACACGCTTGACCACCGAGCTGGCGTTGACGTAGGCGCCGGTGTCACTGGTGGCCTCCAGCAGATCGCCGGCCCCCTTGATCTCCAGACCGGTGACCTCGCTCAGCGCGGCGGTGACCTGCGCCTGGTAGCCGGCGGGGGCGTTGACCCCGGTGCCGATGGCGGTGCCGCCGAGGTTGACCTCCAGCATGAAGCCGGCGGCGCGGTCGAGCTGTGACTGCTCCTCGTCGAGGTTCCGGGCGAAGGCGGTGAACTCCTCGCCGAGGCTCACCGGGACGGCGTCCTGCAGCTGGGTGCGGCCCATGGTGATGGTGTCACCGAATTCCGCGCCCTTGGCCTCGAAGGCACGCTCCAGCGCGCCGAGGTGCTTGATGAGCTCCTGGAAGGCGGAGTGGATGCCGAGCCGGAACCCCGTCGGGTAGGCGTCGTTGGTCGACTGGCTCATGTTGACGTCGTCATTGGGGTTGATGACGTCGTAGCTGCCCTTCGGTTCCCCGAGGTGCTCCAGGGCCAGGTTGGCGACGACCTCGTTGACATTCATGTTCGTCGAGGTCCCCGCACCGCCCTGGTAGACGTCGATCGGGAACTGGTCCATGCACCGGTGGTGCTCGAGGATCTGGTCACAGGCCCAGACAATGGCGTCCGCCTTCTCCCCCGGCAGGGTGTGCAGGCGCTTGTTCGCCAGCGCCGCCGCCTTCTTCACCTGCACCATGCCCCGGATGAACTCGGGGAGCTGGTTCAGCGTGGTCCGCGAGATCTGGAAGTTGTCCACCGCGCGCAGGGCGTGGACGCCGTAGTAGGCGTTCTCGGGGACCTCCATCGTGCCGAGGAGGTCTTCCTCGGTGCGGAAGCTGTCGGCGGAGTGGGCCGACCGGGAGATCGTCTCCGCGGAAGTGATGATGTCCGTGGAGGATGTCACGTACCGTGTCGTGCGTCCGGTCGGGGTCTCCGGGGAGTCCTGCAGGTCCGGGGCGTCCAGGGCGTCCGGGGAGTCCGGGGTGTCAGTCAACTGTCAACCTTTCGGGTTACCGCCGGGTCCGGAAGGGATGGGTGTGTCAGATGCGTGCGATACGGATGTCGCTGGCCAGAATGGCTTTTGCTCCCATGGCGGACAGCTGGTCCATGAGGGTGTTGGCGTCCCTGCGCGGCACCATGGCACGCACAGCGACCCAGTCCTCCTGGGCGAGCGGGGACACCGTCGGAGCGGACAGACCCGGCGTGACCGAGGATACGCTTTCGAGGATGGAACGAGGGCAGTTGTAGTCCAGCATCACGTAGTTGCGGGCGTGGAGGATGCCCTCGATGCGCTTGAGGAAGATCCGCTGCCGGTCATCGAGCTGGGCACCCCGGCGACCGATGACGACCGCCTCGGAGGAGATGATCGGCTCACCGAACGGCTCCAGCCCCTGCTGGCGCAGGGTACGGCCGGTCTCCACGACATCGGCGATGGCGTCCGCCACGCCCAGTCGGATGGAGATCTCCACCGCGCCGTCGAGCCGGATGACCTCGGCGTCCAGCCCGCGGTCCTGCAGGTCACGACGCACCAGGTTCGGGAACGAGGTCGCGATCCGCTTGCCGTCGAGCGCCTCGACGGTCCAGTCCCCGCCCACCGGGGCGGCGTACCGGAACGTCGACCGGCCGAAGCCGAGCCCGAGCAGTTCGTCGGTCTCCTCCCGGGTGTCGGCGGCGAGGTCGCGGCCGGTGATCCCCATGTCGAGGTGGCCGCTGGCGACGTAGATGGCGATGTCCTTGGGGCGCAGGAAGTAGAACTCCACGCCGTTCGGCTCGTCGAGGACGGTCAGGGACTTGCGGTCGCCGCGGCCCGGGTAGCCGGCCTCGCGGAGGATCTCATCGGCGGTCTCGGACAGTGCGCCCTTGTTGGGCACGGCGACGCGCAGCATGGTCTCGGTCAT
Source organism: Corynebacterium nuruki S6-4 (assembly GCF_007970465.1). Lineage (NCBI taxonomy): Bacteria > Bacillati > Actinomycetota > Actinomycetes > Mycobacteriales > Corynebacteriaceae > Corynebacterium > Corynebacterium nuruki. The sequence continues at coordinate 644,222 of NZ_CP042429.1, forward strand.
GGGGTGTGCCTGCCTCGCCGTCTCAGAGGAACTTGTAGATGTCGTCGGGGTTCAGGCCACGCTTGACCATGACCACCTGCAGCCAGTAGATGAGCTGCGAGATCTCCTCGGAGAGCTCGTCGTCACTCTGGTACTCGGCGGCGAGCCAGACCTCGCCCGCCTCCTCCGCGATCTTCTTCCCGAGGTTATGCAGTCCACCGTCCAGAGCCTTCACGGTGCCGGATCCTTCCGGACGCTCCTGCGCACGCTGGGACAGTTCCTCAAACAGGGAATCGAAGTTCTTCACGTCCCCTATTCTGTCACACCCGCCCGGGCCTGCCACAGCCGGACCACGTCAGGCAGCGTCAGACCGGCCAGCGCCCCCGGTGCCGAGACATCGACGACCCGGCAGCCGGCCGCGGCCGCGGAGGTCCGGCCGTTGACCGAGTCCTCGAACACCAGGCAGTCGTCGGGGTCGACGCCCAGCCGCCCGGCCGCGGTGCGGTACGGCATGGGATCGGGCTTGCCGACCGCGACCTCGTCGCCGCACACCGAACCGACGAACCAGTGCCTGCCGATACTGTCCAGTGCCTGGTCGGCGAGCCGGCGGAAGGTGTTGGTCACCACCATCATCGGGATGCCGGCGGCCTTCGCCGCCGACAGCAGGTCGTGGACGCCCGGCTGCAGTTCCAGGCCGCGGGCGAACCGGGCGGAGACGTCCTCGTAGAGCCGGTCGATCCAGTCGGCGACCCCGGCGTCGGTGAGCTCCAGGCCGGCCCAGTCCGCGCACAGCCGCACCGTGCCCTCCGCGCTCCCGCCGACCGTCTGTGCCCGGAGTTCGGGGGTGAGCTCGCGTCCCATCGCCGCCGCCATCGCGTAGGTCGCCTCCCCCCAGCGCGGTTCGGTGTCCACCAGTGTCCCGTCCATGTCCCACAGCAGTGCCTTCACACCCCCATCATGCCCGCCGGGATACACTCTCACACTATGACAGACATCACGGACGCTTACTTTCTGCCAGGTGCGACACACACCGATGACGTGGGTACCTCATGGCAGACCTTCACCGCCACCGAACACACCGGGAGCCCCTGGGGCCCCGGATTCCAGCACGGGGCACCCCCGTCCGCCCTGGTGACGCACCTCCTCGAGTCGGCGACCCCCGCCAGCGGCCGACTGGTCCGCACCACCACCGACCTGCTCGGCGCCGTCCCGCTCGGCGAGCTGCGCACCAGCACCCGGGTACTGCGGCCGGGCCGCCGGATCAGCCTCGTCGAGGCCACCGTGACCAACCCGGACGGCCGCGAGGTCGCCCGCGGCACCGGCTGGTGGGTGCGGGAACTGGACACCACCGCCATCGAGACCGCCGTCGCCCCCGACGTCGTCCCCCTGGCCGAGGCGACCCCCGACGACGACCCGTCGGATCCGGGCTCCTTCACCGGCCGGTGGTCGGGCGGCTACATCGACACCCTCGAATGCCGGATCGCCCCCGGTCAACTGTGGGTCCGCAGCACGATCCCCGTCGTCGCCGGCGTCCCGGACTCCCCCTGGACCCGGCTCATGGCGGTCGCCGACGTCGCCAACGGCACCAACCCGACGCTCGACCCGGGCCAGTGGCAGTTCATGAACACCGACCTCACCGTCTGCGTCCACCGGCTGCCGCGCGGCACCTGGACCTGTGTGCAGGCCGACGCCAACTACGGCCCCGACGGTGCCGGCCTCACCGTCGGCCGGCTCTACGACGAGGAGGGCCCGGTGGGCACCACCAACCAGGCGCTGCTGCTGGAGCCCGCTACTCCTGCTCCGTGACACGGTCGAGGTCGGCGAGGATCTCCTCGGCGTCCGCCCCGACCTCCGCGGCCAGGGCGACGACGACCCGGCGGAAGTCCGCCTGCTCCTCCTCCTCGAACACCGCGTCCCCGTACGCCGCACTGACCGTGGTCAGCGCACCGTGGGCGGCGAGGACCGCGAGTGTCGCGGCGTCCGGGACACCGGCGGCACCGGCCGCCTCCCGGACCTCGGCGACCATCCGGCGCAGCACCGCCGCAACCTCGTCGGCGACCTCCGGCGGGTACGGCGGGTCCCACAGGGCCCGGTCCTCCTCGCGCAGGTAACTGCCGGTGGCCATGGCCGTGATGTTCTCCACCATCTCGGCGGCCGCCCGGTCGGCGGCACCCTGCCCCGCGGTCACAGCCGGACGCCCAGCAGGGCGTCGGTCATCGCCGTGACGAGCTCACCGGCGGTCTGACCGGCCCCGTCGCCGGACGCCGCGACCGATCCGCCGGTCACCTGCTCACACCAGTCGTCGACGAGCTGCAGCACCCGGGGGGTGTCCAGGTCATCGGCGAGGGCCGCACGGACCTCGGCGACCAGCGGCGCCGCAACGTCCGCCGGCAGCACGGCGGCCGCCTGTGCCGCCGCCCGCCACCGGGCCAGCCGCTCCTCGGCACGGGTCAGGACCGCATCGGACCAGTCCCGGTCGGCCCGGTAGTGGTTCTCGTAGAGGCCCAGCCGGATCGCGGCGGGATCGTGTCCGGCCTCGACGAGCTTCGAGACGAAGACGAGGTTGCCGAGCGACTTGCTCATCTTCACCCCGTCCAGCCCGATCATGCCGGTGTGGACGTAGTGGTCGGCCATCCGGGCACAGCCGTGGGCCGCCTCCGCGTGGGCCGCGGAGAACTCGTGGTGCGGGAACCGCAGGTCACTGCCGCCGCCCTGGACGGCGAAGGACGCACCGAGCCGGTTGGTGGCGATGGCCGAACACTCGACGTGCCAGCCGGGGCGGCCCGGGCCGAAGGGCGAGTCCCAGGCCGGCTCGCCGTCACGGTGGGCCCGCCACACCAGGGCGTCCAGCGGATGCCGTTTCCCGGGACGGTCCGGGTCGCCACCGCGCTCGGCGAACAGCTCGGCCATCGTCGCGGCATCGTAGCGGGACTCGTAGCCGAACTGCTCGGTGGCGGTGTAGTCGGCGTAGACGTCCGGGTACCCGTCATCGTCGAGCCGGTAGGCCGCACCGACGGCCATCAGCCGACCGACGAGATCGACGACCTCGTCGATGGTCTCCATCGCGCCGACGTACTCGCGCGGCGGGATGACCGACAGGGCCTCCATGTCACCGCGGAACAGGTCGATCTGGGAGGCGCCGAGTTCACGCCAGTCCACCCCGTCGCGCTCGGCCCGCTCGAACAGCGGATCGTCGACGTCGGTGATGTTCTGCACGTAGTGCACCGCATGGCCGTTGTCGGTGAGCAGCCGGTTGACCAGGTCGAAAGTGACGTAGGTCGCGGCATGCCCCAGGTGGGTCGAATCGTAGGGGGTGATGCCGCAGACGTACACACCGACCTCGCCGGACGGCCAGTCGGTGGCGACGGGGCGGACCACGTCATCGGCGGTGTCGTAGAGGCTTAGGGGGACGCCGGACCCGGGGAGGGCCGGAATCTCGGGTGAGGGCCAGGAACGCATGGGAACCGATTCTACCGGCCGGGTCAGGCCGTGATCACGCCGGTGGCCAGCAGCACCATGACCAGCACACCGACCGGGATCCGCCACACCGCGAACCACGCGAAGGAGTGGTGCGAGACGAACTTCAGCAGCCAGGCGATCGAGATGTACCCGAGGATGAAGGCGATTCCCGTGCCCACCAGGAGCTGCAGGCCCGTCGCCGACTGCCCGTCGGTGGGGTTGAAGGCGTCATCGAGGCTGAACAGGCCGGAGGCGAGCACCGCCGGGATGGCCAGCAGGAAGGAGAACCGGGTGGCGACCTCCCGGTCGAGGTTGAGGAACAGTCCGGCGGACACGGTCGCCCCGGACCGGGAGACTCCCGGGATCAGGGACAGGCACTGGGCCAGACCCATGAGGACCGCGTCCTTCATCGTCAGTTTCCCGTAGGTGCGCGTCCGGGTGCCGACCTTCTCGGCCCAGATGAACACGAAGGAGAACAGGATCAGCACGGTGGCGGTGATCCACAGGTTCCGCAGATTGTCGCGGATGATGTCCTTGGCGAAGAAGCCGATCAGGCCCACCGGGATGGTGGCGACGATGACCATCCAGCCCATCCGGTAGTCCAGCGTCCCGCGCCGTTCCCGGTGGAACACCCCGGCGAACCAGCCGGTGATGATGTTCCAGATGTCGCGGGCGAAGAACACCAGGACCGCGAGCTCGGTGCCGAGCTGCACGACGGCGGTGAACGAGGCGCCGGCGTCCCGGCCCCAGAACAGCTCGGAGACGATGCGCAGATGCCCGGAGGAGGACACGGGCAGGAACTCGGTGAGCCCCTGCACGACGGAGAGGACGATGGTCTGGAGCCAGTCCATACCCATGGTGGTGTCAGTCATGTGACGACAGGGTACCGGGTCCGGTGTAGTACCGTGACACCTGTGAAACGCCTGTCCATCATGCTCGCCGGCACCGCAGCTGCCGCACTGACCCTGACCGGCTGTTCAGACCAGGTCTACGACAATGACGACCCGGACGGTGACACCGTCGTCGGCGTGGCCGCCACCCCCGGTGACTCGCCCGCCGCCGTGTCCCCGGTCGGGACCGTGACCGGAGGTTCCCCCGTGCAGGGGGTGGCCCGCGCCGGGGCCGGGAAGTCCGGCGCCCCGGTCGCCCTGCTCGGTGACGGCAGCCTCACCGTCGGTCCCCTGTCCGCGGTGGCCGACGGCTCCGCCCGTCGGGTCGATGTCCCGGCCGACTGCGACCGCATCTCCTCCGCCGTCGACGGCGTGACCCTCGCCTGCGGCGACAAGGTCCTGCTTCTCGACGCCACCGGGAAGACGACCCGCACCGTCGACACCGGCGGCACCCTCACCTCGGCCGTCGCCGCGCCCGACGGGTCGGTGGCGGTCACGAAGGAAGGTACCGACAAGGTGACCTGGTACGGCTCCGACGGTGCGGAGACCGGCAGTGAATCGGTCACCGCGACCGGATCGGACGCCCTGCTGGTCGGCAACGACCGCAACGACGACCACGACGGCGTCCAGTGGCGTGGCGTGGTCGTCGACGCCGGCCAGTCCAGCGTCACCGACATCGACATCTCCGGGCACCAGCGGCAGGCCGGACTCCGGGTCGGCCAGGGCGTGGGCACCGTCTCCGCCGGCTACCTGCCCGACGGTGTGTTCGTCGCCTCGGACCCCCGCCAGGACCAGGCGCTGGTCTACACGATGACCGACCTCGTCCGGCACACCCAGGCCGTCCCCACCGGCCCCGGACCGTGGGCCACCCTGTGGGACGCCGACCGGCAGATCATGTGGGTCTCCACCACCGGCGACAACACCCTCACCGGCTACCGGCTGTCCTCGGGCACCCCGGTCTCCGTCGGCAGTGTCAGGACCGTCGCCGCGGTCCGGCACCTCGTCGACGACGGTTCCGGCGACCTGCTGGTCGTCGGCGCCGACGGCAGCCGTGAACTCATCGACGACAAGGATCTCCCGGCATGACCCCCGCCTCCACTGTGTCCCCAGTGTCCCCTGTGTCTGCTGCGTTCCGTGCCCTCCGCGGACTCGTCTACCGCGGCTCCCTCGGCCTCATGTTCCGGCTGCGTCCGGAGCGGATCCACGGCCTCATGGCCACCGCCCTGCACACCGCCGCCGGGATCACCCCGGTACGCCGCGGCCTGCGGGCACTGCTTCCGGTGACCGACCCGGTGCTCGCCCAGCGCATCGCCGGGCTCGACGTCCCGCGCCCGCTGGGCCTGGCCGCCGGGTTCGACAAGGACGCGACGATGGCCGACATCTGGGGGCCGCTCGGTTTCGGCTTCGCCGAAGTGGGCACGGTCACCGCCGTCGCCCAGCCGGGCAATCCCACGCCGCGGATGTTCCGCTTCCCCGGCGATCACGCCATCCTCAACCGGATGGGCTTCAACAACCACGGTGCGCTCGCCGCCGCCCGCCAGCTGGCCGGACGCCGGGAGTACGCCGAGCCGGTGGGAGTGAACCTCGGGAAGACGAAGAAGACCCCCGCCGAGGTCGCCCCGGCGGACTACTTCGAGTCCGCCCGCGCGGTCCACGCCGTCGCCGACTACCTCGTCATCAACGTCTCCTCCCCCAACACCCCCGGTCTGCGGGATCTGCAGGCGGTCGAGAGTCTGCGTCCGATCGTGGCCGCGGTCCGCCGGGCCAGTGACCGCCCGTTGTTCGTCAAGATTGCACCGGACCTCTCCGACGAGGACGTGGACGCCGTCACCGACCTCGCCCTCGAACTCGACCTCACCGGTCTCATCGCGACCAACACGACGATCAGCCGGGACGGTCTGACCGGCTCCCCCGCCGTGATCGCCTCCTACGGGGCCGGCGGGATCTCCGGACCGCCGGTGGCGGCGCGCGCCCTGACGGTGCTGCGCCGGATCCGGCACCGTGCCGGCGACCGGCTCGTCCTCATCGGCGTCGGCGGTATCGAGACACCGCAGCAGGCCTGGGAGCGTATCGGCGCCGGAGCAGACCTCCTCCAGGGCTTCACCGGGTTCATCTACGGTGGCCCGGACTGGATCCGGGACATCCACCTGGGTCTGGCCGACCAGGTGCGGCGCCACGGTCTGCCGTCGATCTCGGCGGCCGTGGGCCGTGAGCTGGAGTGGCTCGACTGACCGACCGGCCCGGTGCCCCGGGACTCAGTTCTCGGCCCAGCCCCACAGGATCGCGCGGGCGGAGGCCTGGAAGTTCAGGCTGAAGCCGAGGATCGTCGGGCTGGAGCTGTCCCGGATGTCGAGCCGGGTCGGCACCGCGTGGACGACGTAGAGGTAACGGTGGGGGCCGTGGCCGGCGGGCGGCTCGGCACCGTAGTAGCCGCGGCTTCCGGAGTCGCCGCGCAGCGCCACCGCCCCGTCCGGCAGACCCGACAGTTCACTGTCCCCGGCGCCGGCGGCCAACGAGGTCACCGAGGCGGGGATGTTGAACACGGCCCAGTGCCAGTAGCCGGCACCGGTGGGGGCGTCCGGGTCGTAACAGGTCACCGCATAGGTCTCGGTCCCTTCGGGGGCGCCGCTCCAGGACAGCTGCGGGGAGACGTCGCTCCCGCCCAGCTGGGCGGCCGGGAGCCGGTCGCCGTCGGCGAAGTCCTCGCTGGTGAGGGTGAAGGTCGGGAGGTCGGTCAGCGGGGCGTAGGGGTCGGGGCCCGGGAACCGGTCCGAGATGTAGGTCGGTTGGTGGTTGCGCGCGGAATCAGTCATACCGTCAAGTATGCCGAACCCGTCGACACCCTGCAGGAACAGGTTATACCGATATATGGATTCGGCCGGAGCGGCAGGACCCGCCCCGGAACGTGTCAGCAATTTGTCAACGCCGGACCCCGGCAGGTACAGTGTGCGGAGTCCACGGCACAGCGCAGCAGCTGGGCGGTGTACTCCATCCATGTCCGGGTGGCGGAATGGCAGACGCGCTAGCTTGAGGTGCTAGTGTCCTATTAACGGACGTGGGGGTTCAAGTCCCCCTCCGGACACCACGGGAAGACCCACCGGCACGGTGGGTCTTTTTTCGTCCGCTACCGTATCCGACGCCACGGGAGGAGGTCGGGGTGAAACCCCTGCTCCGTGATCTCCTCACCGGGTGGCGCCGGCTGCCCACCAGTGTGCAGCTCGCCCTGCCGACCCTCCTGGTCGTCCTCGTCGCGGCGGGCTTCCTCCTTCCCCTGCCGGACGCCTCGACCCTGCGGGACGCGATCGCCGCCACCGGGGGGTGGGCCCCCCTCGCCTATCTGCTGCTCATGGTCACCGTGACCCAGCTGCCGGTGCCCCGGACGGTGTGGACCGTGGCGGCCGGTCTGCTGTTCGGGGCCTGGACCGGGTCCCTCCTCGCCCTCGGCGGTCTCCTGCTCTCGGCCGGGCTCTCCTTCCTGCTGATCCGCCGGCTCGGGCGCGGACTCGTCCACCGCACCGCCGACCTCCGGCAGATCGCGGTCCTGCAGGCCCGCCTGGAACAACGCGGCTGGATCAGCGTCCTGGGGCTCCGGATGATCCCCGCCGTCCCCTTCACCCTCCTCAACTACGCCTGCGGACTCTCCCGGATCCCGGTGGCCCCGTATCTCACCGCGACCGTCGCCGGTTCCGCCCCGAACACGGTCGCCACCGTCGTCGCCACGGACGTGATCGTCACCGGAGGGAACCCCTGGACACTCGGCATCACCGTGGTGACCGCCGCGCTCGGACTCGGACTGACCGTCCGCGAAAGCAGGATCCTGGGCCGACCGCAGACCGGGCCCCCGCACACTCCCCCTGAGGTCAAGGCGACAGAGTAGACAGCGTAGACTGGGCGGCATGTTCGCCATCCATGCGCTCTACCGCGGCCACGCCCGCCGACGGGGCGATTACGTCCGTGAAATTGCCGGGGCCCTCGCCGGGAGCCGGGCCGTCACCGACGCGACGATCCTCGCCCCCGACGCGTTCGTCCTGCTCTCCCCGGACGCCGACAGCACCACCACGGTCGTCCTCAACCTGCTGCAGGTCGGCGACTTCGCGGTCGGCATCGGCGCAGTGCTCCCGGACGCCGATGACGGGGACGCTGACCCCGACCACCTCACCGCCGCGGCCGAACGTGCCCTCGCCGGCAACCGCCGGGCCGGCGCGGTCAGCGCACGCATCGAGCAGCCGGGACCGGGCGGAGCCCAGGCGCCCGGGCACGCGGTCGACGTCGCCGACGACATCGCCGCCGCCTTCACCCTCATCGCCCACCTGCTGAGCAGGCGGACGGCCGAGGGGCGGGAGGCGACGGCACTGATGCGGCAGGGGTACCTGCAGACCGAGGCGGCGGAGATGGTCGGGATCTCCAAACAGGCTATGTCCCAGCGTCTGGCTGCGGCGGGCTGGCAGGCTGAGCAGGCGGGGTGGACGTTGGCGGTTCATATGCTCGCGCGTGTCGGGACGCTGCGCTGACAGCCGGGTCGTCGACGGCCTCCTCCTCGGCCACACTGCGGTTGGCGACGGCATTCGCCTCGGCCACCGCCTTCGCGATCTCGGGGGCGGACTCGGTCTTGAACCAGTCCTCCGAACTCGTCTCGTTGGCCTCCTCCCGCACACTGTCGTCGACCTCCGGCGGTTCGTAACGGAACACCCCGTCGTCGCCCTTGTCCGCGAAGGACTTCGCGAACTTCTCCAGCGAGTCACCGAACTGCATCGGCAGCATCCAGACCTTGTTCGCGTCGCCCTGCGCCATCTCCGGCAGCTTCTCCAGGTACTGGTAGGACAGGACCTCCGGAGTGATGCGTGCCGCCTTGATCGCCGCGGCGACCTTCTGGATCGCCTTCGCCTCACCCTGCGCCTCCAGGTACTTCGCGGCGCGCTCACCCTCGGCCCGCAGGATCCGCCCCTGCCGCTCGGCCTCGGCGGCGAGGATCTGGGCGTGCTTCTCACCTTCCGCACCGAGGATACGGGCCTGTTTCTCACCTTCGGCGGTCTTGATGTCGGACTCCCGCCGGCCCTCGGCGGTGAGGATCATCGCCCGCTTCTCCCGGTCCGCCTTCATCTGCATCTCCATGGACTGCTGGATCGACGGCGGCGGATCGATGGCCTTGAGCTCCACGCGGCTGATGCGCAGACCCCATTTCGTCGTCGCCGCGTCCAGCTCCCCACGCAGCCGCCGGTTGATGACGTCGCGGGAGGTCAGGGTCTCCTCCAGCGTCATGCCGCCGACGACGTCACGCAGCGTGGCGACGGAGATCTGCTCGACACCGACGATGTAGTTGTTGACCCCGTAGATCGCCCGTGCCGCATCGTTGATCTGGAAGGTCACGACAATGTCGATGGCCACCGTGAGGTTGTCCTGGGTGATGACCGCCTGCGGCGGGAAAGACACGACCTGCTCACGGGTGTCCACCTTGTCGCGGACGCGGTCGATGAAGGGCACCAGGATCGTCAGTCCCCCGGACACGGTCCGGATATAGCGGCCGAGACGTTCGATGACGGCCGCCTCCCCCTGTGGAATCAGGGCGACCGCCTTGACGAGGAGGACGACAACGAGCACCAGGACGACGATCAGGAGAACAGCCAGCACACTCACGGTCCTCACACTCCTTTCCACACCACTGCGGTGGTGCCGTCGATGGAGACGACCTGCACACGGTCCCCTTCACTGAACATGTCCCCGGGGTGTGCCGCCCGGGCCGACCAGATCTCACCGTTGACCCGGACCTGGCCTGTCGTGTCGGTCGAGGTGACCGGGACCAGGACCACAGCGTCCATCCCCTCCAGCTCGCGCGGCGTGAACGCCGTGATCTCCGAACTGTCCACGACACGGCGGCGCAGAGCCGGCCGGACCAGCAGGACCGTGCCCAGGGCGGCGACGACGAAGACGCAGACCGTGGCCCAGACCGGGATCCCGGTGACCGCGACACCGGCGGTCACCAGGGCGGCGACGCCCAGCATGAGGAGCGTGAAGTCCATGACGAGGAGTTCACCGATCGCGAGCACCGCTGCCGCGATCAACCAGATGAGCGGGACCATGTGACCCAGCCTACAGAAATACCGTCATTCCCCGACCGTGACGAAGTCCACCAACCGTTCCACGGCGCCGATCAGCGTGGCGTCCAGGTCACGGAACGTGTGGACCGACGAGTAGACCCGACGCCAGCCGTCCTGCGGCGTCCCCCAGCCGAGCCGCCGGCACACCCCGGTCTTCCAGTCCTCGCCGCGCGGCACCCGGGGCCACGCACTGATCCCCACCGACGCCGGCTTCACCGCCTCCCAGATGTCGATGTACGGGTGACCGGTGACCATGACATGCCGGGCGACCGCCGGGTCCAGACCGGCGACGAGCCGGCTCTCCTTCGACCCCTCGACGAGGTGGTCGGCGAGGACGCCCACCCGGCGCTCCGGTCCCGGACCGAACGCCGCGAGCATCTCCGGCAGGTTGTCCAGACCCTCGATGAACTCCACGACCACTCCCTCGACGCGCAGGTCATGACCCCAGACCTGTTCAACGATGGCGGCATCGTGGAGTCCCTCCACCCAGATCCGTGACGGGGCGGCGACTTTCGCCCGCACATCCGCGACCCGACGCGACCCCGAATTCGACCGCTGCTCCGGCACCGGCACCTGCTGCTGCCCGACATAGCGGGTCAGGGTGACCCGCCGGCCGTCGACGAGGAAGCCGCCGGGCCGCATCTTGAACAGCCGTTCCCGGCCGTGCCGGTCCTCCAGCCGGACGAAGTTCCCGTCGTAGGTCTTCTCGAAACCGGTCACCGCCCCGACCCATCCCTCGGACAGGTCCTCAACGACGAGCCCCGGCGCCGCCGGGACCTCCGGGGGCGGCGGCGGACGGTGGCCGCCGCCGTGTCCCCTCCCGTGTCCGCTCCCGTCTCCGCCGCCGAGCACGTCCGCACCGTACCTGTCACTGAAACCCATGGGAGCCCACTCTAGAGGGGCGCGTCTAAGGTGGGACGAATGACTCACCCCGGTACCTCGCTGCGCGAGCAGCTCTGGTCACCTGTCCAGAACTCCACCCTGTGGCTCGGCTGGTGGCTCCACGGCCTGCTCTCCACCGACGACCTCATCGACGCCTTCCAGGACGTCCAGGGACCCGCCCATGTCCTGCGGACCGATCCGGCCGCCGACGACCCCTTCGACGGACGTCTCGGACAGGCCGGATCCCGCCCCACCGGTCTCGTCGACCTGTTCCACGCCGTGCGCGAGGTGACCCGCGACGCCCCGGTCGGACTCGCCGAGCGTCCCCTGGTCGGACTGGCCCTCGCCGGCGCGGGCGATCCGCCGCCGCTACCCGCCGGCAGCAACGGTGCCGTCGCCGTCACCGAGACCGGTGCCGGCATCACCGTGGCGGACGCCGACCCCGACGTCACCCACGTCGCCGTCCCCCGTGTCCTCGACCGCTCCCTCGTCGAATGGACCTGGTACCGGTGCGAAGGGCGTGGCGTCCCCGCCCCGGTCCTCGGGCCGGGGGACGCCGACCGGATGCTGCGGGACGCCACCGACCGCGCCGCCGGCCTCGTCGCCGCCTCCGGGACGCCGCCGATGCGGCACACCGCGCCCCGTCTCGCCGTCGGCGCGCTGAGCGACGCCTTCGGCCTGCCGGGTCTTCCCCCCGGGGTGGCCACCCGGGCGGCGAAGCTCATGGCCCGGGCGGATGTCGTCGCGTCGATCATCGAGGTGACCAGGTCATCCAACGCCGGGGCGGGCCTCGATCCCCTCCTGCTCCCCCTGTCACGCGCAGTGCGCACCGCACGGACGACTGCTGTCGACCATGCGATGCGCGAACTCCTGCGTTAACTCCCCGAGCCCCTCGACCCTGCGGTCACTCGATCATCCGGGTGGCCATCGGCTGGATGCCGTCCCACCGGACGTCGGAGACGTGGACGTCGGACCCGGATTCGGGGGCCTCCAGCATCTTGCCGTCGCCGAGGTAGAGGGCGACGTGGGTGCCGCCGCCGGGACCCCAGAACAGCATGTCGCCGCGCTTGGCCTGGTCGACCGGCACCTGGGTGCCGGCGGTGTACTGGTAGCCGGAGTAGTGGTCGAGCTGGATGCCGACAGCGTAGAACGCGTACATCATCAGCCCCGAGCAGTCGAAGCCGGTCTTCGCGTAGTCGCCGTAGGAGTCGGCCACGCCGCCGTCCCGGATGCCGAGGGTCGGGCCGAACCAGTTGCCGCCGCCCCAGGCGTACTGCACGCCCAGCTGCGTCATCCCGCGGTCGATGACCCGCTCGATCTTGTCGCTGACGGATCCGGAGGTGTCGGGGTCGCTGGTGTCGCCGGTGTTGCCCGTGTCGCCTGAACCACCGTTTCCACCGGATCCCCCGGAGGTCCCCGGCGTCGAGGACTCGTCCGGGGCCCCGGACTCGGGACGGCCGGCCACGGGCAGACCCGCGTAGGCGTCCGACGCGGCCTGCTGTCCGGCCTGTCCGGCGGCCGACAGGGACGCCGTGGCGTCTCCACCACCGAGGAAGGTCGAGGCACCGGCGTAGGCGGCGGCACCCGCCGCACTGAAGAGTCCGTCGATGGCGGACTGCCGGCGGTCGTCACCGGCGTCGGAGGCGTCGAAGCTCGACGGTGCCTCGTAGGTCTGTGCCGTGGCGTCGGCCCCGGACTGCTCGGCAGGCTCAGTTGCCTCAGCTGCCTCAGCCGACTCCGTACCGTCGTCGGCACTGCTGTCGGCGGCGGGGTCGGTCGTGGTCTGCTCTGTGGTGGCCTGTTCAGTCGTGGCCTGTTCAGACGTGGCCGTGCCGGTGGTACCTTCCCCGGTATCACCGGCGGGGGCGGTCGTCGTGACATCCACCTTGGTGTCCACCGCCGGAGCCTGCGCCGCCGGGGTCCCGGCGGCCTGCGGCACGGCGGGGGCACTCGCGGCGTTGTCGGCACTGTCGGCGCTGTCCCCGGCCGGAGCGGCCGGAGTCGAGGCAGGAGCCTTGTCCACCGCAGCTTCTGCGGCGCGGCGCTTGTCGAACGAGGTCGCACCCGGGTCGGACGCCGCGACCGAGTCGACCGCCTTGCGTGCCGCCTCGAGCTTGGCCCGTGCCTGGTCCGCCGCCGCACGCAGCTGCTGGACCCGGCCGGTCTTCTCCGCGACCGAACCCAGGACGTCGTCGTAGGCGGACTGGGCGGTGTTGTGGGCGTCCACCGCCGCGGCGACCTTCTCGTCGGCGCCGTTACGGGCGTCGCGCAGCGAGGATTCCTCGTTCGCCGCCTCGGTCCGGCTGCGGTCCAGCCGCTCGACCTCACTCTGCTGCTTCTCGGCGGCCATGCGGAGATAGGTGGAGCGGTCGAGTGAGTCGGAGGCTGCGTCCCCGCCGGCGGCCACGGCCACCGGCGAGGCGTCCCCACCCTGCGTGTACGCCGACCGTGCCAGGCCGTCCAGCTTGTCCTGCGCCTTGTCGACGTCGGTCTGGGACCTGCCCAGCCGGTCCTTCGCCGACATGACGTCATCCTGGGCCTGCTGTGCCTCGCGCTGGCTGTGCTCGACATCGACGCGGGCCTTGTTGACGGACTCGCGGAGGCCGCCGAGCTCGCTCTCGGCGCCGGCGGCCTCCTTCTCGGCGTCGGAGACCTTCCCGACGAGGTCCGCCAGGTAGGACTCGGCCCCCTCGGTACGGTCCGCGGCCGCCGGGTCGGCGATCGCGGTCGAGGCATGGGCGGCGAGACCGGCGGTGACCGCCACGGCCAGCAGCGCCCGGCTGGACCGGGTGCTGGCGCCGCGGGCCCTGCCACGGGTTCTCAGTCGAAGTGCCACGTTGTTCTCCTCGTGGGTGGTGGACGAAAAATGCTCCACCGTCCCGTCGGCTGCCTGCCACCGCACTTCCCCATGCGGTGGCGAGAGCGCCCGTCCGGTCCGGCATCCCGGTGGATGACCGGGAGCGTCACTGTCCGGTACCGACCGATTCCGGTGATGTCGGGAAAGGATCTCGCCTCGCCCGTCACGCCGATATCTGTTCGTTACCAAATGACGACACGTGCACCGTAGGGCAGCTCATGCACCATCCGAAACCTCGACAACGTGGACAACTTCAGAACCATTCGTCACATCCGTCACGCCATATGGCTTGACCTGCAGAGATCGGTTACCAAACTGTGATTGTGATCTATGTCACACCTCCGTAACGCACGGCGTGTCGGGTTGCGGCAGACACCTGGAACATCCCCTCAAGCTCTAGATTGCCTTCACCAACGACAAGTCTTTTTCCTTGACTAGTCGGCTATGCCACCTCGGGGACGCCGAGTACGCGCCCCTCCCTGCCCCTCCCCGCTCTCTCCGGCAGGTCCGACGCGCCCGGGCCGGGTGGCCGACAGTGCCGGAGCGGCCCTGCCGGACAATGCCGGATCCGGACGATCTTCCCGATTCAGGTAAGCATCGCTTTAGTTATGGAAGCGACCCGACTTTCCGTCACTAATTCGCGGAGTTTCCGCACGCGAGTCAGCCACCCCCAAAAGAACAGCGCTCTGAAAAGGGATTATGTAGCAATACGTCCGTACTGTTAAGATGGTCGCGACGGATCAGAGTTACCTGCTGCACAATAGTGGCAGACCTCCGTGGGCGTCTCCTGAGACGTCGGGACCAGATCCACGGTCCCCGCACGGAGGGGACGTCTGACAAACGTCATACAACGACGACTCATAACGAGAAGAGATTCAGGAGCACTCACGTGACTGAAAGCAAGAACTCGTTCGGTGCCAAGGGGACACTCGAGGTTGGCGACCGCACGTACGACATGTTCCGCCTCAGTGCGGTCCCGGGCATGGAGAAGCTGCCCTACTCCCTGAAGGTCCTCGGCGAGAACCTCCTCCGTAACGAGGACGGGGCGAACGTCACCCGGGAGCACATCGAGGCCCTCGCGAACTGGGATCCCTCCGCGGAGCCCAGCATCGAGATCCAGTTCACCCCGGCCCGCGTGGTCATGCAGGACTTCACCGGTGTCGCCTGCGTGGTCGACCTGGCCACCATCCGCGACGCGGTCGTCGCCCTCGGCGGTAACGCCGACGACGTCAACCCGCTGAACCCGGCCGAGATGGTCATCGACCACTCGGTCATCATCGAGAACTTCGGTGACGAGTCCGCGCTCGAGAAGAACGTCGACATCGAGTACCAGCGCAACGCCGAGCGTTACAAGCTGCTGCGGTGGGCCACCGGCGCCTTCGACAACCTGCGCGTCGTCCCCCCGGGAACCGGCATCGTCCACCAGGTCAACATCGAGTACCTGGCCCGTTCCGTCTTCGACAACAACGGCCTGGCCTACCCGGACACCTGTGTCGGTACCGACTCCCACACCACGATGGAGAACGGCCTGGGCATCCTGGGCTGGGGCGTCGGCGGCATCGAGGCGGAGGCCGCCATGCTCGGCCAGCCGATCTCCATGCTGATCCCGCGCGTCGTCGGCTTCAAGCTGACCGGTGACATCCCGGTCGGCGTCACCGCCACCGACGTGGTGCTGACCATCACCGACATGCTGCGCCAGCACGGCGTGGTCGGCAAGTTCGTCGAGTTCCACGGCAAGGGCGTCTCCAAGCTGCCGCTCGCCAACCGTGCCACCATCGGCAACATGTCCCCGGAGTTCGGTTCCACCGCCGCGATCTTCCCGATCGACGAGGAGACCATCAAGTACCTGCGCCTGACCGGCCGTGACGAGGAGACCCTCGCCCGCGTCGAGGCTTACGCCAAGGAGCAGGGCATGTGGCTGGACGCCGAGACGGCCGACGAGAACGAGCCGACCTTCTCCGAGTACATGGAGCTCGACCTCTCCACCGTCGTCCCCTCCATCGCCGGCCCGAAGCGCCCGCAGGACCGCATCGAGCTGTCCGACTCCAAGGCACAGTTCCGCAAGGACCTGCACAACTACACCGACAGCACCTCGGGCTCCCAGGACGCCCAGGACTTCGTCGCCGAGGGCGGCAACGTCGGCGGCCACACCGGAAACCCGGCCACCGCGGGCGACGCCAAGGGCAACATCCCCTCGGCCGCTCTCGGTAACGAGGGTCGTCCCTCGAACCCGATCGAGGTCAACTACGACGGTCAGGACATGATCCTCGACCACGGTATGGTCGGCATCGCCTCCATCACCTCCTGCACCAACACCTCCAACCCGTCGGTCATGGTCGGCGCCGGTCTGCTCGCACGCAAGGCCGCCGCCAAGGGCCTGAAGTCCGCTCCGTGGGTCAAGACCTCGGTCGCCCCGGGTTCCCAGGTCGTCACCGGCTACTTCGAGAAGGCCGACCTGTGGAAGGACCTGGAGGCCATGGGCTTCTACCTCGTGGGTTACGGCTGCACCACCTGCATCGGTAACTCCGGCCCGCTGCCGGAGCCGATCTCGAAGGGCATCAACGACGCCGACCTGGCCGCCACCGCGGTCCTGTCCGGTAACCGTAACTTCGAGGGTCGCATCTCCCCCGACATCAAGATGAACTACCTGGCGTCCCCGATCCTGGTCATCGCCTACGCGATCGCCGGCACCATGGACTTCGACTTCGAGACCCAGCCGCTCGGCCAGGACCAGGACGGCAACGACGTCTTCCTCAAGGACGTCTGGCCCTCCACCGAGGAGATCGAGGACGTCATCAAGTCCTCCATCTCCCAGGAGCTCTACACCGCCGACTACGCGGACGTCTTCAAGGGCGACCAGCGCTGGCAGTCCCTGCCCGTGCCGGAGGGCAAGACCTTCGCATGGGACGAGAAGTCCACCTACATCCGCCGCGCCCCGTACTTCGACGGCATGAGCACCGAGCCGGAGCCCGTCAAGGACATCCACAGCGCCCGCGTGCTGTGCCTGCTGGGCGACTCGGTCACGACCGACCACATCTCCCCGGCGTCCTCGATCAAGCCCGGCACCCCTGCCGCGCAGTACCTGGACTCCTTCGGTGTGGAGCGCAAGGACTACAACTCGCTGGGTTCCCGCCGTGGTAACCACGAGGTCATGGTCCGCGGTACCTTCGCGAACATCCGCCTGCAGAACCAGCTGCTCGACGGTGTCTCCGGTGGCTACACCCGCGACTTCACCCAGGAGGGTGGCCCGCAGTCGTTCATCTACGACGCCTCCGTCAACTACGCCAACGAGGGCACCCCGCTGGTCGTCCTCGGTGGTAAGGAGTACGGCACCGGTTCCTCCCGTGACTGGGCCGCCAAGGGCACCCTGCTGCTGGGCGTCAAGGCCGTCATCGCCGAGAGCTTCGAGCGTATCCACCGCTCCAACCTCATCGGCATGGGCGTTGTCCCGCTGCAGTTCCCGCAGGGCGAGTCCTGGAAGTCCCTGGGCCTCGACGGCACCGAGACCTTCGACATCGACGGTATCGAGAAGCTGAACGAGGGCTCCACCCCGGAGACCGTGCACGTCACCGCCACCAAGGAGGACGGCACCACCATCGAGTTCGACGCGGACACCCGCATCGACACCCCCGGTGAGGCCGACTACTACCGCAACGGCGGCATCCTGCAGTTCGTTCTCCGCAACATGATGAAGAACGCCTAACACCGTTCCTCACCGGGAGAAGGACGCAGCCCATGCCGAAGGTCAGCGAAAGCGACCTTTCCGAGCGTCGGAGCGAAATCCTCCTCGGTGCCCGTGAGTGCTTCGTCTCCCACGGGTACGACGGTGCGACGGTGTCGCGGTTGGAGAAGACGACGGGCAAATCGCGCGGCGCCATCTTCCACCACTTCCACAACAAGGAGACCCTCTTCCGCGAGGTCGCCCACCGGGACATGCAGCTCATGACCCGGTTGGCCTCCGAGCGGGGCATGATCGGCCTGATCAGGTACATCCTCGATGAACCTGAGCTCGCCGAATGGTGGAGCCTCCGGGTGGAGATCACGCGGCGCATCCGCACCGACGGTGAGCTCCACACCACGTGGGACGCCGACCAGCGCGCTCTCAAGCAGGCGGTCACCGCCCGTCTCGAGGAACAGCGTGCATCGGGTCGGCTGCGCACCGACATCTCCACCGAGACCACACTCCAGCTCCTGGAGCTGGTCCTGGAGGGGGTCATGGCGCACCTCGCGTCAGACCGCGGCAGCGACCGCCTGCCGGCCGCACTCGACATCGTCGAGCACTCCCTGCGGGCGTCCTGACCCCCGACGCTGCGGACAAGGTCCCAGCACCCGCCACCCACCGTCCGCCCTGCGGACCGGTGGGTGGCGGTGTCTGTCCCCCGGGTACCATGAGGGGCCATGATCGCGATCATGACCGTCACCGGACGGGACCACACCGGCATCGTCGCCGCCGTCGCCACCGCGTGCGCCGACCTGGACATCAACATCCGCAACATCTCCCAGACCATCATGGACGAATGGTTCACGATGATCCTCCACGTCGGTCTCCCCGACGATCTCGACGTCTCCACCCTCGACGACCGGATGGCACAGGTCGAGGACGCGGAGAAGCTCGTCATCACGGTGCAGTCCCAGGCCATCTTCGACGCGATGCACACCATCTAGGGGATCCGGACACATGACCGCTTTCCTCCCCTCCGCCTCGATCCTCGAGACCATCGCGATGATCAGCCGCTACCGGCTGGACATCCGCACCGTCACCATGGGGATCAACCTGCTGCCCTGCGTCCGGGCCACCCCGGCCGCGACGTGCACCGCCATCTACGACCATGTCACGACCCGCGCGAAGGACCTCGTGTCCGTCGCCCGGGGCATCGAGCATGAACTGGGTATCCCGATCGCGAACAAGCGGGTCTCCGTCACGCCGGTGGCGATCGTCGCCTCCGCCGTCCCCGACTGCGACCCGGTGGACATCGCCCGCGCCCTCGACCGGGCGGCCGCCGAGATCGGTGTCGACTTCATCGGCGGCTACTCGGCCCTCGTCGAGAAGGGCGGCACGGCGGCCGACAAACGCCTCATCCGCTCCATCCCCGAGGCGCTCAGCACCACCGACGTCGTCTGCTCCTCGGTGAACATCGGCTCCTCCCGCGCCGGCATCAACATGAACGCGGTCGCGGAGATGGGCCAGGTCGTCCGGGACTGCGCCGAGGCGACGGCCGACACCGGCTCGATCGCCGCCGCGAAGCTCGTCGTCTTCTGCAACGCCGTCGGTGACAACCCCTTCATGGCGGGCGCCTTCCACGGTGTGGAGGAACCGGACTGCGTCATCAATGTCGGGGTCTCCGGCCCCGGCGTCGTCGACCGGGCCGTCGCCGCCATGCCCGCCGAGGCCTCCCTCAACACCGTCGCCGAGGAGATCAAGAAGGCCGCCTTCAAGATCACCCGCACCGGCCAGCTCGTCGGCACGATGGCCGCCGAACGTCTCGGAGTGCCGTTCGGCATCGTCGACCTGTCGCTGGCCCCCACGGCGGAGATCGGCGACTCGGTCGCCCACATTCTCGAGCACATGGGGGTCGGCCAGGTGGGCACCCACGGCACGACCGCGGCACTCGCCCTGCTCAACGATGCGGTGAAGAAGGGTGGCATGATGGCCTGCTCCCGCGTCGGCGGACTGTCCGGATCCTTCATCCCGGTCAGTGAGGACGCCGGCATGATCGACGCCGTCAGGGCAGGAACCTTGTCCGTCGACAAGCTTGAAGCCATGACCGCCATCTGCTCGGTCGGACTCGACATGATCGCGGTGCCCGGCGACACCAGCGCCGCCACCATCGCCGGCATGATCGCCGACGAGGCCGCCATCGGCATGATGAACCACAAGACCACCGCCGTCCGCGTCATCCCGGCCATCGGCCGCAGTGTCGGCGACGACATCGACTTCGGCGGCCTGCTGGGCCACGCGCCGGTGATGCCCGTCCACGAGGTCCCCACCACCGACTTCGTCGGCCGCGGTGGTTTCATCCCGGCGCCGGTCCACGGCTTCCGGAACTGACCGTCCCCCGGGCGGGCCCGCCCGCCCTCAGGTCAGCGCCGTGGTGAGATCGAGCTCAGCGAGCACATTGCCGATGACCTCCTCCACACCCCGCTGACCGCCGGCGGCCAGGCCGTACATGTGCGGCCGGCCGAGCAGCACCGCGTCGGCTCCGCACGACAGCGCCACCGCCACGTCCCGCCCGGTGCGGATCCCCGAATCGAACAGCAGCGGGAAGGCGTCCCCGACGGCACCCCGGATCTCGCGCAGCGCGTCGAGGGAGGCGACGGCGTTGTCGACCTGACGGCCACCGTGGTTCGAGACCACGATCGCGTCGGCCCCCGCCTCCACCGCCGACAGGGCGTCCCGCGGATCCAGGATGCCCTTGAACACCACCGGCAGGGTGGTCCGCTCCGTGACCGTCGCCAGCAGGTCCCAGTCCAGCCCCGGATTGGAGTAGATGTCGAGGAAGGTCTCGACGGCGGCCCGCGGCTCCGGGCTGAGCAGGTTGCGCAGTGCCCGGCCCGGATGGTGCCGGGCGATCGACAGCAGGGACGCCACGGCCGCCGGGGTCACCTTCACCCCACCGATGCCGCCGGCGGTGCCTGCGGCCAGCCGGTCCCGGACGATCTCCAGGAACCGGTTGTCCGACAGGTACTGGGCGATTCCCTGGCCCCGGGAGAACGGCAGCGATCCGAGATTGAGGTCCTGCGGCCGCCAGCCGAGGACCGTCGTGTCCAGAGTGACGACGAGGGCGGACGCGCCGGACGCCTCCGCCCGGGCGATGAGATGGTCCACCAGCTGCTCATCGGTCGACCAGTACAGCTGGAACCAGTGCCGGGCCGCCGGGTCGACCGCCCGCATCGCCGCGACGGTCTCCTCGAGCGGTGAGCTGCCCTGGTTGCTGATGATGTACGGCGTGCCGGTCGCCGCCGCGGCCCGTCCGACGGCCAGGTCGGCGTCCTCCCGGACCAGGGCACCGGCGCCCACCGGGGCCAGCAGGACGGGATTGTCGTACCGGCCGCCGGGCAGGGTGACCGACAGATCCCGACGGCTCCGGTCCACCCCGACCCGGGGCACCAGGCGGACGGCGTCCAGCGCCTCCCGGTTGTTGACCATCGTGCGGCCCTCACCGGCCCCGCCGGCGATGTAGGCCCAGGCCTTCCGCGACATGCGGCGGCGGGCGGCGCGTTCGAGTCCGGCGGCGTCGGTGGGGACGGTCGGCCGGATCCCTGCCACACCGGCGCGGTAGACCGTGTCCTGCCGGATCCGGCCCGGGCCGGGGCCGCTCATGTCACTGGGGGAAACCATGTCCCCGAGCCTATCCGGCCGGGCGCTCCCCGACGCCGGTTCGGCGATCTGCGCCGGATGACCCCCTGTCAGCATCGCGCGACGACAGGATGGTCCGGACCCCCTCCGACCATCCTGGCGTCGCGCGATGCCGACATCGCCGACATCGCCGGCGTGCGCCCCGCTGCGTCCCCTACGCCAGCTCCACGATGTCCATGTAGGCGTCGCTCCACAGGTCCTCGTCGCCGTCGGGCAGCACGATGACCCGCTCCGGCTCCAGGGCCTTCACCGCACCCGGGTCGTGGGTGACCAGGACGACGGCGCCGGTGTAGGTGCGCAGGGCGTCCAGCACCTGCTCACGGGACTGCGGGTCGAGGTTGTTCGTCGGCTCGTCGAGGAGCAGCACATTCGCCCGGGAGCTGACCAGGGTGGCCAGCGCCAGACGGGTCTGCTCACCGCCGGAGAGCGTGCCGGCCGGCTGGTTGAGCTGGTCACCGGAGAACATGAAGGCACCCAGCAGTCCGCGCAGGTCCTGCTCATCGGAGTCCGGGCAGGCGGCGATGGTGTTCTCCCAGACGGTGGCGTCCGGGTCGATGGTGTCGTGCTCCTGCGCGAAGTAGCCGATCTTCAGGCCGTGCCCGGAGACGATGCCGCCCTCGCCGTCGGTGCGCTCCACTCCGGCGAGCAGCTTGAGCAGGGTGGTCTTGCCGGCACCGTTGTAGCCGAGGACGACCACCCGCGAACCCTTGTCGATCGCCAGGTCCACCCCGGCGAAGACCTCGAGGGAGCCGTACATCTTCGTCAGCCCCTTGGCGAACAGCGGCGTCTTGCCGCACGGGGCCGGTTCCGGGAAGGAGATGTGCGCGACGTGGTCCTCCTGGCGCACCTCGTCGAGGCTGCCGATCATCTTGTCGGCGCGGGCGAGCATCTGCTTGGCGGCGGCGGCCTTCGTCGCCTTGGCGCCGAGTTTCGCGGCCTGCTTGCGCAGGGCGTCCGCCTTCTTCTCCGCGTTGGCCTTCTCCCGGCGGCGGCGGGCCTCGTCGGTGGCGCGGGCGTCGAGGTACTTCTTCCACGTCATGTTGTAGACGTCGGCCTCGCCGCGGACGGCGTCGAGGAACCAGACCTTGTTCACGACATCCTCGAGCAGGTCGACGTCGTGGGAGATCATGACGAGCCCACCCTCGTGCTTCTGCAGGAAGCCGCGGAGCCAGTGGATCGAGTCGGCGTCGAGGTGGTTGGTCGGCTCGTCGAGCAGCAGGGTGGTCTGCGAGCGGCCGGAGCCGGCGGTGGCGGCGAAGAGGATCTGGGCGAGCTCCACACGGCGGCGCTGACCACCGGAGAGGGTCTTGAGCTGCTGGTCGAGGATCCGCTGCGGCAGGCCGAGGCCGTCGCAGATGCGGGCGGCCTCGGAGTCCGCCTCGTAGCCGCCGAGGGCACTGTACTGTTCCTCGAGCCGGCTGTACTTCCCGATGGCGGCGTCCCGCTGGACGTCCGTGCCCGCCTCCATGAGCTCCTGCTGCCGCTCCATCGACGACCGGAGCTTGTCGAGTCCGCGCGCGGAGAGGATACGGTCGCGGGCGGACTGCTCGATGTCACCTTCCTTGGAGTCCTGCGGCAGGTAGCCGATCTCGCCCGAGGTGACGACCTTGCCGCCGTAGGGCTCGGTCTCCCCCGACAGGATCCGCATGGTGGTGGTCTTGCCGGCACCGTTGCGCCCGACGAGCCCGATACGGTCGCCGGGCTGTACCCGCAGCAGCTGGCCGGGGGCGTCAAGCAGCGTCCGTGCCCCCACCCGGACTTCAAGATCCTGAGTAACAATCACAACGGTCCAGCATATCACGACGGCAGACGGGCTCCTGCACCGGTGAACGGGGACGCAGTCGTGGGGACGGGCGCCGCGCTCTCCGCCTCCCGCCCTAGGCGGAGAGAGCCGCGACGGTACCGTGGTCACCATGGTCACCGTGGGCGACCCGTCCACCACTTCCGCTGAAGAACCGGAGATACCCGCCCCACTCCGGCAGAGTCCTGCCGGAGGTTTCTTCCCGCGGACTACCGGTAGCGTATCTGCTGTCCGGGCCGGTGGCAGGAAGTTCCCCGGAATACCCGCGACAGCACGTTGTTTCGGGGGTGAACTCTGTTTCGGATTGTCGCACTGCTCCGATATCATCCCAGGTGGATGCCGCACCGGAATTTTTCCGGACGCCGCACCCCGGGGGTGGCCGCCGCCACCGACCATCCGATGTCAGGAGACTGTCAGACCATGCACATCGCCGTCCTCGGTCTCGGACCCGCCGGCGCCGTTCTCGCCCACCGTGCCGCCGTCCGGGGCTGGACCGTCGACGCCTACGACCCCGCCGCCACCCCGCCGCTGCCGCCGCAGTGGCCGGGCAGCTACGGCGTCCCGCTCGACGCCCTGCCCGGGTGGGCCCGGACCGTCATCCCCTTCGGCGACGTGGCCCGCACCCTGCGGGCCCATACCCCGGAAGCCCGTCTCCTCGACCTCGGCCCCTACGCGATGATCGACCGGACGGCGGTCCGGGAGCGGCTCGCGCCCGGGGTACGGATCCATGCCCGCCGCATCACTGATCCGGACGCCGCCGGCCTGGGTGTGGACGCCGTCGTCGACTGCCGCGGTGTGGTGGACCGCCCCGGGGCGGTCCGGCAGGTCGCCTACGGCATCGTCGTCCCGGCGGACGCGGCGCGGGCCGCCGGATACACCGCCGCCGAATTCATGGACTGGCGGCCGGCCGCGGGACCGGACCCCGACCCGGACGCTGTCCCGAGCTTCCTCTACGTCCAGCCGGTCGACGGTGGCGTTCTGCTGGAGGAGACAGTGCTGGCGACCCGGCGCCGGACCCGGGACCTGCTGCCGGTGCTGCGCGACCGGCTGCTGGCCCGGCCGGGGCTGGCGGGCCTGGATGCGGTGCGCACCCGGGAGGAACGGGTGCACTTCCCCATGGACCGCCGCCGACGCCCCTGGTACCGGGGAACCGATGAGCGGGGTGTCGCCTGTTTCGGGGCGGCCGGTGGTCTCACGCATCCGGCGACCGGGTACTCGGTGGCCGCCGCGGTCGCCGGTGCCGACCGGATGCTCGATCTGCTGGCCGCGGGCCGGGTGCCCCGCAGGATCCGCTGGTCTGCGGCGGCGGCCTGGCGGCTCCGGCTGCTCGGTGCCGAACTCATCGTCCGGGCCGACGGGCCGGTCCTGCAGCGGTTCTTCGACGCCTTCTTCCGGCTGCCGGCCACACTGCAGCGCGGCTACCTCGGCGGGCAGCAGGCCGGTCCGGTCGCGGCGGCGATGCTCGCCCTGGCCCGGTACCCCCGCCGGGTCCTCCCCTTCCTCCGGCCGCTGCCGGCGGCGGTGCGGGCGGCCCTCAGAATCAGACGCTGAAGCCGAGGTAGCGGAGCTGCTCGCGGCCTTCCTCGTTGATCATGTGCGGGCCCCACGGCGGGGACCACACCCAGTTGATCCGCAGGCTGGCGACACTGTCGACGGTGCCGATGACGGCCGCCTGGGTCTGGTCCTCCAGCATGTCGGTCAGCGGGCACGCCGGGGAGGTCAGCGTCATGTTGATGACCGCCTCGGTGCCCTCCATCCAGATGTCGTAGACCAGGCCGAGGTCGACGACGTTGATGCCGAGCTCGGGGTCGATGACGTCGAGCATGCACTCCTCGATCTGGCCGGCGAGGAAGACCTCGTGGTCGGTCTGCTCGGCCGGCGGCTGCGGCACGGCGTCCAACGGGTTCGGGTCCATCTCCGGTGCCGTGGGCTCGGTGGTGTCCGTGCCGGTGTTCTCGTCACTCATCGTGAACCGTCCTCTCCGTCTCCGTCGCGGGTCGCTCCCGCGTCAAGTGCGGCGGCCTCGAAGGCCTTCCATCCCAGCAGGGCGCATTTGACCCTGGCCGGGTAGCGGGACACCCCGGCGAAGGCCACTCCGTCGCCGATGATGTCCTCGTCACCCTCCTCGGCGCCGCGGGAGGTGACCATCTTCTCGAACTCGGCGAGCTTGCCGAAGGCCTCCTCGACCGGCCGGCCGATGATCTCCTCGGCCATCACCGAGGTAGAGGCCTGGCTGATCGAGCAGCCGAGGGCGTCGTAGGACACGTCCGCCACGGTCTTCCCGTCGTCGCTGAGGTGCACGCGCAGGGTGACCTCGTCGCCGCAGGAGGTGTTCACGTGGTGCACCTCCGCCTCGAACGGGTCGCGCAGGCCCGCGTGCTGCGGGTGCTTGTAGTGGTCCAGGATGACCTCCTGGTACATCGATTCCAGTTTCACTGGCTCGCTCTCTTCCCTGGCCGCCGGCTCGTCTACCGGGTGCCGAAAAATTCCTGGGCGTGGCGCACACCGTCGGCCAGCGCGTCCACCTCGTCACGGGTGTTGTACACGTAGAAGCTCGCCCGCGCGGTGGCCTGCACCCCGAGGCACCGGTGCACCGGCCAGGCGCAGTGGTGCCCCACCCGGATGCAGATGCCCTGGTCGTCGAGGACCTGTCCCAGGTCGTGCGGGTGGATGCCGTCGACCACGAAGCTCACCGCCGAACCGCGGTTCTCCGCGGTCGTCGGCCCGATGATCCGCAGGCCGTCGATCTCCTGCAGTTTCTCCAGCGCGTAGGCGGTGAGGTCGTGCTCGTGGGCGGCCACGGCCGCCATGCCGAGCCCTTCCAGGTACTCCACCGCGGCACCGAGTCCGACGACCTGCGAGGTCATCTGGGTGCCCGCCTCGAACCGCTGCGGCGGCTCGGCGAAGGTGGTCTTCTCCATCGTCACGACCTCGATCATCGAGCCGCCGGTGAGGAACGGCGGCAGCGCCTCGAGCAGGTGCTTCTTCCCGTACAGGACGCCGACCCCGTTGGGGCCGAGCATCTTGTGCCCCGAGAAGGCCGCGAAGTCGACGTCGAGGGCGTGGAAGTCCACCGGCATGTGCGGCACCGACTGGCAGGCGTCGAGGACGAACAGGGCCCCGACCGCGTGGGCGCGGCGCACCGCCTCGTCGACGTCCAGCTGTGCGCCGGTCACGTTCGACTGGTGGGACAGTGCCACGACCTTGGTCTTCTCCGACAGCTCCAGGCTGTCGAGGTCGATCCGGCCGTCCGGGGTGGCCTTGTACCAGCGCAGGGTCGCACCGGTGCGCAGCGCGAGTTCCTGCCACGGCACGAGGTTGGCGTGGTGCTCGACCTCGGAGATGACGATCTCGTCGCCCTCACCGACGGCGTACCCGCCGGCGCGCCGGTCACCGAGGATGAAGGCGACCTCGTTGAGCGCCTCGGTGGCGTTCTTGGTGAACGCGATCTCCGGGTCGTCGGCGCCGACGAACCGCGCGATGCGGTCGCGGGCGGACTCGTAGGCGTCGGTCGCCTCCTCGGCCAGCTGGTAGGCACCGCGGTGCACCGGGGCGTTGTGGTGGAGCAGGAAGTCCCGCTCGGCGTCGAGGACCTGCAGCGGACGCTGCGAGGTCGCCCCCGAGTCCAGGTAGACGAGCGGACGCCCGTCACGCACCGTGCGCGACAGGACCGGGAAGTCCGCGCGCACGGCCGCGATATCGTAGGTGGCTGAGGTCATGTCGGTCACGCCTTCGCCGTGTACTTCTCGTAGCCGTGCGCCTCGAGCTCCGCGGCCAGCTCCGGGCCGCCGGACTCCACGACGCGCCCGTTGGCGAAGACGTGGACGAAGTCGGGCTTCACGTAGTTGAGGATGCGCTGGTAGTGGGTGATCAGCAGCAGGCCGCCGTTCTCCCGCTCCTTGTAACGGTTGATCCCCTCGGACACGATGCGCAGTGCGTCGACGTCCAGGCCCGAGTCGGTCTCGTCGAGGATGGCGAACTTCGGCTTGAGCAGCGACAGCTGCAGGATCTCGTGGCGCTTCTTCTCACCGCCGGAGAAGCCCTCGTTGACGGACCGCTCGGAGAAACTCGGGTCGATGTCGAGTTCCTCCATCGCCGCCCGGGTCTCCTTGACCCAGGTCCGCAGCTTCGGGGCCTCGCCGCGCACGGCGGTGGCCGAGGAGCGCAGGAAGTTGGCCATCGACACGCCCGGCACCTCGACCGGGTACTGCATGGCGAGGAACAGGCCGGCGCGGGCCCGCTCCGAGACGTCCATGTCCAGCAGGTTCTCCCCGTCGAGGAGGACCTCGCCCTCGGTGATCTCGTACCGGGGGTGGCCGGCGATCGCGTAGGACAGGGTGGACTTGCCGGAACCGTTCGGGCCCATGATGGCGTGGGTCTCGCCGGAGTTGATGGTGAGGTTCACGCCGTGCAGGATCGGCTTCGGCTCCTCGCCCTCCTCCTGGGGGACAACCTGGGCGTGGACGTTCTTGATCTCGAGAGTGCTCATGAAAATGTTCTTTCTGTTGTGCGGGGTGGGGTCAGAGGACGGTGTTCTCGAGTTCGCGCTCCACCACGTCCTCGAGGCTGTCGCGGACGTCCTCGACCGGGACCCGGCGGATGACGTCGGAGAAGAAGCCGCGGACGATGAGGCGGCGTGCCTCGCTGTCGGGGATGCCGCGGGACATGAGGTAGAACATGTGCTCGTCGTCGAAGCGGCCGACGGTGGCCGCGTGGCCGGCGCCGACGATCTCGCCGGTCTGGATCTCCAGGTTCGGCACGGCGTCCGCCCGGGCACCCTCGGTGAGCACCAGGTTGTTGTTCTTCTCGTAGGTGTCGGTGCCGGTGGCGTCCGGCCGGATCAGGCAGTCGCCGATCCAGACGGTGCGGGCCTCGGAGCCGTGGCGGCCCGACTCACCCTGCAGCGCGCCCTTGTAGAGCACGTTGGAGCGGCAGTTCGGCTGACTGTGGTCGATGAGCAGCCGCTGCTCGAAGTACTGGCCGGCGTCGGCGAAGTACACGCCGAGCATCTCGGCGTCCCCGCCCGGACCGGCGTAGCGCACGTGCGGCAGGGAACGGACCACGTCGCCGCCGAAGACGGCGGTGGTGTGACGGATGGTGGCGTCCCGCCCGACGAGGATGTGCGAGTTGGACAGGTGCACCGCGGTACGGTCCCAGTCCTCCCAGACGACGGCGGTCAGTTTCGCCCCGTCACCGAGCACGTACTCGATGTTGTCGGACTGGACGCCGGCACCCTCGAAGCGGATGACGACGACAGCCTCGGCGAAGGCACCGAGCTCGATGACCGTGGTGCCGTAGCCGGTGGCGTCCTCACCGGAACCGGTGACGGTCACGGTCACCGGCTTGTCCAGGACGGTCTCCGGGTCGATGAGGATGTGGTCGGCGACCGTGCAGTTGGTCCATGCCTCGGCGGCCGGCCGGTCGACCGGCAGGCCGGCGCGGCCGACCCGCTCGTCGTCCATCGGCAGTTCGGAGACGGTGACCCCGGACTGGTCGGCGGTGTCGATGTCGATCCGCTGCCGGGCGGCCGGGGCGGCCGAGCCGTTCTGCAGCCCGCGCAACCGGCGCAGCGGGGTGAAGCGCCAGTCCTCGTCCCGGCCGTAGGGGACAGGGAAATCCTCGGGGTCCGTGGACTGGAACCGGTCGCCCTTGGTGGGGGTCCGGTTGGCCGGGGTGAGTGTAGTCGGGGTGGTCATGTCTTAGCCCACCGATCCTTCCATCTGCAGTTCGATCAGGCGGTTGAGTTCCAGCGCGTACTCCATCGGCAGCTCCTTGGCCACCGGCTCGACGAAGCCGCGGACGATCATCGCCATGGCCTCCTCTTCCTCGAGGCCCCTGCTCATCAGGTAGAACAGCTGGTCCTCGGAGACCTGGGAGACCGTCGCCTCGTGGCCGAGGGTGACGTGGTCGTTGCGGATGTCGTTGTAGGGGTACGTGTCGGACCGGGAGACCGAGTCGACAAGCAGGGCGTCACACTCGACGTTCGCCTTCGAGTGGTGGGCGTCCTTGTTGACCTGGACGAGGCCACGGTAGGCGGCACGGCCGCCCTGCCGGGCCACCGACTTCGAGATGATGTTGGACGACGTGTAGGGCGCCATGTGCACCATCTTGGCGCCGGTGTCCTGGGTCTGGCCCTCCCCGGCGAAACCGAGGGAGAGGACCTGGCCCTTGGCGTGCGGGCCGGTCATCCAGACCGCCGGGTACTTCATGGTGATCTTGGAGCCGATGTTGCCGTCGACCCACTCCATGGTCGCGCCTTCCTCGGCGCGGGCCCGCTGGGTCACCAGGTTCAGGACGTTGTTCGACCAGTTCTGGATCGTCGTGTAGCGGCAGCGGCCGCCCTTCTTGACGATGATCTCCACGATCGCCGAGTGCAGCGAGTCCGACTGGTAGATCGGCGCGGTGCAGCCCTCGACGTAGTGCACGAAGGCACCCTCGTCGACGATGATGAGCGTCCGCTCGAACTGGCCCATGTTCTCGGTGTTGATCCGGAAGTAGGCCTGCAGCGGGATCTCGACGTGGACGCCCTTGGGGACGTAGACGAACGAGCCGCCGGACCACACCGCGGTGTTCAGCGCGGCGAACTTGTTGTCGCCGGCGGGCACGACGGTGCCGAAGTACTCCTTGAACAGGTCCGGGTGCTCGCGCAGCGCGGTGTCCGTGTCGAGGAAGATCACGCCCTGCTTCTCCAGGTCCTCGCGGATCTGGTGGTAGACGACCTCGGACTCGTACTGGGCGGCGACACCGGCGACCAGGCGCTGCTTCTCCGCCTCGGGGATGCCGAGCTTGTCGTAGGTGGCCTTGATGTCCTCGGGCAGGTCCTCCCAGGACGTCGCCTGCTTCTCGGTGGAGCGCACGAAGTACTTGAATTCGTCGAAGTCGACCTCGGACAGGTCGGCACCCCAGGTGGGCATCGGCTTGCGCTCGAAGGTGTCCAGCGCCTTCAGGCGGCGCTCGAGCATCCACTCCGGCTCGTTCTTCATCGCCGAGATGTGGCGGACGACCTCCTCCGACAGGCCGCGCTGGGCGTCCTTACCGGCGGCGTCGGAATCGTGCCAGCCGTATTCGTATCCTCCGCCCATCGAGTCGACGATCGCGTCATCGGCCCGGAGCTTCTCCTGGTTTTTCGCCAGCCGCGCCTCCTCGACGGCGCTCGGCGGTGTCTGTGCAGCTTGAGTCATGTCTCAACTCTCCTTCGTGCGGGAAGGGTGGATGGTGGTCAGCGGAATGTGGGTGGTGCAGATCCCGTTGCCGTCGGCGATCGTGGCCAGCGGCTGGGTGTGACGTCCGAGCAGTTCCGCGACCACCCGGTGCTCGGCGGCGCAGAGCTCGGGGAACTCGTGGGCCACCTCCTGGATCGGGCAGTGGTGGCGGCAGATCTGCACGCCTCCGCCCGCATGGTCGACCGTGGCGGCGTAGCCGCGGGCGGTGAGTGCGGCGGCGATGCGGCCGGCCCTGTCCTCGACCGTCTCATCGTCACCGCCGTCAGGCACGGCACTGAGCAGGTCCTGGACCCGCTGGTCGGCGAAACTCTCCACGGCGGCCGGCCCGCCGGTCTCGCGCAGTGTGCGCAGGGCCAGCAGGGCCAGTGTGTCGTAGTCGTGGCCGAACTGGCCGCGTCCGATGTCGGTGAGCCGGTAGAGCCGCGCCGGTCGGCCGCGCCCCCGGGTACCTGCCGCGGTCACCCGCGGTGCCTCGGTGGTCTCGGCGAGTCCCTCGGCGACGATGTTGTCGAGGTGCCTGCGGACGCCGGCGGCACTGAGGCCGAGGGCGTCCCCGATGTCCGATGCGCTCACCGGTCCGTGCCGCAGGATCTGCGTGAGGACCGAGCGGCGGGTGTCACCTTCGCTCATGACCTGCACCTCCTCTGCGTAATGACGGTGTTCTCGTCTGTGTCGATGCACGGCGTGTCCCGCCGTCCATGATTAGACAACACGAGTCTTGCGTAATTGATTCCCGATGTCCAATAAGGCAAGCCTGACCTGCACGTCGTCGATGTCGTGAGGTCGAGTGAATTACGCAACCGCGGGACGGTCCCTCCCGCGCCGCTACAATGCCGGTGTGACCCCGCAGCAGCCGCACCCCGAACCCGCCCCTCCCCGGGAGACCGGCCGCGGCCTGCGCACCGTCCTGCCGGACCTGGGCCCCGCAGGTTCCCGCTCCGCGCTGCTCCACGACAGTGACGACACCGACGACACCGCCGCCACAACCACCGGCACGGCACATACCGGATCCCCGGACCTGCCGCGCTACCGGGTCCGCGACCACCACCTGTTCACCACCGCCGTCTTCACCGGCACACTCGGCAGCGTCCTCATCGGCATCGGCGGGATCGGCGCCGGTGCCGTCCCCGTCGTCGAGAACTCCCTGTGGGAGCTCCCCGTCACCGGATTCCTCTCCCGGCTGCTGCACGCCACCACCGTGACCGTGTTCATCGGTATCGCCCTGCTCTGCCTGGCCTGGGTGGTGCTCTGGCGGTACTGCGCCCCCGGCCGCGACCGGGCCGGACGCCCCCGCCGCCGCAGCCTGCCGCTGCGCACCGTCCACCGCACCGCGGTCGCGTGGATCATCCCGCTGCTGTTCACCGCACCGATGTTCACCCAGGACATCTACTCCTACCTCGCCCAGGGCGCCATCGCCGCCCGCGGCATGGACCCCTACTCCGCCGGCCCCGTCGACCTGCTCGGCGCCGACGACCCGCTGGCCCGGTCGGTGCCCTACGTGTGGGCACACTCCCCCGCCCCCTACGGACCCGTCGCCGTCGGTCTCGCCTCCGTCATCTCCCACCTCACCGGGGACACGATCGGGGCGGCGGTGATCCTCCACCGGCTCCTGGCCGTCGGCGGCATCGCCCTCGCCGCCTGGGCACTGACCCGGCTCGCCCGCCGCTGCCGCGTCAACCCCACCGCCGCACTGTGGCTCGGCATCCTCAACCCCCTGGTCCTGCTCCACCTCGTCGCCGGGGTCCACAACGAGGCCGTCATGCTCGGCCTCCTGCTGCCCGGCCTCGAACTCGCCCTGCGCGCCACCGACCCCGGCCGGTCGCGCCGGGCCCGCTGGTGGCTCGGCACGGCCGGGATCCTCCTGATCTGCGGCGCCGGGCTGGTCAAGGTCACCGCCTTCCTCGCCCTCGGGTTCACCGGGGTGGCGCTCGCCCGGTTCCTCGGTGGCCGGCTGCGCGACCTCGTCGTCGCCGCCGCACTCCACGTGGCCGCGGCCGTGGTGGCCGTCACCGCACTCTGCCTGGTCACCGGGCTCGGTTTCGGCTGGATCTTCGTCCAGGGCGGCGCCTCCGAGGTCATCAGCTGGATGTCGGCGACCACCGACCTCGGCCTGCTCTCCAACGGGCTCGCCGAATCCCTCGGCCTCGGCGACCACCGGGACGCCGCACTGACCACCGCACGCGCCGTCGGCGTCCTCATCGGGGCCTTCTGGGTCGTCCGCATGCTCTGGGCGGCGTTCCGCGGCCGCATCCACCCGGTCGGCGGCCTGGGCGTGGCGATGTTCTTCCTCGTCATCTTCTTCCCCGTCGTCCACCCCTGGTACGTGCTGTGGGCCGTCATCCCGCTGGCCGCCTGGGCCGACCGCCGGTCGTTCCGGATCGCCGTCGTGGCCTACAGCGTGATCCTCAGTTTCTTCATCCTGCCCCGCGGTCTCAACCTGCCCCCGGGCACCGTCGCGGTCATCTACCTCATGTCCGTCGTCTTCCTGGCCGTGGTCCTCGCCGTCGGCTGGTCGCTTTACCGCCGCGGTCGACCGGCGGACTAGAGTGGGCGGCCGTGGCAGCAACCCCGGAACATCCCGTCCTCGACCTCTCCGGCGTCGTCAAACGCTACGGTTCGGTGACCGCCGTGGACGGACTCGATCTCACGCTCGGCCAGGCCGAGGTCCTCGCACTGCTCGGCCCCAACGGGGCGGGCAAGACCACCACCGTCGAGATGTGCGAGGGTTTCATCACCCCCGACCACGGCTCGGTCCGGGTCCTCGGTCTGGACCCCACCGGTCAGACCGACGAACTCCGCGGCCGGATCGGCATCATGCTGCAGGGCGGCGGCGCCTACCCGGGGATCCGGGTCGGCGAGATGCTCCGCCTCGCGGCGTCCTACTGCGCCAACCCGCTGGACACCGGCCGGCTGCTGGAGACCGTCGGCCTCGCCGGGCATGAACGCGCCAGCTACCGCCGGCTCTCCGGCGGTCAGCAGCAGCGCCTCTCCCTCGCCCTCGCCCTCGTCGGACGCCCCGAACTGGTCTTCCTCGACGAACCGACCGCCGGGCTCGACGCCCAGTCCCGGCTCGCCGTCTGGGACCTCATCGCCGCCCTGCGCCGCGACGGGGTCTCCGTCGTGCTCACCACCCACCTCATGGACGAGGCCGAGGCACTCGCCGACCGCGTGGTCATCATCGACCACGGCGCGGTCGTCGCCGAGGGGTCCGTCTCCGAACTCACCGGGACCGCCGAGCCGCGGATCAGCGTCCGCACCGCCGGGGTACTCGACCTCGACCCCCTCGCCGGCCGGCTCGCCCCGCTCGGCGCCACGGTCACCGCGGGGCGTCCCGACCGGTTCGCCGTGACCGGGTCGACCGCCCCCGCCGTCCTCACCGCCGTCACCGCGGAAGCGGAACGGCAGGGGATCACGGTCACCTCACTCACCGTCGACCAACGCAGCCTGGAGAGCGTGTTCCTCGACATCACCGGACGGGAGATCCGCGCATGACCAGCACAGGAACCGGTGCCGACCGCTTCCCCGCCGGCACCTTCACCCCCGACCCCCGGCCGGCCGCACCGTGGAAGATGCTCGCCAGCCAGGCCCGCATCGAGACCCTGCTGTTCCTCCGGCACGGCGAACAGCAGCTGCTCTCGCTGGTCATCCCCGTCGCCCTGCTCATCGCCATGAGCCTGGTGCCCGTCGTCCCGCTCGACGACCCGGTCCAGCAGGTCTACCCGATGACCGTCGGTATCGCGCTGATGAGCGCCGGGTTCACCGGCCAGTCCATCGCCGTGGCCTTCGACCGCCGCTACGGGGCGCTGAAACGCATCGGCGCCTCCGGCGTCCCGAAATGGGCGCTGATCGGCGGCAAGGTCGCCGCGGTCCTCGCCGCCGTGGTCGTGCAGCTCATCATCCTCAGCATCATCGGCCTGCTGCTGGGCTGGCGGCCGGACGCGTCCGGCTTCCTGGCCGCCGTCGTCTTCCTCGCCGTCGGCGTGTTCACCTTCACCTCACTCGGCCTCCTGCTCGGCGGCACCCTCGGGTCCGACGTCGTCCTGGCCCTCGGCAACACGGTGTGGTTCCTGTTCATGGGTGCCTCGGTGGTCACCGTGATCGACCAGGATCTGCCGTCGGCCGCCCGGGACGTCCTCGAGCTGCTCCCCTCCGTCGCCCTCACCGACGGGCTCGTCGACGCCTCTGCCGGGTCCTTCAATCTCGCCGGACTGATCGTCCTGCTCGTCTGGGGGGTCGTGGCCTCCACCCTGGCCGTCCGCAGATTCTCGTTCACCATGGACGACGACTAAACTGCAGCCCCGTGACGACCTCCACGACGGACCATCCCAGCACCTCCCCGGCCGCCCAGCCGGCCACCGCAGCCGAGGCCCGGCAGCGGCTGAAGGCCCGGGCGGCGGCCACGAATCCGGCCGACCGGGCGATGCTCCTGTTCTACGCCGCGATCGTCCGGCTGTGCACCCGGTTCCGCGTCCCGTCGGTGCGGCGCCAGCGGCTCTACGCCCTCATCCTCCTGTTCTGCCAGGGCGGCATCACCTTCACCGGCTCCCTCGTGCGCGTCACCGGATCCGGACTGGGCTGCCCGACCTGGCCGCAGTGCCAGCCCGGGTCGCTGGTGCCCGAATCGGGCGCCGCCCCCGCACTGCACCAGGCGATCGAGTTCGGTAACCGGCTGCTCACCTTCGTCGTCTCGGTCGCGGCGATCCTCGCCTTCCTCGCGGTCATCCGCGCGGCCCGCCGCAGCAGCCTGCTGCACATCGCCTTCCTCGAGGGCATCGGCATCATCGTCCAGGCGGTGGTCGGCGGGATCACCGTGCACCTCGACCTGGCCTGGTGGATGGTCATGGCGCACTTCCTGCCGTCGATGCTGCTCACCTTCTTCGCCGCGGTGCTCGTCGTGAAGATCACCGAACCGGACGCCGCCCCGAAGCGTGCGGCCATGCCCACCGCCCTGCGCTGGGCGACGTGGATCTCGGCCCTGGCGCTGGCGGTGGTGCTCGTCACCGGGACGATGACGACCAGTGCCGGGCCGCACGCCGGCGACGAGAAGATCCTGCCGGCGAACCGGCTGCAGATCGAACTCATCGAGATCGCGAACCTGCACGCCCACGCCATGTACCTGTACCTGGGTGTGACGATCGGGCTGCTCGCCGGCCTGTTCGCCGTCCGGGTCGACCGGCGGCTCCGGATCGCCGCCGGGTGGCTCATCGTCGGGATCGTGCTGCAGGCCGCGGTGGGGATCCTGCAGTACAACCTCAATGTGCCGAGCTGGTCGGTGCCGCTGCACGTCATCGGCTCCGCCATCCTCACCGGGGCGACCGGTCTGCTGTGGTCGATGCGGTTCCGCCGGGGTGAGGAGTCGCTCACCCGCGACTTCGACCACTGGGACGCCGAGCTCGACGCGCAGGACAGCCGCGACTGACCTGTTCCCCCTCCTGCTGCCCCGGGGCACGCGACACCTGCTGTCACGTCCCCCGGGGCACAGTGCTGTCTGCCGGACAGCTGTGTCCCGGTGAACGGCAGATACTGCACGCCCTGTCACCGCCGTCCAGCCTGAAACGGTGACGGGGAGGGAAGTATCTGCCGTTCACCCGGGCAGCGCCGTGCCGGCACCGCCCGACAGACGGGAAGACCCGCTGACCGACGTGCGGTCAGCGGGTCTCTCTCCTCTCCCCCGGCGGGAACGGCGTCAGGGCCGTCAGAACCCGAGCATCTCCGAGACCGTCTCCAGGCCGATGACGGCGTCCACCGACAGACCGACGAAGAGGATGGAGAGGTAGTTGTTCGACAGGAAGAAGAGGTTCATGGGCTTGACCTTCACGCCCTTCTTCACGCCGTTGTGCAGGCCGTGCGCCCGGATGATGAACCAGGCACCGCTGACCACGGCGATGACACCGTAGACCCAGCCCGCCGCGGGGACGAGGAGCAGCGAGCAGATCACCGTCGCCCACGTGTACCAGAGGATCTGGCGGGTGACCTCCAGCGGCGGCTTGACCACCGGCATCATCGGCACGCCGGCCGCCTCGTAGTCCTCGCGGTAACGCATGCCGAGCGCCCAGGTGTGCGGCGGCGTCCAGAAGAAGATGATGAGGAACAGGATGACGGCCTGCGCCCAGGAACCCCAGCCGGCGTGGAAGGCGCCACCGTTCGCGTCGGTGACGACGGCCCAGCCCACCATGACGGGCATGCAGCCCGCGGCGCCGCCCCAGATCACGTTCTGCCAGGTCCGGCGCTTCAGCCACTTCGTGTAGACGTAGATGTAGAACCACACGGTGAGCAGGATGAACAGGCCGGCGAGCAGCGAGTCACACAGCAGCCAGAGCCAGAGGAAGCTGGCGACCATGAGCACCCAGGCGAAGACCGTGGCGTGCCCCTTGGTGACGGTGTGCTTGGCCAGCGGACGCCGCCGGGTCCGGCGCATCAGCTGGTCGATGTCGTAGTCGGCGACCATGTTGAAGGCGTTCGCCGAGGCGGCCCCCATCCATCCGCCGACGAGCGTGAGCAGGACGAGCCCCAGATCGATCTCGCCGCGCTGCGCCTGCAGCATCGCCGGGATCGTGGCGACGAGGAGAAGTTCGATGACCCGCGGCTTCGTCAGTGCGAGGTACGCCTTGATCTTCTCCACCGGTTCGAACGCCTCCGTAACGCCGTCATGCCGCACTGTTCCCGTCACTGCGCCTGTCGTCCGGACACAGGTGTCCCGGCGGCAGGTCTGCCAGTCCGTCAGGTTACCCGAGGGGCGTCCCGCACCGGTAACCGCCGCTCCCCTGTCGCCGGTCGGGGCCGTGCATCTACACTGGCTCAGGTAAATCCCGTGAGCACTTTTCCGACCCCCGTCGACCCCGGCGGACCACGGGCGGACCACAGCAGGAAGGCAGCACCAGCGTGACTCTCCCCCCGGAACTCGAGGCCCGTACCGTCCGGCACTACCCGGACGACTGGACCGAGCTGGACACCCGGGCGGTGGACACCGCCCGCGTCCTGGCGGCGGACGCCGTCGAGAAGGTCGGGTCGGGCCACCCCGGCACCGCGATGTCCCTGGCCCCGTTGGCCTACACCCTCTACCAGCGGGTGCTGCGCCACGATCCGGCGGACACCCGCTGGGCCGGTCGCGACCGGTTCGTCCTGTCGGCCGGCCACAGCTCGCTGACCCAGTACATCCAGCTCTACCTCGGCGGTTTCGGTCTGGAGCTCGAGGATCTCGAGTCGCTGCGGACCTGGGGCTCGAAGACCCCGGGCCACCCCGAGGTCGGTGAGACCGCCGGTGTGGAGATCACCACCGGTCCGCTCGGCCAGGGCCTGGCCTCCGCCGTGGGCATGGCGATGGCCGCCCGCCGGGAGCGCGGCCTGTTCGATCCGGCCGCCCCCGCCGGCGAGTCCCCCTTCGACCACCGCATCTACGTCATCGCCTCCGACGGGGACATGCAGGAGGGCGTGACCGCCGAGGCGTCCTCGCTCGCGGGCACCCAGCAGCTCGGCAACCTCATCGTGTTCTGGGACGACAACTCGATCTCCATCGAGGACGACACGGAGATCGCCTTCACCGAGGATGTCGTCGCCCGCTACGCCTCCTACGGCTGGCAGACGCTCGAGGCGAACGCCGAGGACGTCACCGGCATCCTGGCCGCCGTCAGCGCGGCGCAGGCGGACACCGACCGCCCGAGCTTCATCCGCATCCGGTCGGTCATCGGCTACCCCGCCCCGACGAAGATGAACACCGGCGGCGTGCACGGTGCCGCCCTGGGCGGTGACGAGGTCGCCGGCGTCAAGGAGGCGCTCGGGTTCGACCCGGCGCAGAATTTCGCCGTCGCCGACGAGGTCATCGCCCACACCCGCGGCCTGCGTGACCGCGCCGCCGCCGACCACGCCGCCTGGCAGGAGCGGTTCGACGCCTGGGCCGCCGCCAACCCGGAGAACAAGGCCCTGTTCGACCGGCTGTCCGCCCGGGAACTCCCGGCCGGCTTCGACGCCGACCTGCCGACCTGGGACGCCGGCGAATCGCTCGCCACCCGTAAGGCCTCCGAGGCCGCCCTCCAGGCGCTCGGCGCCACCCTGCCGGAGCTGTGGGGCGGCTCGGCCGACCTCGCCGGGTCCACCAACACCATCATCAAGGGCTCCCCGTCCTTCGGTCCGGAGTCCATCTCCACCGACGCCTGGACCGCCGAGCCCTACGGCCGCAACCTCCACTTCGGTATCCGCGAGCACGGCATGGGCGCGATCCTCAACGGTATCGCCCTGCACGGCGGTACCCGGCCCTACGGTGCGACCTTCCTCCAGTTCGCCGACTACATGCGCGGTGCGGTCCGCCTCGGCGCCCTGATGAGCACCGACGTCTACTACGTGTGGACCCACGACTCGATCGGTCTGGGCGAGGACGGCCCGACCCACCAGCCGGTCGAGCACCTGGCCGCGCTGCGCGCCATCCCGAACCTGTCGGTCATCCGCCCGGCGGACGCCAACGAGGCCGTGCAGGCCTGGGCCGCCGCACTGAAGGCCCCGGCCGCGCCGAAGGCCCTCATCCTCACCCGGCAGGGCGTGCCGGTGCTCGAGGGCACCGCGGACAGGGCCGCCGAGGGTGTCGCCCGCGGCGCCTACGTCCTCGTCGAGTCCTCCACCGAGGTCCCGCAGGTCATCCTGCTCGGCACCGGCTCCGAGGTGCAGCTCGCCGTCGAGGCCGCCGCCGCCCTGGAGTCCGAGGGCATCGGCACCCGGGTCGTCTCGGTGCCGTGCATGGAGTGGTTCGAGGCGCAGGACGCCGCCTACCGCGAGTCGGTCCTGCCCGCCGCCGTCACCGCCCGCGTGTCGGTCGAGGCCGGGATCGCCATGCCGTGGAAGGCGTACACCGGGCTCACCGGCCGCAACATCTCCCTGGAGCACTTCGGTGCCTCCGCCGACTACAAGACCCTGTTCCGCGAGTTCGGCATCACCGCGGAGGCCGTCGCCGCCGCGGCCCGCGAACTCGTCTAGTCCCCTCCCCCCTCCAGAAAGCTGGTTGATCACCGATGACCTCCTCGACCTCCACCACCCCGGTCGACGCGCTGTCCGCCGCCGGCACCTCGGTCTGGCTCGACGACCTGTCCCGCGACCGGATCCGCAGCGGTAACCTCGCTGACCTGATCGCCGGCTCCGGCATCGTCGGCGTCACCACCAACCCGGCGATCTTCGCCGCCGCGATGTCGCAGGGCACCGCCTACGACGACCAGATCGCCGAGCTGAAGGAGGCCGGCGCCGACGTCACCGACGCGGTCTTCGCCATGGCCGTCGACGACGTGCGGAACGCCTGCGACATCTTCGCCGACACCTACTCCGCCACCGACGGGGTGGACGGCCGGGTGTCCATCGAGGTGGATCCCCGGCTCGCCCAGGATCCCGCCGCCACCGTGCGGCAGGCGGAGGAACTCGCGGAGCGGGTGGGGCGTCCCAACGTGATGATCAAGATCCCCGCCACCGAGGTCTGCCTCCCGGCGATCACCGAGGTCCTCGCCAAGGGCATCAGCGTGAACGTCACGCTGATCTTCTCGGTGGCCCGCTACCGGCAGGTCATCGCCGCCTTCCTCGACGGCATCACCGCCGCCCGGGACAACGGCCACGACCTGTCCACCATCCACTCGGTGGCGAGCTTCTTCGTCTCCCGGGTGGACACCGAGATCGACCGTCGGCTCGACCGGGCCGACACCCCGGCCGCCGCCGCGCTGAAGGGGAAGGCCGGGGTGGCGAACGCCCGCCTGGCCTACCAGGCGTTCACCGACGACCTGCTGCAGGACGCCCGGTGGGCGGACCTCGCCGCCGCCGGGGCGCACGTCCAGCGCCCGCTGTGGGCCTCCACCTCGGTGAAGAACCCGGACTACCCGGACACCCTCTACGTCACCGGGCTCGTCGGACCGCACACCGTCAACACGATGCCGGAGAACACCCTCACCGCGACCCTCGACCACGCCGAGGTCACCGGTGACACGCTCAGCGGCACAGGCGACGAGGCGGGCCGGGTCTTCGCCGACCTCGTCGCCACGGGCATCGACCTCGACGACGTCTTCACGGTGCTGGAGACCGAGGGTGTCGACAAGTTCGTCGCCTCCTGGCAGGAACTGCTCGACACCATCGGGGAGCGGCTGTGAGCCTCGCCGGCAATCCGTTGCGCGACGGCAACGACCGTCGTCTCCCCCGCATCGCCGGTCCCTGCGGGCTCGTCATCTTCGGCGTCACCGGCGATCTGGCGCGCAAGAAACTCCTCCCGGCGGTCTACGACCTCGCCAACCGCGGTCTGCTGCCCGCCGGATTCAGTCTCATCGGCTACGGCCGCCGCGACTGGACCGCGGAGCAGTTCACCGCCGAGGTGCTCGACTCGGTCCGCGACCGGGTCCGGACGCCCTGGCGGGACTCGGTATGGGAGCAGCTCGCCTCCGGCATCCGGTTCGTGCAGGGTGACTTCGTCACCGACTCGGCCTTCGACGACCTGGCGGCGATGACCCGCCGGCTCGACGAGGAGCGCGGCACGCGCGGCAACTGGGCCTACTACCTGTCGGTCCCGCCGCAGTTCTTCTCCGACGTGTGCAACCAGCTGGAACGCGCCGGACTGGCTGACAGTGAGACCGGCTGGCGGCGGGTGGTCATCGAGAAGCCCTTCGGACGTGACCAGGCCTCCGCCGAGGAGCTGAACCGGACGGTCAACGCGGTCTTCCCCGAGTCGTCGGTCTTCCGCATCGACCACTACCTGGGCAAGGAGACCGTGCAGAACATCATGGTCCTGCGCTTCGCCAACCAGATCTTCGAGCCGCTGTTCAACTCGCGCTACATCGACCACGTCCAGATCACCATGGCCGAGGACATCGGCCTGGGCGGCCGCGCCGGCTACTACGACGGCATCGGCGCCGCCCGCGACGTCATGCAGAACCACCTGCTCCAGCTGCTCGCCCTCGTGGCGATGGAGGAGCCGGTCACCTTCGCCCCCGACGAACTGAAGGCGGAGAAACTCAAGGTCCTCAAGGCGACCTCCGCCACCGGCCCGTTCACCCAGACGACGGCGCGCGGCCAGTACACCGCCGGCTGGCAGGGCTCCGAGTTCGTCCCCGGCCTC
This sequence comes from Corynebacterium nuruki S6-4, assembly GCF_007970465.1. Lineage (NCBI taxonomy): Bacteria > Bacillati > Actinomycetota > Actinomycetes > Mycobacteriales > Corynebacteriaceae > Corynebacterium > Corynebacterium nuruki. Next base: position 685,836 of record NZ_CP042429.1, read on the forward strand.
CGCGAGGAGGGCGGGTTCGACCCGGATTCCGGGACGGAGACCTACGCGGCGGCGACGTTCGGCATCAATTCGCGGCGCTGGGCCGGCGTCCCGTTCTACCTGCGCACCGGGAAGCGGCTCGGCCGGCGGGTCACGGAGATCGCCCTGGTCTTCAAGTCCGCCCCGCACCAGCCGTTCGGCGCCGGGCAGACCGAGGCGCAGGGCGACAACGCGCTCGTCATCCGGGTCCAGCCCGATGAGGGCGTGCTGCTGCGCTTCGGGTCGAAGGTCCCGGGCTCGGCGATGGACGTCCGCGACGTGAACATGGACTTCTCCTACTCGGAGGCGTTCACCGAGCAGTCGCCGGAGGCCTACGAACGGCTCATCCTCGACGCCCTGCTCGACGAGGCGAGCCTGTTCCCCACCAACGAGGAGGTCGAGGAAGCCTGGCGCATCCTCGACCCGGTCCTCGACTACTGGGCGGCGTCCGGCCAGCCCGAGGAATACGCGGCCGGGACCTGGGGCCCGGCCGGCGCAGACCGGATGCTCAACCGCAACGCAAGGACGTGGAGGCGACCGTGACCGACACAACCGTGACCGACACACTCGACGGAAGCTCGGATCTCGACCTGGGCCGGACGACGACCGGGGAACTGACCCGCCGGCTGCGCGCACTGCGCGAGGAACGCGGGGAGGTCGCCACCGGCCGCGTGCTCACCCTCATCGTCTCGGTACGTTCCGAGGAGGACCTGGACGCCGTCGTGGCGGCCACCAACGAGGCGTCCCGGGAGCACCCGGCCCGCGTCATCATCGTCATCCACGACCGGTCGACCGACCGGGTGAGCATGGACGCCCGCATCCGGCTCGGCGGTGAGGCCGGCGCCTCGGAGGTCATCCTCCTGCGGCTGCACGGCGAGCTCGCCGACCATGCCGACAACGTCGTCATGCCGCTGCTGCTGCCGGACACCCCGGTGGTCGTGTGGTGGCCGTTCACCTCACCGCGGAACCCGGCGGGCGACGCGCTCGGTGCCCTGGCGACCCGCCGGATCACCGACAGCTTCGCCGACGCCGCCGCGGGCAAGGGGTCCAAGGCGATCTTCCGTCGCCGGATCGGCTTCTCCCGCGGCGACTCCGACCTGGTGTGGAGCCGGATCACCCAGTGGCGCGGCCTGCTGGCCAGCGCCCTGGACCAGCGTCCCGGCGACCCGGTGGAGGCCGCGGAGATCACCGGCCCGGCCGAGGACCCGGCGGTGGACATCGCCGCCGGCTGGCTCGCCGACCGGCTCGACATCACGGTGACCCGGCAGAGTTCCGGGGCTCCGGCGGTGCCGCTCGACGCGGAGGGGCGTCCGACGCCGCCGATCCAGCGGGCGGTCCTGCACTGCGCCGGGGGTGACCTCGTCATGGAGGTCGCCGACCACCGCACCGTCCGGGTCGACGCGGGTGACGGCACGAGCAACATCGTCACCCTGCACCGCCGCACCGTCGGCGAATGCCTCGCCGAGGAACTGCGCCACCTGGAGCCGGACACGGCCTTCGGCGACGCCCTCCACGGCCTGCCGCGGGTCCACATCCCCCGCGACCGGGTCGATCCCGCCGCCTTCAGCGAGCAGGCGAGTCCCCGGTGAACGCCGCGACACTGCGGACCTGGGCCGACCAGGACGACCTCGCCCGTGGCGTGGCCCGCGACATCGTCGACCTCCTCGTCACGGTCCAGGGCACCGACGGGGAAGGGACCGGGGTGGGCGGTGCCGACGGCCCCGACGGCTACGCCCGTATCGTCCTGACCGGCGGCGGGGCGGGCATCGCCGTCCTCCACGAACTGGCGCGGCTGGACCACGCCGCCCGGGTGACCGCGGACAGCTACCCCATCGCCGCGGTGAACTGGCGTCGGGTCCACGTCTTCTTCGGCGACGAGCGCTACGTCCCGCGGGACGACCCCGAGCGCAACGAGGGCCAGGCGGACGCCGCCCTGCTCGACCATGTCGGCATCCCCCCGGAGAACGTGCACCGCTACCCCGCCCCGGCCACCGGTGAGGATCCGGCCGGCCCGGGCCTCGACGCCGCGGCGCAGGCCTATGCCGCGACCCTCGCCGAGTTCGCCCCGGCGGGCTTCGACCTGCATCTGCTGGGGATGGGCCCGGAGGGGCACGTCAATTCACTGTTCCCCCACGCCCCCGCGCTGGACGCCACGGCCCCGGTCGTGGCGGTACGGGGCTGCCCCAAGCCCCCGCCGTCCCGGGTCTCCCTCACCCTCGGTGCACTCGGCCGCGCCCGGCAGGTGTGGCTGCTGGTGTGCGGTGCGGCGAAGCGGGAGGCCGCCGGCCATGCCCTGCGCGGTGATGATCCGGCGCAGTGGCCGGCCGCCGCCGCCCGCGGCTCGGTCGGCACGGTGCTCCACGTGGACGCCGCCGCCGACCCGGCCCAGAGGTCGTCCTAGAGGTCGTACTGCAGGACCAGGTTGAGGCCGATCACGGCCGCCACCCAGATGACCGCGCTGATGATCGTCAGCCGGTCGAGGTTCTTCTCCACCACGGTGGACCCCGAGAGGTTCGACTGCATACCGCCGCCGAACAGGCTGGACAGTCCACCGCCCTTGCCCTTGTGCAGCAGGACGGACAGTCCCATGATCAGGCTGGTGACCACCAGGACGATCTGGAGGGTGAGAATCATCGTCGGATGCCTTACGTTCGCTCGGGGACGGATAACGGTCCTACCCTACCACCGCCCTAGCCCGAGTTCCGTAGCCCGGTCGCGAGTCCGTTCATCGTCAACCGGATGCCGTCGAGGACGTCCGCCGACTCGTCCCCGGCCCGGTACCGGCGCAGCAGTTCGAGCTGCAGCACATTCAGCGGGATGAGGTACGGGATCCGGTCGCGCATCGAGACCGCCAGCCCGGGATTGTCGTCGAGCAGCGACGACCGGCCCGTGATCTGCAGGTACATGTCGAGCGTGAGGTGGAACTCCGCGGCGATGGTGCCGAAGATGCGCTCCGCGTCGGCCCGGTCGGGGACGAGACCGGCGTAGAGCTCGGCGATGTTCAGGTCGGCCTTCGCCATGACCTGCGCCATGTTCGACAGCACCGAGCGGAAGAACGGCCACCGCCGGTACAGGTCCTGCAGGTAGGCCATCCGCCCCTCCCCGGCCCCGGTCCAGTCCCGCACGGCCGACCCGACCCCGAACCAGCCGGGCAGCATGATCCGCGACTGGGACCAGGACAGCACCCACGGGATGGCCCGCAGGTCGGCGATGCCGGCGGTCGGTTTCCGGGAGCTGGGCCGGGAACCGATGTTGAGGTTGCCGATCTCCGCCAGCGGGGTCGATGAGGTGAAGTAGCAGATGAACCCGGCGTCCTCGTGCATGAGTGCCGCGTACCGGCGGCGGGACACCGCGGCGATCTCCCCCATCACCCGGTAGGCCCGCTCCGGGTCGTCGATCCGGTCGACGGGGGTGAGACTGGCCTCCAGCGTCGCGGAGACGAGCGCCTCGAGGTTGCGGCGGGCGCCGGCGGGCATGCCGTACTTCGCCGAGATGATCTCGCCCTGCTCGGTGATCCGGACACTGCCCTGCACCGCGCCCTCCGGCTGCGCGAGGATCGCCTCATGGCTGGGACCGCCGCCCCGGCCGACCGTGCCACCCCGGCCGTGGAACAGGCGCAGGCCGAGCCCGGCGTCCGCGGCGGCGGCCACGAGGGCGAGTTCGGCGTCGTAGAGCGCCCAGTTGGCCGCGAAGTACCCGCCGTCCTTGTTCGAGTCGGAGTAGCCGAGCATCACCTCCTGGATGCCGGCCCGGTGGTCGGTGACGTAGTCCCGGTAGAAGGCGTGGCCCCACAGGTCGGTCATCACGGCCGCACCGCCGGCGAGGTCGTCGATCGTCTCGAACAGCGGGATGATGTCCACCGCGCCGGACAGGACGCCGTCGGCAACCCGCAGCAGCCCGACCTCCTTCAGCAGGATCGCGGGTTCGAGGATGTCGGAGACGGTCGAGGCCATGGAGATGATGCAGTGTGGCACCACCTCCGGCCCGAACCGGCGGGCCGCCTCGGCGGCGGCGCGGAAGATGTCGAGTTCCCGGCCGGTCTCCTCCGACCACTCGGCCTGCGGGTCGACGAGGGGACGCGGCGAGTGCAGTTCCCGGGTCAGCAGCTCGACCTTCGCCGTCTCCGGCAGGGCCGCGTAGTCGTCGGTGACCCCGGCCCGGGCGAAGAGTTCGGTGAGCACCGTTTCGAAACTCTCGGAATTCTGCCGCAGGTCGAGGGCGTGGAGGTGGAAGCCGAAGCTGCGGACCCCGGAGATGAGGGTGGCGAGCCGGTGGTCGGCGATGATGTCGTCGTGGTGCCCCCGCAGTGAGCGGTCGACGGTCTCCAGGTCGGCGAGGAGCTGGTCGGCGGTGCGGTAGCGGACGTGTCCCTCGGTGAGCAGCCGGGCGGCCCCCGCGCCGACGGCGGCCTCACCGAGGGTGTCCACCGCCGTGGCGGCGAGGCGGCCGCGGATGCCGTGGACGGCCCGGCGGTAGGGTTCGTCGGACCGGGAGGGGACGTCGTTGCGGCCCCGTTCGGCGAGCAGCAGCAGCCCGTCGCTGACGGCGGTGAACTTCGTCGAGAGACTGAGCTCGTGCTCGAGGGCGGTGAGTTCGTCGAGGTACCAGTCGAAGACGGTCTGGGCGGCGCGTCCGGTGGCGAACCGGACGGTGTCCCCGGTGACGTAGGGGTTGCCGTCGTGGTCGCCGCCGATCCAGGAGCCGGGCCGGACGACGGGCGTGTCGGGGATGCCGGGGCCGTAGAGTTCCCGCAGCCTGCCGGTGACCCTGCGGTTGAGCAGCGGGATCTCCTGCAGCAGGCTGATGCTGTAGTAGCGCAGGCCGACGTTGATCTCGTCCTCGATACGGGGCCGGACGGAGCGGATCAGCGCGGTCTGCCAGAGGATCGTCACCCGGCGGCGGATGTCGGTGTCCACGGCGGTGAGCCGGGCGTCGCTGCGGGCGGTGCGGCCCGCGCGCAGCAGGTCACCGCGGCGGCGCAGCAGTGCGGTGATGTCGGACTGGACGTCGAAGACGGTGCGCCGGCGGGTCTCGGTGGGGTGGGCGGTGAGGACCGGGGCGACGTAGGCGTGGGCCATCACCCCGGCGACCCGGTCCGCGGTGACCCCACGGTCGGACAGCACCTGCCAGGTGGCGTCCAGGGAGGCGTCGGGCGGCGGATCCCCGGCGTCCGCCCGGTGGTCGCGGACCCGCTCCTCGTGGAGGTCCTCGGCGAGGTTGGCGAGCAGGCCGAAGTGGCAGAATGCCCGGATCACCGGCAGTGCGGTCGTCGGCGGGAGGTCGCGCAGCCGGTCGGCGAGACCGGCGACGTCGCCCTCGCCCTCCCGGATGGCGAAGGACGCCCGGCGGGCCGCCTCGACGAGGTCGAAGACCTCGGTGCCCTCCTGTTCGCGGATGACGTCGCCGAGGATCGCGCCGAGGTAGCGGATGTCCTGCCGGACGCCGGGGATGACGTCCGGGGTGTCCTCGTCCGGTGGCACCGCAGGGACGGCGGTACCGGGGACGGTCAGGGTGGTGCGGTGGTCTGCCATGGGGCCATTGTGCCCCTAGCTGACCGCCTTCGCAGCGGCGGCGCAGAGCCGGGCGAAGTCCTCGCCGTCGAGGCTCGCCCCGCCGACCAGGCCGCCGTCGACGTCGGGCTGGCTGACGAGCTCGCCCACCGAGTCGGTCTTCACCGAGCCGCCGTAGAGGATCCGCAGCGTGGCGGCGGTCTCCTCACCGGCGAGCTCGGCGACCACACCGCGGACGGCGTGGCACACCTCCTGGGCGTCGGCGGCGGAGGCCACCTTGCCGGTGCCGATCGCCCAGACCGGTTCGTAGGCGATGACGACGTCGGCGAGCTTGTCCGCCGGGATCCCGGCGAGCGAGGCCCGGGTCTGGTCCACGACGTAGCTGACGTGGTCGCCGGCCTCGCGGATCTCGAGCGGTTCCCCGACGCAGACGATGGGCCGCAGCCCGTGGCCCAGGGCAGCGACGGCCTTGGCGGCGACGGTCGCGTCATCCTCGGCGTGGTACTGGCGGCGTTCGGAGTGTCCGACGACGACCCAGGTGCAGCCGAGCTTCGCGAGCATCGCGGCGGAGACCTCGCCGGTGTAGGCGCCGGACTCGTGGGCGGAGACGTCCTGCGCCCCGTAGGTGAGCAGGAGCTTGTCGCCGTCGACGAGGGTCTGGACGCTCCGGATGTCGGTGAATGGCGGGATGACGGCCACGTCGACGTGGTCGTAGTAGTCGCGGGGCAGGGCGAAGTCGAACTTCTGCACGACCTGGAGTGCCTCCAGGTGGTTGAGGTTCATCTTCCAGTTGCCCGCGATGAGCGGGGTGCGCGTGGTCTGTGCCATGTCCGTCCCCCCTACTTCTCGAGGACGGCGATGCCGGGCAGTTCCTTGCCCTCGAGGAACTCGAGGGAGGCACCGCCGCCGGTGGAGATGTGGCTGAAGCCGTCCTCGTCGAGGCCGAGGGTGCGCACGGCCGCGGCCGAGTCACCGCCGCCGACGACGGAGAAGGCGCCGGACGCCGTGGCGTCGATGATCGCCTGGGCGACCCCGCGGGTCCCGTCGGCGAAGGCGGGGAACTCGAACACGCCCATCGGACCGTTCCAGAACACGGTCTTCGCACCGCGCAGCACGGTGCCGAAGGCCTCGACCGACGCCGGGCCGATGTCCAGGCCCATCTGGTCGTCGGGCACGGCGTCCACCGTGACGGTGGTGGCAGGGCTGTCGGCGGCGAAGGCCGGCGCGACGACGACGTCGGTGGGCAGCACGATGACGTCACCGAAACGCTCGAGCAGGTCACGGCAGGTATCGACCATGTCCTCCTGCAGCAGGGAGGTGCCCACGGACAGGCCCTTCGCGGCGAGGAAGGTGAAGCACATGCCGCCGCCGATGACGAGGTTGTCGACCTTCGGGGCGAGGGCCTCGATGACCCCGAGCTTGTCGGAGACCTTCGAGCCGCCCAGCACGACGGCGTAGGGGTGCTCCGGGTGCTCGGAGACGCGGCGCAGCACCGCCAGCTCGGCCTCGACGAGGCCGCCGGCGTAGTGCGGCAGCAGGGTAGCGACATCGTAGACGGAGGCCTGCCGGCGGTGGACCACGCCGAAACCGTCGGAGACGAACGCACCGTCATCGGCGGTCAGCGCGGCGAGTTCCGCGGCGAAGGCGGCACGCTCGGCATCGTCCTTCGAGGTCTCCCGCGGGTCGAAGCGGACGTTCTCCAGCAGGAGGATGTCCCCGTCGTTGAGGCCGTTGGCCCGCTCGTGGGCGTCCTCGCCGGTGACGTCGGCGGCGAGCGGCACCCACTGGTCGAGACGCTCGGAGAGTGCCTCGGCGACCGGGCCGAGGGAGAACTCGGGGTTCGCCTCCCCCTTCGGGCGGCCGAGGTGGGCGGCGACGATGACGCGGGCGCCGGCGTCCAGCAGGCGGCGCAGGGTCGGGACGGAGGCGTCGATCCGGCCGGGGTCGGTGATCTCACCGTTGTCCAGCGGGACGTTGAGGTCGGCGCGCACGAGGATGTGGCGGCCTTCAACTCCGTCGCTGAGCAGGTCATCGATGGTCTTGACGGTCATGGCTGGGGTTCTCCTTCGTTGAGGATCAGTACCGTGTCATGCCAACGACGGGTCGGCGGCTGCGGCCGACCCGTCGTGACGGGATACGTACAGGATAGTCAGAGGCGCTCGGCGACGTACGCGGTGAGGTCCACGAGCCGGCTGGAGTAGCCCCATTCGTTGTCGTACCAGGAGACGACCTTGACCTGGTTGTCGATGACCTTGGTCAGACCCGAGTCGAAGATCGAGGAGTGCGGGTCGCCGACGATGTCGGTGGAGACCAGCGGCTCATCGTCGGAGTAGGCCAGCACACCGGCCAGCTCGCCCTCGGACGCCTTCTTCAGCGCCGCGTTGACCGACTCGACGGTGACCGGCTTCGCGGACTCGAAGGTCAGGTCGGTGACCGACCCGGTGGGGACCGGCACGCGCAGGGCGTAGCCGTCGAGCTTCCCCTTGAGCTGCGGGAGCACGAGGGAGACGGCCTTGGCCGCACCGGTGGAGGTCGGCACGATGTTGAGGGCGGCGGCCCGGGCGCGGCGCAGGTCCTTGTGCGGCGCATCGTGCAGCCGCTGGTCGCCGGTGTAGGCGTGGACGGTGGTCATGAGGCCGCGGACGATGCCGAATTCCTCGTCGAGCACCTTCGCCAGCGGCGCGAGGCAGTTGGTGGTGCAGGAGGCGTTCGAGATGATGTGCTGGGTGGCGGGGTCGTAGTCGGTGTGGTTGACGCCGACGACGAAGGTGCCGTCCTCGTTCTTCGCCGGGGCGGAGATGATGACCTTCTTCGCGCCGGCGTCGATGTGGGCCTTCGCCGCGTTCGCGTCGGTGAAGAAGCCGGTGGACTCGATGACGATGTCCACCCCCAGCTCCCCCCAGTTGAGGTTCTTCGGGTCCCGCTCGGCGGTGACGACGACGCGCCGGCCGTCGACGGTGATCGACTCGTCGTCGTAGGTGACCTCCTTGCCGAGACGTCCCATGATCGAGTCGTACTTCAGCAGGTTGGCCAGGGTCTTGTTGTCGGTGAGGTCGTTGAAGGCGACGACCTCGAGGTCAGCGTCACTGTCCTGCAGTGCGCGGAAGAAGTTGCGGCCGATGCGGCCGAATCCGTTGATACCGACGCGAACCGTCACGATGGGGCTCCTGTTCTGTGGGGGCATTGTCCCCTCCGACAGTACCTGTCAGGGGTCGCTGCCGGGGGTGGTTTCCCCACCCGCCCCGTCTCCGTCGTCACCGTCGTCGACGCAGGCGGCCGAGGTGTCCGGGACGCCGAGCTCCGCGGCCCGACGGTCCGCCATGGTCAGCAGCCGGCGGATGCGGCCGGCGACGGCGTCCTTGGTCATCGGCGGGTCGGCCAGCCGGCCGAGCTCCTCGAGGGAGGCCTCCCGGTGCCGCACCCGCAGCGTCCCGGCCTGGGCGAGGTGGTCCGGGACATCGTCGCCGAGCAGCGCCAGCGCCCGCTCGGCCCGCGCCGCGGCCACCACCGCCGCCCGGGCGGAGCGGCGCAGGTTCGCGTCGTCGAAGTTCGCCAGCCGGTTGGTGGAGGCCCGGACCTCCCGACGGCGCCGGTGCTCCTCCCACACCAGCCGGCTGCGGGTGGCGCCCATCAGCGCCAGGAGTTCGTTGACCTCGTCACCGTCGCGCACCACCACCTTCACCGCCCCGCGGCTGTCCCGGGTCTTCGCGGTGATCCCCGCCCGCCGGGCGGCACCGACGAGCGCCAGCGCCGCCTCATTGCCCGGTGTGGTGATCTCGAGCGCGGAGGACCGCCCCGGATCGGTGAGGGACCCGCAGGCCAGGAACGCACCCCGCAGCGCGGCAACACACTGGTCGGCGGTGCCGCCGATGATGAACGGCGGCAGTCCCCGCACCGGACGCCCCGCCCTGTCGATGAGCCCGGTGCGCCGGGCGAGTTCGGTGCCGCCCCGGCTCCAGCGCAGCTGGTAGCGGGCGGGATTCGTCGGTGACCCGCCGAACTCCTGCACCGTGACGTGGAGGTCGAACAGTTCGTCCACCGCCTCGGCGAGCCGGAGTGCCGTCGACCTGGTGTCGATCTGTGCCTCGACCACCACCTCGCCGTGCACGAGATGCAGTGCCGCGGTGTAGCGCAGCAGTCCCGCCACTTCCGCGGTCATCACGTCGGGTCGCGTGACGACGACGACGGCGAGCTCCTCCTTCACATCAGACGTCAGCGACACCTGTGCTCCTTTCCTGTGTCCGTTCCCGGGCGAGTTCGCGCAGCACCACCGCCATCTTCGACGGCGAATGACGGTCACTCCACCGGCCCCGGTCGTCGTCCTCACGCACGTCCCGGTAGATCACCCGGGCGCCCAGCCCCTTCGCCGCCCGCTCCAGGTGGCGGCGTTCCTTCCCGGCCGGGACCGTGGCGCTGTCCACGACGACGACGTCGACCCGCAGCGCGGGGTTGTGCTGCTGCAGCATGTGGATGTGCCGTTCCATCGAGAAGCCGCTGGTCTCGCTGGACTCGGCCACGAGGTTCATGATGACGACCCGCAGGGCGTCCGTCCGGTTCAGGGCGTCCACGATGCCGGGCACCAGCAGGTGCGGGATCACCGAGGAGAACCACGAGCCGGGGCCGAGGGTGACGATGTCGGCCTGCTCGATCGCGAGGACCGCCTCCGGGGTCGGCGCCGGATCGGTGGGGATCAGCCGGACCCGCCGGACCTGTCCGGGGGTCGAGGCGACCGCGACCTGGCCACGGACCGCATTGACCTCCCGGGGGTCCTCACCGAGGCCGAGCACCTCGGCCTCCAGGTCCAACGGCTCGGGCGACATGGGCAGCACCCGGCCGGAGACGCCCATGAGGGTGCAGAGTTCGTCGAGCGCGGCGATGCTCGACCCGGTGACCTCGGAGAGGCCGGCGAGGATGAGGTTGCCGACCGCGTGCCCGGCCAGGGCGCCGTGCCCGCCGAAGCGGTACTGCAGCGTCTCCTCCCACAGCCGGCCCCGCGGATTGTCGGCCACCAGGGCCGCCAGCGCCATGCGCAGGTCCCCGGGCGGCAGGGTGCCGAGCTCACGGCGCATCCGGCCGGAGGAACCGCCGTCGTCGGCGACGGTGACCACGGCGTTCACCCGCACCGCGGCCGCGCGGGCGGCCCGCAGCGTGGCGAACAGTCCGTGGCCGCCGCCGAGTGAGGTGATCGTGCCGGTGGCAGGTGCCGGTTCCGGGATCGGTTCGTTCGGCAGCCCGGGATCCGCGGCGGGCAGGTCGGACGCCGTCACCGGGTCGCCTCCCCCGGCTGCTCCGCACCGTCGAACGGGACGAGGTCCCGGTGCACGGTCCGGACGTCGAGGTCCGGCAGTGCACGCAGCCGTGCGGCGAGGGCCTCGACGACGGCGGGGCTGCGGTGCTGGCCTCCGGTGCAGCCGACGGCGACGGTGATGAAGTGCTTGCCCTCCCGGCGGTACCCGGGCAGGGCGGTGGTGACGAGCTGCTCCGCCGCCTCCAGGTAGCCGCGGGCCTCCGGGCGGTCCAGCACGAATTCGGAGACTGCGGTCTCCAGGCCGCTGTGGTCACGCAGCTGCGGGTCCCAGTACGGGTTCGGCAGGAACCGGGCGTCGAACATGAGGTCCACGTCGCGGGGCGCGCCGTTCTTGAACCCGAAGGACTGCACCGTGATGTGCTCCTTGCGGTCGGACAGTGAGGTGAAGTAGTCCTCGATGATCCGGCGCAGGTCGTGGACGCTGGTGCCGGAGGTGTCGATGACGATGTCGGCCCGCTGCCGGATCGCGCGCAGCATCTCCCGCTCCCGGTCGATACCCGCCTGCAGCGTCTCGTCGCCCTGCAGCGGGTGGGTGCGCCGCACCCGACCGAACCGCTGGATGAGCGTGCGGTCGTCCGCGTCGAGGAAGAGGGTCACCGGCCGGCGTCCGGTGTCGTGCAGCCGGCCGAGGACCTCCGTCAGCGACCCGACGAAGGCGCGGGACCGCACGTCGGCGACGATGGCGAGCCGTTCCACCGGCGACTCGGAGGAGAAACTGAGTTCGACCATCCGCGTGATGAGCTCCGGCGGGAGGTTGTCGGCGACATACCAGCCGAGTTCCTCGAGGACGGTGGCCGTCTCCTTCCGGCCGGCGCCGCTCATCCCCGTCACGAGGATGAGGGACGCCTCCTGCTGATGCTCGGTGTGATGCTCGCGGCGGGTGTCCATGGCGACCATCCTAGCCGTCGGCCGCGGGCGACAATGCCGCGATGACGTTCGCCGCCAGTTTCGGTCCGAAGCCGGGCAGTGCCGCGACGGCGTCCTCCCCCGCCTCGCGGACCTTCGCCACCGACCCGAAGGCCTTCACCAGCTGCGCCCGCCGCTTCGGCCCCAGCCCCGGCACGTCGTCGAGCGCGGAGCGGGTCATCCGCTTGCCGCGGCTGGACCGGTGGAACGTGATGGCGAACCGGTGCGCCTCATCGCGCAGCTGCTGCACCAGGTACAGCGCCTGCGAGTTGCGCGGCACGATCACCGGGTACTCCTCCCCCGGCACCCAGATCTCCTCGAGGCGCTTGGCGATGCCCACCAGGGTCACGTCGGTCACCCCGAGCTCGTCGAGGACCGCCTGTGCCGCCTCGACCTGGGGCCGGCCACCGTCGACGATGAACAGCTGCGGCGGGTAGGCGAACTTCTTCGACCCGGCCTCCGCCTCCTCGGCGGTGACCTCACCCTCCAGCCGTTCCGCCCCGAGGGTCTCCTCCCCGACGGGCACGGCGGACCGGTCCTCGCGGTAGCGCCGGAACCGGCGGCGCACGACCTCGGCGATCGACGCCACATCGTCGGAGTGGCCGCCGCCGGCCGCCTCCTTGATGCGGTACCGGCGGTAGTCCGACTTGCGGGGCAGTCCGTCCTCGAAGACGACGAGGCTGGCGACGACATCGGTGCCCTGGATGTGCGAGATGTCGGTGCACTCGATGCGCAGCGGCGGCTCGTCCATCCACAGCGCCTCCTGCAGTTCCTTGAGCGCGGCGGTGCGGGCGGTGAGGTCGCCGACGCGGGCGAGCTTGTGCTGCTTGAGTGCCAGGGTGGCGTTGTTGGCGGCGGTCTCCATCAGCGCCCGCTTGTCACCGCGCTGTGCGGTACGCACGGTGACCCGCGCCCCCCGCAGGCCGGTGAGCCACTCGGTGAGTTTCGCGACATTGGTCGGCAGTTCGGGCACGAGGATCTCCCGGGGCACCGGTTCCAGCGTCACCTCCCGGCTGCGCGCCCCCTCCGCCTTCGAGCTGCCGGCCACCGCGGATTCGGTGGCGTTCTGCAGCTCCGAGGTCTCGCCGTAGAACTGGGTGAGGAAATCCTCCAGCAGGGACGCCACCCCGTCCCCGCCGGTCTCACCGCTGTCCTCGGTGGAGGCGGTCCGTTCGACGACCCAGCCGCGCTGGCCGCGGATCCGTCCGCCGCGGACGTGGAAGATCTGCACCGCGGCCTCGAGCTCGTCGGTGACCACGGCGATGAGGTCGGCGTCGGTCCGGTCGGAGAAGACCACGGCCTGCTTCTCCATGGCCTTCTCCATCGCACCGAGCTGGTCCCGCAGTGAAGCGGCCCGTTCGAAGTCCAGGTCGCCGGCCGCCGCCTCCATCTCGTGGCGGACGTCGCGCATCACCCGGTCGGTGTTGCCGCCGGCGAGGAAGGAACAGAACCCGTCGACCAGCTCCATGTGCTGTGACGGCGAGATCCGGCCGACACACGGTGCCGAGCACCGGTCGATGTAGCCGAGCAGGCAGGGGCGTCCCAGCTGCTCGTGGCGCCGGTAGACCCCGGCGGTGCAGGTCCGCACCGGGAAGACGCGGGTCAGGGATTCCAGGGTCTCCCGGATCGCCCACGCCTTCGGGTACGGCCCGAAGTAGCGGACCCCCTTCTTCCGCGGTCCGCGGTAGAGGAACGCGCGGGGGAACTTCTCCTTCACGCTGACCGCGAGCATCGGGTAGGTCTTGTCGTCGCGGTACATGACGTTGAACCGCGGGGCGAACTTCTTGATCCACGTGTACTCGAGATTGAGTGCCTCGAGTTCACTAGAGACGACCGTCCACTGCACGTGGTCGGCCGTGTACACCATCGTGCGGATCCGCGGATTGAGGTGTGCCGGGTCCTGGAAGTAGTTGGACAGCCGGTTCCGCAGGTTCTTGGCCTTGCCGACGTACAGGACGCGGTCGTCGGCGTCCCGGAAGGTGTAGACCCCCGGGTCGGTGGGGATCGTGCCGGGGGCAGGGCGGTAGGAGGCGGGGTCTGCCATGGCTTGCGGCCTCCTACTCGTCGGGCATGTACTTGTCTTCCAGCGTACGGAAGGCTTCGACGGTCCCGGCGATCGTGGCCTTGTCCCCGATCTGCATCGCCATCATCGGCACGAACTCGAAGTCCGGCAGCTCGAGCCGGGCGGACCGGCTGTTCCGGGGGAAGGACAGGCCGTGGATCATCTCCCACGGGTAGAACTGTGCGCCGAAGATGTTGCGCACCTCCACCCCACGCCGGTTCACGCGGACCCGGGGGCGGCGCAGCAGGAGGCAGGCCGCCGAGATCAGCAGTCCGAGGCCGATGAAGGAGACCTGGTCCACACCCGTGACGGTGGCGCCGGTGTCCCCCACCCCGGACACGACCGCCATGAAGATGTGCACGACCATGACGACGGCGATGAGGATCCACGCGAGTTTCCGCATCCAGGGGGAGGTGACCACCAGCTGCCAGTCCTCGCCGGTGGTGCTGGTCGCCTGGGTGTTCTTCACTGTCTCAGCCGCGCTCACGGCACCCCACGTTACCCCGGTGCCACGACCGTGCCTAACCGGTGCCCGACCGGTCCCCGTCACCCCCGCGCGGCGATGTCCCGCAGCACGAGGACGGAGTGCAGGGCGGCGCGGGCGGCGTCCGCCCCCTTGTCCTCCACCGCACCGTCGACGCCGGAGCGGTCGACGGCCTGCTGGTGGTTCTCCACCGTCAGGACGCCGTTGCCGACCGGCTTTCCCGCGTCAAGGGCGACCCGGGTCAGACCGTCGGTGACCGACCGGCAGACATAGTCGAAGTGGGCGGTGTCGCCCCGGATGACGCAACCGTTGGCGACGACGGCGTCCCGCGTCTTCAGTGCCTCGGCGGCGACGACGGGCAGCTCGACGGCCCCGGCTACCCGCCAGTCGTCGACCTGCACGCCGAGTTCCCGCAGGGCGGCGACGGCGTGGTCGTGCAACCGGTCGGTGATCTCCGCGTTCCAGGCTGCGGAGATGACGGCCATGCGCAGGCCCTCCCCGGCGCCGGGGCGCAGCGTGATCTGGGCGAGTCCTTCAGCGGACATGACGGCTTCCTAACTGCTCAGGGAATCGAGCTGGTGGCCCATCCGGTCACGCTTGGTGCGCAGATAGGCCTCGTTCTCGGGGTTGGCGGGCAGCTCGATGGGCACCCGGCGGGCCACGGAGATACCGTGACGCTCCAGGTCGAGCCGCTTGGCGGGGTTGTTGGACAGCAGCGCGACGGAGGTCACGCCGAGATCGCGGAGGATCTGGGCGGCGGCACTGTACTCACGGGCGTCGGCGGGCAGCCCCTGGGCCGTGTTCGCGTCGACGGTGTCCAGCCCCTCGTCCTGCAGGTTGTAGGCGCGCAGTTTCGGCACCAGGCCGATGCCGCGGCCCTCCTGGCCACGCAGGTAGATCAGCACGCCGCGACCGGCCTCACTGATGCGGTCGAGGGCGGCGTCCAGCTGTTCGCCGCAGTCGCAGCGCAGCGAGCCGAAGATGTCACCGGTGATGCACTCGGAGTGGATGCGCACCGGCACATCCTCACCGCCGTCGGACGCCGGGTCCCCGGCCACCAGGGCGAGGTGCTCCACACGGTCGACGGTGCCGGTGTAGGCCACGACGCGGAAGTTGCCGTGGCGGGTGGGCAGCCGCGACTCGACGGTGCGGGTGACCACCGGGGTGTTCACCCGGCGCCACTCGGCGAGCTGCTCGATGGAGATGAGCGACAGGCCGTGCTCGTCGCAGAACCGGCGCAGTTCCGGCAGCCGGGCCATGCCGGTCGGGTCCTCGTGGGAGACGACCTCGCACAGCACACCGGCCGGCCGGAGGCCCGCGGCACGGGCCAGGTCGACGGACGCCTCGGTGTGGCCGACGCGTTCGAGCACTCCGCCGTCCTTCGCCCGCAGCGGCACGACGTGCCCCGGCCGGTGGAAGGTCGCGCGGGTGGAGTTCGGGTCGGCGAGTTTGCGGACCGTGTTGGCGCGGTCGGTGGCGCTGATGCCGGTGGTGATGTCGTCGGCGGCGTCCACGGTGACGGTGTAGGCGGTGCCCCGGACGTCCTCACTTCGGGCGACCATCGGGGGCAGGCCGAGCCGGTCGGCGTCCTCGGCGGTGAGGGTGGCGCAGATGTAGCCGGAGGAGTGCTGCACGGTGAAGGCGACGAGCTCCGGGGTCGCCTTCTCGGCGGCGAAGATGATGTCGCCCTCGTTCTCCCGGTCCTCGTCATCGACGACGACCACGGCCTTGCCGGCGGCAATGTCGGCGATCGCGTCCTCGACGGGGTCGAGCAGACTGGTGCGCTGTTCGGATTCGCTCACTTGGTGGTTCCTTCCGGGGCTGCGGCGGTGTCGGTGTCGGCGGCGGCGGCGAGCCGTTCGATGTACTTGGCGAGGACGTCACATTCGATGTTGACGCGGTCACCGACGGCCAGGTCACCCAGGACGGTCTCGGCGAGGGTGACGGGGATCAGGGAGACCTCGAACCACGGGTCGGTGACCGGGCCGACTTCGGCGACGGTCAGGGACGTACCGTTGACCGCGATGCTGCCCTTCTTGGCGACGTAGCGGGCGAGTCCGGGATCGCCGAGCCGGAACCGGAGCACGTCCCACTCGCTGCCCGGGGTCCGGGACTCCAGGGTCGCGGTTCCGTCGACGTGTCCCTGGACGATGTGTCCGCCGAGACGACCGCCGGCAGCGGTGGCGCGTTCGAGATTCACCCGGTCGCCGACGGTGAGATCACCGATGGCGGTGTAGTCGAGGGTGACCTGCATGCAGTCCGCCCAGAAGCCGGGATTGTCACCGGATTTCTCGAACTCGGTGACGGTCAGACAGACGCCGTTGACGGCGATGGAGGCGCCGTGTGTGACGTCGGCGAGGACATCGTGGCAGGTGATGCGGAGACGTTGGGCGTCGGCCGTGCGTTCCACGGCGGCGACGGTCCCGGTCTCCTCGACGATTCCGGTGAACATGACTGATCAGTTTAAGCCACGGTTGCGTGGATCACGCCTCCAGGGTTCTGGAGGAGGCGAAGTGGACGGGCGGCGGGCCCCGGCTCCGGTACGGCGACCCGTCCGCGGTTTTCGGGCGTGGGTGTGTCCCGGTCGTCCGGGGTGGTGTTTCCGGACGCCGGGTCGGCTTCGCTCAGGTAGTGACGGCCGTGGTTCAGGCTGCCTGTGCCGGCCCGCCGGGATCGGTTCCGGAGGCACAGTCGACAACCAACGGGCCCGACGCCACGGTGGTGGCGGTGACCCCTGCGGGGCCGGCCCAGTGCAGGGTGATCCCGTCGTCGGGGGTGTGTACTTTCCAGAGTTTCTTCGTCTTCAACTGGTGGTGGGTCCGGCACAGGCATGCGCAGTTGCGGATGCTCGTCGGCCCGTCACTGTCCGGGTCGGTGAACGGTGAGTTGATGATGTGGTCGAGTTCGCACCGGTCGGCCGGCACCCGGCAGCCGGGGAACCGGCAGCGGGCGTCCCGGCCGACCGCGGTGGCCCGGTGCAGGGTGGTGAACCGGTAGCAGCCGGTGTCGGTGAGATCCTCGATGTCGGGCAGGTCGCGGACCAGGTCGGCGGTGTTGATCAGGGTGGCGGTGGTGGCCGGGGACACCCAGCCGGTGCCGATGACGAACCCCGGACCACAGGCGGGGCCGGTGGGGCCGGTGGGGCCGGTCGGGCCGGTCGGACCGGCCTGCGGGGCAGTGCCTGGAGAACCCGGACCCGTCCCCGGGGCAGCCGGGCCGGCGGCAGGACTGCCGTTGTCGCCACCGTCGCCGTTGTCCGGGCCAGTGGGTCCGTCGGGGCCACCGGTGGAACCGTCGGGTCCGTCGGTTTTCGGCGTGTACACGTTGACGACGACCTTCAACTGGTCACGGTGACCACCCAGAATCTTCAGCATCGCCTCACCCCGGCACCGGATCATCCCCGGCGCCGGCAACGGATCCGCCAACGTCGCCACCGGCTCCTCCTCCGGCACACCGGTGTCGGCAGGGTTGTCGGCGGGGTCGCCGGCCGGGTTGCCGGCCGGGTTGATGATGCCGTCGACGATCCGACGGGCCGCCACCAACTCCGCCGACTCCTCCGACTCAGCCGACTCCGGCCCAGTTTCTCCGGCCGCACGCGCCTGCTGCGCCCGGAGGGTCTCCTGCTCAACCAGGAGCTCCTTACGCACCTCCAGCGCCGCAGCGGACAACGGTTCCCACAGTCCGTCGGCGACCGACCGGTCCCCGCACTCCAGAGTGAACCGGGTACCCCGCCGCGTCAGCCCCACCGTCTTTCGCTCAGTCTCCTCGGTGTCGGCGACCGGCACCGGTGCGACGTCGGTGAGGATCCCGTCGGTGGCGTCGCCGAGAGCCGGCACCGACCACACCGTCCCGTCCGGGGTGATCTGCATACCGATCCTCGAGGCGACCGCCTCGTCGACGGTGGCGGGCAGCTGCTGCCCGGCGGCGGCGAGGGCGCGGGCGTGCCGGTTGATGCGGGTCCAGATGATCTCGAGGTGTTCGACACTGTAGCGGGAGTCGGTGCGCATACGGTCGAACAGGGCCGGCATCCGCACCGCCAGATCCGCGGCGTGGGCGTAGCAGACGGCTTCGCGGTGGCCGCGGCGGCGGACGGCCTGGGCGGCCGACAGGCGGGCGTCGGCGCCAACGGTGGTGAGGAAGGCGACGAGGGTGAGTTCGGCGGTGTTCACCGGCCCGGCCAACTTCTGCGACAGACTGTTGTAGGTCTCTCCGCTGGTCGGTTCAGTACCGTGCGGGATATGCCGACCACCGCGGGGATGGTCCCCGCCGTCGAGCCGGCTGGTCCTGCCGCTCTCGCCGCCGCGCTTGTCGCTGCTGTTGCCGTGGTTGCCGTGGTTGTCGTCGGTGGGTGGTGTGGTGGTCATGGTCCCCTCCCGGTGGTCCCCGCCTGACCTCTCCTGATGTGCTCTACGTCACACAGTACCCCACCCACCGGACAGAGTCAACCACCTGTTCGAAATAATGTGGAACGCCTGTTCGTCGGACTGCATCCCGGCGTCCGACCGCGCTACTCCCCCGCCCGAACACCCGGAATGCCGCACAGGCAGGCCCACGGGCAGCGCTGTCCCATGCGCCACCCGGCGCGACATCGGGCAAGGGGAAATTGTGTTCACCCCCGCACCCCACCATAATGACCGCCATGCCTGCTTCCAGTGACAGCACGGACACCAGCGACAATCCCGGTCATCCCGGCAATCCTGACGACGACAACCCTCCCAGTCCCGGCGCCACCCAGCGACAGGGCTTCCTGGACCAGACCCGGTCCACCACCGTCGGTATCTACCCCGACGACATGCACCCCGGCCTCGTGCCCGGCATCAGCGTCGACGAACTACGCACCAGATTCGGCCTCGACAAGGTCGTCTTCGGCATCACCGCCGCGCTCATCGTGGCCTTCATTCTCTGGGGCGTCATCGCCCCGGACTCCGTCGGGGACACCTCCTCCACCATGTTCTCCTGGGCGATGGAGAACACCGGCTGGCTCCTCAACATCGTCATGATCCTCGGTCTCGTGATCATGATCTACCTGGCCTTCTCCCGCTTCGGGAACATCAATCTCGGCAAGGACGGCGAGAGTCCCGAATTCTCCCGGTTCTCGTGGATCGCCATGATGTTCGGTGCCGGCATCGGCGTCGGCATCTTCTTCTTCGGCCCCTCCGAACCCCTCTGGCACTACCTCTCCCCGCCCCCGCACACCGTGGACCCCGAGACCCCCGAATCACTCCACCAGGCCCTCGCCCAGTCCCACTTCCACTGGGGCCTGGCCGCCTGGGCCCTCTACGCCCTGGTCGGCGGCGCCCTCGCCTACAGCATCTACCGGCGCGGCCGCGTCTCCCTGATGAGCTCGGTCTTCCGCAGCCTGTTCGGCGACCGGCACACCGACGGGGTCGCCGGACGCCTCGTCGACATGATGGCCATCATCGCCACCCTCTTCGGCACCGCCGCGACCCTCGGCCTCTCCGCCATCCAGATCGGCGAAGGCGTGAAGATCGTCTCGGGCGCCTCCGACGTCACCAACACCGTCCTCATCCTCATCATGGCGGTCCTGACGGTCTGCTTCATCATCAGCGCGGTCTCCGGGGTCTCCCGGGGCATCCGTTACCTGTCGAACCTCAACATCACCCTCACCCTCGGTCTCGTCCTCTTCGTCTTCATCACCGGGCCGACACTGTTCCTGCTCAACCTCATCCCCTCCGGCATCGCCTCCTACGCCGACAACCTCATCGACATGATGGGCCGGTCGCTGTCGTGGGGCCAGGACACACTCGATTTCCAGGCGCAGTGGACCGCCTTCTACTGGGCATGGTGGATCGCCTGGACGCCCTTCGTCGGCATGTTCATCGCCCGGATCTCCCGCGGCCGCACCCTCCGCGAGTTCGCGGTCGTCACCACCCTGGTGCCGACGTTCATCCTCATCCTCGCCTTCACCGTCTTCGGCGGCACCGCGATCGCCTTCCACCGTGACGGCAAGGCCGGCTTCGACGGGTCCGGCACCTCCGAACAGACCCTGTTCAGCATGTTCGACCACCTGCCGCTCAGTGGCGTCATCCCGTTCATCGTGATCTTCGTGCTGGCGGTGTTCTTCATCACCTCGGCGGACTCCGCCTCCGTGGTGATGGGCACCCTGTCGTCGAAGGGCGACCCCGCCCCGCGGAAAATCATCGTCGTCTTCTGGGGTCTGTGCATGATGGGGATCGCCGTGGTCATGCTGCTGGCCGGCGGCGAGGACGCCCTGTCCGGGCTCCAGAACCTCACCATCCTCATCGCGATCCCGTTCTCCGTGGTGCTCATCGGCCTGGTGGTCGCCTTCCTCCGGGACCTCGCCACCGACCCGGCGGCGATCCGCCGCGCCTACGCGGAGAACGCCATCCACAATGCGGTGGTCAAGGGGCTCGAGGAGCACGGCGACGAGTTCGAGATCACCGTCGGCCGCGCCGAGGAGGGCCACGGTGCCGGCGCCGACTTCGACTCGACCGCCAGTGAGGTCACCGACTGGTACCGGCGGACCGACGAGGACGGCAACGAGGTCGACTACGACTACACCTCCGGCGAGTGGGGCGACGGCTGGTCCCCCGACGACGCCCGCCGCGACGACATCGGGGACGAGGACGCCGACGGCGACCCCGCCACCCCCGGTCTCAACCGCGAGTGAGCTGAAGTTCCAGCAGTCCCCCGACGAGGTCGAGCAGCGGAGTCGGCACACCGTGCTCCGCGCCGACCCGACGGACCGCACCGAGCTGGGAGTCCAGTTCCCCGGCGATTCCGGCGGCGATGTCCCGCTGCATCGAACTGGTGGCGTCCGCCGGCTGCGCGTCGACGAAGGCCACCGTGCGGTCGACCGCGTCGGAGGCCAGGGCGACACCCGAGCCCCGCGCCGCGGCGTCCGCCTCGGTGATCATGCCCACCAGGCTCGACCGCAGTGTGGTGCGCAGTACCCCGACGGGGCGGTCGGCGACGGCGCCGAGTGCGCCGAAGCAGGTGACGAACATCGCCTTCTCCCAGATGTCGCACCACAGGTCGTCGCGGACGATCCCCTCGATGCCCGCGTCGGTGAGGGCCTCGGCGAACCGGCCGAGCGCGGCGTCCTCCGTGCTGCCGCTCCCCTCCCACCGGCCGACGGTGTAGGTGGCCAGCGGCGGGTGGAACCGCACCGTCGCCGGGCCGGTGTGGATGAAGTAGCCGCGCACCACGCCGGGCCAGGTGCGCCCGGTGCCGACCGCGTCGGCGACGAGCCGGTGCGCCTCCACCGAGTTCTGGGTGGTCGCGATGACGGGATCGCCGGGGATGCCGGAGACCATCGCCGCAATCTGCGCCCGGCGGTCCGCCAGGGTCTCGCCGGTGGCCTTGACCGCGAGCAGCACCACGTCCAGCGGGTCACCGTCGGCGGTGACCAGGTCCGCCGGTGCTGCCGCAGCGGTCACCGGCTGGTGCCGGGTCTCCCCGTCGACCTGCACCGTCAGGCCGGTGTCGCGGATCCGGTCGAGTGCGGCGCCGCGCGCCAGGACGGTGACCTCATGGCCGGCGGCCGCCAGCCGGGAGCCGAAGAATGTGCCGACAGCGCCGGCCCCGATGATTCCGATTCGCATGCTGAGCATCCTATGCCCCGGCCGGTTCGCTACGATGAACTGCCATGAGCCCCACAACCGCTGACCGCGAGATCCTCACCTATGAACTGTTCGGCGACGCCATCAAAGAGCTGGCGCAGACCGTCGTGGACGACTACGAACCGGACCTCATCCTCTCCATCGCCCGTGGTGGCCTGCTCATCGGTGGTGCTCTCGGGTACGCCATGGGGGTGAAGAACGTGTCGGTGATCAACGTGGAGTTCTACACCGGCATCGGTCAGACCCTCGAGCAGCCGGTGATGCTGCCGCCGACGCCCGAGGCGGTCGACCTGTCGGGGATGAAGGTGCTCATCGCCGACGATGTCGCCGATTCCGGGAAGACCCTCGAGCTGGTCCAGCAGTACTGTGCCGAGACCGTCACCGAGTCCCGCACCGCCGTGATCTACCACAAGCCGCGGTCGATCATCACGCCCGACTACGTGTGGAAGAAGACCGACCGGTGGATCGACTTCCCGTGGTCGTCCTTCCCGGTCATCACCCCGACGGGCCTCCCCACCGGCGGGGACGCCAGCTAACCGGTCAGCTCGGCGGCCAGGGCCACCAGCCGTTCCTCCCCGTCGGCCGGGCCCACCAGCTGCACGGACAGCGGCAGACCGTCGGTGCCGGTACCGGCGGGGACGGCCGCGGCCGGGAAACCGGTGACGTTCCACATCGCCGTGTACGCCACCGGACCGGCGGCGGCGAGCAGGGTGCGCAGGGCACCCCGGCCTACGGTGGCGTCCGCCGGGCCCGGCCGGTCCGGCACGGTCGGGGTGAGCAGGACGTCGACGTCGTCCCAGACCCTGTCGAGGTCACGGGCGATGCGGACGCCGCGTTTCTCGGCCCGGCGCCGGACCGGGGTCCGAACCCAGCTGCCGAGCCGGACAAGGTTCCGGGTCCGGCGCTCCAGTCGGTCGGGGTGCTCCACCTCCGCGGCCTCGCTGCGGATACCGGCGAAGAACTGGGGGATGAACGCCGCCGTGGGGTCCGGGTAGTGCGGGTCGTAGTCGATGACCGTGTGGCCGGCCGCCCGCAGCCGGTCCGCGGCCCGACGGACGGCACCGGCGTGCTCCGGGTGGAGCCTCCCGGTCTTCGCCGGCGGGGTCAGGCACACCCCGATCCGTTGCCGTGGTGCGGTCGCCGCACCGGCCGCGGCCGCGACGAGGGAGCCGACCGGCCCGGCGCGGTGCTCGTCGGTGTCGACGTTGCCGTCGATGAGGTCGTGGACCAGGGCGGCGTCCCGCACCGACCGGGTGAGCGGACCGGTGGTCCCCAGCGCGTGCCACAGGTGCGGGTGCGGCGCCGGGGAGACCCGTCCGCGCTGCGGTTTCAGGCCGAACAGTCCGCAGTTCGCCGCGGGGATGCGGATCGATCCGCCGCCGTCCCCGCCGAGTGCGAGGGGGACGAGACCGGCGGCGACCGCGGCCGCCGAGCCGCCGCTGGAGCCGCCGGGGGTGCGGGTGCGGTTATACGGGTTGCGGGTCACCCCGTCGCCGGTGGTCTCGGTGTACGGCCACGCGCCGAATTCGGGCATCCGGGTGGTGCCGATGATGACCGCGCCGGCGTCCCGGAGCAGCCGGACGACGCGGGCGTCCGCGGTGGCGGGGGTGCTGTTCGCCCGGGTGCCGTAGGTGGTCACCACCCCGGCGACGTCGATCTCGGACTTCACCGCGACGGGGACGCCGTGGAGCGGGCCGCGGTCCGCCGGGGCGACCTCGTCGAGCTCCGCGGCCCGGTCCAGGGCCTCCTCGGCGAGGACGGTGGCGAAGGCGTTGAGGTCGCGGTCGTGGCGGGCGATGCGGGCCAGGGCGGCCCGGATCCCCGCGGTGGCGCCGTAGGACAGGCCGGCGACGGCCGCCCGCCAGTCGTGGGCGTCGAGGGTGTGCCAGGTGACCGTCACCGGAGCGCTCCGGCCAGTGCCTCGCCGACCCGCTTGCCGGAGTGGATGCAGCCGCCGAGGAAGGTGCCCTCCAGGGCGTTCCTGCCGTGCATCCCGCCGCCGCCGAAGCCTGCGACCTCCCCGGCGGCGTACAAGCCGGGCAGGACCGAGCCGTCGGAGCGGAGGCACCGGCCGGACAGGTCGGTCTCGATGCCGCCGAGGGTCTTGCGGGTCAGCACCCGCAGCCGCACGGCGATCAACGGACCGTGCTTGGGGTCGAGGAGCTTGTGGGGTGCCGCGGTCCGGATCAGCTTGTCGCCGAGGAAGTTGCGGGCGGTCCCGATGTAGTTGACCTGGGCATCCTTGCTGAACTTGTTGTCGAGCTGACTGTCGCGGTCCTCGACGGTCCGGCGGACCGCGGCGGCGTCCAGCAGATCGTTGCCGGCCAGTTCGTTCATCCCGGCGACGAGCTGGTCCAGGTCGCCGGCGATGACCCAGTCCTCACCGTGGTCCATGAAGTTCTGGACGGCGACGTGCATGCCGGGGCCGACCTTGCCGGCGAGCTTCTTCAGTTCCTTGTCGGTGAGGTCGGGGTTCTGCTCCGAGCCGGAGAACATGAACTCCTTGGCGGCGATGGTGCGGTCGAGCAGGAACCAGCTGTAGCCGTGGCCGGTGCGCCCGATGTGGGCGAGGGATGCGAGGTTGTCGGCGCCGGGGAAGAGATTGGTGGGCAGGCGGGTCCCGGTCGCGTCGAGCCACAGGGAGCTGGGGCCGGGGATGATGCGGATGCCGTGGTTCGGCCAGATCGGGTCCCAGTTCATCATCCCCTCGGTGTAGTGCCACATCCGGTCGGTGTTGACCGTGTTGGCGCCGGCGGCCTCGGAGATGCCGATCATCCTGCCGTCGACATGGGCGGGGACGCCGGTGACCAGGTCGTCGGGGCAGTCGCCCCACCGCTCGGTGGGCCAGGACCGGCGGACGAGGTCGAGGTTGCCGCCGATGCCGCCGGAGGTGACGGCCACCGCGGCGGCCCGGAACTCGAAGGTGTCGACGACCTCGCGCGGGGAGGCGGTACCGCGGCCGAGTTCGTCGCAGGGGGCCAGGACGCTGCCCCGGACGCCGACGACGGCACCGTCCTCCTCGATGAGTTCGTCGACACGGTGCCGGAAGGCGAAGTGCACACGGCCCTCCTGTTCGGCGGCGAGCAGCGGTTCCCGGAAGACCCGGACGACCTCCGGGCCGGTGCCCCAGGTGAGGTGGAACCGGGGGACGGAGTTGCCGTGGCCGGAGGCGTCCCCGCTGCCGCGCTCGGCCCAGCCGATGGTGGGCAGCACGTTGAGGCCCAGGCCCTTGAGGTAGTCGCGTTTCTCCGTGGCGGCGAAGTGGACGTAGGCCCGGCCCCATTCGCGGGGCCACCGGTCGTCGGGGCCCTCGTCGTAGTCGGCGGAGTTCTCCCAGTCGCGCCAGGCCAGCTCCTCCGAGTCGTGGACACCCATGATCTTCTGTTCGGGGCTGTCGACGTAGAACAGGCCGCCGAGCGACCAGAACGCCTGGCCGCCGAGGTTGGCCCGGTTCTCCTGGTCGAGGATGCGGACGCTGAGCCCCGCCCGTTGTGCCTCGTAGGCGGCGACCATGCCGGCGAGTCCGCATCCGACGATGAGCACATCTGTGGTGTCTGTCATGTTCTCTCCCATAGGCAACTAGCGTACGGCGCCCGTCAGATTTCCGCGGCGTCCCGCAAGTTCCCACACAATGAGATTTGACGTCCACCTTATGGTCGGAGTAACTTCCCGCACATCGGTCGGCGCATCCCATTAAGTGGGAAACTTCGACCTGCTGACATATTCACGGACCCCCGAGACACTTCAAGAAGAGACATGACCGCCACACTCACAGAACCTGAGGCCCCGAAGGCCAGCGGGAACTCCAAGGGCCGCGTGATCATCGCGTCCACCATCGGAACGACCATCGAGTTCTACGACTTCTACGCCTATGCCACGGCCGCCGTCGTCGTCTTCCCCGACCTGTTCTTCCCCAAGAACGCGAACTCCACCGTCGGACTCCTCGCCTCGCTGGCCACCTTCGGGCTCGCCTTCGTCGCACGCCCCGTCGGCTCCGTCCTGTTCGGCCACTTCGGTGACCGCATCGGCCGCAAGGCCACCCTCATCGGCGCCCTGCTCACCATGGGCATCGCGACCTTCATCATCGGCTGCCTGCCCACCTACGACCAGATCGGCCTGTGGGCGCCCGCCCTGCTGGCCCTGCTCCGCTTCTGCCAGGGCATCGGCCTCGGCGGCGAATGGTCCGGCGCCGCGCTGCTCGCCACCGAGAACGCCGAGGAGGGCAAACGCGCCCGGGCGGCCATGTGGCCGCAGCTCGGCGCCCCCTTCGGCTTCCTGCTCGCCAACGGCCTGTTCCTCGTGCTCGTGACGATCATGGGCCACACCGACGGCGACATCAAGGGCGACTTCCTCTCCTGGGGCTGGCGCGTGCCGTTCCTCTGCTCCTCGGTCATGGTGGCCATCGGCCTGTGGGTCCGGTTCAAGCTCGACGAGACCCCCGTCTTCCAGGAGACCCTCGACAAGGGCGAGGACGTCAAGGTCCCGACCGCCGAGGTGTTCCGCACCGCCTGGAAGGACGTCATCCTCGGCACCTTCGTCATGGTCTCCACCTACACGCTCTTCTACATCGTGACCACCTGGTTCCTCTCCTTCGGTATCGGCGACAAGGACGAGGGCAAGGGCCTGGGCATCGAGTACGAGCACTTCCTGGTCATCCAGCTCATCGCCGCCTGCTTCTTCGTCATCGGCATCCCGATCGCCGGCTACCTGGCGGACACCGTCGGCCGCAAGAAGTACCTCACCGTCATCTCGGTCATCATCCTGGTCTACTGCTGCGCCTTCCAGCTCTTCCTCGACCCGGACACCGCCGGGGAGGTCTCCGCCTGCATCTACCTCTCCCTCGGCATGCTCCTCATGGGCCTGATCTTCGGCCCGATGTCCGCGGTCCTGCCGGAGATGTTCGCGACCAACGTCCGCTACACCGGATCCGGCATCGCCTACAACTTCGCCTCCATCCTCGGCGCCGCGATCGCCCCGTTCATCGCGGTCGCCCTGGCCACCTCCTACGGCCCGTGGGCCGTCGGTGTGTACCTGGGCGTGGTCACCCTGATCTCGCTGGTCGCCATCCGGCTGATGCGCGAAACCAGGGACATCGACCTCTACAGCGTCTGACCCTGCCACCTGCGCACCGTCGTTTCCCGGCCCCGGAGTCCCTGACTCCGGGGTCGTTGACATATCCTGGACTGCGTTTACGCGCCGGGTCCGCCCGATCCGGGTCCGGCGCCCCGCACGCCGAGTGAAAAAGCGAGGTTGCATCGCCGTATGTTCGATGTCGACAGTCTCCTGACCACCTTCGGACTGGTGGGCGTCCTCGCCGTCATCTTCATGGAGACCGGCATCCTCATCGGGTTCATCTTCCCCGGTGACACGCTGCTGTTCACCGCCGGCATCATGTCCGCCTCCGCGGACCGGGAGATCGCCCCGCTGTGGATGCTCATGGTGCTCATCCCGGTCGCCGCCGCGCTCGGCGACCAGCTCGGCTACCTCATCGGACGCCGCTACGGACCCCCCGCCCTCCAGTCCCGGGTACTCAACTGGATCGGTCCCGAAGCCGTGGCGAAGACCGAGGCCTTCTTCGACCGCTACGGGCCGGTGACCGTGATGTTCGCCCGGTTCATCGCCGTGGTCCGCACTGTCACCCCGCTCGTCGCCGGCATCGCGAAGATGAAGCACAGCGTGTTCACCCTCTGGTCGGTTCTCGGCTGCATCATCTGGGGCGCCGGCATCACCCTCCTCGGCTACCTGCTCGGCGGCATCCCGCTCATCCAGAAGTACCTGGACGTCTTCATCCTGCTCGGAGTGGCCAGTGTGCTCATCCCGGTGATCATCAAGATCGTGCGGCTGCGGCTGGCCGCCCGGAAGCACCGCGGCACCGTCGACGAGGGTGACGACGGCCCTGCCTGAGCCTGCCTGAGCTCTCAGCGCCGCAGGACGAACTGGACGCAGTCCAGGTCGCCGGTCCCCACCAGCGCCTCGTGCAGGGCCAGCTGGTAGGTCCACAACCGGCGGTACACCGGGTCATAGCCCGCCGCGGCCGCCGACCGTTCCCGTGCGGTGAAGGCGGACCGCCACAGCGACAGGGTCCGCTCCAGGTGTGAACCGAGGTGCACCTCCCGGGTCAGCGTGAGACCCGCCTTCTCCGCCGCCGCCCGCACATGGCCGACCGTCGGATAGTGCAGCGCGGGCCACACGTAGGCCCGGACGACATCGAAGGCCGGATCCACCGACGGGCGGTCCTTCGTCGGCTCCGCCGAGGTCACCGACTGGATGACCGCCGTGCCCCGCGGGGCGAGCATCCGCTCCGCCGCCCGCAGGTAGTGCAGCGTGCCCTCGTCACCGAGCGTCTCCATCCGCTCCACGCTGAACACCGCCTCATAGGTCCCGGACCACTGCCGTGGGGAGGGCACCGGCCCCCGGATCGTCTGCACCCGGACCGCACCGCCGACGCCGGCGGCACGGGCACGCTCCCGGACCGCGTCCGCATGGTCGGCGTCCGAGGTGAGGACGTCGACGCGGGCACCCCGGCGGGCGGCGACGACCGGGAGTGCTCCCCCGCTCGACGTCAGCTCCAGGACCCGGTCACCGGGGCCGACCTCCGCGAGGTCGAGCATGTGGTCGATCCGGTTGAGCTGTGCACCGTCGAGGTCGGCCCGCTCGACCCGGGCCGGGGCGTCCAGCCACGTGGTGATCACCGGGGTGGGCCGGCCGTGCTGGGTGACGGTGACGGTCTCCGAGGTCCGGGTGCCCGACGCGAACAGTGCCGAACCGGTCGCCCGCGTGTCCCCGGTGTAGATGCCGACGAGACTGTCCGGCAGCTCCCCGGACCGCACCTGGCCGAAGTCCGGACGCCGCCGCCGCGCCAGCCGGGCGCCGAGCCCGGCCTCCAACGGCTGCGACAGCAGGACCCGGAGCACCTCCGGCAACGGTTCCGCCGACCACTCCCCCGCCATGTAGCCCTCGGCCATCCCCAGCCAGCCGGCGGCGACCGCCCGGTCGAGCACCACCCCGTCCGACACGACGAAGCGGGGGGAGGCACCCCTGGTCAGGGCCACACCGTTGCGCCGGGTCAGCTCCTCCAGCCGGGTGCGGAGTTTCTCCGCACGGCGCCCCAGCAGCGGGGCGTCCGGTCGTCCGACCAGCGCAGGCCACCGCTCCGGGTCAATGTAGCCCTCGGACACCGGGCCTCCTTCCTTCCGGCAGGTCCGTCAGCACCGGGGGGACGCGCCGCCCCCGGTCCCCCCGGGTTCCGGAGGAAACGGACATTCGTGAATCCGGTCACGTCTGGATGGGTCCCACGTTCTGAACACAGAACGAAGACGCACTACACTCTGATGGTGTATCCGCGCCCCGCGGACCGGAAGTTGAGTCGGCTGCCGACACTACACCGGGCCACCGTGGCGTTCCTGGAGAACACGCAGTACATCAACAGACGAGAGCCGCTCATCCGGTACGCCACACCCGGCGCCCCCGGAGATGTGTGCAGAACGAGGAGCACGATCCCATGACAGCCACCCCGACCCGTCCCGCCGGTGGACGCCACCACGTCGTCATCATCGGCGGAGGTTTCGGCGGACTGTTCGCCGCCAAGAACCTGGCGGACGCCGACGTCGACGTCACCATCATCGACCGGACCAACCACCACCTGTTCCAGCCGCTGCTGTACCAGGTGGCCACGGGCATCATGTCCTCCGGTGAGATCGCCCCGACGATCCGCCAGATTCTCCGGAAGCAGAAGAACACCCGCGTGGTGAAGGCCGAGGTCCGCGACATCAACGTCGCGGACAAGGTCGTCTCCGCCGACCTGGGTGGCCGCGAGGTCGCCCTGCAGTACGACTCGCTCATCGTCGCCGCCGGCGCCGGGCAGTCCTACTTCGGCAACGACCAGTTCGCCGAATTCGCCCCCGGCATGAAGAGCATCGATGACGCCCTGGAGATCCGCGCCCGGATCACCGGGGCTTTTGAACGCGCGGAGATCACCGACGACCCGGAGGAGAAGCGCCGCCTGCTGACCTTCGTCATCGTCGGCGCCGGCCCGACCGGTGTCGAGCTCGCCGGCCAGGTCGCCGAGATGGCGCACCGCACGCTGCGCAACGAGTTCCGCTCCACCGACACCGACAGCGCCCGCATCCTGCTGGTCGACGGCTCGCCGCAGGTGCTCCCGCCGTTCGGCAAGAAGCTGGGCACCAAGGCCGCCTCGCGGCTGAAGAAGCTCGGTGTCGAGGTCATCACCGACTCGCTGGTCACCAACGTCGACGCCGACGGCGTCACCTGGAAGAACATGAAGAGCGAGGAGGAGACCACGGTCCGCTCCTACTGCAAGATCTGGTCCGCCGGTGTCTCGGCCAGCCCGCTGGGCAAGATGATCGCCGACCAGATCGACGGGGTCGAGGCCGACCGCGCCGGCCGCGTCGCCGTCAACGACGACCTCTCCGTGGGCGACCACAAGGAGATCTTCATCGTCGGTGACATGATGAGCCTGAACCGCCTCCCGGGCCTCGCCCAGGTCGCGATGCAGGGCGGCCAGCACGCCGCCGCCGTCATCAGGTCCCAGGTCGAGGGCCGCAACGAGCGCCCCGCCTTCGAGTACTTCGACAAGGGCACCATGGCCATCGTCTCCCGGTTCTACGCCGTGGTGAAGATCAAGGACACCGAGATCACCGGCTTCCTCGGCTGGCTCATGTGGCTCGCCGTCCACCTCATGTTCCTCGTCGGTTTCCGCAACCGCTTCGTCGCCGGGTTCAGCTGGGGCCTCAACTCCCTGTCGCCGAACCGGTGGCACCTGGTGGCCACCCGCCAGCAGCTCCACGCCCGCAACGCGATCCAGAAGCTGCGCGGCTACGAGGACGAGGCCGGCGTCCGGTCCGTCGAGGTCCGCGACAACCTCAAGGTCGGTGAAGGCCGCGACGACAAGCCCGTCGCCGACTAGCTGACGCACCGCTGACGCGACCACCCCACCTCCCCTGACCACCCCTGTCCGGGCGAGGTGGGGTTCTGCATGTCCGGGGTGCCGTGGACTACGGTGGGGACCACAGACACGGGGTGCGCCGACAGACTCGGCGCTGAGAACACACCCGCTGAACCTGCTCTAGTTCGGACTAGCGAAGGGACCGTCGCATGACTGCCACGCGCCTCGACCACCTGAGGCGGACCACGCCTCTGGTGCAGTGCCTCACCAACACCGTGGTCACCCAGTTCACCGCCAACGCCCTGCTCGCCGCCGGCGCCTCGCCGGCGATGGTGGACACCCCCGAGGAGGCCGCGGAGTTCGCCCGCGTCGCCGACGGCGTCCTGGTCAACCTCGGCACCCCCACCGCCGCCGGGTACACCGCCATGCGGGAGGCCGTCCGGGGCGCCGGGGACGCCGGGCACCCCTGGGTTCTCGACCCGGTGGCCTGCGGCGGTCCCGCCGCGCGCTCCGCGTTCGCCGCCGACATCGTCCGGCACCGGCCCGCCGCGGTCCGGGGCAACCCCTCGGAGATCCGGGCGCTGGCCGGCGCCACCGGGGGCGCGGGCCGGGGCGTCGACGCGACCGACGAGGTCGGGTCCGCCCTGCCGGCGGCCCGGGACCTGGCCCGCGCCACCGGCGCGGTGGTCGCGGTCTCCGGCCCCCGCGACCTCATCGTCAGTGCCGGTGGTGCTGACGCCACCGGCGACCGCATCACCTGGCTCGCCTCCGGTGACCCGCTGATGCAACGGGTCGTCGGCACCGGCTGCGCCCTGGGGGCACTGACCGCCGCCTACCTGGGGGCGGAACAGACCGACCCGCACGCCGCCGTCGTCGCCGCCCACGCCCACGCCGGCGCCGCCGGACAGGTGGCACGGCGCACCGCGTCCGCCCCGGGCAGCTTCGCGGTCGCCTGGCTCGACGCCCTGTTCACCGTCACCGGTGACGACCTCGATGAACTGGCACAGACCGAGGAGACGGTCGACCGTGCGCTCTGACTCTGCGGACCCCGTCGACTGGTCGCTCTACCTCGTCACCGACCCGGTCCTCGGCGGCGGCCCCGACCGCGTCCCGGCCATCGTCGACGCCGCGGTCGCCGGCGGCGTGAGCATCGTCCAGCTCCGCGACAAGACCGCCGACGCGACGACCTTCACCGCCCGCGCCGCCCGGTTGCGCGACCTGCTCGCCGGCCGCGGCGTCCCGCTGTTCGTCAACGACCGGATACCGACCGCCCTCGAGCTCGGCCTGCACCTGCACATCGGGCAGGACGACATGCCCTACCGGCAGGCTCGCCGGCTGCTGCCGGAGACCTCGATGATCGGACTGTCCGTGGAGACCCCCGCCCACCTGCGGGCCGTCGCCCGCGACATCGCCGACGGCGTCCGACCACCCGACGTCCTCGGCATCGGACCGGTCCGGCAGACGGCGACGAAGCCGGACGCCGCCGCACCACTGGGTATCGGCGGCTTCGCGGAGCTCGCGGCCGGAGCCGCCCGGCTCGGCATCCCCGCCGTCGCCATCGGCGCGGTCCGGCAGGACAACGCCGCCGACCTCATGCACGCCGGTGCCGCCGGAATCTGCACCGTCTCCGCCGTCATGGCCGCCGGCGACCCCCGCCACGCAGCACATGAACTGCGCACCCTCGTCGACACCACCCGTGTCGACCCGATCCGTCAGGAGAACTGAGTGACCGTCCCCCGCATCCTGTCCATCGCCGGCACCGACCCGACCGGCGGCGCCGGCATCCAGGCCGACATCAAGGCCGTCTCGGAGGCCGGCGGTTTCGCCATGACCGTGGTGACCGCCCTCGTGGCGCAGAACACGCACGGGGTGCGCAGCATCCACACCCCCGACATCTCCTTCCTCACCGAGCAGCTGGACGCCGTGTTCGACGACGTCACCGTCGACGG
Source organism: Corynebacterium nuruki S6-4 (assembly GCF_007970465.1). Lineage (NCBI taxonomy): Bacteria > Bacillati > Actinomycetota > Actinomycetes > Mycobacteriales > Corynebacteriaceae > Corynebacterium > Corynebacterium nuruki. The sequence continues at coordinate 718,582 of NZ_CP042429.1, forward strand.
GGTGAAGATCGGCATGCTCGGCACCGCCGAGATCACCCGGACCGTGACCGGATACCTGCGGGCCCACCCCGTCCCGGTGCTCGTCGTCGATCCGGTGATGGTCGCCACCAGCGGCGACCGGCTGCTCACCGCGGACGCGGAAGCCGCACTCGGCGACCTCTGCCGGCTCGCCGACGTCATCACCCCCAACCTCGCCGAACTCGCCGTCCTCGCCGGCACCCGGCAGGCCGGCACCCTCGCCGAGGCACTGGACCAGGGACGCGCCCTCGCCGCCGACCTCGGCACCACCGTCATCGTCAAGGGCGGTCACCTGACCGGTGCGGGGGCCGACAACTCCGTCGTGGAACCCGACGGCACCGTCCACACCGTGCCGGTCGCCCGGGTCGCCACCCACAACACCCACGGCACCGGCTGCTCCCTGTCCTCGGCGCTGACCACCCGGCTCGCCGCCGGCGACTCCACCGCCACGGCCCTGACCTGGGCGACCCGGTGGCTCGCCGAGGCCATCCGCTACGCCGACGACCTGCATGTCGGTACGGGGAACGGTCCGGTCGACCACACCCACCGGTCCCGCCGCCTCGCCGCCGCGGCGGACACCACCCCGTGGGCCCTGACCGCCGCCGTCCCGGACACGCTGGACGCCCCGGAGCAGCTCGCCCCCGGTGCCGCCGCACCGGCCCCCGGCATCGCCGCCGCCGGGCCGTGGACCGACGCACTGTGGCGGGCCTCCGCCCCGCTCCACGCCCGGATCGCGGAACTGCCGTTCATCACCGACCTCGGCGCCGGCACCCTCGACGCCGACGACTTCTCCTTCTACCTGGCCCAGGACGCCGTCTACCTCTCGCTCTACTCCCCCGCGCTGGCGTCCCTGGCGGCCTCCGCCCCGGACCAGGCGTCCGCCCTGTTCTGGGTGAAGGGGGCGGCTGAGTGTCTCGAGGAGGAGGCCGAGCTGCACCGCTCGTGGCTGGGGGACGCCGCCCCGGTCGACCCCTCGCACGTCACCGCGGCCTACACCTCGCACCTCATGCGGTGCGTGCAGACCCGCGACCACGTCGTTGGCGCGGCGGCGGTGCTGCCCTGCTACTGGCTGTACGCGGAGGTCGGCCGGGTGCTCGCCGACCGCTCCGGCGACGACAACCCCTATGCCACGTGGGTGGAGACCTACTCCGGTGAGGAGTTCACCGACGGCGTCCGGCAGGCGGTGGCACTGGTCGAACAGGCCTTCGCCGCGGCGACCCCGGCCCAGCGCGCCGAGGCCGCCCGGGCCTACCTGGACGCCTCCCGGTGGGAGGTCGAGTTCTTCGACCAGGCGGGGCGGCGCAGCTGACAGGGAGGTCCTGTTGTCCGGGAGTCACCGGTCGTGCGAGGGTCGACGGATGAGCTACGAACAGGTAGGAACAGCGGCCCCAGGGCACCCGGTGACAATCCGCGAGGCCACCCCGGACGACGACACCGTGAACCGGATCGACGATTCGTTCACCACCGACACGATCATCGAGATCCGCCCCACCGGGGACGGCTTCGTCCTGACGGAGCGGACCACATCGTCGCCGATCAGGAAAGAGTTCCCGGACGAGACATCCGTCGAGGCCGGGGACAAGGAGCCGTCCGCGCGGTTCGTCGCCGTCGACGAGCACGGTGCCGTGTGCGGTGTCATCGACCTCGTCTCCGAATCGTGGAACCGTCGTGTCTCGGTCACGGAACTGAAGGTTCGACCGGCACAGCGCCGACGCGGGATCGGTCGGCAACTGATGTAACGTGCTGTCAGCTACGGACACAAATGCGATGCACGGACCCTCTGGCTGGAGGTCACCAATATCAACACCCCGGCCATCCACGCCTATCTCCGTATGGGATTCACGTGGTGCGGGCTCGACATGTCGTTGTACCGCGGAACCGGATCGGAAGGCGAGGTCGCGCTGTTCATGAGCCGGAGCCTCGCCGAACTCTGAGCCGGCGCAGGACATGGTGACGGGCCGGATGTGAACCGGCCACCTAACCTCTGGACGCGACGACGGTCCGCAGCTCCGTGGTCGCCAGCAGCTTGCCGGTCGCCGCGTTGACATGGTCGATGCGCCAGAGCTGACTGGTGCGTCCGGTGTGGACCGCGTGGGCGGTCGACCGGACGACGTCGCCGGGCATCGACGGCCGCAGGAAATTGGTCGAGTTGGTCACCCCCATGACATTCGCCTCCCCACCGGCGGCGATGTAGCCGGCGAAGGAGCCGACGGACTCGCCGAGGCTGGCGTAGATACCGCCGTTGGTGATCCCCCACGGCTGGACGTGGTCGGCGGTGATCTCCAGCTCGACGACGACCTCGGGGGCGAAGGCCACGTACCGGACGCCGAGGGTGCGGTCCAGGCCCGGAACCCCGGTCCCGAAGATCCCGGCGAGTTCGGCGGACTCCTCCGCGGTGATCCCGCCTCGCGCCGCCCGGCCGAGAAGCACGGTCATCCGTTCGATGACGGCGGTTTTCTTCTCCTGCTCGGCCGTCTTCTGCCCGTCGGTCAATTCCGCCATGTTTCCCTCTGCCTCTCGTACACCGGTCCGGTTCCCCGGCGAGTCTAGCCACCCGCGGGGCGTCGCGGGGCGGACGCACGGTCACGGGCGCTACTATGGGGCACCATGACAGAATCCTCCGCACAGATCGGTGTCGTGGGTCTGGCCGTGATGGGCTCCAACATCGCCCGGAACTTCGCCAGCCACGGTCACACCGTCGCCGTGTACAACCGTACGACCGCAAAGACCGACGACTTCATGGCGGAGTTCGGCGCGACCGGCAGCTTCGTGCCCGCCGCCACCGTCGAGGACTTCGTGGCTTCCCTGGAGAAGCCCCGCCGCGCCCTCATCATGGTCCAGGCGGGCAAGGCCACGGATGCGGTTATCGGCCAGCTGGCGGACGCCATGGAGCCCGGCGACATCATCATCGACGGCGGCAACGCGCTCTACACCGACACGATCCGCCGCGAGGCCGAGATGTCCGCCCGTGGTCTGCACTTCGTCGGCGCCGGGATCTCCGGCGGCGAGGAGGGCGCCCTCAACGGCCCGGCGATCATGCCCGGTGGCCCGGCCGAATCCTACGAGTCCCTGGGCCCGCTGCTCGAGGACATCTCCGCCAAGGTCGACGGCACCCCCTGCTGCACCCACATCGGCCCCGACGGTGCCGGCCACTTCGTCAAGATGGTCCACAACGGCATCGAGTACGCCGACATGCAGGTCATCGGCGAGGCCTATCACCTGCTGCGCTACGCCGCCGGCATCGAGCCTGCCGAAATCGCCGACATCTTCCGCACCTGGAACGCCGGTGACCTCGACTCCTACCTCATCGAGATCACCGCGGAGGTGCTCTCGCAGACCGACGCCGCCACCGACCGTCCGCTCATCGACGTCATCGTCGACGCCGCCGGCCAGAAGGGCACCGGCCGCTGGACCGTCAAGGCGGCCCTGGACCTGGGTATCCCGGTGACCGGCATTGGCGAGGCGGTCTTCGCCCGCGCCCTCTCCGGCGCCCGCACGCAGCGCGCCGCCACCGCCGGTTCCCTGCCGTCGGGTGAGCTGACCACCCTCGAGGCTCTGGGTGTGTCGAAGGACGACTTCGTCGAGGACGTCCGCCGCGCGCTCTACGCCTCCAAGCTCGTCGCCTACGCCCAGGGCTTCGACGAGATCAAGGCCGGCTCCGCCGAGCACGACTGGGATGTCGACCCCCGTGACCTCGCCACCATCTGGCGGGGCGGCTGCATCATCCGCGCGAAGTTCCTCAACCGCATCGTGGACGCCTACAACACCGACCCCGATGTGCAGTCCCTGCTGCTCGACCCCTACTTCAAGGGTGAGGTCGAGGGCCTGGTGGACGCCTGGCGCCGCGTCGTCGTCACCGCCACCCGGACCGGCCTGCCGATCCCGGTGTTCGCGTCCTCGCTGTCCTACTACGACTCGCTGCGTTCCGACCGGCTGCCCGCCGCCCTGATCCAGGGTCAGCGTGACTTCTTCGGTGCCCACACCTACGAGCGCACGGACCGCCCCGGACACTTCCACACCCTCTGGTCGGGCGACCGTAGCGAGGTGGAAGCCTAAGTGGGCGCAGAGAGTACGGGCAGCAGCGCCGGGAGATCCGGGACCCGCCGCCGGCGGGTCGTCCGCGGCAGCCGGCCCGCCGGTGACCCGCGCGGTACCGGCAGCCGGGGTTCAACCGGCAGGAAGCCGGCCGGCCAGAAATCCGGTGGCCAGAAGTCAGGCGGCCAGCGGTCGGGCGGCCAGCGCGGTGCCCAGCAGTCCCACGGCAGGTCGTCCGGAGGCGGCCGCAACCGGAACCAGCAGCAGCAGCAGCAGCGGCGGCGTCCCCAGCGCGCCCAGCAGCGGCCCCAGCAGCGCGAGCAGCACCCCGTGGTCCGCTCCACCGACCCGGTGGCCACAGCCGGTGCCGCGACCGGCGTGGACATGTCACTGAGCTTCGCCGACATGGGACTGCCGGAACCGGTCGTCCGCGAGCTGACCCGTCAGGGACTGGTCCATCCGTTCCCGATCCAGGCGGCGGCGATCCCCGACGGGCTCGCGGGCCGCGACGTCCTCGGCCGTGGCCCCACCGGCTCGGGCAAGACCTTCACCTTCGGACTGCCGGTCATCACCCGGCTCGTCGGCGGCGCCTCGAAGCCCGGCCATCCGCGTGGCCTCGTCCTCGTCCCCACCCGGGAACTCGCCCAGCAGGTCGCCGGCCGGCTGCGGCCGCTCGCCGAGTCGGTCGGCCAGCGCGTCATCGAGATCGTCGGCGGCGTGAACATCAAGCGGCACATCACCGCCCTGGCCCGGCCGGTCGACATCCTCGTCGCCACCCCGGGCCGGGCCGAGGACCTCATCGGGCAGGGGAAACTGTCCTTCGACTCGGTGGAGACCATCGCCCTCGACGAGGCGGACCAGATGGCGGACATGGGGTTCCTCCCGCAGGTCCGCCGGCTGCTCGACCGGACGCCGTCCGACGCCCAGCACCTGTTCTTCTCCGCCACCCTCGACGGCGACATCAAGGTGCTCATCCAGCGCTACATGAACGACCCCGTCACCCACTCCACCGGTGAGGTCGCCGCCAAGGTCGAGCGGATGGACCACTACCTCGGTGTGGTCCCCGACAAGCCGGCCCGCAACGACGTCGTCATCGAACTGGGCCTGGCCTCGACGAAGACGATCATGTTCATGCGCACCAAGCACACCGTCGACCGCCAGGTGAAGAAGCTGGTCCGCGCCGGCGTCTCCGCCGTCGGTCTGCACGGCAACAAGGGGCAGGGCGCCCGCACCCGCGCCATCGGCGAGTTCGCCGACGGCACGGCCACCGTCCTCGTCGCGACGGACATCGCCGCCCGCGGCATCGACATCAAGGGTGTGGACCTGGTGGTCCACATCGACCCGCCGGCCGAGCACAAGGCCTACGTCCACCGTGCCGGGCGCACCGCCCGGGCCGGGGAGCGTGGTACGGTCCTCACCCTCACCACCGCCGAGACGGAGAAGGACACGCTGGCGATGATGAAGAAGGCCGGGGTGTCCCCGACCGTCTGGCGGCTCGGCACCCACGGTATCGGTGACCACCTCACCGACCTCGGGCTCTCCACCCGCGGTGCCGCGCGCGGCAAGAAACCGGGGCCGAGGTAGGCCCCGATGGACATCGCCCTCAGCATCCTCGGGCTGCTCGCCTTCATCCTGCTCACCGCGGGAACAGGCGTGTTCGTCGCCGTGGAATTCGCGACGACCAGCCTGGAGCGTTCCACCATCGACGCCGACGTCGCCAAGCGTGGCGACGCCGCGTCGAAGATGGTGCAGAAGGCGCACTCGCACCTCAGCTTCATGCTCTCCGGCATGCAGCTGGGCATCACCCTGACGACCCTGGCGACCGGCTATCTCGCCGAACCGATCCTCGCGAAATACTTCACTCCGCTGCTCGAACTCGCCGGGCTCAGCGAGAGCGCCTCCGCCCCGGTCGCCCTGATCATCAGCATGGTCATCGCCACCATCCTGTCGATGGTCTTCGGTGAACTGGTGCCGAAGAACCTGGCGATCGCCAACCCGCTGCGTGCCGCCCGCCTGCTCACCGCACCGGTGTGGCACTTCAACCGAATCTTCCGGGGCTTCATCAACCTGCTCAACAAGGCAGCCAACGCCATCGTCCGGGCGTTGGGCATCGAACCCGCCGACGAACTGGCGTCCGCCCGCTCCCCGCAGGAACTCAGCGCCCTGGTGCGGCATTCGTCCGGCGCCCAGGGCTTCGACACCTCGAAGGTGCGGATCCTCGACCGGTCACTCAAATTCGGCGACGCCACGGCGGAGGACGTCATGACGCCCCGCTCGACCGTCGACACGCTCGAGACCACCGACACCGCCCTCGACCTCATCCGGCAGGCCTACGAGTCCGGGCACTCCCGGTTCCCCGTCGTCCGCGGCGACCTCGACGAGACCGTCGGTGTGGTCCACGTCAAGGACGCCCTGACCATCCCGGCGTCCGAACGGGCGACCACCACCGTCGAGTCACTGGCACGGCCGGTACCGACCGTGCCGGAGAGCCTGGAGGGCGACGCGGTGCTCAACCAGGTCCGCCGCGCCGGCACCCAGCTCGTCCTCGTCGCCGACGAGTTCGGCGGGACGGCCGGCATCGTCTCGATCGAGGACGTCGTCGAGGAGATCGTCGGCGAGGTCTGGGACGAACACGACAACCGCGACGAGGACCGCGAGGTCCGCAAGGTCGGCCGCAGCTGGGAGCTCTCCGGACTGGTCCGGGTCGACGAGCTCACCGACATCTGCGGCTACCACGTCCCCGACGGCCCCTACGAGACGCTCGGCGGACTGGTGATGGCGACCCTCGGCCGCATCCCCGCCGTCGGCGACCTCGTGGTCCTGCCGCCCGACGAGCGGACCGGTACCGAGGTCTTCTCCGACGGTCCGGTCGTCCGGTGGCGGGCCGCGGTGATCTCGATGGACAACCGGCGGGTGGACAAGGTCCACCTGGTGCCCGTCCCCGACGCCCCCGCCGGCCCGGCCGGGGAGGTGGTCCGCGGTGAATGACCTCCTCGCGGTGCTGCTGACACTGTTCCTGCTGCTCGTCAACGCCTTCTTCGTCGGCGTGGAGTTCTCCCTGATCTCCTCGCGCCGCGACCGCCTCGAGAACATGGCCGCCGCCGGAAACCGGCGGGCCGCCAAGGTCATCGAGGCGACCGAACAGCTCACCATCATGCTGGCCGGCGCCCAGTTGGGCGTGACCGTCGCCTCGCTGCTGCTCGGTAAAGTCGGTGAGCCGGCGATCGCCCACCTCATCGAGGCCCCCTTCCACGCCCTCGGCCTTCCCTCGGAACTGCTCCACCCCACCGGGTTCGTCATCGCCCTGCTGCTGGTGACGGTGCTGCACATCATCCTCGGCGAGATGGTTCCCAAGAACATCTCACTGGCCGGGCCCGAGTCGGTGGCGGTCATCCTCGTCGGCCCGCACATGGCCTTCTGCACCGTCGCCCACCCGATCATGATCTTCCTCAACTGGATCGCGAAGGTGACGCTCCACCTCCTCGGAGTCGAGCAGCGCGACGAGCTCGATTCGACGGTCTCCCCCGGTGAACTGGCGCAGATGATCTCCGAGTCCCGGTCCGAGGGGCTCATCGAACCCGACGAGGCGGCCCGGTTGTCCCGTGCCCTGAACTCGTCGAAACGGACCCTCCACGAGGTCCTCATCCCGCTGGACCGGGTCCGGACCATCCCCCGGGGCCCGGCAGGTGTCACGGTCGGTCAGATCGAGGACGCCGTCGCCGAGACCGGCTTCTCCCGGTTCCCGGTGACCGACGCCACGGGGAACTACCTCGGCTACGTCCACGTCAAGGACGTGCTCGACAATGTGCTGGATCCGGCGACCGGCCCCGACCTCGTCATCGACGAACACGATGTCCGTGACCTGGTCTCCGTCGAAGGCGGGGCGAACTTCGACGTCGCTATGCGGCAGCTGCGCCAGACCAACTCCCACATGGCGCAGGTCATCGAGAACGGCCGGGTGGTCGGGGTCGTCACTCTGGAAGACATCATCGAGGAGCTCGTCGGCACGGTGCGGGACTGGACCCACGATGACTGAGCCGATTGACGTGACAGTGCTGACCGTGCTCGATGCCGACCGGTGGCACGCCGACCAGGCGGAACACACCGCGGTGGCGGATGCGCTCACGGCGGGCCACCGGGCGCGTCGGGCGGCCGGTGAGCGGCACCCTGTGTGGGACTTCATGTTCCACTACTACCCGGTGAAGCCCTCCCAGCTGCGCCGCTGGAGCCCCGGCGCCGGCACCGGACTGCAGTTGACGGCGGCGGACGCCGACGGGCCGCAGACCCCGGGCCCGCCCGCCCTCCACCGGATCGTCGACGGCGACCGCGGCCGGATCTGGCAGGTCGACACGGACGCGGTCCGCGCCCGCCGGGGCCGGGCGGTGAGGTACATCCACCGGCTGCTACGGGCGACGGCCGGGCGCCCCGCCCAACTCGCCTGCTTCGGCATGCACGAGTGGGCGATGGTCTACCGCGCCACCCCACGGCATCCCGAGCCGCTGCGGCTCGGTGCCGCGGCCACCGACCGGGTGGTGGAATCCTCGACGCTGCGGTGCACCCACATCGACGCCTACCGGTTCTTCACCGCGGACGCCGCCCCGCGCAACACCCTGCGACCGACCCGGGAGACCCAGGTCGATCTCGAACAGCCGGGCTGCCTGCACGCCACGATGGACCTCTACAAGTGGGCCACCAAGCTCGGACCGCTGGTTCCCGGGGATCTGTGGCTGGACACGTTCCGGCTGGCCTGCGACGTCCGTACCCTCGACATGGCGGCCAGCCCCTACGACCTCACCGCCTGGGGTCTCGACCCGGTGCCGGTGGAAACACCCGCCGGTCGGTCGGAGTACGCCCGACGCCAGCGTGGTCTCGCCGACCGTGGGCAGCAGCTGCGCCGGCGACTGCTCGCACTGCTCGACCGCACGTACCCGGATCTGGTGGAGGAGGACGACCGTGGGTGACCATCAGCGTCAGGGAGGCGGCCGGCGGAAAGTCGCCGCGTGGGTGTGGGTGACCCCGCTCGTCATCGTCGCCATCGGGGTACTCGTCGTCGGCTGGCTCGCCCTGATCCGTGACCGGGGCGACGACAGTGCACAGTCCTGTCTGGCCGGGGACCTCACGCTACAGGTCTGGTCGGACCCCGCCGCGGAGCCGTCGGCGCAGCAGCTCGTCGACGGCTACAACGCGGGATCACCGGTGGTCCGGGACCACTGCGTCCGTGCGACGGTCGAGGTGAAGGACACACCCGGGGCGGTGGACGCCTACCGGGCCGGGGCGCCGGGTGTGGCAGCGGTCTGGTTCCCCGCCACCGCCGCCGACGTCACCGGTCTGCCGGGGGCTCCCGTCACCGTCCCGGTGGCGCACACGGCGGCCGGGGATGTGCCGGTGGTGGCGTTCGGCTCCTCCCCCGCGGTCGGGGAGGACGCCGCCCGCGCCGCCGCGGACTTCGTCGGCACCATGGTGCCGGAAGGATCCTAGGAGGACCGGCGCTGCCGGCGGGCGGCCAGTTCGTCGTTGACGGCTGCGCCGTCCGTGCTGTCTGCGCCGGTGGTGTTCTCCGCCCGCTCGGACGGGAAGGCGGTGATCGTGCCGGAAAGTTCCTTCATCAGGCCCGGCACGGCGATACCGAAGACGCCCTGACCACCGTTGAGCAGGTCGATGACCTCCTCCGGCGACCGGCACTCGTAGACGGTCCGGCCGTCGGAGACGAGGGTGAGGCCGGCGAGATCGTCGACGCCGAGGTTCTCGAGCTTCGAGACGGCGCGCCGGATGTTCTGCAGCGAGATGCCGGTGTCGAGCAGTCCCTTGACGATCTTGAGGACGAGGATGTCCCGGAAGGAGTAGAGCCGCTGCGACCCGGAGCCGTGCGCGGTCCGGATCGACGGCTGGACGAGCTTCGTCCGGGCCCAGTAGTCGAGCTGCCGGTAGGTGATGCCGGCCACCTGGCAGGCGATGGTCACGCGGTAGCCGACCTGGTGGTCGTCCTCATGCACCTCGAACAGTGCGTCCTGCTGTTCCATCAATGTCTCCTCTGTCGGGCGTGTCCGCTCGCACGCCTGTGATTCATGGTTCCCAAGCCTAGACGGGATCGCGGTCCAGTCAACCGCTCGTGCGACCCTCAAGTCTCACGTTCAACTTCAGACTGAGGTCAGCGTACCAGCACAGCAGAAGGACACGCGTGTAACAACACGCGTGTCACAGAGGAAAACAGGGAATGTGCGGCAGGTCAGTGCGGCAGATTCGCCTTCACCATCGAGGCGTTGAGCGAGACGACGAGGGCACTGATCTCGCGGGCACGTTCCGCTGCCCGCTCCTTCGCGTTCTCGTCCCGGCTGTGCGCCACCGGCTCGGTGACCCGGGAGACCAGGTCGACCTGCCGGCGGGCCATCGTGACCAGCGTCTTCAGGTTGCGTTTGTCGATGCCGTAGTCGACGAGACTGTCGGCCAGCCGGACGATGTCGATGTCGTCGGCGGAGAAGAACCCCGCGGCGTCCGGCGTGACCATCTCCATACGCACCAGTGCGGCGATCAGTGAATCCTCCGCGCCGGAGCGGGCCGCCACGTCATCCCGGGTCAGCCGCCGCACCTCGGCGGCACGGAACTGGTCCGGGCTCACCGCACCCGCGACGGTCTTCCGGGCGGTCACCGGGGTGACCTTGCCGGAATCCATCGCGTCGAGCTGTTCCTTGATGACCTTCAGCGGAAGGTAACTGTCCCGCTGCCGCGTGAGGATGTAGCGCAGCCGGGAAATGTCCTCCGGCGAGAACCGCCGGTACCCGGACTTGCTGCGCTTCGGGGTGATGAGCCCCTCGTTCTCCCAGAACCGGATCTTCGAGACCGTGACATCCGGGAAATCGACCTGGAGCTGTTTGAGCACGTCGCCGATCGACGAGGTGGGAAGAATCCCACCCGGTACGACGGGTGCGGCGTGCCGCTCCGGCTGTCCGGCGGCTGCAGGTTGTGCGCTCACGGGTCTCCTCTGATCGCGGGTGGGTCGGGGTGTCTGGCTACTGGTCCTTGGCGCCGTTGAGGAAGACCAGCCGGAACTTGCCGATCTGGATCTCGTCACCGTTGCTCAGCACCGCAGAGTTCTTCGGCTCCCGGTTGACGTAGGTGCCGTTGAGGCTTCCCACGTCGACGACCTCGTAGTCGTTGCCGCTGCGGCGGAACTCCGCGTGGCGGCGGGAGACCGTGACATCGTCGAGGAAGATGTCGCTGTCAGGGTGCCGGCCGGCCGTGGTGGTGTCCTGGTCGAGGAGGAAACGCGAGCCCGCGTTGGGGCCGCGCTTCACCACGAGGAGGGCCGATCCGCTGGGCAGCCCCTCCACACCGGCAGGAGTGGATTCGGACTGCGCACCGGTCTCCATCTCCTTGAGCAGGTCTGCACGGAAAACCGAGGTGGTCTCGACCGAGGCTTCCGGGATCCCGGTGTTGTCGCTCATATTCAGTTCCTTCCTGGAATCTGTCGCTCGTGTCCACATGCCCCCGCCGCGGTTGCGGCAGGACCGAAGCACATCAGGCGGTCCGCCTGTGATTCGTTGCCATCATACTACCCGCCCCTGTCGACGGGGGCGGCGCCTTCACCGGAACATGGCGGCGATCGACCCCATCATCGACCCGCTGCCCGAGGACAACGGGTTGTCGTTGACCATGTAGGTCCAGGTTGCACTCGGCTTGTGCAGCCCCAGTCCACCCAGATCGACACCCCCGGCAGTGATCTCGGCCTCACTGAAGGTCTCCCGCGCCTTCGCGACCGCCCGGCCGGCGAGCTCGCCGAACGCCGCGATCGACATCCGGTGGAACTCGTCGATCGGGCTCTCGTTCGCGATGGCCCGCAGGTGGATGGACTCGCGGATGTCGTCGAGGTACGCCAGGTGGTCGCTCCACTCGTGGTCGAGGTGGTACAGCATGATCTCCCGGGCGGCCTGCACCAGGACCGCGTGGTCGATGCCCGCCGCCGTGAGTTCCCCGGCCTTCTCCACGTCGTGGAGGCTCAGGTCGTCCCAGGCCGTCTCGGTGTCCAGGACCGCGTCCCGCCGGGCGTTGATGATCTGCCGCTGGTCGTTGATGAGCTTGTTGTACTTCCACGTCGTGGCGTGGATATCCAGCATCTGCCCCTCGGTCACCCGCTGGCAGTGGTCGACGAACTGCAGGACCTTCTTCTGCTCCAGCCGGCCGTCCGCGTCCGGCTGGGCGGTGAGCTCGTCACCGGCCCCGCCGACGGCGACCATGTCGTCCTCCAGGCTGACGAAGAAGACCGTGGAGCCCGGGTCGCCCTGGCGTCCCGCCCGGCCGCGCAGCTGGTTGTCGAGGCGCTGCGAACGGAACCGCCCCACCCCCACCACGTGCAGCCCGCCGAGTTCGACGACCCGGGCGTGCTCGGCGTCCTCGGCGTCACTGCTGCCGCCGAGCCGGATGTCGGTGCCGCGGCCGGCCATCTGGGTCGACACGGTGACCCGGCCGGGACGCCCCGCCTCGGCGATCGTCGCCGCCTCCACCTCATGGTTCTTGGCGTTGAGGACGTTGCAGTCCACCCCGCGCAGCACAAGGGCGTCCGCGATGCGCTCGGAGGCGGCGATGTCCTGGGTGCCGACGAGCACCGGCTGCCCGGTGCCCTGCACCTCGACGATGTGGTCGATGACCGCGGCGTCCCGGTCCTCGTCCGTGGCGAAGACGTGGTCGACCTCGTCGAACCGCTTCGTCGGGACATTCGGCTCGATGACGCTCACCGACAGGTCGTAGAACTGCCGCAGCTGGTCCGAGGCCGCCACCGCGGTACCCGTCATCCCGCACTTCTGGGGGTACAGGCCGATGAGCGCCTGGACGGTGATCTGGTCGAGGATCCGGCCACCGTCGGTGACCTTCAGCCCCTCCTTCGCCTCGACGGCGGCCTGCAGACCGTCCGGCCACCGCTGCAGTTCGGCGACCCGGCCCCGGGCGTTGTCGATGAGCGCGACCTTGCCGTCCCGGACGATGTAGTGGACGTCGCAGGTGAGCAGGTGCTGGGCATGCAGGGCGACGTTGACCTGGGACAGCAGCGGCCCCGGCGCGGCGTCACCGCTGTCGCCGGCCTCGCCGTACAGCGAGTCGATGCCGAGTTCCTTCTCGATGAACGCGGCCCCCTCGTCGGTGAGGAAGACACTGCGGTGGTCCCCGGAGACGGTGAAGTGACGGTTCTCCTCCATCCGGCGCACCAGATCGGTGATCTGTCCGGCCGGCGCCGGGCCCGGCTCGGAGCCGGCGAGCACGAGCGGGACCAGGGCCTCGTCGACCATCACCGAGTCCGCCTCGTCGATGACCGCGACATCCGCCGGCGTCCGCACCGCGTCCGCCCGCCGGGTGATCAGCTGGTCACGCAGCACGTCGAACCCGGCCTCGTTGACCGCGGTGAAGATCACGTCGCGGGCGTAGACGTCCCGGCGCTCGTCCGCCCCCGCCTCCTCACGGATCGCCCCGTGGGTCAGCCCGAAGAAGTCGAGCAGCGGACCCATCCACGCCTCGTCGCGTCCCGCCAGGAACGAGTTGACCGTGATGACGTGGACCTTCTTGCCCTGCAGCCCGTAGCCCACCGCGGTGAGACCACCGACAAGGGTCTTGCCCTCACCGGTGGCCATCTCCACGACATCGCCGACGAGCATGCGCAGGGCACCCTGCAGCTGCACGTCGAACGGACGCAGCCCCACCGTGCGGGACGCCGCCTCCCGCAGTGCGGCGAGCAGCAGCGGCGCATCGACGATCGCGCGGTCCTCCCCGGTGCCGATACAGGACCGGGCGATGTCGACGACCTCCGCATCCGGGGCGTCGGCCAGCCGGTCGGCCGCCTTCGTCGACTCCGACACGATCGTCTTCGACTTCTTCTGGTTCGCCGTCGCCGACGACCCCATGGCCTTCCAGAACCAGCCGAAACCGGCCATTGTTCGCCTCCGTGGATGGACTGCAGGTGTTCGTCAGACAGGGTAGACGATGACGGTCCGTCCGGTACGCGCAGTATCCTCGGCGGACGTGGCAGTCCGCAGCGTGAGCACCATCGACATCCAGATCCCCACCCGCACCGGCGGGACCCTCGCCGGCAGTCTCGACCTGCCGGGCGACGTCGCCCATCTGCCGCCCGAGGAATTCCGGGCCGCCCGGGTGCCCGTCGCCGTGCTGGTCCACTGCTTCACCTGCACCCGCAAGGCACCGGCCACCTTCCGCATTGCCAAGGCCCTGGCCCGCGCCGGGTTCGCCGCACTGCGCTTCGACCTGACCGGGCTGGGCGACTCGACCGGGGACTTCGCTGACACCACCTTCAGCAGCGACCTCGACGACCTGCGGGACGCCGCGGCGTGGGCCACGCAGCAGCTCAGTGCCCCGCAACTGCTCGTCGGCCACTCCCTCGGCGGTGCCGCCGTCCTCGCCGCCGCCGGCGACCTCCCCTCACTGCGCGCCGTCGCGACGGTCGGGGCCCCCTACCGGCCCGCCGACGCCGCCGCGACCCTCGGGGACGCCCTGCCCGGACTGCTCGCCGCGCCGGACGACACCCCGCAGACCGTGGCCCTGTCGGGCCGGGACCTGGCCTTCCGCCGCAGTTTCCTCACCGACCTCGCCGCACAGTCCGATCCGGCGGTGCTGGCGGAGCGGATCGGCGGGCTGCGGGTGCCGCTGCTCGTCCTGCACTCCCCCGTCGACCAGACCGTGCCAGTGGCCGAGGCCGCCCGGCTGTTCGCCGCCGCCCCGTGGCCGAAGTCGTTCATCAGCCTGCCGGAGGCCGACCACCTGCTGACCTGGCGGGGTTCGGCGCAGCATGCCGGGGAGACGATCGCCTGGTGGGCGCGGCAGTACATCACGGCACTAGACTGACCGGACATGACCGACATCACCTTCATCCCCACCGCGGACCTCGTGGACATCATCGGCGCGGACGTCCGCAGCTGCGACACCCAGTTCCGTGACCTCGGCGGCCGCACCGACTTCTGCGGCCCGATCACCACGGTCCGCTGTTTCCAGGACAACGGCCTGGTCAAGAAGATCCTGCAGGAGGACAACCCCGGCGGCGTGCTCGTCGTCGACGGGGATGCCTCGGTCCACACCGCCCTGATGGGCGACATGATCGCCGAGTTCGGGGTGCAGCACGGCTGGGCCGGCGTGATCATCAACGGCGCCATCCGCGATTCCGCCGCCGTGGGCGGCATGGAGTTCGGCGCCAAGGCGCTGGGCACCAACCCCCGCAAGTCCGCCAAGGACGGTGCGGGCGAGCGGGATGCCGTCGTGCACTTCGGCGGGGTGGACTTCGTGCCCGGCCACATCGCCTACGCGGACGCCGACGGCGTGGTCGTCACCGAGGCCCCGGTACAGCCCGCTGAGTAGGTCCGACCTGCGGATTGGCGCCCACGAATCCCCGTGTTGTAAGCTGTGCGTCGTTCAGCAATGGACGGCGGACTGTGGCGCAGTTTGGCAGCGCACTACACTGGGGGTGTAGGGGTCGCAGGTTCAAATCCTGTCAGTCCGACCAGCACCGACCCGCCCGGGTCTCCTCCACCGAGGAGATCCGGGCGGGTTTTCGCATGCCCGGCGGGATGGCAGCAGGTGAACGGCAGAGCCAGCGCCGTCCGGGCCAGCGCCGCGAACTCCGCCGGGACCAGCTGTCCGGCGCCGGCGGGCACACAGCCGAGCAGCGGCACACCGGTGACCACCGGCAGTTCGGCCACATTCAGCCCGGTCGCCAGGTCCGGGTCCGGCGGCAGACTGCCACCGACCAGGCCGAGCACCCGGAGTCCGTGGTCCAGTGCGCAGCGCACCGTCAGCTCCGCGGCGTTGAGCGAACCCAGGCCCAGCGTGGTGACCACGACGACCGGGGCGTCCAGTTCCACGGCGAGGTCGGCGAGGGTCCAGTTCTCCCCCAGCCGGACGAGGATCCCGCCCGCCCCCTCGACGAGCAGGATCCGGTCCGGGTCGGCGGCGTCGAGGGTCCGCAACCGGCGCGCGATATCGGGCAGCTGTGCCGCCGGCATGCCCGCCCGGCGTGCGGCGAGGTCCGGGGCCAGCGGCTCGGGATAGCGGTGGAACTCGTGGAGGTCGGTGATCCCGGTGAGCCGGTGCACGGTGGCCAGATCGCCACGGTCGGACGGTCCGCCGGGTTCCCCGGTCTGGACGGGTTTGACCACACCCACCCGGTGGCCGTCCTGTACCAGGTGCACGGCGAGTGCGGCGGTGGCGACGGTCTTGCCGACATCGGTGCCGGTCCCGGTGACGCAGACGATCATGCGTGCACCTCCGCCCTGTCCGCGGCATCGACGGCCGCCCGCACTCCGGCGCAGATCGTGGCGACCTCCCCGGTGGTGCTGATGAACGGCGGCATGACGTAGATGAGGCGTCCGAACGGCCGCAGCCACACCCCGGTCGCCACGGCGGCGTCGGTGGCCGCGGTCATGGCGGCATCGTCGAGGGGCCGGTGCAGGTCGACGACGCCGACCGCCCCGAGGACCCGGACGTCGGCGACGGCGTCCCTGCCGGCCAGCGGGGTGAGCCCCCGCTCCAGTTCCGTGGCGATCCGGGGAACGGTCTCCCGCCAGTAGCCGGCGGCGACGAGGTCGAGGGATGCCGCGGCGACCGCACACGCCAGCGGGTTGGCCATGAAGGTGGGGCCGTGCATCAGTGCCCCGCCGCCGGCCGGTGAACTGACCGCGTCGGCGACGGCCCGGGTGGTGAGGGTGGCGGCCAGGGTCATCATCCCGCCGGTCAGTGCCTTGCCGACGCAGAGGATGTCGGGGGTCACCCCGGCGGCGGCGGTGGTGAGCAGGTCGCCGGTGCGTCCGAAGCCGGTGGCGATCTCGTCGGCGATGAGCAGGACGCCGTGGGCGTCGCAGATCCGCCGGACGCCGGCGACGAGTGCATGGTCGTGGAAGCGCATCCCACCGGCCCCCTGGACCACCGGTTCGATGATGACCGCGGCGACCGTCCCGTCAATGAGACTGTCGAAGACCTGCAGGTAGTCGGCGATCTCCCGGTCACTGCTGCCGCGGACCGGTGGGGCGGGCGCGAAGAGCTGGTCGGCGAGGGTGCCGGTCCACAGGGCGTGCATCCCGCCGTCGGGGTCGCAGACCGACATCGCCCCGAAGGTGTCGCCGTGGTAGCCGGAGCGCCAGGTCAGCAGGCGGGTGCGCTCCGGGTGGCCGGCTGCGCGCTGTGCCTGCAGGGCGGCCTTGACCGCCACCTCGACGGCGACAGAGCCGGAGTCCGAGTAGAACACCGCGTCGGGCGCGCCGGGGCCGAAAGCGTCGGCGGTGAGGGCGAGGAGACGCCGGGTGAGCTCCACGGCGGGGGTGTGGGTCAGGCCGCCGAACATGACGTGAGGCAGGATGTCGAGCTGCCGGTGGGCGGCGGCGACGAGATCGGGGTGCCGGTGCCCGTGGGCGGCGGCCCACCAGGAGCTCATGGCGTCGATGAGGACCCGGCCGTCGTCGAGGGTCAGGTACACCCCGTCCGCGGCGGCGACGGGGAGGTTGGGGCGGGGTCCGGGCAGCGGTGAGTAGGGGTGCCAGATGTGGCGGGTGTCCGTGGTGGAGTCAGATGTGGGCTGCATGGCCACTATCGTCACCCAAACTTGAACAGTGTTCAAATCGATGGTTGAGTTTCCCGGGTGACGTCAATTGAACACCGTACAGTCCAGGTCGGACGCACTCCCGACACAACCGCCACCGCCGTGACCGCCGTCGCCGGCATCGAGATGTGGGAACGCTTCAGCTTCTACGGCATGCAGGCGATCCTCGTCTACTTCCTCTACCACTCCACCGAACTCGGCGGACTCGGCATGGATCACACCACCGCCACCGCCGTCATCGGCGCCTACGGCGCGGCGGTGTACCTGTGCACCATCGCCGGCGGCTGGATCAGTGACCGATTCCTCGGCGCTGAACGCACCCTCCTCGGTGGCGCGATCCTGCTCGTCGCCGGGCACCTCACCATGGGACTCGTCGGCGGCGTCCCCGGCACCGTGACCGGACTCGCCCTCATCGCCGTCGGCTCCGGGTCACTGAAAGCATCCGCCGTCACCGTGCTCGGCCACTGCTTCAGCGGACAGGGCGGCACCCGGCGGGCGGACACCGGCTTCCTCGTCTTCTACCTCGGCATCAACATCGGAGCTTTCTTCGGCCCTATGCTCACCGGCTGGCTGCAGCAGCACCACGGCTTCCGCGCCGGTTTCTCCGCCGCCGCCGTCCTCATGGTCCTCGGCCTGGTCATGTACCTCACACTGCGACGGAGGTACCTCGCCACCCTGCCCGACACCGCCCGCCGGGCCGTCCTGCACCCCGGTCAGCCCGCCGACCGACGCAGCGTCCTCATCGTGGTCCCGACGGTGACCGCAACAGTCATCGTCGTCACGGTCCTCGCCGTCACCGGGGTGACCGGGGTGGAGGCTCTGACGGACGGGATGCTCATCGCCGTGGTGCTCGTCGCCGTGGTGACCTTCGTCAGCATACTCACCGCACCGGGTGTCACGGCCGCGGAACGGCGCAACATCCGCGCCTTCATCCCCCTGTTCATCGGGTCCTCGGTGTTCTGGGCGATGCTCAACCAGAATTTCGGGGTCCTCGCGGTGTACTCCGATCTGCGACTGGACCGCACCCTGCTCGGCTGGGAGATGCCCGCGGCCTGGACGCAGTCACTCAACCCGGTGTTCCTGCTCATCGCCATTCCGGTCACCGGATGGGTCTGGTCGCACCGGCGTGCGGCCCGGCCCGGCGCGTCCCCGGCACACCGGATGTCGGTCGGCGTGGCGATGGCGGGGGCCGGCATGCTGGTCTTCGTCCCCTTCGCCGACGGCGGCGAGGCCTCGACCCCGCTGCCCGTCCTTGTCACCGCGATCCTGCTCATCACCCTCGGGGAGATCAATGTCGGACCGGTCGGCATGGCGGCCGCCGGAGATCTGGCACCTGCCCGGTTCGCCACCCGCTTCTCGGCACTGTACTTCCTGTCCATGGCGGTCGGGACCGCGGCAGCCGGAGTGGTGTCCGGGTTCTACTCCCCCGGCGATCCGGGTGCGGAGCGACTGTACTTCTGCGGCTGTGCTGCGGTGGCGGTGGCCACGGCGGTAGCGTTGCGCCGCTGCGCGCGAAAGGTCGGCCCCTAGAAATCTTCACTTACTGAGGTACGTCCTGCAGGGCTGCACGTACCCCAGAAGGTGAAGATTTCCCGGGTCAGGCCTGCCGGGACGCCACCGGTAGTACACCAGGCACAGCACGGTGAACGGGACGCCGATGGTGAGCGCCTCCCGCTGGTCGGCGTCGAACCCGACCCCGATGAGGGACGCCACCAGCGCGATGATCGAGAGCCAGGCCAGCACCCGGGAGGCCGGGGCCCGGTAATGCAGCCCGGCGACCCGGCCCCCGGCGGCGGCGAACCGGCGACGGAACATCAGCTGCGAGGCTGCGATCGCGATCCACACCGCCACCACCGCGAAACCGGCGATCGACACGAGGATCATGTAAAGGCTGCCCGGCGCGATCTCACTCGACAGCAGCGAGGCCACCCCGCCGATCATCGACACGCACAGTGCGAGCATCGGGATGCCGCGCTTCGTGGTGCGCAGGAAGGCCTTCGGCGCCTGCCCCTCCGCCGCCATCGAGTGCAGCATGCGGGTGCAGGAGAACAGCCCCGAGTTCCCCGCCGACAGCAGCGCGGCGATGATGACGAAGTTCATCACGTCGCCCATCCCGGGGATCCCGGCGATGTCGAAGACGGTGACGAAGGGGGATTCGTCCAGGCCGGCGTCCTCGTAGGGCACGAGGGCGGCGATGACGAAGATGGCGCCGACGAAGAACACCGTCAGCCGCAGCACGGCGGTGCGGATCGCCTTCGGGATCACCGTCGCCGGATCCTTCGTCTCCCCGGCGGCCACCCCGATCAGTTCGGTGCCGGAGAAGGCGTAGAACACGCCGAGGGTGACCACGAGCATGCTGCCGAGGCCCTCGGGGAACAGTCCGTGGTCGGTGTCGAAATTGGTGAGCCAGACGGCGGGGCCGTCGGCGACCGGGTTGATGCCGACGATGGTCGCCGCCCCCACGACGATGAGGGCGAGGACGGCGACGACCTTGATCAGCGAGAGCCAGAACTCGGTCTCGCCGAAGACGCGGGCGGAGACGGCGTTGAGGACGAACAGGAAGACCCCGAAGACCACGCACCACACCCACACGTCGACCCCGGGGAACCAGCGCTGCATGAGGATCCCGGACGCCGTGAACTCACTGCCCAGTGCCACCGCCCAGCACAGCCAGTACAGCCAGGCGGTGGCGAAACCCCAGGCGGGGCCGAGGTTGCGGGAGGCGTAGATGTGGAAGCCGCCGGAGACCGGCCAGACCACGGCGAGTTCGCCGAGGCAGCACATCACCATCCAGGCGACGAGGGCACCGAGGACGTAGGCCAGCACCGCGCCGAGCGGGCCGGCCTCCCCGATGGTGTACCCGGAGGAGACGAACAGGCCGGAGCCGATGACGCCGCCGAGGGCGATCATCACCAGGTGGCGCTGCTCCATGGTGCGTTGCAGGCCGGTGTGTACTGTGCCGGCTGCCCCGGCGGTCTCTGTCATGGGGATAAGCCTATACTCGTGATGATGACTGATAAGCACTCCCCTTCCCTGTTCGACACCCTCGCCGAGCGCCCGGTGATCCTCGACGGCGGCCTGGGCACCCGCCTGGAGGACCGCGGCAACGACATCACCGGCGCCCTGTGGTCCGCCCAGATCCTGAAGGACAACCCGGATGAGGTCCGGGCCGCCCACGCCGACTTCTTCGCCGCCGGTGCCGAGGTCGCCACGGCCTGCTCCTACGAGGTGACCGTCGACGGGCTGGTGGCCACCGGCATGTCGCGGTCGGACGCGGTGTCCGAATCGGAACTGCTGCTGCGCCGGGCGGTGTCGGTGGCGCGGGAGGCGGCGTCCGCTGCTGCCGAGGCGGCCGGTGCGCCGCGCTGGGTCGCCGCCTCGGTCGGTCCCTACGGTGCGGGCCCGGGTGAGGGCACCGAGTACGACGGTGCCTACGGGCTGACTGTCGACGAGCTGGCGGACTGGCACCGCGACCGGATCGGGATTCTCGCCGACTCGGGGGCGGACGTGCTCCTTGCGGAGACCGTGCCCTCGGTCCGGGAGATCGAGGCACTGGCCCGCGAGTTCACCGCCGCCGGGGTGGACGCCCTGCTCAGTGTGACGGTGCTCCCCCGCACCCCGGGGACGCTGGCCGACGGGGTGACCCTGAGCGACGGTACCGAGCTCTCGGAGGTCGCCCGGATCGTCGCGGAGACCCCGGCATTCCGCACGGTCGGCGTGAACTGCGTCAGCGCGGACGCCGCCCTCGCCGGTGTCCGGGCACTGGGTGAGGGGCTGGCTGAGGCGGGGCGTCCCCTGCCACTGTCGGTGTACCCGAACAGCGGTGAGCTGTGGGACCACGTGAACCGCTGCTGGCTGCCGCGCACGGCGGAGTCTGCGGGTGGGGCGACCACCAGTCTGCTGGACGCGGTCCCGGACTTCCTCGACGCCGGCGTGCGCCTCATCGGCGGCTGCTGCCGGGTGACCCCACGGGAGATCACCGCGATCGCGCAGGCGGTGCGCGGGCGGTAGGTGACGAAGCGGGATATGCCGCCGCATTCCTGTCCATCTTGATGTTGTCCACAGGGGCTGAGTTGTCCACAGGTACCGGGGGTTTTGAGATTTCGCCGTCGTGTGGACGACGTAGCACCGCGTACCGTCAACGGAACCGCTGCCTTCAGACGGCAGTACGACACGGGGAGACCTCCACATGCTTCTGCCGCCTGACCCCTGCCCGATCAACGTCAATATATCCTTGACGCTCCCGCCAACGTCAAGATAGAGTTTACGTATGAGGGTCGCTGACAGTGCTCTCAAACATGACGTCTCAGAGGAATCGATCCGCCACGCCTGGGAGAACGCTATCCGGCTCATCGAGTACGAATACCACGGCGAAGACCGGCTACTGATCATCGGTCCAGACCCGGGCGGCATCCTCCTGGAACTCGTCGCGGTGCCCGCCGGAGACCCCACGAGGATCATCCATGCCGACCGACTTCGCGCCAAGTTCCACGACTATCTCCGATAAGGACGGCTTACCCATGACCACCAGCCACATCAACGAGGCGACCGGCCTCGATGCCATCGACCCGGCTACCATGCCCGCCAGAGATGCCAGCCACTTCCGCCGCATCATCGCCGCGCGTAAGAATCTCGATGCCGCAAAGGACGAGCTGCAGGCAGCTGTGGACGCGGCCCGGGACGCAGGTGATTCCTGGACTGTCATCGGTGCCGCCCTGGATGTCAGCAAACAGGCCGCGTACCAGCGCTTCGGCAAGCGCTGACCATCTTCGAGCGCCGCGCTGTTCGCCGGGACCGTGCTTAATTGTGGTGATGGCGCCCAACCCGACTTACGTCGAGGGTCGTCTCCACGGGGACGCCTCAGCCGTCAGCTCGGAGTTCCGGAACCCCTGCTCCGCCTCCTGCGCGAGCTCCGCAATGACCGCATCGGTCAGCACAGCGCCGTCGGCGGCAACATAGTCACTCATCGCGCTTTCCTCATTTCTGTCGCGAATCGGACTCGACCCTGTTCTTCATCCAGCCGTGCTTGTACGCGTGCGGGTGGATGGTGATCTGCGCATCTGCCAGCATAGTTTCCCCTCCATGCGAATCGCACTACGTTTTCGCATTGCACTCCCTCCCCGGGTGAGCCGTCAGCCTAGCCAGCGCGGCGCCGGGTAGGCTGACCCTTTACCCCAGATCCCCAGGACACTGTGGGCAACTTACGCAGGTCCGTCTCACCGCTCTGTTGAGCACCGAACTCGAGCACTGATCCGTCGGACAGGGGCTGTTCGCGGAATCCGTGCTCGACTTCACGGACGCGTCCCCGATCAGCAGCGGTGGTGAACATCAGATTCCCCTTCTTCACCGCCGACAGGTTCGCGAAGGCCGGGGTATTCTCCGGTGACTGTCCAGGGTGATGTCCCCGTACTTTGTGCTCATGGTGAGCGGGCAGCCGGCAGTCTCCGCACCCTGTCGCAGTGGAGCGAGAACCTCGGCATTCCGCAGGGCAGACTGTTCGAACACTTCCGGAAAGAAACCGGCCAGTCCTTCACCCTGTGGAACTCCGACCTGCGGATGAATGCGTCGCGTCTCCGGCTTCACCTGGGCATTCACCGCCCGCCACGGGATGACGCCCACCGAGTTCCGGAAGCAGTACTCACGGCCGATCATCTACGACGAGGTCACCGGGTAGCGCCAGCTACCGATGTTTTGACGCCATCATCTGGTGGAAGATCTCTGCGGCCGAGCGGTTGTCACGCACTCCCTCGGTCACTGACAGTGCACCTGAGGCCGCCTGATCCGCCGGCACCACCGCAGGACGCAGCTCCCGGGCGAGGAACGAGTAGTCCACCGTGGCTGCCCCGACGTAGCGGGCGGCGTGCACCCGGTCGGCGTTGATCACTGTCCAGTCCACGGCCCAGCCTGCACTCCGGAGCATCTGGTCGAAGAAGTAGCGCTGGGTCCGGGAGTTCCCGTCCTGGAACGGGTGCACCATCGTCAGCTCCGACCAATGCTCGGCCACAGCAGCTACTGCAGCATCTACATCCGTGGGTGAGGGCGGACGCCGCCCGATGTCGCGGAACACCCGGTCGAGTTCCCGGTCGACGTACTGTGCCCGGCACATCGCCATCCCCATTGCACCGACCTCGGTGGTACGTATTCGCCCGGCCCACGGGTAGACGTCCTGCATAAGGTAGGCGTGCACTCGACACAGGTCATCACGGGTGAAACTGGTCAGTGGTGCCGAGTTTTCGAGTTCGAAGAGCCTCCTGGCTGCAAGTTCTCCTCCGATGTCCTCCAGCTCAACGGCATCGGTGATCCCGAACCAGTTGTCGGGTACCCCCGCGTTTTCCTCCCCCATGTCCATCCCCTATGCGCTCGCGGCGATCCGCCGGCGTAGCTCACGAGCTCGGGGGGTGTCCCCGTAACCTCGCTTCTCCAGCAGCTCCAGAGCAGACTGGTCGGCAGAGATCTCTCCCCGGAGAATCCGCCGGCCTTCCTGCTCAGTCTCCTTGCTCAACGGCTGCCCCGCCATCGTCATCGACGCGGCGACGGCGGCGACCTTCTGGTCCTCGGTGCGGTAGTCGTCCATGTGCTGGCCTCCCTGGTCCGGGTCCATCGTACCTGTGGCGGTAGTCCAGTTTCCAGGATCGGCGGCTGCTGCCGCGTCACCCGGTACGACGTCACTGCGACCGCACAGGCGGTGCGCCGAGCAGGTCGTCCCGGTTGATCTCCGCCAACGGCCGGTGCGCCCGGTCCCGGAACAGCACCAGTGCCGGCACACCGGTGACGATGATCACCGCCACCGCGTACCAGGCCGGGGCGTAGACCGAGCCGGTGACGGTGATCAGCCAGGTCGCCACGAACGGCGACAGTCCGCCGAAGAGGACCGTGGCGATGTTGTAGCCGACCGCCATCCCCGAGAACCGGCCGACCGCGGTGAACTGCTCGGGGACGGCGGACGCCGCGACCGCGCTCCAGCCCGCCGCGGGGACCGCGAGAAAGGCCCCGCCCACCAGCGCCGCCGACCCGGAACCGCCGGCGAGCAGCAGGTACGCCGGCAGTGTCGTCACCAGGATGACCACTGCCAGGACCACGAACACCGGGCGACGCCCGACGACATCGGAAGCCAGGCCGAACAACGGGGTGACGATAATGGCGACCACCGCGGCCACCGTACCCAGCCACAGTGACGTGGTGCCCGGCATATCCGCGGTCGTCTCGAGATATGTCGGCACGTTGGTGATGTTGAGGAAGTAGGCGGCCGACCCCGCCGCGGAGACCAGGAAGGCGACGACCACAGCCCGCGGGTGCGACCGCAGCACGGTGAGCAACGGGGACCGGCCGGGGTCGGCCGGGTTATCCCGGACCTCCTCGAACGTCGTCGTCTCATCCATGAGCCGGCGCAGCGGGACCATCAGCGCGGCCAGCGCCGCCCCGGCCAGGAACAGCACCCGCCATCCCCAGGCGTCCAGGTCCGCCGGGGTCAGCAGCCGGGACATCAGGTAGCCGCCGCCGACCGCCAGCAGGGAACCGATCTCGGAATTCGCGGCCGCCCAGCTGGCCGCCAGGCCGCGCCGGCCGTCCCGGGCGGTCTCGGCGAGGTACACCATGATGCCGGTGTATTCGGCGCCGACGGCGAACCCGGCCAGGCAGCGCAGCACCAGCACACCCACTCCACCCCAGACGCCGACCGTGTCCGACCCCGGCATGACCGCGATCCCCGCCAGTGCCGCGGCCATCAGGGAGGCGGAGACGATCAGCGACGCCCTGCGTCCGATCCGGTCGCCGAGATGGCCGAAGACCATCGCCCCGACCGGCCGGAAGACGAACCCGGCCGCCCCGAGGGCGAGGGTCAGCAGCAGGGATCCCTCGTCGCCGCCGAAGAAGGTGGTCGCCAGGCTGGACGAGACGTAGAAGAAGACGGAGAAGTCGTACCACTCCACGACCGTGCCGAACGCCGCGACCGCCATGGAGCGGCGCCGACGCGTACCGGGGGACGCAGCGTCGGTGGGCGCTGCAGGGGTTACGACCGCTGTGGGCGCTGTGGGCCCGGGAGGCTCAGGGGACATGACGACGAGACTACGTGCGGCCGCCGGCTCACCGCACTGCGCAGTCCGAGGCGATGTCCGGGCTGATCACTCCCCTGTTCTGCAGCCAGCCGAACATCCGGCAGCCCAGGCAGAACCCGGCGAAGCCTTCCAGGGAGGCCGCCACCACCAGCAGGAGCAGCACCACATCCGCCGCCACCGGCCACCCGACCAGCCGGAGCACCAGCGCCACCCCGGAGAACACCACCCCGATGCCCTGGGCGAACCGCTTGGGCGGGCCGGCGGTCATCACGGGCTCCCCGAACGCTACCCGCGCCAGCCACCGCACCGACAGCTGGCCGAACGGGTCGAACCGGGGCCCGGCCAGCACCCGCAGGACGAAACCGAGGAACAGCAGCAGGTTCAGGACCACCGCGGCGGCGTCCCACCCCACCAGTGACTCGACGATGGTCGCCACCGAGAGGGCGACGACCAGCATGGCGGTGGTGCGTGCCGCCCGGTCGTTGACCACCGGCGGGAACCACCACAGGGTCGCCGGCCCGCGTGGCGGGCGGGCGTCCGCCTCACCGGCCGAGCGCGGCGGGATCACGGGCTGCTGCGGCACCTGGAATGAACTGCTCATGGTCCGCGGAGCCTACTCCCCCGCCCTCACCCCGACCAGGGTTCGGCTCACGGCCGACCGCACCCTGGTTTTTCACACCTCGCCGCGGTCCCGCATCGTGAGACGCGCAGGTCAGCGCCCTGCGTCAACGGGCCCGACCCCGGTCGCCGGTGTGAAAAACCGGGGAGAAGGCGGACCCCGGCCCTACTTCTTCTTCCGCCGGTCCCGCTTCTCGCGCACGCGCACGGCGATACGCACCGGCGAGCCCTCGAAACCGAAGGACTCGCGCAGCCGGCGCTCCAGGAACCGGCGGTAGCCGTGCTCCAGGAAGCCGGTGGTGAACAGCACGATCACCGGCGGCTCGGCAGAGGCCTGGGTGGCGAACAGCACCCGCGGCAGGCGTCCGCCACGCATCGGCGGCGGGGTCTGCGCGATCACCGCACGCAGCCAGGTGTTGAGCTGACCGGTGGGGATGCGCTGGTCCCAGCTCTCCAGGGCCTCGATCATCGCCGGCTCCAGGCGCTGCAGGGCGCGGCCGGTCTTCGCCGAGATGTTGATCCGGCGGGCCCACGGCACGTGCGACAGCTGCAGGTCGATCTCGCGCTCCAGGTCGTCGCGCCGGTCCTCGTCGACGAGATCCCACTTGTTGTAGGCGACGACGAGGGCGCGGCCGGCGTCGAGGATCATGCGCAGCACCCGCTGGTCCTGCTCGGCGATCGGCTCGGAGGCGTCCACCAGGAAGATGACGACCTCGGCGGCGTCGATGGCCGCGCGGGTCCGCAGCGAGGCATAGTACTCGTGGCCCCGGGCGGTCTTGGTCTTCCGCCGGATACCGGCGGTGTCCACGAATCGCCAGTTCTGTTCCTCCAGCTCGACGATGGAGTCCACCGGGTCGACGGTCGTGCCGGCGACATTGTCGACGACCGAGCGTTCCTCGTGGGACAGCTTGTTGAGCAGCGAGGACTTGCCCACGTTCGGACGCCCCACCAGGGCCACCCGTCGCGGACCGGACACGACGGAGATCGCGCGCGGTTCGGCCGGGAAGGAGGCGAGCACCTTGTCGAGCACGTCGGCGGCGCCACGGCCGTGCTGCGCGGAGACCGGGAACGGGTCACCGAGACCCAGCCCCCAGAACTCCGCCATGTCGGCGTACTGGGAATCCGAGTCGAACTTGTTCGCCACCAGGACGACCGGCACGGTGGAGCGCTGCAGTCGGCGGGCGATGATCTCGTCGGAGGAGGTGATGCCGACCTTGGTGTCGACGACGAAGACGATGACGTCGGCGGTGGCCATGGCGGTCTCCGCCTGGCGGGCGATGGCGGCGTGGATGCCCTTGGCGTCCGGGTCCCAGCCGCCGGTGTCCTGCACCCAGAAGCGGCGTCCGTTCCAGTCACCGAGGTAGGAGATCCGGTCACGGGTCACACCCGGGAAGTCCTCGACGACGGCCTCGCGGCGGCCGATGAAGCGGTTGACCAGGGTGGACTTGCCGACGTTGGGGCGTCCGACGATGGCGACGGTGCACAGTGCCTCGCGCTCGGCCTCGTCGTCGCCGAGGACGCCGAAGGCCGCCTCGACGGCGTCCCAGTCCGTGTCCTCGTCGGTGCCGGTCAGCAGGTCGAAGTCGGCCTCGTCCGGGCCGGCACCGGTGACGATGAACTCGGGGCCGTCGCCGTCGTCACTGTCGCTGTTGTCGCCGTCGTCGAGGTCGTCTTCGTCGACGAAGTCGTCCTCGTCGTATTCGCCGAAGAACTCGTCCTCGTCGGAGAAGTCGCCGACGATCTCGCCGTCGGTGGTGCGGAAGACGAGGTCCTCGTCCCGCTCGTTGGTCTCGTCGCTCACTTGGCAGTCTCCCTGGAATCGGCGCTGAAGTCGGCGGGGTGCTGTGCCGAGGCGGTGGCCAGTCGGCCGAGTTCCGCGAGCACCTCGTCAATGGTCATGTCCCCCGTGTCCAGCAGGGTGGCGTCCTCGGCGGGACGCAGCGGCGACACCGTACGCGAGGAGTCCGCCGCGTCGCGGCGCTCCACGTCGGCGAGCACCGCGTCGAAGTCGGCCGCCCGTCCGGCGGCGATGTCCTGGTCATAGCGGCGGCGTGCCCGGATCTCGGCGGCCGCGGTCATGAAGACCTTGCAGGCGGCGTCCGGCAGCACGGCGGTGCCGATGTCCCGGCCCTCGACCACGCAGCGACCCGCGCCGAGGGCGAGGGAGCGCTGCAGGGCGACGAGGTTGGCGCGCACCGCCGGCACCGCGGAGACCGCGGAGACGTGGGCGGTGACCTCGGGGCCGCGGATCTCCCCGGAGACGTCCTCCCCGGCCAGCAGGGTGGAGGTGGAGGCGGGGTCCTCGTTGACCTCGATGGGCAGGTCGGCGGTGGCGGCGGCGACCGCGGCGGCGTCCGACGGGTCGATGCCGGCGCGCAGGACGTGGAGGGTCGCGACGCGGTACATCGCGCCGGTGTCGAGGTACTTCGCCCCGGCGGCGCGGGCCAGCGCCCGGCTGACGGTCGATTTCCCGGTCCCGGAGGGGCCGTCGATGGCGACGATGAAGCCGCCGCCGACGACGTTGTCGACTGCGGTGAGATTCTGGTCGGTCACGGTCATGCTCCTCACATCTCCACCGCGTTGTACAGGCTGGTCAGTTCCGCGCGGTTGAGGGCGCGCAGGGTGCCGGGCTTCTGGTCGCCGAGCTGCACGGTGTGCACCTTGGTGCGCACCAGCGCCTGCACCGGGTAGCCGGCCTCCTTGAGCATGCGGCGCACGATGTGCTTGCGGCCCTCGTGCAGCACGATCTTCACCAGGGACTTTCCCTGCCAGACGTCGATGATCTGCATGTCGTCGGCCTTGGCGATGCCGTCGTCGAGTTCGATGCCCTCGGTGAGCTGCCGGACCAGCGCGCGGTCCGCCTCTCCCAGCACGGTGGCCAGGTAGGTCTTCGTGATGCCGTAGCGCGGGTGCATCAGCCGGTTGGCGAGCTCTCCGTCGTTGGTGAGCAGCAGCAGGCCCTCGGTCTGGGCGTCGAGGCGGCCGACGTGGAACAGCCGCTGTCCGGCGGCGACACGGTCGCCGACGAGGTCGGACAGGCAGGGCCGGCCCATGTCGTCGTGCATGGTGGAGTGGACGCCGCGCGGCTTGTTCAGTGCGAAGGTGACGGTCTCCTCGTCGGCGATGACGCGGGTGCCGTCGACGCGGATGACGTCGTTCTCCGGGTCGACGCGCAGGCCCTGCGTCGTGACGATCCGGCCGTTGACCTCGACGCGACCCTCCTCGATGAGCTTTTCGCTCATCCGGCGGGACGCGACGCCGGCGGCGGCCAGCACCTTCTGCAGGCGGGTCTTCTCGGTGTCCTTCTTCGGCCGGCCCTGGCCGGCCGCGGCCCCGGCCGGACCCCCCTGCTTCTTCGGCGGTTTGCGGTCGGTGACGTGCTGGTGGCGGGCGGGTCGGGCGTTGGATACGTAGATGTCGGCGACGGTTTTCTTGTCCGGTGTGCCGTCTCGGCGAGCGGTATTGTTCACGCCTGACCACACTACCCGCCGCAGGTGCACGAGTCGATCCGGTCACCGGTGGCCGACTTTTCCGGACTGACCGTTCCAGCACGGCCGGTCACACCGACCGGTACGCTGCTGAATCATGATTCGAGATGACGTCACCTTCCCCTCCGGCGAGACCTTCTGCTCCGGCTGGCTCTACCGCCCCGACACCCCTGACACAGGCGGCACCGACACCGACAGCGGTAACCTGCCCGTCATCGTCATGGCCCACGGGCTCGGCGGCGTCAAGGAGATGCGGCTCGACGCCTTCGCCGAACGGTTCGCCGCCGCCGGCTACATCTGCCTCGTCTTCGACTACCGGTACTTCGGCACGAGCGGCGGGACGCCCCGGCAGTGGCTCAGTATCCGGCGCCAGCGCGAGGACTGGCGGGCCGCCGTCGCCGCCGCCCGCACCCTCGACGGCGCCGACCCCGACCGGGTCATCGTCTGGGGCACGTCCTTCGGCGGCGGGCACGTGGCCGTGACCGCCGCCGAGGATCCCCGGATCGTGGCCGCCGTCGCCCAGTGCCCGTTCACCTCCGGGCTGGCGTCCTCCCTCGCCATCCCCACTCTCACCGCCGCGAAGATCGGCGTCCGCGCGGTCCGTGACCTCATCGCCGCGTTCCGCCACCGGGAACCCGTCACCGTGGCGGCCTACGGTCCTCCCGGCTCGACGGCCCTGATGACCGCGCCCGACGTCGTCGCCGGCTGCGAGGCCATCATCCCCGACGACTATGACCTGGACAACGCCATCACCGCGCGGTTCGGCCTCGACATCGTCCGGGACTTCCCGGGACGCCGCTTCCGCGACGTGCAGTGCCCGGTCCACATCACGATCTGCACCGGGGACACGGTCGCGCCGGCCGGCCCCTCCACCCGCTACGCCCGGCAGGCCCCGCACGGTGAGGTCGCGTTCGCCGACGCCAACCACTTCGGGATCTACGTCGGCGAGGCCTTCGAGGAGAACGTGGCCCGGCAGATCGACTTCCTCACCCGGACGGTACCGGCCGTCCCTGCCTGACCGGTGTACGGCTAGTCGAGCTGGTCGATGGCGTCCACCTCGGGCAGCAGCGGGGCAAGGTTCGGCAGCGCCGTGAGCGACTCGATGCCCAGCTGCTCGAGGAACAGTTCGGTCGTCGAGTACAGGTGGGCGCCGCCGGCCTCCCCGGTCGTCCCGGTCTCCGCGATGAGGCCCCGCAGGGTCAGGGTGCGCATCACCCCGTCACAGTTGACGCCACGGACCGCGGCAACCTGGGCACGGGTGACCGGCTGCCGGTAGGCGACCACGGCGAGGGTCTCCAGCGCCGCCCGGGACAGCCGGGACTGGGCACCGTCGAGGATCTTCGCCTCCACGGTCGCCGAGTTCTCCCGGCGGGTGTAGAGCCGCCACAGGCCCTCACGTTCCCGCAGTTCGAACCCCATGCCGCGGTCGGAGAACTCGGTCGCGATCTCCTGCAGCACCTCGGTGACCTCCGGGGCGGGGGCGTCCAGCACCCGGGCGAATTCGGCGGCCGAGGTCGGCTCGTCGGCCACGAGCAGCAGCGACTCCAGCCGGCTGCGCAGCAGTGACACAGGTTCCATCGGTGTTCCTTTCTAGTCCCAGTTACTCGCCGCGACGACCGACGGGTCGACGTCCAGTCCGGTCCAGGCCACGGACATCTCGCCGAGCGGTTCGGCCTGCTCGATGCCGACCGCACGGGCCTTGTACAGCTCGAGCAGTGCGAGGAACCGGCCGACGACCGTCATCGAGAGGTCGCAGTCGGAGATGAGGGTGGCGAAGCTGACCCACCGGTCCGCGCCGGCGACCTTGAGGGTGGACAGGATGTGTCCGGCCTGTTCAGGCACCGAGACCGCCGGGGTGTGGACGTGCCCGGTCGCGACCTCGTGGGGCTTCGGCCGGAACACGGCGGCGGCGAGTTCGGCGAACTGGTCGACGTCCATCCCGAGCTCCACCGGCGGCATGAGGTCCACGAACTGTTCCTCGGGTGCCAGCTGCACCGGGTAGCGGCGGGCGGCGTCCCGCTGCCAGCCGGCGAACATCTCCGCGACGGCCTTGTAGGCCCGGTACTGCAGCAGGCGGGCGAACAGCAGGTCCCGGGACTCCAGCAGCGCCAGGTCCTCCTCGCTCTCCACCTCGCCGCGCGGCACCAGCCGGGCGGCCTTGAGGTCGAGCAGGGTGGCGGCGACGACGAGGAAGTCGGTGACCTCGTCGAGGTCGTCGACGCTGCCGGTGAGCGTCCGGGTGTAGGCGATGAACTCGTCGGTGACCGTCGCCAACGCCACCTGCGTGACGTCCATCTTGTGCGAGTGGATCAGCTGCAGCAGCAGGTCGAAGGGGCCGTCGAAGTTGGCCAGGGCCACCCGGAAGCCGGTGATCTCCGGCTGGACGGGTGCCGTGGTGCCGGTGCCGCTGTCCGTCACCGCATCAGGCCCGTTCGATGACCTCGGCGGCGAGGTGCCGGTACTGGGCCGCCCCCTGCGACGACGGTGCCCAGCTGGTGATCGGCTCGCCGGCGACGGAGGTCTCCGGGAACCGGACGGTGCGGGTGATCACCGTGTCGAAGACCTTGTCCCCGAACACGTCGACGACCCGCTCCATGACCTCCTTGGAATGGTTGGTGCGGCGGTCGAACATCGTCACCAGGATGCCGAGGACATCCAGCCGGAAGTTCAGCCGGTCCCGGACCTTGTCGACGGTGTCCATGAGCAGTGCGAGCCCGCGCAGTGAGAAGTACTCGCACTCCATCGGGATGATCACGCTGTCCGCACAGCTCAGCGCGTTGACGGTGAGCAGGCCGAGGGAGGGCTGGCAGTCGATGATGATGAAGTCGTAGTCGTGCATCACCGGACGCAGTGCCCGGGCCAGCGACTGCTCCCGGCCGACCTCGTTGACGAGCTGGATCTCGGCTGCGGAGAGGTCGATGTTGGCGGGGACCACGTCGAGCCCCTCCACCCCGGTGTGGTGCAGCGCCTCGGTGACGTTGGCGGAGGAATCGACGAGCAGGTTGTAGACCGTGACGTCGAGGTCGTCGTAGTTGATGCCGAGCCCGGCTGACAGGGCACCCTGCGGGTCGAGGTCGACGAGCAGGACGCGGCGCCCGTACTCGGCGATCGCCGCCCCCATGTTGATCGTGGAGGTCGTCTTGCCGACGCCGCCCTTCTGGTTGCACATCGCGATCACGGTGGCCGGGCCGTGCCGGTCGAGCGGGGCGGGATCGGGGATCTCGCGCACCGGCCGACCCGTCAGGCCGATCTCGGGCCTGTTGAACAGACCGTCCGCCCCGGAACTGGTCTCCGCCATGTCCGTCAAGCTCCTTCCGTTGACCGCCGTGCAGGAATCACATCGTTGAGCTTATCACGCACTCTTTCCCCGCCGTGGCGGCGGTGACCCGGTCGGGCACAGTCAGGCATAGTCAGGCACAGTCACGCCCGGGGGTGGGACTCCGCCCAGCTCTCCCGCAGCAGCTCCGGGCTCACCTTCGTGTAGATCTGCGTGGTCACCACGCTGGAGTGGCCGAGCAGCTCCTGCACCACCCGGACATCGGCGCCGCCGGTGATCATGTGGGTGGCGAAGCTGTGCCGCAGACTGTGCGGCGAGATCTTCCCCAGTCCGGCCCGTTCCCCGGCGGCGGCGACGACGTTGAACGCCGACTGCCGGCTCATCCGGCCGCCGCGCCGGTTGACGAACAGGGCCGGGGTGCCGCCGGCGGAGTGCTGCACCAGCGTCGGCCGGGCACGTCGCCGGTAGGCCTCCACGGCCGCCAGAGCCGGGCCGCCGACCGGCACGAGCCGTTCCTTGCCCCCTTTACCGTGGACCAGGACCATCGCCTCACCCGGGGCGTCCTCATCCTGTCTGATGTCGTCGACGTCAAGGTCGAGGGCTTCACTGACCCGGGCGCCGGTGGAGTACAGAAGTTCGACGAGCGCCCGGTCCCGCAGATCCAGCGGACCCGCGGCCTCCCCGTCGGGGCAGGCCTCGATCAAGGCCACGACCTGCTCCACCGTCAACGCCTTGGGCAGGTCCTGCCGGCCCCACGCCACCGGCACATCGTCGGCGACATCGGGGACGCCCACGTCGGTCGCGGCGAACCGGTGCAGCCCCCGCACCGCGCTGAGGGTCCGGGCCGCCGAGGTCTGCGCGAGCGGCCGACCGCCGGTGACCTCGTGGCCGTGGCGCAGGTCGACGACGAACCGTTCGATGTCCGGCGCCCCCGCCGTCGCGACCGTCAGTCCCTGCCCCGCGAGCCACGGCAGGTAGCGGTCCATGTCCCGCCGGTAGCCGGCGAGGGTGTTCGGGCTGAGCCCCTTCTCAGTGCGCAGGTAACGGAACCAGTGCGCGACCAGGGTCTCGTCAGCGTTCATGCTTCATGTCGGTGCCCGGTGCCCGCCCCGGGGCACGCCGCTCGGCCAGCGACGAGTGGTAGGCGAAGGGCTCGGTGACCTCACGGCGCGTCCCGACGGCCAGCTGGAGGATCCCGACGACCGCGATGGAATTCTCCACCCGGCCGTCCCGGACCCACGCGACCGCCTCGTCGACCGGCAGCCACCGCCGGGTCATGTCGGCCTCCTCCCCCTCCGCGGCGGGAATGTCGGCCTCGGGGACCTCGGTGACGTCCTCGGCGAGGAAGATGCGGCACATCTCCTCACTGGTCCCCGGCGAGGTCACGACATCGCCGAGCAGGTGCCAGGACGCCGCCTGCAGTCCGGCCTCC
This sequence comes from Corynebacterium nuruki S6-4, assembly GCF_007970465.1. Taxonomy (NCBI): domain Bacteria; kingdom Bacillati; phylum Actinomycetota; class Actinomycetes; order Mycobacteriales; family Corynebacteriaceae; genus Corynebacterium; species Corynebacterium nuruki. The sequence continues at coordinate 753,083 of NZ_CP042429.1, forward strand.
TCGACCAGTTCCCGCTGCGCCGCGGTGAGCGGGCTCTCCCCGACCATGTCGAGGATGCCGGCGGGCAGCTCCCACAGGTAGCGGTCCACCGGACGCCGGTACTGGCGCACCAGCATGACCTCACGGTCCCCGCCGGCCCCGGTGCGGACCGCGACGACGGCGGCGGCACTGAAATGCTCGACGACCTCGCGGGTCACTTCACCGGTGACGGTGGTGACCCGGTCCCGGCGCAGCGCCAGGATCGGGGCGTCCACCAGCAGTTCGGAGGAGACGGTGCGGTAGGTCACTTGGCGTCCCGGCGGGCGACGGCGGCCTTGATGAGACCGGCGAACAGCGGGTGCGGCCGGGTCGGCCGGGACTTGTACTCCGGGTGCGCCTGGGTGGCGACCAGGTAGGGGTGGACGTCCTGCGGGTACTCCACGAACTCCACCAGCCGGCCGTCCGGCGAGGTGCCGGAGAACTGCAGACCGGAGCCCTCGGTGATCTGCTCCCGGTAGGCGTTGTTGACCTCGAAGCGGTGACGGTGACGCTCGGAGACCTCGGTGGTGCCGTAGGCCCCGGCGACGACCGAGCCCTCGGCCAGCACGGCCGGGTAGGCGCCGAGCCGCATGGTGCCGCCGAGGTCCGCGTCGCCGTGGACCGCGGCCTCCTGCTCGGCCATCGTGGAGATGACCGGGGCGGCGGTGTTCTCGTCGAACTCGGTGGAGGACGCGTCGGTGATCCCGGCGGTCCGGGCGGCCTCGATGACGATGCACTGCAGGCCCAGGCAGATACCCAGCAGCGGGATCCTGTGCTCCCGGCAGTAGGTGATCGCGCTGATCTTGCCCTCGATGCCGCGGATGCCGAAGCCGCCGGGGACGACGACCGCGTCGACGTCACCGAGCTGCTCGGCCGCACCCTCGGGGGTGGCGCAGTCGTCGGCGGCGACCCAGCGGACCTTCGCCTTCTGGTGGGCGCCGAACGCGCCGGCGCGGATCGCCTCGGCGACCGAGAGGTAGGCGTCCGGCAGGTCGATGTACTTGCCGACCAGTGCCACGGTCACCTCACCCTGCGGGTTGTGGACGCGGTCGAGCAGGCCGCCCCACACGGTCCAGTCCACGTCGCGGAACGGGAGGTTCAGCTTGCGGATGAGGAACGAGTCGAGGTGCTCGTTGTAGAGCACGCGCGGGATGTTGTAGATCGACGAGGAGTCGGCGCAGGAGATCACGCCTTCCTCGTCGACGTCGGTCATCAGGGCGATCTTCTTCTTCAGACCCTCCGGGACCTCCCGGTCGCAGCGCAGCACGATGGCGTCCGGGATGATGCCGATGCTGCGCAGCTCGGCGACCGAGTGCTGGGTCGGCTTGGTCTTCAGCTCACCCGACGGGGCGAGGTAGGGCACCAGCGAGACGTGGATGAAGAAGATGTTCTCGCGGCCGACCTCGTGGCGGACCTGCCGCGCGGCCTCGAGGAAGGGCTGGGACTCGATGTCACCGACGGTGCCGCCGATCTCGGAGATGACGACGTCGGGGACCACGCCGTCGGCGTCCGGCGTGGCCTGGGCCAGGATGCGCGCCTTGATCTCGTCGGTGATGTGCGGAATGACCTGCACGGTCTTGCCGAGGAACTCGCCGCGCCGCTCCTTGGCGATGACGGTCGAGTACACCTTGCCGGTGGTGACGTTCGCGTTCTGGGTGAGGCTGCGGTCGAGGAAACGCTCGTAGTGGCCCAGGTCGAGGTCGGTCTCGGCGCCGTCGTCGGTGACGAAGACCTCACCGTGCTCGAAGGGGTTCATCGTGCCCGGGTCGACGTTGAGGTACGGATCCAGCTTCTGCATCGTGACCGTCAGCCCCCGCGACACGAGCAGCTGGCCGAGACTGGCGGCGGTGAGGCCCTTGCCCAGCGAGGACACCACGCCCCCCGTGACGAAAATGAACTTGGTGCTGTGGTCGCTGCGTGCCTGTGACACAATTACTCCCCGAGGTCGAAACGGATAAAACCTACGGGATTTCAGCCTATCACAAAGGTCGTCACTTCACCGTGGCCGCGGCGGCGTTCGGCGCCGTCCCGTAGGATCCCGCCTTCCCCGCCAGTTGCTCGACCAGCGCACGGACCACCGTGACCCGCCCCGCGGCCCGGTCACCGTTGTCCACGGTACTGACCGCCGCCGTCGCCGCCTTGTCGCCACGGACCAGACCGAGGGCACCGCCGGCGTCCGCGGCGTCCCGGCCACCGGAGAGCACCACTCCGCCGGTCGTCGCATCGAGCGCGGTCGCCATGTCGGCGACCATCCGGGTCGCGTAGCTTCCCCGGTCGCCGTCACCGCCGTCATCGTCACCGGTGACGACGACCACGGCCGCGGCAGGACGCACCGAATCCGGGTCATAGGTCAGGAAGCCGCCCTTCTCCAGGGCGCCGAGCACGAGGCCACGGTCCGAGTCGCTGGCGGCCGCACCACCGTCGCGCCCCTCCCCCAGCGCCTGGCCCAGCAGTTCACCGGCATGGTAGCCGGGGTCGCGCCGGTCCTCCGAGAGCTTCGCCTTCGCCGGCAGGGAGTTCGCGGCGATGGTCTTCACCTCGTCACCGTTGTCCTGGTCGGTGAACGCCCCGGTGAGCCTGAGGTCCCCGGCGTTGACCGCACCGGCGGCGTCGAGCATCGTCCGGGTGGCCTCCACGGTCACCGCATCGGCGTCCGCGGTGGAGACGACGAGCACCGGGCGGTCCTTCAGGGCGTCCCGTACGAGATCCGGGGCCGCGGCGGCGATGATGCCGTCGGCGGCGTCGTTCTCCGCGGCGGCGGTGTCCCGCTCCGAGGTCGCCGCCGCCAGCGCGTCACGGCTGTCCCCGACGACCCGGTCCGGACCGCCGTCGATGTTCGGGGCGAGGACGAAGAATCCGAGCAGCGTCCCGAGTGCCACGCCGACCGCACCGCCGGCCACGACCTTTCCCGCGCTCATCAGAACAGGTCCTGGACGCGCAGGGCGATGTTGTTCCAGCTGTCGACGAGATTGTCGACGAACCCGTCGGGACCCGACAGGCCGGCGATGAGCACGATGACCACCAGCGCGACAATCACACCGAGCACCGCCCACAGCCAGCCGCCGCCGGACCGGGAGACCCGGTAGAGCTCGGCGACCGAGGACGAGTCGACGAGTTTCCCGCCGACCTTCAGCCGCGACAGCAGCGCCGACGGGGCGCCGTCGGCCTGCGCGGTATCGAAGACCCGCTCCAGGTCGAGCGTCGGACCGAGGTTCACCACCATCGAGGCACCGTGGTAGTCGGCGAGCAGCAGCGCCAGATCCGTGGCGTTGTCCGAGGCCGCCGGGAACGTCACCGCCCCGATCCCCAGATCCTGGATCCGCTCCAGTCCGGCGGCCTGACCGTCGGGGTCGGCCGGCAGGATGACCGCGGCGGCACCCCGCAGGTTCTCCGGGGCGATCAGCTCCGGGTCACCGATGATGATGCGCGGCCGGTACCCGTGCTTGACCAGGTCGTCGACGGCCTGGTCGACGCCGATGATGACCGGGTCGTACTCCCGGATGAAGTAGCGCAGCGACTTCAGCTTGTCGTCGAGGTGCGGGTCCGGGCTGACCACCAGCACCTTCCGGTCGTCCATGTCGACGTCGACGTCGGGGACGCCGAGCCCGTCGACGAGCAGGGGCGCCTCGGTCCGGACGAATTCGGCGGTGTTGCCGGTCAGCGCCTCCATGTGGTCGACGAGGGCCTCCCGGGCGTCCGTGAACCGGGTGACGGCGGTGTCCTCGTCGAGCAGTTCACCCTTGCCGATGGACCGGTCGCCGTAGAGGATCTTCCCCTCGTGCAGCCGGCCCTTCCTGCCGTTCTTCAGCTTGGCCGGCAGGTCGGCGTCCGCGTTCTCCACGAGGACGATGCCGGCGTCCAGCAGCATCTGGGGGCCGAAGTTGGGCACGTTGCCGGTGGACAGCAGCTCGGTGTCCACCACGGCACTGACCTTGGCGTCGATGAGCTTCTGTGCCAGGGCACGGTTGATGTCGGGCGTGTCGATGACGACGATGTCACCTTCCTCCAGACGGGAGGCGCCGCGAGTCCCGGTGCAGTCCCGGGTATGGCCATGGATGCCGGGGGTGTCGGTGCGGGAGAAGATCATGCCGACCATTGTCGCCGGTGGAGCGCCGGAATCACGGAAGGCGCGCCGGTAGGGTCACCGGGTCACCGGGTCAGGCGCCGGCCCCGCATCCGGCGATCACGATGCCGGCGATCAGCAGGACCAGCACCAGCAGCGCCGTCGCCCACACTCCGCTGGCCAGTGGTCGCCCGGCGTCCCGGTCGTCCGGTGACAGTCGTGTCTCCATGGGTGTCCCCCTCCGTCGTCCTGTCCGGTATCCCCGCCCCCGGGTCAGTGCGACCCGGACCACATCAAACTATCCGGACGGAAACGGTACCGCAAGACCCCCGGTGTCAGCCGGCCGCGGCGTCCACCGCACGGAGGATCGACGGCACCTGGTCGGTGTCCAACCGGGCCAGCGCCAACGGCATCCGCACCACCGGCTCCACCAGCTCCCGGACCACGACCGAGGGATCCCCGAACGCGTCCGCGGCCATCTCCGGGACGACCGCCGCCCACCGCCCGGTGGCCGCCAGGGAGATCAACGTCTCCGCCGAATCCGTCTCCGCCCCCGGGGTCGCGGTCAGCCCCTGCTCCGCGAGCGTCTCATCGAGGATCGCCCGGGCCCGCATCCCGGTGTCCAGCAGTGCCAGGGGCAGCCCGACGAGTTCGTGGCCGGTGATCTCGGCCCGGCGGAACGCCTCCAGTCCCTGGTCCATCGCCCGCCCGAGGACCGCCACGAACCGGACCGAGGCGAGCGGGTGCAGCGACAGGCCCGCCAACGGCACCCCGGACGGGTGGATGATCCCGGCGTCCAGCCGGTGGTCGTGCAGCCCCGACACGATCTGTTCACTGGTCTTCCCGGTCCGCAGCCGGACATGCACACCGGGGTGGGCGTCGGCGAGCCGGGCGAGCATCTTCGCGGCCGCCGCCGTCGCCGACGGGATCACCCCGATGTCCAGCGCGCCGACGAGGTTCCCGCGGGCCCCCGAGATGTCCTGGACCAGCCGCCGGTGTTCGGTGTTGATCCGCCGGGCGTAGCCGAGCACGAGCTCGCCTTCCGCGGTCAGCCCCTGGAACGACGACCGCCCCCGGTTCACCAGCGGGACACCCAGTTCTGTCTCCAGTTTGCGGACGGACTCCGACAGGGTCGAGGTCGTCACGAAGCACGAGGCTGCCGCGCGGCCGAAATGCCGTTCACGGGCGAGCGCCTCGAAGTACTCCAGCTGGGTCAGCAACATGTCACATCACCGCCTTCGCCTGCGCCGCGGTCTCCAGCAGCTCCTCGGCATGCGCCCGTCCGGTGTCCGATTCGAGCCCGGCGAGCATCCGGGACAGCTCCTCGACCCGCTCCGCGTCGTCGAGGGTGCGCACACTCGACCGGACGGTGCCGCCGTCGTCCTCGGCCGCCTTCGCGACATGGACGTGCGCGTCGGCGAAGGCCGCGACCTGCGGCAGGTGGGTGACGACGATGACCTGGTTGTGGACGGCCAGCCGCGCGAGCCGACGCCCGATTTCCACCGCCGCCCGGCCGCCGACGCCCGAATCGACCTCGTCGAAGACCATCGTCCGGCCGGTCCCCGCGAGGATCACCTCGAGGGCGAGCATCACCCGGGACAGCTCACCGCCCGAGGCGGTCGCCGCCAGCGAGTTGGCGGTGCCGCCCTGTTCCAGCTGGAACTCCACCGTGGTGATGCCGTCCGGTCCGCAGTCCGCGGCCGTCGGCGCGGCCACGGTCGTCACCTCCACCCGGAACCGGGCGGCCATCTGCAGCCCGCGGATCTCCTCGGTGACCTCGGCGGCGAACCGGTCCGCCGCCTTCTTCCGGGCGGACGCCAGTTTCCGGGCCGCCGCGACCATCGCGGACGCCGCCTCGCCGACCTGTGCCCGCAGGTCCTCCAGCACGTCATCGGAGACGTCGATGGAGTCCAGCCGTTTCCGCGACTCGTCGCGCCAGGCCAGTACACCGTCGATGTCGACGGCGAAGGTGCGCAGCTCCCGCAGCTCCTGCTGCCGCTGGAGCAGCCCCTCCAGGCTCTCCGGGTCGGCGACGTCGCCGAGTGCCCGGCCGATGTCCCCGGAGATGTCCGCCAGCTCGCCGGCCACCGCGTCCAGCCGGTCACCGAGCTCCCCGAACCGTGCGTCCGACCCCGCGACCGCGTGGAGAGCGGACGCCGCCAGGCCCAGCGCCTCGGCCGCGGGCACGGCGGCCTCCTCCCCCGACTCCGGATCGGCACCGTCGATGTGGCCGAGTGCACCGACCGCCGCCGCCCGCAGGTCGTCGGCGTCCTGCAGCCGGCTGATCTGCTCCTTGAGCAGTTCGTCCTCCTGCGGCTGCGGATCCAGCGCGTCGATCCGGTCCAGCGCGTGGCGCAGCGTCTCTGCCTCGAGCGCGAGTTCCCGCCGTTTCGACGTCCGCTCCTGCAGGTCGCGGGCCAGGGCGGCCCAGTGCCGGCGCAGGCCGCGGTACGCCCGACGCTCGTCGTCCAGCCCGGCGTAGCGGTCGAGGCTGCGCAGCTGACGGACCGGGTCGGTCAGCTGCAGCTGGTCGGACTGGCCGTGGATGGTCAGCAGCCGGGAGGTGAACTCGCCGAGGACACCGGCGGCGACGGTCCGGCCCGCGAGGTGGGCGCGTGAGCGTCCGGAGGCGTTGACCGACCGGGAGACGACCACCTCCCCGTCCTCCAGGTAGCCGCCGACCTCCTCGACGAGGGCCGCGGATTTCGCCCCGGAGCCCGCCGGGTCGATGCAGAACACGCCGTCGACGCTGGCGCGGTCGGTGCCGCCGCGGACGCGTTGGGCGTCCGCCCGGGCGCCCGAGAGCAGTTTCAGGCCGGTCACCACCATCGTCTTGCCGGCGCCGGTCTCTCCGGTGACGACGGTGAACCCGTCGGCGAAGTCCGCCGTGGCCTCCTCGATGACACCGAGGTTCCGGATCTGGAGTTCAGTCAGCATAACGGAGCCGACTATACCGGACACTCGCCGACGTATCCGAACATAGTGACGAAATCAGCGGCAGATTCAGCGACGGGGCCCCCGCCACCCGGTGACCGGCAGCCGGAACTTCTTCACGAGCCGGTCCGTGAACGGTTCGGCGTCCAGCCGCACCCAGCGGACCGGCTGCGGACCCCGGCGGATCTCCACCCGGGCGCCCGGCGGCATGTGGATCTGCCGGAAACCGTCCATCACGGCGGTCGCCGGGGAGGTCCGCGGGTTCGTCTCCACCGCCACCATCGAATCGGGGCTGACCACCAGCGGCCGGGCGAACAGGGTGTGCGCGTTCGAGGGGACCACGAGGATCGACTCGAGCTCGGGCCAGAGAATCGGACCGCCGGCGGAGAACGCGTAGGCGGTCGACCCGGTGGGGGTCGAGACCAGTACACCGTCACAGCCGAAGGAGCTCACCGGGCGCTGGTCGACCTCGAGGATCGTGTCGAGCACACCCTGCCGGTTGAGGTTCTCCACCGAGCACTCGTTGAGGGCCCAGCCGGTGCCGAGGACCCGCCCCTGGTTGTCGCGCACGGTGATCGACAGCGTCATCCGGTCGGAGATCCGGTAGTCGCCGCTGATCACCCGGTCGAGGGCCTCGGCGAGACCGTCCTGCTCCCATTCCGCGAGGAAACCGATGTGCCCCATGTTCACGCCGAGCACCGGGACGTCCTGGGAGTGCGCGATGTCCGCGGCACGCAGGAACGTCCCGTCACCGCCGAGGACGAGCACGAGGTCGACGCCCTTGGCGGCGTCCGGCGTGTGCCCGTACCGGGGGAACCGGCCGAGGATCTCGTGGCGGGCGACCGGGGCCGGATCGCCGGTGGACATGACCCGCACGGTCAGTCCGCCGTCGGCCAGTTTCTGTGCCGCGGCGGCCGCGGAACTCAGTTTGTCGTCACCGCCGGTGTGGGCGACGAGCAGCACCTCGCGCGGCGGCCGGTGCACCGTGGTCAGGGTGTCGGTCACTTCAGTCACTGGGGACCCTCCTCGATCGCCGTCTCGACCATGGTAAGCAGTTCTTCGTCACCGGGGGCGGATTCGCCGCCGTCCTTGACCAGCCACAGGAAGTACTCGACGTTCCCGCTCGGACCGGGCAGCGGGGATGCGGTCACCGCCTTCGTCGACAGACCGTTCTTCAGCGCCTCCCGGGCGACGTTCAGTGTCACCTCGGCCCGCAGTTCCGGGCTGCGCACCACCCCACCGTGGCCGAGCCGGTCGCGACCGACCTCGAACTGGGGCTTCACCATGGGCAGCAGGTCACCGCCGTCCCGGATGCAGGCGGCGAGGGCCGGCAGCACCAGCTCGATGGAGATGAAGGACAGGTCGCCGACCATGGCGTCCGCCTGCCCGCCGAGCTGCTCCGGGGTCAGGGTGCGCACGTTGGTGCGGTCGAGGACGCGGACCCGGTGGTCGTTCTGCAGCCGCCAGATCAGCTGGCCGTAGCCGACGTCGACGGCGAGGACCTCCGCCACGCCGCGTTCCAGGCAGACGTCGGTGAACCCGCCGGTCGAGGCGCCGGCGTCCAGCACCGTCTTCCCCGCCAATGACAGTCCCTGCGGTTCGAAGGCGGCGAGGGCGCCGAGCAGTTTGTGGGCGCCGCGGGAGGCCCACCGGTCGTCGTCGTTCTCGGTGACGCGGATGGAGACGTCGCCGTCGACCCCGGTGGCCGGCTTCTTCGCCAGCATGCCGTTCACGCTGACCCGCCCGTCCAGGATCATCTCCCGGGCCTGCTCCCGTGACCGGGCGATCTTCCGCTTGACCAGTTCCGCGTCCAGCCGCTGCAGCCGTCGACCCTGCTTCGCCATCTACCTGCCCTCCAGTGCGTCATTGATGATCCGGTGCGCGTCCTCGAGCAGCCGGGCCTCCTCGTCCCCGGTCGCGTCGGAGGCGAGCAGTGCGTCGATACGGGCGGTGAACGCCGCCGCGTCGAAGGATCCGCCGGGGGTCCCCGGACGTGGCCCGGGGACCGGCCCGGGTGCCGACTCCCCGCTCACCGCCACGCCTCCACGGCGGCGGCGGCCACGGCGTCCCCGCCGACGACCTCCACCGTGCGGGCGGCGTCGTCCGCGGCCCACACCAGCGGTGCGGCGACCGCGAGAGCCTCCGCGGCGGCGACCTCCACCGGCCCGGGTTCGCCCGCGCTGACGGTCACCCGACCGTCCTCCTCGCGGGCACTCCACCCCGGCAGGTGGTCGCGGAGGTTCGCCGCGATATGCGTCGGCCGGTCCGTGGTGTGCAGCAGTTCCCGGTGCGTGGCCACGCCGGTGAGCACGCACAGGGTGTCCATCCCGGCGGCGATGCCGCCCGCGATGTCGGTGTCCAGCCGGTCACCCACCGCCAACGGTCGGGACGCCCCGATCTGGTCCGCCGCCACGTGGAACATGGCGGGGCCGGGCTTGCCGGCGCTGACCGGGGTCACCCCGGTGGCGCTGACGACGGCGGCGACCATCGACCCGTTGCCGACGAGCAGGCCCCGTTCGGTCGGCAGGGTGGTGTCCATGTTCGAGGCCACGTAGACCGCGCCGGCGCGGATCGCCAGGGCTGCCTCGGACAGCCGTGCCCAGTCGTTCTCGGGTGAATGTCCGTGCAGCACCACGTCGGGGTGTGCCGACGCGCCGTCGACGACGGTGAACCCCGCGGTCCGCGCGAGAACGCCGAAGGAGGCGGCACCGACGACGTAGGCGCGGGGACGCCCCGGGTGGTCGAGGCCGCGACTGTCGACGACCTCCCGGGCCAGCCGGCAGGCAGCCTGCGCCGAGGTGAGCACGTCACCGTCGGCCGCGGGCACGCCGAGCGACCGCAGCTGGTCGGCGACTTCCCGGGGCGACCGGGACGCGTTGTTGGTCACGTAGACCACGCGGCGCCCGGCGAGTGCCCCGGCTGCTCCGGGGACCGGGGCACCGCCCCGGTAGACGGTTCCGTCGAGGTCGACGAGAAGACCGTCGTAGCTGTCCAGGACGGGGTGACCCGTCCGCTGCCCGTTGGTGTCCACCGGCGCCCGCCGCCTACTCGCCGAGCGCCCGGAGACGCTCCGCCGTGTCCAGCACGCCGTGCTTGTCGTGCTTCTGTGCCTTGGTGAACCACTCGACGGCGGCATCACGGTCCCCGGCGAGTTCGAGGGCGTCCGCGTAGGCGTAGGTGACGCGCAGTGCCGTGACATCCGGCAGGTCACCGGCGGTGGTCTCGGGCTCGAGCGCGGCGAGGGCCAGATCGTTCTCCCCCAGGTCGTGGTGTGCGCCCGCGATGACGATGGCGAGCTCGGCCCGGCCTTCCGGATCCAGGTCCGCGGCTTCTGGGGTGCTGCCCAGTTCGATGGCCTTCTCCGGGTGGCCGAGACCGCGTTCGCAGTCGGCCATCACGCCGAGCAGGCCCGGGCCGCCGGCCATCCGGCGGGCGGCGCGCAGTTCGGTGAGGGCTTCCTTCCAGAGTCCGGCGTGGTAGCAGGCGATGCCGAGGGTCTCGCGGGTGATCGGCACCCGGCCGCCCCGCTCCTTGGCCGCGCGGGCGTGGGCGAGGGCGGTGTCGATGTCACTGTCCATGACGGCGGCGGCCATCACGAGGTGGCCGGCGACCTTGTCGGCGTTGTCCTTGGACAGGCTGCGCAGTTCCTGGCGGATGCCGGCGTCGAGCTCCTTCGGGCTGACGTCCTTCGGGATCTCCGGCTCGTTGGAGCGCTGGTTGATCCGCTCCTCGCGGTAGCCGGAGCGCTGCGGGCCGTTGTGGTGGTCGCGGCGGCGTCCGTCGTCGCGGCGTCCTCCGTCGCGCCCCTGGTAGCCCCGGTTCCGGTTGTCGCCGTTGCGGTTGTCGCGGCCGCCGTGGCCGTTGCCGCCGGTGCGGCCCCGGCCCCGGAACTCGTCCCGGCCGCCGCGGCGGTCGCCGCGGTGGTCGTCCCGACCGCGGTAGTTGTCACGCCAGTCCCCGCCACGGTTGTCGCCGTTGCGGCGGTCGTCACGGAAGTCGCGGTGGTCGTCCCGGCCCCGGTAGTTGTCGCGACGGTCGCCGCCGCGGTTGTCGCGTCCACGGTAGTTGTCGCGGTCGCCCGGCCGTCCCTGCCGCCGACCACCGCGGTGGTCGTCGTTCCACCGGCCGCCGCCACGGTTGTCGCGGCCTCCGTCCCGGCTGCCGCGGTAACCGCCACCGGGTCGGCCGTTGCCGCCCCGTCCACGGCCGCCGTCCCGGCGGTTGTCGGATCCGGAAGACTCGCTCATCAGATACCTTTCACGAAGTTTTGTCGACTGCCCCGATTCTAGAGGGCGCACCACCACCCGACAACCGAGCATCGGTCACCGGACGCAGTTGTGGCGCCCGCTGAACCTGACCGGCAGAGGGCATGAAAAAAGGAGGGGAACCCGCCTGCCGGAGAATACTCCAGCGGGCGGATTCCCCTCCCACACAAATTTAAATGCCGGCGGCGACCTACTCTCCCACACCCTCCCGGGTGCAGTACCATCGGCGCAGGTGGGCTTAGCTACCGGGTTCGGAAAGGGACCGGGCGTGACCCCACCGCCAAAACCACCGACAAATCTATCAACGAAACAACCACACACACCCAACACCCACCAACCGGTGAACACTGGTGTGCTGTGCCGTTCCAGACACTGCACAATGGACGCGAAAACTCTTCAACGCTGCAACACATGCCGCACACCAACAACCCGTAACACGAGTGTTTAAGTGTAATGCTCGGTCAATTAGTACCGGTCACCTCCACCACTCACATGGCTTCCAGATCCGGCCTATCAACCCCGTCGTCTACAGGGAACCTCACACGAAACCTCATCTCGAAACAGGCTTCCCGCTTAGATGCTTTCAGCGGTTATCCCTCCCGTACGTAGCCAACCAGCAATGCCACGGGCGTGACAACTGGCCCACCAGAGGTACGTCCAACCCGGTCCTCTCGTACTAGGGTCAGCCTTTCTCAAGTTTCAACGCGCACGGCGGATAGAGACCGAACTGTCTCACGACGTTCTAAACCCAGCTCGCGTGCCGCTTTAATGGGCGAACAGCCCAACCCTTGGGACCAACTCCAGCCCCAGGATGCGACGAGCCGACATCGAGGTGCCAAACCATCCCGTCGATATGGACTCTTGGGGAAGATCAGCCTGTTATCCCCGGGGTACCTTTTATCCGTTGAGCGACACCGCTTCCACAAGCCGGTGCCGGATCACTAGTCCCGACTTTCGTCCCTGCTCGACCTGTCAGTCTCACAGTCAAGCTCCCTTGTGCACTTACACTCAACACCTGATTACCAACCAGGCTGAGGGAACCTTTGGGCGCCTCCGTTACACTTTGGGAGGCAACCGCCCCAGTTAAACTACCCACCAGGCACTGTCCCTGACCCGGATCACGGGCCGAGGTTCAGACATCCAATACGATCAGAGTGGTATTTCAACAACGACTCCACAACCACTGGCGTAGCCGCTTCACAGTCTCCCACCTATCCTACACAAACCGAACCGAACACCAATACCAAGCTATAGTGAAGGTCCCGGGGTCTTTTCGTCCTGCCGCGCGTAACGAGCATCTTTACTCGTACTGCAATTTCGCCGGGCCTGTGGTTGAGACAGCAGGGAAGTCGTTACGCCATTCGTGCAGGTCGGAACTTACCCGACAAGGAATTTCGCTACCTTAGGATGGTTATAGTTACCACCGCCGTTTACTGGGGCTTAAATTCTCCGCTTCGGGCCGAAACCCTAACAGGTCCTCTTAACCTTCCAGCACCGGGCAGGCGTCAGTCCGTATACATCGACTTACCGTCTTCGCACGGACCTGTGTTTTTAGTAAACAGTCGCTTCCCTCTATTCTCTGCGACCCACACCAGCCAACAACCCGCAAAAGGCTGCGACCAGCACGGGCCCCCCTTCTCCCGAAGTTACGGGGGCATTTTGCCGAATTCCTTAACCACAGTTCACCCGAACGCCTCGGTATACTCTACCAGACCACCTGTGTCGGTTTAGGGTACGGGCCGAACACGCACTCGCTAGAGGCTTTTCTCGACAGCACAGGATCACCGACATCCCCACAAAAGGGTACGCATCACGCCTCACCCATCATGTGCCCCGGATTTACCTGGGACACGGGCCACACGCTTACACCACAATCCAATAAGTGGCTCGGCTACCTCACTGCGTCACCCCATCACTAGACTACTACGGATCAGGTCCCACGCATCCACACCACCAGCACACCAAAGATGCACCGACAGTCCTTCAGGGTGGTTAGTCTCACCGCCTCATCTTCTTTCGCACATGCTCGGGTACGGGAATATCAACCCGTTAACCATCGACTACGCCTGTCGGCCTCGCCTTAGGCCCCGACTCACCCTGGGAAGACAAACTTGACCCAGGAACCCTTAGTCATTCGGCGGATGAGTTTCTCACTCATCAATCGCTACTCATGCCTGCATTCTCACTCGCATAGCCTCCAGCACTGGGTCACCCCGCACCTTCACCGGCCACACGACGCTCCCCTACCAACCACACACCAAGTGTGCAGTTCCGCGGCTTCGGCGGTGTACTTAAGCCCCACTACATTGTCGGCGCACGGCCACTCGACCAGTGAGCTATTACGCACTCTCTCAAGGATGGCTGCTTCTAAGCCAACCTCCTGGCTGTCTTCGCGACCGCACATCCTTTTCCACTTAGCACACCCTTAGGGGCCTTAGCCGGCGATCTGGGCTGTTTCCCTCTCGACCACGAAGCTTATCCCCCGCAGTCTCACTGCCGCACTCTCACTTACCGGCATTCGGAGTTTGGCTGACGTCGCTAAGATGATAGTCCCGCTCAACCAACCAGTAGCTCTACCTCCGGCAAGAAACACACGACGCTGCACCTAAATGCATTTCGGGGAGAACCAGCTATCACGGAGTTTGATTGGCCTTTCACCCCTACCCACAACTCATCCCCTCAGTTTTCAACCTAAGTGGGTTCGCGCCTCCACGACGTCTTACCATCGCTTCACACTGGCCATGGGTAGATCACCCCGCTTCGGGTCCAGGACACGCCACTACAACACACTCGTTAGTATTCGCTTTCGCTACGACTACCCCACACGGGTTAACCTCGCGACGTGCCGCTGACTCGCAGGCTCATTCTTCAAAAGGCACGCCATCACCCCAAAAGGCTCTGACGGATTGTAAGCACACGGTTTCAGGTACTATTTCACTCCCCTCCCGGGGTACTTTTCACCATTCCCTCACGGTACTATCCGCTATCGGTCACAATGAGTATTCAGGCTTACCGGGTGGTCCCGGCAGATTCACAGCAGATTCCACGAGCCCGCTGCTACTCGGGGACACTCACACACCCGCACACACATGCTTTCACGTACCGGACTCTCACCGTCTACGGCAGGCCATCCCAGACCACTTCCGCTAACACGCATGCCACAGGCGACCAGCTGTCAGACCAGTCCTGCAAGACCCCACAACACCGACACCGCAACCCCTGACAGGTATCACACAGCACCGGTTTAGCCATCATCCGCTGTCGTTCGCCACTACCCACGGAATCACAATTGTTTTCTTCTCCTGCGGGTACTGAGATGTTTCACTTCCCCGCGTCACTCCCACACCGACTATACATTCACCGGCAGGTGACCGCCCACAACGACGGCCGGGTTTCCCCATTCGGACACCCTCGGATCAACGCTTGGTTGACAACTCCCCGAGGCATTTCGCAGTCTCCCACGTCCTTCATCAGCTCATCATGCCAAGGCATCCACCGTGTGCCCTTCACACACAACACAAACAGGCTCAAAAGAGCCCGGGTGAACAACAAAAAAATTTGCAGTAATAAAGAAGATACTCGCGTCCACTATACAGTTCTCAAACAACACGAACCCCCGAGAACCGACAACCACCAACGGCCACCGGACAACCAGGAATCCCAGAATCAGGAGTAGGACACTCCAGACACCCAACAACGATGACGAACCAACAAGCTGCACCACAGGCGCACAACAACCGGCCGACCCACATCACGCTCGTGGCATCCACCCGGATTAACAAAAAAGCACCCAAACGTCCGTGTTGACGCGGTGCACAAAAAACTCCTTAGAAAGGAGGTGATCCAGCCGCACCTTCCGGTACGGCTACCTTGTTACGACTTCGTCCCAATCGCCGATCCCACCTTCGACGGCTCCCTAACGAGTTTGGGCCACCGGCTTCGGGTGTTACCAACTTTCATGACGTGACGGGCGGTGTGTACAAGGCCCGGGAACGTATTCACCGCAGCATTGCTGATCTGCGATTACTAGCGACTCCGACTTCATGGAGTCGAGTTGCAGACTCCAATCCGAACTGAGACCGGCTTTAAGAGATTAGCACCACCTCACGGTGTAGCAACCCACTGTACCGACCATTGTAGCATGTGTGAAGCCCTGGACATAAGGGGCATGATGATTTGACGTCATCCCCACCTTCCTCCGAGTTAACCCCGGCAGTCTCCCGTGAGTCCCCACCACAACGTGCTGGCAACACAGGACAAGGGTTGCGCTCGTTGCGGGACTTAACCCAACATCTCACGACACGAGCTGACGACAACCATGCACCACCTGTATACCGACCACAAGGGAAGACACATCTCTGCGCCGATCCGGTACATGTCAAGCCCAGGTAAGGTTCTTCGCGTTGCATCGAATTAATCCACATGCTCCGCCGCTTGTGCGGGCCCCCGTCAATTCCTTTGAGTTTTAGCCTTGCGGCCGTACTCCCCAGGCGGGGCGCTTAATGCGTTAGCTACGGCACAGAAGTCGTGGAAGACCCCCACACCTAGCGCCCACCGTTTACGGCATGGACTACCAGGGTATCTAATCCTGTTCGCTACCCATGCTTTCGCTCCTCAGCGTCAGTTACTGCCCAGAGACCTGCCTTCGCCATCGGTGTTCCTCCTGATATCTGCGCATTTCACCGCTACACCAGGAATTCCAGTCTCCCCTACAGCACTCAAGTTATGCCCGTATCGCCTGCACGCCCGGAGTTGAGCCCCGGAATTTCACAGACGACGCGACAAACCACCTACGAGCTCTTTACGCCCAGTAATTCCGGACAACGCTCGCACCCTACGTATTACCGCGGCTGCTGGCACGTAGTTAGCCGGTGCTTCTTCTACCACTACCGTCACAAAAGCTTCGTCATGGTTGAAAGGAGTTTACAACCCGAAGGCCGTCATCCCCCACGCGGCGTCGCTGCATCAGGCTTGCGCCCATTGTGCAATATTCCCCACTGCTGCCTCCCGTAGGAGTCTGGGCCGTGTCTCAGTCCCAATGTGGCCGTCCACCCTCTCAGGCCGGCTACCCGTCGCCGCCTTGGTAGGCCATTACCCCACCAACAAGCTGATAGGCCGCGAGCTCATCCTGCACCGAAAAACTTTCCACCACCAGTACCAACCGGTAGTCCTATCCGGTATTAGACCCAGTTTCCCAGGCTTATCCCGAAGTGCAGGGCAGATCACCCACGTGTTACTCACCCGTTCGCCACTCGAGTACCGGGTGCAAGCACCCGGCCTTTCCGTTCGACTTGCATGTGTTAAGCACGCCGCCAGCGTTCGTCCTGAGCCAGGATCAAACTCTCCATAAAAGCAAAAACCCTACAAAGAGCCCTCACTGGCAAACAAAAAAACAAAATACTGAACTGCTGACAATCAAAAGATCATCACAATCCGACCCGGTCGGGGGACCAAGGTCGGACCAATCACCACAGTGACACAGCAACAGCAACAATCAGATATCAATGATTTAACGAACCCCCGATTATTCAGGGCTCGCCGGCACCACCGACACAGACCAACCTGTTGTCATGCGCACACTGTCGTGCAACAAAAAACTTGGTTCATCACGCTATTGAGTTCTCAAACAACCTACGCACACCGACAACCACTGACCAGGATTTCATCCCCCGGCCGGTCTCGGCGACCTGCACTAATGTACACGGGCCGGTCACCGACGACAACCCTGCAGGTCACCGGGTGTTTACCCGATGCGCCGGGCACCGGCGGACGGGGTGGCCGTGAAGAACGTGGGCGCCGCCAGCCCGCGGGTCGCCGCCGCCTCCGCCACGGTGCCGGCCGTCGCCTCCACGGCGTCCTCTTGCACCAGGGCGATGACCGCTCCCCCGAACCCGCCGCCGATCATCCGGGCCCCCAGCGCGCCGGCGGCCAGCGCCGCCTCCTGGGCACAGTCGAGTTCGGGCACCGTCACCTCGAACTGGTCGCGCAGACTGGCGTGACTCGCCGAGATCAGCGGCCCCAGTTCCGCCACCTTCCCCGCACGCAGCAGCGGGAGCGCCGTATTCACGGTGCGGTCAGTCTCCTCGAGGACATGGTGGATCCGGCGCAGTGCGGTCGCCGTCTCCTCCTCCCCCGTCCCGCCGAGCAGGGTCGCCGCCTCCGGTGTGGCCGCCCAGTCCCGCACCGCGGCGTCCACGTCGAAGGACGGGTCCCCGGCACGGCGGGCGAGGACGGCGGCGTTGAGGGTGGGTGCGCCGAGCCGGCGGGCGACCGCGTCCACCACACCCCGTCGCGACGCGTACTGCCCGTCGACGAGGGCGTGGTCGGCGTTGGTGTTGATAACCAGCAGTGCCAGTCCCTCCCCCGCCATGTCACAGGGCAGCAGGTCCACCCGGTCGTGGAGGAAGTCCACGGCGAGGGCCTGGCCCGCCCGCCCGTACAGGGCGCTGCGCTGGTCGAGTCCGCCGGTGGAGGCCCCGACCACCTCGTTCTCGGCCCGCATGCACGCGGTCACCAGGTGTGCGGTCTCCCCGGCGTCCGGCCCGCGCCCCACCGCCAGGTCGTGGGCGGCGAGTGCGACCGAGCACTCCAGCGCCGCGGAACTCGACAGCCCCGCACCCACCGGGACGTCGGAGACCAGGGCGATGTCCAGTCCGGCGCACGTGGGGATCACCCCGTCCGCCAGCCCGGCCCACACCGCGCCGGCCACATAGCCGGCCCAGCCGGCGGGGTGACCGGGGCCGACGGTGCCCAGATCGACCGTGACCTGCTCCGGGGTCGTCTCCCCCGGGGGCAGGGAGACGATGCGCAGCTGACCGTCGTCCCGGCGTCCCACCGCGGCAGCGGTGTTCTGCGGCAGGGCGAACGGCACCGACATCCCGCCGGCGTAGTCGACATGTTCGCCGATGAGGTTGACCCGTCCGGGCGCGGCCCAGACTCCCGCCGGTTCCGCCGGGCCGAATGTCCCGGTGAACAGCGCGCGGGCGTCCCGGGCCAGGTCACTGTCGGTCCTGGTCCCCCACCAGTCGAGGGCGGCCGCCGCGGTCACCGGAGTTCCTCCGGGGTCGGCCAGACCTCCTGCAGGCGGGCGGCGACGGTCTCCGGGGTCGTGTCACTGATCCACGCGCCGAACGCGGATTCGGACCCGGCGAGGTACTTCATCCGGTTCGGCGACCGCATCAGGGAGAACAGCTGCAGGTACAGCCGCCCCTCACCACGCAGGGCCTCGTCCTCGCCGGTCAGCCGGGACTGTACCGGGGCCTGGTTCCACGCCGCGATGTACGGGGTGCGGTCCACTCCCTCGAAGTAGCGGTCGACCGCGGTGTACAGCGACTTGAGCAGCAGTGGCAGTGCGGCACGCTCCTCCTCTGTCAGCTCCGTGAAGTCGGCGACCGGCCGGTTCGGCATCACCATCACCTCGACCGGCCATTTCGCCGCCGCCGGGACGAAGACGGTGAACAGGTCCGTCGCCACGAGGATCCGGGTCCCCGCCCGGCGTTCGGCGGCGATCATGTCGTCGAAGAGATCCCGGCCGGTCCCGGCACGGTGCGCGGCCGCACGGGTGAGCACCGCCCGGCTGCGCGGCGGCAGGTACGGGTAGCTGTAGATCTGCCCGTGCGGGTGCTGGAGCGTCACCCCGATCTCCACACCGCGGTTCTCGAACGGTGCGACCTGCACCACCCCCTCGATCTCCGACAGGGCGGCGGTCCGGTGCCGCCATGCCTCGACGATCGTGCGGATCCGGGACAGCGGCAGGTCGCGGAAGGACCGGTGGGCGTCCGGGGCGAAGCAGATGACCTCGCAGCGGGCGCGGGCCGGACGCCGCGGGTAGAGCTCCTCGCCGTCGACCGTCCACGGGTAGTCCGCCGGGTCCGCCGGCAGGTCGAGCCGGGTCGAGAAGGACGGGAACCGGTTCTCGAAGACCACGACGTCGTAGTCGTCGGCGGGAATCTCCGAGGGCAGGGCGCCAGGCCGGGTCGGGGCGAGCGGGTTCTCGCTGGCCGGCGGCATGAAGGTCCGGTTGTTGCGGTGCGCGGCATAGGTGATCCACTCCCCGGTCAGCGGGTCACGGCGCAGTTCCGAGGCGGCGACCGCCTCGGGCAGGTCACGGGGGTCGGTGAGTTCCCGGGTGACCTGACCGGAGATGACTGCGGGGTCATCGTCGAAGTAGATCAGTTCCCGGCCATCGGCCAGGGTCGTGGCGGTGACGGACAGCGGTACCCCGCTCACTGGTCGACCTCCGATTCCCGGGCGTTGGTGACGGCGTCCTCCGCGATGATCTCCTCGTCGACGATGACGGGGTTGAGCTTCGACCAGGCGAACAGGACCAGGGCGGCGACGATCAGGGCCACTCCGGTCCACAGGTTGTCGGCGGAGGATTTCGCCGCGCCGGTGTCCGGGTTCACCCCCGGGTCGAGGAAGGCCGCGCACAGCAGCAGGACGATGCCGTAGATGCCGAGCAGGGCGGCGATGACGTTGCGGATGTCGAAGGCACCCGCCGAATGACGGTTCTTGTCGGTCATGATGACTCCTGTGATGTCGGTGCCGGCTCAGTGGAAGACCACGTTGAGGATGATGACGAGGCCGAGACAGAGCGTCCCCAGCGGGACGGTCCGCCGGTACCAGGGAAGTTCCTTCTCCTTCGGGTCCTCGAGCATCGCCTTCGGGGTCACCGACTTGACGAAACCGACGAGTTCCTCGTCGGGCTTCGGCGTCGTGAACGAGGTGACGACCACCGACACCAGGATATCCACCACGAAGGCCAGGCCGGCGGCGACGAAGGCGGTGCCCTGCCCCGGCAGGTTGACCAGCGGGGATTCCCCGAGGGAGAACGCCCAGAAGATGATCGCCGCCGCGGTCCCGGCGACCAGGCCGGACCAGCCGGCGTGGGGGGTCATCCGCTTCCAGAACATCCCGAGGAGGAAGGTGGCGAACAGCGGGGCGTTGAAGAAGCCGAACAGCGTCTGCAGGTAGTCCATGACGTTGCCGAAGTTGTTGGCGATCAGCGCGGTGCCCACGGCGATGACGGTGGCGGCGACGGTCGCCCAGCGGCCGACCTTCAGGTAGTAGCCGTCCTTGCGGTCCTTGACGACATAGGCCTGCCAGATGTCGTAGCTGAACACGGTGTTGAACGCGGAGATGTTCGCGGCCATGCCCGCCATGAACGAGGCCAGCAGACCGGCGATGGCGACACCGAGCAGACCGTTGGGCAGCAGGTCGCGCATGAGGTAGAGGATCGCGTCGTTCGGTTCGGCGTCCCCGCCGTCCTGCAGGGCACCGACGAGCACCCCGGCGATCATGCCGGGGACGATGACGATGAAGGGGATGAACATCTTCGGGAAGGCGCCGATGATGGGCGTCTTGCGTGCCGAGCTGATCGAGTCGGAGGCCATGGCACGCTGCACCTCGACGAAGTTCGTCGTCCAGTAGCCGAAGGAGAGCACGAAGCCGAGGCCGAAGACAACGCCGATGACCGAGAGCACGGGACTGTCGAAGCCGGACAGTTCCTGCGCCGGCCAGGCGTGGTTCTGGAAGTCACTGACCTTGTCCTTCAGTCCGCCCCAGCCGCCGACCCGGTTGAGGCCGATGATCGTCAGCGGTGCGAGCGCGGCGATGATGACGAAGAACTGCAGCACCTCGGTGTAGATGGCCGCGGAAAGGCCGCCGAGGGTGATGTAGGACAGGACGATGACCGCCGCGACGATGAGGGTGACCCACAGCGGCCAGCCGAGCAGGGCGTTGACCACCTTCGCGAGCAGGACGAGGTTCACGCCGGCGATGAGGAGCTGTGCGACGGCGAAGGAGATCGAGTTGACCAGGTGTGCCGCGTCGCCGAACCGCCGGCGCATGAACTCGGGCACCGACCGGACCTTCGACCCGTAGTAGAAGGGCATCATGACGATACCGAGGAAGATCATCGCCGGGACGGCGCCGATCCAGAAGTAGTGCATCGTCTGCAGGCCGTACTGCACGCCGTTGGCGGACATGCCGATGATCTCGACGGCGCCGAGGTTGGCCGAGACGAAGGCGAGGCCGGTCACCCAGGCGGGCAGGCCACGGCCGGACAGGAAGAAGTCGATGGAACTGGAGACCCTGAGTTTCGCCGCCCAGCCGATGCCGAGGACGAAGATGAAGAACAGGGCGACCAGCGCGTAGTCGATCCAGCTCGCGTCGAGCCGGAGGACATTTTGTGCGGTCTCCATGGTTGGTGTGCTTTCTTGTGGGGGTTTGAGTGAAACGTCGGTCACGGCACCGGCGGGATCGCGGTGACCGTCCAGGAGCAGTGCAGCTCCCCGCCGGGTGGCAGCCGTGCCAGTCCGGTGCCCGAGTTGAGGGCGTCCGGCGGGGCGGTCATCGGTTCGACCGCGACCGCGCGGCCGTCGGGCCGGCCGGGGAAGGGCATCCCGCAGCGGCGGTCGGCCGTGAAGACCTGCAGCCACCGCAGTCCGGTGGAGGTCCGCAGCGCCACTCCCCCGCCGTCGGGGCCGGTCAGCCGGATGTCGGCGCCGCCCTGGCCCGGGACGTGCAGGCAGTGGTCGAGCAGCCGGCCGCGCAGCGGGTTCGCCCGGGCCGGCAGGACGCCGCGGTCGGCGGACTCCGGTCCGGCGGGCAGACCCCGGTCGTCGAGCGGTACGAGCCGGTGGTCCGGGACCACGAGGGTGCAGTCGTCGGTCGCCGCGCCCAGGGCCGAGGGGTAGAGATGGACGCCGCAGGCGGCGGGGGCGGTCTGTCCGGCGGCGTTGTACACGGTGAGTCCGGCGGCGAGTCCGTCGTCGGTGAGCCGGTAGGTCACGGTGAACCGGAGGTCCCAGGGCCAGCCGGGCTGGGGGCCGGGGGCGAGGGTGAGGGTGGCGGCGTCCGCGCGGGCGGAGCTGACGGTCCACCGGCGCCCGGCGACGAATCCGTGGAGTGCGGTGTTCCGGGCCGGTTCGGTGACGGTGAGGCGGTGACTGTGGCCGTCGAAGCTGAACCGGGCGTCCCGGGTGCGGTTCGGCCAGGGGGCGAGCACCGTGTTGGCGTGCAGCGGTGCGGGGTCCGGTCCCCCGGGGTGCGGGTAGCTCTCGAGGAGGTCCCGGCCGCGCCAGGTCAGCTGTGCAATACCGCCGCCGCGCAGGTCGACGGTGGCCGCACAGGCGGCTGTGGCGAGGGTCACGACGGCCCCGGACATTGTCATGGGGCACAGCGTAACCCATTGTTAACGCTAACGGAATCTGACACACGGAGTTTCCCCCGTGAACGGTGTTCATCTCAGATGCAGGTCAGCGGCCCCCCACCGCGCCTGCTCCCCCGATCACGGGGCGCTAGGCGCCCTGGACCCGCACCCCGGCGAAGCGCTTCTTGCCCTTGCGCAGCACCAGCAGCGACCCGTGGAGCAGATCCCCGGCACCGGGCACCCACTCCGCGTCCGCCACACGCACGTTGTTGACGTACGCGCCGCCCTCCTTGATCGTGCGGCGGGCCGCACCCTTGGTCGACTCCAGACCGGCGGCGATGAGCAGGTCGACGATCGCGGTGCCCGGCGCCGCCTCGACGATGCCGGCGTCCCCGCTCTCCGACAGGGCCGCAGCCAGCGTGGCCTCGTCGAGATCGGCGAGCTCGGCCTTGCCGAAGAGCGCCTGCGCGGCCTGCTCGACCTTCGCCACGGCGTCCTGCCCGTGGACCAGGGCGGTCATCTCCCGGGCGAGGGTGCGCTGCGCCTCCCGCTTGAACGGCCGCTCCTCGACCTCCACGGCCAGCCGGTCCAGCTCCTCCTTCCCCAGGAAGGTGAACCAGCGCAGGTAGCGGATGACGTCGGCGTCCGCCGCGTTGAGGAAGTACTGGTACCAGCTGTACGGGCTCGTCATCTCCGGGTCGAGCCACAGCTTGCCGCCGCCGGTGGACTTGCCGAACTTCCGGCCCTCCGAGTCGGTGACCAGCGGGACGGTCAGGCCGTGGACGACTTCACCTGCGACCCGGCGGTTGAGGTCCACGCCGGAGACGATGTTGCCCCACTGGTCCGACCCGCCGATCTGCAGCCGGCAGTTGTAGCGCCGGCGCAGCTCCACGAAGTCGTTGG
The DNA here is from genome assembly GCF_007970465.1 of Corynebacterium nuruki S6-4. NCBI lineage: Bacteria > Bacillati > Actinomycetota > Actinomycetes > Mycobacteriales > Corynebacteriaceae > Corynebacterium > Corynebacterium nuruki. The sequence continues at coordinate 776,418 of NZ_CP042429.1, forward strand.
CCTGCAGCAGCATGTAGGAGAACTCGGTGTAGGAGATGCCGTCGGACTCCAGGCGGCGCTTCACCGTGTCCCGCGAGAGCATGGTGTTCAGGCTGAAGTTCTTGCCCACGTCACGCAGGAAGTCCACGACCGACATCTTCCCGGTCCAGTCCATGTTGTTGGCCATGATCGCGGCATTGTCCCCCTCGAAGGAGACGAACGCGGCGAGCTGCTCACGGATCTTCGCGACGTTCTCCGCCGCGGTCTCCGCCGAGATCATGGACCGCTCCCCGACGTCACGGGGATCGCCGATCATGCCGGTGGCCCCGCCGGCGAGCAGGATCGGGGTGTGTCCGGCCCGCTGCAGCCGGGCGAGCATGAGTAGCGGCACGAGGTGCCCGGCGTGCAGTGACGGGCCGGTCGGGTCGAAGCCGACGTAGGCGGTCGTGGGGGTGTCGAGCTCGGTGCGCAGCTCGTCGATGTCGGTGGACTGCGCGATGAGGCCGCGCCAGGAAAGTTCGTCGATGATGTTCGACACGGGATGGGGTCCTTCAGAAGATGAGATCGGAACGGGGATCAAATTCAGGCCAGCGGCCAGGCGACGGCCTCGTCGGCCAGCAGGACGGGGATACCGTCCTGCACCGGATAGGCCACCGACAGGCGCGGATTGACCAGATAGTCACCGTGATCCTCCAGGGGCTGCTTGTCCTGCGGGCACACGAGAATCTCAAGAAGGCGCGGATCGGTCATGCCCCACAGTCTATCCGCCCGCCCCCGCCCGTGACGCGTCAGGGGCGCCCGGGGGACCGTCCCCCGGGCGCCCTGCTCCCCCGCTGTGCCGGTTGTGCCGGCCTGTGCCGCCTGTGTCAGCCGCGGACGGGCGTCCCCGCCCACGTGCGGTCGGCCGCGGCCCGGTCGACGACCCGGCCGAGCTGCTCGGCGACCCGCACCCCGGCGGTCCCGCCGCGGGTGGCACGGGACGCCACCGCGCCCTGGACGGTGAGCACCGACCGGACCTCCGGGGTCAGCTTCGGGTGCACCCCGGCGAGTTCCTCGTCGGTGAGGTCGACCAGGCCCACCCCGCGCTCCTCGGCGATCCGGACGCACTGGCCGGACGCCTCGTGGGCGTCGCGGAACGGCACGCCCTGCCGCACCATCCACTCGGCCAGGTCGGTGGCCAGCGTGAAGCCCGCCGGGGCCAGCTCGAGCAGCCGGTCCGGATGGAAGGTCAGCGTGCCGACCAGCCCCGCCATGGCCGGCAGCAGGAGGTGGAGCTGGGTGACCGCGTCGAGGATCGGCTCCTTGTCCTCCTGCAGGTCCCGGTCATAAGCCAGCGGCAGCGCCTTGAGCGTCGCCAGCAGCCCGGTGTGGTCGCCGATGAGGCGTCCGGTCTTGCCGCGCATCAGCTCGGCGACGTCCGGGTTCTTCTTCTGCGGCATGATCGAGGAGCCGGTGGACCACTCGTCGGCGAGGGTGACGTAGCCGAACTCCGGGGTGGACCAGGCGATGATCTCCTCGGCCAGCCGGGACAGGTCGATGGCGACCTGGGCGAGGACGTAGGAGGTCTCGGCGGCGAAGTCGCGGGAGCTCGTCGCGTCGATCGAATTGTCCGCGGCGGAATCGAAGCCGAGTTCCGCGGCGATGGCCTCCGGGTCCAGTGCCAGCGAGGAGCCGGCGAGGGCCCCGGAGCCGTAGGGCGAGACGGCGAGCCGCTTGTCCAGGTCCTGGAACCGCTGGATGTCGCGCAGCAGCGGCTGCGCGTGGGCGAGCAGCTGGTGGGCCAGCAGCACCGGCTGGGCGGCCTGGAAGTGCGTCTTGCCCGGCATGATGACCTCCGGGTTCGCCTTCGCCTGGGCCACCAGGGCGTCCACGACGTCGAGGACGCCCTCGGAGACCTCCCGCACGGCGTCCCGCACCCACATGCGGAACAGGGTGGCGACCTGGTCGTTGCGGGACCGGCCGGCGCGCAGCCGACCGCCGACGACCGGGCCGACCCGGTCGATGAGACCACGTTCCATCGCCCCGTGCACGTCCTCGTCGGACGGTTCCGGGCCGAAGGCACCGGAGGCGACGTCCTCACCCAGCCGGGCGAGACCGTCGAGCATGGTCGCCAGGTCCTCGTCGGACAACAGTCCGGCGTTGTGCAGCACCTTCGCGTGCGCCGTGGAGGCCAGCACATCGTAGGGGGCGAGTACCCAGTCGAACTGGGTGGACTTGCTCAGTGCGGCCATCGCCTCGGTGGGTCCGCCGGCGAACCGGCCGCCCCACAGGGCGCCTTCGTTGGTGGCGTGCTTCTCGATCGACATGATGGTGCGTGCCCCTACTTCCCGGCCTCGCGGTCGCGCTTGTTGGCGATCTTGGAGGACAGGCCGTGCAGCTCGACGAAGCCCTTGGACATGGTCTGGTCGAAGGTGTCGCCGGTGTCGTAGGTCGCCAGGTTGAAGTCGTAGAGGGACTCCTGCGACCGGCGGCCGTTGACGGTGATGCTGCCGTTGTGCAGCACCAGGCGGATGTCACCGGTGACGTGCTCCTGGGTGGAGGCGATGAAGGCGTCCAGCGACCTCTTCAGCGGGGAGAACCACAGGCCGTCATAGACCTGGTTGGACCACTCGGCCTCGATACCGCGCTTGTAGCGGGCGAGCTCGCGCTCGATGGTGACGTCCTCGAGGGCCTCGTGGGCGCGGATGAGGGTGATCGCACCCGGCGCCTCGTAGATCTCGCGGGACTTGATGCCGATGAGGCGGTCCTCGACCATGTCGAGCCGGCCGACGCCCTGCGCACCGGCACGGCGGTTGAGCTCCTCGATGGCCTGCAGCACGGTGACCTCGCGGCCGTCGATGGCGACCGGCTTACCGGACTTGAACGAGATGATGACCTCGTCGGGGGCCTGGCCGAGGGAGGGCTCCTCGGTGTAGGCGTAGATGTCCTTGGTCGGGGCGTTCCACAGGTCCTCGAGGTAGCCGGTCTCGATGGCGCGGCCCCAGACGTTCTGGTCGATGGAGAACGGCGAAGAGGCCGACTGCTCGATCGGCACGTCGTTCTCCTCGGCGAAGGCGATGGCCTTGTCGCGGGTCCAGGCGAAGTCGCGGGCCGGGGCGATGATCTTCAGCGACGGGTCGGTGTCCATGAAACCGACCTCGAAACGCACCTGGTCGTTGCCCTTGCCGGTGCAGCCGTGGGCGACGTGGGTGCCGCCGTGGGCCTGGGCGGCCTCGACGAGGTGCTTGACGATCAGCGGGCGGGAGATCGCGGAGACCAGCGGGTACTGCTTCATGTACATGCCGTTGGCCTGGATGGTCGGCAGGCAGTAGTTCTCGGCGAATTCATCCTTCGCGTCGACGACGATGGCTTCCACGGCCCCGGCGCCGAGGGCGCGCTGGCGGACGGACTCCATGTCCTCGCCGCCCTGGCCGAGGTCGATGGAGACAGCCACGACCTCGCCGCCGGTCATCTTCTTGAGGTAGGGGATGGCGACGGTCGTGTCGAGGCCACCGGAGTACGCGAGTACGACGCGGTCAGTCATGATTGTTCGTTCGTCCTTTCGGGATCGTGATATCAGGGAAAGTCTAACTGGTTGCGGTTCTGCCCGGGTCGGCGGACCGGGCGAGCGCCTGGAGGTGCCCGGCGAGCACCGCACCGGTCACCGGGCCGCGGGCGAGCACGAAGACCGTGTCGTCACCGGCGATGGTGGCGACCACCTCCGGCAGCTCCGAGCGGTCCAGCACGCTGGCGAGGTACTGGGCCGCCCCGGGCGGGGTGCGCAGCACCGCGATGGTGCCCGAGTGGTCCGCCCCGACGAGCAGTTCCTGCAGGACCCGTCGCAGTCGGGCGGGCCCGTCGGCGGACAGCTGCGAGTCCGGCTCGCCGAGACTGTAGAACGCCCGGCCGTCCACCCGGACCTTCCGGGCGCCGAGGTCGTCGAGGTCCCGCGACAGCGTGGCCTGGGTGATCTCCACCCCCTCGTCGACGAGGTGGTCGAGGAGTTCACGCTGGCTGGGGATCCGGTGGGACCGGATGAGTCGGCCGATGAGGTCCTGGCGGGCGGAGCGGGTTACCGGAACAGCCATTCGAGGAGGGCCTTCTGTGCGTGGAGCCGGTTCTCCGCCTCGTCGAAGACGATCGACTGCGGGCCGTCGATGACCTCGGCGGCCACCTCGTAGCCGCGGTAGGCGGGCAGGCAGTGCATGAACACGGCGTCCCGGGCGGCGGTGGACATGAGCTCCGGGGTCACCTGGAAGGGACGCAGCGCCGAGGTGTCGCGGTCGGCGTCCATCCCCATCGAGACCCAGGTGTCGGTGATGACGACGTCGGCGCCGGTGACATCGGGCTCGCCGATGACCTTCAGGGTCGCCCCGGTCTCGTCGGCCCGAACCTGTGCCCGGTCGACGAACCGCTGCTCGGGCTGGAAGCCCTCGGGGGCGGCGATGGTGATGTCCACTCCGGCGGTGGCGAAGCCGAGCATGTAGGAGTTGGCCATGTTGTTGGCGCCGTCGCCGAGGTAGACGGCCTTCACCCCCTTGAGGTCGCCCTTGCGCTGCTTGATGGTGAGCAGGTCGGCGAGGATCTGGCAGGGGTGGAAGTCGTCGCACAGGGCGTTGACGATCGGCACGGTCGCGGTCTCCGCCATGTCGTGGAGGTTCTGGTGGGCGCCGGTGCGCCACACGACGGCGTCCACGAAGCGGGACAGGACCGCGCCGGTGTCCTGGTAGCTCTCCTTCTTGCCCATCTGGGACACCCCCGAGTCGACGATGATCGGGTGGCCGCCGAGCTGGTAGATGCCGACGTCGAAGGAGAAGCGGGTCCGGGTGGAGGTCTTGTCGAACAGGACCGCCACGGACCTGTCCTGCAGGCTCCTACGGATCGGGTTCGCCACCATGTCCAGGCCGAGGTCGAGGACCTCGGCCTGCTCGGCGACGGTGAGCGAGTCGTCGGCGAAGATGTGGTGCGGTGCGGTGGTCACTTAGAGCAGCTCCTTGAGAATGTCGACGGCGTCGTGGACGTCGGTGTCGGTGATGTTGAGCGGGGGGACGAGGCGCAGCACGTCGTCGGCGGGCTGGTTGAGCAGCAGGCCGGCGTCCAGCGCCGCGGCGGCGAGGCCCGGGCGGGCCTCGGTGAGGACGACGCCGAGCATCAGGCCGCGGCCGCGGACGTGGTCGACCGCGTCGAGCGCCCCGAGTTCGGTGCGCAGGTACTCCCCCTGCGCGTTGACGTTGGCGAGGATGTCCTCGGCGAGGACCGTGTCGATGACGGCGTTGCCCGCCGCGCAGGACACCGGGTTGCCGCCGAAGGTCGAGCCGTGCTGCCCCGCCGACAGCAGTCGACCGGCCGGGGTCGCGGCGACGCACGCCCCGATCGGCAGGCCGCCGCCGAGACCCTTGGCCAGGGTGACGACATCGGGCACGACGCCGGCGGGCAGGTCCGCCTGGTAGCCGAACCACTGGCCGGTGCGGCCCATGCCGGCCTGCACCTCGTCGACGATCATGAGGGCGCCGAACTCGTCGCACAGCTCACGCACCCCGGTGAGGAAACCGGCCGGGGCGGGGACCACACCGGTCTCGCCCTGGACGGACTCCAGGATGACGGCGGCCGTGTCGTCCGGGGCGACCTCGATGAGGGCACGCAGGGCGTCCAGGTCACCGTAGGGGTAGAACTCCACCCCGGCGGGCATCGGCTCGAACGGGGCCCGCTTGGCGGGCTGCCCGGTCATCGCCAGTGAGCCCATCGTGCGGCCGTGGAAGCCGTGCTCGGCGGCGAGGATCCGGGACCTGCCGGTCAGCCGAGCGGTCTTGAACGCGGCCTCGTTGGCCTCGGCGCCGGAGTTCGAGAAGAACACGTGGGCGTCCGGGGAGATGAGGTCCCGCAGCTTGTTCGCCAAGGTGATGACCTGCGGGTGGGCGAAGATGTTGGAGGTGTGGCCCAGGGTGGCGATCTGCTCGGAGACGGCCTTCACGACCGCCGGGTGGGCGTGGCCCAGGGCGTTGACGGCGATGCCGGCGAGCAGGTCGATGTACTCCCTGCCGTCGGAGTCGGTGACCCGGCTCCCCTTCCCGGAGACGAGTTCGATCGCCGGGGTGCCGTAGGTCGGCATGACCGCGGCCTCCCAGGCGGACTTCCAGTTCTGTGCGGTGCTGTCAGGCATTGGGCGACTCCCAGTCTTCAGGGGCGATCATCGTGCCGATGCCGCCTTCGGTCATGAGCTCGAGGATGACGGAGTGCCGTTCGCGGCCGTCGATGACGTGCGCGGCCGAGACGCCCGTGCGCACGGCGGACAGGCAGGCCTCCATCTTGGGGATCATGCCGGCGTCCAGGTCCGGCAGGATCTTCGCCAGTTCGTCCGGGGCGATCCGGGACACCAGCGAGTCGCGGTCCGGCCAGTCGGTGTAGAGCCCCTCGACGTTGGTGAGCATGACCAGGCGCTCGGCACCCAGCGCGCTGGCGAGCGCACCGGCGGCGGTGTCCGCGTTGATGTTGTAGACGTTGCCGTCCTCGTCGGGGGCGAAGGGGGCGACGACCGGGATCCGGCCGGCGTCGATGAGGTCCATGAGCACGGTGGCGTCCACCTGGGCGATGTCGCCGACGCGGCCGAGATCGACCTCCTCGCCGTCGATCCAGGCGTTCTTCTTCACGGCGGTGAACAGGCCGGCGTCCTCCCCGGAGGTGCCGACGGCGAACGGGCCGTGCTGGTTGATGAGGTTGACAAGTTCTCGGCCGACCTTGCCGAACAGCACCATCCGGACGTACTCCATGGTCTCCGGGGTGGTGTAGCGCAGCCCGCCGATGAACTTCCCCTCCAGCCCGACCTTGTCGAGCATCTCGGTGATCTGGGGGCCGCCGCCGTGGACGACGATGGGGTGCGCACCGACGGTGCGCAGGAAGGCCATGTCGGCGGCGAAGGCGGCCTTGAGGTCGTCGTCGATCATCGCGTTGCCGCCGTACTTCACGACGACGATCTTGCCGCGGTAGTGCAGCAGCCAGGGCAGTGCCTCGGCCAGCACGTCGGCCCGGATCGCCGGCGAGAGGCCGGCGGTCCCCCGGTAGACGACCTTCTCGGGGGTCTCTGACGCAGGTTCAGTCATGGTGTCCGTGATCTCCTAGGAGCTGTAGGCCGAGTTGATGTGGACGTAGTCGTGCGAGAGGTCCGTGGTCCAGACGGTGGCCGTGCCGGGCCCGCCGGTGCCGAGGTCGACGAGGACGTCGATGTCGGTGCCGGACAGGTCGACGTCGCGGGCGCCGGGGGCGCCGGTCGCGTCGACGCACACCGGGTGGCCGTTGAAGCTCACCGAGATCTTCTCCGCGTCCATGTGGACCGGTGCCATGCCGACGGCGGCGAGGGTGCGGCCCCAGTTCGGGTCGGAGCCGAACATGGCGCACTTGAACAGGTTGTCGCGGCCGAGCACCCGGGCGGCAGTCTTGGCGTCCGCGTCGGTGTCCGTCCCGGTGACGGTGATGTTCACCCGCTTGGTCACGCCTTCGGCGTCGCCCTGCAGCTGCTTCGCCAGGTCCAGGCAGACGGCCCGGACGGCGGCGGCGAGCTCCTCGTCGCACGGGCTGATGCCGGAGGCGCCGTTGGCCATGAGAATGACCGTGTCATTGGTGGAGGTCGAGCCGTCGATGTCGATGCAGTCGAAGGAGACCTCGGCGGAGGCGCTGAGGTACGGGGCCGGATCGTCGATGTGGGCGTCGGTGGTGAGCACGACGAGCATCGTCGCCAGCGACGGGGCCATCATGCCCACGCCCTTGGCCATGCCGCCGAGGGTCCAGCCCTCGCCGTGGTAGACGGCCTGCTTGGCGACGGTGTCGGTGGTCATGATGGCGGTCGCGGCGGCGAGGGCGGCGTCCTGCCCGGTGGCAGAATCCTGCTGCACGTCGGTGGTGACGGTGCTGATCCCGGCGAGCAGCTTGTCCATCGGCAGGGTGTCGCCGATGAGCCCGGTGGAGCACACCGCGACCTCGGACGCCGCGACGCCGAGCGCCTCACCGACCGCCGCGGCGGTCGCTTCGGCGTCCCGGTCGCCCTGGGCGCCGTTGCAGGCGTTGGCGTTGCCGGAGTTGAGGATGACGGCGTGGAAGGTGCCGTCATTGTGGCCGCGGGTGTACTTCACCGGGGCGGCGAAGACCTTGTTGCGGGTGAAGAGCGCGGCGGCGGTGTACTCGGGGCCGTCGTTGACGACGAGGGCGAGGTCCGGGTTGCCGGAGGGCTTGATGCCGGCGGTCGTGGCGGCGGCCCGGAACCCGGCGGCGGCGGTCACACCGGTGGTGTTGTCGGTCATGTGGTTGTTCTCCTGTTTCCGGCTCTACAGCCCGGCCATGGGCAGGCCGGCGGTCTCGTCCCAGCCCTGGATGATGTTGAGGCACTGGACGGCCGCGCCGGCCGTGCCCTTGGTGAGGTTGTCGATCGCGCTGGTCGCCACGACCACACCGTCGACGACGGTGACCTGCAGGTGGCACATGTTCGTCCCGACCACACTCTTGACCTCGGGCTGTTCGCCCTCGGGCAGCAGGTGGAGGAAGGGTTCGTCGGCGCAGAAGTCCTCGTAGGCGGCGCGGATCTCCGCTGCTGTGCCGCGGGCGTCCGCGGTGACGGTGGTGAGGATGCCGCGGCGCAGCGGGGCGAGGACCGGGGTGAAGGTGACGTGGACTTCGCCGGGGTGCCCGTCGGGCAGCACGCGGCGGATGTTCTGCGCCATCTCCGGGGTGTGCCGGTGGGTGCCGACCTTGTAGGAGCGCAGGTTGGACATGGTCTCGCCGCCGAGCATGTTCACCGCGGCCTTCTTGCCGGCGCCGGTGACGCCGGTGACCGAGACGACGGAGACCTTCGGGTCCATCAGGCCCGCGTGCATCGCGGGGGTCAGGGCGAGGGTCGCGCCGGTCGGGAAACAGCCGGGCACCGCCACGCCGGTGGCCTTCCTCAGGATCTCCCGGTTCCCGGGCAGCTCCGGGATGCCGTAGGGCCAGCTGCCGGGCCACTCGCCGCCGTAGTAGGTGTCCCAGTCGTCCCGGGAGACCAGCCGGCGGTCGGCGCCGCAGTCCAGGACGACGGTGTCCCCCAGGTCGAGGGAGGAGGACACGCCGTGCGGGAGGCCGAGGATCGCGACGTCGTGGGCGCCGAGGACGGCCTCGGTGGTCGGTTCCACCGTGCGGTCGGCGAGCTGCGGCAGGCCGGGGACGAGGTCCCCGAAACGCTGTCCGGCGTTGGAGGCGCCGGTGAGGGCTCCGATGGTGAAGTCCCGGCCGTATCCGGGATGGTTCAGGAGGAGGCGGAGGGCTTCTCCGCCGGCGTATCCGCTGGCGCCTGCGACTGCGATCGAGATCATGGAGCCAGTATGCCCCCGGAACACACCGTACGCAAGTTATGCGCGGAACCGGTTAATATTCATTCCGGCCACCTCCGGGAAAGTGTTACCACCTGACGCCGCCGTCATTTTCCCTGACCTGCGGAAACGCCGGCCGACGTGGCTGCAGGGTGGTAATACTTCCGCCACCCGCCCCGGACCCCCCTGGGCGCAGCTACCCGCGCAGGGTGGCGCCGACCTTCTCCGCGGCGGCGGCGACCGCAGCCTCGCGGGCCGCGGACGCCTCGTCCTCGGTGAGGGTGCGGTCCGGGGCGCGGAACCGCAGGCTGTAGGTCAGCGACCGCTTGCCCTCCCCCAGCGCCTCGGCGTGGTAGACGTCGAACAGCCGGATCGACTCGAGCAGGTCGCCGGCCCCGCCGACCAGCGCGGCCTCGACATCGGCGGCCGGGGTCGTCTCGTCGACGACGAGGGCGACGTCCTGGTACAGGGCGGGGAACGGCGACAGGACCGGCCGGGGGAAGTTCTCCGTCAGCGGCAGGCCGTCGAGGTCGAGTTCCAGGGCGATGGTGCGCTTCGGCAGCTCGGCCCGTTCGCAGACCTGCGGGTGGAGTTCACCGGCGTGCCCGACGACGACCTTCTCCCCGTCGGTGCCGACGGCGACGATCTCGGCACAGCGGCCCGGGTGCCACGGCAGGTACTCGCCGTTGCGCAGGGAGATCTCCACACCGGCGGCCCGGGCGATCACCCGGGCGGCCTCGAAGGCGTCCGCCGCGGAGTAGGGCTGTGCGGGGCCCCAGGTGCCCTGCAGCTCCCGGTCCCCGGCGGCGATGACGGCCACGTGCAGCGGCTGCTCCGGGAGGGAGGCCTTCAGTGCGGCGATCTCCTCGGCGCTGGGACGCCCCGCCGTCGACGGCATCGGGGAGAGCCCGGACGCCGTGGTCGGCAGCGTCACCTGCTCCACCCCGAACAGGCCCAGGTCCTTCTGGCCACGGGTGATGTTGCGGCGCAGCGAGTCGATCATCGACGGCAGCAGCGTGGTGCCGATCGTCGCGACGTCGGACTCCAGCGGGTTGAGCACCCGGACCGCGTCGCGCCGCGGGTCCTCGTCGGCGAGGCCCCAGACGTCGAAGGTGTCGTTCGGGATGAACGGGCTCGGCAGGATCTCCAGCCAGCCGTTCCAGGCCAGGGCGTGCCCGACGGCGCGGCGACGGCGCTGCCGCGGGGTGAGTCCGCGCCCCGAGGGCGACGACGGGATCACCGAGGGGATCTGGTCGAGCCCCTCCAGCCGCAGCACCTCCTCCACCAGGTCGGCGGGCATCGTGAGATCCGGACGCCACGTCGGCGGGGTGACCTCGATGGCCATCGCACCGTTGGCGTCCCGCTGCCCGGTGGGGGTGACCGAGCAGCCGACCTCGGTGAGGCGTCCCACCGTGGTGCCCGAGGGGTAGGTCATCCCGGCGGTGCGGCCCGGGGCGGAGGTGTGCATGTCGATGATGCGCATGACGGGGATCTCCCCGACCAGCGAGGATCCGGCGATGACCGTGCCGCCGGCGATGCGGGTCAGCAGGGCGACGGCGTAGTCCAGCGCCGCGCCGATGACGGCGGGGTCGGTGCCGCGCTCGAACCGGCGGGACGCCTCGGACGACAGCCGGTGGCGCCGGGACGTGCGGGCGACCGTGATCTGGTCGAAGTGGGCGGCCTCGAAGAAGACGTCGGTGGTCTCCGCGGAGATCTCGGAGGTGGAACCGCCCATCACCCCGGCCATCGACTGGATACCGGTCTCGTCGGAGATGACGACGTCCTCGCCGGAGAGGGTGCGCTCCACCCCGTCGAGGGTGGTGAGCTTCTCCCCCTCGACCGCACGGTGGACGTGGAGGTCACCGGCGATCCGGCCGGCGTCGAAGGCGTGCATCGGCTGGCCGAGCAGGAACATGATGTAGTTGGTGACGTCGGTCGCCGCGTTCACCGGACGCTGGCCGCACAGCAGCAGTTCCCGCTGCAGCCAGTACGGGGACTCGGCGGTCGGGTCGATACCCTCGACCTTCCGGATGCCGAAGCGGGAGCACTTCGTGTCCTCGTCGACGGTGATGGCCGGCAGCCCCTCCCCCGGCTCCGCCCCGTCGGGCAGGCCGGCGAACAGGTCGGTCGGCAGCGCGGCGGCCGCCGGGTCCCAGGCGGGGTCCCGGAAGCTCAGGCCGAAGGAGCTCGCCAGTTCCCGGGCGAGACCGCGGGCGGACAGTGCGTAGCCGCGGTCCGGGGTGATGTTGACGTCGAAGACCGTGTCGTCCAGGCCGAGGAAGTCCCGGGCGTCCGCACCGATGACGATGTGCGGGTCGCGGGCCTCGGCGCCGCGCAGCGCGATGATGCCGGCGGTCTGCACGGAGGCGAGACCGAGCTCGGCGGCCGAACACATCATGCCCTCGGAGATCTTGCCGTAGGTCTTGCGTGCGGCGATCTCGAAACCGCCGGGCAGGACCGCCCCGGGCAGTGACACGACGACCGTGTCGCCCTTCCGGAAGTTCCGGGCGCCGCAGATGATGTGCTGCAGCTCCCCGGTGCCGTTGGCGTCCCCGACGTTGACCTCGCAGTAGCGGATCGGCTTCTTGAAGCCCTCGAGTTCCTCGTAGTCCTCGACGCGGCCGAAGACGACCGGGCCGGTGGATTCCTCGATGTGGGCGTAGCCCTCGGTCTCGAATCCGACGCGGACGAATCCGGAGTCCATCTCCTCACTGGTGACGGAGAAGGGGGCGGTGGAGGTCCGGAGAAGGCGGGTGAGCCAGTCCTGGGAGATCAGCATGGGTGGTACTCGGTTCCTTGGAGTGAAGCGGTCGGTGAGGTGTCTGGGAAGGTCGGCGGTGTCAGCCGCGGATGCCGAAGGGCTCGGTGAACCGGACGTCGCCTTCCACCATGTCACGCATGTCGGGCAGGCCGTTGCGGAACTGGAGGGTGCGTTCGATGCCCATGCCGAAGGCGAAACCGGAGTAGACGGTCGGGTCGATGCCGGCGGCGGTCAACACGTTGGGGTTGACCATGCCGCAGCCGCCCCACTCGATCCAGCCGGCGCCGCCCTTCTTGTCCGGGAACCACACGTCGACCTCGGCGGAGGGCTCGGTGAACGGGAAGTAGTTCGGGCGGATGCGGGTCTTCGCGTCCTCGCCGAACAGGACGCGGGCGAGGTGGTCGAGCGTGCCCTTGAGGTGGGCCATCGTCAGGCCCTTGTCGACGGCCAGTCCCTCGACCTGGTGGAAGACGGGGGTGTGGGTGGCGTCCAGCTCGTCGGTGCGGAAGACGCGGCCGGGGCAGGCGATGTAGACCGGCACGTCGCGGGAGAGCATGGTGCGCATCTGCACCGGCGAGGTGTGGGTGCGCAGCACCTGCTTCGAACCCTCCGGGGCGATGTGGAAGGTGTCCTGCAGGGTCCGGGCCGGGTGGTCGGGCAGGAAGTTCAACGAGTCGAAGTTGTAGTACTCCGCCTCGATCTCGGGACCGTCGGCGATCTCCCAGCCCATCCCGACGAAGATGTCGGCGATCTGCTCGGAGAGGATGGTGATGGGGTGCTGGCCGCCGCGGTGGGCCCGGGCGGTCGGCAGGGTGACGTCGATGCGCTCGGCGGCGAGGACCTCGGCGTTGCGCTTGTCCTCGAGCCGCTTCTTCGTGAGGTTGAAGGCCTTCTCGATCCGGCCACGTGCCTGGTTGACGATGCGGCCGGCGTCCTTGCGCTGGTCCTTCGGCAGGGTGCCGAGGGCGCGGCGGGCGGCGGGCACGGGGGCGTCGTCCCCGAGGTGTGCGCGGCGCAGCTCGGGAAGCTGGTCCAGATCCGTGGCGGTGTTGAACGCCTGTTCCGCCGCCTCAGCCGCGGCCGTCAGGCCGGCCTCCGTCATGTCTACCCCGTCAGCCACGTGCTGTACCTCGTCCTTAGTCGTCGGCCGGTCAGTTACCAACCGATTATCTTAGCAAGCCGTCGCCCGCACCACCCTCGCGGTCTCGTAGAGGCACACCGCCGCCGCGGTGACAAGGTTGAAGGACTCGGCCTTCCCCTGCATCGGGATGGAGACCCGCAGGTCAGCGAGGTCCTGCCAGTCCCCCAGCCCGTGTGCCTCGTTGCCGAACAGCCAGGCGACCTTCTGGGTCAGCAGCGGCTTCCCCCCGTCGACCGACGCGGTCGCCTCGTCGAGGCTGATGTCGCCGTCGCCGGCGGTCGCGAGCACGAGGTACCCGTGCGCGTGCAGCGCGTCGACCACGTCGGGGACGCTGCGCTCGCGGGCGACCGGCAGGTGGAACAGCGACCCGGCGGAGGAGCGGACGGCCTTGCCGCCCTGCGGGTCGACCGAGTCGCCTGCGAACAGGACGCCGTCGCAGCCCGTCGCGTCGGCGACCCGGACCAGGGCGCCGGCGTTGCCCGGCTCGGCGGTCTCCACCGGGACGGCGAGGCACCCGGTGGTCACCTCCTCCCCCGTGTACAGGCCGTCCGCGGCGACCAGCTGGTCGGCGCACAGGGCGAACAGGCCGGTGGTGGACACCGACTCGCTGATGTGCGCGGCGGCACGGTCGGTGATGAGGAAGACGCGGGTCCCCCGGTCGCTCTCCCCGGTGAGCCCGTCGAGCAGCCGGCCGAACTCGTCGAGTGCGTCCTCGGTGAGGTACACCTCGACCACGGTGCCGTGGCGCAGCGCCGAGCCCACGGCGTTCGACCCCTCGGCGAGGAAACGGCCGACCTTGCGGCGGGCGGCGGCGCGGTGGAGTTTGGCGGCGGTGACGATGCGGGGGGTGCGTTCGGTGAAGGGCTCGTCCCCCATGCGGGTGCGCCAGTCGGCGGCGAGCGGGGAGGACGGGGATGCGGAAGTCATGGCCCCATCGTATCGGTGCCCCGGACAGGGACGCCGACGGCCCCGTGACCCGCTTCCACCGTGTGGAATGCGGGGCACGGGGCCGTGGAGCGGAATCGCGTTACTTGGCGACCGGCGCGTTGACGTCCTCGGGGAGGGCGGCCTTGGCGGCGGCGACGAGGGCGGCGAACGCCTGCGGGTCGTTGACGGCCAGCTCGGCGAGGTTCTTGCGGTCGACCTCGATCTCGGCCAGGCGGAGACCCTGGATCAGACGGTTGTAGGTGATGTCGTTCGCGCGGGCGGCAGCGTTGATGCGCTGGATCCACAGCTTGCGGAACTCACCCTTGCGGGCGCGGCGGTCGCGGAAGGCGTAGGTCTTGGAGTGGAGGACCTGCTCCTTGGCCTTACGGTAGAGCCGGGAGCGCTGGCCGCGGTAACCCTTGGCCTCCTCGAGAGTGGAGCGGCGCTTCTTCTTCGCGTTCACAGAGCGCTTGACACGTGCCATGATGTGACGTCCTTATCTGGATTGACGGTGAGTCGTGGGTGAAGGGGGTGGGCCGGTCAGGCCTTGCCCAGGAGACGCTTGATGCGCTTGGTGTCGGCGGGGGCGACGTCCGTGGTGCCCTTCAGGCGGCGCGTGCGGGTGGAGGGCTTGCCCTCCAGCAGGTGGCGGCGGTTGGCCTGCTCGCGGCGGAGCTTGCCGGAGCCGGTGACCTTGATGCGCTTGGCGGTGCCCTTGTGGGTCTTCTGCTTCATCGTGGATCCTTATTGTCGTTTGAACGTTGACGGTGGGCGGGTACTACTTCTTGCCCTTGCGGACCGGCCCCAGCACCATCGTCATGTTGCGTCCGTCCTGCTTCGCCCGGGTCTCGACGACGCCGTACTCCTTGACGTCCTCAGCCAGCCGTTCCAGCAGACGGAAACCCAGTTCCGGGCGGGACTGCTCCCGACCGCGGAACATGATGGTCACCTTGACCTTCGATCCCTTGGACAGGAACTTGACGACGTTACCCTTCTTGGTCTCGTAGTCGTTGTCGCTGATCTTCGGGCGGAACTTCTGTTCCTTGACCACGGTCTGCTGCTGGTTGCGGCGGGACTCGCGGGCCTTCTGGTCCTGCTCGTACTTGTACTTGCCGTAGTCCATGATCTTGCACACGGGCGGCTTGGCGTTCGGTGCCACCTCGACGAGGTCGAGGTCGGCGTCATAGGCCAGCTTGCGTGCATCGTCGACGCGGACGATACCGACCTGTTCGCCACCCGGGCCGACGAGCCGGACCTCGGGAACGCGAATCCGGTCGTTGATGCGAGCTTGAGCGCTGATGAGAACTCCTGACGTAGCAGTGGTAGTGATGTGTACCGCTCACTGCCCGTGAAGATTCCCCCCGGTACAGCGTCCGTCGGACGCCGCACGGCCGTCCGGGGTGGCTGACCACCCCGGGTGATGGACCCGAGCCCGGTCGTCACCGACGGTCTCAGGTGGGAGATGCTCCACTTGCAGCCCGTCACGGATGACGGGCGGTAGTGGGTCCGATGGTAGCACCAGCCAGACCCGGCGGCAAAACGACGGTCAGAGCAGCTCCCGCAGGTACTGACCGGTGAAGGACTCCCCCACCTCGGCCACCTGCTCGGGCGTCCCCTCGGCGACCACCGTGCCGCCGCCGCTGCCGCCCTCCGGACCCATGTCGATGATCCAGTCCGCGGCCTTGATGACATCGAGGTTGTGCTCGATGACCAGGACGGTGTTGCCCTTGTCGACGAGCCCCTGGATGACGAGCATGAGCTTGCGGATGTCCTCGAAGTGCAGGCCGGTGGTCGGCTCGTCGAGGATGTAGATGGTCCGGCCGTTCGACCGCTTCTGCAGCTCACTGGCCAGTTTCACCCGCTGTGCCTCACCGCCGGACAGTGTGGTCGCGGCCTGCCCCAGGCGGACGTACCCGAGACCGACGTCGACGAGCGTGTCGAGGTACCGGGAGATCGAGGTCACCGGCGCGAAGAACTCCGCGGCCTCACTGATCGGCATGTCGAGGACCTCGGAGATGCTCTTCCCCTTGTAGAGGACCTCGAGGGTCTCCCGGTTGTACCGGGCGCCGTGGCAGACCTCGCAGGGGACGTAGACGTCCGGCAGGAAGTTCATCTCGATCTTCAGGGTGCCGTCACCGTGGCAGGCCTCGCAGCGTCCGCCCTTGACGTTGAAGCTGAACCGGCCCGCCTTGTAGCCGCGGACCTTGGCCTCGGTCGTCTCGGCGAAGAGGTTGCGGATCTTGTCGAAGACGCCCGTGTACGTCGCCGGGTTCGACCGCGGGGTGCGGCCGATGGGGCTCTGGTCGACGCGCACCAGTTTGTCGAGCTGGTCGAGGCCGGTCACCTTCCGGTGGTGGCCCGGCACCAGGCGGGCACCGTTGAGGTCGTTGGCGAGGACGGTGGCGAGGATCCCGTTCACCAGGCTCGACTTGCCCGAGCCGGAGACGCCGGTGATACAGGTCAGCACGCCGAGCGGGAAGGAGACGTCGACGTTCTTCAGGTTGTTCTCCGTCGCGCCGTGGACGGTGACCGTCCGCCCCGGGTCGACGGGGCGGCGGTGGTCGGGGACGGCCAGGACGCGGCGTCCGGACAGGTACTGCCCGGTGATGGACTCCTCACAGTCCTCGATGCCGGCCGGTTCGCCCTGGTAGACGACGTGCCCGCCGTATTCGCCGGCGCGGGGCCCGATGTCCACCAGCCAGTCGGCGGTGCGGATGGTCTCCTCGTCGTGCTCGACGACGATGAGGGTGTTGCCGAGGTCCCGCAGGTGCTTGAGCGTGGCGATGAGCCGGGTGTTGTCGCGCTGGTGCAGCCCGATCGACGGCTCGTCGAGGACGTAGAGCACCCCGGCGAGCCCGGAGCCGATCTGCGTCGCCAGGCGGATGCGCTGCGCCTCGCCGCCGGACAGCGTGCCGGCGGCCCGGGCGAGGGTGAGGTAGTTCAGCCCGACGTCGACGAGGAAGCGCAGCCGCGCCTGGATCTCCTTGAGGACCCGCCCGGCGATCATCTCGTCACGGCTGTTGAGGGTGAGGTTGTCGAGGAAGGTGCTCGCCTCGTCGATGGCCATGGCGGAGACGTCGGCGATGGACTTCTCCCCCTCCGCCGAGGCGATGGTCACCTGGAGGATCTCGGGACGCAGCCGGGTGCCGTGGCAGTCCGGGCACGGCACCTCGCGCATGTAGCCGAGGAAGCGTTCCTTCTGGTTCTCACTCTCCGCCTGGTCGATCTTGCGGTGCAGGTAGGGCATCACGCCCTCGAACGGCGCCGCGTACTGCCGGGACCGCCCGTAGCGGTTCCGGTAGCGCACCGTGATCTCCTCCGGGTGCCCGTGCAGCACCGCCTTGCGCTGCGCCTTCGTCAGCGCCGACCAGTGCACCCGCGGATCCACCCCGAGGTTCTCCGCCAGCGCGGAGAGCAGCTTCTCGAAGTACCGGTGGTTCGGGCTGGACTTCCAGGGGGCGACGGCGCTGGTCAGCGGAGCGTCCTCGTCGGGGATGAGGAGCTGCTCGTCGACCTCCAGGCGGGTACCGAGACCGTCGCAGGTCGGACAGGCGCCGTAGGGGCTGTTGAAGGAGAAGCTCCGCGGCTCGAGCTCGTCGATGGCCAGCGGGTGGCCGTTGGGGCAGGCCATGTTCTCGGAGAACCGGCGGACGCGCTGCGGATCGTCGTCGGGCAGGCCGACGACGTCGATGACCACCCGGCCGTCGGCGAGCCGCAGGGCGGTCTCCACCGAGTCCGTCAGCCGCTGCTTCTGCGACGGCTTGACCTGGAGCCGGTCGACGACCACGTCGATGTCGTGCTTGACCTGCTTCTCCAGTTGCGGCGGGTCGGTGAGCCGGTGCAGCTCCCCGTCGACGAGCACCCGGGCGTAGCCCTCGGCGGCGAGGTCCTCGAAGAGGTCGACGAACTCCCCCTTGCGGGTACGCACGACGGGGGCGAGGACCTGGAACTTCAGGCCCTCGTCCATCTCGAGGACCTGGTCGACGATCTGCTGCGGGGTCTGCCGTTCGATCCGTTCGCCGCACACCGGGCAGTGCGCCACACCGGTGCGGGCGAACAGCAGGCGCAGGTAGTCGTGGATCTCGGTGATGGTGCCGACGGTGGACCGGGGGTTCCGGTTCGTCGACTTCTGGTCGATGGAGACCGCCGGGGACAGGCCCTCGATGAGGTCGACGTCGGGCTTGTCCATCTGGCCCAGGAACTGCCGGGCATAGGACGACAGGGACTCGACGTACCGTCGCTGCCCCTCGGCGAAGATCGTGTCGAAGGCCAGCGAGGACTTCCCTGACCCGGACAGGCCGGTGAAGACGATCATCCGGTCGCGCGGCAGGTCGATGTCGACCCCCTGCAGGTTGTGCTCGCGTGCGCCCCGCACCGTGAGAATCTCTGCCACCTGTGTCTCCTGACTCGCTCGTGGTAACGGCCCTCCAGTCTACGTCATCGCGCGACGATCAGTCGAACGGATAGTCGAGAACCGTCGCTGTCCGCCGGCCGCGCTAGGGTTGACGCCATGACTTCCACACCGATCACCGACGACCCCGGCACCGCCGGGACCTTCGGCCATCTCGCAGGACCCCGCGAGACCCGGCTGATCACCACCACCCTGCCCGACGGCACACCGCTGCGCATCGCGAAGACGACGGTCGGGCCGATGGACAACAACGCCTACTTCCTCTGCGCGGGACAGGACGCCCTGCTCATCGACGCGGCGGCCGACGCCGACCACCTGCTGGCCGTGGCCCGGGAACTCGGCGTCCGGATCACCGACGTGCTGACGACCCACCGTCACGACGACCACGTCCAGGCACTGCCCGCGGTCCTCGCGGCGACCGGTGCCCGCCACCACGCCTCCGCGCCCGACGCCCCGGCACTGCCCGCCGCCGTGGACAGCACCTGGTGCGGCACCGCGGAGTCCGAGACGCTCGTCCCCGCCTCCGACGCGGTCGCCGGTCTCGGCCTGACCGTCACCCTGCTGCGCGGCCACACCCCCGGCGGGCTGGCCGTCAGCCTTCCCGGGCACGTCTTCACCGGTGACAGCCTGTTCCCCGGCGGCGTGGGGAAGACGGACTCGGCCGCGGACTTCGCCCGGCTGCTCGGCGACGTCACCGACCGGATCTTCACCCTGCCGGACGCCACCGCCGTCCACCCCGGCCACGGCGACGACACCACGCTCGGCGCCGAGCGTCCGCACCTCGAGGAATGGAAGGCCCGCGGGTGGTAGAGACCGTCACCGCGCAGATCGCCGACGAACAGGCCCGGCTCGACGACCTGCTGACGATGGTGGACGCCGTCCGCCACCGCCTCGAGACCCGGGCCCGCGCCGTCCAGCGCCACCGCGCCGACGTCGACCAGCCGCAGGCCCTGCTGGAACGCGACCGGGAGACCTACGAACTCGAGCAGCGCCTGACCGAGTACTCGGCGGCGGAGATCGGACTGTTCTTCGGCCGGATCGACGTCGAGGACGACGACCCGGAGAACCCGGTCCCCGACGACGGCCCCGGGGGCGACGGCGCGGTCCTCGACCGCCGGTACATCGGCCGGATCGGCCTGCACACCCCCGACGACGAGATGCGGACACTGCTCATGGACTGGCGGGCGCCGATGGCCCGCCCGTTCTACCTCGCCACGACCCTCCACCCGGAGGGCGTGCACGTGCGGCGCCACATCCGTACCCGCGGCCGGCGGGTCACCGACGTCGCCGACGAGCGGTTGTCCGGCGACGCGGACTACACCGCGGGCGCCGACGGTGGTGAGGGCTCGGTCGCACAGGAGGGCGCACTGCTCTATGCGGTGAACCGTGCCCGGTCCCGGCACATGAGCGACATCGTCGACACAATCGTCGCCGAACAGGACCGGATCATCCGGGAGGAGCACCGCGGGGTGACCGTGGTCCAGGGCGGTCCGGGCACCGGGAAGACCGCGGTGGCCCTGCACCGCACCGCCTACCTGCTGTACACGTGGCGGGAGCAGCTGGCGAAGACCGGTGTGCTCATCATCGGCCCCAACCGGCGGTTCCTCGACTACATCTCGCAGGTGCTGCCCAGCCTCGGTGAGACCGGTGTGGTGCTCGCGACGCCCGGCACCCTGCTGCCCGGGGTCACCACCCGGCCGATCGGCGCCGAGAGCCTCGTCGCCCAGGAGGTCAAGGGGTCCCTGGAGATGCTGGAGATCCTCGCCAATGCGGTGAAGGACCACCAGACCGTGCCGGAAGAACCCGTGGAGTTCCTCATCGACGGGGTGACGCTGGAACTGACCCCCGCGATGGTGCGTGCCGCCAGGACCCGGGCCCGGCGCTCCCGCCGGCCGCACAACCAGGCCCGCGACCGGTTCCTCTCCCACGCCCTCGACCTGCTGGCCGAGGCACTGGCCACCTCGATCGGCACCGATCCGTTGGGCGGGGAGAACCTGCTGTCGGCCGCGGACCGTGTCCAGCTGCGCGACGACCTCGCCGAGGAGTCCGCCGTCACCACCGCGCTCGACGGGTTCTGGCCGGAACTGACGGCCGAAGAGGTGCTGGCGGGGCTCTACGGGTCGCGGTCCGCGGTGGATTCCGCCGCCGGCGACTACGACGACCTCACCCGGGACGCCCTGCTGCGCACCGACGGGACGGTCAGGCCGGACGACTGGACCGAGGTGGACGCCCCGCTGCTCGATGAACTCGCCGAGCTGCTCGGCATCGTCGGGATCGAGGAGGCGGAGGACGACGAGCGTCGGAAGTGGCAGGCGAAGGTCGAGGAGGCGCAGGAGGCCCTCGACATCCTCACCGGGTCCGCCGCCCAGGACCTCGATGACGGGACGGACGCCGAGATCCTCATGGCCTACGACGTCATCGACGCCGAGCAGCTGGCCGAGCGTCAGCGCGTCCGGACGTCCCTGTCGACCGCCGAGCGGGCCGCCGCGGACCGGACGTGGGCCTTCGGACACGTCATCGTCGATGAGGCTCAGGAACTGTCGGCCATGGCGTGGCGGATGGTCTTCCGCCGGTCGCCGAACCGGTGGATGACACTGGTCGGCGATCCGGCACAGACCGGCAGCCCGGCCGGTGTCGAGGACTGGACCACCGCGCTCTCCCCGTTCGTCAGGGACCGGTGGAAGCTCCACGAGCTCACGGTGAACTACCGGACCCCGGCCGACATCTCCGCCATCGCCGACCGGATCCTCGCCCGGATCGACCCGGCCCAGCAGACCCCGTCGTGCCTGCGGGAGACGGGCACCGGTGTCCGGGAGTTCCCGCTGGCGGATCTGCGCCGTGCCGTCACCGAGGCCGCCGGGCGGGCCGGTGAGGGACTCGTCGGGGTCATCGGTGTCCCCGACCGTCTCGCCGCGGTCGCCGGGATCACCGACGACCTCGCTGCCGACATCGTCGTCTCCGACGTCACCGGCGCGAAGGGACTCGAATTCGACGAGGTGGTCCTCATCGAGCCCGCGGAGATCGCCGCCGCCTCCCCGCAGGGCCTCAACGACACCTATGTCGCCGTCACCCGCGCGACCCAGGGTCTGACGCTGGTCCACGACCGCAGCCTGCCCTGGGAGGACTAGAAGGGGCACTCCTCCCGGTCGCGGGCCTGTTCCGCCGCAGCCCTGGTCTCCGCGAGTCGTTCCAGGCGGGCGGCATTGTGCTCGGCCCGGGTGGCGACCCGGCGCTGCAGCCGGCGGTCGAAGGTGAGCACCGCGTCCGCCAGTGGGCCGGTCGGGACGGTCACCACGGTGTGGCCGTCGTCGATGCTGGTCCACCAGCAGGTCCCGTCCGGGTTGAGGGTGGCATTCCACAGGCCCCTGGTCTTCATCGCGTGGCAGCCGGGGCACAGGGACTGCATCGCCCAGGTCGCGGTCTTCCCGCCCCGGCCGGCGTCCTGCAGGTCCTCGTCCCAGCGCTCGACATGGTCGTACTGTGCGGTGGCCGCCGGCCGGTCGCAGCCGGGGAACCGGCAGGTCCCGTCCCGGCCGGCGAGCGTGGCGCGCTGCCCCTCGGAGGCGGTGTAGCTGCCGGTCTCACTGTGGCCGGGCACGCACAGCTCGGTGACCCGGGCCATCCACCGGTCGGTGGCGACCTGTGACAGCCAGGTGTTCTCCAGGTGCATCTCGCCGCTGTCGAGGTTGCGGTAGCAGTTCAACGTCACCGAGACGTCTCCGGCGGTGCCGAGGACCAGTTCGGTGAGCGCGGCGGCACGGCTGGTGCCGCGGACGGCCGCGACCGCGTCAACGACGCGCAGCACCCCGGTCGCCTCGTCCACCGGGAGGTCGACGTGGAGGACCGTCCGCTCGGGGCTGCGGGTGTCGACGGAGAACTCGAGCTGGTGCGCCGGCTCCCGCGGTGGCGACGTGGTCTCGTCGGGGTCCGGTGGGCGGGCCGAGGGCTGGTGGCGTCCGACAAGTTCGGTGACCTGACGGCGCAGGGTGTACACGCCGGGGACCGCCTGGTTCGGCACGGTCGGGGTGAGCAGTGCGGCCAGGTCCTCCTCCACCGCCTCCCGGTGTTCGTCATCGACGGCACAGGTCGCGTCCGCCAGGACGCGCAGATGGTCGAAGGAGAAGGCGCCGCACGCCAGGACCTCATGGACCGCCGGCATGGTGACGAGCATGGTCCCGATGTCGCAGTAGGTCAGTGCCCTGCCGCGGGAGACACCGAGGTCCGCCGCCAGGACGCGCGCCTGCCGGGCCACCTCCGTCTCCGGTTCCGGTGCGGCCACCAACGCGATGTCCAGATCGGCACGGTTGATCCGCACCTTCGCCTGCGACAGCAGACTGCGCTGCAGAATGTCCCAGCGGGGTTCGGCCCGCCGGGCCGCACACTGTGCTCGGTAGCGCTCCTGTTCCCCCTCCGGCAGCAGGGAGATGACCCGCTCCTCGAGTCGTATCTCCCGCCCGGTGTCTGTCATGTAGTCGGTGTCCACTGCCCCGGCCCTCCCCGGTCGTGTCAGATGTTATTGGAACCCATACTACCGCACTTCAGTTCGATCGACAAGGGGTTCGATAAATCTTTTCCGGTACATCCCCGGTGACTTGACCTTGTCACACTGACAACGTGCAGGATGACAGCATGAGAATCAGCGACGCCGCCGCAGTTGCCGGTTGTTCACCCCGGATGATCCGGTACTATCACCGCACCGGAGCCCTCCCTGAGCCACCCCGGAGCTCCAACGGATACCGGGACTACCGTCTCGACGACATCGCCCGTCTCATCCGCCTGACGACCATAACCCGGGCCGGTGTCCCCGCCTCCGCAGCCGATGCCGACCTGCAGGAGGCGCTCACCGCCGTCGAGACCCGTATCGACCAGCTCCGCCTGCAACGCCAGACTCTCCTCGACATGCTCGCGGGCGACCGCCGCATCCCTCCCGATGTCGTCGCTCTGTTCGACAGCACTCTCCGGTGGTTCAGACCGCACGGGCACTCCGGACACCTCACACAGGAGCGCGCCGCACTCCAGCTGATGGTGGATACCGGTATGACCACCCCGGAGACCTGGCGCCTGCTACGCCGGACACTGCCGGACCTGCAACGCCGGAGGCTGACCGCCGACGGCTACAGGGCCTGGGATGAACTGGGGACCCTGCGACCAGGTGCCCCAGCGGTCTCCTCCCTCGTGGAACGGTGCAGCCACGCTGCCCGGCACGGCATCACCGCCGGGCTCACCGACACCCTCATCCCGGGCGACCTCCCTCTCACACCCGCCGACCACCCGACAGAAGGAGCACAGCGACAGGCTCTCGAAGCAATCCTGGCCGAGGTGACACCGTGAATTTCCTGCTCCGACATCCGGGCTTCCGACTCCTGGTCGGGGAAATCCATCTCTGGCAGGATCTCGCACGCCTGGTCACCGGACGCCGTGTGGTTCCCGTGAACGCCACAGTTCTGACCGCCACCAGCGGTCTCTGGTTTCTGCCGGTCGTGCTGACCGCCGTGACCGCGGTCGAAGTAGCCGCGGTCGAGCTGTTGGTCCGGTCGCTGCCGGTCCGGATAACCGTCACCGTGATATCGGCGTACTCCCTGCTTCTGCTCTGGGCGTTCTTCGGTCGACGGCTGGTCTACCCGCACTATATCGACGCGACGTCACTGGTGATCCGGCAGGGCCGCACTCCCCTGCTCACCATTCCCCGGGATGACATACGGGAGTTCCTCCGGCACCGTACCCATCGTGCGGAGCGCGCAGCCGTGGTTGACGACGCCCTCGTCATCGGCAACGGCACCGGAACGAACATGAAGGTCGTCCTGTCGGGCGCGGTACCGGTGACCGACCCTGACCGCTGGCCGTGGCAGTCACGCAGGACACTGCACGTCGAGGCGCTGCTGCTGTGGGTCGACGACCCGGCTACACCGTGTGGACGATCATGACGTCGCAGTCCGACTGCCGGGCGACATCCGCCGGCACCGAGCCGAGCAGCCGGCCGGTCAGCGAGTTGATGCCCCGGTTCCCCACCACCAGCAGCTCGGCGCCCGTATCCGTGACGATGCCCATGAGCGCCTCCACCGGCGACCCCGACTTCACGGCCGTCGACACGTCCGTGCAGCCGAGCTCGCGGGCCGCGGCGACCGCGGCGTCGAGGTTCTGCTGCGCCGGGAAATCCCCCACCACCGTGTTCGAGTCCATCCGCACGGCCTGCACCGCGGCGTCCTCGTCGGCGTAGTACGCACAGCCGATGACCAGGTGCGCGTCGAACGCGACCGCCATCGCCGCGGCCCGCTTCACCGCCAGTACCGAAGAATCCGAACCGTCGGTCCCGACAACGATGGTGCTGTAAGTCATGGCCCCAGGATACCCCATCACAGACCGGCCTCGACCATGCCGCGCAGCTCCTTCTTCAGGTCCGCGATCTCGTCGCGGAGCCGTCCGGCGAGCTCGAACTTGAGCTCCCGGGCGGCGTCCTGCATCTGCGTGGTGAGGTCGGCGATGAGCTTCTCCAGCTCCGGACGCGCCATCGAGCCGGTCTCCCGGCCGGGGGCCGCAACCTCGGCGTCCGCCCCGATGCCGGACGCCGCCTCGCCGGGCACCGGCTTCCCCTCCTCCGCCCGGTTCTCGTAGACCTGGTCGAGGATGTCGGCGATCTTCTTGCGCAGCGGCTGCGGATCGATGCCGTGCTCGGTGTTGTAGGCGATCTGCTTCGTGCGGCGCCGCTCCGTCTCGTCGATGGCGTACTGCATCGACTCGGTGACCTTGTCCGCGTACATGATCACCTCGCCGGACACGTTGCGGGCGGCACGGCCGATCGTCTGCACCAGGGACCGCTGCGACCGCAGGAACCCCTCCTTGTCCGCGTCGAGGATCGCGACGAGGGAGACCTCCGGCAGGTCGAGACCCTCGCGCAGCAGGTTGATGCCCACCAGCACGTCGAACTCCCCCAGCCGGAGCTGGCGCAGCAGTTCGACGCGCTTGAGCGTGTCGATGTCGGAGTGCATGTAGCGGACCTTCACCCCGTGTTCCAGCAGGTAGTCGGTGAGATCCTCCGCCATCCGCTTGGTCAGCGTCGTGACAAGGACCCGTTCCTGCTTGTCCACCCGCTGCCGGATCTGTTCGATGAGGTCGTCGATCTGCCCGTCGGTCGGCCGGACCTCGATCTTCGGGTCGACCAGACCGGTCGGACGGATGACCTGCTCGACGAACTCGCCGCCGGCCGCCGCGATCTCGTAGTCGCCCGGGGTGGCGGACATGTAGACGCACTGCCCCTTGCGGTCGTCGAACTCCTCCCAGGTCAGCGGCCGGTTGTCGAGGGCGCTGGGCAGCCGGAAGCCGAAGTCGACGAGGTTGCGCTTGCGTGACATGTCGCCCTCGAACATGCCGCCGATCTGCGGGACCGTGACGTGGGACTCGTCGATGATGGTGAGGTAGTCGTCCGGGAAGTAGTCGATGAGCGTGGCGGGGGCGGACCCCGGTTCGCGCTGGTCAATGTGGCGCGAGTAGTTCTCGATGCCGGAGCAGTACCCGACCTGCTGGATCATCTCCAGGTCGTACTCGGTGCGCATCCGCAGCCGCTGCGCCTCCAGGAGTTTGCCCCGGTTCTCCAGCTCGGCGACCCGGTCCTCGAGCTCGGCGCGGATGTCCTCCATCGCCTTCTCCATCCGCTCCGGGCCGGCGACATAGTGGGTCGCCGGGAAGATGCGGATCTCGGAGACCTCGTTGACGACGTCCCCGGTCAGCGGGTGGATGTAGTAGAGACTGTCGATCTCGTCGCCGAAGAACTCGACGCGCACCGCCAGCTCCTCGTAGGCGGGGATGATGTCGACGATGTCGCCCTTGACGCGGAACGCACCCCGGGTGAAGGAGATGTCGTTGCGGTCGTACTGGATGTCGACGAGGAGGCGGAGGAACTGGTCGCGGTCGACCTCCTCGCCGACCTTGAGCACCACCGACCGGTCCAGGTAGGACTGCGGGGTGCCCAGGCCGTAGATGCAGGAGACCGAGGAGACGACCACGACATCGCGGCGGGACAGCAGGTTCGAGGTCGCCGAGTGGCGCAGCCGCTCCACGTCGTCGTTGATCGAGGAGTCCTTCTCGATGTAGGTGTCCGTCTGCGCGATGTACGCCTCGGGCTGGTAGTAGTCGTAGTAGCTGACGAAGTACTCGACGGCGTTGTTCGGCAGCAGGGTGCGCAGCTCATTGGCCAGCTGAGCCGCCAGGGTCTTGTTCGGGGCCATGACGAGGGTAGGCCGCTGCTGCTTCTCGATGAGCCATGCCGCGGTGGCGGACTTGCCGGTACCGGTCGCACCCATGAGCACGATGTCGCGTTCCCCGCGATTGAGCCGCTTGTCGAGTTCGGCGATGGCGGTGGGCTGGTCGCCGGCGGGTTCGTAGTCGCTGACGACCTCGAACGGTTTGTCGGTACGCTCGACCTCACCGACCGGCCGGAACTCGGACTCGGAGAGGACGGGATGCTCTGCTGCGAAAGCCATGCCGCCCAGTCTAGGACTGTCCCGGCAGCCCCGCCCAGAACGCGTCGACCTGTGCGAGGAGGTCCTCCCGGGTGCCGGAATTGTCGAGGACCGTGTCCGCCGCCGCCAGCCGGGTCTCCCGGTCGATCTGGGCGTCGATCCGGCGCCGGG
Source organism: Corynebacterium nuruki S6-4 (assembly GCF_007970465.1). Taxonomy (NCBI): domain Bacteria; kingdom Bacillati; phylum Actinomycetota; class Actinomycetes; order Mycobacteriales; family Corynebacteriaceae; genus Corynebacterium; species Corynebacterium nuruki. Next base: position 803,575 of record NZ_CP042429.1, read on the forward strand.
CGTCGGCCTCGTCGAGGCCGCGCTGGTCGACCAGCCGGCGGATCCGGAGTTCGTCGGGGGCGTCCACCACCAGGACGGTCTGGACCTTGTCCGTCTCCCTGTTCTCGATGAGCAGCGGCATGTCGTAGACCAGGTACCGCACGCCGGCCTCGGCGGCCTCCCGGAACTGCCGGACGGTCCGCTCCCGGATCCGGGGATGGGTGATCGCGTTGAGCTTCGCGGTGCCCTCGGGGCTGCTGAAGGCCTGCCGGGCGAGCTCCGCCCGGTCCAGGGTGCCGTCGGCCTTCAGGACGCCGTCGAAGGTCTCCCCCAGTTCGGCGAGCGCCGGCTCGCCGGGTTCCACGACCTCCCGGGAGATGAGGTCGGCGTCCACCACCGTGGCGCCGAGTTCGGCGAGGCGGGCGGAGACGGTCGATTTACCGGAGCCGATGCCCCCGGTCAGTCCGATGATGTACATGCCGGCCAGGCTACCCGGCCGGCCGGTACTACCGCTCGATGATCGCGGTGACGCCCTGGCCGCCGGCGGCGCAGATGGAGATCAGCGCGCGGCCGCCACCGTTCTGCTCCAGCAGCTTGGCGGCGGTGGCGATGATCCGGCCACCGGTCGCGGCGAACGGGTGGCCCGCGGCGAGCGAGGAGCCCTTGACGTTCAGCTTGGAGCGGTCGATCGCACCCAGCGGCTTGTCCAGGCCGAGACGGTCGCGGCAGTAGTCCTCGGACTCCCAGGCCTTCAGGGTGGCGAGGGTCTGCGAGGCGAAGGCCTCGTGGATCTCGTAGAAGTCGAAGTCCTGCAGCGTCAGGCCGTTGCGCTCCAGCAGGCGCGGAACGGCGTAGGTCGGGGACATCAGCAGGCCGTCGGGGGTGAGCCCGTCGTGACCGTTGATGAAGTCGACCGAGGCGGTCTCGGTGTCCACGAAGTAGGCGCGGACCGGGATGTTGTGCTCCTTGGCCCACTCCTCGCTGGCGAGCAGGACGACGGAGGCGCCGTCGGTCAGCGGAGTGGAGTTACCGGCGGTCATGGTCGCCTGCGTGCCGTGGGCCGCGGCATCCTTCTTGCCGAAGACCGGCTTGAGCTTGGCGAGCTTCTCGACGCTGGAGTCGGGACGCAGGTTGGTGTCGCGCTGCACGCCGAGGTACGGGGTGACGAGGTCGTCGAAGAAACCCTCCTCGTAGGCGGCGGCGAGCTTCCGGTGGGACTCGGCGGCGAGGGCGTCCTGGTCCTCGCGGGTGATGCCGAGCTCGCGGGCGGTGATCGCGGCGTGGTCGCCCATCGACAGGCCGGTGCGGGGCTCGCCGTTCTGCGGCTGCTCCGGGGCCAGCTGGGAGGGACGCACCGAACCGAGCAGCTTCAGCATCTCGGGGGTGGACTTGGCGTTGTTGACCTTGATGAGGGTCTTGCGCAGCTCGTCGTTGACGGCCAGCGGGGCGTCCGAGGTGGTGTCGGTACCGCCGGCGAGGCCGGCCTCGATGCGGCCGAGGGCGATGGCGTCCGCGACCTGGGCGGCGGCGGAGAGGCCGGTGCCGCAGGCGTGCTGGAGGTCGAAGGCCGGGGTGGTGGAGCTCAGCGCCGAGCCGATGACGCACTCGCGGGTGAGGTTGAAGTCACGGGCGTGCTTGAGCACGGCGCCGGCGACGACCAGGCCGAGTTCCTCGTCCTGCAGGCCGAACCGTGCCACCAGGCCGTCGATGACGGTGGTGAGCATGTCCTGGTTGGAGGCCTTCGAGTACTCCTTGTTCGAACGGGCGAAGGGGATGCGGTTGCCGCCGAGGATGGCGACCTTGCGCGGGGAGGAAGTAGTCATGGGTAGAAACTCTCTCTGTCATCGTTGTGGTGTCAACCGGTCGGGGCCGACCGGTGACCCCGCGGGGGTACTGTTATCCGTATCACGGATTTACCGGACATGGTACGGAGTCACACGCTAGGGTACGAATAAGAACATACATTGTTCGGGCCGCCCGCGGGGTAGGCTTCCGGATAACCGACCGAGACAGACCGACACAGACCAAGGAGAACACGACATTGTCTTCCAACAAGGGCCTGCTGGACCAGATCATCAACTCCAGCTTCGCAGGTAAGCTGGGCGTCCCGCAGGGTGAGCCGCTCCACCGCTACAAGAAGGGTGAGCCCTACCTCGACGGCCCCGTCGTCCTCGCCGGCGACGGCCGCATCGCCGCCGGCCTCCGCGACCGTCTCGCCGACGACTACCAGTTCGTCGACGCGGACACCGACATCAAGAAGTCCGCCATCGTCTTCGACGCGACCGGCATCAAGAAGCCCGAGGACATCAAGGACCTCTACGACTTCTTCCACCCCCAGATGCGCAAGGTCCGCCCCTCCGCCCGCTTCCTCGTCATCGGCACCACGCCCGAGGCCATCGAGGACCCGGAGGAGCGTATCGCCCAGCGCGCCATCGAGGGCTTCACCCGCTCGCTGGCCAAGGAGCTGCTGCGCGGTGCGACCGCCCAGCTCATCTACGTCGACCCGGCCGTCTCCGACGACCTCTCCGGTGTCGAGGCCCCGGTCCGCTTCGTGCTCTCCGGCCGCTCCGCCTACGTCGACGGCCAGGTCATCCGCGTCGACGACACGAAGGTCACCGTCCCCGAGGACTGGGACGCCCCGCTCGCCGGCAAGCTGGCGCTGGTCACCGGTGCCGCCCGCGGTATCGGCGCCGACATCGCCCGCGTCCTGCACCGTGACGGTGCCGACGTCATCCTCGTCGACGTCCCTGCCGCCGGTGAGGCCCTCGCCCAGACCACCAACGAGGTCAAGGGCTCCGCCCTGCCGCTCGACGTCACCGCGCAGGACGCCGCCGAGCAGATCAAGGCCCACGCCGAGGAGCGCTGGGGCCGCGACGTCGACATCATCGTCCACAACGCCGGTGTCACCCGCGACAAGCTGCTGGCGAACATGGACGAGGGCAAGTGGAACCTGGTCCAGGCCATCAACTTCATCGCCCCGATCCGCATCACCGAGAAGCTCGTCGAGAACGGCGGCCTCGCCGACGGCGGCCGCGTGATCACCCTGTCCTCGATGGACGGCCTCGCCGGCCAGCGCGGCCAGACCAACTACGCGATGTCCAAGGCCGGCATGATCGGTGTCGCCGAAGCCCTCGCCGGCCCGCTCGGCGAGAAGGGAATCACCGTCAACGCCATCGCCCCCGGGTTCATCGAGACCGCCATGACGGACGCCATGCCGACCGCCACCCGCGAGGTCGGCCGCCGGATGAACTCCCTGTCCCAGGGTGGTCAGCCGCTCGACGTCGCCGAGGGAGTCGCCTTCTTCGCCGGTAACGGTGCCGGTGCGGTCACCGGCCAGTACCTGCGTGTCTGCGGCCAGCACCTGATGGGCGCCTAGGGGGACCGCATGACTGTCACCTACACGACCCTCCCCGCCGTCCCGGAGCTCATGGACGAGTACAAGGGTGCGGCGAAGGACCTCGTCCCCGTGATCGGCGCCAAGCGCTCCGCGAAGGCCGACCCGACCACCGGCTTCGAGGTCACCGGCGTGACCGTCGACATCGCCCACCTGGGCGACTACTGCGCGTCCACCGGGCTGCGGCTCACCAACGAGCTGCCGGCCACCTACCCGTACGTGCTGTCGTTCCCGCTGGCGATGAAGGTCATGGCGACCCCCGACTTCCCGTTCAACGCGGTCGGCGCCGTGCACCTCACCAACGACATCACGCAGACCCGTCCGCTGACCGTCGATGACGTGCTCACCGTCCGCACCCGTGCGGAGAACCTGCGGACCCACCGCAAGGGCCTGCTCATCGACATGGTCACCGAGGTCTTCGTCGAGGACGCCGAGGGCAACCCCGGCGGGACCCCGGTGTGGACCCAGACCTCCGGCTTCCTCGCGAAGGGCGCGAAGCTCTCCTCCTCGGCGGACGCCGCGGTGAAGGCCCGCCCGGAGGACTCCGGCTCGCTGTTCGAGCGTCCCGAGGTGCCGGCGGACCCCACCCCGACCGCCACCTGGGAGGCGAACCCGGAGATCACCCGCTACTACGCGGAGGCCTCCGGCGACAAGAACCCGATCCACGTCTCGGCGCTGGGTGCGAAGGCCTTCGGCTTCCCCGCCCGCATCGCCCACGGCATGTGGTCCGCCGCCCGGCTGCTCAGCGGCCTGGAGGGGCAACTGCCCACCGGTGGTTCCCGGTTCACCGTCGAGTTCGCCAAGCCGGTCGTCCTGCCCACCAAGGTCGCGTTCTTCGCGGCGAAGGACGGCGACGCCTGGAACCTCCAGCTGCGCAAGGCCTCCAAGCTGGAGACCCTCCACGCGATCGGTCGCGTCGAACCCGCCTGACCGGCTGAGTGACCGACTGAGCGTCACCCGGGCGTCCGACTTCTCCACTGTCGGGCGCCCGGTTTTCTGTACCACCGACACAGCATGGAGACCTCCGTGACGACAACCTCCCGGCAGTCAACCACCTTCACCCTTGTCCCACTGGGGCTGTTCCTCGCCCTCCTCTGCGTCGGCTTCCCGTCCGGGCTGTTCGACAGTTACCGGGACCGTTTCGGATTCAGCACCTCAGTCCAGTCCCTGCTCTTCGCGGTCTACGCCTTCACGCTGGTACCTGCACTGCTGTGTACCCCGTTGATTCTCAGGCGGACGACACCCCGGGGCCTCTACCTGATCGGCACCGTCGCCCTGGTGCTCGCGGACATCGTCTTCCTCACCGCACCGAACGTGCTCCTGCTCTTCGTCGGCAGAGCCGTCCAGGGCATCACCGTGGCATTCCTCAACGCCGCCGCCCCACAGATCCTCCTCGACCTCCAGCGGCGCCGGTGGGGACGCTTCGACCCGCTCGTCCTGGCACTGATGACCTCGGCGGGCCTGGGCCTCGGACTGTTCGGGGCGAAACTGCTCACCGGCGTCTCCGGGGACGCCGACCGCATCCTGTTCGCCCTCCATCTGCTCCTCACCCTGGGATTCCTGGTCGTCGCCGTGGTCCGACGTCCCCCGACGGGTGAGAACCCCGGGACGGACACCGGGTCGGAAACCGGGTCGGACCAGGCGTGCACAGCACGACGGCCACAGCATCTCGCGGCCCGCGAGGAGGATCACCGCACGTGGAACGCCCTGGGTGGCTGGGCCGGTGCGACGTCCTGGTCACTGGGCGGCCTGTTCCTCGGTCTCGGCACCGTCATCGGGGACGCCGCCTCCCCCGGGCTCGCCGCCGTGGTCCCCTTCCTCTTCTTCGTCGCGATGCTCGTCGGGCAGTTGGCGACCCGCCGGATCACCGACATCAGCCGGGCGCTGCGGTGGGGACTCGGCGGCAGCGTGGTCAGCGCGGTCGCCACGGCGGGCGCCGTCATCGTCGCCTCAGACAGTCCCGGCGCATTCTCCGCGACCGTGGCAGTCCTGGGATCAGTCATCGGCGGAGTGAGCCTCGGCGTGGTCTTCGTGATGGCGACCGCCGTCTACGAACGCACGACTGACCCCGCCACCGAGGGACCCCAGACCGCGGTGTTCTTCGCGAAGATCTTCGGCGGCAATTCTCTGCCCACGCTGGTGGTGGGCGTCCTCACGACCGCTGTCGGACTCAACTGGTCGTTGACCGTGTTGGCCGCGGCGCTCGCAGCGGCGTCCGGAATCCTGGTGGTCAGGATCCGCGGCCTGGAGGTCTCCGATCCCCGGTGACCTCCCGGGGCTGCTGCCGGTCTACTCGGCATCCGCTCCGGCGTGCTCGTCCGCCGCGGCCTTCGCCGTCACGGTGATGATGTCGTCACCGGGGGCGGCGACCGGGGCGGGCATCCCCTCGACCTCGGCGAACTTCTTCGTGTTCACCACGACGACCGGGGTGACCGGAGAATAGCCGGCCGCCTCGATCTTCTCCCGGTCGAACCGGACCAGTGGCGTGCCCGCCGCCACCTTCTGCTTCTTCTCGACGAGGTTCTCGAACCCGTCACCCTCCATCTTCACCGTGTCGATACCGATGTGGATGAGCAGTTCAATGCCGTTGTCGAGCCGCAGGCCGACAGCGTGCCCGGTTTTCTGGATGGTCAGCACCGTGGCGTCCGCCGGGGCGAGGATGGTGTCCCCGCTCGGGTCGATGCCCACACCGTTGCCCAGCGCCCCACCGGCGAACGCCGGGTCCGGCACCTCCGACAGCGGCAGCACCTTGCCCTCCACCGGAGAGGTGACCACCGTGACCGCACCGGGTTGCAGCGCAGCCTTCGGTGCCGCGGCGGCGACGCGGGCGTCCTCCTCGGCGCTGGCCTTCTGACGCTCCGCCTCCAGCTGGGCCAGAATCTCCGCCCTCTCGTCCTTGCCGCGGTAGTCGAACAGCACCACCAGCACCATGGAGGTGAAGAACGCCGCGGCGATAGCCAGCAGGTAGCCGCCCCACGGATCCATCGCCGGGAAGGTCAGCAGCGAGGTGTAGACGAACGCACTGGCCTTGATGTTGAAGAAGCCGGCGATGATGCCGCCGACCAGGCAGCCGGGCAGCAGGCGGACATAGGACTTCTTGAACCGGAGCAGCACACCGTAGAGGGACGGTTCCGAGATACCGCCGAACAGGCCGGCCATCAGGCCACCGAGGGAGAGCTGGCGCATGCCCGAGTTCTTCTCGCGCACGGAGATGACGAGTACCCCGGCGACCACGCCGAAGCAGGCGAAGTTCCAGGTGCCCATCGGCCCCTGGATGAAGTCGTAGCCCAGCACGGCGATGTTCTGGATCATGATGGCGTTCAGTGGCCAGTGCAGGCCCAGCGGCACCATGAACGGGTAGATCAGCGGGATGACGATCGCCAGGATGAACGGCGAGACGTCGTTGAGCCACAGCAGGAAGTCGGAGATCCCGTTGCCGATGCCGATGCCGAACGGTCCGAGCAAGAACGCGGTCGCCGGGATCATGATGAGCATCGAGAAGAACGGGACGAACACCATCTGCACCGCGGACGGGATGATCTTCTTCAGGCCCTTCTCCACCCAGAACAGGCCGATCGCGGCGATCAGCGGCGGGAAGACCTGCGCCGAATAGTCGTTGAGGACCAGCGGGATGCCGAAGATGTGGACCGTGTCCCCTTGTTCACCGAGGGAGAGGAACTCCGGGGTGAGCATGGCCGCCGGGATCGCCGCACCGACCCACTCGTTCGCCCCGAGTTTGCGGGCCGCGGTCGCGCCGATCATGACCGGCAGGAAGTAGAACACCGACTGGTACATCGCATGCAGCAGCACATAGCCGGTCGGCTGCTCGTCGAGCGGGGCGCGGGAATCCTGCCAGCCGAGGGTGTCCGCGATGACGACGAGGGTGATGATCAGCGAGGCACCGAGCAGCGCCCAGAGGATCGGCCGGAAGGAGTCCGAGAGGAACTCGAACGCGTAGTTGACCCACCCGTACTTCCCCCGGACACCCCCGTACTCCTTCTTCGCGGGGGCGGCCCCCTCCTCCCCCATCCCCGGTTCCTTGACGATGGCGTTGTAGAACTCGGCGACGCCACCGCCCATGACGACCTGGAGTCCGTCACCGCCCTGCGGCACGACGCCGAGCACCGACGGTACCGCCTCCAGTGCCTTCTGGTCTGCTCTGTCGCGGTCGGCAAGCCGGAATCTCAAGCGGGTCGCGCAGTAGGTGAGGTCGACGACGTTGTCCGCGCCGCCGACCTCCTCGAGGATGCGCCGTGAACTGTCGGTGGTGGACGCCATGGTTCTCCTGGCCTTTCAGACGGGGGTACCGCAGGGAGGTGTTGCCGCCACCCTAGGCGTCCTCCACCCCCGGGTGGAACCCCCTGCCCCCGGTCGGGTGCCAGACCGGTGGACATGGAACTCACCGCAAAGACCGTCATCGTCACCGGCGGCGGCGCCGGCATCGTCCAGGACTTCGTCGACATCAGCGAGATCGACCAGGCGACGATCGACCGGGTCATGGCCGTGAACTTCGGCGGGACGGTGAACGTCACCCGGGCCTTCCTGCCTGCGCTGCTCGCCCGGGGTGAGGGGGCGGTCGTCAACGTCTCCAGCATGGGCGCCCTCGCCCCGGTCCCGGGTCAGAGCGCCTACGGGGCGTCCAAGGCGGCGGTGGCACTGTTCACCGAGGGGCTGCGGGTCGAGCTCCGGAAGACCGGGGTGACCGTGTCCGTCGTGTACCCGGGTGGGGTGAACACCGAGATCACGAAGAACTCGGGGGTGGAGTCCGCCGCCGAGACGGAGGCGGATCCGGCGACGGAGGCCCGGATGAGGAAGCTGCTCACCCAGCCGGCGGCGGCCGCCGCGAAGATCGTGCGGGCGGTGGAGAATGGCACGCCCCGGGTGATCATCGGGAAGGACGCCCGGGTGGTGGATCTGCTGGCCGGGCTCATGGGGAAGCTCACGTAGGCGCGTGCGCTGGTGCGCGTCGGCCGGCGCCGTGGACCGGTGGCACGAGTTGACCCGGATCGGTCAGTTCCGTCGGGTCCGAAACGCAGAACCGGGTCAGCTCGGGACAACTCCGGCCGGGCAGGCCGGTGGGCCCGGCGCCCCCAGACAGACGACAGCCCCTGTGGACGGATCCACAGGGGCTGTCGGAGATGTTCCGGAGCAACGGAACACTGCCGTCGACCGCTCAGGCGGCCGACAGCGGGACCGGACTAGTTACCGGCCAGCTTCTCGCGCAGTGCGGCGAGCTGCTCGTCGGAGGCCAGCGAACCGGCGTCCGTCGTCTGCTCCTCGCGTGCCGGGGCGGCAGACTCGGAGTTCGAGGAGGAGGAGTATCCACCCTCACCGGCGGCGGCAGCCTCGGCGGCCTGGGCGCGGTGACGCTCGATCTGGGCGGCGTGCAGCTGGTGACGGCGCTCGGACTCGGCGTAGCGGGCCTCCCAGGCCTCACGCTGGGCGTCGTAGCCCTCCATCCACTCGTTGGTCTCCGGGTCGAAGCCCTCCGGGAAGATGTAGTTGCCCTGCTCGTCGTAGGAGTCGGCCATGCCGTACTTCGAGGGGTCGAACTCGTCGGAGTAGTCCTCGTCGGCCTGCTTGAGCGACAGGGAGATCCTGCGACGCTCGAGGTCGATGTCGATGACCTTGACCATGAGGTCCTGGCCGACGGACACGATCTGGTCCGGGACATCCACGTGGCGCTCGGCCAGCTCGGAGATGTGGACCAGGCCCTCGATGCCCTCCTCGACGCGGACGAAGGCGCCGAACGGGACGAGCTTGGTGACCTTGCCCGGGACGATCTGACCGATCGCGTGGGTCCGGGCGAAGACGCGCCACGGGTCCTCCTGGGTGGCCTTCAGCGACAGGGACACGCGCTCGCGGTCCAGGTCGACGTCGAGCACCTCGACGGTGACCTCGTCGCCCACGGAGACAACCTCGGACGGGTGGTCGATGTGCTTCCAGGACAGCTCGGAGACGTGGACCAGACCGTCGACACCGCCGAGATCGACGAAGGCGCCGAAGTTGACGATGGAGGACACGACGCCCTTGCGGACCTGGCCCTTCTGGAGCTGGTGCAGGAACTCGGAGCGGACCGCGGACTGGGTCTCCTCGAGCCATGCACGGCGGGACAGCACGACGTTGTTGCGCTGCTTGTCCAGCTCAATGATCTTGGCCTCGAGCTCCTGGCCGATGTACGGCTGCAGGTCGCGGACGCGGCGCATCTCGACGAGGGAGGCGGGAAGGAAGCCGCGCAGGCCGATGTCGAGGATGAGGCCACCCTTGACGACCTCGATGACGGTACCGGTGACCGGCTCGTCCTTCTCCTTGAGATCCTCGATGGTGCCCCAGGCGCGCTCGTACTGGGCGCGCTTCTTGGACAGGATCAGACGGCCGTCCTTGTCCTCCTTGGTCAGGACCAGGGCGTCGATCTCGTCGCCGACCTCGACGACCTCATCGGGGTCGACGTCGTGCTTGATGGACAGCTCGCGCGAGGGGATGACACCCTCGGTCTTGTAGCCAATGTCCAGGAGGACCTCGTCGTGGTCGACCTTGACGACGGTACCTTCGACGATGTCACCGTCGTTGAAGTACTTGATGGTCTTGTCGACTGCGGCGAGGAAATCCTCAGCGGAGCCGATGTCGTTGACGGCTACCTGAGGAACGTTGTTGGTGGGCATATGTGCAGGTGCTCCGAAACGGATTGTTCTCGTAAAGTGGACAGGATCCGCCCGATCTGCCTTGACGGCAGCCCCGGCGGGCGCGGCGCCGCGGGGGATCCACCTGTGCAATTACCGGGTAATTTTTCGAAGTCAATCCAACCGACGCGCAACGGTGGTGAACATTACACGAGCGCTGCAGCCGCCGCAAACACCCCGGCAGAGAATTCTGCGGTGGTCACGACGGGTGCGGCAGCCCCTGTGACTGCCCCTGCGGCAGCCCCTGCACCGACCCCCGTGCCGACCATGTCCGGCGTCGGGTGCGACTGCAGTGCGGCCCGCACCGCCGCCGCCAGCAACTCCCCCGACCGGGGGTACCCGAGATGGGTGAGCAACTGCGCCGCCGAGTTCATCAGCCCCGCCGGGTTCGCGATCCCCTCCCCCGCGATGTCCGGCGCCGCCCCGTGCGCCGCCTGCGCCATCGCCTGCCGGTCACCGGCGTTGATGCTGCCCGCTGCACCGAGGGACCCGCCGAGGGCGGCGGTGAGGTCACTGAGGATGTCACCGAACATGTTCTCGGCGACGATGGTGCGGTGCCGCGCCGGACGCCGCACCAGGTCCGCACACAGGGCGTCGATGTGCACCGGGCGCAGCTCCACCCCGGTCTCCGCCGCAGCACGCTCCGCCTCCTCCAGGTACATCCCCGAGGTGCGGGTCAGCACGTTGGACTTGTGGGCGACGGTGAGTATCCCGCCGCGGGAGGCGGCGATCTGCGCGGCACGGTCACAGATCCGGGCGATCTTGTGCCGGGTGAACACCCCCACCGCCAGTGCGACATCGGTGGTCACCCGCAGATCCCCGGAGCCGGCGGCCATGTTCCGGTCGGCGTACATCCCCTCCGTGTTCTCCCGGACCACGGTGACGTCCAGGTCCGGTGCCGGCGCCCCGGGCACGGCGACGACCGGCCGGATGTTCGCCCACAGGTCCGCCGACTGCCGCAGGGCCGCCGACGGGTTGAGTTGCGCCCGCGCCGCCGGCGGATAGGAGACGTTGTCGTGCGGGCCGAGGATCCAGCCGTCGAGACCGCGGATCTTCTCGAGCGTGATGTCCGGCACGACCCGGCCCGTGGCGTCGAACGCGGCGATGCCCAGTTCCAGCGGCACCCAGGTCACGCCCACTTTCGCGGCGTCCAGCACCTGCTCCACGGCGGTGCGGGTCGGCGGGGTGATCTCGGGGCCGATACCCTCCCCGTCCCAGTATCCGAGGGTGAGGGTCGTGGCGTCCGCTGCCTGGCTCATGGCGTCGATGATAGGGCCCGGGTGTTCCACCGGTTACCATGGCGTCCTGTGAACGACATTAACCACAACGCCGTCCCACGCCCGCCCGCTTTCCCGCCCACACCGCGGACGCCCGGCGCCCTGCTTTTCAACGCCGTGCGCGGCGGGCTCATCGGCACCGCCGAACTCGTCCCCGGCATCTCCGGGGGCACCGTCGCACTGGTCACCGGCGCCTACGAACGGGTGCTCTACAACGCCAACCGGCTGCTCGACGGGGTCAAGGCCCTGCCGAAGGACCGGGCGGAGGGACTGCGGCGCATCCGGGCGGTCGACTGGGCGATGCTCCTGCCGCTGGGCATCGGGATGGTGGTCATGGTCTTCGCCATGGCCGGCCTCGTCAGCGGCTTCGTCGAGGACCACGAGACCCCGGCCCGGGCGCTGTTCCTCGGGATGGTCACCGTCTCCCTCGCCGTCCCACTGCTGATGATCGACTGGTCCGACCTGCGGCGTCGACTCCCCGTGGCGGTCCCGCTGTTCCTCGTCGGCGCGGCGTTCACCTTCATCGCCACCGGGTTCTCCGCCTCCGACAATGACGACCCGAACCTGCTCCTCGTCTTCATCGCCGCGGCCGTCGCGGTGTGCGCCCTGATCCTGCCGGGTGTCTCCGGATCCTTCTTCCTCTACGCCATCGGCATCTACACCGCCACGCTCAACGCGGTCAGTGACCTCGACCTGGGCTATATCGCCGTCTTCGGGCTCGGCGCACTGACCGGACTGGTCCTGTTCGTGCGCGTCATGGAGACCCTGCTGACCCGGGCGCGCACCCTCACACTGTTCACCATGACCGGCATGCTGCTCGGGTCCCTGCGGGCCCTGTGGCCCTGGCAGGACGCGGACTCGAACCTGCAGGCACCCGGTGACCAGACCGGCCTCGCCGTCCTCCTCTTCGTCGTCGGCGCCGGCGTGGTCGCCGCCATGGTCACCGTGGAACAGGTCACGAAGCGGCGCCGGCTGCGGGAGCAGGCGGAGCGGAACCCGGCGTAATATGTCGGCATGTCTGTCCTGGCCGCAGCGTCCTCTGACACGCACGAGCTGGAGATGATCGGTCTCCTCCTGCTCGCCTTCGTCCTGAGCACCCTCATCGGACTGGAACGACGGCTGCGCGGCCGCAACGCCGGCCTGCGCACCCAGGCGATCGTCGGAACGTCCTCCGCCCTGTTCATCCTGGTCAGCAAGTACGGCTTCTTCGACGTCCTCGGCGACGAGGTGAGCTTCGACCCCTCCCGTGTCGCCGCCGGGATCGTTTCAGGCATCGGCTTCCTCGGTGCCGGACTGATCCTCACCCGCCGCAACACGGTGCTCGGGCTGACCACCGCCGCCAGCGTGTGGGAGACCGCCGCGATCGGCACCGCCGCCGGGGCGGGACTGTGGCTGCTGGCGATCGTGGTGACCGCCCTGCACTTCGTCATCACCTACGGACTGCGGGCACTCTCCCGCCTGCTGCCCGGCGGGGACGCCCGGGTGCACATCAGCGTGGTCTACGACGACGGGCACGGACTGCTGCGCGTCATCCTCGCCGCGCTCACCGACCAGGGCTGGTCGGTGCAGGAATCGGGTCAGCAGGCGGACGCCGGCGAGGGGCGGACGGGGCTGCAGATGGGTCTGACCGGCCGACACTCCCCCGGCGACCTGGTGACAGTGCTCTCCGGGATCGAGGGGGTGCGCTCGGTCCGGGTCCTCAGCGAGGAGGACGACGACTAGGAGCAGGTCCCGGGGACGCCGTGAACGCCGCCACCGGTGTCGGGTTCACGAACCGAGGGGTCGGTCCGCTCCCGCGGATGCCGGGTTCACGAACCCAGGTCTTGGGTTCCAGTGGTCGTTGCAACACCCCTGACATGTTCAGGAGTGAACAGTGCCCACACCGAACCCCTCGCACCGGCCCACCGCCGGACCGCGATCCACCCCCGCGCAGAGACTCCTCGCCTTCACCGCCTTCACCCCCGCCGAGCGCGAGTTGATGATCACCGAGCACGCCGCCGGCTCCACCGTCCGACAGATATCCACGGCACTGGGCCGCCCGGCTACCACGGTCAACGACTGGTTGACCCGGCACGGGCTCCACACCCCACGGCGCCGCCCCAACCACCTTGTCCGGCAACTCGCACTGATCCTGGTCAGCGCGGGTATGACCCAGGCTGACGTCGCCGCACTGATCAACGTGACCCGTCAGACCGTCTGCGGTTGGGCCAACCGGTTCCCGACCCCCGCCCGGCCGGAGGATGCCTACGACGAGGCGACCATCAGTTTCTACCGGGCACTGCTGTCCGGGGCGACCCCGGCGACAGCGGCGGCCAGTACCGGCAGGCCACTGTCGCAACTGGATCCCGACGGGGTGTACTCATCAGATGTGAACACCGCCGTGGCCGACCAGATCACCGTCGACACCCCGAAACGGGTTCGGCGCCAACACGCCGCTGATCAGCGTCAGCGTGATGCCGGACGGGCCGGCCGCAGACAGCTCCGGCGTAAACCCGGCGCCGCACTGCGCCCGGTCGCACCGAGTCCCGCACCGAGTCCCGCGCCGGTTGCTGCACCGGCAGTCCGGGCCCGGAAGAACCCGCCTGCCGGCGGCCCCGTGGAGTCTGAGGCGGCATCGGCGACACCGGCGGCACCGGTGCGTCGACCATCTGCCCGCAGGGACCGCAAACTGGGCCGCGCCACCGACACCACCGACACCACCGACGCCACCGACGCCACCGACGCCACCGACGCCGTGGACCGGAAAGCCGGGTTCACCGCCGACAGTGCCGATCGTGGTGCCCACCGGGGGAACCGTGCCCGGCACAGTCCCACGGCCAAACCCACCCGCCGACGTGGTCGGCACAGTGGCCGGCACAGTATCCCCGCCCCGATGGTCTTTGACACCCCGGCACCCGATCCCCGGATGCCACCGGCCGCCCCGGTCCACCACCGTGACCCTGACCGGGTGATATCCGACCGGTACCTGACCGCGGCAGAACGGGACACCATCGCGGTGATGCTGCGTGAGGGAGCGACGAAGGCGGCGATCGCCCGGAAGCTGGGCAGGCACCGGTCCACGATCAGCCGGGAACTCGCCCGCAACAGTGATCCTGCTGATCCTGCTGATCCTGCTGATCCTGCCGATCCCGGCGACACCGGCAGTACCGGCGGGGCCGGTGACCTGGTGTACAACCCGTTCACCGCGACCCGGCATGCCGCAGCCCGCCGGGCCCGACCGAGGTTGTCGAAGGTGTACGCCGACCCGATGCTGCGGGCGCTGATCACCCAACGACTGGAGCACTGGTCACCCGAGCAGATCGCCCACCGGTTACGGTTGGACTTCCCCGAGCATCCGGAGTGGCATGTGTGTACTGAGACGATTTACCAGGCGTTGTACGTCTACCCGAAGGGCAGCCTGCGCAGTGAGGTGAAAAAGGCCCTGCGTACCGGTCGGACAACCCGTAAACCCAGGGAGTCAGCGGTGAGGATCCCCCGCGACCATGACCGGGTCAGCATCGCCGAGCGGCCCGCTGAGATCGAGGACCGGGCGGTACCCGGTGACTGGGAAGGGGATCTGATCTGTGGGGCGTACAACAAGTCCGCGATCGGCACGCTGGTCGACCGTAAGACCCGGTACGTGATGCTGCTGCACCTGCCCGGTGCCCATGATGCACTCAGTGTCCGCGACGCGATGATCGAACGGTTCACCGGCATGCCCGCCCAGATGGGGTTGTCGGTGACCTGGGACCAGGGGTCGGAGATGTCGTTGCACAGGGAGATCAGTGTGGCCGCGGATCTGGACGTGTACTTCTGTGATCCGCATTCCCCGTGGCAGCGGGGCACCAACGAGAACACCAACGGGTTGCTGCGGCAGTACTTCCCGAAGTCCACGGACCTGTCGGTCCATGGGCGTGACCGGTTGCGGGAGGTGGAGATGCTGATGAACAACCGGCCGCGGAAGGCACTGAACTGGGCTACCCCCGCTGAGGCGATGTGGGCGGAACTGGACGGTATCCTCGGTGAGGCTTAAGCAGATCCGCTACCCGTGAGGGTGTTGCGTCGATCGCTAGAATCCGCCGGTGCCTTTCTGGGACCGGAAAATCGACCTGTCGGTTCGTTCCGCGGGCACCGGGGCCAGTACCCGGGGTCAGCGCCGGGCCAGCGCCGCAGTCAGCCACCGGGTCAGTGCCCGGCGGTGTCCCAGTCGTCGCCGGTGCCGGTGGACACGTCCAGCGGGACGCTGAGCTCGGCGGCGGTGTCCATCTGTTCCTGCAGCAGCTGCGTCATGGCGGCCAGCTCCCCCGGCGCGACCTCGACGACGAGTTCGTCGTGGACCTGCAGTAGCACGCGGGACGCCATCCCGGCCCGCGACATCGCCCGGTCGACCCGCAGCATCGCCCGCTTGATGATGTCGGCGGCGGTGCCCTGGATCGGGGCGTTGAGTGCGGCACGCCCGGCGGCCTCCGCCGCGACCCGGTTACTGGAGCTCAGCTCGGGCAGGTAGCGGCGCCGGCCGTAGAGGGTGGCGGTGTAGCCGGTCTCCCGGGCCTTGTCCACGACCTCGTCGAGGTAGCGCTTCACCCCGCCGAACCGCTCGAAGTAGCTCTCGGTGATGGCCTTGGCCTCCCCGGCGGAGATCCCGAGCTGCTGGGACAGGCCGTAGGGGGACAGTCCGTAGACCAGGCCGTAGCTCATGGCCTTGACCCGGCGGCGCAGTTCCGGGGTGACCTCGTCGACCGGGACGTCGAAGACCTTCGAGCCGACGTAGTTGTGCAGGTCCTCGCCGTGCCGGTAGGCCTCGATGAGACCGGGGTCCTGGGACAGGTGCGCCATCACGCGCATCTCGATCTGCGAGTAGTCGGCGGTGAGGAGGGTCTCGTAGCCGGCTCCGACACCGAAAGCCCCGCGGATGCGGCGTCCGGCCTCGGTACGGACCGGGATGTTCTGCAGGTTGGGGTCGGAGGAGGAGAGGCGTCCGGTGGCCGCACCGCGCTGGTTGAAGGTGGTGTGGATCCGGCCGTCGTCGGCGACCGCCTCGACGAGCCCGTCGACGGTGGTCTTCATCTTCTGGTACTCACGGTGGGCCATGAGGTGGTCGAGGAACGGGTGCGGGTGGGAGGCCGCGAGCTTCTCCAACTCCGCGGCGGCGGTGGAGTACCCGGTCTTGGTCTTCTTCGTCTTCGGCAGGTCGAGGGTCTCGAAGAGGACCTTCTGCAGCTGCTTGGGGCTCGACAGGTTGAGCGAGTCGTCCCCGGCGAGTTCGCGGGCGGCGGCGACCTCCGCGGCGACCTTGTCGGCGTAGTCGGCGGAGAGGTCCTCCAGGGCGGCCCGGTCGACGGCGATGCCGGCGGACTCCATCCGGGCCAGCACGGTCGCCAGCGGCACCTCGAGGTCGAGGTAGAGCTCCATCGCACCGATCCCGGCGAGTTCGGGGGTCAGCGCGGTCACCAGTTCGGCGACGCACCGGGCGCGCACGGCGACCGGGGCGGACGCCGCGAGCTCATGCCCGACGTGCCGCTGGACGACCTCGGCCAAGGCAGTGTTGCGCTGGTCGGGGCGCAGCAGGTAGGCGGCCAGGGCGGTATCGTGCTCCACCCCGGCGAGCACCAGGCCCTCGCCGTGGAGCATGTGCCAGGCCTCCTTGGCGTCGTGCAGCCACAGCGGGGCACCCGGGTCGGCGAGCCAGGCGGTCAGCGCCGCCTCGTCCTTCGGGTCCTGGTCGGCCAGGTCGATCTCGACGGCGTGCAGTGCGGCGTCCTCCCCGGGCACCGGGTCGAGCAGCGCGAGCCGGTCGGCGTGGCCGCCGGCGGGCAGGCCCTCCCCGGTCACGGCGACGGCGAGCGGCCGGTTGACCGCCGCATCACCGGCGGGGCGGGACTCTTTCCACCCGGCGTGGGTGGTCAGCCACTTCGCCAGCTTCCCCTCCCCCGGCTCATCGGTGGTCAGCGTGGTGGCACCGGTGTCCTCGAACTCCACGCCGAAGGCGCGGAAGGTGCGGTTGCGCAGCGTCGTACCGAACTGGAGGGTCTCGAACATGCCGAGGGCGGCCTGCGGGTCCGGGGCGGCCGGGCGCAGGGCGTCCAGCTCCCCGCCGGGGCCGGCGAGGTCACCGAGGTCGAGATCCTTGACCATCTCGGTGATGTTGCGGGCCAGGGTGACGTTGTCGATGTTGTCGCGCAACGACTGGCCGACCTTGCCGCCGATGTCGTCGATGTGGTCGATGACCCCGTCGAGGCTGCCGTAGGTGGTGATCCACTTCTGCGCGGTCTTCGGGCCGACGCCGGGGACGCCGGGCATGTTGTCGGAGGTGTCGCCGCGCAGCGAGGCGAGGTCCGGGTACTGGGTGGGGGTCACCCCGTACTTCTCGGCGACGCGCTCCGGGGTGAACCGGTCGAGTTCGGAGACACCCTTGAGCGTGTAGAGCACCGTGACATCGTCGTTGACGAGCTGCAGGCTGTCGCGGTCACCGGTGCAGATGAGGGTGCGCATGCCGGCCTCGCGGCCGCGGACCGAGAGGGTGGCGATGATGTCGTCGGCCTCGAAGGTCTCCTTGGTGAGGGTCCGCACCCCCAGCGACTGGAGCGTCTCGCGGATCAGTTCGACCTGGCCGTGGAACTCCGGCGGGGTGGCGGGGCGCTGCGCCTTGTACGCCGGGAAGGTCTCGGAGCGGAAGGTCGGGCCGGCGAGGTCGAAGGCGGCGGCGATGTGGGTGGGGTGCTCGTTGTCGATGAGGCCCAGCAGCATGCCGAGGAAGCCGTAGACGGCGTTGGTGTACTGGCCGCCGGTCGTGGAGAAGTTCTGCGGCGGGAGGGCGTAGAAGGCGCGGAAGGCCAGGGAATGTCCGTCGAGCAGCAGCAGTGTGGGCTTCTCCGTCGTGCTGTCACCGCTGCCGGCTGGTGTGTGGCTCATGTGCCCTTCCTGTGAGAATCGTCGTTCCGGCGCGGAGATTCTCCCCTCCGCGACCCGTCGCGGCTATCCTAGTCGCCATGACTGACCAGACCGACCTGACGGCGACAGGCGTGCCCACCATCCGCCGGACCGCCGAAGAGACCCGGCAGGCCATCCTGGACGCCGCCCGAGAGGTGTTCAACACCCGCTCCTACAACGAGATCACCCTCAAGGAGATCGCCGCCGAGGTGGGGGTAAGTGCGCCGCTGATCATCAAGTACTTCCGGACGAAGGAGGGACTGTTCGTCGAGCAGCTCGACTTCACCATCACCGCCGACCGGCTCGCCCTCCTGCCGTTCAGTGAGCTCGGTGTGAAGCTGGCCCGGCGCGCCGTGGAGAGCCCCGACGATAACCCGGGTTCCCTGGTCCACCGCATCGCGGACGCCGGCGGCAGCCGGGCGGTCGTCGAGCGCATCGGTGAGGCCTACCGGGACCGGGTCGTCGCCGCCCTCACCGAGAAGATCGAGGCGGAGGCGCCGAACCTGGGGCAGGACGCCGAACTGGACGCCGAGGCCCGGGCCGAAGCGGCGATGTCCATGGTCGCGGGACTGTCGTTGATGCGACGGCTGGTAACCAAGGAGTACTTCCGCCCCGGCGCGCACGACGGCTTCATCAGCTACTACGGTGCGCTCATCCAGGGGGCGCTGGACGGGACCGCGGTGCAGCAGACCGCCCCGGAAAGCCAGGCCACCGGAAGTCAGGCCCCGCACAGCCAGCCCACCGAGCCGGTCCGGTAACATCGCCGGGCGTACCCCCAGTAGCCCAATTGGCAGAGGCAACGGATTCAAAACCCGTCCAGTGTGAGTTCGAGTCTCACCTGGGGGACCACCTGCAGCCGTGACGCCTCAGCGTCGCGGCTGCATCTGTGTCTGTATCCGTGGCCGTGTCCGCTACGCGTCCTCGGAGGTCTCCACCTGGGTCCCGTCGTCCAGGCGCCGGTCGCCGAGCAGGCCGTCGGGGTCGATGACCGCCACCCGGTGGCCGTCCTCCCGGATCCGGCGCAGTCCCTCGAGCACCATGGCCCGGCCGAAACTGTTCGTGTCGTTGACCCGGCGCATGTCCACGACGACCCGGGTGGTCGTCAGTTCGTGGGCGGCGACGGTGGACAGGAAATCCTCCGCCCCGGTGAAGCCGAGACCGCCCTGCAGCCGGATGACGGTGGCCAGGCCCCGGGAGCGGATGCTGCGCACCGCCGAGCCCCGCGACGGCAGGGCGGACATGAGGTGCAGCCCCATGTCGTCGGACAGGATGCGGAAGACCTCGGCCCCGCGCACGCTGTTGCCGGAACCGTCCAGCCGCGGCGAGAAGGTGGCGATGCCCAGCTGGCCGGGCAGGGTGCCGAGCAGGCCACCGGCGACGCCGGACTTCGCCGGGATCCCCACCCCGGCCATCCACTTCCCCGCCCCGTCGTACATGCCGGCCGAGGCCATCACCGACTGGACCTGCCGGCACACCCGCGGGTCGAGCACCTGGTCCCCGGTCACCGGCTGGCGGCCGCCGAGGGCGAGGGTGGCGCCCATGACCGCCAGGTCCTTGACGGTGACGAGCATGGAGCATTCCCGGACGTAGCCGGCGACCGCGTCCTCGGCGGTGTCCGCGATGATGCCGTAGCTGCGCAGCATGTGGGCCAGGGCGAGGTTGCGGTCGGCGGTGGCCAGTTCGGAGCCGGTGACCCGTTCGTCGATCCGCAGGTCGCGTCCGGCGAGCCGGGAGAAGTAGTGCCGCAGCAGTTCCACCCGGTCGTCGACGGTCGAGTCCTCCCCGTTGATCAGCTGGCTGACGGCGATGGCGCCGGCGTTGATCATGGGGTTGACCGGCCGGTGCGTCCCGCCGTCGAGGGAGAGCTCGTTGAAGGCCTCGCCGGAGGGTTCCATGCCGACGGTGGCGAGCACCTTCTCCACCCCCACCTCCTGGAGGGCGACGGCGTAGGCGAAGGGCTTGGCGATCGACTGGATGGAGAATTCCACCCCGTCGTCGCCGGCACTGTAGACGTGGCCGGTGGCGGTGCACAGGGCGACGGCGAGCGGGTCGGGATCGGCGGCGGCGAGTTCGGGGATGTAGTCGGCGACGGCGCCGGAGGTGTCCTCCCGGACCCGGTCGAGGGTGGCGGACAGATAGTGCGGCAGCGGGATCTCCATGGGGCCCGAGGGTACAGAGCCCACCACCGGCGGGCGGCCGGCGAAGCGTCACCTATGATTTCCCCATGACATCCTCCACCTCCCGGCGCACCCGCCCGGTGCTCGCCGCGGTCGCTGTCGCGGCCGTGGCGGCGTCCCTGGCGGGCTGCGTCACCAACGAGGAGTCCGCGAACCCGGAAGGGTGGGTGTCCGAGCGTCCCGAACCTGTCGCAGCGCTGCAGGACCTGCTGCCCGACGACATCCGGGAGCGCGGCACCCTCGTCGCGGGCACCAACCCGACGTTCCCCCCGAACCAGTTCAAGGATCCCAGCGGAAAGATCATCGGCTTCGAGGTCGATCTGGTGGACGCCACCGCGGCCCTCCTCGGCCTCGACGTGACCTACCAGCAGCAGGACTTCAACCTCATCCTCCCGTCGCTCAACGCCGGCACGGTGCAGCTGGGCGTCTCCGGGTTCTCGGACACCGACGAGCGCAACAAGTCGTACGACTTCGTGGACTTCTACACCTCCGGCATCTCCTGGGCCGGCCACCCCGGTTCCGACATCGACCCGCAGGACGCCTGCGGGCTCAGTGTGGCGGTGCAGAAGGGCACCTACTCGGACACCGACGATGTGCAGGTCAAGGCCGAGGAGTGCGCGGCGGCCGGGAAGCCGGAACTGAAGAAGCTCGTCTACCAGTCCGCCAACGAGGCCGCCACCGCCACCGCCCTGGGCCGCGCGGACGCCATGAGCTCGGACTCGGCGGTCACCGACTACGCCATCCAGCGTTCCAAGGGCAAACTCGTCCCCGCCGGGGACGCCTTCGACACAACCCCGTTCGGCTGGGCGTTCCGCAAGGGCGACTCCCTCGTCCCCGCCTTCGCCGCGGCCCTGCAGCACCTCATCGACTCCGGTGACTACGAGAAGATCCTCGAGCCCTGGGGCCTCACCGACGGCGTGATCGACACCGTCACCGTGAACACCAAGGAGACCGACCAGTGAGCACCAGACTGAGCCCCCGGCAGCGACCGGCCGACAACCAGGTCGTCCCGCTCAAGCACCCCGGCCGCATCATCGCCGCCGTCATCCTCGTCGCCCTGGCGGCGTGGGTCATCATCGGCGCCGCGGGCAACAGCGCCTTCGGCTGGGGCACCTACGTCGACTACCTCTTCGACACCCGCATCCTCGCCGCCCTGTGGAAGACCGTCGCCCTCACCGTCCTCGCCATGGTCATCGGCGTGGTCGTCGGTGCGCTCATGGCGGTGCTGCGCATGTCGCCCAACCCGGTGATGCGCGGCTTCTCCTGGGTGTACCTGTGGCTGTTCCGCGGCACCCCGGTGTACGTCCAGCTGGTGTTCTGGGGCCTGCTCGGCACCATCTACCAGACCATCAACGTCGGCTTCGCCGAGATCACCCTCGACAGTTTCCTGTCGAACTTCTTCGTCCTCGCCTTCCTCGGCCTGGGCCTCAACGAGTCCGCCTACATGGCCGAGATCGTCCGCGCCGGCGTCCAGTCGGTGCCGGAGGGCCAGTCGGAGGCGTCGAAGGCACTGGGGATGACCTGGGGGCAGAACATGCGGCGCACCGTGCTGCCGCAGGCCATGCGGATCATCATCCCGCCGACCGGCAATGAGCTGATCAGCATGCTGAAGACCACCTCGCTGGTCATCGCGGTGCCCTACGCCGGCGAGCTGTACGGCCGGTCCACCGACATCGCCTACGCCATGTTCGAGCCGGTGCCGATGCTGCTGGTCGCGGCGACCTGGTACCTGGTCATCACCTCGGTGCTCATGGTCGGCCAGCACTACCTGGAGAAGTTCTACGCCCGGGGTTCCTCCCGGACCCTCACCAGCCGCCAGCTCGCCGCACTCGCGGACGCCGAGGGCGTCCCGCCGGCGAACGTCACCGTCGAAGAGCAGGAGAACCGCTGATGACCGAGACGACCCCCATGATCAGCTTCCGTGACGTGTGGAAGCGCTACGGTCACCTCGACGTGCTCAAGGGCATCGACCTGGAGGTGCCGGCCGGGTCGGTGACCTGCCTGATCGGCCCGTCGGGCGGCGGCAAGTCCACCCTGCTGCGGTGTGTGAACCACCTGGAGCAGATCGATGCCGGACGCATCGAGGTCGACGGTGAGCTCATCGGTTACACCGAGCGCAACGGCCGGCTCTACGAGATCACCGAGCGGGAGGCCGCCCGGCAGCGCGCCGATGTCGGCATGGTCTTCCAGCAGTTCAACCTGTTCCCCCACCGCACGGTGCTCGCCAACATCACCGAGGCGCCGGTGCGGGTCAAGGGTGAGTCGAAGGCCGCGGCGGAGAAGACCGCCCGCGAGCTGCTGGCCCAGGTGGGGCTGGCGGACAAGGCGGACGCCTGGCCGGTGCAGCTGTCCGGCGGGCAGCAGCAGCGGGTGGCGATCGCCCGCGCCCTGGCGATGAAGCCGAAGCTGATGCTGTTCGACGAGCCGACCTCCGCCCTGGATCCCGAGCTCGTCGGGGATGTGCTGGGGGTGATGCGTCAGCTCGCCGAGGACGGGATGACGATGCTGGTGGTGACCCACGAGATGGCCTTCGCCCGGGAGGTCGCCGACCAGGTGGCGTTCATGGCCGACGGTCGCATCGTGGAGACCGGGTCGGGCCGTGAGCTGATCACGGACCCGAAGGAGGAGCGCACGAAGGAGTTCCTGTCGAGCATCCTGTAGCGGCTCGCGGCTGCGGCGGCGGCTGCGGCGGCGACTACGGCCGCACGTCGACGTGCCAGGGCACGCGCGGCTTCCCCGGGTCGTCGAGGATCTCCTGGTAGAGCTGCTCGGCGGGCTGTTTCTCCCGCTCGGTGAGGATCTCGGCGAGCTTCATGCTCAGCCCCGAGATACTGCCGGAGTGCTCCTTCACGTCGATGACGACGGCGGCGGGTTCGGGGGTGCCGTGGATCATGTCCACGAAACCGTAGTCGCGCCACACCCCCTCCAGGTCGGGGTCGTCGGCGATGTCGGTGGTCACCGACAGGTCGGCGGTGAGCAGGTCGGGGTTGACGGCGAGGGCACGGTCGAAGTCGGAGACGATCCCGGCACGCTGCTCCGGGGTCGCGAGGATACGGAACACGATCTGTGGCATGGACACCAGTTAAGCACGCCCTGACCCGGCACCGCCACGGAGGCGCTACCCTGTACCTGTGATCAGTCACTCCCCGATGAACCCGGCACCCGTTCCCCCGCTGACGACTCTCCCCGACGGCACGATCAAGCAGGTCAACCCGTTCTCCGGCACCGAGGTGTGGACGGTCCCGGGCCGCGGCCACCGCCCGCTGCCGGTGCCGCAGTCCGACACGTTCCCGGTGACCGACGCCAACCGGGACTCACAGACCGACTTCGGGCTGGACAACATGCTGAAGACCACCCCGGAGAAGGCCCGCCTGATCATCGACGACAACGGCGAACCCCGCATCCTGCGGGGGCTGACCGTCTCCCAGCTGCACGAGAGCGTGCCGCTGTTCCGCCGGGTGGCGAACCTCTTCGAGATCCTCACCTACAACTACTGGGCGGTGAACTACGGCTACCGGATGGACGCCTCCGCCTCCCGCCACATGGCCGAGTACCTCGCCGAGGACGAGGGGGTGCGCCATGTCGCCGACATGCTGCGCACCCGGCTGCGCGCGGCGGGGGTGCCCGACGGGGAGCTCGACGAGCTGTTCTCCGACGAGCGGGTGTTCCAGACCGTCAACGAGAAGGCGCCGGCCCTGTTCGGCGGCGGCCATGACGTGATCATCGCCCGCGACCACTACATCCCCGGGGCGACGAGCAGTGACCAGTTGTGCGGCAGCGGGGAGCTGGACTGGGACGTCCACCGGCTCTACATCGCCTTCACGGTGGACGCCATGGACCGGCTGTACCGCGCCAACCCCTACGTGCGCTATGTCGCGACCTTCCAGAACTGGCTGCAGCCGTCGGGGGCGAGTGTGGAGCACCTGCACAAGCAGTGCGTGGCCATCGACGAGCACGGGCTGCAGAACGAGACGGAGATCGCGCAGGTCCGCGGCAACCCGAACATGTACAACGAGTGGGCGGTGGACTACGCCGGCCACCACAACCTCATCTTCGCCGAGAACGACCATGCGGTCGCCTTCGCCGGGTTCGGCCACCGCCACCCCACCCTGGAGGTCTTCTCGAAGTCTTCGACGGTCGAGCCGTGGCTGATGGCCGACGAGGAGCGGGACGCGGTCGCCGATCTCGTCCACGCCTGCCACATCGCCGCCGGGCCGCACACCCCCTCCAACGAGGAGTGGCTGCACCGGCCGCTCGACGTGGATGTCCCGATGCCGTGGCGCATCGTCATCAAGTGGCGGGTCACCCCGCTGGCCGGTTTCGAGGGCGGGACGAAGATCCACCTGAACACGATCTCCCCCGGGGATCTGAAGCGGCGGGTCCTCGCCTCGCTGCTCGCCGCCCGCGAGGAGGGCCGGCTGGCGCCGGGGATCCGGCTGGGCAACGAGGCCCGGTGGGAGCGCAACAGCCTGCGCTACAACCCGGCGATAAGATAGCGGGTATGAGCGCCACCCCCGACATCGCCGAATTCATCGCCGACCCCGGTGTGGACCTGTCCTGGCAGGACAGTTTCCACACCTGGATGCACGAGCACCCGGAGCTCTCCGAGCAGGAGGAGCAGACCGCCGCCCAGATCCTCTCCCGGCTGTCGCAGCTGGACTGCGAGGTCACCCACGACATCGGCGGCCACGGCATCACCGCCGTGTGGCGCAACGGGGAGGGCCCCACGGTGCTGTACCGGGCGGACATCGACGCGCTGCCGGTCACCGAGGCCACCGGTGCCCCGTACGCCTCGAAGAATCCGGGGGTGATGCACGCCTGCGGCCATGACGTGCACACCACCGCGCTGCTGGGCCTGTGCGAGATCATGGACGCCCGCCGCGACGTGTGGTCGGGCACCTTCATCGCCCTGTTCCAGCCGGCCGAGGAGGTCACGAAGGGCGCCTCGGCGATGATCGACGACGGCCTGGCGGAGAAGATCCCCGCCCCGGAGGTCTGCCTGGGTCTGCACATCTACCCGGGTCCGGTCGGCACGGTGTATTCGGCGCCCGGCCCGGTGATGGCCGCCTGCGACACGATCACGGTGACCCTCCACGGCGTCTCGGCGCACGCCAGTGCCCCGCAGAATTCGGTGGACCCGACGTATCTGGCCGCGATGATCGTGGTGCGGCTGCAGGGCATCGTCGGCCGGGAGATCGCCGCCGAGGACTTCGGTGTGGTCTCGGTGGGCACGCTGAGCGCGGGGCACACCAACAACACCATCCCGGACACGGCCACCCTGGTGCTGAACTGCCGGTTCTACGATGCGGCGGTGCGCGACCGCACCTATGCCGCCATCGAGCGGGTGGTGCAGGCCGAGTGTGCGGCCTCGGGTACGCCCGCCCCCGCCGACATCGTCTACTCGGCCCACGGTGAGCTCACCGACAATGATCCGGCGGTGCACGAGGTTGTCCGCCCGGTCCTCGACGAGGTCTTCGGTGCGGATTCGGTGGACGCCCCGCGGTGGACCGCCTCCGAGGATTTCTCGGAGATCCCCCGGCATTTCGGGGTGCCCTACGAGTTCCTGCTGGTCGGGATGACCGACCGGGCGCAGTGGGATGCCGCGGTGGCGGCCGACCGGGTCGCCCAGGACATCCCGAGCAACCACTCGGCGGACTTCCTGCCGGCGGCGGGGACGGTGGAGGCCGCCACGGGTGCGGCGACCGCGGCGGTGCTCGCCTACCTCTGGAAGGAGTAGGGCCGAAGCACCGGGGTGTCTACCGGCTCACGCCCCGGTGACCGCCGCGCCGGCGCCGGCGCTGTCCCCGGCGGCCCCTGCACTCTCCCGCAGGAACTGCTCCCACATCGGCCACTGCCGCAGTGCCTGGGCGGTGCCGTAGGACAGGGAACGGCGCAGCACCCGGATGTCCCGCTCGGTGGAGCTGACCAGCTGGTCGACATCCTCGGGGAAGACCAGGAAGGCCCTCCCCTGCCGCTCCAGGTCGTAGAGCCGCTCCATCGTCGCGTTGTACCGCTCCGGCCGGGTGATCATCGCCTCCGCCACCGCCGGATACTTCCGCAGGACGGTCCGGGTGAGGCGGTGCTTCGAGGTCGGCGGCTTCACGTAGTCGCGCGGGTGGCTGAGCACGGCGAAGAACCGGTCGAAGCCGTCGGCTTCCGCGGCGTCCAGCGGGATCCCGCCGGAGGCGCCGAAGGCACCGTCGACGTACGGCACGCCCCCGATACGGGGCACCGGCATCGCCAGCGGGATCGTCGAGGAGGCCCGCACCCGGACCATCAGGTCCTCGCCGGAGGCGATGTCGTCCCGACCCCAGTAGACGCCCTCGCCGGTCTCCGCGTTCGTCGCGCCGATCCGGAACTGGGTGGGTGAGGTCAGCGCCCGCGAGATCTCGTAGGGCCGCGGCAGGTCCAGACCCGGGGCGCGGCCGTAGATGTACTCGGCGTTGAAGTAGCCCTTGCCGCGCAGCAGCCAGGTCCAGCCGCCGAACTCCGGCTCCAGCACGAAGTCGACGAAGTTGCGGCGGATCCGGTCGCGCTCCCCGGTCAGGTAGCTGATGAGGTGCGAGGCACCGGCGGAGATCCCGCCGGCCCAGCCGAACTCCACACCGTGGGACATGAGGACGTCGACGATGCCGGCAGTGTAGGCCGCCCGCATACCGCCGCCCTCCAGCAGCAGCGCCGTGTCATGGACCGGCATCATCGCAGCGTCACTTCGTCTCCCCGTCGAAGACCTGGCCGAGCAGGTGGGCGTGGATCATGTTGGTGTTGCCCTCGATTCCGGGGGGCGATCCGGCGGCGATGACCACGAGATCGTCCGGGTTGTAGTCGTCCTTGGCCAGCAGCACGCGGTCGACCTCCTCCATGATCTGGTCGGTGCTGTGCACCTCGCGGGTCAGGAAGGTCTCCACACCCCAGGTCAGGGCGAGCTGGTTGCGGACCTCCTCATGCGGGGTGAACACGAGCAGCGGCAGGCGGGAGCGCAGCCGCGCCACCCGCCGGGCCGTGTCACCCGAGGCGGTGAAGGCCACCAGGGCGCGGGCGTTGAGCCGCTCCCCGACATCCTTGGCGG
The DNA here is from genome assembly GCF_007970465.1 of Corynebacterium nuruki S6-4. NCBI lineage: Bacteria > Bacillati > Actinomycetota > Actinomycetes > Mycobacteriales > Corynebacteriaceae > Corynebacterium > Corynebacterium nuruki. The sequence goes on from NZ_CP042429.1 coordinate 831,060, forward strand.
CGAAGCTGATCACACCGCGCTTGGTGCGCGGCACGTGCGACAGCGGCGGCACCTCCCCGTCGACCTCGGCGGCGGTGACGATGCGGGCCATGGTCTGCACGGTCTGCACCGGGTACTTGCCGACCGAGGTCTCCCCGGAGAGCATGACGGCGTCCGCCCCGTCAAGGACGGCATTGGCGACGTCGGAGGCCTCCGCGCGGGTCGGGCGGGAGTTCTCGATCATCGAGTCGAGCATCTGGGTGGCGACGATGACCGGCTTGGCGTTCTCCCGGGCGATCTGGATCGCCCGCTTCTGCACCAGCGGCACCTCCTCCAGCGGCACCTCCACGCCCAGGTCGCCGCGGGCGACCATGACCGCGTCGAAGGCGAGGATGATCGGCTCGAGCGCGTCGACCGCCTCCGGCTTCTCCAGCTTGGCGATGACCGGCACCCGCCGGCCTTCCTCGTCCATGACCGCGTGGACCAGTTCGACATCCGCCGGGGAGCGGACGAAGGACAGGGCGATGACGTCCGCCCCCATCTTCAGCGCGAAGCGCAGGTCGGCGATGTCCTTCTCCGACAGTGCCGGCACGGAGATGTCCATGCCCGGCAGGGACACGCCCTTGTGGTCGGAGACCGGACCGCCCTCGACGACCTCGCAGACGACATCGTCGCCGTCGACGGCCTTGCAGACCAGGCCGACCTTGCCGTCGTCGACCAGGAGACGGTCACCGGGGCGGGCGTCCCGAGCGAGCTGCCTGTAGGTCGTCGACACCCGGTCATGGGTCCCCTCGACGTCCTCGACGGTGATACGGATCTCCTCACCGTCGGCCCAGTAGGTCTTGCCCTCGGCGAACTTCCCGAGCCGGATCTTCGGACCCTGCAGGTCGGCGAGGACGCCGACGGCGGCGCCGGTCTCCGCCGCAGCCTGCCGGACCCACTCGTAATTCTGCTGGTGGTCGGCATGCTCCCCGTGGGAGAAGTTGAGGCGGGCGACATTCATGCCCGCGTCGACCAGCTGGCGGATACTCTCCGCCGAGGCGACGGCGGGGCCCAGGGTACATACGATCTTGGTTCGTCTACTCACGGTATCCGAGGATAGCCCCGGTGCGGACCCACCCGCTACCGCAGGGCGGCCTCACCGGCGCCGCTCAGCGAACCCCGTCGCCGTCCCCGGTCCGGACCTCGTCGACGTCCCCGTCGGCGGCCCTGCCGGCAACCCCGCCGGCGACTTCGCCACGGACCTGCTCCGGGGTCTCCCGGGTCCGCTTCCTCGTCCAGAAGAACAGGGCGACGGCGACCACGAAGACCACCGCGGAGGTCACCGAGTTGACCCGGACGTCCCCGAAGACGGTGGTGGCCGGATCGGTGCGGATCAGCTCGATGAAGAACCGGCCGAAGGTGTAGCCGGCGACGTAGAGCATGAACACCCGTCCCCCGCCGAGCCGGAACCGGCGGTCCGCCCACACCAGCAGCGCGACGACGAGCAGGTTCCACACCAGCTCGTAGAGGAACGTCGGCTGGACCGTGGCGATGACCGTCCCGTCGGAGACCCCGTCCATGTTGTCCACCCGGCCGGATTCGGTGACCCGCCGGTAGATCTCCAGGGCCCAGGGGGCGTCCGAATCGCCGCCGTAGAGCTCCTGGTTGAACCAGTTACCGAGCCGTCCGATCGCCTGGGCGAGCAGGATCGGCGGGGCGACGGCGTCCGCGAACGGGGCGAGCGGCAGTTTCTTGTACTTCAGGACGCCCCACACGGCCAGTCCGCCGAGCACCACCGCACCCCAGATGCCGAGGCCGCCGGCGGTGATGTTGAAGGCGTCCGTCCAGTGCTTCCCCTCACCGAAGTAGCGCTCGTGGTCGGTGATGACGTGGTAGACCCGCCCGCCGATGATGCCGGCGGGCACCGCGGCGATGGCGCAGTCGATGACCGTGTCCCCCACCCCGCCGCGGGCCGCGTAGCGGCGCACCGTCCACCACACGGCGATGACGATGCCGATGAGGATGCACAGGGCATAGGCCCGCAGCGGCACGGGGCCGAGGTGCCACACCCCCTGCGGCGGCGACGGGATGGTGGCCAGGTACTCGGTGGTCATCGGGGAAGCCACCCGCTCACCTCCGGACGCCGTCGTGGAGGTCGGCGGCCAGCGCGGCGAGCGCGTCGGTCCCCTGGGCCGCGGCGGTGATGAGGGCGGAGCCGACGATCACGCCGTCGGCGTAGGCGGCGATGGCGGCGGCCTGGTCCCCGGACTTCACGCCGAGGCCCACGGCGACCGGCAGGTCGGTGGCGGCCTTCACCCGGTCGACGACCTCCTTCGCCGAGCCGGCGACCGAATCCTGTGCCCCGGTGACGCCCATGTGCGACTGGGCGTAGATGAACCCGCCGCCGGCGTGGACCGTCATGTCCAGCCGCTCCGGGGTGGTCGAGGGGGCGACGAGGTAGACGTTGTCGAGCCCGTTGGCCTCGCAGGCGGCGAGCCACCGCTCGGACTCCTCCGGCAGCAGGTCGGGGATGATCGCACCCAGCCCGCCGACGGCGGCGAGATGGGCGGCGAACGTCTCCGGCCCGTACTGCAGCACGAGGTTCCAGTAGGTCATGACCACGGCGTTGCTGCCCGCGTCGACGACGGCCTTGACCACGCCGAAGGTGTCCCGCACCCGGAATCCGGCGGCCAGGGCCACGTCGGCGGCATCCTGGATGGTCGGACCGTCCATCATCGGGTCACTGAACGGGATACCGACCTCGACGAGGTCGGCGTAGCGGGCCAGGGTGGTGACGTTGTCCACCGAGCCGGCGACGGTCGGGTAGCCGGCCGGCAGGTAGCCGACGAAGGCGGCACGCCCCTCGGCCTTCGCCGAGGTGAAGATGTCGGACAGGGCGCTCATCAGTTGTTCTCCTCGGTGTTGTCGGTGGTGTCGGCGTTGTCGGGGTGCATGTGGAACCACTTCGCGGCGGTGTCCACGTCCTTGTCGCCGCGGCCGGAGATGTTGACGATGAACACCGGCTCCTCCCCCGACGCGGTCGTGCGGGTGCCGTCGGCGTACTCCGCGGCGATCTTCACCGCCAGGGCGACAGCGTGGGAGGACTCGATCGCCGGGATGATCCCCTCGGTCCGGCACAGCAGCCGGAAGGCGTCCATCGCCTCGGTGTCGGTGACCGGCAGGTACTCGGCGCGGCCGGTGTGGGCCAGGTAGGAGTGCTCCGGGCCCACACCCGGGTAGTCCAGCCCGGCGGAGATGGAGTGGGACTCGATGATCTGGCCGTCCTCGTCCTCCATCAGGGCGGCGTAGGAGCCCTGGAAGACCCCCTCGCGGCCGACGGTGATGGGGGCGGCGTGGTGGCCGGTCTCCACCCCGTCGCCGCCGGCCTCCGCACCGAGCAGGGCGACACCCTCATCGTCGATGAAGCGGTGGAACAGGCCGATGGCGTTCGAGCCGCCGCCGACGCACGCCAGCACGGCGTCCGGCAGGCGCCCGGTCTCCGCGAGGATCTGCTCGCGGGCCTCGACGCCGATGATGCGCTGCAGGTCGCGGACCATCTCCGGGAACGGGTGCGGTCCGGCGGCCGTGCCGAAGGCGTAGTAGGTGCCCTCGGCGTGGGAGACCCAGTAGCGGAAGGCCTCGTTGATCGCGTCCTTCAGCGTCCGGGAGCCGACGGTGACCTCGACGACCTCGGCGCCGAGCAGTCGCATCCGGGCGATGTTGAGGGCCTGGCGCTGCGCGTCGACCTCACCCATGTAGATCCGGCAGTCCAGTCCGAGCAGGGCGCAGGCGGTGGCGGTGGCCACGCCGTGCTGACCCGCACCGGTCTCGGCGATGACGGTGGTCTTGCCCATCCGCTTGGCGAGCAGCACCTGGCCGAGGACGTTGTTGATCTTGTGGGAACCGGTGTGGTTGAGGTCCTCCCGCTTGAACCAGACCTTCGCACCGACCGCCTCCGAGAACCGCGGTCCGAAGTACAGCGGCGAGGGCCGCCCGGTGTAGGTGCGGTGCAGTTCATCGAGCTCGTCGAGGAAGGCCTGGTCGGCGCGGGCCTTGCCCCAGGCGTCCTGGATCTCCTCGACGACGGCCATGAGCGCCTCGGGGATGAACCGGCCACCGTAGTCCCCCCAGTGGCCACGCTCGTCGGCATCGTGGGCGGTCGGCGCCGCGACGACCTGACCGGCCGTCGGCAGCCCCTGCTGGTTCTTGAAGTTCGGAGTAGTCACAGGGACAGACTGTACCCTGCCGCCGGGTCAGGACCGGTGGAAGGCGGGGTGCTGACCGGCCGCGACGAGCGACCGGCAGGCCTGCCCCGGGTTGGGGGCGGTGACGAGACCCTCGCCGACGAGGATGGCGTCCGCCCCGGCGCCGGCGTAGTTCTGCAGGTCCGTCTTCGTCTTCACCCCGGACTCGGCGACCCGCAGGATCCCCTCCGGGATCAGCGGTGCGATCCGGGCGAACACGGACGTGTCGACCTGCAGGGTCTTGAGGTTGCGGGCGTTGACGCCGATGAGCTTCGCACCGACCTGCACGGCCCGCTCCGCCTCCTCCTCGGTGTGGACCTCGACCAGGGCGGTCATGCCGAGCGACTCGGTGCGGTCGAGCAGGGCGGCGAGCCGGTCCTGGTCGAGGGCCGCGACGATGAGCAGCACCAGGTCCGCGCCGTGGGCGCGGGCCTCGTGGATCTGGTACGGGGTGGTGGTGAAGTCCTTGCGGAGCATCGGGATGTCCACCGCGGCGCGCACCCGGTCGAAGTCCGCCAGGGAGCCGTGGAAGCGGCGTTCCTCGGTGAGGCAGCTGATGACCGAGGCGCCGTTGGTCTCGTAGGCGCTCGCCAGGACCTCGGGCTCCGGGATCTCCGCCAGGTCGCCCTTCGACGGGCTGGCCCGCTTCACTTCGGCGATGACGCTGACCGCCGGGCTGCCGAGGACGCCGAGCACGTCGCGGGCCGGGGGCGCGTCCAGCGCCCGGGCCTTGATCTCGGCGAGCGGGACCTCCGCCTCGCGGCGGGCGGTGTCCTCGAGGACTCCGGCGATGATCTCATCGAGTACCGACGGCACACTCACGGTGAGGGCTCCTTTACGTGCACGGGGTGACGGGTTGACCCGTCCATCGTAGACCGCTCAGTCCTTTTTCCCGGAATCCGCAGTGTCCCCGGTCACACCCGTCTCCCCCGTCTCTCCTGTGCCATCGGACTCGCCGATCGCGCCGGGCTTGCTGGGCTCGTCGGGCTTGCCGGGCTCGTCGGGCTCGGTCGGGTCGATGCCCGCATCGAGGGCGTCCCACAGCACCCGACCGGAATCCGGGTTCTCCGCGAGATCCTCGGCCACCCCGGCCCGACGGACCTCCGGACGCTCGTAGCGGCTGTGGCCCTTCCCGGCCTCCCCCGGCTTCATCGCCAGCAGGACGCCACCGACGACCCCACACGCGGCGGCCAGCAGTCCGAGGACCACCGGGAAGGTGTGCACCTGTGCCGAGACCACCCCGGCCCAGTCGGAGATCTGCACCGGGTCCGACTGCTTCTGCGTCGCCGCCCCGCTCGACAGCAGCCGCTGGGCCCGGTCCAGGTCCGGGTCGCCGCTGAGCAGCGTCACCGCCGCGAAGCCGGCGACCGCCGCGAGGGCGGCACTGACCACCCCGAGCACCCGGCGCAGCACCGGGCGCAGGGCGAAGGACAGGATCATCGCGGCGAGCATCGCCAGGGCCAGCGGGGTGCCCGCGGCATCCCACACCCGGCCGATGATCTCCTTGGTGGCGTGACCGGACTTGTCGTCCTCGATCTCCGCGGTGAGCCACACCATCTGGCCGGTACCCCACAGTCCCGCGGCGCTGAGCACCGTGAGGAACAGTGCGAGCGTCCGGCCGTTGAGGCGCTTGGTCACCTTCACTGGTCCTCCTCTGTGTTCCCGACCGGGGTGATCGTCTCCGCGGCGGCGACGGCGCGCAGCACCGCCAGAGCCTTGTTCCGGGTCTCGTCGTCCTCGGCCTCCGGGTCGGAGTCCGCGACGATACCACCACCGGCCTGGACGTACACGGTGCCGTCCTTGTACAGGCCGGTCCGGATGGCGATGGCCTGGTCGGTGTTGCCCGAGAAGTCGAAGTAGCCGACGGTGCCGCCGTACACGCCGCGGCGGGTGTCCTCCAGCTCGTCGATGATGCCGAGCGCCGAGGGTTTCGGCGCCCCCGACAGGGTGCCGGCGGGGAACGTGCCGACGAAGGCGTCCAGCGCGGTCTTCCCCTCAGCCAGCCGGCCGGTGACCCCGGAGACCAGGTGCATGATCGCACTGTAGCGCTCCACGTGCCGGAAGTCGTTGACCTCCACGGTACCGGGTGCGCAGACCCGGCCCAGGTCGTTGCGGCCCAGGTCGACGAGCATGAGGTGCTCGGAGTTCTCCTTCTCGTCGTTGAGGAGTTCCTTCTCCAGCAGCTGGTCCTCCTCGTAGCTGGCGCCGCGGGGCCGGGAGCCGGCGATCGGGAAGGTCGTCACCCGGCCGTCCTGCACCTGGACCAGGGACTCCGGCGAGGAGCCGACGATCTGGAAGGCGGTCTCCGAGAAGTCCTCGGAGGGGATGTTGACCAGGAACATGTACGGGCTGGGGTTGGCGACCCGCAGCATCCGGTAGATGTCCACCCCGGCGACGGCCGTGTCCATCTCGAAGCGCTGCGACAGGACGATCTGGAAGGCGTCCCCGGCCCGGATGTGCTCCTTGCACAGGCCGATCCGGCGGATGTGCTCCTCCCGGCTGCGCTGCCGGCGCGGCTGCGGGGCCGGGGTGTCGAAGGTGACGGCCGGGAGGTGGTCACCGCCGGCGAGGCGGCGCTCCATCTCCGCGATGCGGGCGACCGCGTCCGCATACGCCTCGTCCACCCGGTCATCGGAACCGTCCCAGTTCACCGCGTTGGCGATGAGCCAGATGGTGCCCTCGTGGTGGTCGACGACGGCGAGCGTGTCGACGAGCAGCTGCACCATGTCCGGGACCTGCAGGTCGTCGACGCAGGTGTCCGGCAGGTCCTCGACATAGCGGACCATGTCGTGGCCCATGTAGCCCACCAGGCCCGAGCTCAGGGTCGGCAGGCCCGGGATCTCCTCGGTATGCAGCAGGGCGAGGGTCTCGCGCACCGCCTCCAGCGGGCCCATGCCGGTGGTGTCCATCACCTCGGCCGGCGGGGTGCCGGTCCAGCGCACCTGCCCGTTCTTGGCGGTCAGGGCACAGCGGGCGCCCGCCCCGATGAAGGAGTGGCGCGACCAGGACTGGCCCGGGGCGGCGGATTCCAGCAGGAAGGTGCCGGGCCGGCCGCCGGCCAGCTTCGTGTAGGCGCTCAGCGCGCTCTCGCCGTCGGCGAGGACCTTGCGCACCACGGGCACCACCCGGTGGCGGGCGGCGAGGCGGCGGAAGGTCGCCAGGTCGGTGATCCGGTACGGGTCAGTCATCGGTGGCCTCCGTCTCCGCTGTGTCGTCGGTCGTGTCGGCGAGCAGCAGGTCGGCGTCGAAGCAGGTGTGGTCGCCGGTGTGGCACGCCCCGCCGGTCTGGTCCACGGTGAGCAGCACCGTGTCCCCGTCGCAGTCCAGCCGCACACTGTGCACGTACTGGGTGTGGCCGCTGGTCGCACCCTTGACCCAGTATTCGCCGCGCGAGCGGGACCAGTAGGTGCCCTGCCGGGTGGCGAGGGTGTGGGCGAGCGCGTGGTCGTCCATCCAGGCGAGCATGAGGACGTCGCCGGTGCCGTGCTCCTGCACGACCGCCGGGACCAGACCCGCGTCGTTGCGGGTCAGCCGGGCGGCGACGGCCGGGTCGAGTTCGTAGGACGCCGGGTCGGTGACGGAGCCGCTCATCGGCGCACCTCGATCCCCTCGGCCGCCATCGCGTCCTTGACCTCGCTGATGGCGACATCGCCGAAGTGGAAGATGGAGGCCGCCAGGACGGCGTCCGCCCCCGCGGTGACCGCCGGCGGGAAGTCGGCGGCCTTCCCCGCCCCGCCCGAGGCGATGACGGGGATGGTGACGACCTCGCGGACCGCGCGGATGAGTTCCAGGTCGAAGCCGTCGCGGGTGCCGTCGCCGTCCATGGAGTTCAGCAGGATCTCGCCGACGCCCAGCTCCTGGCCGCGGCGGGCCCACTCGACCGCGTCGAGCCCGGCGGAGCGGGTCCCGCCGTGGGTGGTGACCTCGAACCCGCTGGGCTGCGGGGTGCCGTCGGCCGGCACCCGGCGGGCGTCGACGGACAGCACGATGCACTGGGCGCCGAAGCGGGCGGAGAGCTCACTGAGCAGCTCCGGGCGGGCGATGGCCGAGGTGTTGACCGAGACCTTGTCCGCGCCGGCGCGCAGCAGCTGGTCGACATCGTCCTCACTGCGGACGCCGCCGCCGACGGTGAGCGGGATGAACACCTGGTCGGCGGTCCGCCGGACGACGTCGAGCATGGTGCCGCGGCCGTCCTTCGACGCCGAGACGTCGAGGAAGGTCAGTTCGTCGGCACCTTCCGCGTCGTAGCGGGCGGCGAGTTCGACCGGGTCGCCGGCGTCCCGCAGGTTCTCGAAGTTGACCCCCTTGACGACGCGACCGTTGTCGACGTCCAGGCAGGGGATGACGCGTACTGCGACAGTCACCTGATTCCTCCTCTGTCCTTGATCTCCTGGGCCGTGGTGGCGGCCGTGCCGATCGGCACCGACTGAATGTGTCTGATGAGGTTGGCGTGGACCTCGGGTTCCCCGGCGACGAGACCGGAGACCCCGGGCACCCACCGGTTGCCGGCGAAGTCGGTGACCACGCCGCCGTTCTCGCGGATCATGAGGATGCCCGCGCAGTTGTCCCACAGGTTCGGGCTGAAGGTCACCGTCCCGCCGAAGATACCGGCGGCGGTGAAGGCCAGGTCGATCCCGCAGGAGCCGCTCACCCGCATCCGCGGGTAGGTCCGGCCGATGGCGTTGAGCATGTCCTGCCGGTACGAGACGGGCAGGTTGCCGCGGCGCTGCGACAGGATCGAGCCGAAACTGATCTGCGTCACCGCCGGATCCGACGGCGGCAGCGGGCGGGCCGGATGACCGTCGACGAACAGGCCGTGGCCCTTGCGGGCGGTGATGCGCCGACCGAGCAGCGGCATCTCGGTGACCGCGACCACGGCCTCACCCTTGTGCACCAGGGAGACCAGGATGCAGCAGAACGGGTTGCCGACCGCGTAGTTGGCCGTGCCGTCGATCGGGTCGACGACCCAGCAGGTCTCCGGCAGCTCATCGAGGCCCGGATTGGCCCCCGGCTCACCGAGGCGTTCCCGGCCCGGGCCGTCGATGTCGTCGGCGAGATCGTCGTTCGGGTTGAGTTCCAGGGCCTCGGCGATCCGGTCGCCGGGGCGCACCACCCCGTACTCCTCACCGTGGACGGGCAGGCCGGTGTAGCGGGTCAGCAGCGTGCGCAGCTGGCGCTCCACCGACAGGTCCGCCTCGGTGGCGAAATCGCCCGGGCTCTTCATCACCGACGGGTCGGCGCCGACCGCGGCTGTGAAGGTCGTCTCCGCCTCGTCGACGGCGGCTTCGGCGATGGCCAGCAGGGCGCGGGTGTCTATCTCGCGCTCGATGTCGGCGGTGTCCCGCAGTTCCCCGCTCATGCTGTCGGCTCCTCTCCCCTGGCCACGGTCAGGGCGTCCTGCAGGGTGAATTTTCCGGCGTACAGCGACTTACCGAGGATCGCGGAATCCACGCCCTCGTCGACGACGGCGGCGAGGTTGCGCAGGTCATCGAGACTCGAGATGCCGCCGGAGGCGACGACCGGGGCGGAGGTCGCGGCGGCGACATCGCGGAGCAGGTCGATGTTCGGGCCGGTGAGCATACCGTCGCGGGAGACGTCGGTGACCACGAACCGGGAGCAGCCCTGCTGGTCGAGGCGTTCGAGGACCTCCCAGAGGTCACCGCCGTCGGAGACCCAGCCGCGGCCGCGCAGCCGCCACTCGCCGTCGATCTGGCGGGTGTCGAGGCCGATGGCGACCCGGTCGCCGTACTCGGAGATGATGCGCTCGCACCACTCCGGGTTCTCCAGGGCGGCGGTGCCGATGTTGACCCGTCGGCAGCCGGTGGACAGGGCGCGCTCCAGGGAGGCGTCGTCCCGGATGCCGCCGGAGAGTTCGACGTCGACGTCGAGCCGGCCGATGACGTCATTGAGCAGGTCGAAGTTGCTGCCCTTGCCGAAGGCGGCGTCCAGGTCGACCAGATGCACCCACTCGGCGCCCGCGTCCTGCCAGGTCAGCGCCGCCTCGAGCGGGGAGCCGTAGCTCGTCTCGGAACCGGCGGCCCCCTGGACCAGGCGGACGGCCTGGCCGTCGGCGACGTCAACGGCGGGGAGCAGGGTGAGAGTCATGGTGTTCCTGTTCTGGTGTCAAGCGGATCGGGGAAAGTAAGGGGAAGTACAGGGAGGTCAGAAGCTGGCGAGCCAGTTGCGCAGCAGGCGGGCGCCGGCGGCGCCGGACTTCTCCGGGTGGAACTGGGTGGCCCACAGCGGGCCGTTCTCCACGGCGGCGACGAAGCGGCAGTCGCCGTGGGTCGCCCAGGTGACCTTGGGGGCCTCGGTGTGGCCGTCGGTCTCCAGCTCCCAGCGGCGGGCGGCGTAACTGTGCACGAAGTAGTAGCGCTCGGCGGGGTCCGCGCCGGCGAACAGGTCGCTGTCGGCGGGCTGTTCGACGGTGTTCCAGCCCATGTGGGGCAGGACCGGGGCCTCGAGGCGGCTGACGGTGCCGGGCCATTCGCCGCAGCCGGCGGTGCCGGGTCCGGCCTCGCCGTCCGCCTCGCCCTCGGAGCCCTCCACGCCGTACTCGAAGAGCACCTGCATACCCACGCAGATGCCCATCACGGGTCGGCCCCCGGCCAGCCGCTCGCCGATGAGGCGGGGGCCGTGGACGGCGCGCAGTCCGGTCATGCAGGCGCCGAAGTTGCCGACACCGGGCACGAGGAGCCCGTCGGCGGCGAGCACGGTGGCCGGATCGGCGGTGACGGTCACCTCCGCCCCGACATGTTCGAGGGCACGCTGTGCCGAGCGGAGATTACCGGAACCGTAGTCGAGGATCGCGACGCTGGGTGCTGCCATACCCGCAGATTCTAGCGCGCGCCCCGGCCGTTACCGCGCGCGGCGTCCCGTAGTGAGCCGGGACAGCCGGGTGCGGATGTCGTGCTGGTCGACGACCCGGTGCCGGCCGAGCACGCGGTCGCCGGTCAGGGCGACGGTCCCGGCGCCCACCAGCCCGGCACCGGCGAGGAAGACCCCGCCGTAGCCGCCGAGGCCGGCGACCACACCGAGCACCGCGGAGCCCACACCGGTGCCCGAGTCGAAGGACATGTTCCACACCGCGGAGGCCTCGGAGACGCGGTCCTTCGGCATCCGGGCGAACATCATCAGCAGGGTCTCGGACTGGACCGCCCCGAAGCCCAGGCCGAACAGTGCCGCGCAGCCGAGGGCGCCGAAGACGAGTCCCGCACCGTGGGGTGCGCCGTGGATGACCGCGGCCATGGCGAGCATGCCGCACACCGCCAGGGCCGAGGCGGGGACGACGAGCCGGCCGGGCTCCCCCACCCGGTCGGCCCACCAGCCGGAGATCGTCCGGCCGAGGATCTGGGCGGCGCCGGTGAATGCGAGGGTCAGACCCGCGACGGTGGCGGCCGCGGCCGGGTCGATGCTGTCGACCGCCGGTGCGGTGAAACTCGACAGCGCACCGAAGCCCATCGCCGCGGTGCACAGGCCGACGACGGGGACCAGTGCGAGCTTCCACAGCGGGACGTGGGTGCCGGACGCCGCGGCCTGCCGTGCCGCAGTCCGGTCGACCTCGGCGGCGTGCAGCGGCGGGACCGCGAGGGCGCCGAGGGCCCCGACGATGCCGAGGGCGACGGCGACGAGGAAGACGACGTCGCCGGAGCGGGTGTAGAGGGTGAGGCCGATGCTGAAGCCGAGGATCTCGCCGGTCCCGATCGCCGCGCCGAAGAAGGCGTTCGCCCGGCCGAGCTGGCGGGGCGGGACGAGTTCGGCCAGCAGTGCGGACTGGGCGACGGTCACCGCGCCGAAGCCGATGCCGCGGACCGCCGAGACGGCGAGGACGAGGCCGGATCCGCCGTCGATGACGTAGAGAGCGGACGGGACGCCGAGCAGGACCGCGGCGGCGACCATCACCGGGACATAGCCGATGCGGCGCAGCAGTTTCGGCACGAAGGCCTGGGTGATCACGGTGGTGGCCATGAACACGCCGGTGGACAGGCCGGCGAGGGTGTCGCCGTAGCCGGCGTCCAGCATCGCCACCGGGATGACCGGCAGCAGCAGCGACCAGCCGAGGAAGGCGCAGAAGACACTGAGCAGGGTCAGGGGAAGACCCTTGACCTTCAGGACGGACAGGGCGCTGCCGGGGGCGGCTTCCGTCACAGTGTCCCCTTCGTCGACGGCACCCCCGTCACCCGTGGATCGGCCTCGGTCGCGGCGCGCAGGGCGCGGGCCACGGCCTTGAACTCCGCCTCGGTGATGTGGTGCGGGTCGCGGCCGTAGAGGCAGCGCACGTGCAGGGCGATCTTCGCGTTGAAGGCCAGCGACTCGAAGAAGTGCTGGTTGATCACGGTGGCGTAGTGGCCGCCGATGACGGCGGAGACCATGGACTCCGGCTCACCGGTGCCGACGTAGTAGGGCCGGCCCGAGACATCGACGACGGCCTGGGCCAGCGTCTCGTCCATCGGGATCCAGGCGTCCGCGAACCGGCGGATGCCCTTCTTGTCGCCGAGGGCCTGACCGAAGGCCTGGCCCAGGACGATGGCCGTGTCCTCGACGGTGTGGTGGGCGTCCACCTCCGTGTCGCCGTCGGCGTGGACGGTGAGGTCGAAGGAGCCGTGCACGCCGAAGGCGGTCAGCATGTGGTCGAAGAAGGGCAGGCCGGTGGCGATGTCCACCTGACCGGTGCCGTCGAGGTCGATCTCGACGGTGATGGAGGATTCCTTCGTGGCGCGTTCGATCCGCGCGGTACGGTTGCTCACTTGTATTCTCCGATGATCTTGTCGGCGGCGGCGAGGAAGGCGTCGTTCTCCGCCGGCAGACCCACGGTCATCCGCAGGTGGCCGGGGACGCCCACGTCCCGGATGAGGACGTCGAGGTCGAGGAACTTCTGCCACAGATCGTGGGCGTCGGCGTGGTCGGGGACGGCGAAGAAGACGAAGTTCGACTCACTCGGCACCACCCGGTAGCCCAGGTCGGACAGGGCGGCGACGACGCGCACCCGCTCGTCGCGCAGCTTCGCGACGGTGGCGAGGGTCTCGTCGGCGTGCCGCAGGGCGACGGTCGCCGCCGCCTGCGACAGGGTGGACAGGTGGTACGGCAGGCGCACCAGCATGACCGCCTCGATGAAGGCCGGGTCGGCGACGAAGTAGCCCAGGCGGCCACCGGCGAAGTCGAAGGCCTTCGACATGGTGCGGGAGACCACCAGGGTCGCCGGGTAGTCGGCGAGCAGGGTGGTCGCACTCGGCTCGTCGGAGAACTCGGCGTAGGCCTCGTCGATGACGGCGATGCCGCCGACGGCCCGCTCCGCCTCGATGATGCGGCGCAGGTCGGCCAGCGGAGTGATCCCGCCGGTCGGGTTGTTGGGGGTGGTGACGAAGACGAGGTCGGGTTTCTGTTCCCCGATCTGTGCCACAGCCTTGTCCACGTCGACGGCGAAGTCCGCGCCGCTGCGGGGCACGTCGAGGAACTCCGTCTGCGTGCCGGCGGCGAGGATCGGGTGCATCGAGTAGCTGGGGGTGAAGCCCATCACCGAACGCCCCGGTCCGCCGAAGGCCTGCAGCAGCTGCTGCAGGACCTCGTTGGAGCCGTTGGCCGCCCACACCTGGTCGCGGGTGACCTCGACGTGGGTCTGGCGCGAGACGTAGGCGGCCAGTTCGTCGCGCAGTTCCACGGCGTCCCGCTCCGGGTAGCGGTTCAGCGTTGTCGCCAGGCGGCGGACCTCGGCGACGAGATCCTCCACCAGCCCCTCGCTCGGCGGGTACGGGTTCTCGTTCGTGTTGAGCTGGTTGGTGACGGTGAGCTGCGGGGCACCGTAGGCGGATTTCCCGCGCAGTTCCGGACGCAGCGGCAGGTCTTTCAAGTCGGTCATCGCTCTCAGATCTCCGGGTTCTCGAAGCGGGCCTTCACGGCCTCACCGTGGGCCGGCAGCCGCTCGGCGTCCGCCAGCGTGGTGACCGTGTCGGCCACCTCCTGCAGGGCGGCACGGTCGTAGTTGATGACGTCGACGTGCTTGAGGAAGGTGTGCGTCGACAGTCCCGAGGAGTGCCTGGCGGTCCCCGACGTCGGCAGGACGTGGTTCGAGCCGGCGGCGTAGTCACCCAGCGGCACCGGCGAGTAGGGCCCGACGAAGATCGCGCCGGCGTTGGTGATCCGTGCGGCGACCGCCGGGGCGTCCTGCGTCTGCACCTCGAGGTGCTCGGCGGCGTAGGCGTCCGCGACGCGGACCGACTCGTCGAGACTGTCGGTGAGGATGATGCCGGACTGCACACCGGTCAGCGCCTCCTCCACCCGGTCGTGGTTCAGGGTGACCTTGTAGCGCTCGGCGACCTCGGCGTCCACCGCATCGGCGAGCTCCACCGAATCGGTGATGAGCACCGAGGCGGCCATCGGGTCGTGCTCGGCCTGACTGATGAGGTCGTAGGCGACGGCCACCGGATTGGCCGAGGCGTCCGCCAGGACGGCGATCTCGGTGGGGCCGGCCTCCGCGTCGATGCCGACGACCGAGCGGCACAGCCGCTTGGCGGCGGTGACGAAGATGTTGCCGGGGCCGGTGATCATGTCGACCGGCGCCAGATCGGCGGCATCGTCACCGTAGGCCATCAGCGCGATGGCCTGGCCGCCGCCGACCGCCCAGATCTCGTCGACGCCGAGCAGCGAGCAGGCGGCGAGGACGGTGGGGTGCGGCCAGCCACCGCAGTCGGCCTGCGGCGGGGAGCAGACGACCAGCGAGCCGACACCGGCCTCCTGGGCGGGCACGACGTTCATGATCACCGAGGACGGGTAGACGGCCTTGCCGCCCGGGACGTAGAGCCCCACCCGGTTGACCGGGATCCACCGCTCGGAGACGAACCCGCCGGGAGCGATCTCCGCGGTCACCGGCTCCGGGACCTGGGCGGCGTGGAAGGCGCGGACGCGGCGGATCGCCTCGGAGATGGCGGCGGTGACCGCCGGATCCAGGTTCTCGGTCGCCTCGGCGACCACCTCGGCCGGCACCCGCACGGACGCGGGACGCACATGGTCGAAGCTCTCCCCGTACTCGAGTGCCGCCTCGGCACCACGGTCGCGCACCGCCTCGACCACGGGGGTCACGGTCGGCAGGACATGGTCGATGTCCACGCCTCCACGGGGCAGGATGCGGCGGAGTTCGGCTGTCGAGGGGGTCGTGCCCCTCAGATCCAGACGAGTGAGCATGAGCTGGGATCGTCTCCTCGGGTGATGGTCGGGTAACGTCTGCAGATTCTAGACGTAGTGGACACAGGCGATAGGACGGAGGGTCTTGAGCACGATGACGGATGCGGGGCAGGGCGGGGACCGACAGGGGATCACGGAGCTGCTGGCGGCCTCGGTCGCGGCGGCCCGCGCCGGCGACCACGCGACAGCCTGGCGACTGACCAGCGAGTTCGGCACCCGGTTCTGGCTGGTGGAGGCCGATGAGCTTCCTACCGACCTGCCGACGGTGCAGCGCACCGAATTCCACGTGCTGCGGGCGGCGGCGGCCGACCGGATGGAACTCCACGATGACACGGTCACCGAGGTCCGCGCGTGGCGGGAGCTGGCGACCGCCGCCGGGGACGCCCCCTCGGCGGCCCTGGCACTGTCCTCCCTCTGTCTCGTCGCCATGGTCGTCGAGAGCGACGACGCCCCGGTCACCACCGGACTCGCCCCCGCCGACGTGCTGCTCTCCGAACTGGCGGTGGAGATCGGCAACGCCGGCGCCGGGCTGGCTTCCGGGGGCTCAGCGGCGTCCGGGCCGTCCGGGGCTGCGGGGGACGCGCCGGCGCCGCGGCACGTCCGGGTGTGCCTGTCGCTGGCCGCGATGGCCGGTCTGACCTGCGCCACCTCGGTCGAGAACGCCGCGATGCGGACCCGGTTCCGGGAGCTGAGCGCCCGGTTCACCTCCGACAGCGTCCAGCCGGGCGACCGGATGCTCACCGAGGCCCAGCAGCTCTACGCCGACGGCCGCACCGACGAGGCCGTCGCCCTGGTCACCGGCCAGCTGGCGACCCTGGACCCGCAGGTCTCCCCCACCCGTGCCTACGAGGCCCACGACCTGCTCGGCTACTTCGCCCTCACCGCCGGGGAGGTGCCCGAGGACATGGACACCACCGGGGTGCTGGAGCACTGGCGGGCCTGCGCCGAGATCGCCCTGGAAATCGGCGCCCCGCTGGAGGGCATGCACCGGGCGGAGCAGGTGTGCCAGCTGCTCAACGCCGACGGCGACTACGACGCCGCCCATGATCTGGCCCGGCGCTACAGCACCGCACTGCAGGGCGCGCCGGTGAGCCCGGCCCTGCTGAACCTGCGGGCGGTGCAGGCCCGGTCGGCGCTGGGTGCCGGACTGCCCGACGAGGCGTACGCCCTGGCCGTGGCCACGGCGGACTGGTCGACGCTGACCCCGGACTCCGAACGCACCCTGGCCTGCCTGTCGATCGCCACGATGGCGGCGGAGGAGGCCGGGGTGGCCGGGGCGGGCTCGGGCGACGGGGCCGACTCCGTGGCCGACTCCGGGGAGACGGTCGTGGCCCTGCTGGAGCGGGCGGCGTCCCTGCACCTGGACCGGGGTGAGGGCATCGCCGCGGCGCAGGTGCTGCGCACCGCCGCCCGGGAGCGGTGCGCCGCCGGGGCGTTCTCGCGGGCGGTGGAGCTGATGGAGCGGGCCCGGCAGGTGCTGGAGGATCCGGTCACCTCCGCCACGCATTCGGTGGACACCGACGGCGACATGCTCACCTGGCATCTGGCGGACTGGAACGAGGACATGTCGGCGGTGTGGGAGATGAGTGACCGACCGGACCTCGCGGTGGGCTACGCGGAGCGGGCCGCCCGGCTGTTCCGGGACGCCTACGACCACTCCGGCGCGGCGCTGAACTGGGTCAGTGCGGCGGAGCTGTACCTCGGGCAGGGCGACGGTGCGGCCTGTGACCGGGCACTGGATCTGGCGCACGGTGAGCTGCTCAGTGTGTCGGGCGGGACCGACGGTGCCGGCGGTGCCGGCGGGAGCACCGGGGCGAGCGGGGCGACCGGGGCTCCGGGTTCCGCCGTCGACCCGGGCGAGGACGCCGCCTGGGAGGGCTACCACGCCCTGCGCAACCTGCGGCAGGAGTAGTTTCCCCGGGGCGCTACTCGCCGTTCGCCGGTGCATCCGTCAACTCGAGCACGGGTGACGTGAACAGTGTGGTGCGCGAGCTTTCCTGCTCGAGTTGACGGATCGCTGCGGTGTGGCCGTCGCCGGGCGCTCCCGACACAGCTTCCCCACGTCCCGGGCCCGCGCCCCGCCGCCGATGCTCCGGCCGCCCTACCCGCCCCTACCTGCCCCTGCCGCCTGGGCCCGCCTTCAGTTCGGGTCCGCTGCCTTCAGTCCGTGTCGGTCCGCGGCCTCCCGCGCGACACTAACTGAAGGCGCCCGACCCGAACTGAAGGCACTGCGACGGCGTCCCCGGCCCCGAAGCTCCGGGCGCCGACACCGGACGCCAGTACCGGGGACGCCGGGGCCGGACGCCGACACCGGACTCCAGTGCCAGACGCCGAGCCGGACGCCGGGGTCAGGCCTGGCCGGTGATGCGGTCGACCTGGCTCTGGGCGACCCCGATGAGCAGCTGCGGGTCGGTGCCCGCGGTACCGCTGACCCGGAAGTGGACCGCGCCGACGCTGCCGATGATGACCGGGACCGTGCCGAACTCCTCCGGTGCACCCTCTCCCCCGGTGACGGTGACGACGTGGACGTTGTCGGCACCCTTGACTTCACCGTCACTGCGCTCGGCGTGGAACGTGGCGACATGCTCGCCGCCGTTCTCGTCGAGGTCCGTGGTGGTCTGGGTGAAGGTCGCACAGTCGGCGGGATCGTCGGGCAGCTGGACGGTTCCCTCGCCGTCTCCGGTGGTGACGACCGCGTCGATGACGGTCGGCTGATCACCGCCGTCGTCGTTCGGGGTCAGCTCGGCCGCCGCCATGGTCTCCGGGTTGTGGTGGAGCTGGGACATGAGTTCGAGGTTGTTGACGAGCAGTCCCGCGCACTGTGCCGGGTCGGCGACGGTGCCGACATTCCAGGAGTCGATCTCCCCGATGGTGGCGTCCGGATCCTCGCTGGTGGCGAAGAGGTCGGCGATGTTCAGCCACCCGAACCCGGCCGGGGCGTCCTCGGCGGTGAGCATCATGTCGGCGGGGTTCGTGGAGACGGGGGTCCGCGGCGCGGCGGAATCCCCGGCAGACGAGTCGTCGTCGGACCCGCAGGCGGCGAGGGGGACGGCGAGAAGGAGGGCCGCACCGGCGGCGGCAGTGGTTTTCCGGGTGAACGTCATGACCGTGAACATTACCGCATCAGTCACACAGGCCACACTGAGAGCATCCGCAACAGCGCTCAGTCACGGTGGTCAGTCAGCAGCGCGCCCGAACAGGCGGTCCGGACTGAACAGGACACACACCCAGTAGACGACCAGCGCCGCCGCCGGAGCCACGGCCAGACCCACCCCGCCCGAAACCTTCCCGACCACGGTGAACTCGGCACCCGGCCGAAGATCCGGATCACCGCCCGAACCGTGCAGCATATCGGCGAAATGGTTGCCGAACAGCAGGAACACCGCCGCCCCCGCCAGGGCGACGACAACCGCCAGCAGCATCCCGACGATCCCCCGCAGCCGGGGCGCCCGGGCGAAGGCCCAGCCGCCGAACACCGCGGCGAGCGCGGCAGTGACCAGGACGAAGACACCGAACGAGGTCACCGCGGCACCCGAGCCACCGGTCACGGCGATCGCGTCACCGCTGTCGGTGACCGTGCCGGTCGTCACCGGATGCCACCAGCCCCACAGCAGACCGGCGACGATGAACGCCACCAGCCCGACCACGGTGACCTTGGCACCCTGACTGACCGGCGGGTTCGGCCGCTTCACACGTCCCCTCATGCGGTCGGGCAGATCTTCCAGGCCCCGCCCTCACGCTGGTACGTCGCCGGCGAACTCGAGGGCTGACCGTTGACGGTGCCGTTGGTGACCGCGGTGGCGTGGTCGCCGTCGATCCGGATGTCATCGACGGAATCCACGGTGATCTGCGCGTTCACGTCGTGGTCGTCGGTGCGCGTCCGGTCGACCTCGCCCTGCAGGGCGTCCCGCCCGCCGCGGCTGTCGATGTAGGCGGCGCAGTAGTTGTCGAGGGTGTACTGGTCGAAGTCGGCCTGGGAACGCTGGTCCGCCATCCCCCGGACCACCGCGGTGATGGCGGCGGCGTCATCACCGCCGGCCGCCGGGGCGGGCGCCCCACCGTCGCGACGGGCACCGTCGCCGGCACCGCCGTCAGGGTGCTGCGGATCCGCGCCGGGGTGCCCGGGGTCTCCGGGACGCCCCGGCTCCGACGGATCGCCCGGCTCCCCCGGCTTCTCCGACCCGGTGGACGGAGCGGCCGACGTGGATGCCGCAGAGGAGCCGGCCCCGCGCGAGGCGGTGGCGGAGGAGTGCGACGACCCTGCCGCGGAACTGTCGGTCGAGCTGTCCGAATCATCGTCCGAGCCACAGGCGGCGAGGACCAGCGATCCGGCGGCGACGGCGGCCAGCGCGGCACGCCGCAGCCGCCGCGCGGGACCGCCGGTGTGGCGGAGGCGGGCACTGGTGCGGGGACTGGGCAATGACATGGGAACACCTTTCCGAGAAGTCCGTCGTGTCCGGTACGACACTACATCCCCTGCCCCATCGTCCCCGCCGTCACCGACGTTAACCGGCACGTGTCCCCGGCATCCGCCCCGGTACACTCTGGGCCGTGACCCTCAACCGTGACCGCATCCTGTCCGCCGCGTTCGACATCCTCGACGAGTACGGCCTCGGCGACCTCAGCATGCGTCGGCTGGCCCGCACCCTCGATGTCGCCCCCGGCGCCCTGTACTGGCATTTCCCCAGTAAGCAGGAGCTTCTCGGCGGGATCGCCGACCGGATCCTCGATGCCCCGGTCCCCGACGATGCCCGGCAGGCCGCCGCCGCCATCCTCGACCGGCTGCTCGCCACCCGCGACGGGGCGGAGATCGTCGCCGCCGCCCTGGCCACCGGCACGGTCAGCCGGGACCCCGCCGCGGAGCTCGCCGCCACCCTCGACGGCGCCACCGACGACCCGGCGCTGGCCGGCTGGGTACTGTCCCGCTACCTGCTCGGTGCCGCCCAGGATGTGCAGACCGCCCGCGCCGCCGGGGTGGAGCCCCGGACCGTCGACGAGGTGCTGGCGGGCGTCGGGCTCATCGTCGCCGGAGCTACAATCGGTCACCATGAGTGACGCGACGACTCCCCCGGTCATCACCGCCCACGCGGCCTCGGTCGAGGTCAGCGACGACGGCGTCCGGATCGAGCGGACCCCGATGGGCAGTACCCTCACCGACGCCGAATTCTCCTTCCCCGCGACCGCGCTGCGCGGCTGGTACCGCAACGCCCCCACCGCCACCGACCCCGGCTGGATCCAGTTCAGCCTCGCCGGCGACACCCCGGACGGCTACCTCGCCCGCCCGGTCCGCGGGTACCCCGCCACCCACGGGGCACCGAACATCGTCGCCTTCGCCCCCGGACAGCTCGAGCAGTTCGCCGATCTCGACCGGGCGTTGACGAACCTGCAGGCCGGCTACCCGCTCGGCGCCGCCACCCCGGTCCCGGAGGACGCCGCCCCGGCCCCCGCGGCCACCACCGCCCCCTCGACGGCCTCACCGGACCAGGCGACGGCGCAGAAGGCGGAGACCGCGACCCCGGCCGCCGCGGCGTCCCCGAAGAAGAAGTCCGGCGGGAAGGGCAACCCCGGCTGGAAGCGGGTCTCCACCCCCGACGTGGTGCCCGAACCCGACCTCACCGCGGACGCCAACGGGCCGGTCTTCGGCCAGAACGTCACCGTCACCGGCGATGTGGAGCCCTATGACAAGGGCGAGATCTGGGACATGATCGCCGCGGCCGGCGGCACCGTCGGCAAGAATGTCACGAAGAAGACGACCGCCCTCGTCATCGGCTCCTGGGGCTCGACGACCAGCAAGGAGAAGCGTGCCCGGGAGCTGCGGGACAAGGGCCAGGACATCGCCCTGTGGAGCCTCGACGAGTTCCTGACGAAGGTCGGCCGGCAGCCCCGCCCGGATCTGGACGAGGTCCGGGGAACCGACGCGCCCTTCTGAGCGTCTGTCAGGGGTATGACGCCCACCCTGTACCTCACCGCCCTGCCCGCCGACTCTGCTGTCTCCGCTGACTCTGCCGGCGCCCCGCCGACGATCTTCACCCCCGCCGCCCCGCTGCGCATCCCGCTGGGGGCGGGACTCGCCGCCGCCGTGCACGACACCGACGGACCGGCCGACCGCGAGCTCACCACCGACGACCTCGTCGCCCGGGACGCCACCGCGGGCATGCTGTGGGACGCCGCAGCCACCGCGATGCTCACCACCCTGGGGCGGCTCACCGCCGTCCACGGTCCCGCGCTGCGCCGTCGGCGCGTCCCCGACCTCGGCGGGGATGTCTGGGAGATCGCTGTCGTCGACGACCCGTTCCCTGCCACCGGTCTGGTGGCGCACCCGCGGCTCGCCCGGCACACCCACCGCGTCCTCACCGCCGCCGGCATCCCCCGCATCGCCGTCTCCGGCACCCGGCTGCTCGCCCTCGGACCGGACGCCGCCCCGGCCGCCGGCCCCGTCGGGCTCGACATCTCCACCGGGCACTGCCTGCAGACCGTCTGAGACCGGCCGGTCCGGGTGGCCGCTACGATTGGTCCCCATGAACCCCGTGCAGTCCTACGACCGGTGGATGGCGGCCCATCCGACCATCGCCCGCGATATCCAGCTCGTCCTCACCGACGAACTGCTGGACGCCGGACTCTCCTTCGACCAGGTCTCCGTCCGGCTCAAGGACCGGCACAGTTACCTGAGCAAACTGCGCAACCCCGACTACCCCGAGTACGACAGTTTCGAGTCCGCCCACGACGTCGTCGGCATCCGCGTCACCTCGTTCACCACCTCCGAGATCCCGCTGCTGCTCGGGGTGGTGCGCACCCTCTTCGCCGTCGAGGAGGTCGAGGACAAGGCGGCGAAGGCGATCGCCGAGGGCCGGTTCGGCTACGCCTCCCACCATGTCATCGCCCGGATCGACGGGGACAAACTGCCCGCACTCGCCGGACTCGACGGCCGTCTCGTGGAGATCCAGCTGCGCACCGTGCTGCAGCACGCCTGGGCGGAGTTCGAGCACGACATCCGGTACAAGAACCCGGGCGATGAACTGCCACCGCAGGTCCACCGGGCGTTCACCCTGGCCGCCGGGCTCATCGAACTGGCCGACGGCCAGTTCGACGACATCGCCCGGATCGTCGGAGCCGGCCGCTCCGGCCCCGGCGACGCCGAACTGTCGGCCACGATGCTGCCCGGGGTGCTCACCATGCTCGTCGGCGGGGACTACCCGCCGTCGAAGGCCGAGTACTACGTCTTCGCCGTGGACATGCTCGCCGCCCACGGCATCACCACCGTCGGTGAGCTGACCGACCTGTGCTCCCCCGCCGCGGTCTCGCAGCTCAAGGACATCATGGACTACGACTACCCGCCCGGGCAGGTACGGCTCATCGACGACCTGCTGCTGTTCACCTACGGCCGGGACCATATCCGCCGGACCGTCCACATCGGCGACAATCCGGCGTCCCGCCCGGGCCGGCTGGGCAACCGGTGGCAGCGGATGGGTCAGCAGACTGTCTCCCCGAGCTCCCCGAACTCCCCGGCTACCCCTCCCGCCCCCTGAGCCGGTCGAGCTGGCGACGTTCCCGTTTCGTCGGCCGGCCCGCCCCGCGGTCCCGGTGCGGCAGGGAGGCCAGCACCTCCTTCGGCGGGGGCGGCGGCGAGTGGTCGATGTAGTTCTGCCGGGCCTGCGCCGCCCCGACCCGCTTGGCGACGAGTCCGGTGACCTCGTAGACATGGTCCCGGTGGTTCACCCAGGCGCGGACCGTGTCCCCCACCGCGACGGGTTGGGCGGGCTTCACTGTCTGGTCGTTGAGCTTGACGTGCCCGGCCCGGCAGGCCTCCGCCGCCGCACTCCGGGTCTTGTAGAGCCGGACCGACCAGACCCAGGCGTCGATGCGGGTCACCACACGTCCTTGTGGGTGACGACCTCCCGGATCTTCCAGGCGTTCCAGCCGAAGACGACCACGGCGACGAGGGCGACGACGTAGAAGTAGCCGGAGGCGAACAGTCCGAGCACCACCCCGGCGACCGCGACACCCCCGGTGACCTGCAGTGCTCTCGACCTCCGGTGGACCTCGTCCTTACGCTGGGCGACCGGATTCCCCGGATGCTTCTCCACCGACCTGTTGTGGCTCATACCCGCCGAGTTTACCGGGGGACGTCCGCCCACCGCACGCCGTCGCGCCGAATCACAGCAGATCCGGAGGTTATCCCCGCCACCGTGCCCGACGGGTCCACCCCCACCGGGGTCGTCAGGTGCAGGGTGACCCGGGCACCGTACTCGGCGGTGACGGTCACACCCCGGTTCCGCAGCTCCGATTCGACCCGGCCCGCCTCGGCGTGGCCCACCTCGAAGGACCAGGCCGACTGCGGTTCCCGCCGGACGACGGGCAGGTCGGCCAGGGCCGGGCGCAGGGCGTCCTGGTAGGCGCGGACCAGTCCGCCGGTGCCGAGTTTCACCCCGCCGAACCAGCGGACGACGACGGCGACGACATCCTGCAGACCGCTGCCGCGCAGCACCTCGAGCATCGGCTGACCGGCGGTGCCGGAGGGCTCCCCGTCGTCACTGGATCGCTCCACCGGATTCGCGCCGGCGACGTGGACGATCGACGCGCTGCAGTGGTGCCGGGCGTCCGGATGTGCGGCGCGGGCGGCGGCGATGAACGCGCGGGCCTCCGCCTCACCGGTGGCGCGGCCGACCAGCGCGAGGAACCGGGACCGCTTCACCTCGAGAACCGCACGGGCCAGCACAAGGTCCGGCCCCGGCGCGGCGGGACGCAGATAGGCTGCATCGGTCCCGGGGCCGGACGCAGCGTCCGCCACTAGCCCAGCACCCCGGCCCAGGTGGAGGCCTTGAGATCACCCATCAACGAGGAGGTGCGGTTGACGCGCAGCTCCTTGGGCAGCATGTACTGCAGTTCCTCGTCCCCGTCGTGGAGGGTGACGTAGACGTCCGAGTCGCCGTGGTTGTTGTGCAGCACGTCGCGCAGCCGGGAAATGTTGTCCGGCGTGCACTGGTCGACACGCATCCGCAGCCGCAGCGGCGCCCCCGAGCCGGACCCGGTGGTCAGCTCGGCGAGCTTGAGGTCGTTGCAGAACAGGCTCATCCGGTCGTCACGGATACTGACGTCGGCCTGCGCGAGGACGATGTTGTCCTCGGCGATCATCGGGGCGACCATCTGGTAGGTGCGGGCAAAGACGAGCAGCTCGGCCTGGGCGGAGTGCTGGTCCTCGATGGTGACGATGGCCCACGGGTTGCCCTTCTTGTCCACCCGCCGGTCCACCGCCGAGATGATGCCGCCGACCTTGATGGTCTTGCGGTCGGGCAGCTCGCCGGAGAGCACCGTGGTGATCGGCGTGTCGATCTGGGAGTCCAGGGAGGCCTCGAAGCCGTCGAGCGGGTGGCCGGAGACGTAGAGGCCCAGCATCTCCTTCTCCAGGGTGAGCGCATGCTTGCGGTCCCATTCCTGGTCGGGGACCTCGACTTTGAAGGCGTCCCCGGTCTCCTCCTCACTCAGCCCGGCGAACAGGTCGAACTGTCCCTTCGCCGCCGCCTTCTTGGTGGAGGTGACCGCATCCACCGCGTCCTCGTGGATGAGCTGGAGGCCCTTGCGCGGGTGACCGAGGGAATCGAAGGCGCCGGCCTTGATCAGCGAGTCGGTGACGCGCTTGTTGCAGGCGGTGGCGTCGATCTTGTCGAGGTAGTCCGAGAAGTCCGTGAACTTCCCCTTCTCCTCGCGCGCCGCGATGATCGAGTCGACGACGTCCTCACCGACATTGCGGACCGCGCCGAGGCCGAAGCGGATGTCCTCGCCGACGGACTGGAAGGTGTAGGCGGACTCGTTGACGTCCGGGCTGAGCACCCGCACCCCGAGGTGGCGGCAGTCGGCGAGGTAGATCGCGGACTTGTCCTTCTTGTCCGCGACCGAGGTCAGCAGCGCCGCCATGTACTCGGCGGTGTAGTGCTCCTTGAGGTAGGCGGTCCAGAAGCTCACCAGGCCGTAACCGGCGGCGTGCGACTTGTTGAATGCGTAGCCGGCGAACGGCAGCACCGTGTCCCACAGTGCCTGCACGGCCTCGTCGGAGTAGCCGTTGGACTTCATGCCGGCGGCGAACTTGTCGAACTCCTTGGCCAGCACCTCGGGCTTCTTCTTACCCATGGCCTTGCGGAACCCGTCGGCCTCACCGGCGGTGTAGTTCGCGACCTTCTGCGAGATCCTCATGATCTGCTCCTGGTACACGATGAGACCGTAGGTCTCCTCCAGGATGTCCTTGATGGACTCGGCGAGCTCCGGGTGGATCGGCTCGATCGGCTTCCGGCCGTTCTTGCGGTCCGCGTAGTCCCAGTGCGCCCCGACACCCATCGGGCCCGGCCGGTACAGCGCCAGGGACGCCACAATGTCGTTGAAGCCGGTGGGCTTCATGCGCTTGAGCAGTTCCTGCATGCCGCCGGAGTCCAGCTGGAAGATGCCGAGCGTGTCGCCGCGGGCCAGCAGCTCGTAGGACGCCGGGTCGTCGGTCGACAGGTTCTCCAGGTCGAAGTCCTCGCCCCGGTTCTTCTTGATGTTCTCCAGGCAGTCGGCGATGACGGTGAGGTTGCGCAGCCCCAGGAAGTCCATCTTCAGCAGGCCGATGGCCTCACAGGCCGGGTAGGGCCAGCCGGTGATCAGGGCGCCGTCGTTGGGGCGCTTCCACATCGGGATGTGGTCGAGCAGCGGGACCGAGGCCATGATCACCGCGCAGGCGTGGACGCCGGCCTGGCGGACGACGCCCTCCAGTCCGAGGGCGTCGTCGTAGATCTCCTTGACCACCGGATCGGTCTCGATGAGGGTGCGGATCTCCGCGGCCTCGCCGTAGCGCGGGTGCTCCGGATCCATGATGCCGGACAGCGGGATGTCCTTCGCCGCCTGCGCCGGGGGCAGGGCCTTGGTGATCCGGTCGGCGATCTGGAAGCCGGGCTGGCCGTGGTGGGCGCGGGCGGCGTCCTTGATCGCCTGCTTGGTCTTCACCGTGCCGAAGGTGATGACCTGGGCGACCTTGTCCTCGCCCCAGTTCTGGGCGGCGTAGCGGATCATCTCAGAACGGCGGTCATCGGCGAAGTCGATGTCGATATCGGGGGCGGAGGGGCGTTCCGGGTTGAGGAAGCGCTCGAACATCAGCCCGTGCTCGATGGGGTCGATGTTGGTGATCGTCAGCGCGTAGGCGACCAGGGCGCCGGCGGCGGAGCCACGGCCCGGGCCGACGGAGATGCCGATGGACCGGGCGTGCTTGATCAGGTCGGCGACGACGAGGAAGTAGGACGGGTAGCCCTTCATGTCGATGACGCTGATCTCGTACTCGGCGCGGTCGAGGTACTCCTGCGGCACCGGGCCGCCGTTGAACCGGGCCTTCAGCCCGTCGGCGACCTCGCTCTTGAGCCAGGAGACGGGGGTGTGGCCCTCCGGGACGTCGTACTTCGGCATGCGGTCGTGGGTGTGCTCCTCCCACAGCTCGCCGTAGTCCTGCACGCGCTCGGCGATCCACAGGGTGTTGTCGCAGCCGTCGGGGACGATCGGGTCCCAGTACTCGCGGAGCATCTCGGCGGGTTTGACGTAGTAGCCGTCCCCGGAGAAGGCGAACCGCTTGCCGCCCTCGTCGAGGGTCGGTTCCTCCAGGGTCGCGCCGGTCTGCACGCAGAGCATCACCTCGTGCGGCTTGGCCTGCTTCTGCAGCACGTAGTGGCAGTCGTTGGTGACCAGCGGCGGGAGATCGAGGCGGCGTCCGATCTCGAGAAGGTCGTCGCGGACCCGCTTCTCGATGGACAGGCCGTGGTCCATGAGTTCGAGGAAGTAGTTGTCGCGGCCGTAGATGTCCTGCCATTTCGCGGCGGCCTCGAGTGCCTCGTTGAACTGGCCGAGTCGCAGCCGGGTCTGCACTTCGCCGGAGGGGCAGCCGGTGGTGGCGATGATGCCGTCGGCGTGCTCGGCGACGATGTCGGCGTCCATCCGCGGGTACTTGGAGACCTGCCCCTCGTAGGAGGCCATCGAGGACAGGTAGAACAGGTTGTGCAGGCCGGTGGCGTTCTCCGCCATCATCGTCTGGTGCAGGTAGTAGCCGCCGCCGGCGACGTCGTCGCGTTTCTGCTCCGGCTCGCCCCAGCGCACGCGGCTCTTGGTGAAGCGGGATTCGGGGGCCATGTAGGTCTCGATGCCGATGATGGGCTTGACCCCGGCGGCGGTCATGGCGTGGTAGAAGGCGTCCGAGCCGAACATGTTGCCGTGGTCGGTCATCCCGACCGCCGGCATGCCCTGCCGGGTGACCTCCTGGGCGAGCAGGTCCACCTTGGCCATGCCGTCGAGCATGGAGTACTCGGTGTGGTTGTGCAGGTGGACGAAGGAGGACTTCTTCATGCCGGACAGTCTACCGGTGGGGGCAAGTCGGGTCGCCGCGGTGACGACGGATACACATTCCGGCGGATCCGTGGCACCATCCGGCCGGATTGTGTATCCGTCGTCACCCGGGACGCCGTGCTATACGGTGCTATACCGAAACTTTTGTGCTATACCCGCTAGACTCTGCCCATGGCCACACCACCGACCGGACGCCACCCCAACCCCTACCGCCCCGGTTTCAACCAGACCCCGCTGGTCTTCGCCGGACGCACCGGGATCCTCGACGCCGCCAATGAGGCCCTCGAGGTCGCCGCCTTCGACGGCCGGACGCCCCGACCGCTCATCCTCGTCGGACCCCGCGGGGTGGGCAAGACCGTCACCCTCGGCGAGATCGCCCAGGCCGCCGCCGAACAGCACTCCTGGCCGACGGTCCACGTCGAGGCGAAACGCTCCGACCTCCTCGGCGAGCTCAGCGGAAAACTCCGTGCCGCGGAACAGCTCTTCCGCGGCACCACCCCCGACGGCCCCGCCCACCGAACCCGGATCACCGGCGCAAAGGTCCAGGCCTCGGTCCTGGGCGTCGGCGGCGGCATCGAGGTCGCCCGGGACGAGGGATCCCCCGAGCCGCTCGCCACCGTCCTGCGCCGGACGATGACCGCCGCGGTGGAGCGGGACGCCGGCCTCCTGGTCACCCTCGACGAGCTGCAGAACGCCACCCCTGCGGAACTGCACGAACTCGGCGGCGTGCTCCAGGAGACCGTCCCGGAGAACTGGCCGCTGGTCGTCGCCGTCGCAGCCCTCCCCTCACTGCGGGAGAAACGCGGGAACCGGCTCCCCACCTACCTCGAACGTGCGGAATGGCATCCGTTGGACGCCCTCCCCGGCCCCGACGCGCGGACGGCCCTCACCGGCCCGGCCGACCGCTCGGGGCGTCCGATGACCGACGAGGCCGCCGACCTGCTGCTCGCACAGTCCGGCGGCTATCCCTACGCCATCCAGGTCGCCGGCCACTTCGCCTGGCGCGCCTCCCACGGCAGCGACGCCATCACCGCCGCACATGCGACCGCGGCACTCCCCCGGATCACCGCCGATCTGGACCAGCTGTTCCTCAGCCGGTGGGAGGACGCCAGCGGCCGGGAACAGGAGTACCTCACCGCCTTGGCGACCGCGGAACTCACCGTCGACGAACCCAACGGCGGGCAGGTCGCCGAGGTGCTGGGCAGGCCGGTGAAAGCCGTCTCCTACCTGCGTGACCGGCTGATCAAGAAGGGGACGGTCTACCGCAGCGGTGCCGGTGGCCTGCACTTCATCACCCCGGGCATGGGTGCCTGGGTCAGGCGCCGGGACGCGGACTGAGGCGGCCGGCGTCGGCGGCACCGTCGACGGCTGCCGAGATCGCTGAGGTACAGGCCTCCGCATCTGCGGTCGAGGACAGGAAGACGGTGTACGTCTCCCCCGCCGTCGTGGCGATCCGTGGCCCGAGCGTCCCGCCCATGCTGAGCCGGACCCCGGCCGGGGAGGTCGCCCGGCCGACGACCGGCCAGTTGACCAGACTGTGGTCCCCGGCGTCCTCGCGGTGCAGGACCACATCATCGATGTCCCCGACCGGGATCGTGCGGCGGTAGAACGGTCCGGCGATGTCGACATTCTCCTCCCCGACCCGGACCCACACGCGGGCGATGAACGCGGCCCAGATCAGCAGCGCGAGGATGCCGACGACCACCACGATCACCGGCCAGACCGGCTCCACCAGGACAGCGACCATCGAGGGCATGAGGATGATGAACGGGATGACCCGGAATTCGGTCGGTGTCTTCGCCACGAAGGTCACCCGATCACCCCGGTGTTCACTCTCGTCTTCTCGCCCGCTTCCCATACTCTCAGGGTAGCAGGGGCGGGCGAACACCCCGGCCCCGCTGCCACCGACGGCCGGGGCGACCTCAGGCCAGGTCGAGGCCGATGTCCAGCGCGGTGACCGTGTGGGTCAGCGCACCGACAGCCACCGAGTCCACCCCGGTCGCCGCGTAATCCCCGACGACATCGAGGGTCAGCCCGCCGGAGGATTCCAGCAGCACACGCGGCGCCTTCTCCGCACGCAGTGCCGCCGCCGCCGCCGTGTCCGCCACGGTGAAGTTGTCCAGCAGGATCTGCTGCGGCGGCTTCTTCATCCCCAGCAGCGACGCCAGCTGGTCCAGGTTGTCGACCTCGACCTCGCACCACAGCTCCGGGTGGGCGGAGCGGACCGCCCGGTAGGCGTCCAGGACCCCTCCCCCGGCGACGACATGGTTGTCCTTGACCATCGCCTGGTCGGACAGGTTGTAGCGGTGCGGTACACCGCCACCGTGGACCACGGCCCGCTTCTGCAGCAGCCGCAGACCGGGGAGGGTCTTGCGCGAGTCCCGTACCGCGACCGTATGGCCCGCCGGCGCACCGTCGGCGGCCGCCGCAACCCACCGTGCGGTCTGGGTGGCCACCCCGGAGGCGTGGGTGAGCATGTTGAGCACCGTGCGCTCGAGCTGGAGCATGGCGCGCACCGACCCGGTGAGCACACCGACGGTCTCCCCGGTGACGACCCGGGCCCCGTTGGCCGCGGCGTCCGTCAGCGCGACGGTGCCGCCGAGCACCGCGCGGTACTCAGGTTCCGCCGCGGCGACGAGGACGGCCCGGACCGCGTCGATACCGGAGATGACACCGTCGGCGCGGGCGACGAGGCGTCCGGAGCCGGTGGCGGACTTCGGCACGGTGACGAGGGTGGTGGCGTCCCCGTCAGCGAGGTCCTCGGCCAGCGCGGTGGCGGCGAGAGTGCGGAAGAGTGAGGGGTCACAGCCCGGCGCGCCCGGCTCACCGATGTTGCCCAGCGGCGCGGTGAAGGGGAAACGGGGATCAGCGGGGAACATCCCCCGCGACAGTGTCTTCGAAGCAGTCACGGCCGATAAACCTACTCCCCTGAACCCGCTGTGCCTACAGCGATCATCCGTTCCACGGCGAGACGCGCCTGAGCTGCGACATCCTCGTCCACATCGACCTCGTCGGCGCCGAGTGCGAGGCAGCGCAGCAGTGCCGCCGGGGTGATCATCTTCATGTAGGGGCACGAGGCCCGCTCGTTGACGGGAGCGAAGTCCACGTCGGGTGCCACCCCCTTGAGCTGGTGGAGCATGCCGATCTCGGTGGCGACGAGGACCTTGCCCCGGCCCGCAGTCTCCGCGGCCTTCGCGGAGGTGAGCATCTCGCCGGTGGAGAGCATGTGCACCCGCGCCGGGTCGATCACCCCCTCCCCCGCCAGGTAGATCGCGGAGTTGGCGCAGCCGCACTCCGGGTGGATGAACAGGTCGGCGTCCGGATCCTCCTCGGCGCGGCGGGCGAGCTCCGGCCCGGAGATCCCGGCGTGGACGTGGCACTCGCCGGCCCAGACGTGGATGTCATCGCGTCCGGTCTGCCGGCGGACATGCGCCCCGAGGAACTGGTCGGGTCCGAAGAGGATCTCCCGGTCGGCGGGGAGCCCGGCGACCACGTCGACGGCGTTGGAGCTGGTGCAGCAGACGTCGGTGAGACCCTTCACCGCGGCGGTGGTGTTGATGTAGCTGACGACGAGCGCGCCGGGGTGCTCGGCCTTCCACTCGGCGAGCTCGTCGGCGGTGATGGAGTCCGCCAGGGAGCAGCCGGCGGCGGCGTCCGGGATGAGGACGGTCTTGTCCGGGGAGAGGATCTTGGCGGTCTCGGCCATGAAGTGCACGCCGCAGAAGACGATGACGTCGGCGTCGGTCTCCGCGGCGATGCGGGACAGGGCCAGGGAATCACCGGTGTAGTCGGCGATGTCCTGGATCTCGGGCAGTTCGTAGTTGTGGGCGAGGATGACGGCGTTGCGGGCCTTCTTGAGCCGCCGGATCTCCGCGGCCCACACGTCGTCGCCGACGACCCCCTCCCAGCGGCCGACGGGCCCCTCCGGGCCGGTGTGGCCCGGCGCGCGGTACACGTCGGCGAGCAGCGGGCTGTCGAGTTGTTCCCCGGTGGTGGGTCGGGTGGTGGGTCGGGTGGTCACCCCGGCATCAGTCACATGCATGTCGGGTAACCATAGCCGGTTCGCCGGACAGCACCCCCGAAATGTGGAAGTATGCGCCCATGGCCACACCGCGTCCCGCTCTCCGTGCCGCCGTCGCCGACCTCGACGGGCCGTTCAGCGTCCTCGACCTGGACGCCGCCCTGGCCAATGCCGGTGACCTGGTGCGGCGGGCGGGCGGGACGCCGGTCCGGCTGGCGAGCAAGTCGGTGCGCATCCGGCCGCTCATCGAACGGCTGCTGGCGGTCGACGGCATCAGCGGCGTCCTGTCCTACCACCTGGGCGAGGCCCTGTGGCTGGTCGACGAGGGCACCTGCGACGACATCCTCGTCGCCTACCCGTGCGTGGACCGGGGACTGCTCGCCCGGCTGGCCGGATCTGCACGGTACCGGGCGGCGGTGACACTCATGGTGGATTCCCCGGCGCACCTCGACTACATCGACCGGGTGCTCGGCGCCGACCACCCGGAGCTGCGGGTCTGTCTCGACGTGGACGCCTCGCTGGACCTGGGGCCACTGCACCTGGGTGCGCGCCGCTCCCCGGTCCACACTCCCGCCCAGGCTGCGACGGTGGCCCGCGAGATCACCGGACGCCCCGGCTTCCGGCTGGTGGGGATCATGGCCTACGAGGGGCAGATCGCGGGGACGACCGACAGTTCCCCGGCGGTTACCGCGATGAAGCGGATCTCCGCCCGGGAACTCGCCGGACGCCGCGGGCGGGTCGTCGCCGCCGTCGAGGAGGTGGCCGGCCCCCTGGAGTTCGTCAACGGCGGCGGCACCGGCTCGGTCGAGTCCACCGCCGCCGAGGCCGCGGTCACCGAGATCGGCGCCGGGTCCGGGGTGCTGGGCCCCGGCCTGTTCGACCGCTACCACAGTTTCCGGCCGCAGCCGGCCGCCTGGTTCGTCCTGCCGGTGGTCCGCCGGCCCGCCGCGGACATCGTCACCGTCGCCGGCGGGGGCCGCATCGCCTCCGGGGTGCCCGGGGCCGACCGGGTGCCGGTGGTCGACTACCCGAAGGGACTGTCGTTCTCCGCGACCGAGGGTGCCGGCGAGGTGCAGACCCCGCTGCGGGGTGCGGCCGCCCGCGGGCTGGCACTCGGCGACCACGTGTGGTTCCGGCACGCCAAGGCGGGCGAACAGTTCGAGTGGGTCGACGAGGTCCTCGTCGCCGCCCGGTCCGGCCCCGACGGCACGACGACGGTCACCGGACGGTGGCCGACCTACCGCGGCGAACAGAGGAGTTTCGTATGACAGTCCGACCGGCCACCTGGCACAACTGGTCGGGGGCGCAGACCGCGCACCCCGTCGACCGCCGCCAGCCCCGCACCGTCGCAGAGGTGCAGGAGACCGTCCGCCGCGCCGCGGAACAGGGACGGCACGTCCGCACCGTCGGTGCGGGGCACTCCTTCACCCCCGCGGCGGTGACCGACGGCGTCCTGCTCAACCTCGACCACCTCAGCGGCCTCGTGCGCGTCGACCGGGCGGCGATGGAGGTCACCCTCCTCGCCGGTACCCGGCTGCACGACATCCCCGGGCTGCTCGCCCCGCACGGCCTCGCCCTGGCCAACCAGGGCGATGTCGACCCGCAGTCGCTCGCCGGGGCGGTGAGCACCGGTACCCACGGCACCGGCACCGGTTTCACCGGGTTCGCCGGGATGGTGCGCGGCATGCAGCTGGTCACCGCCGACGGTACCGTCCGTGACGTCGGTCCCGGTGATCCGCTGTTCCGTTACGGGCGGATCGGCCTCGGCGCCTTCGGCGTGGTCACCGCCCTGACGATGGCGGTGGTGGAGGCGTTCACCCTGCATGCGGTGGAACGCGCCGAACCGTTGGACGCCGTCCTCGGCGGCTGGCCGGACCTGTCCCGGGAGACCGACCATGTGGAGTTCTACTGGTTCCCCGGCACCGGCGTCGCCCACGTCAAACGCAACACGAGGTATCCGACAGGCGGCGCCACAGACCTGCCCGGCCCGGTCCCCCGCTGGCGCTCCCTGCTCGACGACGAACTGGTCAACAACGTCCTGTTCGGTGGGCTGTGCGCGGCGATGCACGTCGTCCCGGCACTCACCCCGACGGTCAACCGGCTCTCCGCCGCCGCCCTGGCCCAGCGCGAGTACAGCGCCCCCGCGCACGAGGTCTTCGTCTCCCCGCGCCGGGTGCGGTTCAACGAGATGGAGTACTCGGTGCCGCTGTCGGACGCCGCGGAGGTGCTCGGTGAGGTCCGCCGCACCCTCGACAGTTCCGGGCTGCCGGTCGGCTTCCCGCTGGAGGTCCGGGCCACCGGTGCCGACGACGTCCCGCTGTCGACCGCGCGCGGCCGGGACTCCTGCTACATCGCGGTGCACCGCTACCACCGCGACGACTACCGGGAACTGTTCGCCGCGGTGGAGCCGGTGCTCGTCGCCGCCGGTGGACGCCCCCACTGGGGCAAGCACCACACCCTCGACCACGACGGGCTCGCCGCGGTCCACGACGAGCTGGACGCCGTCGGGCAGCTGCGGGCGGTCACCGACCCCGACGGGGTGTTCCGTAACCCCTACGTCGACCGGGTGTTCGGGCCGGCATGATCCAGCCGGGCGAGCCGGCTGCGGCGGCCCCGGTTGTGGCGCGGGCTGTTGGCCACCGTGTCGCCCGCGAAGATGACCACCGCCAGCCAGATCAGCCCGAAGCCGATCCAGCGGGCCGGTTCGATGTGTTCGTGGACGACGAAGACGGCCCACAGCATCTGCAGCACCGGGGTGAGGTACTGCAGCATGCCGAGGGTGGTCAGCGGGAGCTCGTGGGCGGCGCGGGCGAAGCACAGCAGCGGCAGGGCCGTCACGATCCCCGCCGTGGCGAGCAGCAGGACGTGGCCGGCGCCGTGACCGCCCTGGAGGGCGGTGTTCTCCCCCTGGGACTGCAGCCACGCGAGGTAGGTCAACCCGGGCGGGGCGAGCACGAGTGTCTCCGCGGCGAGCGACTGCAGCGGCGGGAGGGTGACCTTCTTCTTGAGCAGCCCGTAGAGCCCGAAGCTCAGGGCCAGCATCAGCGACAGCACCGGCGGCTGGCCCAGCGCCACGGTGAGCACGACGACCGCCAGGACGGCGACCGTGACCGCCGTCCACTGCAGCCGACGCAGCCGCTCGTGCAGGACGAGGACGCCGAGCACCACGCTGACGAGCGGGTTGATGAAGTAACCGAGGGCGGCGTCGGCGACATGGTCGTTGTTCACCGCGTAGATGTAGAGCCCCCAGTTCACGCCGATGGCCACCGCCGCGACGGCGATCCTGGTCCACTGGGCGGCACCGACCGACCGGAGCCAGCGGAAACCGCCGCCGTGGCCCCGGCCGACGACGAGCAGCACGAGGACGACGAACACGAGGGTCCAGACGAACCGGTGCGCAAGGATCTCCATCGGCGCGGCCGGTTCCAGCAGCGGGAAGAACGCCGGGAAGAACCCCCACATGGCGTAGCAGGCGATACCCCAGATCACGGTGCGGGAGCCTCCTGGGTGGCCTCCTGCGGGGCCTCCGGCGGGGCGACGGGCCGGAAACCGATGCGTCCGAACACGGCGTCCTGCGGGGCGGCCTCCACGGCGAGCACGCCCGGGGTCTGCGCCAGCGTGGTGAGGTCGGCGGGGGTGGCGTGGACGACCACGCCGAGCACGTCGAGTGCCGGATCGTCGACGGGGGCCCCGGCCCCGGCGGCGGCACGCTCCCGGGCGGTGGCGAAGACGTCCGCCCGCTGGTGGCCGGCCGCGGGTTCGGGCACGGCCTGCTGGGCACCGCCGGCCAGCAGGGTGGAGACCCGGATATCGGGCAGCGGCGAGAAGACGGCCGTCAGGTCGTCGACGGTCGCCGGGTGGTCCGGGGTGACCAGTGCCCAGCGGGGGGCGTCCCCGGTCACGGCGTCCAGGCTCCCCCGGGCACGGTCGACGTAGGCGGGGACCTCCTCGCCGGTCGTGATGCCGAGGGTGTCGCCGTTGACCGCCTGCGGGCCGGAGACCCGGTCCGAGGTGGACAGGGCGATGACCACCGCGACGAGGACGACGAGGCAGGCGACGGACAGCCACATCACCCAGGCGGGGCGGCGGGTGTCCTCCCAGTCGAGTTTCCGGCGGGTGCGGCGGTCCGCCGGGATCTTCTCCGAGGCACGCATCACACCCGTTCCCCGTTCATGGCGCGGAGCCGGTCGAGGGCGGTCTGCAGGTCCGCCGGATAGGGCGACTCGATGTCCATCCACGTCCCGTTCGGGTGGGTGAAGCCGAGGTGGACGGCGTGCAGCCACTGCCGGGACAGGCCGAGTTCCCCGGCGAGCACCGGGTCGGACCCGTACATCGGGTCACCGACACAGGGGTGGTGCAGTGCGGAGAAGTGCACCCGGATCTGGTGGGTGCGTCCGGTCTCCAGATGGACCTTGACGAGGGTGGCCTGGCGGAACGCCTCGAGGGTCTCGTAGTGGGTGACGGCACGCCGGCCGCCGTCACGGACGGCGAACTTCCAGCCGGCACCGGGGTGCCGGGCGATGGGGGCGTCGATGGTGCCGGTGGTGGGGTCCGGGTGGCCCTGGACGAGGGCGTGGTAGGTCTTGTCCACCGTGCGGTCGCGGAAGGCCCGCTTGAGCACCGTGTAGGCCCGCTCCGACGCGGCGACGACCATGACCCCGGAAGTGCCGACGTCGAGGCGGTGGACGATGCCCTTGCGCTCCGGCGGGCCGGAGGTGGAGATACGGAAGCCGGCGGCGGCGAGACCGGAGGTGACCGTGGGCCCCTCCCAGCCGATCGTCGGGTGCGCGGCGACGCCCACCGGTTTGTCGACGACGATGATGTCGCTGTCGGAGTAGAGGATGTCCATGCCCTCCACCGCCCGGGCCGGTTCATCGGCCAGGTCGCGGGGCGGGGCGGGGAGGGTGACGTCGAGCCAGGCGCCCTCGGTCAGGCGGTCGGACTTGCCGACGGGGGTGCCGTCCTGATTGATGTCCCCGGCGGCCGCCAGCTCGGCGACGACGGTGCGGGAGAGGCCGAGCAGCTTGGACAGCCCGGCATCGACCCGCATGCCGGCCAGGCCGGGCGGGACGGGCATCATCCTGGATTCCCGGTCGCTCATGCGCTCGCCTCCGTCGTCGTGCTGTCGGTGTGGTTGTCGGTGCCGGTGCGGTCGTCGCTGTCGTTGTGGCCGTCGTTGTCGCCGTCGTTGCGCCGGCGGGGCTCCACGAGCAGCGCGTAGACGAGGTAGACGATGACACCGGCGTTGATCGCCACATCGGCGACATTGAAGATCGCGAAATCGCCGATCGAGATGAAGTCCACGACGTGGCCGTGCAGACCGCCGGGTTCCCGGAAAATCCGGTCGACGAGGTTTCCGCCGGCGCCGCCGCCGATGAGGCCCACCGCGGCGACGGTCCAGCCCGACCGCACCCGGAAGGCGAGGACGGCGCACAGCACGAGTGCGACGATCTGGATGACGGCGAAGACGACGGTGGCGTTCTCCCCCATCGAGAACGCCGCGCCGGAGTTGCGGATGAGGTACAGCCGGGCGAAGTCCCCGAGCACCGGGTAGGCGGTCCGGGGGTCGAGGTTCTCCACGACGAGCCACTTGGTCAGCTGGTCGAGTGCCACGACGGCGACGATCAGCAGCAGGGCCCGGGGCCGGACGGCGGGCCGTGATGTTCGGTGCGGAGAAGTCACAACGACCCATCCTAGACGGTGGGCCGGACCGGACGGTGTCCGCCACCTTGGTACCCTGTGCTGCGTGTACCGACTCATCTCCCGCGCCGCAACGGCGGTCACGCTGGTCACCGCCCTGGCTCTGGGGCTGGGTGCCTGCTCCTCCGGCGACGACTCGTCCCCGACCTCCTCCGATGTCCCCGTCGACGGGGTGTCCGTCGACCTCGTCGATCCCGGTGAGGGGCCCACCGAACCGCTCGTGTGGTTCAGCGACAGCGCCGAACAGAAGTCCACCTTCCGCGCCACCCAGGGCTGGGAACAGCACACCGAGGGCGGTCAGGACGCCGCCGCAGCCCCCTCCACCACCGACTCCCCCGGCAGCGCCGACAGTGCCGACGGTGACGGGGGCGACGACGGCTCCACCGCCGCAACCACCACCGATTCCGGTTCAGGGTCCGGCACGGATCCGGCCGACGCCGCCGACATCCCCTACGACGAGGTGACGATGGCGGTGCCGCTCACCGCATCGGCGAGCACCGACGGGGAGAACCTGAAGTCGACGGTCACCGCCGGCGTCCCCACCGGGTCGAACACGGACCTCAACGACGACATCGCCACGGCGGAGGGCTTCGTCATGTCCCAGCAGTACGGACAGGACGGCCGGATCTCCTCGCGCAGCTACACCGCCCCCGAGAAGACGACCGGCACCGCCCGGGCGAACATCGAACCGTCCTTCACGCAGATGACCGACATCCCCCTGGTGTTCCCCACCGACCCGGTGGGCACCGGCGCCACCTGGACGGTCACCGGCCAGGTCGACGACAACGGGACCGCGATGCAGCAGAAGGTCACCTACACGCTGACCACCCGCGACGGATCGCACGTCGAGCTGAAGATCGGTATCGAACGCACCCCCACCGTCCGTCACCTGCAGGGCACGGACCTGGACATCCTGTCGTCGTCCAGCGATTCGGGCGGCGCGCTGAGCCTGGACCTGCGGCGCCCGCTGCCGGTCTCCGGTGCGGTCGACACCGCGACGACGGTGACCTACGGCCAGCCGGATTCACCGGTCCGGGTGGTCCAGACCTACCGGTCGAAGTCGGTGTGGGAACCGGTCTCCGACAACTGACCGGGTCAGGCTGCCGGAGCCTCTTCCGGAGCCGGCGCCGGGGCGTCCTCCGGGGCAGGTGCGGGGGCACCCTCGGGGGCCGGCGCGTCAGCCGGGGCCGGCGCATCCTCCGGCGCGGGGGCCGGGGCCGGGGCACCCTCGGGGGCGGGCGCGCCCTCCGGTGCGGGGGCCTTGTCGACGTCGGCGCACAGCGGCGGCACCTTGTCGGGCGCCACATTCTGGATCAGGGTGCAGGCCCAGGCGGTCGACAGCTTCCACTGGTCGCCCTCCTTGACGAACTCCACACCGTTGACCGGCTGCGGCTCACGGTCCGGGACGATGAGGTTCATGGAGACCGAGACCGTGTCCGGCAGGACGCCGGGCAGCACCGGGTCGACGATCTGGAAGTCGGCGCCGGACTCCTTCTTGGACTCGGTCATGATGTCGAAGAGCTCGAGTGCCTGGTCACCGCCCTGGACCGTGTCAGCCTTCTGGTCGGAGGGGATGTTCGGGTCGACCGCGCGGTTGAGGATCTCCGACAGCTCCGCCGAGGTGGGCAGCGGGGCGGCCTGGGTGGTGGCCTCGGTCGTGGGGTTGTCGTCGCCCTTGTCGTCGTCCGATGAGCACGCCGCCAGGGACAGGCCCGCCCCCAGGGCGGTGACGGCGGCGAGGATCTTCAGGGATTTCACGGTGCGGCTGCTCCTTCGTTCCTTGTGTGACAGGGTGCGGCATCGTGGCCGGGTCGGACAGACCCGGTGACACGTGTGACGCATGTGTCGGCGAGTGTACCGCCCGTCCGCGGGTATCCTGGTAACCCGTGACCACGCGCCCCCGCCCCACCCGTCCTGCCACCGTCCTGGCCACCGGCGGGACGATCGCCTGCACCACCGGTGCCGACGGCGCCCGCACCCCGACCCGGACCGTCGCCGACCTGCTGCAGAGCGCCGCACTGCCGGCCGCTGCGGTCCGGGACGCCCGGGACGTCCTCCACCTCGACTCCTCCACGATGACCCTCGACGACCTCGACAGTCTCCTCGCCGGCATCGCCGCGGCGGCGGCACGGGGACCGGTCATCCTCACCCACGGCACCGATTCGATGGAGGAGACCGCCATGGCCGTCGACCGTCTCATCGGCGGCCCGGTGGTGCTCACCGGGGCGCAGCGTCCCGCCGACGACGCCGCACCCGACGGACCCGGCAACCTGCGGGACGCCCTCACCGCCGCCGGCGAGGTGCACGCACCGGTGATCGTCATGGGCGGGGCGCGGGTCCCGGCCTACGGCGCTCGGAAAGTGGACACCGTGGCGGACCGGGCCTTCGCCAACCCCCTGCCGGACGGCGCCCCCGCCCCGCTGACCACGACGCCGGCCCCGCTGGCCGGGCTGCGGGTCGACATCGTCGCCGCCTACCAGGGCGGGGATGCGACCCTCGTCGACGCGGCGGTCGACGCGGGGGCCGAAGGCATCGTCGTCGCCGCCTTCGGCTCCGGCAACGTCGGCGTCCTGTCCCCCGGTGTCGAACGGGCACTGGACCGGGGCATCCCCGTCGTCATCTGCACCAGGGTCCCCGGCGGCCCGGTGGACCTGGTCTACGGCGGTCCCGGAGGCGGTGCCCGGCTGGCGCGCCGTGGCGTCCGCTCCGGTGGTCTGCTGAGCCCGGCGCAGGCCCGGATGAAGCTGCTCTGCGAGCTGGCCGTCACCAGGCGAGACTGTCCAGCGGGTCCGCGGGACTGAGGTCCGGATCGTCGACGGCGAAGGTCCGGGTACGGCCCGGGCCGGTGGCGCGCGTCTCGAAGCGGATACTGACCACGCCCGACCCGGTGCCCTGCACCCAGCCGTGGCCGTACTCCCGGTGACGGACGTCCTGGGTGGGGGTCCAGTGACCGGACGTGTCGGCCGGTGCGGGGTCGGGCGCGGCATCCGGGGCGGGAACGTGGTCCGGTTCCGGCGGGTCGCCGGGCACCGCGAGTTCGGGAAACAGGACGACCTGACGCTCGTCGGTGAGCCCGGACAGACTCACCCCGACCAGCCGGACCGCCCCGGACTCCTCCGGATGCGGCACCACGGACCGGGCGGCCGCCGTGATCTCGTCGAGATCGTCGGTGGGGGCCGCCAGGGTGATCGACCGGGTGTGCGCCTGAAAATCGGAGGTCCGGGTCTTCACCGTCACCGTGCGCGCGGCCCGGCCGTCGGACTTCAGACGGCGGTGCGCGGCAGCCGCCGTCGCCGCGAGGACGGGCAGGACCCCCGCGGTCGTCGCGGCATCCACCTCGAGGGTGCGTTCGGCGGAGACCTGTTTGGCCCGCGCCCGCGGGGCGACGGGCCGGGGATCGTCACCGCGGGCGTAGGCCTGGGTCTGCAGGCCGACACTGCCGAGCAACGACCGGACATCCGCGTCATCCATGGCGGTGAACTGGCCGATGGTGACCACCCCGACCTCGGCGAGCCGGGCCCGGGCGACCGGACCGATCCCCCACAGATCACCGACCGGGCGGGGTCCGAAGACATCCCCGCGCTCCGCGCGGGAGACGACGGTCACGCCGTGGGGTTTCGCCAGGTCGGAGGCCATCTTGGCGTCCGATTTCCCGCCGGCGACGCCGACCGAGCAGGGCAGACCGACCTCGCGGTCCACGGTGGCCTGCAGCTCCCGCGCCCAGGCTTCGGCCGTGTCGCGGTCGGCGCCCTGCAGGACCGCAGGCTCGGCGAAGCCCTCGTCCACGCTGAGCTTCTCGATGGTGCCGGCCTCGCGGGTGAGGATGTCGAAGACACGGGCGGACACGGTGGAGTAGACGATGAAGCGCGGCCGGACGACGACCGCCCGGCCGCGGCACAACCGCACCGCCTGACTCATGGGCATCGCCGAGCGTGCCCCGTAGACGCGGGATTCGTAGGAGGCACCGGCCACCACTCCCCGCCCCGACATTCCTCCGACCAGCACGGGACGGCCCTGCAGGGTCGGCCGGGTGAGCTGTTCGACCGAGGCGAAGAAGGCGTCCATGTCGACATGGACCACCCATCGCTGCCCGGCACCTGTCATGGTGGTCCATCGTATTACGCGCGGGCGGGAGGGGTGGAACGGGACAGGGAAAACCGGTTTTAATTCGTTTCTGTGTTCTATTATGTGAGGACGGGGACCGTCGCTGTCCGGTGGACGTGACAGAGTGATACCCGTCACACCGACAGCGGGGAGGAGACGGCCATGGACACCACCGCCATCGCGGACGCGGCGGCCGATGCGGCGACCGGCGATCTGGACGCGCTGCGCCGTCACCTCAACCAGGGGGACATGGCGATCATCGCCCACCTCACCACGCTCGACACCCGCACCCGTACTGCCGCGGCACTGGCCCTGCGGGGCCGGGGGCCGGCCGATGCACGCCGGTTCGCCCACGCCGCCGACCTGACGCTCCGCATCCCCGGGATCTACCTCGCCGTCGCGACAACCGGGCAGATCGCCGTCGACCACCTCGCACTGATCTGGTCCCGCATCAACCGGCAGCTCGTCCACGTCGTCGCCGACCGGGCCGACGAACTCCGGGGACTGCTCGACTCCGCCGTGGCGGAGCAGGTGACCCCGTGGCTCGAGGCCGCCTGCGCGCGGGGGCCGGTCGACCTCACCGCACTGCAGGCCGCCGTGGACGCCGCCCTCATCGACGCCGCCCCCGCGCTGATCGCCGCCACGACCGACGCGGAACGCGACACGGCGGCACTGCACCGGCGCGGCACCGACTTCATCCTGACGACCGGGTCCGAGGTGACCAGCGGGACCGTCGACGCAGCCCTGGACAAGAAGGTGGACACCCGGCTCGCCGGTCTGCGCCGGGACCGCCGGGACGCGGTGGAGCGCGGCGAGGCCGACGGTCCCGGCGATTTCCCCGCCCTGCCGACCCGGGCGCAGCTCAAGGCCCAGGTCCTGCTGGAACTGCTCGGCGACGATCCGGAGACCATCCATGTGCGGGTCAGCCTGTACCGGGCCACCACCGACGGCATCCACGGCACCGGGGCCGGCTGGATCGCCGAGACCGGCTGGATCGACCCGGGAACCGCCGACAGACTCGAGTCGGCCGCAGAGACAGTACATAACGTCCCCACCGACCCGGAGGACCTCAAGCCGTCGAAGAGTTACCGGTTCCCGCTCATCCACCAGCTCCACATCGAGGCCAGGGACGGCACCTGCCGGTTCCCGGGATGCACCGAACCCGCGTCCCGCTGCGAGAAGGACCACATCGTCAACTCGCCGCACACCGACCCCGACAGTGACGGCCCGACACATGTGAGCAACGGGATGAGCCTGTGCCGTGCGCACCACCGGGAGAAGAGCGCCGGGCGCTGGCGGGCAGCCACCACGGACGGCGGGTACACGGTCCGCTGGACCTCCCCGGGAGGCCAGGAGTACACCACCCACGCCTCCGGGCCGATCGGACAACACCACCGGGAACGGATGACGGGGCAGGACGAGGAGGCCGGCAACGGCCCGGCCCCGCCGTGACCCGCTCCCCCGATCACCGCGTCCGGCGTACCGGCACGCGGTCATCCGGCATGCGGTCATCCGGCATGCGACAGAAAAGACCGCACCCCGGTGCGCCGCTGACAGCGGAGCACCGGGGTGCGGGGAGACCGGTCAGTCCGGGGCGGACAGTCGACTACTCGGTCGGAAGGTTCGTGCCCGGATCCTCATTGCGCGGCACGTAGGTGTGCTCGACGTTGAGCTCGAACTCCCGGCGACGGCGGATCACGCTCGGCTTCACCCACCGCCAGCTGAACCAGACGACGAGGATGATCGGGATGGAGATGATGATCGTCCACAGCCCGATCGAGTCACCGGACGCGACGAGGACCACCACGAGCAGCAGGAACGCGAGGGTCAGCCAGTTAGAGTACGGGGCCAGCGGCATCCGGAACGAGGGGCGTTCGAACTCGCCGCGCTCGGCCTTCTTCTGCATCCTCATCTGCGCGACGATCATCGCACCCCAGGTGAGCACCAGCGTCACGGAGGTCATGTTCATCGCGATGTCGAAGGCCCGGCCGGGGGCGACGTAGTTGATGATCACGCCGATGACGACGACGAGGCTGGTCAGCACGATGCCGCCGAACGGGACGCCGCGTGAGTTCATCCGGCCCAGGGCCTGCGGTGCGGATCCGGCGTGCGCCATCGTGCGGATGACGCGGCCGGTCGAGTACAGGCCGGCGTTCAGCGACGACAGGGCGGCGGTGATCACGATGAGGTTCATGACATCGCCCATGTGGGAGATACCGACCTTCGAGAACACCGTGACGAACGGGCTCTCGCCCTCATCGTATTCCGTGTAGGGCAGCAGCAGCGCCATGACGAGGACGGATCCGCAGTAGAGGACCAGGATGCGCCAGATGACGTTGTTGACGGCCCGGGGCATCTCCTTCTCGGCGTGCTGGGTCTCGCCGGCGGCCGTGGCGATGACCTCGATACCGAGGTAGGCGAAGAAGACACCCGAGGTGACGACCGCCAGCGGCACGACACCCTCCGGGAAGATGCCGCCGTTGTCGGTGATGTTCGACAGGCCGGGGATCTCGCCGCCGATCTCGTGTCCGGTGAAGATGAACCACAGGCCGGTGACGAGGAAGACGACGATCGCCGCGACCTTGACGAAGCTGAACCAGAACTCCACTTCGCCGAACACGCCGACGCCGATCATGTTGAACAGCACCACGACGACCAGCGATATCAGCGCCAGCACCCACTGCGGGACCGAATCGAAGATCCCCCAGAACTTGAGGTACAGGGCGACGGCGGTGGTGTCCGCGATGCCGGTGATGGCCCACTGCAGGAAGTAGTTCCAGCCCAGCAGGTAGGCGGCCCGCTCGCCGAGGAACTCGCGGGCGTAGGAGACCACACCGCCCGAGCTCGGCCGGTGCATGACCATTTCACCGATGGCGCGCAGGACGAGGAATCCGAAGAATCCGCAGACCGCGTAGGAGATGAACAGCGACGGACCGGCGTCATGCAGTCGGCCGCCGGCGCCGAGGAAGAGTCCGGTACCGATGGCGGAGCCGATGGCCATCATCTGGATGTGCCGGTGTTTCAGGCCTTTCCGGTACCCTTCCTGGTCACCGGTGAGGAACGACGGTGAGCCGCCGGTTGTCTCTGGTTGTGTCACGGTGGTTGTCCTCTTGTCTTGTCAACAGCCGGTGAAAGTCATTCACCCGACTCCCCTGCCAGACACCGCCGGGGCCGGGGCCGACAGATGTCAGGCCCCGGCCCCGGCGGCAGCCCGTCGGAGGGAATGTGGTTGTGGTTGCTTTCCAGGTACAGACGTTACCGTCGTCACCGTCAGTCGGCGACAGCGACCCTCACAACATCGACGGAGCAGCCGTCGCCGGTGTCGTGGGCGAGATCCTCCCCCACGACGACGGAGTA
This sequence comes from Corynebacterium nuruki S6-4, assembly GCF_007970465.1. Taxonomy (NCBI): domain Bacteria; kingdom Bacillati; phylum Actinomycetota; class Actinomycetes; order Mycobacteriales; family Corynebacteriaceae; genus Corynebacterium; species Corynebacterium nuruki. The sequence continues at coordinate 875,979 of NZ_CP042429.1, forward strand.
GCTGGTGGCCAGCACCTCACCGGCGATCGTGGCGATGTGCTCGTCCGCCCACGCGCGCCGCTCGGCCGGCACCGACAGGGTCAGCACGATCCGGTCCGAGACATCGAAGTCCTCGGTCCGCCGGGCGTCCTGGATTCCGCGGATGCGGTCCGCGGCCCAGCCCTCCGCCTCGAGCTCCGGGGTGAGCGTCATGTCGAGTACGACGAGGCCCTCGGTCCCGGGGATCTCGGCGGTCTGATCGGGGTCGACGGCGACCAGCCGACGGGAGAATTCGCCGTCGACCAGGGCGATGCCGTCGGCGGTGACCGTCCCGGCCTCGTCCACGGTGTAGTTGCCGGATTTCACGGCCTTGATGACCTTCTGGACGTCCCGGCCCAGCCGCGGCCCGGCGACCCGGGCGTTGACGACGACCTCGAAGCGTCCGACGGAGCTCACGTCATCGGTCAGGGCGACGTCCTTGACGTTGACCTCGTCCCGGATGATGTCGGCGAACTCCGCCAGGCGCCCCGAACCGGGCAGTGCGACGGTCAGCCGCTGCAGCGGCAGGCGGTTACGCAGCTTGTGGGCCTTACGCAGCGAGGACGCCGCGGAGCACACACTGCGCACCTCGTCCATCGTGGCGACCAGGTCGGCGTCCGCCGGGAACTCGTCGGCGTCGGGCCAGTCGGTCAGGTGCACCGAGCGGCCACCGGTCAGGCCGCGCCAGATCACCTCGGTGGTCATCGGCAGCAGCGGGGCGCTGATGCGGCACAGGGTCTCCAGCACCGTGTACAGGGTGTTGAAGGCGTCGGGGTGTTCCTCGTCCCCGGCCCAGAACCGGTCGCGGGACCGCCGCACGTACCAGTTGGTCAGGGCGTCGCAGAACTGCCGGATCTCATCGGTCGCCGCGGCGATGTCCGTGGCGTCCAGCGAGGTGGTCACCGCAGTGACCGTGTCGTGGAGCTTGGCGAGGATGTAGCGGTCCAGAACGTTCGTCGGCGCCTTGTCCCCCACGGCACGCTCCGCGGGCCTGTGCGCGTAGAGCCGCAGGAACGAGTAGGCGTTCCACATCGGCAGCATCGCCTGACGGACGCCCTCGCGGATGCCCTGTTCAGTGACGATGAGGTTGCCGCCACGCAGGATCGGCGAACTCATGAGGAACCACCGCATGGCGTCCGAACCGTCGCGGTCGAAGACCTCGTTGACGTCGGGGTAGTTGCCCTTCGACTTGGACATCTTCAGGCCGTCGTCGCCGAGCACGATGCCGTGGGAGACGACCTTCTTGAACGCGGGACGGTCGAACAGTGCGGTGCCCAGGACGTGCAGCAGGTAGAACCAGCCGCGGGTCTGCCCGATGTACTCGACGATGAAGTCGGCGGGGCTGTGGCTGTCGAACCAGTCCTTGTTCTCGAACGGGTAGTGCACCTGGGCGAACGGCATCGAGCCCGAGTCGAACCAGACGTCGAGGACATCCGACACGCGCCGCATGGTGGACTTCCCTGTCGGGTCGTCCGGGTTGGGGCGGGTGAGTTCGTCGATGTACGGCCGGTGCAGGTTGGTCGGCCGGACGCCGAAATCGGCCTCCAGTTCATCGAGGGACCCGTAGACGTCGATGCGCGGGTAGGCGTCATCGTCGGAGACCCACACCGGGATCGGCGACCCGAAGTAGCGGGAGCGGGAGATGTTCCAGTCCCGGGCCCCCTCGAGCCACTTGCCGAACTGGCCGTCCCGGATGTGCTCGGGGATCCACTCGATCTGGTCGTGGTTGAGCTCGACCATCCGGTCGCGGAACTTCGTGACGGACACGAACCAGCTGGGCAGCGCCATGTAGATCAGCGGCTCGCCGGACCGCCAGGAGTGCGGGTAGGAGTGCTCGATCGTCTGGTCACGGACGATCCGGCCCTTCTCCTTGAGGTCGCGGATGATCTGGCGGTTCGCGTCGAAGACCAGCTGACCCTGGTAGTCGGGCACCAGCGAGGTGAACTTGCCGTCCATGTCGACGGGGATCACCACGTCGATGCCGGCGGCGTTGCAGGTGTTCATGTCGTCCTCACCGAAGGCCGGGGCCTGGTGGACGATACCGGTGCCGTCCTCGGTGGTGACGTAGTCGGCGGCGAGGATGCGGAAGGCACCCTGCCCCGCGCGGTCGGCGAAGTAGTCGAAGGGGGGTGTGTAGGTCAGGCCGACGAGCTGCTCGCCGGTGAATTCACCGAGCACCTCGGCCTTCTCGCCGAGCTCCCTGGCATAGGCGCCCTGCAGGTCCTTGGCGAGGAGCACCTTCTGTCCGGCGACCGCTTCCGCTCCGTCGTCACCGACCCGCACGAGCACATAGGTCACCGTGGGGTTGACCGCCAGGGCCAGGTGCGAGGGCAGGGTCCACGGGGTGGTCGTCCACGCCAGCGGGGCGGCGTCCGCCAGTTCGGGGTGCGCGGCGAGCGTCTCGACCGCCGCGGTGCCCGGGTAGGCGCCGGTCAGCGGGAAGGTGACGGTGACGGTCGGGTCCTGCCGCATCTTGTAGGAGTCGTCGAGCCGGGTCTCCTGGTTCGACAGCGGGGTGTGCTCGGCCCACGAGTACGGCAGCACACGGAAGCCCTGGTAGATCAGCCCCTTGTCGTAGAGCTGCTTGAAGGCCCAGATCACGGACTCCATGTAGGTCAGGTCCATGGTCTTGTAGCCGTTGTCGAAGTCCACCCACCGGGCCTGACGGGTGACGTAGGCCTTCCACTCGTCGGTGTAGCGCAGCACCGACTTCGCGCAGTAGTCGTTGAAGGCTGCCAGGCCCATGTCCTCGACCTGGCCCTTGTCCTTGATCCCGAGCTGCTTCTCCGCCTCGAGCTCAGCGGGCAGGCCGTGGGTGTCCCAGCCGAAGACGCGCGGGACGTGGTAGCCGCGCATCGTCTTGTAGCGCGGGACGATGTCCTTGACGTAGCCGGTCAGCAGGTGACCGTAGTGCGGCAGGCCGTTGGCGAAGGGCGGGCCGTCGTAGAAGATGTAGTCGGGCGCGTCCTCACGGTTGGTGAGGGACGCCTGGAAGGTCTGGTCGTCCTCCCAGTACTTCAGGACGTTCTCCTCCATGTGGGGGAACGAGCTGGTGCCGTCCGTCATGTCGTGACGGGGGTAGGCGCCGCCGGCGGGGGTGGTCATCGCGGACTCCTCAGGGTCATCATCGTCTGGGTCCGCGGGGACGTGCCCACCCCGGCAGGTCCGCCGGTGGTGGGACGCGGTACCACCCCGCTTGGAGATTCCCGCCGACCGCCGTCCGGGCGGGACTCCCGCTTCGTTGACGGCGTGACGTGCCGCATCCGCCCGGTTCTACTGGGGACCACGGTTCTCACCGGGTCCGGTTCTTCCGGAGACGCTCCCCGGTGATGGCCGGATCAGTGCGCGATGACCGGCCCACCGCGGCGGCGGTGGGCCGGGACCGGGGAAAGTATAACTCCCCTACCGTCGCCTCAGGATGATGAGGTCGACGATGAACAGGATGATCCCCACCGCGGCCACCACGATGCAGATCCACGCCCACAGCATCGAGCCGGCCCACAGGGCCACGAGAAGCGCGATGAATCCGAGGAGGGCGAGGAGCAGCGAGACAGCGAGCATCGGCGGGGACCTTCTCCTACTTGTCGTCGAAGTCGACGTTGCCCTGCGGCGCAGCCGTGTTCCGGCTGTTGAGCTCGTCGAGCTGGGACTCGAGGAACGTCTTCAGGCGGGTCCGGTACTCGCGCTCGTAGGTGCGCAGCTCGTCGATGCGGCCCTCGAGGGCCGTCTGCTGCTTCTTGATCGTCGACATGATCTCGGTGTGCTTGCGCTCGGCGTCCTTCTCCAGGGCGTCGGCCTTCTCCTGGGCCTGGCGGACCTGGGCCTCGGACTGCGCGGTGGCGTCCGCGATCAGGGTGGCCGACTTCTGCTTCGCGTCGGCGACCATCTTCTCGGAGCTCTGCTTCGCCTCGGCGAGCTGCTTCTCGGAGGAGGACTTCGCCTCGGCGAGCTGGGTCTCGGAACGCTTCTTGGCGTCGGCCAGGGTGGCCTCGGCCGAGGAGTTCGCGTCCTTGACGATCCTGTCGGCCTCGGAGCGGGCGTCGCTCAGCATGGCCTGCGACTGGTCCTTCGCGTCACCGGTGAGGCGGTCGGCCATCTCCTGTGCCAGCGACAGCACGCGTGCGGCCTGCATGTGGGTCTCCGGCGTTGCGGTGCCGTCCGGTCCGGTGACCGGTGCGGCCGCCGCGGCGGCCTGCGGCTGGGCGGACGCCGCCGCGGCATCGGAGGATGCGGCGGCGCCGGACTTCCGGGCCTCGGCCGCGGACTTCTCTGCGGCGGTGGCGCGGGCCTCCGCAGCGGAGGTGGCCTTCTTGGCCTCGGCGAGTTCCTTCTCCAGGTCCGCGACGCGGGCCTTGGCGTCGGAGGCGGCCTTCTCGGCGTCCTTGAGCGCGGCCTTCGTCTTGTCGAGTTCCGCGCGGTCGACGGAGTCCGCGGAGCCCGTCGAGCCGGCGGCGGCAGCTGCGGCCGCCGGGGCGGCGGAACCGGCACCCTGCTCCCGCAGCTCGGTGTTCTCGTCCTGGAGCTCAGCGAGAGTGTCTTCGACGAGATCGAGGAACTGGTCTACCTCGTCCTCGTTGTAGCCACGCTTGCCGATCGGCGGCTTGCTGAAGGCCACGTTGTGAACGTCAGCGGGAGTCAACGGCATCGGTAGTTCCCTTCACAGTCGGATAATGTCTCGCCGGCTCTCGCCAGCGCATTGTCTTGGTCGATCGTAACAACTGACTGCAACAGTACAGGTTCACGGTCAACCTGATGTGCAATCTTTACGGCCTGTTATACCGCACCGAGTTTCCCACCGGCAACAACAGACAGCTGGAACCGCAGTAATTATCATCCTTCACAGTGCCATCATCCCTGCTAGGCGGCGGCAATACCTGCGCTCTGCACAATTCCGGTGAGGATCGTCAGAATGAGGAAAAGCACCAGGACCGAGAGATCCAGGGCCACCCCACCCAACCGCAGCGGCGGGATCAGCCGCCGCAACGGCTTGATGGCGAAGTCGGTGAGGACGAACAGCGGTTCGGCGATCACGGCGAACCACCGGGGCGGGGTCCAACGGCGGGAGAAGGACTGGATCATCTCGATGATCACGCGCCCCAGCAGGATGTACCAGTAGAGGCGCAGGACCAGGGCGACAGCGAACAGAGCAACGGCCACAGCGGCTACCGGTCCCCCGCCAGCTTGGCGTCCAGGTCATCCAGGTGTCCGCGGTCGAGTGTGACATCGGCCGGCACCAGGACGAAGCTGCGGAAACCACCCAGCTTCTTCAGGTCGCCGGCGAGTCCCTTGGCCAGGCCCGCCGAGAAATCGAGCACCCGGGTCGCCTCCGCCTTCTCCATACCGGAGAGCGAGAAAGCCACCACGTCGCCGGTGCGGAAGGCGTTCGCCAGGTTCCCCGCCTCCCGGAACTCGCTGATCTTCACGACCACGAACCGGGGTTCGACCGACGCCGGCGTCGCCGGCGTCGTGGCGGAGTACAGACCACTGCGGGGGTGGCGGTCCTCCCCCTCGTAGCGGGACGCCGCCTCCGGACGCCGGTACGCGTCCTCCGGCTCCCGGGCCGGCGCGCCGTAGCGGCTTGACGGGCGCGCCTCCCGGGTCTCGCGTGGCTCACGCACGGCGTGCGTGTCACGCGGATCCTCGGCCGGTTCCCGGTGGTCCCGGCGGCCCCTGTCGTCCCGGTCGTCATCGAACTCGTCGTAGTGGTACGGATCCTCGTAGCTGTCGACACTGCCCAGCCCGAAGAAGTCCTTCATTTTCCCGGTGATGCCTTCTGCCATGGTCCTCACTCTCCTTCATCGTGGTGTTCTCGGTAGCCCGCGCGGTAGCCTTCTCCACCCTGGTACTGCTCTCCACGGTACCGGCCCGCCGTCTCCGGCGGCGACGGTGACACGCAGGGCACCAGTCAGCGTCTCGTCCGCCGGGGTCAGGGCATCCAGACCACGGCGGCCTGACGCCCGGTGGTGCCGTCGCGACGGTAGGAGAACAGGCTCTCCTCCGCCAGGGTGCTCCGCGGATCGGCGTCGATCATCGTCACACCGCGTTCCATGAGCTGGCGCAGCAGTCCGGCCCGGAGGTCGAGCCCGGTGGTCCCGGTCGACGTCCGCGTCCGCGACCCCGGCAGCCGCTCCTCGACGTCCCGCGCCATACTCTCCGGAATCTCGTAGTCGGTGCCCGCGATCGCCGCACCGAACAGGACATGGACACGGGCGGGCACGGCTCCCAGCCGCTCCATCTCGTCGAGGGTGCGGGCGAGGATTCCGTTGCGGGCGCCGAGGCGTCCGGCATGCACGGCGGCGACGACCCCGGCGTCCTCGTCCGAGAGCAGGACCGGCACGCAGTCGGCGGTGAGCACCACCAGTGCCGTCCCGCGAAGTGTGGTCACGAGGGCGTCGGTCACCGGCACGGGGCCGCCGGCGAGTCCGTCGAGCAGCTCCTGCGTCACCTCCGTCACCGTCGGCGAATGCACCTGCTCCATGTACACCATCCGGTCCTCGGGCAGGCCGAGGAGACCGGCGAGCCGGGTCCGGTTCGCGGCGACCGCCGTCGGGTCGTCACCGACGTGGTCCCCCAGGTTGAATGACCCGTACGGGCCCTCGGAGACGCCGCCGGACCGGTCGGTCACGACCTTCCGGACGCGGCGCTCAGCACCGTCGGCGGGACTCTCAGAAGAACGAGGGGAGGTCAAGGTCGTCCTCTCCGTCATCGTCGCGGCGGTCCCGCTCCGGGCTGCTGAACAGGCCGGAGCTCTCGTTGCCGTTGCGGCGCTGCGCGAAGCTGGCCGGCACCTCGGCCTCACGGTTGTCGCGGTTGTCCCGGTTCTGCCGCTCACGGGGCTGCGGGGCGTCCGCGCCGTCGAAGATGCCCTGCTGCTGGCGCTCCTGACCACCCTGGTCGGCCTGCCGTTCCGGCCGCTGGGTCTCCGACGGTTCCGGTGCCCGGTGCTGGCCGGGACGCTGCGACTGGGCCGGGGTCACGTTCGGCGAATCGTCGAAGCCGGTGGCGATGACGGTCACCCGCACCTCGTCGCCGAGCTGTTCGTCGACGATGGTGCCGAAGATGATGTTGGCGTCGTCGTCGGCGAGTTCCTCGACGATCGAGGCGGCGTCGTTGACCTCGAACAGGCCGAGGTCGGAGCCGCCCGCGAAGGACAGCAGCACACCCTTGGCACCCTTCATCGTCGTCTCGAGCAGCGGTGAGTTGATCGCCATCTCGGTGGCCTTGCGGGCGCGGTTCTCACCCCGGGCGAAACCGATGCCCATGAGCGCCGACCCGGCGTCCGTCATGACCGAGCGCACGTCGGCGAAGTCCACGTTGATCATGCCGGGGGTCGTGATGAGCTTGGTGATGCCTTCGACACCTGAGTGCAGGACCTCGTCGGCCTTGCGGAAGGCGTCCATGAGCTGGAGGTCCTCGTCACCCATCTTCAGCAGACTGTCATTGGGGATGACGATGAGCGTGTCACAGACGTCGCGGAGCTGTTCGATACCCTCGAGGGCCTGCCGGGTGCGGCGCTTGCCCTCGAACTGGAAGGGGCGGGTCACCACACCGACGGTCAGGGCACCCTGCTTCTTGGCGATCTGCGCGACGACCGGCGATGCGCCGGTACCGGTGCCGCCACCCTCACCACAGGTGACGAAGACCATGTCGGCACCCTCGAGCGCCTCCTCGATCTCCTCCTTGCCGTTCTCGGCCGCGCGACGGCCGACCTCCGGGTTCGCACCGGCTCCGAGCCCGCGGGTCTCCTCGCGGCCAATGTCGAGCTTCGTGTCCGCGTCGGTCATCAGCAGGGCCTGCGCGTCGGTGTTGATGGCGACGAACTCCACGCCCTGCAGGTTTGCCTCGATCATGCGGTTGACGGCGTTCACGCCGCCGCCGCCGACGCCGACCACCGTGATGTTGGCGAGGTGGTTGTCGTAGTCGCTCATGGCCTGTGCTCTCACTTTCCTGTCTGCTGAATGCCCCGGATTTGTCTTGCTCATTGTGGTGGACACCGCCGGACTTTCCCGGAACATTTCCGGCGGCGTGTCGTATCCCTCAATGAAAGGTTTAGAGTTATTCTCGCACCGACGGGAGCCCGGGATTGGAGACATTCCACCGGGCTCCCTTTCTGGTCAGCACGACCCGTGTCGCCTCGGCCTTGTCCGCGGCACGGTCAGCGGAACCCCAGTACACTTCCCTGCCCTCCGGGAATTTCAGGAGGACGTCGTTGGCGCCCTGGGCGTCCGCGCTCTCGACCTGATCGTACAGGCCCTGATCCAGCTGCCGGACGGCGGCGAGGGCGCCGGCGGCGGCGGACACCGCACCCTGGTCGTCGGCACGCGCGGTGATCTTCTTCACCCCGTCGGGCGTCACACCGCGCAGGAACAGCCGGCCGTCCGCGTCGACGACGGCGGGGTCCCCACCGTCGTCGAGGACGCCGACCGCCTCATGTTCGGTCACGTCGATGCGCACCGTCGACGGCCAGGACCGGGACACGGTCACGCTGTCGGTCCAGGGCAGCCGGGAGACCCCGGAGGCCGCGGCCGAGGTGTCCAGCCGGGCCAGGTTCTGGCCCTCCTGCACCCCGGAGGCGTCCCGGACCTCGTCGGCGGTGAGGTTGTGCGTCCCCTCGACCTCCACCGAGCGGACGTGCAGCAACGGGCTGACGTACACCACCAGGGCCGCGATGACCACCACGACCACCACGGCGACGGGGATGAGCCACCGGCGGCGTGTCCGACGTGTCCCGGCCATCTCCCTCACTCCCCCAGCCGGTGCAGGATCTCGTCGGCGAGCATCGTCACGGTGCCGGCGCCGACCGTCAGCACGATGTCACCGGGCCGGACGATCTCCGCCACCCGGTCCGGCGCATCGGAGAACCGCGGCTCGAAGACGACCGGGGTGGTCATCTTCGAGGTGATGATGCGCGAGTCGACCCCTTCCACCGGGTCCTCCCGCGCGCCGAAGATGTCGAGGACGACCACCGAGTCGGCCAGATCGAGGGCGGCGGCGAACTCCGTGGCGAAGTTGACGGTCCGTGAGTACAGGTGCGGCTGGAAGACCACGATGACCCGGCCGCCGCCGCGGGCGTCGACCTTGGCCCGGGCGGCGGAGAGCACGGCACGGACCTCCGTGGGGTGGTGCGCGTAGTCGTCGTAGACCTCCACACCCCCGACCTCGCCGTGGAACTCGAAACGGCGGCGCACCCCCTCGAAGTCGCCGATCCCGTCGGCGACGGACTGCGGGTCCGCGCCGACGAGCACGCCGGCGAGCAGTGACGCGGCGGCGTTGAGCACCATGTGGTGCCCCGGGGTGTGGACCGTCAGTTCGACGACCGGTGCGCCCGGGACGCCGTCGAGCCGTACCCGGGCCCGCGACCCGCCGTCCGGCAGCGCCGCCGATTCCAGGACCACGGCCCCGGCGGGCACCGACGGATGTGCGGCGAGCGCCGCCTCCGCCCCGTACCCGAACACCCGGACACCGTCGGCGAGCGGAAGCTCCCCGGCGGCGGCGCGTTCGGCGAGTTCGGCGGCGCCGTCGTCCTCCACACAGGCCACCAGGGCGCCGCCGTCCCTGATCCGGCCGGCGAACTCGCCGAAGACGGCGTGGTAGGCGGCCTCGGTGCCGTAGTAGTCCAGGTGGTCCGCCTCGATGTTCGTCACGACCGCCACGGTCGGCGAATAGGTGAGGAAGGAGCCGTCGGACTCGTCCGCCTCGGCGACGAAGACGTCTCCGGTGCCGTTGTGGGCGTTCGTCCCGGCCCGGTTCAGCTGGCCGCCGATCGCGAACGACGGGTCCAGCCCGGCGGCCTGCAGTCCCACGACCGCCATCGACGTCGTCGAGGTCTTGCCGTGTGTCCCGGAGATCAGCACCGCACGGGAGTCCGCCATGAGCAGCGCGAGCATGTCGGACCGCCGCAGCACCGGGATTCCCCGTTCGCGGGCGGCGACGAGCTCCGGGTTGTCCTGCGGGATCGCGGCGAAGGAGGTCACCACGGCATCCGGTGCCCCTCCGGCCAGGTCCAGGTTCTCCGCGCGGTGGCCGACGCCGATGACGGCGCCGGCCGCGCGCAGCGCGAGCACGACCCGCGACTCCTTCATGTCCGAACCGCTGACCGCCACGCCCCGGTCCAGCAGGATCCGCGCGATGCCCGACATGCCGGCACCGCCGATCCCCACCATGTGGACCCGCTGGAGCCGGTCGGCCGACACTCCGTTGATCTCGTTCATTTCTTCTCCGTCGCTTCCTCGATGACGATCTCCGCGATGCGCGCGGCCGCGTCCCGGTGCCCCGCCCGGGAGGCGGCGGCCCCGGCCTTCTCCAGCCGGTCGGCGTCCCGCAGCAGCGGGACGACCTCGCGGGCGACCCGGCGGGCGTCCAGTTCGGCGTCCGGCACGATCGACCCGCCGCCGGCCTCGACGACCGGCCGGGCGTTGAGTTCCTGCTCCCCGTTGCCGTGCGGCAGCGGGACGTACACGGCCGGCAGTCCGCAGGCCGAGATCTCCGCCACCGTCATCGCACCGGACCGGCACAGCACCATGTCCGCGGCGGCGAGGGCCAGATCCATCCGGTCGATGTACGGTACCGCGACATACGCCGGGGCGCCGGGGGTCTGGGCGACCTCCACCGAGTTCTTCCGGCCGTAGGCGTGCAGGACGCCGATCCCGGCGTCCGCCAGGGTCGGCGCGGCACCGGCGACCGCGGCGTTGATCGACGCGGCGCCCTGGCTGCCGCCGGTGACGAGCAGCACCGGCGCGTCCTGGTCGAGGCCGAAGAAGTCACGGGCCTCCCGGCGCAGCCCGGCCCGGTCGAGGTCGAGCAGGCTCCGGCGGACCGGGATGCCGACCACCTCGGCCCCGGGCAGTCCGGAATCCGGGACGGCGGCGAGCGCGCGGCCGCCGAGTTTCACCCCGAGCCGGTTCGCCATGCCCGTGCGGGCATTGGCCTCGTGGACGACGACCGGGATCCCCGCGGACCTCGCCGCGAGATAGGCCGGGCCGGAGACGTAGCCGCCGAAGCCGACGACGACGTCCGCGTCCAGACGACGCAGCGTCCGGCGCGTCTCCCACAGTGCCCGGACCAGACGGAACGGGAACGTCAGGAGATCCTTGTTCACCTTGCGGGGCACCGGGACCGGCGGGATGAGGGACAGGTCGAAACCACGCTCTGGCACCAGGCGTCCCTCGAGGCCGCGTTCAGTGCCCAGGGCGGTGATCCGGGCGTCCGGCCGGGCCGCCCGCAGCGCCTCACCGACGGCCAGTGCGGGTTCGATATGCCCGGCGGTCCCGCCGCCGGCGAGGACGATCGAAAGGGGTGCCGGGGTTGCCCGGGACGGGGTACTGGTCTCACTGGTCACAGTTGTCACTGTCTCCTGGTGCGGTTGGTCGAACGGTAGGGGGAATGGGACGGCGAGCGCGGTGGACTGTCACCGCGGGCCGTGCGGTCGGGACCGTCGGGACGACGGGCACGGTCCGGCCGGCGGGTGACCGGCTCCCCGTACCGGCGGGCCCGGGGCCGGGCCTGGGCGCGCTGCTCGCCACCGGCGGTGTACGGACGGGGTTCCGGCAGCAGCATGATCCGGTCCAGCCACGGCCGGCCCTCGTGCTGCATCGACGAGATGGCGGCCGGCTCGTGCCGGGCACAGTTCATCAGCAGCCCCAGCGACGCCAGGGTGATGATCGCCGAGGTACCGCCCGACGAGATCAGCGGCAGCTGCACACCGGTGACCGGCAGCAGCCCGATGACGTAGCCCATGTTGAACATCGCCTGGAAGACGATACCGACGGTGAGCGTGGCCGCCATGAGGCGCAGGAAGGGGTCCGTCTGCCGGACCGCGGTCCGGATCCCGAACCAGCCGAGGAACGCGAACAGCACGATCACCAGTCCGGCGCCGATCCAGCCGAGTTCCTCGCCGATGATCGCGAAGACGAAGTCGTTGGTGGCCTCCGGCAGATAGGACCACTTCGCCCGGGACTGGCCGAGGCCCTCCCCGGTGAGCCCGCCGGAGGCGAGTGACAGGATGCCCTGCTTGGCCTGGTAGGCGTCGCCCTGGGAGTTGGCCTCACTGAAGCTCAGGGTCACGGCGTCCACCCAGGTGCTGAACCGCGCCCCACGGAAACTGTGCGTCAGGGTGAAGACGGCACCGATGACGGCACCGACCACGGCGCCGCCGACCAGGACCCGGGAGGACGCCCCGCCGAAGTACAGCATCGCGAAGACCACCAGGCCGACCGACAGCATCATGCCGAGGTCGTTCTGGCCGAGGACGAGAGCGAGGATGAACACCGCGACGCACAGGAACGGCCCCATCCCGCGGAAGAAGGTCCGCTCCCGCCGCGCATGGACGGCCACCGAGGCCGAGCCCCAGACGGCGAGCGCCATCTTGCCGATCTCGGAGGGCTGGATGCCCACCGAACCGAGCCGGATCCACGACTTCGACCCGACCTCCGTGCCGCCGGTGCCGAACGGGGTGAGCACGAGCAGCAGGAGCGCGATCGCCAGGCCGAGCAGCCACGGCGAGTAGTCACGGATCTTCGTCGGACGCATCCGCAGCGCGATCCACATGGCGAACAGCCCGATGACCACCAGGACGGCCTGCTTGACGAAGGAGCTGAACACGCTGCCGCCGCCCTCGACCGAGGTCACCATCGACGACGACAGGGCCATCACCAGGCCGATCACCACCAGGGCGGCGGTGACGGTCATCAGCACCCGGTAGTCGAGCTGGGGCGTGTCGAGGAACCGCCGGGCCTTGCCCTGCAGGCCGACCCAGGGGGACGCCTCGGCACCCCGGGCGGGCCGTCCGGTCCGGCTGTCCGTGCGGTTGCTCACGTCGGCTACCTCTCTCCCCGTGGTTCGGTCTGCGGTTGGGTCCCTGATCCGGTCGCGAAGCGGGCGAAAAGGTCTCCACGCTGGGACATTCCAGCGTACATGTCGAGCGAGGCGGCGGCGGGAGCCAGCACGACCGTGTCGCCGGGGCCGGCGGCGCCGCGGGCGGCCTCGACCACCTCGCGCATCGCCACGGTCGGATCCGTCTCGTCGATGACCGTGACCGGCAGGTCCGGGGCCGCGGCGGCGAGTGCGTCGGCCAGGATCCCCCGGTCGACGCCCAGCAGGACCGCGGCGCGCAACGTCGGCGCCACCTCCGCGACCAGATCGGCCACGGCGGCGCCCTTCAGCTGTCCGCCGGCGACCCAGACCACGTGACCGAGGCCGCGCAGTGCGGCGGACGCCGCATGCGGGTTGGTCGCCTTCGAGTTGTCGATCCAGGTCACCCCGTCGACGTCGGCGACGACCTGTCCCCGGTGCGCGGCGACGTGGAAGGACGCCAGTCCCCGTCCGACGGCACCGGCGGCCACGCCGGCGGCGCGGGCCAGTGCGGCGGCCGCGGTCGCGTCGGCGACACCGGCGGGTCCGGCCGGGGACAGCCCGGTGGCCGCCGCGAGGTCGGTGAGGTCGCCGGAGGTCGTGTCGAGTTCGACGATCCGTCCGTCGCGGACGCCGGTCACGGTGGTCAGCCCCGGCACGGCCGCACCGGCCGCACCGGCCGCACCGGCCGCACCGGCAGGGTCGCCGAGGGTGAAGCCACGCCGCTCCCCGGTGACGACGCCCTCGCGGGCCGCCTGGGCGAGCACCGCCGGGTCGTCGAGCGCCAGTACGGCGACCGTCCCGGTCAGTGCCCGCGCCTTGTCCGCGGCATAGTTCGCGAAGGATCCGTGCCAGTCGAGGTGGTCGTCGGCCAGGTTGAGTACGCAGCCGGCGTCCGGGGCAAAGTCCGGGGCCCAGTGCAGCTGGAAACTCGAGACCTCCGCGGCGAGCACGTCGGTGTGCGGTTCGCTGAGCAGTGCCTCGCCGGGCGGCGTCCCGATGTTCCCGACTGCCTCGGCGGCCCGTCCGTCGGCCACGAGGATGCTGTGGAGCATGCCCGTCGCCGTGGTCTTGCCGTTGGTCCCGGTGACCGCGAGCCAGGTCCGCGGCGCGCCGAACAGGCCCGCCCGGTCGGCGAGCCACGCGGCCTCGATGTCGCCGATGACCGGCACCCCGGCCTGTGCGGCCGCGACGAGCAGTGCCGAGTCAGGCCGCCAGCCCGGCGAGGTCACGACGATGTCGGTCTCCCCGAGCATCCCGGTCGCGGTGGCCACATCGACCGGCCGGCAGCCGGTCTCCGTGGCCAGCGCCCCGCGTGCGGTGGCGTTGTCGTCGGCGACGGTGACGGTCGACGGCAGCCCGGCGAGCATCCGTGCCACACCGCGGCCGGCCACGCCGGCCCCGGCGATCAGGACCCTGCCGTGGTCGAGGTGGTCGACGAGCGTGCGGTCAGCTGCGTGTGTCGTGTCCATGTGTTCCCGGTCCTCCTAGAATGACGCCGAGCCGAGCCAGTCACTGTAGAACAGTGCCACCCCCGCCATCGCGAAGATCGCGGAGAGCAGCCAGAACCGGATGACGACCGTCGTCTCCGCCCAGCCGCCGGCCTCGAAGTGGTGGTGGAAGGGGGCCATGCGGAACACCCGGCGTCCGGTGGTCTTGAAGAACAGCACCTGGATGACCACGCTGGCGGCCTCCATGACGAACAGGAAGCCGACGAGGACCATGAGCAGCTCGGTGCGCGAGGCGACGGAGAGGCCGGCGACGAGGCCACCGAGGGCCAGGGAGCCGGTGTCGCCCATGAAGATCTTCGCCGGGGCGGCGTTCCACCACAGGAATCCGAGGCAGCCGCCGAGGCCCGCCGCGGCGAGCATCGCCAGGTCCAGCGGGTCGCGCACCGCGTAGCAGGACGCGGTCGGGTCCGAGCCGCAGGAGTTGCGGAACTGCCAGAACGTCAGCACGACGTAGGACGCCAGCACGATGCCGGTCACCCCGGCGGCCAGGCCGTCGAGACCGTCCGTGAGGTTCACCGCGTTCGACCAGGCGGAGATCACCAGGTAGATGAAGATGAGGAAGATGACGGTCCCGATGACCACCCCGCCGATCCTGAGGTCGAAGGAGTCGATGTCACGGAGGAACGACAGCTTCGACGAGGCCGGGGTGAGGCCCTGGTCGTCGGGGAACTTCAGCACGAGGATGCCGAAGACGACGGCGGTGACGAGCTGGCCGGCGAGCTTCGCCTTGGCGTTCAGCCCGAGGTTCCGGCCCATGACCAGCTTGATGTAGTCGTCGGCGAAACCGAGTCCGCCGAGGGCGAGGGTCAGTCCGAGGACGATCCACCCGGAGGCGCCGGGTCCGGTGCCGTCGGAGGTCACCAGCCCGACGACGACGGCGGCGAGGTAGCCCACGACGAGGGCGAGGAGGATCGCCAGGCCACCCATGGTCGGGGTGCCGCGCTTACGCAGGTGCGACTTCGGGCCCTCTTCGCGGATCTCCTGGCCGAGTCCCTCCGCGGAGAACCGTTTGATGAGGTACGGGGTGAAAAAGATCGCGACGAGGAACGACACGACCCCGGCGGTGATGATCTGCAGCATTGTCTACTTAGTCTCCTTGTCGTGGAGGCCGTCGGCGACCCGCCACAGACCGTCAGAATAGGACGCCTTGACCAGCACGACGTCCCCGGGGTGCAGAACCGTGGCGAGATGTGCGACCGCCGCGTCAGTGTCCGCGGCACGGTACACCGTCACGCCTTCCGCCCGGGCGGCGTCGGCCAGGGCGTCGAGCTCGGCACCCTCGCCGACGACGACCGCCTCGCCCACCCCGCGGGTGGACAGGTAGTGCCCCAGTGCGGTGTGCTCGGCGACCGTCCCCTCCCCCAGTTCGGCCATCCGGCCGAGGACCGCCACGGCCTCCGCGCCGGTGCGTCCGGTGGCGGTGTAGGCCAGCGCGTCCACCCCGGCCCGCATCGAGTCGGGGTTGGCGTTGTAGGAGTCGTTGATGACCGTCACCCCGTCGGCCCGGGTGCGGACGTCCATCCTGTTCGCGGACGCCGCGACATGCCCGTCGAGGGCTGCGGCGATCTGTGCCGCGTCGAGACCGCACTCCATACCGACAGCGGCGGCGGCCAGGGCGTTGCCGACATTGTGGATGCCGAAGACGCCCAGGTGGATCTCCACCGGCTCCCCGGCGGGGTGGTGCAGCCGGAACGAGGGCCGGGCGACATCGTCGAGCCGGATGTCGGTGGCCACGTACTCGATGCCCCGGTCCAGGGCGTCCGCCGCCGAGGAGAACCGGACGATCCGGGCGGTGGTCCGCCCGGCCATCGTCATGACCAGGTCGTCGTCGGCGTTGAGCACGGCGATACCGCCGTCGGCCGCCGCGGGCAGTGCCTCGACCAGTTCACCCTTCGCCTGCGCGATCGCCTCCCGCGAGCCGAACTCGCCGAGGTGGGCGGTACCCACGTTGAGTTCCACCCCGATCCGGGGCGGCGCGATCCGCGCGAGATGGGCGATGTGGCCCTGTCCGCGGGCGGACATCTCCGCGACCAGGAAGCGGGTGGTCCGTCCCGCCTTCAGGGCGGTGTACGGGTGCCCGATCTCGTTGTTGAAGCTGCCGGGCGGGGCGACGGTCTCGCCGGCGCGGTTGAGCACCGCGCCGATGAGGTCCTTTGTCGAGGTCTTGCCGGCCGATCCGGTCACTCCGACGACGGTGAGTCCGTCCTCGGCGGTGAGCACGTCGGTGTTGTACCGGGCGAGTCGGCCGAGTGCGGTGAGCACCCGTTCGCCGTCGCCGTCCGGGTCGTGTTCGAGGTAGGAGGCGTTGCGCTGTTCGCCCGGCGTGGATTCCACCGGCGGGCAGAGCAGGGCCGGGACACCGACCCGGTGGCCGACGAGAGCCAGGGCCGCACCGTCGGCGAGGGCGCCGGGGACGAAGTCGTGACCGTCGACGCGGGCGCCCGGCAGCGCCAGGTAGACCCCGCCGGGGACGATCCGGCGGGAGTCGAATTCCACGGGCCCGGTGACCGGTGTCGCGGGATCCGCCCCGTCGACGAGGGTCCCGCCGGTGACCTCGGCGATCTGTGCCGCCGTCATCTCGATCATGCTTCCGTCTCCTGTCGGTCGCTCTCGGCCCTGTTGTCGCCGGTGCCGCCGGTGTCGCCGGTGTCGCCGGTGTCGCCGGTGTCGTCTATGGCGGCGGCGAGTTCCGCCACGTCGTCGAAGTCGACCACCGTGTCGCCGATGATCTGGCCCTTCTCATGTCCCTTGCCCGCGACGACGAGGATGTCGCCGCGTCGCGCCCAGGCGACGAGGTCACGGATCGCGGTACGGCGGTCCCCCACCTCCCGCACCTCGGCGGAACCGGCGGCCGATTCCGCGCCGGCGAGGACGGCGGCGCGGATCTGGGCGGGATCTTCGTCCCTGGGGTTGTCGTCGGTGACGATGACGAGATCGGCGAGTGCGGCGGCCTGCTTCCCCATGAGCGGCCGCTTCTCGTGGTCCCGGTTTCCGCCGGCACCGAGGACGATACCGATACGGCCGCCGTGGCCGGACCGGTCACGCTGGCCGACCAGGGTGTGCAGGACGGCCGCGACCGCGCCCGGCTTGTGGGCGTAGTCGACCAGGGCCAGGTAGTCGGGACGCACCCCGCTTCCCGTGACCGACTGCATGCGTCCGGGGACGCGGACATCGCCGAGCTGTGCCGCGTACCGGTCCGCGGCGGCGGCCACGTCGGTGGTGGCGGTCACCCGGCCGGCCGCCGTCAGGGTGGCGAGGGCGAGCACCGCGTTGGCCACGTTGAAGTCGCCCGGCAGTGACAGGGCGAACGTCGTCGAGGTGCCGTCGTGGTCGACCGTCACCTGCTGGGTGCCGTCGACGTCGACGGTCACCTCGCGGACCTGCCAGGTCGCCGGGGCGCCGTCGGTGTCCGGGTCGCTCGCGACCGTCGTCACTGTCCGGCCGGCGGCGGTCAGCTCGTCGGCGAGGCGGCGTCCCCAGGAATCGTCGACGCAGACGACCGGGACCGCCGGCGACCGGCCCGGGTCCTGCGCCTCAGTGAACAGCTGTGCCTTCGCCTGGAAGTAGTCCTCCATCGTCGGGTGGAAGTCGAGGTGGTCCTGGGAGAGGTTCGTGAAGCCGGCGACGTCGACGTCCACGCCGCGGACCCGGCCGAGTACCAGTGCGTGGGAGGAGATCTCCATGACCACCCGGGTCACCCCCTCGTCCCGCATCCGGGCGAACAGGGCCTGCAGGGTGGGTGCCTCCGGAGTGGTCAGGGAGGTCGGTACCGGGGTCCCGTTGATCCGGGTCCCGGTGGTGCCGATCAGCCCCACCCCACCGACGGCCGGATCCGCCGCACTCTCGGCGAGCAGCGCGTGTTCCATCATGTAGGTGGTCGTCGTCTTCCCGCTGGTGCCGGTGACCCCGATGACCGTCATCCCGCGGGTCGGGTGGCCGTGGATCTCCGCGGCGACCGGTCCCAGCCACCGACGGCAGTCGTCGACGACCAGGACGGTCCCCGGGTACCCGGCGTCCGTGAGGATACGCAGGCCCGCCTCGTCGGTGAGCACGCTGGAGCCCGCCGACTGCCCGGCGAATTCCGCGCCGTGGTGGCGGGTGCCGGGGACGGCCATGAACATGCCGCCCGCCGGGACGTCCGCGGCGCCGATCGCCGCGGAACCGACCACTGTCGCCCCCTCCGGTGTCCCTCCCGACGGCTTCTCGAGCCGTCCGCCGGTCAGGTCCGCAAGGCGCGCCAGAGTGGCGCCTGCCGAGGTTGTCACTGTGCCTCCAGAGTCATTCGGGGTGCCGCCTCCGGTGACAGCGGCACGTTGTAGTGGTCGAGCAGCCACGACATGACGTCGTGGAACAGGGGTGCGGCGGACTGGCCACCGGTGCCGTCCGTGCTGCGCTCCGGATTGTCGAGCATGATGCCGACGACGTACCGGGGGTCATCGGCCGGGGCCATGCCCGCATAGGTTATCCAGTACGCCGAGTTCGAGTAGGCACCGGTGTCCGGGTCGATCTGCTGGGCGGTGCCCGTCTTACCGGAGGTCTGGTAGCCCTCGATCGCGGCGGCGGGTGCCGTGCCCTGCTGGACGCCGGTCGGATCATCCTGGTTGATTCCGCGGAACATGTCCACCACCGTCCGGGCGGTCTGCGGGGAGACCACCTCGGTGGTGGCCGGCTCCGGCTGCGGGATGTCCGTCCCGTCCGCGGTCGTCACCTTGTCGATCAGGGTCGGCTGCACCCGGACGCCGCTGTTGGCCATGGCCTGGTAGATGCCCGTCATCTGGACGAGGTTCATCGACATGCCCTGCCCGATGGGCAGGTTCGCGAACGTCCCGCCCGACCACTGGTTGAGGTCGGGGACGTAGCCGGAGGTCTCCCCCGGCAGGCCGAGGTCGAGCGACTGCCCGATACCGAACTTCTTCAGGTACTTGTCGTAGCTGTCCTGACCGACCCGGTCGGCCAGCATGAGCGTCCCGACGTTCGAGGACTTCGAGAACACGCCGGTGGTCGTGTACGGCACGGTGCCGTGTTCCCACGCATCCTTCACCGTCACACCGGACATCTCGATCTGGCCGGGGACCTGCAGCACCTCGTCCGGGGTCGTCTTCCCTTCCTGGATCGCCGCGGCGGCGGTCATCACCTTCGCCACGGAGCCGGGCTCGTAGGCGGCCTCCACTGTCCGGTTGCCGAACTCCTTGCCCTGGTCCAGCTGCTTGTCCAGGTCACCCTGGGGGTTGATGGTGTCCGAGGTCGCCATCGCGCGGATCTTTCCGGTCTTCGCGTCCATCACCACGACCGAGGCGGAATCCGCCCCGGATTTCTCCTTGGCCTGCTGGGTGGCCTGCTGGACGTACGTCTGGGCGTCGACATCCAGGGTCAGGTGGTAGGTGTCGCCGTTGACCGACGGATGCTCGTCCCGGGTCGACCCCGGCACCACGTTGCCCGACCCGCCGATGTCCACGGTCCGGGAGCCGTCGATGCCCTGCAGTTTCGCGTCCTGCGACAGCTCCAGGCCGAACTGGCCCTCGTTGTCCCGGCTGATCTTGCCGATGACGTTGGCCGCCACCGCCCCGTTGGGGTACTGCCGGACGTCCTGCCGCTCCGCGGTGATCTCCGGGAACTTCTTGGCGACCGCCTCCGCCTTGTCGGGGTCGACGTCACGGACGAGGACCTCGTAGGTCGAGTCGGAGGTGAGCTTGCGCCGCAGGTCCTCCGGGTTGATCTGTGCACCGTCACCGAGCATGCCCGGCACCTCACGGATGATCTGTTCGAGGCGTTCGGTCGGTTCCGCGACATCGTCGGGATCCAGCTCGTGACGCTCCTCCATCCAGGGCAGCAGGTTCTTCGGGTGGACCGACAGTGCCCGCGCATCCATCGTGTAGGCGAGCTCCCGGCCGTCGTCGTCGACGATCGCGCCCCGTTTCGCCGGGTCCGCCAGCACCGCGGTGCGCTGCTGGGACGCCTCCGCCGACAGGGACGGACCCTCGATGACCTGGAGCTGCACGAGCCGGGCGACGAGGACCACCGTGCAGACGATGACCACGACGATCACCGCCGAGCCGCGCCAGCTGAACCGGCCGGCCGAGGGGTCGACCTGGAGCCAGCTGTTCATCGACCGGTCGGGCTCCGACGTCCGCTGGGAGGGACGCGTGGGGCGGTACCGGTCCCGGTCCGAAGGCACAGTGCGGCTCCCTTCTGGAGGTGGACGGGGTACGGGTTCCTATTGTGGACGCCGACGGCACCCGGAGGCCTGATTGCCCGGGGCGTGTCGGATCAGTCACGGATCAGTCACGGATCAGTGACAGGCCGGTGACAGGTGAGTGACAGGTCAGTACGGCAGCTGCCCGTTTCCTGCCGGGGCCGCCTGGGCCGCCGGGGCCGCCGGCGCTGCGGGAGAAGCCGGAGCAGCAGCGTCCGGCTGGGGCGCGGCCGGAGCGGCATCGGTCGGGGCGGAGGGCACCAGGCCCGGGACCTGTCCGGTCCGTCGCGGGTCACTGGTCGGACCACTGCGGGTGACATCACCGTTGACGTCGGTGACGTCCCTGTTCTTGTCGGCGTCCGGGGCACGCTTTTCGTCGACGCGGTTGCCGTCGGCGTCGAGGACGCCGGTCTGCCCCGGCACGACCATCCCCAGCCGGGCGGCCTCGGCCGCGAGGTGCTGGGTCGACCCCGCCTCCTTGACGTCCCGGTTGAGGGTCTCGATCTGGTCCGACAGGGTGTCGCTGGTCCCCTCCGCCTCGGCGAGCTGGAAGGACTGCTCGGTCGTCTTGCCCGACAGGTACATCGTCACCGCCACGCCGACAGCCACCACGACACAGATCAGTGCGAAAGTCTTGAGCAGCATCCGGTTTCCGCGTCCGGCGGTCGCCACCCGGCGGCCTCGGACGGTGGTCACCTGGAGAGATCCGGGACGGCGCAGTGCGCTGCGGTGGACCCGGCCCGCCCGGCCCGCCCGGTCGACACCCTCGCGCGTCGCACCGGTTCCGGTGCGGGGACGCCTCGTCCCGGTCGTCGTCCGCCGGTCGGTGACGCTGCCGGTCGTCGTCGTAGCCGTCGTCATGGGGCAACCTCTCTGTCGGTATCAGTCTCGGTCGGTGTCGGTCAGGGTCGGTCAGGGTCGGTCAGGGTCGGTGGTCAGTTGTCGAGGATGCGGCGGACCGCGCGGACCCGGACCGGTGCCGCCCGGGGGTTCCGGGCGATCTCTTCATCGTCGGCGGTCTCCGCGCCCCGGGTGATGAGCTCGAAGTGGGCCGCAGTCCCCGGGAGATCCACGGGGAGCCCGGGTGGGGTGCGGTTCGCCGTCAGTCCGGCGAGCGCCTTCTTGACGATGCGGTCCTCCAGAGACTGGTAGGACATGAACACCGCCACCCCGCCGCGCCGCAGCCGGTCGGCCGCCGCGGGGACGGCCGCGGCGAGCGAATCCAGTTCGCCGTTCACCTCGACCCGCAGGGCCTGGAACGTCCGCTTCGCCGGATGCCCGCCGGTGCGGCGGGTGGCCGCCGGGATGGTCCGGTAGAGCAGGTCGACGAGACGGCCGGACCCGGTGAACGGTTCCTTCTCCCGTTCCCGCAGGACAGCAGAGGCGATCTTGCCGGCGAACCGCTCATCGCCGTAGGTCTTCAGGATCCGGGCCAGATCACCGTGCGAATAGGTGTTGAGGATGTCCGCCGCCGTCAGGGGCGCCGACGGGTCCATCCGCATGTCGAGCGGCGCATCCTGGGCGTAGGCGAAGCCGCGGTCCGGCTGGTCGAGCTGCATGGAGGACACCCCGAGGTCGAACAGGAACCCCGAGATCCCCGCGGTGGGGGTGTCCGACGGGATCCGTCCCTGTTCCGCCAGATCGTCGAGCGCCTCGCCGAGATCATCGAACCGGGTCCGGTAGGCGACGAACCGGTCCCCGAAACGGGCCAGGCGGTCCTCCGCCTGGGCGATGGCGTTGGGGTCGCGGTCCAGACCGACCACCACGGCGTCCGGGAACGTCTCGAGAAAAACCTCGGTGTGGCCGCCCGCACCGAGCGTGGCGTCCACGATGACCGGTGTCCTCGGTGCGTCGGCGGCCGTGACGCCGACCCCCACCAGCTCGACCATACGGTCGCGCATCACCGGGACGTGTCCGAACTCGCCGGAGACCCGGTGCGGGCGGGCGTCTCGCCCGGGGTTGTCGGTCATGGTCCGGTCCTTTCACTGTCGTCGGTGGCTGGCTGGGAGCTGTCTGGATGGATGGCGGGGTGGCTGTGCGGGGTGTGTCCGGCCGAGTGGTGGAGGGACTGTGCACGGGGCCTCACCTGCACGGGTCCGTTTGACATCGGGGAAGTACATCAAACAGGTCGTCCGCGCAGATGAGGGCCGGCGCACGGTCCCCGTCCCGCAGAAGGTCGCACGTGTCACAACAGGTCGGCGATGTCCTCGGAATCTCCCTCGGCGAAGTCGTCCTCGTACTCCTCCTGGTACCGGGACCACGCCTCGGCGTCCCAGATCTCCATGAAGTCGACGGATCCGATGACCACACACTCCCGCTCCAGCCCCGCGTAGCTGCGGTGCGCGGGAGAGAGTGTGATCCGCCCCTGCTTGTCGAGTTCCTGCTCGTCGGCGCTGGCCGCCAGCCGTCGGACATACGCCCTGGCCTTCGGGTTGGAGCGGGAGACTTTGGCCGCATTCCGTGCCCTGACCTGGAACTCCGCCCGCGGATGGACGGCGAGACTGTGGTCCTGGCCGTTCACGACGACCAGACCGTCCGCCAGCTCCTCCCGGAACTTCGCGGGCAGGGTGAGGCGACCCTTGTCATCGAGCTTCGGGGTGAAGGTACCGAAGAACATGTCGACGGCTCCTTCCTCCCGCTGCTCCTGCCGTGTCGTGTCTCTCTGTGGAATTGTCCCGGAACCACCACTCGCGCTCCGTTGCGCCCCACCATACCCCACTTTCCCCCACTCATCCCAGCGATATTTCCGCCCGGACGCCGACCGACACTGTCGAAGGCACAACAATATCCCGATAACCAGCAACTATGACAGAACCATGTGAGTGGGGAAACGTGGGACACCCGGTGCGTCGCCCGATTCTTCCGCCGCCCGGCCCGGCAAGCGGCACCGGGCAGAATCTCCGTCGCCGCAGGTCACCGCACCCCTCCCCGACCACCGCGCCCGACCGCTCCGCACGACACCCGTCATTCCAGCCCTGCCGGGAACGGAGTGGAGGAAAGTGGGAGATCCGCGGCCGCGGCCCGGGCACACCCGTCATCGCCCGCCGCGGATCGGCCTGATCTGCTGTGACGCGCATCACCGCGGTCACAGCCACCCACATTCTGAAGATCCGCGCAGAGAACCGCTGCAGGACCACTCAGGTTCGGATACAGTGCCTTACGTTGACTGGCCGGACAGCCCGTGTCCGGCCCGGGAGAAGGAGGTGCCGCGGAACCACCACGCGCACGATTCCGGCGGACACGCAGGTCCGCATACGACGACACAGAGAGTGAGCTCTCGTGAACACTGACACACCTTCACAACCCGCACATCCGACATCCGGGGCGGGGAAGAACGGACCACCGGCCGGGGACGGAAACCCCCGGCTCACCATCGGCCACGTCAATGTGGTCTCACCGAAGAGAATCCGGCCCGCGATCAAGGGGACAGCGGTCGGAAACTTCATGGAATGGTACGACTTCGGTATCTACGGCTACCTGACGGTCACCATGACCTCCGTCTTCACCGACGGACTTCCCGAACAGTGGCAGCTGCTGGCCGTCATGTTCGGTTTCGCGGTCAGCTACCTCGTCCGCCCGATCGGCGGCATGGTGCTCGGACCACTGGGGGACAAGATCGGCCGACAGAAGATCCTCTACGTCACGATGGCGATGATGGCCCTGTCGACCGCCCTGATCGGCCTGCTGCCCACGGCGGCAGCCGTCGGCGGCTGGGCACTGGTCCTGCTGTACCTGCTCAAGCTCATCCAGGGCTTCTCCACCGGCGGCGAATACGCCGGTGCGACAACCTACATCGCCGAATTCTCCTCCGACAAGCGTCGCGGCTTCTTCGGCTCCTTCCTCGACATGGGCTCCTACATCGGCTTCGCCGCCGGTGCCACGGTGGTCGCCGTGACCACCTGGATCCTCGAGGCCGCCGTCGGGCCGGACGCCATGGCCGACTTCGGCTGGCGCATCCCGTTCCTCACGGCCATCCCGCTGGGGATCATCGCCGTCTACCTGCGGACCCGGATCCCGGAGACCCCCGCGTTCGAGGACAACATCGACAACGAGACCGAGCAGACCGTCAAGGACCCGGACGACCCCTACGCGCGACTCTCGCTGCTCGGCGTCATCCGGCACCACTGGCGTGCCCTGCTCATCGGCTTCGCCATCGTCGCCGCGACGAACACCGCCGGCTACGCGTTGACCAGCTACATGCCGGTCTACCTCGAGGAACAGATCGGAATGCACTCGGCCTCCGCGGCCGCGGTGACCGCCCCGATCCTCGTCGTGATGTCGCTCCTGCTGCCGCTGGTCGGTGGCTGGAGCGACCGGGTGGGACGCAAGCCCGTCTACATCGCCGCGGTCGTCTCGACCCTGGTCCTGCTGGTCCCGGCGTTCCTCATCATGAACACCGGCTCGCTCCCGGCGGTCATCATCGCCCTCGCGATGGTCGCCGTGCCGACCGGGCTCTACGTGGCACTGTCGGCCTCCGCACTGCCGGCCCTGTTCCCGACCGCGTCGCGGTACAGCGGGATGGGTCTGTCCTACAATTTCGCGGTCTCGATCTTCGGTGGCACCACGCCGCTGGTCACCCAGTTCCTGCTGCAGCAGACCAACCTGAACATCGTTCCGGCGCTGTACATCATGGTGTTCGCGGTCATCGCCGGCGTCGCGCTGCTGTTCATGACGGAATCCTCCCGTCGTC
Source organism: Corynebacterium nuruki S6-4 (assembly GCF_007970465.1). NCBI lineage: Bacteria > Bacillati > Actinomycetota > Actinomycetes > Mycobacteriales > Corynebacteriaceae > Corynebacterium > Corynebacterium nuruki. The sequence goes on from NZ_CP042429.1 coordinate 901,240, forward strand.
CGCTGCCGGGATCCTTCCCGACGGTCGAGTCCGACGAGGAGGCCGAAGCACTGATCCGGCGCCATGAGGAAGACCCCTTCTTCGACACGGTCGGTATGCCGTTCACCGAGGAGGAGAAGAAGGAGGCCCTCGCCACCGCACGGTGACGGGGAATCCTGCCGCACCGACGGCGACCCTCCCCTGCCAAGGTGGGCCCCGGTCGCTCCGGGTCAGTCATCCGGAACCGTTGTTCCGGGTCTGACCGGACAGCCCGGGCCCACCTTTTTCCGGTTCCGCCGGAGCCCCGCCGGACTCGGCCTCCGGACTCGGCCTCCGGGTGTGCGTCGGCAGGGTGGATTTTCCCTGCCGGGCCACCCTGCCGACGCACACCCGGCACCGGTTGACCCGGTTCCGCCGTTTCCGGGGGACTGGAACATCCGAATCGGGTCAGCTCGGTACACCGACGTCGTGGCGACGGATGACACCGGCACCGACGCACCCCCGCGCCGCCCGCCCCGGTACGCAAAAAGGGTCACAGGGCGGCTGCCCTGTGACCCCACCGCGGTCAACGACCGTCGCTCACTCGAAGCGGCGGCGGAAGCTGTCCTCCATCCGGGAGGCGAGGCCGCCTGACGCGTCCTTTCCCCGACCGGCCGTGGCGTTCCCGGTCCCGTTCCTCTTCCGGCGCGACGCTGAACCGCCCGACCGGAAGGCCAGCATGCCGCCGGCGAACATGACGAGGAAGCCGACGACCCCCAGCAGGACGAACCAGAGGCTCGTCTGCGAGAGCACCATTCCGGCGATCAGGATGCACAGACCCAGCAGCAGGACACCGATGGACCTGATGTTGAAGGACACGCCCTCGTTACCGACCTTGGCGGTACGGTCCGCCAGGCCCGGATCGTCCGCGATCAGCGCCTGCTCGATCTCCTCCAGCATGCGACGTTCCTGCTCTGACAGGGCCACGATCATCCTCCCCGTGGGGTCTCGGTTGGGTGGGTAACTTGCTCACCCTGTACAACGTCCGACGTCTCGTTTTCGTTCCCGGACCTGTCACGGGAGCTGCGGATGTCGTCTCCCGTTCATCCTACCCCAGCAACCGGAGAACCCCTCATGCCGCGTCTTCGCCGAGATAACCGGTACGGATCCTCACGGCATCGACAAAATCACAGGCCCGTGCGTAGATCCGGTCCGCCGCCTCCGGCGCAAGTCCGTGCTCGAGTCCCATCTCGACCCGGGCGACGTACCGTGCCTGTTCATCGAACTCGGCGGCCCACTCCGACATATCCGGGGACAACGTCCGCAACCGCACCCAGGCACTGCCGGACGGGAGCCGGCGGCGCTTCTTGCGCGCGGTCTGGATGACCGCCCCGGCCGCCCGCAACGCCGCACGGTACGCCCAGGTGATCCGGTCCTCGGGACGGTCCTCACTCCGGCTGCGCTCGAGCAGTCGCTCCGCCTCCTCGACGAATGCCGCCGGCGACGCCGATCCCTCCCGCGACCGGAGCCGTGCGACATTGCCCGCCGCGGCGTACCGCGCCGCCCCGTTCCGGCCTGCTGCCCTGTCCTGTGCCATGTCACCTGCTCCTTCCGGTTCTGACCCGGACACTACGACCGCCACCGGACACCGGCCGCACCTCCGACCGGTTTAATAGAACATGCGTTCTGTCGTGTGGAATACCGCCCCACCAGAGGTCGACCTTTGGCACGATGGAACTGTGCAGAACACCATCAGCGTCACAGCCGTCACCCCGCGGGACTTCCTCTTCCGGATCGACGACCTCGTCGACCTCCACCTCACCGCGATGGGCTATGACCGGGCGGCGTTCCATCAACGTCGCCTGCTGTGGAGTTCCAATGCCAGGAACCGCGGCTTCACCGGCGTCGTCGCCCTGGAACACCCCGACGGCACCACCCCGGACCCGGCGGACCCGTCCCAGCGGGTGGTCGGCGTCGCCTACGGCTTCCCCGGTTTCCGGACCTCCTGGTGGTACCGCGAGGTCCACCGCGGCCTCCGCGGCAGCGGGTTGGACGCCGGACAGGCCGGCGCCGTCCTCGCCGACTACGACGAGGTCTCCGAGGTCCATGTCCTCCCCGAGTTCCAGGGCCACCGCATCGGGCACCGCATGCTCGCGCAACTGCTTCCCCGGCTGACCTCGGCCACGGCCATGCTGTCGACTCCGGAGGTCCCCGACGAAGGTAACGCGGCCTGGGGACTCTACCGGGCACTGGGATTCCGCGACGTACTGCGGAACTTCCGCTTCACCTCGGACGACCGCCCCTTCGGCATCCTCGCCCGCCCCCGAGGGGACGTCCCGGACTGAGCCGGGACCGCTACCGGGCCCTGCCGGGCCCTATCGGGCACTGCCGGGCTCTACCGGACCATGTCCTGGCCGAGCTCCGGCCCCCACGCCGGTGCCATACCGAGGTTGTGGAGCACCTCCTGGGTGGCCCGGACGTTGTTCATCGTCACGAAGTGGATACCCGGCACCCCCTCCGCGATGAGCCGCTCGGCCATCGCTGAGGTGACCTCGATCCCCGCCCGGCGGACCGCCGCAGCGTTCTTCTCGCCGTCACCCGCGGCGGCGGTGAGCAGCGGCTCCACGACCGAGGACGGCAGCGTCCCCCCGGAGAGCTCCTGCTGACGTTCCAGAGAGCGCAGCGAGGTGATCGGCATGAGTTCGGCGATGATCGGCTTCGCACCGTGCACCGGATCGGCGGCGGCCAGCCGGTCACGCAGCCGCAGGTAGGAATCCACGTCGAAGAAGATCTGGGTGATCGAGTACGCCGCCCCGGCGCGCAGCTTGTCGATCGTGTAGCGGGTGTCGTCCTCGAGGGAGGCGGCGTGCGGGTGGCCCTCGGGGAAGGACGCGATACCGATCTCGAACTGCTCGCACTCCGGCATCGAGCGGACCAGTTCGATCAGCTCGACCGCATGGCTGAGCCCACCGGGTTCGGCGGTCCACTCACCGTTGATGTCGCCGGGCGGGTCCCCGCGCAGCGCCAGCAGGTTGGTCAGCCCCAGCGACGCGAACTCGCGCAGGATCCCCCGGAGTTCCTCCTCGGTGTGCTGGACCAGGGTGAGGTGCAGCAGGGTGGTGAGCGGCTTCGTGGCGAGCCGGGCGGCGACCCGCTCGGTGCGGGTCCTGCTGGATCCGCCCGCCCCGTAGGTCACGGACACGAAACTGGCCCCCAGGTCGTGGTAGGCCTCGGCGGCGTTCCACAGCCGCTGCTCGGCCGCATCGTCCCGGGGCGGCATGAACTCGACGGAGAACGGCACACGCCCCGGAGTACCCCACTTCAGGGTGTCGGTGACGGGGACCTGCATGCTGGGGGCGCCGGGAACAGAAGTCATACCGTGGAATCCTAACCTGTCCTCCTCACCGCCGGAGTGTCCCCCTACTATGGAGGCGATTCCCCGTCCCCGCCACCGGAAAGTGACCCCGATGCCAGAGAGCCTCCAGCTCAGTCCGCTGTCCGCCGTCCCCACCGAGGTGGACGCCGCCCTCGGCACGTTCTTCCGCGACCGTCACGCCGACTACGACGCGATCGACCCGGTCGTCGCCGACGGGATCGACGCCCTCGAGGAGTTCGTCACCGGCGGCGGCAAGCGGCTGCGGCCGGTCTTCACGTGGGCGGGCCTGCGCGCGGTGGTCGAATCCGGACGTGGCACCGGACTGCCGGGCACACCGGATCAGCTCATGACCGCCGCAGCCTCACTGGAGTTCATCCAGGCGTGCGCCCTCATCCACGACGACATCATCGACCACTCGGACACCCGCCGCGGCCACCCCACCACCCACCGGCGGTTCGCCGCCCGCCACCGTGCGGCCGGCTGGCCCGGTTCCGCCGAGGACTACGGCGAGAGCCTCGCCATCCTCGTCGGGGACCTCGCCTTCGCGTGGGCCGACGACATGCTGGCGGACGCCGGTCTCGACAGTGCCGCCCTGCAGCGTGCCCGGGAGCCCTGGCGGGCGATGCGCACCGAGGTCATCGGCGGACAGATGCTCGACATCGCCCTGGAGAACAGTCCCCTCGACGCCGCGCCGGATCCGGAGGCCGCATTGAAGGTCAACCGGTACAAGACGGCCGCCTACACCGTCGAGCGGCCCCTCCACCTCGGCGCCGCACTCGTCGGTGCGGACGCCGCGACCGTCGACCTGCTGCGCACCGCCGGCCGCGACATCGGACTGGCCTTCCAGCTCGAGGACGACTACCTGGGCGTCTTCGGGGATCCGGCGGTCACCGGCAAGGCCGCCGGCGACGACCTGCGGTCAGGTAAGCGCACGTTCCTGCTCGCCGGGGCGCTCGCCGCCGCCGACCGGGATGATCCGGCCGCGGCACGACGGCTGCGCGGCGGTGTCGGCACCGTCACCACCGACGCGGAGGTGGATGCCCTGCGGGACATCATCCTGACCTCCGGAGCGGTCGACCAGACCACCGACCTGGTCCGCACCCTCACCGACCGTGCGGTGGCCCTGCTGCGCGGCACCTTCGCCGGCACCCCCGTCCTCGACGAACTCATCGCCGTCGCCGAGAAGCTCACCGACCGCAGGAGCTGACATGACCGACGCCACTGTGTCCGACCCGCCCCACACCGGGTCTCCGGACGCCGCCGGGGCGCCGACCGGCGTCCCGTTCCGGCGCGCCGCCCGCCGTCTCCGCGACATGCCCCGGCGACGCGCCGTCGGCTGGGGACTCGCCGGCACGCTGGTCATGGCCCTGTGCTCCCATGCGGTCGGTGCCACCCGGTCACGAGGCGGCGTCCTGCAGTCACTCGGGATGACCAATCTGTCGTTCGGTCACATCGCCGGTATCCTCGAGGTCGTCCTCTGGATCGCGATCCTGGCGTTCATCGTCTCCTGGGCCGTCGTCGGCGGCCGGATCCTGCGGCGTGGTGAGCGGCTGGGCCGCGGCACCCTCGCCGCCTGGACACTCCCCTTCCTCATCGCGGGGCCGCTGATGAGCCGGGACGTCTATTCCTATCTCATGCAGGGCCAGCTTACCCGCGACGGTTTCAACCCCTACGACGTCGGCGCCTCCGCCGATCCGGGGCGGTTGTTCTACGAGGTGAGCCCGGACTGGCGGAACACCACCACCCCCTACGGCCCGCTGCACCTGTGGCTCGGCGAGGGGATCACGCGCATCAGCGGGGAGAACATCACCGTCGGCGTGTTCCTCTACAAACTCCTGTCGCTGGCCTCGTTCGCGGTGATGGTGTGGGCCGTCGCCCGGCTGGCCCGGGCGCTCGGGGCGAACCCCGATGTCGCCGTCTGGCTCGGCGTCGCCAACCCCGTGGTCGTCATCCACCTCGTCGCCGGGATGCACAACGAGGGCACCATGATGGCGCTCGTGCTGTGCGGGCTGCTCGCCGTCGTCCGGCTGCCGCTGATCCGCGGGGCAGTCGCCGGGAGCATCCTCATCGGTCTCGGGGTGGCGCTCAAGGCCACGGCCTTCATCGCCCTGCCGTTCCTGGTGTGGATCATCGTCGCGCGCTGGTGCGGCGGTAACCGGGCCAGCGGTGGCACGGCACTGGCCGACGCGACGGAGACCCTGCGGCGCCGTCCGTTCCGCACCCTGGTCCGGGACGCCTGGACCTTCTCCACCCGCAGGTTCCTCACCCTGGTCGTCGCCGGCGTCGGATCCCTGGCCGTGTCCCTGGCGACGGTCGCGGCCGTGACCTGGGCCAGCGGTCTGAGCTGGGGATGGATCGGCGAGATCAGCGGCAACAACAAGGTCATCAACCCGCTGTCCCTGCCCTCGACCCTGGCGGGCGTCCTGGACCGTCCGGTGGGCGTGTTCTCCGAGGACCTCCACTTCAACAACATCCTCGACGTGCTGCGGCCGGTGTCGGTGGCGGTCATGGTGCTGGTCATGGTCACCGCCTGGCTGCTGTGGCGCCGGTCGGCCCGGGACGCCATGGTCGGCGCCACCGTCGCCTACGCCGCCACCTGTGTCTTCAACTCCGTCGTCTTCCCCTGGTACTACAGCTCCCCCCTGGCGCTGCTCGGACTGTGGCTGCGGGACCCGCGCGGTGTGTTCACCGTCGCCTGGCTGTCGATGATCGCCGCCTTCACCTTCGGCGGCGGCGGCAACAACCGGCTCTACAACATCCCCTGGGTCATCGGCGTGGGACTGCTCATGTGGTGGATCGGCCGGAGCTGCTTCGCCGCAGGCTTCCGGACGCTGCCCGCCGGGGCCGCGCTGCCGACCGGCTCGACAGGCCCGACCAGCTCAGCCGGCTCAGCCGATGGCGAGGGCCTGGGCGCGGCGCATGACCTCACGGGCGAGGTGCCCGTGGAGGGCGTCGACGGGGCGTCCCGGCAGTGACTCGTCCTCGGTGAAGAGGTAGTCGAGGATCTCGTCATCCCGCCAGCCGCCGTCGGCGAGCAGGGCGATCACGCCCGGGACGAACCGGTTGATCTCACCGTGCCGCGCATCGCCGCCGAGGAAGCGGGCGGGGATGCGGCGCACGCCGTCCTGTTCGACGGCGATGAGGCGGTGCTGGTTGAGGTCGTCGAAGACCCGGGTCACCTGGACGCCGAGGCGTTCTGCCACGTCAGGGACGGTGAGGGTCTCTTCGCCGGCGGGGAGCCCGGACCGGTCCCCGGGGCCGCTGGTGCTGGTGTTGCTGTCGTTGTCGGTACTCACGGCTTCAACCTTATCCCGTCCTCCCCGTATAATCGCCCGGTACCCTCGGGGACGGGGACAACACCGACGAACACCGACCGGACAGAGAATCACAGGAGGCGAGGCGGCTACCGTGGCACCGCATCTTCAGGCAGGGGACCTCATCGACGGCAGGTACCGTGTCGGGGCGACCATCGCCCGGGGCGGAATGTCGACCGTGTACCACTGCGTGGACACCCGGCTGGACCGCGACATCGCCGCCAAGGTGATGGACCCCTCCCTGGCCGCCGACCCGGCGTCCCGGACCCGTTTCGAGCGGGAGGCGCGCGCCGTCGCCCAGCTCAACCACCCCTGCCTGGTCAACGTCTTCGACCAGGGGGTGGACCACCGTCCGACCGGGGACACGGTGTTCCTCATCATGGAACTGGTCCCCGGCGGCACCCTCCGGGAACTGCTGCGGGAACGCGGCGCCATGCCCCCGTACGCCGCCCTGGCGGTCATGGCCCCGGTCCTCGAGGCGCTCGCCCTCGCCCACGAGCACGGCATGGTGCACCGGGACGTCAAACCGGACAATGTCCTCATCCGGGAGGACCACCAGGTCAAACTCGCGGACTTCGGCCTGGTGCGCGCCGCCCACCGGCACCGCCGCACCGACGGTGGCCCCGTCCTCGGCACCGCCGCCTACCTCTCCCCCGAGCAGATCCGCGACGGCGCCGCCGGCCCCACCAGCGACGTCTACTCCGCCGGGATCCTGCTGTTCGAACTGCTCACCGGGGCTCCACCGTTCCGCGGCGCCACACCCGACGAGACCGCCCGGATGCGGCTGGACGCCGAGGTCCCCCCGCCGTCGTCACGGATCGCCGGAGTCCCCCCGGAACTCGATGAACTCGTCCATCGCGCAACCGCCCAGGATCCGGCGGACCGGTACGCCGACGGCGCGGAGTTCCTCGCCGCGGTGACCGAGACGCGGCGGACGCTCCGGCTGCCGGACTTCGCCGTCCCCGCACCGCGACTCTCCGCGGTCGGGCGGGCTCTCGCCGGGTCCGAGTTCGGCGACCGGCTCAGCTGGGACGACGACGCGATGTCGACCAGCTTCGTGGCCCCGGTACCGGAGACCACCGTCGTCGACCGGCAGCAGGCCGCCCACACCGCGCGGACCCGCTACCAGGAACAGCCGCCGGTTCCCCCGCAGCAGCAGGTACCCGCGGCACCCGCCCCGGCTCCTGTGCCCCGGGCGGGCGGTACCGGCGGCCCCGGCGGTGGTGTTCCGGCACCGCCGCTGACGAACCGGCGTCCCCTCGTCACCGTCATCTGGTCGGTGGTCGTCGTCGCCCTGGTCGCCGTCGTCGCCCTCGGCGCCTGGTGGCTGACCTCCGGCCGCTACGGCGAGATCCCCCAGGTCCTGGGCCGCGACGTCACCTCCGCCCGGTCCGCCGTCGAAGACGCCGGGTTCACCGCCACCGTCAACGAGGTCTGGTCCGACGACCAGCCGCAGCAGGCCGTCGCGGGGACCGACCCCGACGGCGGCTCCCGGGTGGTCCGCGGCAGTGACGTCGCCGTCCTCGTCTCCCGCGGCAGGCCCACCGTCCCGCAGCCCGGCCAGGCGGACACCCTCTCCGCCTACCAGGCCAAGCTCACCGACCGGACGCTCACCTGGCATGTCGGCGATGACGTCTGGTCGGACTCCGTGCCTGTCGGCGTCGTCGCCGAGACCGACCCGGCACCCGGCAACGCGGTCGCCACGGGCACGACGGTGACCCTGCACGTCAGCAAGGGCGCCCGGCCCGTCACCCTTCCGGACGTCACCGGCCAGTCCGAGGACCGGGCCCGCAGCACGCTCGAGGCCGCGGGTGTGAAGGTCGACGGCATCGACCGACGCTTCGACGACCGGACCGACGGCGGGGACGCCGTGGGCACCTCCCCCGCCGCCGGGGCCGAGGTACCGTCCGGGTCGGCGGTGCGGCTCATCATCTCCTCGGCCATCGAGGTCCCCGACGTCACCGGGAAGTCCGAGTCGAAGGCGCAGGACGCCCTGCGCAAGGCCGGTCTCAACCCGGTCATCGGGGAGGGGACGGACGCTGAGAGCAAGGTCGGTGCCGGCGACATAGCCACCCAGGAGCCGGCGGCGGGGACCCGGGTCGATCCGTCGCAGTCCACGACCGTGACGCTGCATCCCTCGACGGTCTCCCAGGTGCCGCTGGTCATCGGCAGCACCGTCAAGGAGGCGAAGAAGGCGCTGACGGACGCAGGGTACAAGGTCAAGGTGACCGGCAAGTCCAGCTCCGGTGCCCGGGTCGTCACCCAGTCCCCCGGTCCGCTGACCAGGAAGTCGAAGGGGACGACGGTCGAGATCCGCGGGATCTGACCGGGTAGCCGGGTGACCGGCAACTCCCCCCCCGTCCCGCGGTTTTTCACACCTGTCGACCGGAAGCAGCCGACTCCGCAGCGCTCTGACCTGCATGTCTCATGAAATGGGACACGGGCGAGGTGTGAAAAACCGCCCCGGCACGCTCATCGTGCCGGGGCGGTCTCCGTGGGGAACTACCAGGACTCCCCTAGTTGCGGAGCATCTCCGCGACCAGGAAGGACAGCTCCAGCGCCTGCTGGGTGTTCAGCCGCGGGTCCACCACCGTCGCGTAGCGCGAGGGCAGGTCGAGGTCCGTGATGTCCTGGGCGCCGCCGATGACCTCGGTGACGTCCTCCCCGGTGAACTCGATGTGCACACCACCGGGGTGGGTGCCGAGCGTCCGGTGCACCTCGAAGAAGCCCTGGACCTCGTCGATGATGCGGTCGAAGTCACGGGTCTTGTACCCGTTGGAGGACGTGTAGGTGTTTCCGTGCATGGGATCGCACTGCCAGATCACCTTGTGCCCGGTGGCCTCCACCGCCTCGACGATCGGCGGGAGCACCTCACGGATCTTGGAGTACCCCATCCGGCTGATCAGCGTCAGGCGGCCCGGCTCGTTGTGCGGGTCCAGCTTCTCGACGTAGGCGACGGCCTCCTCCGGCGTGGTCGTCGGCCCGATCTTCACACCCACCGGGTTGCCGACCAGGGCGGCGAAGGCGATGTGGAAGTCCTCGAGGCCACGGGTGCGCTCCCCGATCCAGATCTGGTGCGCGGAGAGGTTGTACAGCACGTCCTCGCCGCTCTCACCGTGCGCCAGCCGCAGCATGGCCCGCTCGTAGTCGCGGACCAGCGCCTCGTGGGAGCAGTAGATGTCCGCGGTCTGCAGCGTCGAGTCAGTGACCCCGCAGGCCTCCATGAACTCCAGACCCCGCTCGATCTCCTCGGCGAGTGCCTCGTAGCGGGCACCGGCCGGCGAGTTCGACACGAACTCCCGGTTCCACTCGTGCAGCTTCGCCAGGTCGGCCGTGCCCGACCGGGTCAGCGCGCGCACCAGGTTCATGGCCGCGGCCGAGTTGGCGTACGCCCGCACCATTCGGGACGGGTCGTGGCGGCGTGCCTCCTCGGTGGCCTCCACACCGTTGACGATGTCACCGCGGTAGTTCAGCAGACCGTTGGAATCGGTGTCGGCGGACCGGGGCTTGGCGTACTGGCCGGCGATACGGGCCATCTTCACCACGGGGGTCGAAGCGCCGTAGGTCAGGACCACGGCCATCTGGAGCAGCGTCTTGACGTTGCCGCGGATGTGCGGCTCCGTGTTGGTCTCGAAGGTCTCGGCGCAGTCGCCGCCCTGCAGCAGGAAGGCCTTGCCGAGTGCCACGTCGCGCAGTTCCGCGCGCAGCCGGCGGATCTCCGGGGCGACGACGATCGGGGGAACGGATTCGAGGATCTTCCGCACCCGGTCGGCATGCCCCTGGTCCCAGGACGGCTGCTGCTTGGCGTCGCGGGCGACCGCGTCCTGGAACTGTTCCTCCAGGACCCCCGGCAGCGGCGGCAGATCGGGGAGCTCGTCGAGAGGTGCGTCAATAGTCCAACCCATGCAGATCATCATACGAGATCTTTCGTCCAGGATGTGAACTGGGGCGTATCTACCGCCGGCGGGAGCGCAGCGCCTCCATCGACCGCCGGTACTTCACCACGTTGAAACGCGCATCCGCCAGCGCATCATGCGCATTCGCCGGCTCCTCCGGCAGGCGCGGACGCCCGGCGAAGTCCCACAGCTGCCGCAGTTCATGGGTGAACCGCGGCAGTTCCCGCGGCAGGCGGGTCATGTCCCCCCACAGCTGGGCGAGGGCCACATGGTCGTAGGCGCCGATCCACGCCCACAGTTCGGGCCGGTCCGCCGCCGCGACCCGGTCCCCCTGCCGGTGTCCGGGCAGCAGGAAGGAGTACAGGCGGTCGCGCAGCGTCGCCCGGTCCAGCCAGACCGGATCGGTCCGCGGCGGCAGCTGCGGCAGGACGTGCCGGCGCACCCAGGCACCCGCCCGGTGCTCGTTGAATTCGGACGAGACGGCGTAGAACTCCCGGCCGTCCTCGGCCACCACCCCGATGGACACGAGTTCGATCGTGGCCCCGTCCTCGATGAACTCCGTGTCATAGAAATAACGCATGACCCGACAGTCTAGTCGTCCCGGTGACCCGTCAGGTCGTCCTGTCCGTACATCTGACGCTCCAGTTCCCCGGCCAGCATCCCGGAGTACACGGTGGTGAGATGGTCGTCATCCCGGTACACCAGCACGTTGCCGACCACCCCGGGGCACCGTTGCGCCGTACACAGGGCATCGGTGAGGTCGATGTTCGTGGCCCGCAGTCCGGACGCCGGCCCGAAGGCCGCCAGCGCGGGATTCTGCGGCGCCAGCGTCTGTGCCCGGGCCGTGCCGCAGTCCTTGCCGGGGTCGGACTGCCGGTAGAAACCGTCGGCGACGCACAGCCGGGGGTCGATCTCGTTACCGTCGGAGTCCCGGATCCACGGAGTGTCCCGGACACTCCAGGTGTGGATCCCGGCCGCCGAGAAACTGCGGACCACGTCGACATAGCCCTGGGGCACGACATCCGGTCCCTCACCGGTGTCGGTCGTCGGCCGGGTGGTCGTCATGAACACCCCGTCGGTGGGCGGGTTGTCGAGGATGTACCGGCGGACGTTCTGGTCCCACTCGATACACTCCGGGTAGTCGTGGCCGTCCCATTTCATCTGGTCGGACGGGCCGAGCACGCAGCCCAGTTTGAGGATCGGCACGATCCGCAGGTGACGGTCCCGGCCGACGGCGTCCAGGGCGGGCAGCAGCTGCTCCGAGTGGGAGCCGCCCACGAGGTAGATGGTCCGCTTCGCCGCCGTATCACCGTAGGCGCAGGACTGGGCCGACGCGTTGAAGTCACGGGTACGGATCACGTCCGTGTCCTCGTAGCGTCCGACACAGCCGTCGGCCTGGGTCGCCGGCTGGGCGTCGCCCTCGAAGGACGGGTTGGGTCGGATCTCGACCCGGGTCGGCAACGGGACCTGCCGCAGCAGCGCGTCCGGTCCCGGATACCGTCCCGGGTCGATCGGCTGGGCCAGCAGTTCCGCCCGGCGGTGGTCGTCGGCCCGGCTCGCGGCAGGACCACTGGCCAGCACCAGTCCGGTGACGACGACCATGACGACCACGGCCACGGCGGGAACCACCCCGGCCCGCCGGTACCCCGACTGCAGGGCTGCCCACACATACGCCGGCGAGGTCAGCACCCGGGACCGGGCGGGCTTCCCGCGCTGCCGCAGCGGCGTCTCGATGTACCGTTCGGTCAGCCACGCCAGGCCCAGGGAGCCGACGATCACCGTGACACCCACGACGAGTCCGCCGACCATCCCGAGGCTCGCGGTGACACCGGAGGATCCGGCGACCTGGCCCCGGATGGTGCCCGAGTTGACGGTCCACAGGTACGTCGCCAGCACCAGCAGCGGCCAGTGCCACAGGTACAGGCTGTAGGAGATCCGCCCGAGCGTCTGGAACGGCCGGGACTGCAGCAGCCGGGTCACCCCGCGCCCGACCGCGGGATCACCCTCGGCGGCATCGCCGGCCACCGGATTCCCGGACAGGACGACAAGCGCGGCACCGGCCAACGGCACGAGGGTCCAGGGCCCGGGGAACTCCGCGGCCCCGTCGAGCAGGAGGCCGGTGCACACGATGAACAGCACACCCGCCACCCCGGCGGCCACCCGCAGCCGCTCGAGGGCCGCGGGCAGGGCCTTACCGAGCACCAGGATCCCGAAGAGTCCGCCGAGGCCGATCTCCCAGAACCGGCTGAGCGGGGAATAGTAGTTCCAGCTCTGGTCCACCTGGTGCAGCGCGACCGCGTAGCAGAAGCTGGCCACCGTCCCCGCCGCCAGCAGCCAGTACAGCAGGAGGGACGCCACCCGCTGGCGGCGTCCGGTCAGCACCGCGACCACGACGACCGCGACGAGTGAGGCGACGTAGATCTGCAGCTGCACGGACATCGACCAGATGTGCTGGAACACGCTCACGGAGCTGCTGATCGACGCGTACGCGGCCCCCACCTCGGCGAGGTGGATGTTCTGCCGGTAGAGCAGGGACGCCGCGGCGTCCTCCCCGACCCCGACCCACCGGGCCGCCGGGTAGGCGAGCAGGGCGATCGCCAGGGACACCGCAACCACCGTGACCAGCGCCGGGTAGAGCCGGCGGAAGATCCGCAGCACCGACTGCACCAGCGTGAGTCCGTGCCGGTTCAGCGCGTTGCGGATCTGCGGGCCGAAGAAGAACACGCCGCCGAGGAACAGGAACACGTCCACGCCCGAGGAGACCCGCCCGACGAAGACGTGGAAGACCACCACGAGCGCGATGGCCAGGCCCCGCAGCCCGTCGACGTCCCGGCGGTGCCCGCCCCGGCGGCTCCGGGCGGCAGGAGGCGTGTCTGTGTCTGTCATGGTGGGGACGATCTTATCGTGGCCGTCGACCGCATCCCCGGCAAAGGGCGACCTTTCCTCAGGGTTGTCCCCGGGCCGTGCACCGGCTGTAATACGCTGGCCTCCGTGGAACACACTCCCCCCGGGCGCCGGAGCGCCCGCCCCGTCATCGTCGCCGGCGCCGTCGTTCTGGTCATCGCGACCGTCTGTGCCGTCCTCCGGTTCTTCGTCAACACCGGCGGTGTGGTCTACCACATCGACTTCGACGTCTACCGGGCCGGCGGCCGGGCGGTCCTCGACAGCATCCCGCTCTACGAGGGCAGCTTCGCCGTCGGCGGGATCACGCTCCCGTTCACCTATCCCCCGCTGTCGGCACTCGCCTTCGTCCCGACCGCGGTGCTGCCCACCGATGTCGGGGCCGTGCTGTTCAACCTCGTCAGCCTCGCCGCACTCGCGGCGACCGTCGCCGTCGTCCTGCAGGCGGCGGCCCGTGAGGCCGGCCGGACGCTGTCCCGCCGCACCCTGTGGGCGGTCTCCTGTGCCGTGGTCCCGCTGGCGGTCTGGCTGTGGCCGGTGAACTCGACCCTCGGCTACGGGCAGATCAACGTCGTGCTCATGCTGCTCGTCGTCGCCGATCTCCTGCTGCCGCGGACCCCGTGGCCGCGCGGCATGCTCATCGGCCTCGCCGCCGCGCTGAAGCTCACCCCCGCGGTCTTCGGCCTGATGTTCCTGCTGCGCCGGCAGTGGCGTGAGGCCGCCACCTCGGTCGTCTCCGGCGTGGCGTTCTCCGCCCTGGCGTGGCTGATCCTGCCGGGCGACTCGCACCGGTACTGGACCGAGACCATCAGCGACCCGACCCGCATCGGCGGTCTGGCCTACTCCGCCAACCAGTCCTGGCGCGGCGTGGCCGCCCGGTTCACCGACGGCCCCGGCCAGGAACACCTCTGGCTCGTCCTCGCCGTCGTCACCGCGGTGGCGGTCATCGTGGTGATGCTGCGTCAGCTCGCGGTCGGCGCGGTCGCGGCGGCGGTGTGCACCAACAGCCTGCTCGGGCTGCTGGCCTCACCGGTGTCCTGGGCGCACCACTGGGTGTGGGTGCTCCCCATGCTCGTGATCCTCGGGGCCGCCTGGTGGTGGGGACGCCGTCCCGGCGCCCTCGCACTCTTCACGGTGATCCTGCTGCTGTCGACGGTCCTGGTATTCCACGTCTGGTACCCCTCCAAGGACAATGTGGAACTCGACTGGTCGCTGATCATGAAGGTGACCGGCGCGGAGTTCGTCGTCCTCGGCGTGATCTGGCTGGTGGCGGGGGCCGTGGCCCCCGCCCTCGCCCGCGCAGGTTCGTCTCAGAGACGGTAGCGCAGGAACCGCGGCCGCGGCTTCTCGCCGAGCACGAGCCCCGTCCCCGGTTCCGCCCCTGCCGGGTACCCCTCCCCGGCCTCGAGCGACTTCTTGACGTCGGCGGCGTACACGTCCTCGACGTACTCCTGCCCCGACAACGCCGCGAGTGCGCGCATCGTGTGGTCGGTCAGTGCCCGCGCCTGCGCGTGGGAGTCCCCGGCACCGGCGAAATCGGCCGGGTCGATCGGGTCACCGACGACGACGCCCACCCGGTAGGGACGCAGCAGCCAGGAGCCGGCGACATTCGCCTTCTGCGTGTCGATCATCGCGACCGGGTAGACGGGCACACCGGATTCCAGGGCCATCCGGGCCATGCCGGTCTTCCCCCGGTACAGCCGACCGTCCGGTGACCGCGTCCCCTCCGGGTACATGCCCAGCGGATCACCCTTGGCGAGCACGCCGAGGGCGGTGTGCAGGGCGGCGTCCTGCTGCGACTTGTCCTGGCGGTCGATGGGCACCTGCCCGACCGAGGAGAAGAACCACTTCTGGATCCCGCCGGCGAACCCGGGGGTGGTGAAGTACTCCTTCTTGGCCAGGAAGGTCAGCTGCCGCTTCGCCAGCAGCGGGAAATACAGCGAGTCCATCACCGACAGGTGGTTCGAGGCCAGGATGACCGGGCCGCTGGACGGGATCTTCTCCAACCCCCTCTGGTACGGCCGGTTGTACAGCCACAGCCACGGTCCGATCACGACATTCTTCAACCACCAGTAGGTGCGGTTACGCACGCGGAACTCCCTTTCTCTCGTCAGCACCGCTCCGCACCGTCCCTGCGGCGAGAAGCGCCACGCCGATCATACCGGCGTCCGCCCCGAGGACCCCCGTCGCCACCCGCGCGAGCGGCCGGTGCCCGGCGCCGACGACCTCCCCCGCCATCTCCTCGACGGCACGGTCGAGGAAGAGGTCGGCGTCCCGGCTCACACCGCCGCCGACGACGATGAGCTCCGGGTCGAGGATCTCCTGCACGCTGGCGAGACCACGGCCGAGCCACACCGCAAAATCGTCGATGACCTCCTCCGCCAGCGGGTCACCCCGGCGTGCCAGGCGCACGACGTGCCGGCCGGTGATCTCCTCGGGGGCGGAGTGGTAGTGCTCGGCCAGGGCACTGTCCGGGTGCCGGCCGGTGGCGATGAACTCCCGTGCAGTCAGCTCCAGGGCACTGCCGGAGCAGTAGCGCTCCAGGCAGCCGCGTTTCCCGCAGGGGCAGGCCCGGCCGCCGCGGACGACGGTGAGGTGCCCGAATTCCGGGGCGGTGCCGAAGGAGCCGCGGTAGATCGTCCCGTCAGTGATGAGTGCCCCGCCGATGCCGGTGCCCACCGCGAAGTACACCCAGGTGTCGGCGTTGCGCCCCGGGCCGAGGAGCTGCTCGCCCCAGGCCGCGGCGTTCGCGTCATGTTCGAGCACGACCGGCAGTCCCAGGCGCCGGGTGAGCCGGTCCCGGATCTCGATGTCCCGCCACGGCAGGTGCGGCGCGAAACGGACCCGGGACTGGTCGGCGGTGATGAAGGCGGCGACGGCCAGGCCGACCGCCGACACCTCGTTGCGCACCCGCAGCAGGGTCACGACGTGGTCGATGGCGGTCTCCAGGGCCGCCACCGAACTCGGTGTGGGGAGCTGTTCGATGTCGAGGATCTCGCCGGCCGGGCTCACCACCGCTGCCCGGAGGTTCGTCCCCCCGATATCGATGCCGATCGTGGCAGCCGTGGATTCCATCTCCGACATCTCTCCTCCGTCAACTGTGTAACCAGACCAGCGTATCGGTCAGCCGCGCCAGTTCCAACTGTGGTGCGGCGGCCGCCGACCGTCCCCGGCGAGCACCGACTCGAGCTCCGCCCCGAGGATGTGCCAGTTCCAGGCGTGTTCGGCGTACTCGCGCCCCGCTGCCGCATAGGACGCCGCCCGGGCCGGGTCGTCGAGCAGGTCCGCCACACAGCCCGCGACGGCGGAGACGTCGGTGCCGTCGACGACATCGCCGGTCACCCCGTCCCGGACGGTCTCCGGGGCACCGCCGCCGTCGCCCGCCACGGTCGGTACACCGCAGGCCTGCGATTCGAGGAAGACGATGCCCAGCCCCTCCACCGAGAAGCCGCCGGCCTGCGTACGGACCGGCATGGCGAACACGTCACCCGCGCAGTACGCGGCGACCAGGTCGTCCGCATCGACCGGCCCGGCGACCGTCACCCGGTCGGTGACCCCGAGATCGGCGGCGCGCGTCCGGAGATGGCCCGCGTAGTCGCCGGGACCGACGATCAGCAGATGGGCGTCCGGGATACGGCGCAGCAGCTCCGGCATCGCCTCGACGAGCGTGTCCTGGCCTTTGCGGGGCACCACGCGGGAGACGCACACCACCACCCGCCGGTCGGCAATGCCGTACCGCTGCCGGAGGCGCTCACGGCCCGCCGGGTCCGGCCGGAACCGGGTCGCGTCCACTCCCCCGGGCATCGGTTCCCACGCCACGGTCGGCCCGAAGGCGGCCATGAACCGGCCGCGGGCGTAGCGGGACACGAACGTCAGGCAGTCGACGTTGCGGCCGATGTGCCGCAGGACGCTGCGTCCGCCCGGCACCATCGACCAGCCGACCTCGTGGCCGTGGGTGGATCCGATGATGCGGCGGGCACCGGCGCGACGGGCCGCCCCCGCCATCAGCGCCATCGGGGTGGACGAGCCGAACCACACCGTGTCGATGTCGTTGTCGCGGATGAGCCGGGCCATCCGCCGGGCGGTCGCCGGGGTGGGGAGCATGATCCGCCGGGGCCACCGCACCACCCGGTACGGCACGGCGGCGTCATAGGCGCGGGCGGCCGCGGCGTCCTGCGTCGAAGCGAAGACGGTCAGCCGACCGGGGTCGCGGCGCTCCAGCTCCGCGCAGTAGTCGCGCAGGTAGCTCTGGATGCCGCCAAAGGTCGGGGGAAAGTCGTTGGTGACCAGCAGGACGCGGTTGCCCATGGTGGGAGCGCGACCGGACTCAGTAGCGCGCGGCGCCGGCGAAGGGCATGCTGTCGACGCCGACGACCTGCACCGGGATGCCGTAGTCGGAGGCGTGGACGACCTTGCCGTCGCCGATGTACATGCCGACGTGGGTGACGCCAGAGTAGTAGCCGACGATGTCGCCCGGCTGCAGCTCATCACGGCTCACCGGGGTGCCGCCGGAGACCTGGGCCTGCGAGGTCCGCGGGATGGACTTGCCCATCTGCTGGTAGGCCCAGTACATCAGTCCGGAGCAGTCGAAGGCGTCCGGGCCGACGGCGCCCCACGAGTAGGGTGCTCCGAGTTTGCTCATCGCCGCGCCGACGACGCCACCGCCGATCGCGGACGCCGCGCCGGCCAGGTCGGGGAGCTTCCCGAGGAATTCATCGACGTCGACGTCGATGGGGCCGTTACGGTCGACCCACCGCTGCTTCTGGTCGGGGCTCAGGCCGTCGACCGCGGTGGTGATCTCGTTCTTCAGGCCGTCGAGCTGCGCATTGCGGTCGTCGAGACCCTTCTGCTTCGCGGCGAGGTCGGCGACCTGGAAGTCGGCGGTCGCCTTCGACCGCAGCGCGAGCGACTGCGCGTCGGCGGCGTCCTGCAGCTGGCTCCGCAGCGCCTCGACCTTCGAGGTGCGGTCGTCGTTGATCGCCGTGACGTAGGCACGCCGGTCGATCGCGTCCTGCGGGTCCGCGGCGCCGGCCACCGCGGTGACCCGGTCGACGGTCGCACCCCGGTACATCGCCTGCGACAGTTCACTCACCGGGATCCGCGCCTCATCGGCGGCGGCCCGGGCACGGTCCGCACGACCCTTGTTGGCGTCGACGGCCTTGTTGGCCTCGTCGAGGCGGGCCTTCGCGTCCTCGATCGCCGCGTTGTTCTCCACGATCCGGTCGCTGGTCTCCTGCGCCTGCCGGGAGACCTCCTGCAGCCGGTCGAACAGACCGTCCGCGTCCCCGGGCAGTGGCGCAGCGTTCACCGGGTCCGCGGGGTCAGCCGGGGCTCCCGCGCCCTGCGGGGCAGGATCGGCGACGGCCACACCGCTGCCGACGACAGCGAGGCCGAGACCGATCCCGGCTCCGGCGACGACACGACGGGAACGACGCTGAGGGGGGAGAGAATGACGTGACACAGGAAAGTTCCTCTTCAATGTGGTGGACATGAGGTGAGACGGAGAACTGTGGGCGGCGATGCCGTCACACATATATTGCCACAACAGCGTGACCGAAATGTAACCATACGGACATCCGTGTCGGTGCCCCCCGGGACGCCGAAGACCGGCGCCCCGTCGGGACGCCGGTCAGAGGTCGTTCAGCCGGTCACGGCAGTGGCTAGAAGCGCACCGCGTTGTTGATCGGCATGTAGTCGAGATCGTTGATCTGGACCGGCTCACCCTCGTTCAGGGCGTGGACGATCTTGTGGTCGCCGATGTAGATGCCGACGTGCGAGGCACCGGCGTAGTAGGACACGATGTCACCGGGCTGCAGGGCGTCCAGGGAGACCGGGGTGCCGCTGTACGCCTGGGCGTCGGAGGTCCGCGGGATGGACTTGCCGAGCTGGCTGTAGGCCCAGGAGGTCAGGCCGGAGCAGTCGAAGGCGTCCGGGCCGGTGGCGCCCCAGACGTAGGGCGCGCCCTGCTTGGACAGCGCCTTGTCGGCGATCTGCTGGCCGACCGAGGACGGGGCGGCGGGCAGGTTGGCCTGCGATGCGACATCGCCGGCGACGGCGTTGACGTCGACACCGGTGTAGTCGCCGGCGGCGGCGATCAGCTCGTCGGGCACCTCCGCGGAGAAGTCCGTGCCCGGAACCTGAACCGTGGCGGCCTGCGCGGTAGCGGGCAGGGCCACGACGGCGCCCACGCCCACCGCGGCGACAACCACGGCGTTCCGGCGTGAGTGGTCCTTCGTCAGACTGTGCTTACCCATGAAGATAATGCCTTTCGTGATCGTTGGCGGAGCGCGTATCTCGTTCGCTCCTCAAGGTCACGAGAAGATTACGAAATGGTCACGCTTCGTGTCCAGTCCTGCCGCAAGATTTTTGCGGACCAGTCCCCGTTACCGAACCGTTATCGAACCGCAGCACGACTACCCCGCCGCGCGTCAGACAACCTCCCCGTTTCACAAAAACCGCTGCTGCGCAGCAGTTTAGCCGGGCCGGTACGGCCGATGCTGCACAGCCTGCACGCTCCGCCGACGGCAGGCGGATATTTCTATGTGAGTTACATCACACCGTGGCAGCCGACCGCCCGGCGGTTCCCGCGCGCCCCTTCAGTCACGACCGTAACACAGCGTCGACCCGTCACCGACGCCCCGCGCCGCCGGTCCCCGCCACCCTCCCGGGCCGTCCTGTCCGGTCGCCCCGCTAGAATCCGGGACTGTGGACCACAGCTCACCGGAGGACCTCCCCGCGGCACTGCACGACGCGGTCGCCGACTGTGTCGTCATCGACTGCGAGACGACCGGCCTCCACCCCGCCGACGACCGCATCATCGAGGTCGCCGCCGTCGCCGTACGGTACGGCCGTGTCGTCGACTCCTTCCACTCCCGCGTCAACCCCGGACAACCACTGCCGCAGATCATCACCGAGCTCACCGGGCTCCGGGACGATGACCTGGCCACCGCACCGGCGGCCGCCGACATCCTTGTCCCGCTCAGCGACTTCCTCGACGGTCACACGGTCGTCGGGCACAACATCGCCTTCGACCTCTCCTTCCTGGCCTCCGAGAGCGCCCGGACCCGCGCGGTGACGTTCCGCACGCCGCCGCATCTCTGCACCGCCGACAGTGCCCGGACCCTCATCCCCCGCAGCGAGGTCGGACGCTACCGGCTCACGACCCTCGCCGACCGGCTCGATCTCCCCCACCGGCCGTCCCACCGGGCCGCCGGCGATGTCCTGGCGACGCTGGACCTGCTCAACCATCTCGACGGTCTGGCCCACCATACCCCGCGTCCCTGAGCCCGAACGCGTCAGGAACCGCCGTGCCTCCCTGTGACGACAGAACGAGACGACAGGCCGTCTCCCCCGGCCCGTGTCGGACGGACGGAAAGTCCGGCACAGAGCTGCACCTGGAATCTCTCCGTCGACGTCACCGCCGGCCGGACCGGGGCCACGTCCCGGCGGCGTCGTGGCCGTGGCGCGATGTCCCCGAGTCTGCGCCGACGATTCGCCGTGACCGTGGCGACGGACTGCCGGACTGTCGGCGCATCCCCCGGACGCTCCGCCGGACGCCCCGGGTTGACCCGAGTTGACCCGGTTCCGCCGTTTCCGGGGGACAGAACGAGCGTCCGAATCGGGTCAGCTCGGTACACCGTCGACATGTCGCACGCATTGCGACCGTTGACCCGGCCACGGCGTCCGGTCCGACAGCGCACCTGTTCGGCCGGCAGGCCAAAACCACGCCGGAGACGGTGGTGAACGACGTTTTGGCCTGCCATGCCGACGGGTGCGCTGCCACCGGTCGGCCGGTCATCGCGAGGACGTCGTGATGTCCCGAGTTGACCCGGATCGGTCAGTTCCGTCGGACCGGAAACGCAGAATCGGGTCAGCTCAGAACAACGCCGGCCGGGTCGGCAGGTGACACGCCGGCAAAAGACACGCATATTGACCATGAACGCGGCGTCGTCCCGGCCGCGTCCATGACGGAACCCCCGGTCTCCCGTCGCTGTGACGGGAAACCGGGGGTTCCGGGGAGGCTGGGCCCGAGAGGGGCTCAGGGGCGCGGACTACGGGTTCGCGTGACCCTTGTCCTCGAGAGCCTTGCGGTTCGCCTCGTTGAGGTTGCGGAGCATCTCGATCTTCTCGTGCTCGTTCTCCTCCTCGATGCGCTCGACCTGCTCGACGATCTCCTCGGGATCCGGGGAGAACAGGCTGCCGCGGCCGGGCTGGCCGGCGAAGCCGAGCTGGTTCATCTTCTTCGGCACCTGGGCACCCGCGTACTCGAGCGGGATCTGGTGACCGTGCTCGTCGACCGGGCCGATCGGCTGGTGGACCTCGATGAAGCCGCCGTTCGGGAGCTGGCGGATCGTGCCGGTCTCGATGCCGTGCTCCAGGACCTCACGGTCGGAGCGCTGCAGACCGACGCAGATGCGGTAGGTCACGAAGTAGGCGATCGGCGGGGCCAGCAGGAACCCGATGCGTCCGATCCAGGTCATGGCGTTCAGCGAGATCTGGAAGTGCAGGGCGAACAGGTCGTTACCACCGGAGACCGTCAGGACCAGGTAAGCCACCAGGGCCATCACACCGAGCGAGGTACGCACCGGCACGTCGCGGGGACGCTGCAGCAGGTTGTGGTGCGCGTTGTCCTTCGTGAAGTGCTGCTCGATGAACGGGTAGGCGAACAGCAGGACCACGAGCAGACCCAGCAGCAGAGCCACCCAGAACACACCCGGGATGGTGTAGTTGCCGAGGTAGAGCTCCCAGGCCGGCATGATGCGCGCCGCGCCGTCCGTCCAGAGCATGTAGATGTCAGGCTGCGAACCGGCGGAGACCTGCGACGGGTTGTACGGGCCCAGGTTCCAGATCGCGTTGATCTGGAACACACCGGCCAGCAGGGCGATGAAGCCGAAGGTGATCAGACCGAAGGACGCCGAGTGCACGGCGAACACCGGGAGAATACGGGCACCGACGACGTTGCGCTCGGTACGGCCCGGTCCGGGGAACTGGGTGTGCTTCTGGTACCAGACCAGCGCGAGGTGCGCCGCGATGAGGGCCAGCAGGATCGCCGGGATCAGCAGGACGTGGACGATGTACAGGCGCGGGATGATGATGTCGCCCGGGAAGTCGCCGGCGAACATGATCCAGTGCAGCCAGGTACCGATGATCGGCAGACCGACGATGATCGCGGACATGATGCGCAGGCCCACGCCGGAGAGCAGGTCGTCCGGGAGGGAGTAGCCCATGAAGCCCTCGGCCACGGACAGCAGCAGCAGGACGCAGCCGATGATCCAGTTGGCCTCGCGGGGCTTACGGAACGCACCGGTGAAGAAGATGCGCAGCATGTGCACCATGATCGACACGGCGAACAGCAGCGCCGCCCAGTGGTGGATCTGGCGGATGAACAGACCACCGCGCACCTCGAAGGAGATGTTCAGTGCGGTCTCGTAGGCCTTCGACATTTCCACACCGTTGAGCGGTGCGTAGGCGCCGTCGTAGATGACGGTCGACATCGAGGGGTCGAAGAAGAGCGTCAGGTAGACACCCGACAGCAGCAGGATGATGAAGGCGTACAGCGCGATCTCACCGAGCATGAAGGACCAGTGGCTCGGGAAGACCTTGTTGATCTGCTTCCGGATGCCGCCCGCCATCGTGTAGCGCTCATCCATGTTGTTCCCCATCTCAGCGAGACGGGAAGGTTTAGTGGTCGTTGTCATGACTGACGCTCCCAGAATGCCGGGCCGACGGGCTCGATGAAGTTACCCTTCGCGTACAGGTAACCGTCCTTGTCGACGTTGATGGGCAGCTCGGGCAGGGCCCGGGCCGCAGGACCGAAGACCGGCTTGCCCCAGTGAAGTGCATCGAACTGCGACTGGTGGCAGGGGCACAGGATCCGGTTGGTCTGCTGCTCGTAGAGGGACGTCGGGCAGCCAATGTGGGTGCAGATCTTCGAGTAGGCGTAGTAGTCGCCGTAGTGGAAGTCCTCCTGGCCCTCACGCTGGACCGCCTTCATGGCGTCGCCGTGACGGAGACGGATGAGCATGACCGCGTTACGGGGGCCGTGGACGGACTCCATGTGCTCCTCGTAGACGTCCTTGTTCTTGTCGTACCCGGCACCGTCGTTCACCATCTCCTCGGTGAGGGGGAAGACGGTCTCCATCGCACCGGCGTCGAGATCCTCCGGACGCACGCGCACCAGTCGGGTGACACCCTCGGTGCTGTACTTGCCGTCCTTCTCCTCGGCGATACCGCCGGTGTCGCGGCCGAGGTAGACCTTCTCGTCGTGCTCGGTGAGCGTCCAGCCGGTGGTCCACAGCGTGCCGTCGCCCTGGATGCCCATTTTCTTGGTGGGCTTCCACGGGTTCTTCACGATGCCGCCGAGCGGCAGGATGATCGACAGTCCGGCCAGAGCGGCACCGCCGCCGGCCAGACCCATGATCACCTTGCGACGACCGAGGGTGGAGGTCTTCCACGCGTCGTTCAGCAGGGCGGTGATCGTCTTGCGGTCGACCTCGGCGGACGGACCGTCGTGACGGGTCTGGACCGAGATCTCCTCGGGGACGAATTTCTTGGAGTAGTCGACCGCGCCGATGCCCAGGAACAGGATCGACAGGCCGGCCGTCACGCCCAGCAGCGGCGTGTACAGCGTGTAGGTCCAGAGGCCGTCCTCGGCGAGGTGCTTGTACTGCCACGGCCAGAACAGGTAGATCAGCACGAAGGCGATCCCCATGATCACGGACAGGGCGAACCAGAGGCCGACCTTGCGGGCGGCCCGCTTCTCGGCGGGGTCGTTCTCGACCGGGAAGCGTTCCTTGCGGTACGCCACCGTGACGCCGTCGAGCTCGGTACCCAGGCGGGCGAGCTCGTCGTCGCTCATCGCCTTGAGCTCTTCCTCGGTGTAACTGCTCTTGATCTCACTCATGACCGGGTTCCAATCCACATGGCCGCGCCGATGAGCACGACGATCCCGACGATCCACATCAGCATGCCCTCGGTGACCGGGCCGATCCCGCCGAGACCGTAGCCGCCCTGCGACGGGGTCTCCTTGGCGGACTTGATGTACGCGATGATGT
Organism: Corynebacterium nuruki S6-4; assembly: GCF_007970465.1. Classification (NCBI taxonomy): domain Bacteria; kingdom Bacillati; phylum Actinomycetota; class Actinomycetes; order Mycobacteriales; family Corynebacteriaceae; genus Corynebacterium; species Corynebacterium nuruki. The sequence goes on from NZ_CP042429.1 coordinate 925,739, forward strand.
CCTTCTTCTCGTCAGCGGAGAGCTGGCGGTCGGAGAACTTCGGCATGTTCTGGGGGCCGGTGAGCATGGCCTGGTAGATCTCCTGCTCATTGGCGTTGTCCAGCGTCGGCGCGTACTTACCGCCGGACAGCGCGCCACCACGGCCGGTGAAGTTGTGGCAGGAGGCGCAGTTCAGGCGGAACAGGTCGGAACCGCGGGAGACATCCTGCGGGTCGATCTCGCCGTTGTCGTTGTGCGAGCCGCGCAGCGAGTCCATGGCGATGTTGCCGTCCGAGTCCTTCACGATGCCCGGGCCGCCACCGTTGGCGTTGACGTAGGCCGCCAGCGCCAGCGTCTGCTGCTCGTTGAAACGCGCGTCCTTGCGGGAGGCCTGCGCCTCGTTGCGCTTCATCGGCATACGGCCGGAGTGCACCTGGAAGTACACGGCACCTTCACCGACGCCGACCAGCGACGGACCGCGGTCCTGCACACCCTGCAGGTTGGCACCGTGGCAGGTGATGCAGGCGACCTCGTAGATGTCCTTGCCCTGGTTGACCATCGAGGCCGCGTCCAGGTCGGCGGTGGCCGTCTGCGCGTCCGGGGTGACCGCCTGGGCGACCAGGCCGGCACCGGTCAGGCCGAGCCCGAGCGCAACGGCTCCGACCACGACACGGCGTCCCTTACGCTTCAAACGCCGCTTCCTGCGGGTTGTGGATGCCTCGGTTGAGGCGGCCGCGGATACGCCGGTCACCGGCTCCTCCGGGCTCATGGGGTTGTTGGTATCCATCTTGTCCCTTTAATTCGTCATGTGGAATGCGATGGGCTGACAGCCGACCGTCACGTGTCGGCCGGTTCGGCCTACTGGATGAAGTAAATGGTGATCCACAGGCCGATCCACACCACGTCGACGAAGTGCCAGTAGTACGACACGACGACGGCGGCGGTGGCCTGGGCCGGAGTGAACTTGGACTTCACCGTGCGCAGCAGCACCACGACGAACGCCAGGACACCGGCGATGACGTGGGCGCCGTGGAAGCCGGTGGTGATGAAGAACACCGACCCGTAGACGCTGCCTCCGATGGTCGTCCCCTCGTGCACGAGGCTGACGTACTCGTACGCCTGGCCGACGATGAAGATCGTGCCCAGCACGATCGTCAGCGTGTACCACTTCCGCAGGCCGAACACGTCACCCCGCTCGGCGGCGAAGACGCCCCACTGGGCGGTGAAGGACGACGACACCAGGATGACGGTGATCAACAGCGCCCACGGCACGTTGAGGTGCGTCGGGTGCGTCGGCCAGTCACCCCCGGAGTTCGCCTTCGACACGAAGTACATCGCGAACAGACCCGCGAAGAACATCAATTCCTGGGACAGGAACACAATCGTCCCGACGCTGACCATGTTCGGTCGGTTCAGCGTCACGGCACGTTGTGGTGCTGCCATACCTTGGTTTCCAACTGCGCTCGTCACGCGTACAAGTATGGCTGGTCGACGCCCGGTAGTCGATTCCGACCCCCCTGAAAATGCCGTTTATCTGTAAAACCGCAGGTCGTGGCTCCAGATTCCCTGGCAATTCACCACAAACGGGGTTAGACGGGAACTATCCGGCCCTCCCGGCCGACGCACCGACATTACCGCTGGTAGTGCCCCGATTAGGCCGGACCCCCGACCGACCCGGCCCGACTTCGGCACCCCCGTACGGGGCTACCGTCGTCGCGACTACTGCATACACATCCTACAGGGCGTCCCCGGCCCGCAGAGAACTCCCGGCAGGCCCGCAGCCCGCACACCCCTCCCCCGCCCACGGTCCGGCGGGTTCCGGTCCACGGACTAGACTGGACCGGTCACAGTAACCCCTGGAGGAAAGGCCACCATGGCAACGTCCGACGTTCACCCCGACCACGTCCCACCACTCGGTCAGGACAAGCTCCCCGCCAGCTATTTCACCTGGCCGGGCGTCCTCGACCGGATGGCACGGCACGAGGAACTGAGTGAGTCCCAGGTCGCATGGGCCATGGAACAGATCATGCGGGGCGACGCCACCGACGCCCAGGTCGCCGCGTTCGCCTACGGAATCCGCGTCAAGGGCATCACCGCCGCCGAGCTCTCCTCCGCAGCGAGCACCATGACCTCCTTCGCCACCCCGGTCGACTTCTCCGACATCCCGGCGGCCGTCGACATCGTCGGCACCGGCGGCGACGGCCACCACACCGTCAACGTCTCGACCATGGCGTCCTTCGTCGTCGCGGCGACCGGGACGACCGTCGTCAAGCACGGCAACCGGGCGGCGTCCTCGCTGTGCGGCGGTGCCGACGTCCTCGAGGCTCTCGGTTACGACATCGAGCGCTCCCCGGAGACCATCCACGCCGACGCGCTGGAGACCGGCTTCGCGTTCATGTTCGCCAAGACCTACCACCCCGCCATGCGCTTCGCCGGCCCGGTCCGCTCCCAGCTCGGTGTCCCGACCCTGTTCAACATGCTCGGACCGATGACGAACCCCGCCGCGCCCCGCTACGGGCTCATCGGCTGCGCGTTCCGCGACATGATGCCCATCATGGCCGGGGCATTCGCCCACCAGGGCATCCGCGCCCTCATCGTCCGTGGCCTCGACGGGATGGACGAGATCAGCGTCTGCGCCCCCACCGAGGTCGTCTCCGTCGACTCCGAGGGCAGGACCGGCGAGTACACGCTGAATCCGCGGTCGTTCGGTCTCGACATCTACGACGACGACGCCCTGCGTGGCGGCGACCCGCAGTTCAACGCCGATATCGCCCGTCGCCTGCTGCACGGCGAACTGGAGGGCGCCGTCAAGGACGCCGTCCTGATCAACGCCGCAAGTGCGCTGGCGGCGGTGCACGGCTGGGAGGACTCGGACCTCCACTCCGTCATCGCCGAGCAGCTGGACATCGCCCGGGACACGCTGGAGTCCGGTCGCGCCCTGGAACACGCCGAGAAGATCCTCGCCCGCTGACCCGCTCCCCCGTGCCGGCGTGACGTGGGCCCGTCGGTCAGAGCGGCCACGTCCCACCGCCATCACCGCCCCCGGTGACCGTCCCCCGGTCCCCGGGGGCGTCCCCATGTCCGGAACAGTGCCCGGCACATGCGCCCCCCCAACTGACGCCGGACATGCGGAAGCCCCGCGGAGCCCACCGAGGAAGATGGTGGGACGCGGGGTGGAACGGAAGCTGTTACTCCTTCTCCGGCGGGAGACCGTACTGGAGGTTGAGCATGATCGTCGACCAGACGAGCATGACCGCGCCCAGCAGGATCAGCCAGATGTGGAAGAAGGAGATTCCGTAGCCCATGAGCATGATGGCGAAGGCCATCAGGAAGGGCCAGCCGGAGCTCGCCGAGAAGAAGCCGAGCACACCGGCACCGTCCTCGATCTCGGCCTCCTCCCAGTCCTTCGGCTCGATGTCCGTCTTCGAGCTGGTCAGGTGGAAGTACACACCCAGGAACAGCGCCAGCAGGGTGGCCAGCACCATGCCGGTACCACCGGCCCACTCGATGCCCTTCCCGGTCGAGCTGTCGCTGAGCTGCGACGTCGCGACAAAGTACAGCACCGTCATGATGAGCATGAACGTCGCGAGCGCGTACATGATCTTCGCTGTCTGCTTCATTGTTCTCTCCTCGTCCTCGCCGGGTCCGCTTAGGCCGCGCTCGGCGCGATGTAGTTCTCGCCGTCGACACCACGGGTGGCGTCACGACCCGGCAGGAACGGGCGGGTGCTGGTGGCGTAGGGATCCTGGCCGATGGACTTCAGCGCGTCGGCGTTGGACGCCTGCGGGTTCTTCTCACGGAAGTCCAGGTAGGCCTTGAAGTCCTCCGGCGAGACCGCCCGGACCTCGAAGTTCATCATGGCGTGGTAGGTACCGCACATCTCAGCACAGCGACCGACGAATGCGCCTTGCTTCTCGATCTGCTCGATCTGGAAGTTCGGCACCTGGCCGTTGGCGTCCGGGTGCGGCATGACGTCGCGCTTGAACAGGAACTCCGGCACCCAGAAGGAGTGGACGACGTCCGAGGACGCGAGGTTGAACTCGATCGGCGTACCGGTCGGCAGCACGAGCACCGGAACCTCCTCGGAGGTACCGACGGTCTCGATCTTGTTGTACCGCAGGTAGTCGAAGTTCTCCTTCGACTTGCCGTGGATCGGTCCGACAGCCTCGCCCTCTTCGGTGCGGTCGGTCGGCTGACCCATGACGTCGGCGTCCGCCTTCTTCTGCGCGTCCGCACCTTCGTAGGTCTTGCCGTCGGCGGTCAGGGAGTCGGCGACCTCGTTGTAGCCGAACTTCCAGTTCCACTGGTAGGCGGTGACGTCGACCTTGACCTTCGGGTCCTTGTTCAACGCGGTGGCCTGGTCCTGCGCCTGCACGTTGAAGAAGAACAGGCCCATGACGATGAGCACCGGGATGACGGTCAGCGTCAGCTCGAGGTTGACGTTGTAGGCCGTCTGGCGCGGGAACTCGCCCTTGCCCGCCTTCTTGGCGCGCTTGGCACTGTCCCGGAACATCACGAAGAGCAGCAGTGCCCACATGATGATGCCGATGATCCAGGCCACGACCCAGGTCCACACCCAGAAGTTGCCCATGGACTTGGACTCCGGGGTGATGCCGTCGGGCCAGCCCATGCGCAGGGCATGGAAGAATCCGTTGTCGGGCGGGTTGACGTCACAGCGACCAGGGCCGTGGCGCCGAGTCCCAGCGCACCGACCAATCCCAGCTTGCGGGCCATACCGTGAACTTTTCGCTGTTCCACGCGAGTATGCCTTCCTCAATCACACGTCGTGTTCACCGGAACGGTCCCGGGACATCGACTGCAGAGGACGACCCGGAGGTTCCGTATCAGGTAATGACAATAGTCCATCGGGTGGACGCGTCCACCATCATCCCGGCCGTGGCGGCGGCGCATGGACCCTATTCGGGGTTGCCGCCGACGCCAGGACCGGACAGACGGGCACGCCACCTGCGACGGGGCACCACCCCCGGCCCCACCCGTGCGATTCCCCGGCCCCGGCCCATGACCCGCCCCACGTTCCACTCCACGCCTCACCGTCAGGCGCGCCGGTACCCGTCCTGCGCGCTACTCCCCTAGTATTCTCTAGGTCCGTATGCGGTCGACTCCCCCCGACCGCCCGCCCACCTATTGGAGATGACCCCTACAGCCTATGTGTGGACTTCTTGGAATCCTCACCGCCCTCGGTGACGCATCGCGGTTCGCCGACCCCGTCGCCGCCGCCCTGCCCTGCATGCGGCACCGCGGCCCCGACGACTCCGGCACCTGGCACGACGACGACGTCGTCTTCGGCTTCAACCGGCTGTCCATCATCGACCTGGAGCACTCGCACCAGCCGCTGCAGTGGGGCCCCGCCGGTCAGCCCGACCGATACGCGCTGACGTTCAACGGTGAGATCTACAACTACGTCGAACTCCGCGAGGAACTGCAGGCGCAGGGGTACGAGTTCGCCACCGGCGGAGACTCGGAGACCATCGTCGTCGGCTACCACCACTGGGGCGCCGACGTCGTCAACCACCTGCGCGGCATGTTCGCCTTCGCGGTGTGGGACACGGTCGACCGCAAGGTGTTCCTCGCCCGGGACCCCTTCGGCATCAAGCCGATGTTCTACGCCACCACCGACGCCGGCACCGTCTTCGGCAGCGAGAAGAAGTGCATCCTCGCCATGGCGGACGCCATCGGTCTCGACAAGAGCCTTGACGACCGTGCGATCGTCCACTACACGGACCTTCAGTACGTGCCGGAGCCCGAGACCCTGCACCGCGGCATCCGCCGCCTCGAGTCCGGCTGCCACGCGACCCTGACCCCCGGTGGCGAGGTCAACGCGGTCCGCTACTTCACCCCGGACTTCACCCCGGTGCCGGTCCCGGCCGGTGGCGAGGACGCCCTGTTCCACCGGATCGCGGACGCCATGGAAGACTCGGTCGCCAAGCACATGCGCGCCGACGTGACCGTCGGGTCGTTCCTCTCCGGCGGCATCGACTCGACCGCCATCGCCGCACTCGCCAAGCGCCACAACCCCGACCTGGTCACCTTCACCACCGGGTTCGAGCGCGAGGGCTACTCCGAGGTCGACGTCGCCGCCGAGTCCGCCGAGGCCATCGGCGTCGAGCACGTCGTCAAGGTGGTCTCCCCCGAGGAGTTCGCCGCCGCCGTCCCCAAGATCATCTGGTACCTCGACGACCCGGTGGCCGACCCGGCCCTGGTCCCGCTGTACTTCGTCGCCGCGGCCGCCCGCGAACGCGTCAAGGTCGTCCTGTCCGGTGAGGGCGCCGACGAGCTCTTCGGCGGCTACACGATCTACAAGGAGCCGCTCTCCCTCGCACCGTTCGACAAGGTGCCGTCGCCGCTGAAGAAGGTGCTCCACAAGTTCGGCGAGCTCCTCCCCGAGGGACAGCGCGGCAAGTCGCTGCTGCTGCGCGGCACCACCCCGATGGAGCAGCGCTACTACGGTAACGCCCGCTCCTTCAACTACGAGCAGCTCGAGCGGGTCCTGCGCATCGCCCGCCCGGAGTGGGACCACAGCGACGTCACCGCGCCGATCTACGCCGCCTCCCGCGACTTCGACCCCGTCGCCCGAATGCAGCACCTGGACCTGTTCACCTGGATGCGCGGCGACATCCTCGTCAAGGCGGACAAGATCACCATGGCGAACTCACTCGAACTTCGGGTGCCGTTCCTCGACAAGGTCGTCTTCGACGTCGCCCGGACCATCCCCTACGACCTCAAGATCAGCCACGGGACCACGAAGTACGCTCTGCGCCGGGCCATGGAGCTCATCGTCCCGCCGCACGTCATCAACCGGAAGAAGCTCGGCTTCCCGGTGCCGATCCGCCACTGGCTGGCCGGCCCCGAGCTCTACGACTGGGCCCGCAAGATCATCGAGGACTCGCAGACCGACGCGATCTTCAACCGGGCCGAGGTGCTCGCCATGCTCGACGAGCACCGGGTCTCGATGACCTCCGGGCACGGCCCCGACCACTCCCGCCGACTGTGGACCGTCATCGCCTTCATGATCTGGCACGGCATCTTCGTCGAGGACCGCATCCACCCGGAGATCGACGAGCGGGATTACCCGGTCTCACTCTGACCGGCGCTCCCCGGAGAAAGACTGACCCGGTGAAAGACTGACCGCCTGAGGGTGGATCCCGGAAAGGATTCCACCCTCAGGCGGTCAGTCTGTCTCTGAGCGGGGACGCCGCACCTGAGGCGGCGTCCTGGCGGTCAGCTGAACGAGTCGCCGCAGGCGCAGGAGCCGGAGGCGTTCGGGTTGTCGATCGTGAAGCCCTGGGACTCGATGGTGTCCGAGAAGTCGATCTTCGCACCGGTCAGGTACGGGGCCGACATCTTGTCGACGACGAGGGTCACACCCTCGACCTCGTCGACCAGGTCACCGTCCAGGGTCCGGTCATCGAAGAACAGCTGGTAGCGCAGGCCTGCACAACCACCCGGCTGCACCGCGATGCGCAGCGACAGATCGTCGCGGCCTTCCTGTGCGAGCAGTCCCGCAGCCTTACCTGCCGCAGCACTCGACAGCTCGACGCCTGTGTTCGTGGTCTTCTCGGGAGCAGTCATCTATTCCTCCTCGGTAGTGGGTTGACACCAAACTACCCCCGTACAACGCGCTAATCCAACGATCTGTTCCCGGACCCGCGTTGGTGCCGGTGACTGCCGGTGCTCTAGCCTGTGGAGTGTGAAGATGCCGTGGAAGAAAGACGACGAGACCGGCGGGGACCCCGCCGACCGGACCGGGACCGCCGGTACCGCGACCGACGACGCCGCAACCGACACCGACGGTGCCGCCGCCGAGGGTCCGAAGGGTTACACGCCGAAGAAGGGCCGCCCCACCCCGAAGCGCAACGAGGTCGAACGCGCCGCCGGCACCCGCCGCGCCCACTACGAGGCGCCGCTGACCCCGAAGGAGGCACGTCAGCGCCGCAAGGACGTGAAGAACTCCATGACGAAGGAGGAGTTCAAGGAGGCCAAGCGGAAGCAGCGCGAGGAGGCCACGGCCGCCCGCCGCAAGGCCAACGACCGGATGATGGCGGGCGACCCCGACTATCTCCTCGCCCGTGACCAGGGCAAGGAGAAGCTGCTCATCCGTAACTGGGTGGACGCCCACCGGTACGCGATGAACTTCTTCCTGCCGCTGGCGCTGGTGGTCATCGTCATCATGATCGTCGGCACCCGGCTCCCCGAGGTCGCCAGCCTCACCTCGATCATCATGATGGTCATCATCCTCGCCCTGATCGTGGAGGGCTTCTTCCTCGGCAGGAAGGTCAACAAGGTCGTCCGCGCCCGGTACCCCGGCACCAGCCTCGGCCGGTGGACGATCGGGTTCTACGCCTTCACCCGCGCCACGATGATCCGCCGCATGCGTTCGCCTGCCCCGCAGGTCGCCATCGGCGACGAGGTCTAGCACCGTGACGGCACCCACCCCGTCCGCTGCGTCCCCTGCATCCGGCTCCCCCGCGTCCGGTTCCTCCGGTCCGTCGGGGCTGCTGCAGGAACTCGCCGACTGGCTCCGGACCACCGGGGCAGCGGACGCGCTCGCCGCGACCGCAGTCGGCCCGGACCAGGATCCGCCGGCATCGGGTCCACTGCTCGTCAGCGTCACGGGGGTCACCGATGTCACAGGGGGCGGTGCGGGCACCGGTGTCACCGGCGACCGGCTCTCCGCGGCAATGCAGATCCAGACCGTGCACCGTGACGTCGCCGGCACGTCGGTCGACCAGGCCCGTGACCTCGGTGCGGAGATCGCCGACCGGGCGGCCGACGACGGCGTCCCGCTGCTCGTCCTCGCCGGACCCGACGTGCCCGACACGACGACGGCCGCGATCGTCGGGACCCTCTGCAATCTCGAACCGGTGAAGGCCCACAGCCCGGCCGGCCGCACGGACCACGCCTGGGCCGACGAGGTCGCGGAGGTGCGGGACCTCATGTTCGCCACCCGGTCCCTGCGCAGAGGCCCCGCTGACGCGACGAAGGCCACTGCCGTGCTCGACGCCGTCGGATCACCCGTGGTTGCAGCCGTCACCGGTCTGCTCGCCCGGGCGGCGCAGCGGCGCACCCCGGTCATCCTCGACGGTGCGGCCTCCCTCGCGGCCGCACTCCTGGCTGAAGCCCTCTCCCCCGGTTCCGCGGCCTGGTGGCTCGCCCCGCACCGCCCCGGTGGTGCCGGGGCAGGAGCGGCCGGGGCAGCGCTCGACCGACTTCAGCTGCGTCCCGTCCACGACCGCGAGCTCGGTGCGACGGCCGGCGGAGCCGGCCTGTGCGTCCTGCCCCTGCTGCAGGCCGCGGCACTCGGCACCGCCCGCTGACCCCGCCCCGACCCTGTTGTCCCCCGATCCCGCTGATCGCGGAACGAACCGACAGGTCGACATTTCCGTCCTCAGACGGCACCCGGGTTCGCGAACCCGACATCTGTAGGAGCGGACCGACCCCCGGGTTCTGAAAACCGACCGGGGCGCGGCGGTCCGGAGCGGATGCACCGGCCGGACGCCCGGGTCACCCCGCCCCCGGCGCCCCGAGCCTCCCTCCCCGACAGTGCGGCTAGTCCGCCTGGTCGATCAGGGTGTAGTTCCAGTGGTGCGTGTCCTCGACCGTGCCACGCTGGATCCCGGTGAGGTGCTCACGCAGCTTCATGGTGATCTCGCCGGCCTTCCCGCCGTTGACCTGGAACTCCCCGCTCTTGTCCTTGACGGTCCCGACCGGCGTGATGACGGCGGCGGTTCCGCAGGCGAAGGCCTCGCTCATGGCACCCGACGCGGCGGCGTCCTTCCAGTCCTGCACGCTGAACCGCTTCTCCGAGACCTTGAGGCCCTCGTCGGCGGCGACAGCCAGCAGCGAGTCCCGGGTCACGCCGGCGAGCAGTGAACCGGACAGTGCCGGGGTGATGAGCTCGGCGTCCTCACCGGTGCCGAAGATGAAGGCGAGGTTCATGCCGCCCATCTCCTCGATGTACTTCCGCTCGATCGCGTCGAGCCAGACGACCTGGTCGCAGCCCTGCTCCTCAGCGTGCGCCTGGGCGACGAGCGAACCGGCGTAGTTGCCGGCGAACTTCGCGGCGCCGGTCCCGCCCGGGGCGGCGCGGACGTACTCGGTGGACAGCCAGACGCTGACGGGCTTCACACCGCCGGCGAAGTAGGCGCCGGCCGGGGAGGCGATGACGTAGTAGGAGTAGCTGTTCGCCGGGTGGACGCCCAGGCCGACCTCCCGCGAGATCATGAAGGGGCGCAGGTACAGCGCCTCCTCGCCACCGGCGGCCGGAACCCATGCCCGGTCGACGTCGACGATCTGGCGCAGCGACTCGAGGAAGAGCTCCTCAGGCAGTTCCGGCATCGCGAGACGCTCGGCGGAGTTCCGGAAGCGTGCGGCGTTCTTCTCCGGACGGAAGGTGACGATGGACCCGTCCTCGTGGCGGTACGCCTTGAGTCCCTCGAAGATCGCCTGACCGTAGTGCAGCACCGAGCTCGCGGGGTCCATGCTGATCGGACCGTAGGGGACGACACGGGCATCGTGCCAGCCCTCGTCCTCGGTCCAGTCGATGATGACCATGTGTTCGGTGAAGTAGTTGCCGAAACCGGGGTTGGCGAGCACCTCCCCGATCTTCTCTGCACTGGTCGGTGTGGTGGTGAGTGTGCGGGAGAACGACGCGGCGGCGCCGTCGGCGAAGGACGTATCAGACATGGCCTGTATCTTAGACCCGGCACCGTCCCCGGGACACAGACAGGCCCACCGCCGTATCCCCGGGACAACCAACCGGCCGACAACCGGCCCGGTCGAAGACCCAGCTTCCCGAGAGGACGCCGACGTGACCCGGTCCGCACCCCAGACACCTCCACCGCGGCCCACGGCCGTCGGCGCCGACCTGCCCGACAACTTCTTCGTCCGCGGGGACGTGCCCCGGATCGTCCCGGTGACCGATCCCGCCACCGTCCCGGACGCCACCGTGGACCTGCTCGTCGTCCCGTGCATCGCCGGGCCCACCGGACTGTCGCTGCCCGACGATCTGCCGCTGCCCCGCACGGCGGTCACCGACCTGTGGAAGACCCTCATGGAGACCGGGGTGACCGGTGCGGCCGAGGAGGTCCACACGGTCCCCGCCCCCGACGGCGTCCGCGCCCGACAGGTCCTGGCGGTCGGACTCGGATCCACGGACACCGGCAGCACAGCAGGCGCAGACGGCACAGCCGACCCGACCGGCCGACGCGACCGCCGGATCCGTGCGGCTGCGGGCGCCGCCTCCCGTGCCCTGCGGAGCCTCCCCGGGACGGCCCTGACCGTCCTCAGCCTGCTGGGCCGGTACTCCCCGACCGCCGCCGTGGAGGGGCACGCGCTCGGCGCCTACCGCTACACCGGCCTGCGCACAGCCGGGCCCGCCGAGGGCGGGATCGCCCGGCTCGGCGTCCTCGTCGACGGTCAGCTCGCGGCCTTCGCCCGTGCCTGCACCGTGGTGGAGGCGGTCGCCACCGCCCGGGATATCGTCAACGCCCCGACCGGGAGTCTCGACCCCGCCCGTCTCGCCGCCCTGGCTGCCGGCCTCGCCGCCCGGTCCGGTATCGGTGCGGAGATCCTCGACGCGACGGAGCTCGGCGACCGGAGGTTCGGCGGGATCCTCGGCGCCGGCGGCGGATCAGTCCACGCGCCCCGCCTGCTGCGCCTGGTCCACCGCCCCGAACCGCTCGCCGGGCAGGACAGGGTGCCGCACATCGCACTGGTCGGTGCGGCGGTGACCGCCGGGTCTGCCGGGGCTGCCGGAGTCACCGACCTGGCCGGTTCATCCGCCGCCGCAGCCGCCGCCGTCGCCGCCACTGTCGCCGCGGCGGAGCTGGAGCTTCCCGTGGCGGTCACCGCGACAGTTCCGGTGGTCGAACTCGCGTCGGACGCCCCGGCGCTGCGTCCCGGTTCCGTGCTGCGGCACGTCGACGGCACCACCACCGAGATCTCCGGCTGCGACCCCACAACCCCCACCGACCCCAGCGACACCGTCAGGACAGCCACCTCTCTCGTCCTCGCGGACGCCGTCGCACGGGCGGTGGCGGATTCACCCGACCTGCTGGTGACGGTCTCCGCGGTGACAGGCTCCCGGACCCTGCCGTTCGGTGACCGCACCGCCGCGGTGACGGGCAGCCCGGCGCTGCGCGACCTGCTCGTCGATCTCGCCGACCGTGCCGGCGAGGACGCGTGGGCCGCGCCGTTGCCGGTGGAGTCCGACCGGGAGATCGGTTCCGAGGTCGCCGATCTGCGGACCGCCGCCCCGGACCGCTATCTGCCGGCGTTCGTCCCCGCCGGGACGCCCCGGGCCCACGTCGATGTCGCCGGCCCCGCCGTCAATTCCGGTGCCCCGTACGGTGACATTCCCGGTCGGGCATCGGGCCGCCCGGTAAGGACCCTCGTCGCGCTGCTCGGGAGTGCACGGGATTACGCTGACAGGTAAGCGCCGTCACCCCGTTCCGGGAGGTCTCACCGGACCGCGGACGGCCGGTCAATGTACTATCTGGTCAGAGACCACAACTGTATTTCTCGTCATTTAGGAGCTTCAACACCATGGCGCACTCCGTCGAAATGCCCGAGCTGGGCGAATCCGTCACCGAAGGCACTGTCACCCAGTGGCTGAAGAAGGTCGGCGACACGGTCGCGGTCGACGAGCCGCTGCTGGAGGTCTCCACCGACAAGGTGGACACCGAGATCCCCTCCCCCGCGGCCGGCGTCCTGCTGAAGATCCTCGCCGACGAGGATGACACGGTCGACGTGGGTACCGTCATCGCCGAGATCGGCGACGAGGGCGAGACCCCCGCGGAGCCCGCCGCCGAGGAGAAGGCCGAGCCGGCCGCCGAGAAGGCTGCGGAGCCCGCCGAGAAGCCGGCTGAAAAGCCCGCGGAGCAGCCCGCCGCTGCACCGGCTGCCGCACCGGCGGCGTCGGGAGACACCACCGACGTCACCATGCCGGAGCTCGGCGAGTCCGTCACCGAGGGCACCGTCACCCAGTGGCTGAAGAAGGTCGGCGACACCGTCGAGGTCGACGAACCGCTGCTCGAGGTCTCCACCGACAAGGTCGACACCGAGGTCCCCTCCCCGGTCGCCGGCACCCTGGTCGAGATCCTCGCTGACGAGGACGACACCGTCGACGTGGGCGAGACCATCGCCCGCATCGGCGATCCGGACGCCGCGGCAGCCGCCCCGGCCCCGGAGCCCGCCCCAGAGCCCGAGCCCGCCCCGGAGCCGGCCCCGGCCGCCGCCGAGAAGCCGGCCGAGAAGGCTGCACCGGCTGAGGAGCCGGAGAAGCCGGCCACCCGACCCGCCGAGGGCAACCTCCCCTACGTCACCCCGCTGGTGCGCAAGCTCGCCGACAAGCACGGCGTGGACCTGTCCACCGTCACCGGTTCCGGTGTCGGCGGCCGCATCCGCAAGCAGGACGTCCTCGCCGCCGCCGGCCAGACCTCCGGGGCAGAGAAGGCCACCGCCGCAACCGCGGCCCCGGCGCAGCGCGTGCTCAAGGGTGTGGACCCGGCGAAGGCGTCCCTGCGCGGCACCACGCAGAAGGTCAACCGCATCCGCGCCATCACGGCGAAGACCACCCTCGAGTCCCTCCACGGTGCCGCCCAGCTCACCCAGGTCCACGAGGTCGACATGACCCGTATCGCCGAGCTGCGCACCGCCTCCAAGGAGGCCTTCGAGGACAAGCACGGTGTGCACCTCACCTACCTGCCGTTCTTCGCCAAGGCCATCGTCGAGGCCCTCGTGGCCCACCCGAACGTCAACGCGTCCTACAACGCGGAGACCCAGGAGATGACCTACCACGAGCAGGTCAACCTGAGCATCGCGGTGGACACGAAGGAGGGCCTGATCTCCCCGGTGATCCACAACGCCCAGGACCTGAGCCTGCCGGAGCTCGCCGCCGCGATCGTCGACATCGCCGACCGCGCCCGGAACAAGAAGCTCAAGCCGAACGACATCAGCGGCGGCACGTTCACCATCACCAACATCGGCTCCGAGGGCGCCCTGACCGACACCCCGATCCTCGTGCCGCCGCAGGCCGCGATGATCGGCACCGGCGCCATCGTCAAGCGCCCGGTGGTCATCTCCGAGGACGGGCAGGACGCCATCAGCATCCGCCGCATGGTCTACCTCCCGATGACCTACGACCACCAGGTCGTCGACGGTGCCGACGCCGGCCGTTTCCTCACCACCGTCAAGGACCGTCTCGAGAACACGGACTTCACCGCCGACCTCGGACTCTGATCCCACGGTTCCCCGGATCGGCCGCACTGACCGTGTCCGTCCGGTCGGCTCAGTCCTGAACCCCGCCGCAGCCCGTCCCCTCCCCGGGGACGGCCGCGGCGGGGTCTCGTTTTGCCGGGAGTAGGATTGTCGTCCATGGGCTTCCAACACGGATCAATCCGCCGCTCCGGTGATGACATCGCCGTCGAGCAGCTCGGCACCGTCGACTACCTCTCGACCTGGGACAGACAGGCCGCCATGGCCAGGAAGCGGGCTGCCGGGGAGATCCCCGACACGGTCCTGCTGCTGGAGCACCCGTCGACCTACACGGCGGGCAAGCGCACCCAGCCCTCCGATCTGCCCACCAACGGGCTCCCGGTCGTCGACGTCGACCGCGGTGGCCGGATCACCTGGCACGGCCCCGGCCAGCTCGTCGCCTACCCGATCATCCAGCTCGCCGACCCGATCGACGTCGTCGACTACGTACGGCGCGTCGAAGAGGCCGTCATCGCCACCTGCCACGACCTGGGACTGGAAAATGTCGGTCGGGTGCCCGGCCGGTCCGGGGTGTGGCTGCCCGCCGGTATCCGGCGTGGCGAGCTGCTGCCCGCCCGCAAGGTCGCGGCGATCGGTATCCGGGTCACCCGCGGGGTGACGATGCACGGTGTCGCCCTCAACTGCGACAACACCCTCGATTTCTACAACCACATCGTGCCCTGCGGACTGCCGGACACGGGTGTCACGACCCTGTCCGACGAGCTGGACCGGGACGTGACGGTCGAGGAGGTCACCCCGACTTTCACCCGGCACCTGCTCGACGCGCTCAACGGCACGCTGGCCATGTCCGACGTCGACGTCCCCGAGCAGCTCGCCCACGGGGCGCCCACCGACCCGGACGCCGTCTTCGACGCTGCCGGGACGCACGCGTAGGCTGGCGACCGTGACTGTTACAGCAGACGGACGACGACTTCTGCGCATCGAGGCCAAGAACGCGCAGACCCCCATCGAACAGAAGCCGCGGTGGATCCGCACGCAGGCGAAGATGGGCCCGGAATACCGTGACATGAAGAACCGTGTCTCGGGCGCCGGCCTGCACACCGTGTGCCAGGAGGCGGGCTGCCCGAACATCCACGAGTGCTGGGAGGACCGTGAAGCGTCCTTCCTCATCGGCGGGGACACGTGTTCCCGGCGCTGCGACTTCTGCCAGATCAAGTCGGGGCGCCCGTCCCCGCTCGACCGGGACGAGCCGCGGCGGGTCGCGGAGAACATCCGCGAGATGAACCTGCGCTACGCCACCATCACCGGCGTCACCCGCGACGACCTCGACGACGAGGGCGCCTGGCTCTACGCCGAGATCGTGCGCAAGGTCCACGAGCTCAACCCCAACACCGGTGTGGAGAACCTCACCCCGGACTTCTCCGGCAAGCCGGACCTGCTGGCCGAGGTCTTCGAGGCCCGCCCCGAGGTCTTCGCCCACAACCTGGAGACGGTCCCCCGCATCTTCAAGCGGATCCGCCCGGCGTTCAAGTACGACCGTTCCCTCGAGGTCATCCGGGCCGCCCGGGACTTCGGCCTGGTGACGAAGTCGAACCTCATCCTCGGTATGGGGGAGACCGCCGAGGAGGTGCAGTCGTCGCTGACCGATCTGAAGGACGCGGGCTGCGACATCATCACCATCACCCAGTACCTGCGTCCGACCTCGATGCACCACCCGATCGAGCGGTGGGTGAAGCCGGAGGAGTTCATGGAGCACTCCGAGTTCGCCAAGGAGCTCGGCTTCGGTGCGGTCATGTCGGGTCCGCTGGTGCGCTCCTCGTACCGTTCCGGACGGCTCTACGCCGAGGCCAAGGCCGCCCGGGGTGAGGCACTGCCCGACAATCTCCGCCACCTGGGGGACTCGCTGGGATCCACCACCAGCCAGGAGGCCAGCACCCTGCTGGCGAAGTACGGCCCGTCGAAGGAGACCCCGGTCTCCGCCGCCCGGTAGCGGCTGCACGTCCCCCGGTACCCATGCTCTAGAGTTGGGGGCATGGCGAAAGACAACCGGGCGAAAGAAGAGAAGCGGCTGGCGAAGGCCGCGAAGAAGGCGAAGCGGAAACAGACCCGCGGCCAGATGTGGCAGGCGTTCAACCTGCAGCGCAAGCGGGACAAGAAACTCGTCCCGTACATGCTGCTGGGATTCCTGGTCCCGATTGCGCTGCTCCTGCTGCTGAGCCTCGTGTTCGGCGCCTGGTGGATCAACCTCATCATCGGTATCCTTTTCGGCGTCGTCGCCGCCATGTGGATCTTCTCCCGGCGGCTGCAGTCCGGCGTCTACGACCAGATCGAGGGCCAGGCCGGCGCCGCCGGCTGGGCGCTGGACAACATGCGCAACGGTGTCGGCATGAAGTGGATCACCGAGACCGCCGTGGCCACCAACACGCACATGGATGCGGTCCACCGTGTCGTCGGCACCCCCGGTGTGGTGCTCGTCGGTGAGGGCAGCCGGTCGCGGCTCAAGCCGATGATGGCCCAGGAGCGTCGGCGTCTCGCCCGCATCCTCGGCAACACCCCGATCTACGACGTCTACGCCGGTGAGGGCGAGGACGAGGTCCCGATCCGCAAGCTCCAGAACCACCTGATGAAGCTCCCCCGGAACGTCAAGAAGAACGAGGTCGATGCCCTCAACAGCCGTATCGATTCCATCTCCCGGCTGCACTCGCGCGAGTCGCAGCTGCCCAAGGGGCCGCTGCCGGGGAACGCGAACATGTCCGGCATGAACCGGCGTGCCCGTCGCGCCTCGCAGCGCAACAAGAAGGGCTAGCGACTGCGGATGACCGCGGTGCCGGTCGCCCGGTCGTGCATGCCACGCCGGTCGGTGTCCTGGATCAACGGGGGGAACAGGAAGACCGTCAGCACGGTGCGGACCACCGCGCGCCACAGTCCGACCCGCTTGTCGGTGTCGTCCACGCGGGCCACACCGATACCGACGAGGGCATGTCCGGGGGACTGCCCGAACAGCCAGACGGTGATGATCCGCCAGATGACCCAGACGACGAGTGTCGTCATGGAGACGTCCCCCAGAGCGTCCGTCATCGTGGTGACGAGGAAACCGATCCCCCAGCAGATCAACCAGTCGATGAGCAGCGCGAGAACCCGCTGCCCCATGGAGGCCACGGACCCGGCGCCGCTCTCCGGCAGTCCGAGGAGCTTGCCCGGCCACGGGCTGAGGTCGTGCGGGTCCTCGTAGCGTCCGGGGACCCGGGGGCCTTCGAGCCAGCTCGGCTGCTGCGCGCGCGCCTGACGGAATTCGGACCGCGCCTGCTTCTTCCCGTCCTTCCCGTCTCCGCCGGCATCCCCGCTCTTCCGGGTCCGCTGACCGTTCGCCGCCCCCTGACGCTTCTTCGCACCCGACCCTTTTCTCTGGCGTTGTGACATGCTGGCCAGCCTACCGGCGGCGTCCGCCAACCTAAAAAGGGGCGGACCACGGTACACCGGAGCGGGGCGGTAGGGTGGAAGCAGTTCCCGATCGGGGAGCGGCGCGTGACGCCACCTGTGTTACACGCCTGAAACATCGGTTTGACCACCGGGCAACAACTTCCCTTTAGAGTTGTTTCCATAGACTCAGCCATCACTGCGGTACCGACGGGGTTCCGCTGAGAAAATCCGGGCTGGGGCGCGACCATGACTGCAAGGAGTCTCCACAGTGGCATTCACTACGGCCGAAGAGGTCACCAAGTTCATCAAGGACGAGGGCGTCGAATTCGTTGACGTCCGTTTCACGGACGTTCCGGGCACGGAGCAGCACTTCACCATCGCAGCCTCCGCCTTCGACGAGGACGCCATGGAGGACGGTCTCGCCTTCGACGGTTCCTCCGTCCGCGGGTTCACCACCATCGACGAGTCCGACATGAACCTGCTCCCGGATCTCACGACCGCGCAGATCGACCAGTTCCGTAAGGCCAAGACGCTGAACATCAAGTTCTTCGTCCACGACCCCTTCACCCGCGAGCCGTTCTCCCGCGACCCGCGCAACGTCGCCCGCAAGGCCGAGGAGTACCTCGCCTCCACCGGCATCGCCGACACCTGCAACTTCGGCCTCGAAGCGGAGTTCTACCTGTTCGACAAGGTGCGCTACGCCGCCGAGCAGAACTCCTCCTTCTACGAGGTGGACTCCGACGAGGGCTGGTGGAACCGCGGCAAGGAGACCAACACCGACGGCACCCCCAACAACGGTTACAAGACCCGCGTCAAGGGCGGTTACTTCCCGGTCCCGCCGTACGACAAGACCCTCGACGTCCGTGACGAGATGGTCGAGAACCTCCTCGCCGCCGACTTCGACATCGAGCGGTTCCACCACGAGGTCGGCACCGGTGGCCAGCAGGAGATCAACTACAAGTTCAACACCCTGCTGCACGCCGCCGACGATCTGCAGACCTTCAAGTACATCATCAAGAACACCGCCGCCGCCCACGGCAAGGCCGCGACCTTCATGCCGAAGCCGCTGGCCGACGACAACGGCTCCGGCATGCACGCCCACCAGTCGCTGTGGAAGGACGGCCAGCCGCTGTTCTTCGACGAGAACGGCTACGCCGGCCTGTCCGACATGGCCCGCTACTACATCGGCGGCATCCTCGCCCACGCCGGTTCGGTCCTGGCGTTCACCAACCCGACGCTGAACTCCTATCACCGCCTGGTGCCCGGCTTCGAGGCCCCCATCAACCTGGTGTACTCGCAGCGCAACCGCTCCGCCGCGATCCGTATCCCGATCACCGGGTCCAACCCGAAGGCCAAGCGCCTCGAGTTCCGCGCCCCGGATCCCTCGGGCAACCCGTACCTGGGCATGGCCGCGATGATGCTCGCCGGTCTCGACGGCATCAAGAACCGCATTGAGCCGCACGCCCCGGTCGACAAGGACCTCTACGAGCTGCCCGCCGAGGAGGCCGCCGGCATCCCGACCGCCCCGACCTCGCTCGAGGCCGCGCTGAAGTCCCTCTCGGAGGACAACGAGTTCCTCACCGAGGGCGGCGTGTTCACCGACGACCTGCTGGACACCTACATCGGCTTCAAGTACGACAACGAGATCTCCCCGGTCCGGCTCCGCCCGACCCCGCAGGAGTTCGAGCTCTACTTCGACTGCTAGTCGGTCCCCGGCAGTCAGCGACTGCCCCTGCCACGCCGGCAGCGCACGAAAACCGGCGGGGTGGACCCGGATCTCTCCGGGTCCACCCCGCCGGTTTTCCGTCGTGCGGGCCGCCGGAACTCAGACCAGGGCGTTGTTCAGCAGCGCGCTGGGTGCGACCTGCGGCGAGTCCGAGGCGAGTGCCGCCGACCGGGTCTCGAGCTCACCGCCGTAGATCTGGCGGAAACCGGTGAGCGCGGCGGCGTAGTGGCTGATCGCCGCCTCATAGGTCACGCCGATCCCGCCGTGAAGCTGGATGGACTCCTCGGCGACAGTGCGGGCCTGGCCGTTGAGGAACACCTGCGCATCCCGTGCGGTCTGGATCAGGAGTGCGTCATCCCCGTTCTCGAGCGCGGCGGTCGCCGTCGCCGTCGCCCACAGTGCGAGCGACTGAGCACTCTCCAGGTCGGCGTACAGCTGCGCGGCACGGTGGGTCAGCGCCTGGAACCTGTTGAGGGTCACCCCGAACTGCTTGCGCACCTTGAGGTACTCGACGGTGGTGGTCACCGCGGTCTCCATCAGTCCGACGGCACGACCGCCCTGCAGGATCCGTGCCACGGCGGTGGTGCGGTCCAGGGCCGCGGTGACCGTGGCGGCGTCCGGCCCGGAGCCCACGGCACCGCCCAACCGCTCCGCCGGGACGTCGGTGAAGGTGACGGTCCCGGTGCGCACCCATTCCGCGTTCCGGTGGACTTCGACGGCCACGCCGTCGGCGGTCGCCTCGACGAGATAGACGCCGGGCACCCCGTCCTCGACGGCGGTGACGAGGAACGAGGTCGCCGCGTCCGGGACCGCGACCGCCCGCTTCGTCCCGGTCAAGGTGCCGGACGCCACCGTGGCGGTGCGTGCGCTGTCCCAGCCGGTGCCTGCTTCGGCGTGCGCCAGCGGAATCCGTGCCTCGCCGGCGGCGACGGCCGGCAGGACCGCGCCCTGCTGGTCGGCGGTGCCGAGCGCGGCGACGAGCACCGAGGGTACGTAGGCGGCGTCCACCAGCGGCTCCGGTGCCGCAAGTGCACCCAGGGCGTTGGCGGCCGCCCAGGCCTCGCCGAGACCGGCCCCGGCACCGTCGTGCTCCTCGTCGATGAGCAGGGCGGTCAGCCCCAGCTCGGCACCCTGGCTCCACAGTGCGGCGCGGAACTCGAGTCCGCCCTCGGGTGCCTCTCCCCCGGCGGTCGGGTCGCCCTCGGCGCCGGAGAAGACGCTCCGGACGCTGTCAGCGAGCATGCGCTGTTCATCGGTCAGTGAAAGATCCATGTCTGCTCTCCTGTCGTGTCCGTGCTCAGAGTCCGAGAATGCCCTTGGCGATGACGTTCGCCTGGACTTCGTTGCTGCCGCCGTAGATCGAGACCTTGCGGTTGTTGAGGTAGTCCACCACCGCGTCCCCGTCCCCGGCCGCACCGGTCGTCGGTGTGCCGGTGATCTCCACGGCTTCCGAGCCGAGCGCGGTGACCGTCAGATCGTTGAGCTCCTGGATGATGCGGCTGCCCTGCATCTTCAGCAGCGAGGACAACGGGCTCGGCTTGCCGTCGGCGCTCGCGGCCGTCACCCGCAGCTGGGTGGCTTCGAGGGCGGTGAGCCGCATCTTGACGTCGAGCAGCCGGCCGCGGAAGACCGGGTCCTCGAGGACCGGCCGGCCGGCGACCTCACGGTGGGCGGCGATCTCGACCAGCGCGGTGTACAGCCGCTGGCTGCTGCCCACCTGGGCCATGCCGTTGCGCTCGTTGCCGAGCAGGAACTTCGCGTAGGTCCAGCCCTTGTTCTCCTCGCCCACGAGGTTCTCGGCCGGGATGCGCACGTCGGTGAAGAAGAACTCGTTGACCTCGACGGAGCCGTCGATCAGGCGGATCGGACGCCGCTCGATGCCGGGAGTGTCCAGGTCCACCAGCAGGAAGGAGATGCCCTTCTGCGGCTTGTCGGCGTTCGGGTCCGTGCGGGCCAGCAGGAACATCCAGTCGCCGTACTGGCCGAGGGTGGTCCACGTCTTCTGCCCGTTGACGACGTACTCGTCACCGTCGCGGACTGCGGTGGTCTTCAGCCCGGCGAGGTCGGACCCCGCACCCGGCTCGGAGAAACCCTGCGACCACCAGATGTCGAGGTTGGCGGTCTTGGCGAGGAAGCGTTCCTTCTGGTCGTCGTTGCCGAAGGCGGCGATGACCGGGCCGACCATACCGACGTTGAAGGGCAGCGGCTCGGGGACCCCGGCGCGCTGGAGCTCGTTGGTGAAGATGTGCGCCTGGGTGGCCGTCCAGTCCTGTCCGCCGTACTCGACGGGCCAGTGCGGCACCGCGATGCCGTGGCTGTTCAGCACCTGCTGGCTGGCGACGATGTCGTCGTGGGTGACCTGACCCGCGCGGTTACGGTCGCGGATCTCCTGCGGGACTTCCCGGAAGATGGCGCGGAGGTCGTCGCGGAACGCGATCTCCTCCGGTGTGAGCTCCAGATTCATCCGTGTTTCTCCTCACGTTGTCGGGTGACAGGTGCCGTGCATCACTGCCACGGGGATGTCTGTGACCCTACCCGGCGACCGGACACGGTTCGGAGGAAGCGACCTGAATTTCTCTTCAATTACCCCCGGAGCGTCAGAATTCACCGTGTGAACAGCGGATTCCCACATGCCGGTGGGCACGGAGCCGCAACGGGGGTAGACACGGGGCATGACCAACATCCTCATCCTCGGAGGCCACGGCAAGGTGGCCCTGCTCGCTGCACCGAAACTCGTCGCCCGCGGCTTCGCGGTCACCTCGCTGATCCGGAAGCCGGAGCAGTCGGCGGACATCGAGAAGCTCGGCGCCACTCCCCTGGTCCGCGATCTCACCACTCTCACCGGTGACGACTGGGACGCCCTGCTCGCCGACTTCGACGTCGTCGTCTGGTCCGCCGGGGCCGGCGGCGGCGCACCGGAGCGCACCTACGCGGTCGACCGGGACGCCGCCCTCGCCGTCATCGACTCCCTCGAGCGGCTCCGTGACGCCGGCACCGCACCCCGCTACCTCAACGTCTCCTACCTCGGTGCGACGACGCACAACGTGCCGGAGGACGACTCGTTCTTCCCCTACGCGGACGCCAAGAAGACCGTCGACGACCGGCTGAACGCCACGACGGGGCTGGATTACGTGATCCTCGGCCCCTCGTCGCTGACCCTGGAGCCCGCGGGCGGTTTCGCCACCCCGACCGCCGACCTGCCCCGGGAGGACTCGCACACCTCCCGTGAACTCGTCGCCGACGTCATCACCGAACTCGCGGGCCGGGATCAGCTGCCCGCCGACCGCACCGTCGAGTTCATCGACGGTGACCGCCCGGTCTCCGAGATCGGACGCTGAGACCGGGCCGTGCGAGGTCAGCATCGCGCGACGCCAGGATGGTGAACAGTCACCGGAACCGACCTCACGTCGCGCGATGCTGACCACGCTGGCGTCGGCCGCGCCCACTGCACCCGCTGTGCCCACTGCACCCACTGCACCCGCTGCGCCCGCTGTGCCGCTACTGACTCCTCGCCATGTCGAGCATGCCCCGGAGCCCCAGGCCTGCCCGGTTGCCGCCGTCGACGAGAATGTCGGTACCGGTCAGGTAGCCGGGCTCCCGGCTGACCGCGAAGGCGAGGACCGCCGCAATCTCCTCGGGCCTGCCGAACCGCTTGAGGGCGGCGTACTCCACCATCTTCCCTGAGCCGTGGTCCTTCTCCAGCTGTCCCATGTCGGTGTCGAAGGATCCGGGGGACACCGAGAGGATGCGTGCGCCGTGCTCCCCGAAGGCAGCGGCCATCCGTGCCGAGTACCAGATGACGAAACTCTTCGAGACCGAGTAGGCCATCCCCGACCGGGAGGCCGCGGGCACGATTTTCGTGGCCGTGGTCATCTTCGCGACGAACGCGTCGACGTCGGTGAGCGCCCGGGCGAAGATACGGGTCGGCTGCAGCACCGTGGGGGACATGTGTCCGGCAATGGAGGCGACGTTGACCAGGGCGTCCCCCTCCCGCGCGATCTGCAGGTATTCCCGGGTGATGTTGACCGTGCCGAGCCCGTTGACCCGGATGATGAAATCGGGGTCGCCCATCTGCGGGCTCACGCCGGCGGCGTGGACGACCGCACGCACATGTCCGTGGGAGGACGCCGTCTCGAACAGGGCCGCCACGCTTGCCCGGTCGGTGATGTCACACGGCGCGACGTAGACGGTGATTCCCTCGGCGGTGAGACTGTCGGCCGCTGTCCGGAGCTTCTGCCCGTTGACGTCACTGAGGACGATGACGTGGTCCCCACCGAGCTTCCTGGCGGTCGCGAGGCCCATGCCTCCTGCTCCGCCGGTGATGACGGCGACGTCGGTGGGCGTGCCGGTGGGCGTGTCGGCGGGTGTGCCGGCGGGGGCCGTGCTGCTGTCGTCGGTGGTGTCCGTCATGGTGGTTCCCTCCGCGGTGTCCGGAATTGTCACCTCAACTCTGCCACCGTTGCCGCGTCGACCGCGACCACCCGGTCAACGGGACCGGACGGTGCAGGATCGGGCGCCGGTGCGGGAAGTGTTACCACCTCACTCCGTCATAAGCTGGCGGATCCGCACTTTTCCGCAGGTCACGGAAAGTCCGGCGGGCCTGGGGTGGTAACACTTTCCGGAGCGCGCGCACGGAGCTGTGCGATGTCGGCATCGCGCGACACCAGGATGGTGGGCGGCCGTCAGGACCGACCTCACGTCGCGCGATGCGGACCACGCGGCCGCAGCGCGGGTGCTACCGACCAAGCACCGCCTTGAGCTCCGCCGCCGCGGCACGCGGATCGGCGGCCTCCGTCAGCGCCCGCACCACCACGGCACGCACCGGGACCTGCCCGTCGAACGCTGCCCCGGATGCCGGTCCGGACGCTGCCCCGGATGCAGGTCCGGACGCCGCGGCGTCCTGCACCTCGGGCAGCGTCCGTGCGTTGACGCCCCCGATGGTGAACCAGACCTTCTCCCGCTGCGCCGCCACCGGAGCCGCGGCCAGCATCGCCGCGGTCTCCGTCACCAGGGACAGCCCGGTCGCCGCGCGGCCCGGCTTGGTCGGGGTCTCCCACAGCGGCCCGGTGCAGAAGTAGTCGAGGGCTCCGTCCTCCATCGCCGCCCGCGCCTGCGGCAGTGAATGGGTGGACAGCCCCACCACCACGTCGGGCCCGAGCAGCTCGCGGACCTGAGGGACCGTCAGATCGTCCTGGCCGACATGGAACACGTCGGCACCGACGAGGGCGGCGATGTCCGCCCGGTCGTTGACGGCGAACAGCTTCCCGTGCTCCCGTGCCACCGTGGCGAGCACCTCCAGCGCGGCGATCTCGTCGCAGGTGTCGATGGACTTGTCGCGCAGCTGGATGATGTCCACTCCGCCGTCGTAGGCGGCGTGCAGGAAGTCCCGCAGATCGCCCTGTTCCGTCCGCGCGGGGGTGCAGAGATAGAGGGCGGCGTTCGACAACAGGTCGAGACGGTGACGGCGCAGATCACGGTCGGGGGTAGCGGCAGATCGCAGGATGCTCATGTGGTGAAATGGTAGCCGTAGGCGAACTACGGGAGCCCCTGGCGGTGCCACAGCAGTGACGCACCGCGGCCGGGGCTGAGAGGACCGGTGCACCGGTCGACCGTCCACACCTGACGCGGATCATGCCGCCGGAGGAAAGGAACGCATGAACTCCATCACCGTCGATACCGTCAACACCGCCGACAGCGTCGACACCGTCATTGTCGGGGCCGGCGTCGCCGGACTCACCGCCGCCTGGAACCTGCACAAGGCCGGGCAGTCGGTCACCGTCGTCGACCCGGAGCCCGGGATGGGGGCCAGCCGCGCCGCCGCCGGGATGATCGCCGCGGTCAGCGAGGTGATGTACCAGCACCGCACGATGCGCACCCTGATGACCACCTCGGCGGCGCTCTACCCGCCGCTGGTCGAGGAGCTCACCGGGCTGCTCGGTCACGATGTGGGTTACCGAGGCACCGAGACCCTCGACATCGGCGCGCACTCGGCCGACCGGGACTATTTCGCCGATCTCGCTGAGGTCCAGCGGGCCTCCGGCATGACCGTCGAGAAGATCACCACCCGCCAGGCCCGGAAGCTGGAACCGGCCCTCTCCCCGGCGATCGCCGGGGCATTCCTCGTCGCCGGGGACCACCAGATCAACCCGCGACGGCTCGTCCCCGCCCTCATCGAGGCGCTGGAGAAGACCGCCACGACGGCGGCACCGTTCACCCTGCTCCGGCAGCGTGCCACGGAGGTACTGCGCACCGGCGACAGCACCAGCAGCACCAGCAGCACAGGCGCCACCGGCGGCGGCGCGGTCACCGGTGTCCGGCTCGACGACGGCACGGAGATCCACGCCGGCACCACGCTGCTGTGCCCCGGGGTGTCCTTCGACGGCATCGGCAATCTGCCGGAGGCCGCGGCGGTGAAACTGCGGCCGGTCCACGGCGACGTCCTGCGCGCGCACCTGCGTCCCGGCCAGCCGCCGCTGCTGGAACGCACCGTCCGCGGCATGGTCAACGGCAAGCCGGTGTACCTGGTGCCCCGGACCGACGGCGAGATCGTCATCGGCGCGACCGAACGCGAGGACGGTTTCGACGGGGTGGTGCTCGAGGGCGCCTACCAGCTGCTGCGCGATGCGCAGGTCCTCGTTCCCGGCGCCGCCGACCTGGAGCTCACCGAGATCCTCGCCCGTGCCCGCCCCGGAACCCCCGACGACCTGCCCTATATCGGCCGCCTCGACGGGGTCGACGGCCTGGTGGTCTCCACCGGCTACTCGCGCCACGGGATCCTGCTGGCCCCGCTGGGCGGGCACCTGGCCGCCGGCACGGTCCTCGGCACCACCCCGACGGACCGGGACGCCGCGGTCCTCGCCGCCACCGACCCGAACCGCACCGCACACGAACTGGAGCATGTGACCCCATGATCACCGTCAGCGTCAACGGAACCGACCACGACTACCCGGACGGTGCGACCGTCGCCGACCTCGTCCTCGACATCACCGGCCACGCCGCCGACGACGACCAGCTGGGCGTCGCCGTCGCACTGGACGCCGCCGTCGTCCCGCGCAGCCGGTGGTCCGCCACCGGGCTGTCCACCGGGTCCCAGGTCGAGATCATCACCGCCATGCAGGGAGGCTAGGCACAACCATGTCAGCAACCGAATCACTGACCATCGGGTCCACCACCGTCGGATCCCGCCTCATCATGGGCACCGGCGGTGCCACCTCGATGACCGTCCTGCGTGAGGCACTCACCGCCTCCGGGACGGAACTGACCACCGTCGCGCTGCGCCGCTTCAACCCGTCGACCGGCACTTCCCTGTTCGGGCTGCTCCGGGAGCTCGGTATCGGCGTCCTGCCGAACACCGCCGGCTGCTACACCGCCCGGGACGCCCTGCTCACCGCACAGCTCGGCCGGGAGGCCCTGGGCACCAACCGGGTGAAGCTGGAGATCCTCGCCGACGACGAGACCCTGCTGCCCGATGTCGTGGAGCTGGTGGACGCCACCGAGCAGCTCACCGACGACGGCTTCGAGGTCTACGCCTACACCTCCGACGACCCGGCCGTCGCCCGGTCGCTGGAATCGGCGGGCGCGGTGGCGGTCATGCCGCTCGGCGCCCCGATCGGCACGGGTCTGGGCATCCTCAACCCGCACAACATCGAGCTGATCTGCGCCCGCGCCACCGTCCCGGTGATCCTCGACGCCGGGGTGGGCACCGCCTCGGACGCCGCCCTGGCCATGGAACTGGGCTGTGACGGCGTCCTGCTGGCCAGCGCGGTGACGCGCGCCCAGGACCCGGCGGCCATGGCCACCGCCATGAAGTCCGCCGTCGAGGCCGGCCTGCTGGCCCGCGGCGCCGGACGCATACCGAGGCGCACGCTGGCCGAGGGTGCGCTGGCGTCCTCCCCGATGGAGGGGCGCATCGCCACCGGCACGAGCCGCGAGAGCGAGTCGATGTGAGACCGCTCGTCGAACCCGCCGCCGAACTCACCCGCGATGAGCTGGTCCGCTACGCCCGCCACCTCACCCTGCCCCAGATCGGGCACGAGGGGCAGCGCCGGCTGAAGAACGCCCGCGTCCTCGTCACCGGGGCCGGTGGGCTGGGCTCCCCTGCACTGCTGTACCTCGCCGCCGCCGGAGTGGGCACCGTCGGCGTGGTCGACGATGACGTGGTGGATGTCTCCAACCTGCAGCGCCAGGTCGTCCACGGGGTCGACGACCTCGGCCGGCCGAAGGTGGAGTCCGCCGCGGACGCGGTGGCCCGGATCAACCCCGCGGTCACCGTCGTTCAGCACAACACCCGGCTCACCGCCGACAATGCCGTGGACATCATCGCCGGCTACGACCTGGTGATGGACGGGGCGGACAACTTCGCGACCCGCTATGTCGTCTCGGACGCCTGCACGCTGACCGGCACCCCGTGCGTGTGGGGGTCGATCCTGCGCTTCGACGGGCGGATCTCGGTGTTCTGGAACGGTCCGGAGCACGACGGCATCAGCTACCGTGACCTGCACCCGGACGCCCCTGCCCCAGGCGAGGTGCCCAGTTGCGCCGCCGGTGGCGTCATCGGCTCGCTGCCGGCGACCGTCGGCTCACTGATGGTCACCGAAGCGGTGAAACTGATCACCGGGTGCGGGGAGCCGCTCTACGGCCGGCTGCTCATCCATGACGGGTTGGCGATGACCTTCCGCGAGCTGAAAATTCTCCCGGATCCGGACGCCCCCCTGGTCACCGCCGTCGACGACGGGATCTCCGACGCGTGCACGGTGCCGGCGTATCCGACGGTGACGCCGGCGCAGCTGCAGGACCGGCTCGACGCCGGGGCGGTGCTCGTCGATGTCCGGGAGCCGTGGGAACGCGAGATCGTGTCGGTCCCCGGCGCACTGGCCGTCCCGCTGGCCGAGCTGCAGGACCGGGGCGCCGACGCACTGCCGGACGCCGCCCGGGGCCGTGACATCATCTTCCACTGCAAGGCGGGCAGCCGCTCCGAGCAGGCGCTGGACGCCGTGGCGCCGTACTTCGCCGCGCGGGAGGAGAACGCCGCGCACCTCGACGGCGGGATCCTCGCCTGGGTGCACGATCTGCACCCGGACCTGCCGGTCTACTGAGACCGGCGCCGAGGTGCCCCGGTCCCGTCCCCGGCTCAGGCGCTGTACTGCCGGGCCCGCCAGCGCACCATGACCGCCCGGCTCACCAGCAGGCCGACCACACCGACGGCCCACACCCCGCCGACGGCCACCAGCCAGGCCAGCCGGAAGTCGTCCCAGGTGTAGTCCCCGCCGTGCGCGGAGGCATCCAGGATGACACCCACCAGCTGTGAGGCGACCATGGCGGCGGTGAACCCGCCCATGTTCGACAGCCCGGTGGCCGTCGCGGTGAACCGGCGGTCCACCTCCTCACGGACGGTGTCGAAACCGAAGTTCGCGACCGGGGCCAGCCCGGGCAGCAGGATGTTCATGACGATGATCGCCGCGAAGCCGCGCGGGGCGTCCGGCAGGAAGAACACCACCCATCCCACCGCCACGACGACCGTGGCGGCGAGAGTGACGAGCGGACGCTGCCGACCGGCCCGCGCCGAGATGATCCCCATGACCGGGCCGACGGCGACACTCATCAGCATGTTGACGACGAGCACCGTGGAGGCCTGCCCGTCGGACAGCCCCATACCGAGGGTCATCAGCGGCTTGCCCCACAGCAGGGTGAAGACGACCTGGCTCATCAGGGTGAAGTGGATGAAGAACCCGAGCCAGCAGGCCGGCTGCCGGACGACGACGGCGAGGGTGCGGCCGATACCGGAGCGCGCCGGACCGGTCCCCCCGGACGCTGCCGGGGCACCGGCGACGGTCGGCTCCGGGGTGTCCCGCACGGCCAGTCCGACGAGGACCGCGATGAGTACGCTGAGCCCGCCGAGGCTGATGAATGCACTGCCCCAGCCGGAGGCGTGGAGCAGTGCGGTGAACGGCACCGCGGAGATGAACTGGCCGATGTAGCCGAGCCCGCCGGTGAGCTGGGTGAACAGCGGGGTCCGCCGCATCGGGATCCAGGCGGGGAGCAGCCGCATGACCGACAGGAACGCGGTGGCGTCCGCCGAGCCGACGATGACCCGGGCGACGATCGCCACCGGGTAGGAGGAGGTCGCCCCCAGCAGTACCTGGCCGATGCCCATGAGCAGTGCGCCGACGACGAGCATCCGGCGGGGTCCGAACCGGTCGATGAGCATGCCCATGGGGATCTGGGCGAGGGCGTACACGCCGACCTGGACCGAGGAGAACACCGCCAGGCGGCTCGCCGACATGCTGAAGTGGTCCATCGCCTCCACCCCGGCCACGCCGAGGGAGGTCCGACCGGTGATCGCCAGGATGTAGGCGAGGATCGACGCGCCCCAGACGAGCAGGGCGCGGGTGGTCAGACGGTCATCAGGTGGTGTGGTGGAGGAGGCTGGCACGGTCCCCCACTGTAGACCTGGTACGACCTCACCTGACCGCTGGGTCGGCGACGGGGCGTCCGGTGACCGGACGCCCTGCCACCGCACAGCAGACGACTGTCAGCCGGCCAGCGTGAGGCAGCCACGCACCAGAACAGTCAGGGCGCCGACGGCGGCGAGCGTCACCGCCAGCCGGTGGGCGACGGTGCGGTCGACCCGGTCGCTGACCCTCATACCGACGGCGATGCCGATGACGATGGCGACCAGCGCCGCCGGCCAGATACCCCAGGGCTCGGAGCCGATGTCCCCCGCGCCGGTGAGCCACTTGACGAGGAAGCTCAGTGTCCCGGACACGACGAACAGCGGCTGCAGGGTGGCGGCGAAGGTCCGCTGCCCCCAGCGGGACGCCTGCCCGTAGACCGTGATGACCGGCCCGGCGACACCCGCCAGCGTGTTGCTGAACCCGGCGACGACACCGGCGGCCATCGCCGGTGCCCTCCCCCGACTGCGGGGATGTAACGCCGGCCGAAGGTGGTGATCCCCAGCGCCACGAGGATGAGCGCACCGACGATGATCTGCAGGACGGCGGGACTGATGACGTGGATGAGCCAGGTCCCGGGGACCACACCGACGACCATGACCGATCCGATGAGTCCGAACTTCCGCCAGTCGACGTTCTGCCGCTGGGTCCAGGTCGACAGCAGGGCGTTGACCACCGCGATCGCGTTGACCACCATGATCCCCTCGACCGGCCCCATGGCCAGTGACAGCACCGGGCCGCCGAGAATCCCGACCCCCATCCCCGACACGCGCTGCATGGCGGCCCCGATGAGGATCGTGACGAAGACGAGCAGCACCAGTGACATAACTTCAGAATCTAGACCTGTGTGACTCAGGACAACGTCAGCACCCCGGAGTTCTTCCGGACTCCTGCTCCGACGCCGGAGGACGGGCGGTACGCTGCATATCCGTGACCTCTGCCACCGCTGCGACGTCCGGACCTGCCGGAACTTCAGGGACTTCAGGGACTTCAGGGACTTCTGAGCCCGCCGGGTCTTCTGCACCCTCCGGGGCCGCCGACCCTGTCGCCGACCACCCCGACGGTCCCGGTCGGCCCGGTCGACCGAGCCGGCCCGTGCTGCGCACCGTGGTCCGTACCGTCTCGACTCTTGCTGCCTGTGCCGGGTGGGTCGTCGCCCTGCTCATCCAGCTGTCGCTGCTGGACCGGCACCGTCCCATGATCATCACCGACGTCCACTACTACTACCGGGTCCTCACCGGGGTCTGGGGCGGCGACCTCGGCGAGTATCCCGTC
This sequence comes from Corynebacterium nuruki S6-4, assembly GCF_007970465.1. Taxonomy (NCBI): domain Bacteria; kingdom Bacillati; phylum Actinomycetota; class Actinomycetes; order Mycobacteriales; family Corynebacteriaceae; genus Corynebacterium; species Corynebacterium nuruki. The sequence goes on from NZ_CP042429.1 coordinate 956,825, forward strand.
GTCGGACTCTGGCCGGTCCACCTGCTCCTCGGCCTGACCCGCTCGGCCGGCGGCGACGAGGACTGGTTCACGACCGCCTTCAGTGTCATGTGCGCGGTGTGTTCGGCGTTTTTCACCCTGTGGCTGCTGTGGCGTGATCCGTCACCGTGGTGCCCGGCCGCCTGGTTCTGGGTGCTGTACTCCGGGTGCGCGGGGCCGATCATCCTCACCCGGCTCGATCTCTTCCCCGGCCTGCTGGTCGCGACTGCGGCGGCCCTCCTGTTCGCCCGGCACAGGCCAGGCAGGACCGGCGGTACCGGTGGGTCAGGCGGCTCCGGCAGTGTCGCGCAGACGGTGGCCGCCGTCCTCCTCGCGGTGGCGACGGCGGCGAAACTGTGGCCCGGTGTCCTCGCGGCGGGTCTCGTCGGCCGGTGGCGGCACCTGTCGACCTGGGCGCGGACGGCGGGGTTCCTCGCCGCGCTCGCCGTCGTCGCCGGGCTCGTCGCCGCAGTCTCCGGGGCGGACCGGCTGACATCGCCGCTGGACTACCAGACCGATCGCGGCCTGCAGGTCGAGTCGGTCTCCGCGACCCCGCTCGTCCTCGCCGCGGCACTCGGAAACCAGGACGGTCGCTGGCATGTCGGTCAGGCCCCGTCGAAGAGCATCGAGATCACCGGCCCGTGGGAGTCGACGATGGTGACCGTGGCGGATGTCGGGCTGATCGTCGTCCTCGTCGCCGCGGCCGGCGTCGGACTGTGTCGGCTGCTCCGTGGCGGCTGGACGCCGCAGCGCACCCTGTCGTTCTGGGCGGCCCTCATCATGGCGGTCATCGTGACCGACAAGGTCCTGTCACCGCAGTACCTCGTGTGGATCACCCCGCTCCTCGCCGTCGGGCTCACGGTGAGCCGTCGGCCGAGTCTCCGGATCGCCGCCCTGCTGACGGTCGTCGCGGCGCTGCTCACCACCCTGGTCTTCCCGGTGAACTACGACGGACTGCTGGCCGACGGTGGCCCGGAGCTGCTGCCCGCTGTGCTGCTCACCGTCCGGAACGGTCTGCTGCTGCTGGTCACGGCGGTGTGCCTGCGCTGGGCCACGGCCCGGGACCGGTAGACTGCGACGGTGTGACTCTCCCCCGCCGTAGCCCCCGGTCGACCCGGCCAGCCAGGTCGGCGCAGTCAGCACAGTCGCAGCTGCCGCTGTTCTGGCTCGTCTGGCTGGTCGCCCACGCGATCCCGGTCGTCTGGATCGTCGTGGGTCACACCTCCACCGGGGACGTGCACTACTACCGCAGCGGGGTCTCCGGAGCCGTGACGGACGCCATGACCGAGTACCCCGAGGTCGGCACCTGGCCGGCGGTGTTCGTCAACGCGGTGACCGACCTCGTCGGCGGCGGACAGGACACGTTCGTCACGGTGTTCATCGGCCTGTGCGTCCTGCTGTCCGCCCTGTTCACCGGGTGGCTCCTCAGTGAGGGGTCCCTCCGCCACGGTCACGGCGCCGGGGTACGGGGGACACGGGGGGCACGGGGGACACGGACCGCCGCGTGGTTCTGGGTGGGGTTCATCGCGTTCTCCGGCCCCATCGCCGTCACCCGGCTCGACCTGTTCCCCGGTGTGACGGTGGCGTGGTACGCCGCCTGCCTCATCGCCGGGTCCTCCCGGGTGCGAACGGCGGGGACGGCACTGCTCGCTGTGGCGACGATGATGAAACTGTGGCCGGGCGTCCTGGCCGCCGGACTTGTCGGCGGGCTTCGCCGCCGGTCGACGTGGCTGCGGGTCGGCGCCTTCGTCGCCGCGCTCGCCGTGCTGTGCGCCCTCGTGGTCCTCCTCGCCGGCCCGGAGCGGCTGACCTCGCCGTTGACCTACCAGAGCGACCGTGGCCTGCAGGCCGAATCTGTCCTGGCCACCCCTGCCATGGTCGCCGCCGCCGTCGCCGGGACGGACGCCGCGGGCACCAGCCGGTGGTCCATCGGGTACGCCGCGTCGAAGAGCTACGAGATCGAGGGACCCGGGGTGGAGGCCCTCACGACCGTGTCCACCGTCCTGATGGCCGCCATGATCCTCTTCGCCCTCGGATGGGCGGTGACCCGGCTGATCCGCGACGACTGGTCACGGGAGCGGGCGTTGGCGTTCAGTGCCGCGATGATCATGCTCGTCATCGTCACGAACAAAGTCTTCTCCCCGCAGTACCTCACCTGGATCGCCCCGCTGACCGCGGTGGCCCTCCTGGCCTACCGGCGGCGGATCGTGTCCATCATCGCGGTGGAACTCCTCGTGACTGCGGCGCTGACCACCGTCGTCTACCCCTCCCTGTACGACTGGATCATCGCCGTCCCGCCGTCGCCCGTCCCCACGATGGTGCTGCTGCTGCGCAACGCCATGGTCCTCGTCCTCACGGTCACCTGCCTGTGGTGGTGCGTCACCGCCGGCCGGGGTTCCCGGGGCCGCTCGGGACGCCGTGGTCAGAGTGCGAGCACCTCCGCGACCGCCCGTCCGGTCTCGGCGACATAGCCGCCGCCGAAGACCGCGGCATGCAGGTACAGCATGTGCAGGCGGTGCAGCGGGAGGAGTTCGCGCCACCGGGTCGGCAGCTCCGCCACCTCGGCGTAGGCGCCGAGAATGTGGTCGAGGAAGGGGGCACCGAACAGGGTGAGCCCCGCGAGGTCGGTGAGCGGGTGGCCACCGTGGGCCGCCGGGTCGATGAGGACCACCCCGTCCGCGCTCCACAGCACATTTCCGGACCACAGGTCGCCGTGCAGCCGCGCCGGTGGCAGGTCGTCGTCGAAGTCTCCCGCGGTGAGCCGCGCGCACAGCTGCGGCGTCCCCGCCACGGCGCGGCCCCGGTCGGCCGCCACCTGGGCCAGTGGTCCGATCACCGAGGACGCGAAAAACGTGCCCCAGTCGGTGGCCGGGGCGAGGGGCAGCTCGAGCAGACTGTCATTCGGTCCCTGGTAGCCGCTGCCGCTCCAATCGGCCGGTCCGGCACCGAAGGCGGGGGCACCGGCCCGGTGGGTCGCGGCGAGGCGGCGTCCGAACTCCTCGGCGTGCGCGGCGTCGGGTGCGGTCGGGGTCACCCGTTCCAGGACCGTGTCGCCATCGTGGCGGTCGAGGACCCCGACGACCGGCACGCCACCGTCGGCGGCCGCCAGCCAGGTCAGGCCGGCGACCTCCCAGTCGCCGGGGCGTCCCGGATTGTGCTTGATGTAGGTCTGCGGTGTCACCTCACCCACCGTAACCGTCCGGCGAGCACCGGGAACACCTCGGACATCAGCGGAGCTAACGGAGGGGCCGGAGCACCCGGGGCACCGTCAGCACCATCAGCACCGTCAGCACTGCCGGTACTGTCCAGCGGAAACCAGCGGCCTTCCTCGATCTCCGCGGCGACCACCGGGGCGGTGTCCTGCCCGACGGACACGACATACACTCTGGCCTGCACGTCGCGGCCGGGCTCGTTGGCTGCAGGGCTCCGGAAGACGCCCATGTCCTGCAGCTGAACGTCGGACAGGTCCAGACCCGTCTCCTCGGCGACCTCACGTCGGGCCGTCTGCTCCGGTGTCTCCCCGGGTTCGGGTTTACCGCCGGGGAACTGGAACAGTGCGGTCCCCCGTTTCCGGACCGTGAAGACGTCGGTGCGGGCCGCATCCCGCCCCGTGGCCGGTCCGCGCAGCAGCGCCACCGCGCTGACGACGACCGGCCGGCTCACTGCTGGAGGGCGCCGCGGATCATCGAGACCGTCACCATGCATTCGGCGTCCGGGTTGCGGTCCTGGTAGCCACGGCAGATGTCCGAACCGTGCTGGAGGACGAGCATGAGGGCGGCGCTGAATTCCTCGGAGAGGCGTTCGAGGCCCTCTTCGTCGTGGACGAGGGCACCGGCGATGTCCCGGAGGCCGTCCGTCGGCGCGTCCACGGTGGTGTCCGCGGTCGCCGGCCGCAGGCAGACGGCCGCGCAGTCCAGCCTGAGCAGCACGTGGGCGACGAGGGCGGCGGTGTCCCCGGCGGCGAGCAGTTCCGCGACATGCCGACGGAACTCCAGGGTCGAGGGGACGGTCACGTGCCGGTCCCGCCATCGGGCGGTGGCATGGGCGCGGTCCAGGGTGGTGGCGAATCGTTCGGTCACCACCGCGAGGATCCGGCGCAGTCCGGCCGTCGGGGCACCGGTGCACGCCGGGTCCGCCAGGGCTGTGCGGAGTACGCGGAGGCCTTCCCAGTGCTGTTCGAGATAGGCGGCCCGGCCCGCGAACGGCAGACTGCCGTCGGCCATCCGCCGGATCACCGTGGACCGTCGCAGGCAGTCGACGGCGGCGGCCGAGGCTGCGGCGACGGTGGCCGTCGTCTCCCGGGCGAGGGGCTGTCGCGGTTCGTCTGCGGGCACGACCGTCATCTGCGTCATCGCCTTTCCACTGTCGCCGAAAATTCTATGCTGTGAGCCTACCCTAATCAGTCGCGGCGGGTGTTCTCCCGGTCCCGCTCGAGCCCGGCGAAGACGCCGGAGTTGAAGGCGAAGGCCTCCACTGCCGCTGCGAGCAGCCGTTCCTTCTCCGGCGCGGAGAAGTCGGCGGCGTCGAGCCGGGCGCGGTAGCCGTCGCGGTACGGCTTCGGCTTCCCGATCTCCGGGAAGTCGTAGAAGTTCAGGCCGGTCGACGGCACGCCGTAGTGGCGTCCCATCAGCCGGCCGATCACCTGGCCGCCCGCCAGATCACCCAGGTAGCGGGTGTAGTGGTGGGCGACGAGCCCCGGGACGTCCCCGTCCCGGGCGATGCGCTGCAGTTCTGCGACATAGGCCGCCGTCTCCGGCAGCGGGTCCGCGTCGACGGTCCCGCCCAGGGCCGCCAGGTCGGCGGCGAGTCGCGCGCGACGGTCAAGACCCCGGTCGTCGACACTGTCCAGGCGGGAGTCGCCCGCCAGGGCCGCGACCGCGTCCTCCAGCGCCGAATAGAACAGGTAGGCCTGCTCCTGCAGCGCAGTGAACGCGGCGGCGTCCAGGTCCCCGTTGAGCAACTGTTCCATGTACGTGGAGTGTTCGGCCCGGTCATGAGCCTGGCGGGTCTCCTCGCGGAGCTGCTCGGAAAGGGTGGTGGTCGTTGTGCCGGTCACGGTCGGTCCTTCTCTCGGTCCTGTGGTCGCGTCTCCCGATGTTACTGAGGCAACCCTGTCCCCCACATCATCCGAAAGGTTGATTGGCGATGCCGACCGGCAGCGGATCTGCCAGCGTGGCAGCGGATCCGCCGGGATGGCAGCGGTAACGTCAGAGTGGCAGCGGTAAACGTCGCTCACCACCGTGGTGAACGACGTTTTCCGCTGCCAGAACGCAGGAACCGCTGCCGCCCCGCTACGGCTCCGCGTGCGGGGTCGGCCGGATCCACAGCTGCCCGTCGACGTCGCTGACACTGACCGGCCACTCGTAGACCGTGGACAACCGCTCGGCGGTGCAGACCTCCCGCGGCGTCCCGACCGCCACGACCCGCCCCGCCGACAGCAGCGCCAGCCGGTCGCAGTACCGCGCCGCGAGATTGAGGTCGTGGAGCACGACGAGCACACCCCGACCGGTCCCGTCCGCCGCCGTCTCGTGCGCCAGCGTGCGGGCGGTGACCATGGTCCGCTCCTGGTGACCGATGTCCATCGCGGCCGTCGGCTCATCGAGCAGCAGGCACCGCGCCCCCTGCGCCATCACCCGGGCGAACGCCACCCGGGCACGCTCACCACCGGACAGCGTGGTGATCTCCCGGTCCTGCAGTTCCGTCATCCCCACCGCCTCGAGACAGCCGTCGACGATCAGCCGGTCGGCCTGCGGGTCCCGCGGCCAGGCCGCCCGCCCCATCTGCACGACGTCCCGCACCAGGTGGGCGAAGGCGACGGTCGGGTCCTGCAGCATCACGGCCCGCGCCCGCGCTGCCTCCCGGGCGGAGTAGCCGGTGTAGGGCTCGCCGAGCAGGTCGACGCGCCCGGCGGACGGCGCCGTGTCCCCGGACAGCACCGACAGCAGTGTCGACTTGCCGGCCCCGTTCGGCCCGATGAGGCCGACGACCTCCCCGGCGTGCACCGCCAGGTCCACCCCGTGCAGGATCTCGCGGCCGCCGAGACCGACGACGGCGCCGGACGCCTCGAGCAGCGTCTCCCCGCTCAGACTCCCACCGCTCACACCACTGATACCGCTCATACCGTTCCTCCCCGCTTCAGCATCCGCCGCAGCAGGACGAAGAATGTCGGACCGCCGACAAGGGCGGTGAAGATACCGATCGGCAGGTCCGCGAACGCGATGAGCGTCCGCGCCGCCAGGTCGGCGAGCACGAGCAGCAGCGCGCCGCCCACCGCACTCAGCGGCACCAGCCACCGGTTCGAGGCACCCACCACCTGCCGCAGGATGTGCGGGACGATGAGCCCGACGAAGCCGATGATCCCGGCGAAACTCACCGCCAGCGCGGCCAGCGCCGTCGAAAGGCCGATGATCGCGAACCGCATCAGCGGCACGTTCACTCCGGCGTGGCCGGCGGCCTTCTCCCCCAGGCTCAGCACGTCCGTGCGTCCGGCGATGGCGCAGGACGCCACGAGGCAGAGCACCACCGGAATGACGACGATGCCGACCTGGCTCCACTGGGACCCGTTGAGCGAGCCCATCTGCCAGAAGATGATCTGTTCCCGGGACGTGGTCGGCGCGAGGAAGACCAGGAAGGAGATCGCCGCCCCGGCCACCGCGTTGACCGCGATACCGGTGAGGATCAGGGTGAGCACCCGGACCTCGCCGTTCATCGAGGACAGCCGGTAGATCAGCACCGTCGTGAGGATGCCGGCGGCGAAGGCGAGGACCGGGGTCGTCGCCGCACCGAGGAAGTCGAGGCCGAAGACGATCGCCGCCGCCGCCCCCACTCCGGCGCCGGAGGTGACGCCGATGACGCTCGGTTCGGTCAGCGGGTTGCCGAACAGGCCCTGCAGCAGCGTTCCGGCGACCGCCAGCGCCGCCCCGACCAGCAGGCCGAGGACGATGCGCGGCAACCGGATCTGCCAGAGAACGTTCGCCCCGGTCTCCGAGGTGTCGCCGGGGCCCGCGGTCAGCGCGTTCCAGACTTCCCCCGGGGACAGGGAGTACTGCCCGAGCACGAGGTTCACCCCGACGGTGACGACGAGGAGGACCAGCAGGACCACCAGGGTCGTCCACCGTACCGACGTCCTGTGCTCGAGGACGCCGCGGCGGTCGGTTGAGGCTTTCATCGTCCGGAGAGTTTACCCTTACTCGTCGTAGAGGGCGTCCACGACCTCCTCACCCCAGAACACCCGGTCGATGACCCGGCGCGCCCGTCGGGTCTTCTTCAGGTAGTCGTCGAGGAAGCCCTGCGAATCCTCCGGATCCCAGTCCGCCGCCGCGGCGACGTGCGCCAGCTGCGGGCCGGGGTCCGGCAGCTGGTCGGGCCGCTTGGCCTTGACGAGCACCAGGGCGTTGCGGGCGCGGGTCGCGGTGAGCCAGGCGTCCCGGAGGATCTGGGTGTCGTACTCGGAGAGCAGTCCCGCCGTCCGGATCGCCTCGAGCACCTCGAGGGTGGAGGTGTTGTGCAGGGTCCCGATCTCGTGGGCGTGCTGCATCGTGAGCAGCTGGACGGTCCATTCGATGTCGGTGAGGGCGCCGCGTCCCAGTTTGGTGTGGGTGTTGCGGTCGGCGCCGCGGGGCAGCCGTTCCGCGTCGACCCGCGCCTTCATCCGGCGGACCTCCCGCACGGTCTTCTCGTCCGCCCCCTGCTCCGGGTAGCGGAACTCGTCGACCATGTGGAGGAACCGGATGCCGAGGTCCTTGTCGCCGGCGATCCAGGTCGCCCGCAGCAGGGCCTGGTACTCCCAGGTCTCCCCCCAGCGTGCGTAGTAGCTGTGGTACGAGTCCAGGGTGCGGACCGTGGGGCCGCTGCGTCCCTCCGGACGCAGGTTGACGTCGACCTCCAGCGGCGGGTCCTGCGAGGGTTTCGCCAGCCGGCCCCGCAGCCGGTCGCACACACCGACCGCCCAGGCGACCGCCGCGTTCTCGTCGAACTCGGGGTCGTCGGGGTCCGGCTCGCAGACGAAGAGGACGTCGGCGTCCGAGCGGTAGCTCAGCTCCGCGCCGCCCAGGCGTCCCATGCCGATGACGGTGACCACCGCGGGGGCGTTGCGCCGGTGGGTGTCCTCCCAGGCGCGGGTCTCGGCCTGCAGCGCCGCTTCGAGGACGGCGTTCCACACCAGGGACAGCGACCGGCACACCTCCGGCACGTCCATCATGCCGAGCAGGTCGGCGGAGGCGATGCGGGCCAGTTCGGTGCGGCGCAGCGACCGTGCCACGGCGATCCCCTTGTCGGGGTCGTCGTGGCGGGACGCGGCGGCCACCAGGGAGTGGCTGAGCACCGAGGCGTCCTTCTCCAGCAGTTTCGGGCCGGACGCCCCGTCGGAGAGCATGGTCACCGCATCCGGTGCGGCGATGAGCAGGTCCGCGATGTACGGCGAGGTGCCGAGGATCTGCATGAGGCGCTGCCCGACGATGTTCTCGTCGCGCAGCAGCCGCAGGAACCAGGACTTGGCCACGGCCGCGTCCGAGAGTTTGCGGTAGGCCAGCAGTCCGGCGTCCGGATCGACGGTGCCGGCCAGCCAGTCCATCAGCGACGGCAGGATCATCGCCTGGATACGGTCCTTGCGGGTACTGCCCGAGGCCAGTGCGGTGAGGTGGTCCATCGCCCGGTCGGGGTTCCGGTAGCCGAGGGCGGCGATCTGGCGTTCCGCCGCCTCCGGGGTCATCCGCAGTGCCTCGACCGGGACGGCGACAACCGAGTCCAGCAGCGGCCGGTAGAACAGTTTGGTGTGCAGCTGGCGGATCTGGTGGCCGACCTGCCGGGCCTTGACCGAGAGTTCCTCGGCGACCGAATGGTTGGCCTCGGCGCGGATCCCGGCCGTGCGCCCCAGCCAGGTCCGCGCGGCGACATCGTCTTCGGGCGGCAGGGTGTGGGTGCGCCGCAGGTGCCGCAGCTGCATCCGGTGTTCCAGCAGCCGCATGAAGCTGTAGCAGGTGATGAGGGTGTGCCCGTCGGTGCGGCCGACGTAACCACCGGCGACCAGGGCGTGGAGTGCGTCGACGGTCGACCGGACCCGGAGGCTCTCGTCCACCCGGCCGTGCACGAGCTGGAGCAGCTGGACGGCGAACTCCACGTCCCGCAGTCCCCCGGGCCCCAGCTTCAGCTCGCGGGACTGCAGGTCCTCCGGCACGTTCTCGATGACACGGCGGCGCATGGCCTGCACGTCCGGGACGAAGTCCTCCCGCTCCGCCGCCGACCACACCATCGGCGCCACGCCGGCGACGTAGTCCCGCCCCAGATCGAGGTCGCCGGTCATCGGGCGGGCCTTGAGCAGGGCCTGGAACTCCCAGGTCGAGGCCCACCGCCGGTAGTAGGTCAGGTGGGAGTCGAGGGTGCGGACCAGGGCGCCGTGGCGCCCCTCCGGACGCAGCGCCGCGTCGACCTCGAAGAAGTTCCGGCAGCCGATGTTGATGAATTCGCCGGCCAGCCGGGTCGTCGAGGCGTCGGCGGGTTCGGCGACGAAGATGACGTCCACATCGGAGATGTAGTTGAGTTCCCGGGCGCCGCACTTGCCCATCGCCAGCACCGACAGCTTCGCCTCCACCGGCCCGTCCGGGAAGACGGTGGCGACCGCCACTGCGAGGGCGGTGGTCAGGGCCGCGTCCGCGGCGTCCGACAGTCGTGCGGTGACGGTGACGAAGTCGGTGGGTTCCGGCTCCGGGGCGCCCGCCACATCGTGGGTCGACGTCCAGGGCACGAAGGTCCCGGCGAGGTCGATGGCGGCGATGCGGGCCAGCAGGGTGCGGTAGGCGTCGCGCATCGCACGGTCGGCGGCGGTGCCGGTGACCGTGGCCCGGTACAGCAGCGAATCCTCCGCGTGGGGCCCCGGCGCCCGCTCCGCGCCGACCGAGGCGAGCATCGTCGCCATCAGCTCGTCGCGCCCCGGCATCGCCCCACGCAGTTCCGGCCAGACCTCCGGCGAGGCGACGACATGGTCGCCCAGCAGCGAGGACGCCCCGAACAGGGCGAGCAGCCGCACCCGGAACACCACGTCATCGCGCAGGGCCGTCAGCAGCGGGTCGACACCTGCCGCCGGGTCGACCGTCCCCGCCGTCTCCCCGGCCCGCAGATTCTCCACGAGGCGGACGACGGTGATCAGTGCCCGGTCCGGGTCACCGGTCGCCGCCAGGGTCCACAGCAGATCGAGATGCTCCTCATTGTCCCAGCCCAGCGCCGCCAGATCGGCGGCCGCGTGCGGCCGGGACAGCCCCAGCGACGCCGCGGAGGGCACACTGCGCCGGGTGGTCCTCGGCTGGACCATCAGAACTCCAGGTTGTGGGCGAGCTCCCAGGGCGTGACCTGGGCCTGGTACTCCTTCCACTCCCGCCACTTGTTGCGGAGGAAGAACTCGAAGACGTGCTCACCGAGCGCGTCCGCCACCAGTTCGGACTTCTCCATCGCGTGCAGCGCCAGGTCAAGGTCCGTGGGCAGGTCCTTGTAGCCCATCGCCATGCGCTCCCGGCGCGTCATCGTGGCGATGTTGTCCTCCGCCGGCGGCATGAGCTCATAGCCCTCCCGGATGCCCTTCAGACCGGCGGCGAGCAGCACCGCGTTGGCCAGGTACGGGTTCGCGCCCGAGTCCGGGCTGCGCACCTCGACCCGGCGCGAGGCCGGCTTGTTGACGGTGTACATCGGGACCCGGACCAGGGCGGAACGGTTGGACGCCCCCCAGGTCGCCGAGGTCGGCGCCTCCGCCCCGCTGGTCACCCGCTTGTAGGAGTTGACCCACTGATTGGTCACCGCGGAGATCTCCGGGGCGTGCTCCAGGATGCCGGCGATGAAGGACTTCGCGGTCGGGGACAGGAAGTACTCGTCGTCGGGGTCGTGGAAGGCGTTGGTCTCCCCCTCGAACAGCGACATGTGGGTGTGCATCGCCGATCCCGCGTAGTCGCGGAAGGGCTTCGGCATGAACGTGGCGCGCACACCGTTGCGCTTGGCCACCTGCTTGATGATGTAGCGGAAGCTCATGATGTTGTCCGACATCGACAGGGCGTCCGCGAAGCGCAGGTCGATCTCCTGCTGCCCGGGGGCGGCCTCGTGGTGGGAGAACTCGACGGAGATGCCCATCGACTCCAGCGCGGTGATCGCGTCCTGCCGGAACGCCGGGGCCGCGTCGGTGACGGCCTGGTCGAAGTAGCCGCCGGTGTCGGAGGGGACGGGACGCCCGTCCGCGTCGTTCTCCTTCTGCAGCAGGAAAAACTCGACCTCGGGGTGGACGTAGGCGGTGAAGCCCTCGTCGGCCGCCCGGTTGAGTTGGCGCCGCAGCACCTGGCGCGGGTCCGCCCAGCTCGGTTCCCCGTCGGGCATGGCGATGTCGCAGAACATCCGCGCGGTGAGGTTCGTGTCCCCCTCACTGTCGTTGAGCGGGAGAATCTGGAACGTGGACGGGTCGGGGCGGGCGATCGTGTCCGACTCGACGATCCTGGAGAACCCCTCGATGGAGGATCCGTCGAAGCCGATCCCCTCCTCGAACGCGCCCTCGAGCTCCGCAGGCGCCACCGCCACGGACTTCAGGTAACCCTGGATGTCGGTGAACCAGAGGCGGACGAAACGGATGTCCCGCTCCTCCAGCGTGCGGAGGACGAATTCCTGTTGACGACTCATGGCGACCATCGTATCCGCCGCCACCTGTCCGGGGGGTGCCCGAGAGCGGATATCCCCCTTGTTGTTACAAGCCGTTAACACCGGGCCGCCGGGAGTGGCACAATATCCTGCCATGGCAGACAACTCCCCCTCCACCGGTTACCTCGTCCCGACCCGCCAGGTCCGCATCGCCGACCTGCAGAAGAAGAAAGGCACCGGCGAGAAGTGGGCCATGCTCACCGCCTACGACTACTCCACCGCCCGGGCGTTCGCCCAGGGGGGTGTGGAGTGCCTCCTCGTCGGTGATTCGGCGGCCAACGTCGTCTTCGGTTACGGACAGACCCAGCAGGTCAGTCTCGACGAGATGGTCTACCTGGCCGCCGCCGTGGTCCGCGGTGCCGGCAATGCCCTCGTCATCGCCGACCTGCCGTTCGGCACCTACGAGGCCTCGGACGAACAGGCCGTGGTCTCCGCGGCCGAGATGATGCGCCGCTCCGGTGCGGCGATGGTCAAGATCGAGGGCGGGGTGCGCATCGCCCCGCGGATCCGTGCCCTCGTCACCGCCGGTATCCCGGTGTGCGCGCACATCGGGTTCACCCCCCAGTCGGTCAACGCCCTGTCCGGGTTCAAGGTGCAGGGTCGGGGGGACGCCGCCGACCAGCTGCTCGCCGATGTCCGGGCCATCGCGGAGGCCGGGGCATCGATGGTCGTGCTCGAGATGGTGCCCGCCGCCGTGGCCGCCGAGGCGACCGCCGCGGTCGACATCCCCACGATCGGTATCGGCGCCGGCCCGGAGACCGACGCCCAGGTGCTCGTGTGGCATGACCTGGCGGCGTTGCCAGCCGACGGTCACCGGCCGAAGTTCGCCAAGCAGTGGGCGCAGGTCGGCGCGGACCTCACCACCGCCGCGTCCTCCTACAAGCGGGAGGTCGCCGAGGGGACCTTCCCCGCGGCGGAGCACTGCTTCTAGGCGTCCTGCCCCGGGGAGGTCGTGAACGTCCCCGTGGGTGTCGGTTTTACGGACCGGGAGGTCGGTCGCGTCCCGGAGCGGTCGGGTTCACGAACCCGGGTGCCGTTCCGGGACAGGAAAAACGGCCCGTCGGTTCGTCCCACGGACATCGGGGTCAGGGGCGGGTCAGGGAGAGGGCAGCGCCGGGGTCAGGGGCGGGACCGCGTGACGGGACCGGGGCCGACGGCTGTCAGTCCTCGTCCCACTCGTCGGCGGCGGCGGTGCGTGCCCGCGCGGTCTCGAGGGCGGCACGTGCCGCCGCTTCGGTGTCGTAGGGGCCCATCCGGTTGTCCCAGCCGGTGGTCTTGCCCCGGCTGACCTCCCCGGTGGATGTGTCGAAGTACCAGGCGCCGTTTCCGCTGTTGTCGCTGTTGTCGCTCATGCCGCCGAGTGTAGCCCGGGACGGCACCGGACAGCCCGCGTCCGGTCACACCACCCCGAGGATGACCAGCACCACGCACAGCACCCCGACCGCCAGGGTCGCGGCCGCGAGAACGATCACCCCGCCCGCCGCCGGCCGGACGGCCCCGTCGCCGATCCCCCGGGCATGCCGCCGGTACCGGTGACGCTGGGTGACCTGGATCCCCAGGCCGATGACGGCGAGCACCCCGGCCGCGACGGCGACCGACAGGCCGTGCCCGGCGACCCACGACAGCAGGGCGGTCGCGGTGAGCAGGAGGCGCAGGGTCGTCCTGCCCCAGGCCAGGTTCGTCCGCTCCGGCTGCAGACCCGGGTCACGGCGTCCGGACGTCATTCCAGGACCACGAGGGCGAGCAGGACCGCGGCGATGATGGCCCCCGCCGACAGCACCGGCACGATGGACGGCACGGGCAGCGGCTCATTCCGGCGCATCGCCCGTTCGATGCGCAGCCACCGCACCGCCGACCCGGCGGCGAGGAGAATACCGGTACCGATGGCCGCCAGTGCGGCGACGGTGCGCAGTCCCGGCGACATGACCGAGACCGGAAGCGCCTCGATGCCCACACCGCCGGCGATGAAGGCCAGGGCGGTGCGCATCCAGGCGAGGAAGGTCCGCTCGTTGGCGAGCGTGAAGCGTGGATCGGGTTCCTCCCCGTCGGGGAAGAGCCGCCGGGTCAACGGTGTTCTGCTCTTTCCGGTCACGGTGCCCCAGTGTATGGACACCGGAGGAAGTCTGTGCCGAGAGGGTCTGTGAGCCGGATTCTGTCCTATCCCTTGCGGGACGAGGTGATCATCCATCTGGGGCGGCCGTCACCGGCCGTCTCGAGCGGTCTACCTGCCCCTTGTCCGACGAGCAGCCGACGGGGCACTGCCCGCACCGCGGACGGTGCGGACATCCATGACCTTGCTCCCGGTGGGGTTTACCCAGCTACGACAGTCACCTGCCGCACTGGTGCGCTCTTACCGCACCTTTTCACCCTTACCCGGTTCACACCGGGCGGTCTGTTTTTCTGTGGCACTGTCCCGCGGGTCACCCCGGGTTGCCGTTAACAACCACCGTGCTCTGAGGAGTCCGGACTTTCCTCGACCCCGGCTACGCCCCGCGGACGGGGACGGTTCCGGGACCGCGATCACCCGACCCTCTCGACAGTGTCCAAGACTATCACCGCGCCGTGTCGCGCAGCAGCAGCACCCCGCACTCCGGGCAGGTCAGCACCTCGTCGGCGGGGGCGGCGGCGAACCGGCGCAGCGTGACGGCGTCCAGGTCGATGAAGCAGGCACCGCAGGAGCTGCCGAGCAGCGGTGCCGCCCCCACGCCGTGGTCACGTTCCCCGTCCCGGTAGAGGGCGAGGATCTGCGGCGGCAGGGCGTCCCGCAGCTCCCGCGACCGGTGCTCCAGATCGGTGATCTGACCGGTCAGGTCACGGACCACCGCCTGCTGCTCCGCGCGGGCCTGCACCAGGGCGGGATCCTCGACCGGACCCGCATGGCCGGGGTCGTCGGGGGCGCCGAAGGCCTCGAGGGTGCGCTGCTCCCGCGCGATCTCGTCGGTGAGTTCGGCCAGCCGCCGCTCGGCGACGGCGAGGTCGTGCCGGAGGTCACGACGGCGTTCGGTGTCCGGGTTCGCGCGCAGTCCCTCGATGTCCCGGCGGCGACGGGCACGCATGTTCGCGGCGTCCCGGGTCAGCCGCCACAGGGTGGCGGAGCGGCCGCGTTCGTCACCGCGGGCCCGGCGGGCGAGACGCTGCCGCTCCTCGTCGGCGGCCTCGAGCCGTTCAACCTCGGCGGTCTCCGGCAGGGCCTGCAGCCGGGCGGTGAGCAGCCGGGTGCGTTCGTCGACGCCGGCGAGCTCGGCGAGGATGCCGCGTCCGGCGGCGTCCAGGGTCAGCGGGGCGGTCATGACTGCACCGCCGTCGTGCTGTCGGCGTGCAGTGTCCACGGATCCGTCCGGACGCCGATGACGCCGGTCGCCACGCCGGGCAGTTCCGCACCGAGCAGATCGGCGGCCTGGGCGCACCACGGGAACTCACTGGCCCAGTGGGCCGTGTCCACCACCGGGCAGCCGCCGGCCCGCAGATGCTCGTCGACGGGGTGGTGCCGAAGGTCCGAGGTGACGAAGCAGTCGACGTCGAGGGATGCGACGGTCCCGAGGAAACTGTCCCCGGCACCGGAGGCGACCGCGACCCGGCGGATGATCCGGTCGGGGTCACCGGCGGCACGCACACCCCACACGGTCGCGGGGAGCCGGTCGGCGACCCGGGCGGTGAACTCGCGCAGGGTCATCGGGGTGTCCAGGTCACCGACCCGCCCGATCCCGGTGGCGGTGGCCGGGTCCACCCCGTCGGGCACCGGGGTCAGCGGCGGCCCGGGGGTTACCCCCAGCAGTTCGGCGAGCCGGTCGTTGACGCCGGGGCGGGCGGCGTCCGCACTGGTGTGCGCGGCGTAGAGGGCCACACCGGCACGGATCAGCCGGTGGATGATCCGCCCCTTCGGGTGCGTCACCGGCACACCGGTCACCCCACGCAGCAGCGGCGGATGGTGGACCAGCAGGAAGTCCGCGCCGTCGGCGATCGCCGCATCGGCGACCGCATCGGTGCAGTCCAGGGCGACACGGAGGCGACGGACCGGGTCGGCGGGATCGCCGCAGACCAGCCCGCAGGCGTCCCAGGATTCGGCGAGGCGGGGCGGGTAGGCGGCCTCGACCGCCGCGACGACGTCAGCGACGGTGGTTGTACTGTTCTCACTCACCTGTCCCACGATAGTCGTCCGGCTGACCGGCGGGACCCCGGTGCAGGCGGCACGGACCATATTCTGGCAGTCTGGATGTGTGGCAGCATCAACGGATTCATCACAGCGGATTCTCCTCCTCGACGTCGACGGCACGCTCGTCGACTCGTACCCGGGTATCCGGGACAGTTTCGTCCGTGCCCTGGAGGACAACGACATCCCGCTCCCCGGAGACGATGTGATCGCACGCCTCCCCGGCCCGCCGATGATCGACACCCTGCGGTCCCTCGGTCTGGAGGGCGATGACCTGGACCGCGTCTTCGCCTCCTACCGCGCCGCCTACGACAGTGCCGGCTGGCAGGCCGCCGAACCGGTCGAGGGCATCGCGGATCTCCTCGCCGACTGGAAGGCCCGCGGTTTCACCCTCGCGACCGCGACCTCGAAGGCGGAGGCCTCGGCCCGGCGGGCGCTGGAACAGTTCGACCTGCTGCAGTACATCGACGTGCTCGGCGCGGCGGAGGACGGGACGGACCCGGGGGCACGGCGGGACAAGACCGACGTCGTCCGCCACACCCTCGGGCTCCTCGACCGGTCCACCGACAGTGTCGACGAGGGCGGGCCCGCCGCCCGCCACGACATCCTGCTCGTCGGGGACCGCATCCACGACGTCACCGGGGCACACACCTTCGGTATCCGGGCGGCCCTCGTCGACTGGGGCTACGGCAGCCGCGACGAACACGCGAAGGCGGACTACTCCGTCGCCGACGTCGGGGAGCTCCGCCGGCTCGTCGACGACTGGTCGGACACCCGGCCGCACCTGTGTGTGGTCTGCACCGGCAATATCTGCCGGTCGGCGATGGCCGAGATCATGCTGCGGGCCGCGTTCGAGAAGGCCGGGGTGGCGGACGCCGTGCGGCTGAACTCCTGCGGTATCGAGAAGTGGCATGTCGGAGAGGCCGCCGACCCGCGTGCCGTCGCGCAGCTGCAGGAGGACGGGTACCAGGGGTCCGGGCACCGGGCCGCCCAGTTCGGCCCGGAGCACCGGGACGCCGACCTGTTCCTCGTCATGACCGCGGCGCACCGCAGGGCGCTGGTGAAGCTCGGCGTGGACCCGGAGAAGATCCGGCTGTTCCGCTCCTTCGGGCCGGCCGGCGACCGGGAGGTCGAGGACCCGTACTACGGCGGTGACGACGGCTTCGCCCAGGTCTCCCACCAGCTCGCCGAGGCGATCCCCGGGATCGTCGACTGGGCCGAGGCCGAGACCGGGAAGTGACCGGCCGGCGCCGGTAGGTCAGCGCTCACCCAGCATCTCGGAATCGGTCTCGCCGTGCCGGGGGCACACGGCGGTCCAGCCGTGGGGGGTGACCTGGACGGTGCGTCGGCGACCGCACTCGGGGCAGTAGCGCGGTGCGTCGAGCCCCGCCTGCTGCGCGGGCGAGTAGTCGATCCACTCCCCCTCCCCCAGGTCGGCGCCCGTGTACGGATCGAAGGGGCCGGTCCCCCGGCGCCTGCTCCGGCTGCGGGTTGTCCGGGGCATCACACGCTCCGGGACAGGACCTTGATCGGCAGGCGCAGCCGGTCGACCATGTCCATGTCCTGCTCGGCCGGCCGCCCCAGGGTGGTGAGGTAGTTGCCGACGATTACCCCGTTGATCCCGCCGAGCATCCCCTGCTCCACGCCGAGATCGCCGAGGGTGAGTTCCCGGCCACCGGCGAAACGCAGCGTGGTCTTCGGCATCGCCAGCCGGAACATGCCGACCGCACGCAGGGCGTCCTTGCCGTCCATGACATCCATGTGACCGAACGGGGTGCCCGGACGCGGATCCAGGAAGTTCAGCGGAACCTCGTCCGGGTCGAGGTCGGCGAGCTGCAGGGCGAATTCCACCCGCTGTTCCGGGGACTCCCCCATGCCGATGATCCCGCCGCAGCAGACCTCGATACCGGCGTCCCGCACCAGCTGCATGGTCTCGCGGCGCTCCTCCCAGGTGTGGGTGGTGACGACCTGCGGGAAGTAACTGGCGGCGGTCTCGAGGTTGTGGTTGTAGCGGTGCACGCCGACGGCCTTGAGCCGGTCGACCTGCGCCGGGGTGAGGATACCGACGGACACGGCGACGTCGACGCCTTCGACGTTGGCGTAGATCTCCTCGACGGCCTGCTCGACCTGGCTCATGAGGTTCTCGTCGGGGCCCTTGACCGCGGCGACGATGCAGAATTCGGTGGCCCCGGTCTTGCGGGTCTGCCGGGCCTGTTCGACGAGCTGAGCGATGTCGAGTTTGGCGGAGCGGACCGGGGACTCGAAGAGCCCGGACTGGGAGCAGAAGTGGCAGTCCTCGGGGCAGCCGCCGGTCTTGATGCTGACGATGCCCTCCATCTCGATCTCCTCGCCGCACCAGCGGACGCGGACCTCGTGGGCGAGGGCGAGCAGGTCGGGGATGCGGTCGTCGGGGAGGTCGAGGATCTGCAGGAGCTGGTCATGGTCGAGTCCGCGTCCGGTGTCGAGGACGCGGGTACGTGCAGTGGTGAGTATGTCCGTCATGGCACACACTCTAACTTGAACAGTGTTCAAGTTCCACCCGGAAACTACGGTCCTGTCAGAACCGCTCCTCACCACGGGCGTTGTGCCGCTCATGGAACCGGTTGCGCGAATGGCCGTAGCGGTCGGCGAGCTTCCGCTCGGTCGACGGGACCCGGTCACGGTCGTCCCCGCCAGCCGTGTCACCCGACGCGGCCGGCGCAGTACCGGACGCAGCAGCAGAGGTCGCCGCGGCTACGCGGTCCGACCCGGCATCCGCCGATCCGGTCTCCGCAACGTCGCCGACCCCGGACTCTGCTTCCGACTCTGCCCCGGACTGCACCCCGGACTCTGCCTCGGACGCGGCGATCTCGGCACGCTGCCGCCGCCGCTCCCGGATCTCCGCCCAGACGAAGTACCCCAGACCCAGCGGGACCATGATCCCGAAGGCGATCCACTGGATGCCGTAGGACAGGTACGGGCCCGATTCCAGGTCCGGCAGCGGGATCGGCTGCAGCCCCCGGCCCGCGCCGGTCGTCGCATCCTTCACCGAGACCTCGTCGAGCTGGACGTAGTCCCCGGTGAGCTGCAGTCCGGTGAGTTGCCCGATCGCCCCGGTGTTCATGCCGTAGACCTGCCGGCGGCCCTGCTCGGTGATCGGGGCGCTCGTCGGCGGCGCCTCCGACATCCGGATGTAGCCGTTGACCGTGATCTCCCCTGCCGGTGCCGCGGGGATCTCCGGGACGTCCGCACCCTCCTTCGGCGGGATCCAGCCCCGGTTGACCAGGGCCGTCTGACCGTCATCGGTGCGGAACGGGGTCAGCACCTGGAAGGCCGGGCTGCTGTCGACCGGCCGGTTGCGCAGCAGGACCTCGTCCTCGGGAAGGAACCTGCCCTGCAGCTCGACGCGGGTCCACTCCTTCTCCGGACCGGCACTCGAGCGGTCCGCGGGCTCCACGTCCCGCAACGGGACAGGGTCTTCGTCGAGGGCCGCCTCGAGCCGGTGGTTGAACTCCTGGGTGTCCTTGTTCTTGCCCAGCTGCCAGGGCGCGAGGACGGTGAAGGCGACGTAGGCGAACGCCACCACGATGACCGCCGTCAGCACCCACCCCGGGGTGAAGAAGGCACGCCAACCGCGGCGCCGACGGGGCCGGTGGGAGGGGACGGTCGAGGATTCTGACACGGCCCCCATCCTAGTCGCCTCCACCGCCTGGGCCCTACCGCTGCTCCTGCCCGTCGTTATCGCCTCTCAACTGCTGCCCGGCCGCTGTTCGGCCACTACTCGGCACTGTCGTCGGTGTCGCTGCCGCCGGTCTCACCGGCGGTGCGGTTCCGGCGCAGCTGGAACCCGAAGATCCCGGCGATGATCACGGCGATCAGCGCGATGGCACTCGGGATCATCGAGGCAGGGTCCTTGATGAACGCGACGAGACCGCTGTCCGTGTCGTCCTTGTGCCCCGCATCGGCGGCATTGTGGACGGTGACCTGCCCGTCGTTCTTCCGGGCGTGGTCCTTGTCGTCCTTGTGGTCCTTGTCGGATTCGTCCGCCGGCTTGTCACCGAGCGAGGCGCGGGACTTGTCGTCACAGCCGGACGACAGCGCCGCGCGGAAGCTCACCGGATCCAGGGCCGATCCGGCCTCGTAGAACCCGGCGAGTGCCGCCGCACCGTCGGAGGACAGGGTCGCGCCCGCCTTACCGTCCAGGACGTCGTCCTTCACGGACGCCGAGTTGATGCTCAGTTGCGCCAGCGCGATCCGTCCGAAGTCCTGCGGGTGGCCCTCCGTGTCATTGGAACTGACGTTGGCGACGAGGGTGCCGCCGGAGCCGTCGATGCGGATCTCCGGGTCGGAGATGGTCGTGCGCAGCACACCGCCGTGCCCGGTGAACAGCACCGAGCCGCCGAACTTCAGGGTGCCGGAGGAGACGGTTCCGCCACTGACCTTCACCGAGCCGTCGGACCCGCTGAACACGAAGTTGCCGGAACTGTAGACGGCGCCTCCGGTGGGCGTCCAGTCACCCTTGGCGATGCTGCCCTTGATGTAGGAGCGGAAGGATTCCTTGATGCCCCAGCCCATGCGGTCCTCGACGACCTTCCGGTCACCGTCGGACGCCTTGCAGGTCGTGTCGGCCGAGCCGGCGCCCGATGTTGCGGCACCCGCCGTCCCGACGACCCGGGGAGCACGCGACATGCCCAGATCCGGGGTCCCGGTCGACACGTCGCCGGAGGCTGCGGCGCCGCCGGAGGTGGCCGCCCCCGCGGACTGCAGTCCGCCCAGGCCGGCACCACCGCAGTCGCCGCTGGTGTTCAGGGCGATGTTGATCGGGTCCGCCTCGTTGTTGCCTTCGCCGTACTGGCCGCCGAGAGACTGGTTGCCGTCCTCGGTGATGTAGCCGGGACCGCTGAGGTTGACGGCACCGCCGCTGATCGGCTGGCCGAGGGTGAACTGGGCGATCGGGACCTGGCTGCCGGTCTTCGCCCCGGTGACCGTGGCGCCGGCGGTGAAGCTGCTCACGGTGGTGCTCCGGTAGTCGGCGATGAACTGCGCCGTCGTCCCGCGGACCTTCACGCTCATGTTCGTGTACGTGATGTCGAGGGCGCCGAGGTGGCCGGTGAGGTGGATGGAACCCGGGAGCGGGATATCGGCGTCCTGCCCGGAGACCCGGACCGCAGAGGGGTCGGCGGTGAACTGGAAGGCACCGTCGTCCCCGCCCTGGCTGCCGCTGAAGCCGACGCCGTCCAGGTCCCAGTGGCCGCCGGCGATCGGGCCGGTCAGGTAGCTGCGGAAGGACTTCTTCAGACCCCAGCCGACCGACGCGGAGTTCACGGTGCCGCAGCTTCCGGCGTCGGCCGGCTGCCCGGTCGTCGTGGCCTGCGGTGCCGCCTGTGCCGCCGGGGCGGCCTGCTGTGCCGCGGGGGCGGCAGCCGCCTGGCCGGGTTCCGGGTTACGGTCGGGCTGTCCCGGCGACGTCGCCATCACGGCGTTGTCGTCGACGGCACAGTGCCCGCCCGGTGCGGTGCCGAGAGTGACGGTGACCGGGTCGCCGTCGTTCTTGCCCTCGCCGTAGCTGCCGAGCAGTCCCTTGTTGAGGTTCTCGTGGATCCAGCTGGTACCGGTGAGCGTCGCGGAGCCGCCCTGGGCGCCCGCCTGCGTGAGCGTCTGGTCGAGGGTGAAGGTCGCCACGGGCTGCTGGGTGAAGGCCGGGGCGCCGCCGGCGATACTGGACAGCGCCGCGGGGTCGGCGGCCAGGTACCGGCCGTCGGCGAGCAGCTGGGCCTTCGTCCCGCGGATCTGCAGGGTGAAGTTGGAGAGGGTGACGTCGATGATTCCGCCGTGACCGGTGAGCTTGAGAGTTCCCGGCATCGGCAGGTCGGCGGCGTCCCCCTGCACGGCGGAACGCCCGGGATCGGCGGTGAAGTGGAATGCGCCGTCAGCCGCGTTGTTCTCCCCGGTGTACGTCACATGGTCGAGATCCCAGTGTCCACCGGCGATCGGACCGGTGATGTAGTTGCGCAGCGACTGCTTGATGCCCCAGGACATCTCCCCCGAGGTGACCGCCAGGCACTGGTCAGACGCCGCCTCGTCGGCGACGGCGGCGGGCAGCGCGGCGGTCGGCAGCACGGCGACGCCCACCAGGGGCAGGGTCGACGCGACGGCTGCCGCCGAGGCGACTCGCAGGGCTCGGGGTGACCGGCGGGAAGCCGGGCGGCTAGCTGACATGGACAACATTCTCCTGGGACACGTCTCAGGGCCGCGGTTGTGTCCGGATCTCCGGTGTCCGCGACCCCCTTTCACTTAGGCAAGGCTAGTCCACTTTCAGGGTCTCCCCAAGCAGAGCAGGCACTCCAGGTCGCGCAACGTGACAGAATTCACACAGGGGCCGCCGGGTGCGCCGGATGCAGGCCTGTCGGGTGTGCCGGGTGTGTGCCACACACCCCCCGGCCGCACAGCCCGCCGGCCGCGCCGGCCACCTCACCACTCCGCCACGCCGCCCAGCGGCAGGCCAGGGTCCCCGTCGGCAGGCCAACCGCTCAGCCGGCAGGCCGGCTGTCAGACCGACAGGCCAACTGCCCGCCTGGCAGGCATAAACAACGTTCACCAGGGGTACGGCGGCACTTTTGGCCTGCCACGCGAACAGATGGCCTGCCAGCCCGCCCCCGACCAGACGGAAACTGTTTTCAGTCGGTGTGATGCCGTCAATTACCGCCCTGGGAACGTGGTCGCGACGCAGCGGAGTCAGAATGTGGTCACGGATGAGGAACAGGGCACCACGGATGCACCACGGATGCACCACGGAGTCACCGGACATAGAAAAACCAGCCTGCTCTACCCTCGTAAGAGAAAGAACACGCCGGTCACTGATGGTGCGCACTGACGGGTTCGAACCGCCGACCTGCTGGGTGTAAACCAGCTGCTCTTCCAGCTGAGCTAAATGCGCTCACCGCCACACCCGGTCACAGCCGGGGCGCGGATGTCCGGTAGAACTCTAGCGTTTGTTTCCCCCGGCGACCAGACAGGCCCCCTGCCAACCCCCCAGACGGGTCGACCTGGTCTGCACCATGCCTGCGACCTGGGCGGATTCGGCGATCTCGCCCGGGTCGACAGTCCCGGCGGTCCCGGCGGCAGGGGTCAGCAGCCAGATGGAGCCGTCGTCGCCGAGATTCCGGCCGGCGTCGACAAGCCCGTCGATGAGGTCGCCGTCATCGTCCCGCCACCACAGCAGGACCGCGTCGACGACCTCGTCGGTCTCCTCGTCCAGCAGCGGATCACCGAGCTCGTTCTCCAGGGCTTCACTGATGGAGCTGTCCGCGTCCTCGTCCCAGCCCAGTTCCTGCACGACCTGGCCCTTGACGATGTCCATCATCGCCGCCCAGTCCGTGCCCTTGTCCACTGTCGCCTCTGAGGCGTCCACCACGTGCTTCTCCTGACCTTTCTGTCATGTCTGTCGATGTCCCGACGGGATTCTGCGTCCGAACCACGGTCGATCCGCGGCCGTCACATATGTCTGCCGTGCATACTAGGGGATTTTCAGGCTGCGGGCCAGACCCGCCACCCGAATACGTGCACGTCACCTCGCGGACATGCCACTTTGGTTTCCCTTAGATACGGGCCGAACCGGGCTGACGTAAAGTAGCGGGGACATCGACGTGCGTGCGACCACCACCGGAGGCCGTGTGTGCGTGACCCACACCAGGTTATTTAGGAGGATCGTCTTGGCACCTGCTCACGACAGTAATTTCGGAAACATCCGGGACGGCGTCGCGTCCTATCTCAAGGACGCTGACCCGGATGAGACCCAGGAGTGGATGGACTCCCTCGACGGTCTGCTCGACGAGGCCGGCCCCGACCGCGCCCGCTACCTCATGCTCCGCCTGCTGGAGCGCGCCTCCGCCAAGCGCGTCGCCCTGCCGCCGCTGCTGTCCACGGACTACGTGAACACCATCCCCACCTCGATGGAGCCGGAGTTCCCCGGCGACGAGACCATCGAGAAGCGCTACCGCCGCTGGATGCGCTGGAACGCCGCCATCATGGTGCACCGTGCGCAGCGTCCGGAGATCGGCGTCGGCGGCCACATCTCCACCTACGCCTCCGCCGCGGCGCTCTACGAGGTCGGTTTCAACCACTTCTTCCGCGGCAAGGACCACCCGGGCGGCGGCGACCAGGTCTTCTTCCAGGGCCACGCCTCGCCGGGCATGTACGCCCGCGCCTTCCTCGAGGGCCGGCTGTCCGAGGAGGACATGGACGGCTTCCGGCAGGAGAAGAGCAAGCCCGAGCACGGCATGCCCTCCTACCCCCACCCGCACGGCATGCCCTCGTTCTGGGAGTTCCCGACGGTCTCGATGGGCCTCGGCCCGATGGACGCCGTCTACCAGGCGAAGTTCAACCGCTACCTCCACGACCGGGGCATCAAGGACACCTCCGACCAGCACGTCTGGGCCTTCCTCGGCGACGGTGAGATGGATGAGCCGGAGGCCCGCGGCGTGATCCAGCAGGCCGCGCTGAACAACCTCGACAACCTGACCTTCGTCATCAACTGCAACCTGCAGCGCCTCGACGGCCCGGTGCGCGGCAACACCAAGATCATCCAGGAGCTCGAGAGCTTCTTCCGCGGTGCGGGCTGGAACGTCATCAAGGTCGTCTGGGCCCGCGAGTGGGACCGGCTGCTGGAGAAGGACCAGGACGGCCACCTGGTCAACATCATGAACACCACCGTCGACGGTGACTACCAGACCTTCAAGGGCAAGGACGGCGCCTACGTGCGCAAGTTCTTCTTCGAGCGCGACCCGGAGACCGCCAAGCTGGTCGAGGACATGACCGACGAGGAGATCTTCGCGCTGCGCCGCGGCGGTCACGACTACCGCAAGATCTACGCCGCCTACAAGAAGGCGATGGAGACCAAGGACCAGCCGACCGTCATCCTCGCCCACACCATCAAGGGTTACGGGCTGGGCCACAACTTCGAGGGCCGCAACGCGACCCACCAGATGAAGAAGCTGACCCTCGACGACCTCAAGCTGTTCCGCACCAAGCAGGAGATCCCGATCTCCGACGAGGAGCTCGAGGCCGACCCGAAGCTCCCGCCGTACTACAACCCCGGCCCCGATTCCCCGGAGATCCAGTACATGCTGGAGCGCCGGCGTGAGCTCGGCGGCTACCTGCCGGAGCGCCGCACCACCTACACCCCGCTGGCCGTTCCGGACGCCTCGACCCTCGCCCCGGTCCTCAAGGGCTCCGGCAAGCAGAAGGTCGCGACGACCATGGCGCTCGTCCGTACCCTCAAGGAGCTGATGGAGGACGAGGAGATCAAGAAGCGTCTCGTCCCGATCATCCCCGACGAGGCCCGCACCTTCGGCATGGACTCCTGGTTCCCGACACTGAAGATCTACAACCCGCACGGTCAGAACTACACCCCGGTCGACGCGGACATGATGCTGTCGTACAAGGAGTCCACCGACGGACACATCCTGCACGAGGGCATCAACGAGGCCGGTTCGGTGGCCGAGTTCATCGCCGCCGGCACCTCCTACGCCACCCAGGGCGAGGTGATGATCCCGCTGTACATCTTCTACGCGATGTTCGGTTTCCAGCGCACCGGTGACTCGATCTGGGCCGCCGCCGACCAGATGGCCCGCGGGTTCCTCATCGGCGCCACCGCCGGTGCCACCACACTGACCGGTGAGGGTCTGCAGCACATGGACGGACACTCCCCCGTCCTGGCCTCCACCAACCCCTCGGTCATCTCGTGGGACCCGGCCTTCGCCTACGAGGTCGCCCACATCGTGCGCGACGGTATCCGCCGCATGTACGGCGAGGGCTCCGGCCCCGACGGCACCGGTGAGAACGTCATCTACTACATGACGGTCTACAACGAGCCGGTCCACCAGCCGGCCGCCCCCGCCGACCTGGATGTCGAGGGACTGCTCAAGGGCATCTACCTCTACTCCCCGGCCGACCGGCTGATCGGCACCGGCCCGAACTCCACCGGCGACGCGGGCGAGGCCCCGGCCTCGGACCTCACCGCGACGCTGCTCGCCTCCGGTGTGGGGATGACCGAGTCGATCCGCGCCAAGGAGATCCTGCGGGAGCAGTTCGACGTCAACGTCGCCCTGTACTCGGTGACCAACTGGAACGAACTGGCCCGCGAGGGTCGCGCCCTCGAGCTCGAGGAGCTGCGTCACCCGGGCAGTACCGTGGAGCAGCCGTACGTCACGCAGGTCCTGCAGGACGCCGAGGGGCCGTTCATCGCGGCGACGGACTTCACCACCACGCTGCCGGAGCAGATCCGGAAGTTCGTGCCCGGTGACTACACCACCCTCGGCTGCGACGGTTTCGGCTTCTCCGACACCCGCCCGGCGGCCCGCCGGTTCTTCAACTCGGACGCCGAGTCGATCGCCGTGGCCGTGCTGTCCGCCCTGGCCCGTCAGGACAAGGTCAGCTGGGACGTCGTGGCGAAGGCCGCGGCGGACTTCAACCTGACCGACCCGACCAAGGCCTGATGCTGGGTCCCGATTCCGGGTCCTGACCACGTGTCGGCCGTCGGCCGACCGTTGGTAGGCTGACGGTCGACCCATCCGTCCGACGAGACAAGAGGAATTCAACTGGTGGAGATCTCCCGCGAAGCACAGGAGAAGCTGGCGGCCGCCCTCGGCGGCACCGCGACCGCGGCAGGTGACAAGGCCGCCGGCGGGACCGGTGACACGGCCGGGGCCGACGACACGGTCCGTGCCCGGATCGCCCGCATCATCGAGGGATCGACCGGCATCGACGCCGACGAGATCACCGATGACGCGGACCTCTCCGACGATCTCCACATCAGTTCCGTGTCCCTCATCGAGATCGCCATCCACATCGAGGACGAACTGCACGTCAGGGTCGAGGAGGAGGACATCTACTCCGCCCACTCCCTGGCCGACCTCGTCTCCTTCGTGGAGAAGGCACAGTCGGGCGGGAAATGACCGTGCCGGGCGGCGTCCCCACCACCGGCCCCGCCGGAATTCTCGCCGGAATCGACGACTGGCCGGTGGACACCGCCGCGGCGGCGGTCGTCCGCCCCGACGGCACCACCGTCAGCCACGGCGACACCACGGCGGTGTTCGCCCTGGCGAGCGTCAGCAAACTCATCACGGCCCACACGGTGCTGTGCGCCGTCGCCGAAGGCTGCTTCGAGCTCGATGACACGGTCGCCGACGTCGCCGTGGAGAGCGGGCACGACGTCGACGGTCCGCAGGACGCCACCGTCCGCGAGCTGCTCGCCCACGCCTCCGGTGTCGGTTTCAGGGGCCGGACGCGGGAGCGGGACGCCCGCACCCGCCGGATCTACTCCTCGGCGGGCTTCGAGATCCTCGCCGACCTGGTCAGCGCCACGGTCAGTGAGGTCGACCTCGACTTCGCCGGATACGCGCGCGCCACCGTCCTCGACCCGTTGGGGATCCCGGCGGACCAGCTCGTCATCGACGGCTCCGCCGGCCACGGTTTCCGGGGGTCGGTCGGGGCGCTCACCCGGCTGGCGCAGGAGTTCCTCTCCCCCACCCTGCTGCCCGCCGGACTGTGGGACGAGGCCCTGACCCCCCAGTTCCCGGACCTCGACGGCGTGGTCCCCGGTTACGGCCGGCAGCGCCCCTGCCCGTGGGGGCTCGGGTTCGAACTGCACGACCACAAGTCACCGCACTGGTTGTCCCCGGACATGCCCACGGACGTGGCGGGGCACTTCGGCCAGGCGGGCACGTTCCTGTGGTTCCACCGCGGCACCGGGACGGCGGCGGTCGTCCTCACCGACCGGAACTTCGGCGACTGGGCGAAGCAGCGGTGGGACGGGTTCAACGGGCGGCTGTGGACCGCCCTCACGGCGTCCTAGATCCAGTAGCCGGACGCCACCTCGGAGGTGTGCGCGGTGACGTGCTCCGGGGTCAGGTCACTGACCCTGGTGACGCCGCACAGTCGCAGGGTGCGCCGCAGCTGGTCCTCCATGATGTCGAGCATCCGGGCCACGCCGCGCTGCCCGCCGGCCATGAGACCGTACATGTAGGCCCGCCCCACGAGCGTGTAGTCGGCGCCGAGGGCGACGGCCGCGGCGATGTCCGCACCGTCCATGATGCCGGTGTCCAGACCGATGGTGGCGTCCTCACCGACGGCGGCACGGACCTTCGGCAGCAGGTGCAGCGGGACGGGGGCCCGGTCGAGCTGGCGTCCGCCGTGGTTGGACAGGATGATGCCGTCGGCACCGTGGTCGAGGACGCGCTGGGAGTCCTCGACGGTCTGCAGTCCCTTGGCGATCAGGGTGCCGGGCCACAGGTTGCGGAGCCAGTCGATGTCGTCGAAGGTCAGCGCCGGGTCGAACATCCGGTCCACGAGGTCGGCGACGGTGCCGGAGCTTCGCGACAGTGAGGCGAAGGACAGCTGTTCGGTGGTGAGGAAGTTGAACCACCACGCGGGCCGGTAGGAGGCGTCCAGGACGGTCTTCCAGGTCAGCTGCGGCGGGATGGAGAAGCCGTTGCGGGTGTCGCGCAGCCGGGCGCCCGCGATGGCGGTGTCCACCGTGACGATGAGCTTGCGGTAGCCGGCGTCCCAGGCGCGCCGGACGAGCTCCTCGGAGGCCTCGCGGTCCTTCCACAGGTACAGCTGGAACCAGTTGTTCCCCTCCGGGGCGTGCGTCGCGACATCCTCGAGGGACGCCGTGCCCATCGTCGACAGACAGAAGGGGATCCCCTTGTCCGCGGCGGCGGCGGACCCGGCGTACTCACCCTCGGTCTGCATCATGCGGGTGAACCCGGTGGGGGCGATCGCCAGCGGCATGCTGATCCGGTCGCCGAAGACCTCGGTGGACAGGTCCGCGTCGGAGACGTCGCGCAGCACACCCGGGTTGAACTCGAGGTCCCGGTAGGCCAGTCGGGCGCGGTTGAGGGAGATCTCGTTCTCGGCGGCGCCGTCGACGTAGTCGAAGGGGGCTTTCGGGGTGCGGCGCTTCGCGATCTTCCGCAGTTCCCAGACGTTCGTGGCCTTGGCGAGTTTCCGGCCGGTGAGGTCCAGGGTCGGCTTCTCGAACTGCATGAGTTCCTTCAGGTCCTTGACCGGGGGGAACCTGCGCTTGAGTGCGGCCGGGGTGGGACGCTGCGGTGACATGCTCGTTTGCTCCTTCGGGCTCGGTGACTTTCTGCGGCCTGACCTTACTCGCGGGCGGAAGGTCCCCGGAACGTGCCCGGGACGCACTTGGAAGGCGCGGAGCCCCGCCGCCCTGTTGTCCCGGATTGCCCCGAGTTGTTCCGAGTTGACCCGGATCGGTCGGTTCCGTCGGGTCGGGAACGCAGAATCGGGTCAGCTCGGGACAGACCCGCTCCAGAGGCCCCCGCCGGGCCGGCACTGAAACCGCACCCGGATACGACTGAACCCCGCTACCGTCGGTAGCGGGGTTCTGCTGCTCCCCCAACTGGATTCGAACCAGTAACCTTCCGATTAACAGTCGGATGCTCTGCCGTTGAGCTATGGAGGAATATCTCTGCTGTCCGGAAGCGGTGCTCCCTGGCAACGGGACATACTGTACCCAGCGGTTGTGATTCGATCAAATCCGCTGTTCAGGATGGATAATGCGGACAACTTCGGTGACTTCTCCACCACCGGTGGACGACTGGCTGGAACCCGACGCCAGCGTGACCCCGGTGGACCCGCGCCGACCACGGGTCGTCGGTCGCCGGCGCCCGGCACCGTAACCGGGTCACCTGTACGGCGTCCCCGAACCCGTGTGATTCAATATCCGCGGGACTATAGCTCAGTTGGTTAGAGCCGCGGACTCATAATCCGCTGGTCGCGGGTTCAAGCCCCGCTGGTCCCACACGATCCCCCGGACGCCGTACGGCACCCGGGGGATTCCTGTTTCCGCATCCCCCGCTGTCCCGGACCACAGGACCGGCCTGCGGCGGCCCCGTCCGTCGGTCAGGAACAGGACGCCGCCGCTCAGTCCGTGTTCGAAAAATCTCACCCCCGAAACTCATCCCGTCCCATGGTCGGTCTACATTATCGGCTATCTCATGTTGATGTTTCATAAAGGAGAAGAGATGCAGAAGGCAGGATCCCGGCTGCGGGTCGTCACGGCACTCGCCGCGACAGTCCTCCTCGGGACCGGTGCACTGACCGGGTGCTCATCCGGTGACGGGAAATCCGGGGCAGCCACGTCAACCACTGCGGCGTCCGGTATGGGTGTGCCCGTGAAAGGCGACGGCGCCACCATCACCATCACCGGCGCCTACGCGACCGACCAGATCGACTTGTACACCGACGGATCCTGGAATGCATCAGAGGGACGCCCGACGACCCCGACGCGGGCACGTGACGGTGGCCGGTACATTGTCGTCGAAACGACGGTCAGGAACGATACGTCATCGGACATGGACCTGACCTGCCGCTCCACCGGCGACTACGTGGATACAGCTCTCCGGACCGAGAACGATGCCATCTACCAGCCGATCGATTCACTGTACGAGATTCCCGGCAATCCGGAGTGCAACCACAATCTCGGATCGGGTTTCGATACCCCGATGACCTGGGCCTTCCTCGTCCCCGACGATCGCACGCCGGAGAGCCTGCTGTTCAGGACGGGCAGCTCCACCCGCGACGACAAGGTCGCGGTCATTTCGCTGGACAAGTTCGGCGCCCCGGCATCCGACAGTAAGCGACCGTCCCCCACCACGGGACGCCCTGCGGAAGGTTCTTCTCCGACGGGCCAGGGCGCGGCCAGCTCCCCCGGCAACACGGGCGGCGCCCCGGAATCGGACGAACTTTCACCCTCCGTTCCCACCGACAGCGGACAGTCGCAGTCCGGTGTGGCCTACAGCGACACCTGCGATGCTGGGAGCCTCGGCATGCCCACCACCGGCCCGAACGGAGAAACCCTGGTATGTACCGGAATGGGCGGCAACGCACCGTCCCGATGGGTCTACGGACCTGATGA
The DNA here is from genome assembly GCF_007970465.1 of Corynebacterium nuruki S6-4. Lineage (NCBI taxonomy): Bacteria > Bacillati > Actinomycetota > Actinomycetes > Mycobacteriales > Corynebacteriaceae > Corynebacterium > Corynebacterium nuruki. The sequence goes on from NZ_CP042429.1 coordinate 987,580, forward strand.
GCTGCAGGGCGCCGGCACCGCCGACGTCGGTGGCGCCTGTGCCGACGGGGAGTCCGGTGGGCAGGACGCCGCAGGTCACGTCCTGCTCTGCAGCAACGGTCAGTGGTATCCCGGCCCCTGACATCCGTCGACGCCCTACTTCATCAGGCGGGCCACCGCCGCGGACACCTCGTCGAGCTTCTCCTGCGCTTCCCCGCCACCCTGCTGGGCGGCGTGGAGCACGCAGTGGTGCATGTGGTCGTCCAGCAGGGCCAGTGCGACCCCTTTGAGGGCCGACTGGACGGCGGAGACCTGGGTGAGGATGTCGATGCAGTAGGCGTCCTCGTCGACCATCCGGTGCAGGCCCCGGACCTGCCCCTCGATGCGCTTCAGGCGCGCGAGGTACCGCTTCTTGTCCGGGCTGTACCCGTGCGCTCCCCCGGCACAGTCGTCCCCGTGCTGACCGGCAGCGCCGTGGTCAGCGCCGTGCTCTGTGCCGCACGTGTCAGCACCGCGCTCAGCGCCGCACGTGTCGTCACCGCACCGGTCACCGACAGCCGGGATGTCCTCGGTATCGTCCACGGTTTCCAGGTTGTCCACGGTTCTCCACGCCTCCGCATTCACACCGCCGGCACGCCGCTCATGCCGGACACACCCGCGACGATACCCCCGAGGGGTATGCCGACGCCAGGTCCGTGCCGCGGACCCGGCTCAGTATCCGCGGGCGATCCACTCCGCCAGGTGCGGCGCCTCCGCGCCGATCGAGGTGGCGTCCCCGTGACCGGTGTAGACCTCCGTCTCCCCCGGCAGGGTCAGCACCTTCTCCCGGATCGAGTCGATGATCGTGTCGAAGTCACTGAACGACCGCCCCGTCGCCCCCGGACCGCCGGCGAACAGTGTGTCGCCGCTGACGAGCACCTTCGCCTCCGGCAGGTAGAGGCAGCAGGATCCCGGCGAGTGCCCCGGGGTGTTGATGACCTGCAGCTGCGTGCCCGCGATGTCGAACAGTTCCCCGTCGGCGAGATCCTCGTGCCCCACGCCGGGGTGGGTCTGGTCCCACAGCATCTGGTCGCCGGGGTGCACGAACACCGGGGCGTCCAGTTTCTCGGACAGCTCCGGGGCGACGGTGACGTGGTCGTTGTGGGCGTGGGTGCAGATGATGCCCCGCACCGTCCGACCGCCGACCGCGTCGATGACGGGTGCTGCGGTGTGCGCCGCGTCGACGACGATGACCTCGTCGTCGTCACCGATCAGCCAGATGTTGTTGTCGACCTCCCACTCCCCGCCGTCGAGGGCGAAGGTGCCGTGGGTGACCACCCGGTCGACCCGCAGACCGGTCTCGCTGGTCCCCTGTCCGGACGCCGCGGTCACAGCTCCACCACCGACCGCAGGACCTCGCCCTTCTTCATCTTCGCGAACGCGTCCTCCACCTTGTCGATGCTGGTGCGCTCGTCGATGAAGTCGCCGAGCGGGAACCGGCCCTGCAGGTACAGGTCGGTGTACAGCGGGAAGTCCCGCTCCGGCAGGCAGTCGCCGTACCAGGCGGACTTCACCGAACCACCGCGGCTGAACACGTCGGCCAGCGGCAGGTTCAGCTGCATCTCCGGGGTCGGCACACCGACGAGCACCACGCGGCCGGCGAGGTCGCGGAGGTAGAAGGCCTGGGTGAAGGTCTGCGGCACACCCACCGCGTCCACCACCACGTCGGCGCCGACCCCGCCGAGGATCTCCTGCACCGCCTTGACGACCGGCTGGTCCTCACCCTGCGCTGAGGCATCGCCCGGCAGGGAGCGGGAGTTGATGACATGGGTCGCGCCGAAGTCCTTCGCCCGCTCCAGCTTCCCGTCGGAGACGTCGATGGCGATGATCGTCGTCGCCCCGGCGAGCTTCGCACCGGCGACCGCGGCCATCCCCACACCACCGCAGCCGATGACGGCGACGGACTCGCCGCGCCGGATGTCGCCGGTGTTCACCGCGGCGCCCAGGCCCGCCATGATGCCGCAGCCGAGCAGGCCGGCCGCCGCCGGATCCGCCGCCGGGTCGACCTTCGTGCACTGCCCCTCGTGGACGAGGGTCTTGTCGATGAAGGCGCCGATGCCGAGCGCCGCCTCGAGCTCGGTGCCGTCGGCCAGGGTCATCGGCGCCGAGGCGTTGAAGGTGTTGAAGCAGTACTGGGGCTGCCCCTTCTTACAGGCGCGGCACTCGCCGCACACCGCGCGCCAGTTGAGGACGACGAAGTCCCCGACGGCGACATGGCTGACCTCGGAGCCGACGGTCTCGACGATGCCGGACGCCTCGTGGCCCAGCAGGTAGGGGTAGTTGTCCCCGATGCCGCCGTCGCGGTAGGCGAGGTCGGTGTGGCACACCCCGCAGGCCTGGATCTTCACGATGACGTCATGGGGGCCCGGGTCCGGGACCACCACGTCGACCAGTTCGACGTCCGCGCCCTTGCTCCTGGCGATGACTCCCTTGACGGTGGTGCTCATTGTGTTTTACCGGTCCTTCCTCGGGTTTTCCTGTCGGTGATGACGATCACGTCTCACCCTACCGGCCCCACCGCCACCCCGCCCGGCACCGGCCCCCGGTCCGACCGGACCCGTCGGTGGCGGCCCGGACCCGCTAAGATCGACGGGCAGACAACCATCACCCGTCCAGGAGGCTCCAGCATGATCCAGCTCGTCGTCGGCGCCGCAGCCGGGTACGTTTTCGGCACGAAGGCGGGACGCCGCCGCTTCGAACAGATCCGCGGCGCCTACGAGACCGCCGTCAATTCCCCGGTCACCCGCCGTGCCGTCCGCGCCGGACGCAAGGCCCTCGCCGACCGGCTCGACCCCGAACCGCGGATGCGCGAGGTCCGCGACCTGCGCCCCGGCCGCCACGGCAACCGGAGCCTCGACGGCCAGGAGCTGCTGGAGAACGACGACCTCGACTTCGACGAGGACCGGATCATCGGCACCGATGACCCGGTGATGCGGGACGCGAAGGGGCGTCCCGCCCGCGACCAGGACCGGTCCGGACGCCCCACCGGCCGCCGCCGCTAAACCGGACCAGCCGGCCCGGGGGTCGCGAGCCGAGCCGGGGGTCAGTCGGCCAGTTCCCCGTAGTCCTGCGCGCGGTCCTGCAGCGTCCGCCGGTACTTCTCCAGCGCCATGAGGTCGGCGAAGGTGGCGTTGTACTCCTTCTTCTCCGCCCCGCCCCGGTCCGGGCGCATCCGCTGCATCCGGGCCTTCAGCTCGGCGATCTCCGCACCGACCCAGCGTTCCTCCATCCGGGCGACGACGGCGTCCGCGTAGAACGGCAGCCGGTCCGCCTCACACCGCGGTTCCTCGACCGCCAGCTCACTGATCACCGCCCGGCACATGACGTCGCCGGTCGCGGCGGTGACCGCATCCAGCCAGTCGGCGCCGGGGGCGTGGCCGCCGTCGCCGGACGCCCCGACCGAGCCCACGCCGCCGGCCTTCTGCACCGCCTCGGCCACCGCCATGTAGGTGGGGTGTTCGAAACTGTCGGTGAGCAGGCCGTCGGCGTCCGCCCCGACGAGCTGGGGTTCCTGGAGCATGAGCTTGAGCACCTCCCGGACCGGCTGCAGGTAACCGTCATCGGGATCGGGCCGGGTCAGGCTCGACTGCTGTGCCTGTGCCGCGGCGGCCTCGCGTTCCTTCTCCTCGGCCCGGCGGGCGAGCCGGGCCACCCCCTCCTTCAGCGCGGGGCCGGAGGACCGGCGACCGGCCCGGCGCGCCTCCTGCCGCACCTGGGCGACGACCTCGCCCGGGTCCGGCCAGGACAGCCACCCGGCGGCCTGCCGCGCGTATTCGTCGCGCAGCGCGTCGTCACGGATTCCGGCGAGCACGGGGACGACCCGGCGCATCGCTTCCACCCGACCGTCGATGTGGTGGGTGTCGTAGCCGCCGATGATGGTGCGGATGACGAACTCGAACATGGGGATCCGGTCGGCGACCATCTCACGCACCGCGGCGTCGCCACGGTCCATCCGCAGGTCGCAGGGGTCCATCCCGTCGGGTGCGACGGCGACGTAGCTGCGTCCGGTGAATTTCTGGTCGCCCTCGAAGGCGCGCATCGCGGCCTTCTGCCCGGCCTCGTCCCCGTCGAAGGTGTAGATGATCTCCCCGCGGAAGAACTGGTCGTCGAGCATGAACCGGCGCAGCATCTGCAGGTGCTCCTCGCCGAAGGCGGTACCGCAGGCCGCGACGGCGGTGTGCACCCCGGCCGCGTGCAGCGCCATGACGTCGGTGTAGCCCTCGACGATGACGGCCTGGTGGTCGGCGCCGATCGACTTCTTCGCCCGGTCGAGGCCGAACAGCACCTTCGACTTCTTGTACAGGAGCGTCTCGGGGGTGTTCATGTACTTGCCGAGCTTGTCGTCGTCGAAGAGTTTCCGTGCACCGAAGCCGATGACGTCGCCGGCGGAGTTCCGGATCGGCCACAGCAGCCGCCGGTGGAACCGGTCGATGGGACCGCGGTTGCCCATCCTGCTCAGCCCCGCGGCCTCGAGCTCCTTGAAGTCGAAGCCCTTGCGCAGCAGGTGCTTGGTCAGGGTGTCCCACCCGGCGGGCGCGTACCCGCAGCCGAACTCGGCGACGAGATCATCGTCGAAACCCCGGTCACGCAGCAGGTCGCGCGCCTTCTCCGCCCCGGGGTCTGTGTTGCCGGTATCGGTGAACTGTGCCCGGTAGAACTCCTGGGCCGCCCGGTTCGCGGCGATGAGACGCTGCCGGGTGCCGGGCTCGACCCGGTTGACCGGGCCGCCACCGGTGTAGTTGATCTGGTAGCCGATCCGCTCGGCGCATTCCTCGACGGCCTCGGGGAAGGTGACGTGCTCCATCTTCATGAGGAAGCTGAAGACGTCCCCGCCCTCGCCGGTGGCGAAGCAGTGGAAGTAGCCCTTGTTCGGCCGGACGTGGAAGGAGGGGGTCTTCTCGTCCTTGAACGGGCTGAGCCCCTTCAGCGAGTCCACGCCACCGGGGGTGAGCTGCACATACTCCCCCACCACCTCCTCGATCGGGGTGCGCTCCCTGATCGCGGCGATGTCGCTGTCCGGAATCCGCCCTCGTGCCATGCCGACCATGATAGCCACCTGTCCCCCGCCCGTCCGCGGTGGCGTCCCACCGCTTCCTCCGTTCTGCTCCGCGGCCGTCGGGATGCCCCTATGCTTTCTCCGTAACAACTGATCCAGACTGTGACGACTGCATGACGACCGCGCGCCCTGACCGGCACCTGCGGCGCCGCGTGCTCAGAAGGGATGACTGACCATGGCTGCAGCAGCCAAGCATTATGACGTGCTCATCGTCGGCTCCGGATTCGGCGGCTCGGTGTCCGCCCTCCGGTTGACCGAGAAGGGCTACTCCGTCGGCGTCGTCGAAGCCGGACGCCGCTTCGCCGACAAGGACTTCGCGAAGAACTCCTGGCACCTCAGGGACTTCCTGTGGGCCCCGAAGCTGGGCTTCTACGGTATCCAGCGGGTCCACCTGCTCAAGGACGCAATGATCCTCGCCGGCGCCGGGGTCGGCGGCGGCTCCCTGAACTACGCCAACACCCTCTACAAGCCCGGCGAGAACTACTTCCACAGCCCCGCCTGGGACCACATCACCGACTGGGAGGACGAGCTCAGCCCGTACTACGACCAGGCGCGCAAGATGCTCGGCGTGGTCGACAACCCGACGTTCACCCCGGCGGACAAGCTGTCCAAGCAGGTCGCCGAGGAAATGGGCGTCGGTGACACGTTCCGGATGACGCCGGTCGGCGTGTTCTTCGGCAAGAAGGTCGGACTGGAAGGCGAGGAGGGCGAGACCGTCGCCGACCCGTACTTCGGCGGGGTCGGCCCGGAGCGCACCGCCTGCACCGAATGCGGCGAGTGCATGACCGGCTGCCGGCACGGTGCGAAGAACACCCTGCTGAAGAACTACCTCTACCTGGCGGAGAAGGCCGGCACCGAGGTCCACGACCGGTCGACGGTGACCACGGTCCGCAAACTCGGCGCCGACGACGAGCCCGGCTGGGAAATCACGGTGGAGCGCACCGGCCCGCTGTTCGGGAAGAAGAAGACCCGCACCTTCACCAGTGACTACCTGATCATCGCGGCCGGGACCTGGGGCACCCAGAACCTGCTGCACCGGCAGAAGGAGGACGGCACCCTGCCGCACCTCTCCCCGCACCTCGGCCAGCTCACCCGCACCAACTCGGAGGCACTGCTGGGTGTGGGGCTGTGGAAGTCCGACCCGGAATACGATTTCCACAAGGGCGTGGCGATCACGTCGAGCTACTGGCCGGCGCCGGACACCCACATCGAACCGGTCCGCTACGGGGTGGGCTCCAACGCGATGGGCCTGCTGCAGACGATGAACACCGACGGGGACACGAAGTGGCCCCGCTGGGTGGAGTTCCTCCGCCAGCTGGCGATGAACCCCAAGGCGGTGAAGCTCGTCGCCGACCTGCGCGGCTGGTCGGAGCGCACGATGATCAACCTGGTCATGCAGGCCCGCGACAACTCGCTGACCACCAGCCTGAAGAAGCTCGGCCCGCTGCGGCTGCTCACCAGCCGGCAGGGCGAGGGGGAGCCGAACCCGAGCTGGATCCCGGAGGGCAACGAGGCGACCCGCCGTGGTGCCGCCCACTTCGACAAGGCCGTCGCCGGCGGCGTGTGGCCGGAGGTCTTCAACATCCCGCTGACCGCACACTTCCTCGGCGGCTGCACGATCTCGGACACGCCCGAGGACGGAGTGGTCGACCCCTACCACCGGGTGTGGGGTTACCCGAGCATGTTCGTCACCGACGGCTCCTCGATCACCGCGAACCCGGGTGTGAACCCGTCGCTGTCGATCTCGGCGAACGCGGAGCGGGCCGCCGCCCTGTGGCCGAACAAGGGTGAGGCGGACCCCCGCCCGGCGCAGGCGGAGACCGTCGGCGCCTACCGTCGGGTCTCCCCGGTCGAGCCGCACCACCCGGTCGTCCCGGCGGACGCCCCGGCCGCACTGCGTCTGCCGATCACCCCGGTCCGTTCCGCGCCGGCGCCGTCGGTCTGATTCCCGGTCCCGTGCCCGGTGTGGTTCACTGGTAGACCGTGAACTCAGGGAACAACACCCCGCGGGGGAAGATCGGCGCCGTCGTCGGGGCCGTGGTGGTCCTCGTCGCCGGCTACTTCGGGGTGGACGCCGCCCTCGACGACGGCGGATCCGGAACGGACACCACCGCCCGGACGAGCAGTGCGGCGCGCGCGACAGGCGCGACAGGCACGGGCGGCACAGCGGGTGCATCGGGCACTGTCTCCGCCGGCGGGGATTCCTGCGCGGTCGACACGCTGCCCACCGAGGCCGACGAGGTCATCGACGCGGTCCTCGACGGTGGTCCGTTCGACCATCCCGGTGACGACGGGAAGCACTTCGGCAACTACGAGGGGGCGCTGCCGAAGGAGTCCGGCAGTTACTACCGCGAGTACACGGTGGACACTCCCGGGGTGCACCACCGCGGGGCCCGCCGCATCGTCGTCGGCGGCGGCTCGGACACCGACCCGGACGTCTGGTATTACACCGACGACCACTACGCGTCCTTCTGCAGCATCCCCGACGCCGAGGACTGAGCCGGGCCGGAACTCACCCCCAGGCGGCGCTGATCGCCGAGGCCGCCCGGTCGAGCCGTTCGAGCCGCGACTCGGTGAGTGAGGCCACCTGGTCGACGACGACGCGCAGCCGGGCGGCGTCGCTGTCCGCCTCCTGCCACCACATCCGGTAGATCTGGTCGAGGCTTCCCGGCGCCCCGGCCGCCAGATAGTGGGAGACCCGGAAGATCCGGTCGCGTTGCCGGTCCTGCCGGGCGAGGTGCTGCTTCTCGTCCATGACGTAGAGCACCGCCAGGGACTTCAGCAGCGTCACCTCCGCCTGCGCCTCGGCGGGGACGACGAGGTCGGCGGCGAAGCGGCCGAGCCCGACCCCGGCATCATGTTCCCGTTCATGCCGGGCGCGGGTGGCGGTCACCGCCGCGGTGACGAACCTGCTCACCAGTTCACTGGTCAGTCCCTTGAGCGCGACGAGATCCGCCAGCGACCCCTGGAAATCCGCGGCGCGCACCACCGGCGGCATGGCACGCAGCCGGTCGGCCGCCTCGACGAGTTCGGCCGGGTCCCCGCCGAAGGCCCGCGCCCCCTTCTCCGCGAGGTTCGCCAGTTCCACCAGGTCCCACAGCACATTGAGGCTGATGCGTCCGGACAGCACCCCGTCCTCGACATCGTGGACGGAGTAGGCCACGTCATCCGACCAGTCCATCACCTGTGCCTCCAGGCACTTGCGCCCCTCGGGGGCGCCCTCCCGGATCCAGTCGAGCACCGGCAGGTCCTCGGCGTAGCAGGAGTACTTGCGCCGGCGGGAGCCGTCGGCGGCGACGGGTCCCCAGGGATACTTGCAGGCGGCGTCCAGACTCGCCCGGGTGAGGTTGAGCCCGTAGCTGGTCTCCGCCCCGTCGTGGCCGGGGCCGAGCACCTTCGGTTCGAGGCGGACGAGGATCCGCAGAGTCTGGGCGTTGCCCTCGAAACCGCCGCAGGACGCCGCGACCTCGTTGAGCGCGTTCTCCCCGTTGTGCCCGTAGGGCGGATGCCCGATGTCGTGGGTCAGTCCGGCGAGGTCGGCGAGGTCGGGATCCACCCCGAGCGTCTTGCCGATCCCCCGGGAGATCTGCGCGACCTCCAGGGAATGGGTCAGCCGGGTGCGCGGTGTGTCGCCCGAGCCGGGTCCGACGACCTGCGTCTTGTCGGCGAGGCGACGCAGTGCGGCACTGTGCAGCACCCGGGCGCGGTCCCGGTCGAAGGCGTCCCGGTGGTCCGGCAGTGCGCCGGGCAGCCCGAGGGTCTTGTCCGGGGTGGGCAGGATGCGGGCGAGATCGTGCCCGGTGTACCGGTAGCGTTCCACGGCGGTCAGTCCCGGTCCCGGCCGACGAGCTTCGCGGCGGTCGAGTCGTCGAAACTGTAGTCACCGCCGCCGCGGTGGGTGGCCTTGTAGTACAGCAGGCCACCGGTCTCGTGGAGGATACTGTCGACCTGTTCCTGGCGTCCGGAGACCGCCGGACCCTGCCGCGTCGGCGACCCGTGGGCCGATATCCCCTGGTCGCGGACCATGTCGGTGGCGCGCAGTGAGTGGCTGGGGTCGGTCACGACGACCACGCTGCCCCAGCCTTCGTCGTGGGCCCGCCGGCCGAAGGCCTCGGCGGATTCGAGAGTGTCCGCACCCTCGGTGATCTCGGTGATGTCCTGCTGCGGCACGCCCCGGTCCACCAGGTACATGCCGCCGGCCTGCGCCTCGGTGTAGGCGTCGCCCTCCTGCTTGCCGCCGACGGTGACGATGCGGGGTGCGACCCCCGCCTCGTAGAGGTCGCGGGCATGGTCGAGGCGGGCCTCGAACCACTGGGAGGGTGTGCCGTTGTACTGGGCGGCACCGAGGACGAGGATGGTGTCCGCCGACGACCGGTCGTCCTGGCGGGCGTAGGCCCAGACGTGGGCGGCGGTGGCGATGCCGATGACGAGCGCGACGACGACGGTGCCGACGATCGCGTAGATCAGTCCGCGGACCGTCGTGCCGACTCCTCTTCCCAGTGACTTCAGTGCAGCCATGCAGCTCACTGTACGCACCTGTACCTGGAAGTTCCGTTATTGTTGGGGGTATGTGCGCTGATAATCCTGTCCTGTCCACCCCCGCTGGTGAGCGTCGTTCACCCCTGCGTGTCCGCGGTCGCCGTGCCGCCGCCTCGCTGGCGGTCGCAGGGGTGGCCGGGCTGGGTGCCGTCGGATTCGGGCTCGTCGGGGCACCGGCCGCGGGTGCGGTGACGGCGCCGGCGGGACAGTCCTCGACCGTGCTCGCGCAGGGCACCGCCACCGCGCCGGAGATCACCCTGGACTCCCAGGTCGTTGACCAGGCCGGGGTGCTCTCCGACTCGGAGAAGTCGTCGATCGAGGACAAGCTGGCCAAGGGGCCGAAGGAGACCGACGTCAAGGCGTACCTGGTGTACGTGGACGGCGGGAACGCGGAACAGCTCGCCGGTAGTCTCCAATCCCAGCTCAACATCAACAACGCACTGATCATCGTCGTGGACACTACGTCCGGAAGTGTCTCCACGAATCCGGGCCGCAGTGTACCCAATTCGGTCACAAAAGACGTCAATTCGGCCATCAAGGACAAGATGACGGGTGGCAACTGGGCCGAGGGTGGAGAAGCGATCGGTGACGTCGTCGCCGATGTCACCCCGACCTCCACCTATGTCTGGGGCGGAGTCGCCGCCGTGGTCGTCGTCGGCGGAGGTGGCGGCGCCTTCTGGTGGAGCAGGAAGAAGAGGAAGCAGAACGAGGCGCAGGAGATCGAGGCAACCCGCTCGGTGGCCCCGGGTGATTCCGGTGACCTCTCCCAGCAGCCGACCCACGCGCTGCGGACCGTCGCCGCCGAGGAGCTGCAGTCCACCGACGAGTCCATCCGTAAGGGGGCTCAGGAACTCCAGACCGCGGAATCCGAGTTCGGCGAGGAACGCACCCGCGATCTGCGACGTGCCCTCGATTCCTCGCGTCGCACACTCAGCCAGTCCTACAGCGAATACCAGCGCCTCCAGAACGGCGTGGTCCGCGACGAAATGGAGGAACGCGCCGTCCTCATCGACGTCATCTCGTCGTGCGGGAAGGCCGATGAAGAGCTCAACAGCCAGGCCGCCCGATTCGCGGAGCTGCGTCACCAGCTCATCAACGCCCCCGAGATCATCGAGAAGATGTTCCAGCAGACCGTCGAACTGCGTTCCCGCGTCCCGCAGGCGCGGACCACGCTCGAATCGCTGACCACCCGCGTCGACCCCGATCTGCTCAGCTCCGTCGTCGACAACCCGGACATCGCCGAGGCCGAGATCGCCGAAGCGGAAAAGGCCATCAGCCGGGCCCGCGAGATCCTCAAACTCCCCGCCGGCCAGCAGGGTGGGCTTATGGAGGCCGCCGGTACCGCCCACGTCGCACTCGGCCAAGCCCGCAGCCAGCTCGACGGCGTGGACCACGCCGAGCTCCAGCTGCGCGAGGCACAGTCCAACCTGTCCTCCCTCATCGACGAGGTCGACGGAGAGATCACCGAAGCCACCCAGCTCGCGGCCGGCAACGCCGAGTTCAATCGCACCGCCATGGCGGCAGCGGTTGACACGGCGAAGACCGCGCTGGCCGCCGCGCGGAGCAACGGCGCGAAAGACCCGCTGGGCACCTACTCGGCCCTGCTCGAGGCCGACGGCGAACTCGACATCCAGATCGATGAAGCCCGCGGTGCACAGAACTCCTACGAGCGGACACTGTCGATGGTCGACCGCACCATCGCGGACGCCACTGCCCGGTTACAGGGCGTCGAGGACACGATCCACACCCGCGGCAGCATGATCGGTGTGACCGCCCGGTCACTCGCCCAGTCGGCGGGGCAGGCCCTCGACAACGCCCGGAGGATCCGGGACACCCGCCCCCGGGACGCGCTCACGGCCGCACAGCAGGCGAACAACATCGCCGCCCAGGCGGCGCAGCACGCCAAGAAGGACATCGACGACTACAACCGGCGGAACAACTACCACGGTGGCGGCGGGGCCGGAAACCTCGTCACCGGACTCGTCCTCGGTTCCCTGCTCAGCGGTCACGGTGGATTCGGTGGCGGGTTCGGTGGCTTCGGCGGCGGCGGTGGCGGCGGAGACAACGGTTTCGGGGGCGGCGGAGACACCTTCGGCATCTGACCCCGACAACTTTTCCCCCCCTCGGACCCCCGGACTACCCCGGAATGCCGGCACCAGCGCTGGCGCAGTCAGTCTTCCTCCGGGTGCGAGGCCCGCTCGACCTGAATCGTGGATTCTTCCAGTGCCTGGATGACCGGTATCCGGGTCTTCACGAGATCACCGGTCTCAATCCGGGGATATTCGTGGCGGCGACCGCCGTCCTGAACATTATGCGTGCTGTAGTCCGCCCTACGGAACCCTGAAAGCTCCCTCGCCAGCACGTTTCATGTCGGTGGCCGTGGTTGAGGACGCATAATGTTGACGCAGATTGTCACGGCGCTTCCCATCATGCCCTCCCCCGACTTTGCACCGACAATCCGGGACTTTCGTGGCAGCGGCCGGGCGAAAAGTCGGCGCAAAATCCGGGTAGCTTCACTGCGCCTCGACCTGGCGACAGGCGCGTGGTGGCAACGCAGCCTGGCGGCAGGCGCGTAGTGGCAAAGCAGCCCTATGACAGACGCGTGGCGGCACGGCAGGCACCCACCAACGGGGCCCCGGGGGACCCCGTGCCGGGTACTCCCCACCTCTATCTCCCCGTGGCCGGCTACGCCCCCGCCCCTACCTCACAGGTAGCCCAGGATGTAGAACAGCACGACGGGGATGAGGATGATCATCGAGATCGTCAGCCCCCACGCACTCGAGACCGCCCGGGTCTCCATCGCATGGCGGGCCACCCAGGACAGGAAGACCTGCGCATCCAGCGGGAGCTTCTGCCCCGCGCCCTCGAACTCGACGTGGAGGTTCTTCAGCCCACCCTGCTCCGAGGTGAACTGACCGATCTTCGGGGCGCTCTCCAGGTCGATGGGGGCCTGGCCCTCCCCGCCGGCATCCGTGGCGTCCAGCAGGACGAACTCCTTGCGGGACTCCTGGTGGAGCAGGACGCGGTACCGGTCGATGGTGCAGACCACGTTCTTCGACCGGCCGAACGTCGCTGCATCACCGACGGCGGTGAAGACCTGGGACCCGGTCTCCGGCGAGGTGGTCGCCGTCATCCGCGGCCCCTTGCCCGCCTCCAGCTGCCAGACGTCGCCGGCGAAGCGGATCGTGGCCGTGTCCCGCTCGACCGCGTAGTCACCGAGGCGCTCCATGTCGCTGGGAGCACCACCGTAGATCGGGAAGGTGTGCCCGTCCGAGGGGGTGCTCCAGCGGATGTCCGGGTTCGGCATGGTCGGTCTCTACGCCCTAGCAGCCCGCGAGCTCGGCGGCGAGGTAGCTCTGCAGCTTGTCGAGGCTGACACGCTCCTGCTTCATCGTGTCGCGCTCACGCACGGTGACGGCGTTGTCCTCGAGGGTGTCGAAGTCCACCGTGACACAGAACGGGGTACCGATCTCATCCTGACGGCGGTAGCGGCGTCCGATGGCACCGGAGGTGTCATAGTCGATGTTCCACAGCTTGCGGAGGTCCTCGGCGACCTTCTCCGCGGTCGGGGTGAGCGTCTCCTTCTTGGACAGCGGCAGCACGGCGACCTTGACCGGGGCGAGCCGGCGGTCCAGCTTGAGCACGGTGCGCTTGTCCACGCCTCCCTTGGTGTTCGGGGCCTCGTCCTCGGTGTAGGCGTCGACGAGGAAGGCCATCATCGCACGGCCCAGGCCGGCGGCCGGCTCGATGCAGTAGGGGATCCAGCGCTCGCCGGTGGCCTGGTCGAAGTACGACAGGTCCTCACCCGAGTGCTCGGAGTGGGTCTTCAGGTCGTAGTCGGTGCGGTTGGCCACGCCCTCCAGCTCGCCCCACTTCGACCCGGTGAACCCGAACGCGTACTCCACGTCCACCGTCCGCTTGGAGTAGTGGGACAGCTTCTCCTTCGGGTGCTCGTAGAGCCGCAGGTTCTCCGGGTCGATGCCCAGATCGATGTACCAGTTCAGCCGGTTGTCGATCCAGTACTGGTGCCATTCCTCATCCTCGCCGGGCTTGACGAAGAACTCCATCTCCATCTGCTCGAACTCGCGGGTACGGAAGATGAAGTTGCCGGGGGTGATCTCGTTACGGAAGGACTTGCCGGTGTTCGCGATGCCGAACGGCGGCTTGCTGCGGGAGGCACCCATGACGTTCTTGAAGTTGATGAAGATGCCCTGGGCGGTCTCCGGACGCAGGTAGTGCAGGCCCTCCTTGTCGTCCACCGGGCCGAGGTAGGTCTTCAGCAGGCCGGAGAACGCGCGCGGCTCAGTCCACTTGCCGGGCTGGCCGGTCTCCGGGTCGTTGATGTCGGCCAGGCCGTTGGGCGCCTCGTGGCCGTGCTTCTCCTCGTAGGCCTCCAGCAGGTGGTCGGCACGGTAGCGCTTGTGGGTGTAGAGCGACTCGACCAGCGGGTCGGTGAACACCTCGACGTGGCCGGAGGCCTCCCAGACCTGGCGGGGCTGGATGACGGAGGTGTCCACGCCGACGACGTCCTTGCGGGAGGTCACCATGTGGCGCCACCACTGACGCTTCAGGTTCTCCTTGAGCTCCACGCCGAGGGGGCCGTAGTCCCAGGCGGAGCGGGTACCGCCGTAGATCTCACCTGCCGGGAAGACCAGTCCCCTGCGCTTGCAGAGGTTGACGACGGTATCGATATTGCTCGCGGCCATGCGCTGTGACACTCCTCGATGGTGGTGAGGTTGAACGGGAAAGACTTAAGGTCACGCCCATCCTACCGGCCCGCCCGCCGGACGCCACACCAGCCCCCGCCCTCGTCAGAGTATTAAAAAGGACCCGCGAAAGGGGGGGGGGTATTCGCGGGTCCCGGCCACGCTGTCCTCCGAAGAGGATGGGGCCTGTTCCCCGTAAAGTTGGGATGGACGCAGGGGGGGGGGTAGCGCCATCCCAGGGGAACTGCCACCACGATACGGAGCACCGGAACATCTGTCAAATCTTCGCTCCGGCGCCGGTCGGGGGCTACGCTGGGGCCATCATGGACACTCCGAGGATCGGTCAACGCAACACCCGGCAGCGCGCTGCCGTCATCGAGGTACTCGGGAAGCTCACCGCCTTCGCCAGTGCCCAGGACATCCACGCCTCCCTCATCACCGACGGGCAGAAGGTCGGCCTCACGACCGTCTACCGCACCCTGCAGCAGCTCAACAACCAGGGCATGGTGGACACGCTCCAGGACGACAGCGGCGAGATGCTCTACCGGAGCTGCTCCACCGAACACCATCACCACCACCTGGTGTGCACCGGCTGCCGTCGCACCGTCGAAATCGACGGTGGTCCCGTCGAGTCGTGGGCCGCCCGGGTCAGCCGGGAGCACGGCTTCGTCCTCACCGGGCACACCGCCGACGTCTTCGGACTGTGCCCGGACTGTGTGGCGCGGCAGCAGCACGCCGACTGACCGGCCGCCACCGGCCGTCGGCGACCGCCACCGGCCGTCACCGATACAGCCCGGTCACCCGGCGGCGACGTCGAAGACGGTGCCGAGCCCGAAGGTGACCAGCGCCGCGCCGAGACCGATGCCCAGCTGACGCAACGCCCGCAGCAGCGGCGGCTTCCCCGAGAGCAGCCCGACGAGCGCACCGGTGCACAGCAGGGCGACACCGACGAGCACGGCGGCCAGCACCACCGCCGCGGTCCCCGCCATCCCGAAGATGAGTGGAAGCACCGGAATCAGGGATCCGGCACCGAAGCACAGGAAACTCGAGACCGCGGCGGACACGCCCGTCCCTGTGGTGTCGGCCGTGTCAGAGTCATCGGTACCGTCAGCGCCGTCAGCGCCGTCAGCGCCGTCAGTGTCGGCGGTCTCGGCGGTGTCGACACCCTCCCTGCCGTCGGTCCCGTCCTGCCCGGCCCCGAGCTCATCGCCGGTCCCCAGGACCTCGGCCCCGTCGAGCGCCTCGAGATCGGCCATCCGGTCGAACACCCGGTGGGCCTTGAGCCTGGCCGCCTCCGGCTCCATGCCGCGCGCCCGGTACACCAGCTCCAGTTCATTGCGGTCGACATCGAGCTTCGGCACCGCATCCCGGGTGTCCGGGTCCGGCCGCGAGGAATCCAGCAGCTCACGCTGCGAGGTCACCGAGACGTACTCACCGGCGGCCATCGACAGCGCCCCGGAGAACAGCCCGGCGATGCCGGCGGTGAGCATGGTGGACTGCCCGGCACCGGCGCCGTACATACCGAGGATGAGGGCGAAGTTGGACACCAGCCCGTCATTCGCCCCGAAGATGGCGGCGCGGAAGTTCCCCGACATCCGGGCCCGGCCGCGGGTCGCCAGGCCACGGACGACCTCGGCGTGGATCTTCTCGTCGGCGGCCATCGTCGCCAGGTCGTCGCTGCGCTCCTCCTCCGTCAGGTAGACGTTGCGGTCCTCGGCGGACTGCATGAGCGCGAGGACGAACACCGAACCGAACCGCCGGGCCATCCAGGCGGTCAGCCGCGTCCGGAAACTGGCGCGCTGCGGCAGCCCGACCTCATCGCCGAGGCGCTCCCGCCAGTACTGCTCGTGGCGGGATTCGGCGTCGGCGATACCGAGCAGGATGTCGCGCTCCTCCCCCGACTTCCGGCGGGCGAGTTCGCGGTACACCGCCCCCTCCGCCCGCTCGTCGGCCAGGTAGCGCCGCCACCGCCGCAGCTGCTGTTTCGTCGGCTCCGGCCCGGTCATTTCACACCCCCGAACCGACGGTCCCGGCGGGCGTACTCCAGGACGGCGGCCCGCAGATCGTCCCGCGTGTAGTCGGGGAAGAGCACGTCCTGGTACACCATTTCGGCGTACACCGACTGCCACGGCAGGAAGTTCGAGGTGCGCTGCTCCCCCGAGGGACGCAGGAACAGGTCGACGTCGGGCATGTCCGGCTCGTCGAGATAGCGGGCGAAGGTCTTCTCGGTGATGTCCCGGGGCCGGAGCCGCCCGGCGGCGACCTCCTCCGCGGCGGCACGGGCGGCGTCCGCGATCTCGGCGCGGCCCCCGTAGTTGACGCACATCGCCAGGGTCAGCCGGGTGTTGTACTTCGTCTGCTCCTCGGCCTTCTCCAGCTCGGTGATGACGCTGCGCCACAGGCGGGGACGGCGTCCCGCCCACCGGACGCGGACGCCTTTGGCGTCGAGCTCGTCGCGCCGACGGTGCAGCACATCCCGGTTGAAGCCCATGAGGAACCGGACCTCACCGGTGCTGCGGCGCCAGTTCTCGGTGGAGAACGCGTAGGCGGACAGGTAGTCCACCCCGAGGTCGAGGCATTCGTCGACCATGTCCATCAGCACACCCTCGCCGCGCTTGTGCCCCTCGGTCCGCGGCAGCCCGCGCTCCTGGGCCCACCTTCCGTTACCGTCCATCACCAGGGCGATGTGACGGGGAATGAACTCAGCGGGGATCTCAGGGGTACTCACGCGCCCCATTCTGCCAGACGGCCGGCCGCCGACGGCACCCGCTCACAGTGCCGCGTAGGCGGGACACGGGGCACCGGTCTGGTACCGGACGTGCCCGAGCAGCAGAGCGTGGGCCGCCCCCAGGATCCGGGAGCCGTCCGGGCCCGCCGCCACCTCGCCGACCTGGCCGGCCCGGCCGTGGCTCAGCAGCCACAGCACGCGCACCGCCTGAGGATCGGGGGTCGACGCGCCCACCGGCCGGCACCGGACACACACCGCGCCACCGGCGGCGGGGTGGAACGCCCGGTGCGGGCCCGGCCGACCGCACTGGGCGCAGTCGACGAGGCTGGGTGCCCAGCCGGCGACCGCCAGCGCCTGCAGCACCATCCGGTCCGCCTGCGTCCGGGGCGGCAGCGTGCCCGCCACCGCCGTGTCCGCCGGTGGGGCGGCAGCTCCCGGTCCGCCGGGGCTTCCGGTTCCGGGGGTTCCGGTGCCGGCCAGAGCCGCGAGGGCGGCGTCCAGCTGGCCGAAGATCAGCGCCGTCTCCTGCGGATCCGCCCCCTGCACCACCTGCCCGGCGATTTCGAGCATCGCCACCCCGGCGTAGAAGCGGTTGACATCCGCACAGATCGTCGGCGCGTAGGTCGCCACCGTGGCGGCGTCGGTGACGGTGGCCAGGCCACCGTCGGGCTTCGACCGGTTACGGCCCGGATAGACCTGCACGTTCACCCGCACGAAGCGGTCGAGCCGTGACCCGAACCGGGACTTCGTCCGTCGGACGCCCTTGGCCACCCCCCGGACCAGACCGTGCCCCCGGGTGAGCAGGACGAGGATGAGGTCCGCCTCCCCCAGCCGGTGGGTACGGAGCACGAACGCCTCGTCCCGGTAAGTGGGACGAGGCGCACGGGACATGGCTGTCAGTCTAGCGCCGACCGGCACCACGCTCGTCGATGCTCTGCGCGGACTGGGCGATCCGGATGTTGGAGAGGTAGAACTCCAGCATCATCCGCATCATCATGAGGCTGAACAGCGCGCCCACCGACATGACCACCGCGGCGACGAGGCCGAGCAGGACACCGCCGGCGCCGAGCTCGGAGGCGAACCCGCCGATGAGGATGATCGCGTAGACCACCCACACCAGGGCGATGAACACGAACCCGAGGACGTAGGCGAACTTGATGATCGAGGGGGTGGCGTACTTGGTGAAGCTGAAGTCGAACAGCGCCGACCAGAACGTGTCCTGCCGGGTGCCCTGCCATGCCGTGCCGGGGCCCTGCTGGCCGGGCTGGCCCGGCTGGCCCGGCTGACCGGCCGGGTAGGCGCCGAACGCCGGCTGCTGACTGTGCCGCGGCTGCTGACCGGGGTCGGGCTGACTGCTCCACCGGCCGGAGCCGTTGCCGCCGGTACCGAAGTTCCCGTCATCGGGCGTCGTCATACTCGTTCCTTTCAGGAATCAGGAGAGAAGGCTTCCCTGAGAAGATATCAGAAGCCGAGCTTGCCGAGCTGCTTCGGGTCGGACTGCCAGTTCTTGGCGACCTTCATCCGCAGATCAAGGTAGACATTCTGGCCGAGCAGGTCGATCAGCCCCTTGCGGGCATTGTGGATGATCCGGCCCATGCGACGGTTGTCCTTGCCCCGCAGGATCCGCTTCTGTCCCTCGCGCTCCACGAAGATCACCGCGTGGACGTCGAGCACACCCTCGCGCTCCTCGTCCGGCAGCACCTCGTCGACCTGCACGGCCACCGAGTGCGGCAGTTCGTCGTGCAGTCCGGCCAGCGCCGCCTCCCGGATGAGTTCGGAGATCCGGGTGTCCCGGTCGTCATCGGTGACATGATCGTCCGGGTAGTACTTCGGCCCTTCCGGCAGCAGTCCGGTGATGACGTCGAGCAGCACATCGAGCTGCACCTGCTCCTTCGCGGAGACCGGCACCACTTCGGCACCGCCCTCGACGCCGCCGAGCAGGTCGTGCAGCGCGATGAGCTGGGCGCCCACCTGGTCCTTGCTGGCCTTGTCCAGTTTCGTGACGATACCGATGACCGGGGTCTTCGGTGCCGTGGCCCGCACCGCCTCGAGGATCCACCGGTCACCCGGTCCGATCTTCTCGTCGGCGGGGATGCACAGGCCGATGACGTCGACGTCGGCGTAGGTGTCCCGCACGACCTCGTTGAGCCGCTCGCCGAGCAGGGTGCGCGGCCGGTGCAGCCCGGGGGTGTCGACGACGATGGTCTGGGAGTCCGGGCGGTGCACGATGCCACGGATCGGGTGCCGGGTGGTCTCCGGCTGGTCGGCGGTGATGGCGATCTTCTCACCGACCAGCGCATTGGTGAGCGTGGACTTGCCGGTGTTCGGGCGGCCGACGAAGCTGACGAATCCGCTGCGGAACCCCTCCGGAGCGGAGAAGTCGACCGGCGCCGCCGCCGCGGCGTCCGCCGGAAGATCGTCGAACTCCGGGAACACGGCGGGATCAGTGGGCTCGGTGGGCTCGGTGGACTCAGTCATGGGGGTTCCTGTCGGTTGTGTCGTTGTCGCGACGGTCGGCGCCGGACATGTCATCGTCGGTGTCTCTGGTGTCACGGTCGCCGCTGTCGTCGGCGCCGTCGGTGTCCGGGGTCGCGCCGGTGACGACGACCGACCTGACCTTTACCCTGCCGCGGCGGTCCCGGCCACCCTCGCAGTACAGGTGCAGACCGGCGACATCGACCTCGGCGCCGGGCAGCGGGACGCGGCCGAGTTCGAAGGCCACCAGACCGGCGACGGTCTCGACGTCCTCGTACTCGTCCCCGTCGAACTCCACACCGGCGTCCTCGTAGAGTTCCTCGAGATCGTCGAGGGTCAGCCAGGGCACCACACGGTGGCGGCCCGGGCCGAGATCCTCGACGGGGACATCGGTGGAGTCATCGTACTCGTCGGAGATCTCCCCGACGATCTCCTCGAGAATGTCCTCGATGCTCACCAGACCGGAGGTGCCGCCGTACTCGTCGACGAGCACGGCGATGTGCACCTGGTCGCGCTGCATGTCCTCCAGCAGGTCGTCGAGCAGCCGGGAATCCGGGACGAAGAAGGGTTCGCGCATCAGCGTGCGGACGCCGACGCGGCGTCCCTCCCCCACCGCGGGATCCGCCTCGTACGTCGCGGCGACGAGATCCTTGAGGTACACCATCCCGATGATGTCGTCGGCACTCTCGCCGACGACGGGGATCCGGGACAGTCCGGAGCGGATGCACAGCCGGGTCGCCTGCACCGCGTTCTTGTCGTCCTCGATCCACACCATCTCCGGTCGCGGCACCATCACCGAGCGGGCGGTCGTCGAGCCGAGGTCGAAGACCGACTGGATCATCCGCCGCTCATCGGTCTCGACCACGCCGCGCCGTGAGGCGATGTCGACCATCTCCCGCAGCTCGATCTCGGTGGTGAACGGACTGTTGCTCGATTTCCCGCCGGGGACGAGCAGACTGCCCGCCCGGACCAGGACGCGGGCCACCGGCCCCAGGACACGGTTCACGACGACGAGCGGCAGTGCCGCGCGCAGCGACAGGTCATAGGGGTTGCGGAGGCCGAGGGTCCGGGAGACCACACCGACGGCGACGTAGATGAGCAGTGCCCCGACGACGACGGCCACGACGACCGCCCAGGTCGTGGACCCGATGAGGTCGAGGGCGACGAGGGCGACCAGGACGGTCGCGGTCACCTCCGACACGGTGCGCAGCAGCACCAGCAGGTTGATGTGGTCCGGACGCCTGTTCACCACGGCCGACAGCCGGGGTGCACCCGGACGGTCGTCGTCGACGAGGGTCTCCACCCGCGCCACCGAGAGTGTGCGCAGTGCGGTCTCCACCGACGAGACCACGCCCGCGAGCAGGACGACGAGCGCGGCGACGATGAGGAGGACGGCGACGGTGAGCCCGCTCATTTGTCCCCGCTGAACGGCGGCGGGACCGGATTACTCCACACCGAGTTGCCGTTGCCGTCACTGTCGTCCCGGTCGGCCGCGGTCGGGAACGCCGCGGCACCGGCCGGCTTCGGCGCGAAGTGCACGCCGCGCTCCTCCTGCGAGTCGTACCAGTTGGCGAGGATCTCGTTCTGCAGCGCGAACATGCGCTGCTCGTCCTCCGGCACGACGTGGTCGAATCCCAGCAGGTGGAGGACGCCGTGCACCGTCAGCAGATCCAGCTCGTGCTCCAGCGGGTGCCCGGCCCGGTCGGCCTGCCCCTGGGCGAAGGCCGGGCACAGGATGATGTCGCCGAGCACCCCCGGTCCCGTCGGCGGGCCGTCCTTCCGGCCCCAGCCCGGCGTCAGTTCATCCATCGGGAAGCTCATGACGTCGGTCGGGCCGGCCAGGTCGAGCCACCGTTCGTGGAGATCGGCGATCGTCTCCTCGTCGACGATGTGGATGCTCAGCTCCGCGCTGGAGTGGACGTCCAGGCTCCACAGTGCGAAGCGGGCGACGTCGATGAGTTCCTCCTCGTTGACTTCACCCATCCCGGATTCGTTGAAGACCTCGATACTCACCGTGCGTTCCTCTCTGCTCGTCGTTCCTCCCGGTCCTGCCGGGCGAGCTCCTGTTCGGCCTCGAAACTCTCGTAGGCCTCGATGATCCGCCCCACGAGGTGGTGGCGCACCACGTCGCCGCTGTCGAATTCGGTGACGGTCACCCCGTCGATGCCGGAGAGCACCCGCCGGGCGACGGTCAGCCCGCTGACCTGGCTGCGGGGCAGGTCGACCTGGGACAGGTCACCGGTGACGACGATCTTCGTCCCGAAGCCGAGCCGGGTGAGGAACATCTTCATCTGCGCCGGGGTGGTGTTCTGCGCCTCGTCGAGGATGACGAAGGCCCCGTTGAGGGTGCGTCCACGCATGTACGCCAGCGGCGCAATCTCGATGACCCCGGACTCGATGAGCCGGGGGACGTCCGTCGGGTCGAGCATGTCCCCCAGCGCGTCGTACAACGGCCGGAGGTAGGGGTCGATCTTCTCGCCGAGTGTGCCGGGCAGGAAGCCGAGCTTCTCCCCCGCCTCGACGGCGGGCCGGGTGAGGATGATGCGGGTGACCTGCTGCTTCTGGAGCGCCTGCACCGCCTTGGCGACGGCCAGGTAGGTCTTGCCGGTGCCGGCCGGTCCGATGCCGACGACGACGGTGGAGTTGTCGATCGCGTCGACGTAGCTACGCTGTCCGGGGGTCTTGGGGCGCACGACCCGGCCACGTCGGGTGACGATCGCCTCGCCGGTCAGGGCTGCCATCCCGGTCTCCGGCGCCGCACTGTCCCCGGGGGTCGCCGCAGTGCCGGTGGTGCCGGCATCCGCATCCGCGTCCGCGTCGGCGAGGTCCAGTGCCCGCCGGGTGAGGTCGGGGGTGACCACCTGGTCCCGGGCCGCCATGGTCTCGAGTTCGTGCAGCACGCGGCGGGCGCGCGCGACCTGGGAGGCCTCACCGCGCAGGGTGACGAGGTTGCCGCGGCTCAACAGATCGACATCGACATGGTCCTCGATGATCCGCAGGTTCTCGTCGGCGGTCCCCGCGAC
The DNA here is from genome assembly GCF_007970465.1 of Corynebacterium nuruki S6-4. Lineage (NCBI taxonomy): Bacteria > Bacillati > Actinomycetota > Actinomycetes > Mycobacteriales > Corynebacteriaceae > Corynebacterium > Corynebacterium nuruki. The sequence goes on from NZ_CP042429.1 coordinate 1,010,125, forward strand.
CGACTGTGCGGTCTCCGGGGAGAGCTCGACGGTGGTGGAGGCGATACGCCTGGGTGGCTGTTTCAAGACTGTCCGGGTTCTCCTGAGGTGGAACGAATGTATACCGCGAGTCTAGCGGGGGTCGCGTGACCAGCGGGGGGTGAGGACACCCAGTGCACCGAGGGCGACCGCGGCCGCGGCCGCGCTGCGGTACACCTCGGGGCCGAGGACGACGGCGCTCCCTCCGACGGCGGTGACCGCGGCGATCTCCCGGTCGGTCACCCCGCCCTCGGGACCGATGACGAGGACGAGCTCGTCGGCGTCCAGATCGGTGTCCGCGAGCGGCTGTGCGGCGACCTCGTGGAGCACGAGCACCCGGTGACGGTGCGCCGGGTCGAGCCGACCGGGCAGGTCGGCGATGTCGGTGAGCAGCTCGTCGACCCGGGCACCGCTGAGCCGGCGGGCCTGCTTCATCGCGGTGACGGCCGTCGCCTCCCACCGGCCACGCGCCTTGTCCGCTTTCCCGGGTTTGCCGTCCCAGCGGGCCACGCACCGGTCCGCCTGCCACGGGATGATCCGGTCGGCCCCCGCCTGGACCGCCAGGTCGACGGCGAGTTCGGCCCGTTCCCCCTTCGGGATCGCCTGGACCACCGTCACCGTCGGCTGTGCCGGGGTGTACGGCAGGACGCGCCGACCGGTCACGGTGCCGCCGGTCTCCCCGGTGCGGACGCCCGCGACACCGAGCCCGCGGCCGTCGGTGAGGACCACGGACTCACCGTCCCGGATCCGTTTGACGGCCAGATGCTTCGTCTCCGTCGCCGGCAGGGTGAACACCGCCCCCGAGGCACCGTCGGTGTGGGTGGCGAGCTGCGCGGCGAGGTCCGGGACGTGGAAGACGGGGTCGGTCACGGTCGTGATGCCCCTACCGGCCGAACTTCTGCTTGAGCCGCGAGAACAGGCCGCCGGAGTGGTTCTCCTCGTCGCCGCTGGTCTGGACCCGGGCGGCGTCGTCGCCGGCGCCGCGCAGTTCCTCCAGCAGCTCGCGCTGCCGGCTGTTCAGGTCGGTCGGGACGGAGACGTCGACATGGGCGACGAGGTTGCCGTGGCCCTCCCGCCGCAGGTGCGGCATACCCGCACCCCGGACGCGGACCACCGACTCCGGCTGGGTGCCGGGGTCGAGGGAGACGGTCGCGTCGGTGCCGTCGAGCAGGCCGACGTCGACGGAGGTGCCGAGGGCCGCCTCCACCATCGGGACGCGGACGGTGACGTGGAGGTCATCGTTGTCCCGCACGAAGTAGGGGTGCTCCTCGACGGAGACCTCGACGTAGAGGTCACCGGACGGGCCACCGCCCGGGCCGACCTCACCGGCGCCGGACATGCGGATACGCATGCCGTCCCGGATCCCGGCGGGGATGTTGACGGTGACGTCGCGGCGCGAACGCACGCGACCGTCGCCGGCGCACTCCTCACACGGGTCGGAGATGATCTCGCCGGTGCCCTGGCACCGCTGACAGGTCCGGGCGACCTGCACCCGGCCGAGGATGGACTGCTGGACCTCCATGACCTGCCCCTGCCCCTGGCAGGTCGGGCAGGTCACCGGGGCGGCCTTGCTCTTCGAGCCGGTCCCCTCGCAGACGTCGCAGAGCACGGCGGTATCGACGGTCACCTCGCGCTGCACACCGGTGAAGCACTCCTCGAGTGTGACGTCGAGGCGGAGCAGCGCGTCGTTGCCCGGGCGGACCCGGGACACCCGCGGTCCGCCGGCGCCGGCACCACCGCCGCCGAAGAAGGCGTCGAAGATGTCCCCGAAACCACCGCCGCCGAAGCCGCCGCCGGCACCGCCACGGCCGAAACCGGGATCCTCCGGGTCGCCGCCGGCGTCGACGATCCGACGCTTCTCCGGGTCGGTGAGAACCTCCTGTGCCAGGGACGCCTCGCGGAACTTCTCCGCGGCTTCCTCGGACGGGTTCACATCGGGGTGGTACTTGCGGGCGAGGCGCCGGTACGCCTTCTTGATCTCGGCATCGGAGGCGTTCTGGTCAACGCCGAGGATGCCGTAGTAGTCACGAGCCAAGGGTACTTGCTTCCTTACACAATTAAGCGGTCACACTGCAGACCGGACCATACTACTCCCCGGCGAGGATCCTGCTGACATAGTGTGCCACCGCATGGACCTGGCTGATCGCCGCCGGGTAGTCCAGGTACGTGGGGCCGACCACGCCGAGTCCGCCGAGCACCTCGTCGTGGGACCCGTAGCCGGTGGACACGACCGAGGCGGACTGCAGCTGTTCGGTGCGGTTCTCCTCGCCGATGGTCACACTGACCCCCGCCGACTGCACGCTCGACAGCAGCCGCAGCACCACCACCTGCTCCTCGAGCGCCTCCAGGACGTCGCCGAGTTCACCGGCGCGGACCAGGTTCGGCGTCCCGGCGAGGATCAGCCGGTCGGTGGGCCGTTCGAGCATCGTCTCGACGAGCACGGTGGCGCAGGTCAGCGCGGGGGCGCGCAGTGCGGGCGGAACCCGGGGATCATCGCCGGCCGCCATCGCCGAGATCTCCGCGGAGGCGTCATCGAGGGTGTGTCCGTCAAGGGTCTCGTTGATGATGTCCCGCAGCCGGATGACCTCGTCCTCGCCGAGCGGCTCCGGCAGGTCGACATTGCGCTGGTCGACCTGGCCGGTGTCCGTGATGAGCACGAGCAGCAGGCGGGTCGGTGACAGCTGCACGACCTCACAGTGCTTCACCCGGCCGCGACGCAGGTCCGGCAGCTGCACGACCGCCACCTGCCGGGTGAGGCGGGCGAGGAGCTGGACGCTGCGGCGCAGCACGTCCTCCATGTCCACCCCACCTTCGAGGAACGTGGTGATCGCCCGGCGCTCCGCACCGCTGAGCGGCTTGATGGTGGCGATACCGTCGACGAACCGCCGGTAGGCCTTCTCCGTCGGGATCCGCCCGGAACTGGTGTGCTGCTGGATGATGTAGCCCTCGGACTCCAGCACCGCCATGTCGTTGCGCACCGTCGCCGAGGAGACGCCGAGATTGTGCCGGTCCACCAGTGCCTTGGAGCCGACCGGCTCATGGGAGTGGATGAAATCGGCGACGATGGCGCGCAGGACGTCGTCCCGTCGTTGCTGTGTTCCTGTCGCCCTGGCCATGGTCCCCAGCCTAGCCGCAGTCCCCGGCGCCGTGGCAGGGACGGCCCGATGGTGGCGCACGCCACCACTGCGGGTCACTGTGGGGCGGTCACTGTGCGTCAGTCTCTTCGGCGAGCAGGATGTCCGTGATCACCCCGTCGGCGAGCAGTCGGCCGGCGTCGGTGACGCGGATCCGGTCCTCTTCTCCGTCGCCTGCGCCCGCGCCGGCGCCGGCGCCGGCGCCGCTGACCCGTTCCAGCAGACCCAGCCCGGTGTGCCGCGCCACGGCGGCACCGGCGTGGTCGAGCCACCGGGCCGGGACGCCCTCGCGCAGCCGCAGCCCCAGCATGATCTTCTCGGTGTGCCGGTCCGCGGCGCCGAGGTGCTCGACCTCGACGACCGGGGTCCGCCCCTCCGACAGCGCCCCGGCATAGCGGCGCGGCAGTTTGGCGTTGACCAGCCGGGTCACCCCGGTCGGCGCACCGTCCGGCGGCGTGACATGGTCGTCGGGGACACCGCGGGTCGCCGCGGCGTCCGGTGTGAGCGTCACGAGGCCGTGCGCCCCGGGGCCAGCCCCCCACCACTCGCCCTCCCGCCAGTACACGAGGTTGTGGCGGCATTCCCCGCCGGGCCGCGACCAGTTCGAGACCTCGTACCAGCCCATACCCGCGTCGACCAGGGCACTGTCGATGATCTGGTACCGGTCGGCGAGGACGTCCTCGTCGGGCATGGGCAGTTCGCCGCGGCGGACCCGGCGTCCCATCGCGGTCCCGTCCTCGACGATCAGCGAGTAGGCGGAGATGTGGTCGACGCCGGTCGCCAGGGCGGCGTCCAGCGTGCGGCGCAGGTCGTCGTCGGTCTCCGTCGGCGTGCCGTAGATCAGGTCGAGGTTGACGTGCCCGAACCCGGCGGCGAGGGCTTCGCGGGCGGCGTCGGTGGCACGCCCGGGGGTGTGGGTGCGGTCGAGCACGCGCAGCACGTGGGCGGCCGCGGACTGCATCCCCAGGGAGACGCGGGTGTACCCGGCCTCGAGCAGCGCCTCGAAATAGGCCGGGGAGGTGGACTCGGGATTCGATTCGGTGGTGACCTCCGCCCCCGGGGCCAGGCCGAGGGTGCGGCGCACCGCGTTCAGGACCCGGGTGAGCCCGTCCGCGCCGAGCAGCGAAGGCGTCCCGCCGCCGAGGAAGACCGTGTCGGGTGGGCCGGGCCGGTCCCAGTCCGCCGCCGCGCGCTCGAGTTCGGCCTCGAGGGCGTCGAGGTAGGTGCCGACCGAGGAGGAGCCGGACTGTCCCGGCGTGTAGGTGTTGAAGTCGCAGTACCCGCAGCGGGTGGTGCAGAAGGGGACGTGGATGTAGAGCCCGGAATCAGTCATAGTCAGGCGACAACACTACCCGGTGGCCGCACGGCGACGGCGAATCTTCGCCACCACCCGCTCGACCCGCGCCCGTTCGGCGAGGAACTCCGGCGGCGCCTCGCCGCGCATCTCGGCGACGATGACCGGGTGCTCACCGACGACGGTGGCCTGCCACCGGTCCACGAGCTCGACGGTGTGCCGTTCGGCACGGGCGAGCGCCTGCGGCAGCAGGACCGACTGCTCCCCCACCGCCCGGGCGGTCTGGTCGACGACCCATTCGGCCAGTTCCGACAGGGCCCCGGTGAGTTCGGTGTTGCGGCGGCGCAGTTCCAGCCGCACTGTCGCGGTGCTCGCCACCGGCGACGCCGGCTCCGGGTCCGCCCCTGCCGCCGCCGTGCCGGCCCCCTCCTCCCCCGCCGGGCCGGACGCCGGACGCGGGTGCAGGAAAGACAGTGTCCGACCGGGATGGTCGTAGGCGGGGGCCGCCGACAGGGATCCGGACCGGACACCGGAGACGAACGCCTGCCGCAGGCCGTTGAGTTCCGCCAGGTAGCGGCGGACCTCCCCCCGGCCCTGGGCGACGGATTCCGAGAGTTCCTCCAGGCAGTCGGCGACGAGCTCCGGGTCCCAGTCGGTCATCGCCGCGGCGACGTTGTCGATGTACTCCGCCACTTCGTCCCCGATGTCGTAGACGCCCTGGGTGAGTTCACGCAGGCGAAGACTGGCGGCATCGTGCACGTCGGGGCTCCTCTCGCGTCAGTCGGGCGGGCAACGTCACCAACTCTAAGACAGCGGACGCCCCGGACCGGGGAGGCCGGGCCGGGGCGTCACGGGTTTCCGGAGAACTCCGGGTCGCGTGTCACTTCGTGTTGTAGATCCACTCGATGTCGTCGGCGAAGTGCTCGGCGACGGCGAACCGCTTGACCTTCAGCGACGGGGTCATCTCGCCGTCCTCCTCGGTGAAGTCGCGGTTGCAGATCCGGAACTTCTTGATGCCCTCGGAGTGCGAGACCGTGTCGTTCGCCTCGTTGATGGCGTCCTGGATCTCGGCGCGCAGCACCGGGTTCTTGGCGAGCTCCCTGACCGGGGTGTCCGCCGGGACGTTGTTGCGCTTCTTCCAGCCCGGCAGGGCGTCCTCGTCGAGGGTGATGAGGGTGGCGACGAACTTCTGGTTGTCGCCGACGACCATGGCCTGCGAGATCAGCGGGGCGGACCGCATGATGTCCTCCAGCGGCCCCGGGGAGACGTTCTTGCCGCCGGCGGTGACGAGGATCTCCTTCTTGCGGCCGGTGATCTTCAGATGGCCGGTGTCCAGGATGGTGCCGAGGTCACCGGTGTGGAAGAAGCCCTCCTCGTCGACCGATTCGCGGGTGGCCTCCTCGTTGTTCCAGTAGCCGTCGAAGATGACGGTGCCCTTGAGCAGGATCTCGCCGTCCTCGGCGATGCGGGCGGTGTTTCCGCCGACCGGCTTGCCCACGGTGCCGATGATGTTGTCCGGCTCGAAGTTCACCGCGACGGCGGCGGTCGACTCGGTGAGGCCGTAGCCCTCGTAGATCCGGACGCCGATGCCGCGGAAGAAGTGCATCAGTTCCGGGTTCAGTGCGGAGCCGCCGGAGATGCAGTACTGCAGCGCCCCGCCCATCGCGGCACGGACCTTGCCGTAGACGAGCTTGTCGAAGATCGCGCGGCGGATCTTCAGGCCGGCCGAGGGGCCCTCGGCGGTGTCGAGTGCCTTGGAGTACTCGACGGCGGTCTTCTGCGCGACCGGGAAGATCTTTGCGCCGATGCCACCACCGTCGGTGGCGTTGGCGAGCACGCCGGCGTGGACCTTCTCGAACACGCGCGGGACGCCGAGGATGAGGTGCGGCTGAGACCGGGCGAACTCCGGGACCAGGGTGGACATGTCCGCCCAGTGGGACTGGGTCGCGCCACCGAGGGTCGCGGCGATGGAGACGGCGCGGGAGAGCACGTGGGCCAGCGGCAGGAAGGTCAGCAGCCGGTTGCCCTCGACGGCGATGCCGCCGACCGGGTGGGTGAGGATGGCGCGGGCTTCGCCGAGCCAGTTGGAGTGCAGCAGCCGGCAGCCCTTCGGGCGGCCGGTGGTGCCGGAGGTGTACACGAGGGAGGCGACGTCGCTGGCCTTCGTGGCCGCGATGCGGGCGTCCACCTCCTCGTCGGTGATGTCCCTGCCCTCCTCGACGAGGGTGGCGATGGCACCGTCGGTGATCGACAGGACGCGGTTGAGGTGGGCGGAGCCGTCGCCGGGGTCCGTGTCGTGGACGAAGGTGGACAGGCGCTCGAAGTGGCCGGACTTCTCGGCGATGCCGAACATGGCGCCCGAGTCCTTGACGATCCAGTCGCACTGGTAGGTCGAGGAGGACGGGTAGATCGGCACGGAGACCGCACCGGCGGCCATGATCGCGTAGTCGAGCAGGTTCCACTCGTAGCGGGTGTCCGACATCAGCGCGACCCGGTCGCCCTGGTTGATGCCGTTGGCGATGAGGCCCTTGGCGACGTCATACACCTCGCGGAGGAACTCGTCGGCCCGCACGTCGACCCACTCGAACTTCCGGGGGCGGCTGAACAGGACCGTCTGCGGGCGCTTGCGGGTGTTGTCCCGCAGCACCGTCAGACAGGTTTCGCTCTCACCGATGGTGTACAGCGCCTCCGAGGTGTACTCCTGCATGTTTCTCCTTATTGAACTGGTCTTCACTCCGGCACGACAGTACCGGGGATCACACGGAGCGTGTCGACGTGGTGCACGACACTCTCCCGGATACAGATAAGAACATACGCTTCCCCCGGTGTTCCGGCAGCATTTTGCCGGGACCGGATCAGAAGAGCGTCGTCACCGCCCAGACGACGACGAGGAACACGATGAGCAGGACAAGTGCCTGCCGCACCTTCGAATGTTTCACTACCTGTCTCCCTTACTTCCCGTACTTCCTGTACCGCCGGTGACACCGGTGACGTCAGCGACATCGGTGACATCGGTGACATCAGCGACACTGGTGACATCAGCGGTGTCAGCGGCACCGGTGCCGCTGTCCGCCCGTCCGAAGAACCTGCGTTCCTCGTCGTCCGGCGCGATGACCTTCGTCACCAGCCACAGGATGACCCTGGTGACGACATACGAGACGGGGAGGAGCACCACCAGCACCAGCGGGGTCTGGAACCACACCGGCAGGTTGATGACCCACTGCTCCACACCGTCCGTCACACCACCAGTCACGTGCACCGATCCTACCGTGCCTGCCCTGCCTGCCGTGTCTGCAGTGCCAGCCATGCCACCCGGTCCACCCCGGTCCACCCGGTCCACCCGGGTCCGCCCGGGCCCGGATGTCCTTCCCCGGTGAGGTAGAGAACCTCGCCGTCAGAAACAGGCGAGGTCCGGGGGGTGTCCCTATGTAGATTGTCAACCCCTGCAACCGTCTTTTCTCTGACCCGTGTAGCCCTCCTGGGGCGAGGGTTGTCGAACATGCTGACGTGGACGTTCCACCCGTCGTGACGGTGGAACGCCTGACGTGGGGTCGGCGTGGTTCAGCTCAGCTATCTAGGCAGCCGGGACCTCCTGCGGGGTGCGGGCCGGCAGCTCACGGAAGAACTCACCGCGGGTCAGCATCGCGAAGATGACGTTGCACCGTCGCCGGGCCAGACACATCACCGCCGCATTGTGCCGCTTACCCTCGGCCCGTTTCTTCGCGTAGTACGCCCTGGACGCCTCATGGCAGTTCGATGCGACCCACGCAGATCGGAACAGGGCATTCTTGAGCCTCTTGTTACCTGACCTGGCCGGGAACTCACCCCTGATTGACGTGCCGGAGCGTCTCGTCACCGGGGCGATCCCGGCGTAAGCAGCCAGGTGGGCGGCATCGGGGAAGTCGGAACAGTCGCCGACGGCCAGGAGGATGTTTGCGGCGGTCTTGATGCCGACTCCCGGCATCGACATCAAGACCTCGGCAAGAGGGAAGTCGTCCAGCATCTCCTCGACCTGCCCTGCGATGGACTCACGTTGAGCCTTCAACGACTTGATGTTGGTGGCCAGCATCGGTATCGCGATTTCGGCGGCCCCGGTGCCGGGTACGGTGACGGTCTGGGCTCCGAGGGCCTGGAAGATGTCGTCGACCAGGGCTTCCGGGTCCTTCTTAGCGTGATTTCGTGCCCAGGCCAGAACCCGGGCCTTACCCGACTTCTTCAGCTTGGTGGGGCCGCCGTAGTGGATCAGCAGGTCCAGTACGAATGCACGTTGCAGGACTTCGCCGGCGAACACGCGCTCCAGTGACGGGTAGATCTGCACCAGGATGCTGCGCAGCCGGTTGATGGTGCGAGTGCAGTCGCGGGCGATGTCGTCGTCCAGGCCGGACAGCATCTTGAGTGCTGACAGGACCTCGTCGTTGCGGTCGACGACCCGCAGAGTATGCGGCATGGTGCGGGCGGTGTCGGCGATGATGAACGCGTCGCGGGGATCGGTCTTGGCCTGACCGGGGTACAGGTCGGCTGCCTTGCGCATCGCCAGGCCTGGCAGATAGGCGACACCGCACCCGGTGGCACGGGCCACGGCGACCGGGAGGGCGCCGATGGTGTTGGGCTGGTCGACGATCAGCAGCACACGGCCGTGCTCTTTGAGCTCGTTGAACAGGGCGGTGAGGTGGGCTTCGTCCTGCGGCAGGCCTTTGCCGTAGAGCCTGGTGCCGTCGGCGAGTAGGGCGCAGCCGTGGTGGGCGGTCTTGCCGACGTCGAGTCCGAGGTAGACGTCGTAGCCGGTGGTGTCTTCCATGGTGTTTTCCCTCCTTGATCCTGGGGAGGTCGGTGTGGTTGTGGTGGAAGATCACTGGTGGTCAGACACTCGTCGCGGGCACCCACGTTACGAAGAGACTTCACGGAACTGTGGCCGTGAGCCGCGTCCCTATTAGCCGTCGGCGTGCGTCCTGGTTCCCCGGTGGCAACACCCCCCGGATCATGTCGAACAACAGGGCGAGTAAGCCATACCGAGGCCAGTGACCTGTCCCCGAGGGTACGGGGACTGGATCAAGGTAACGGGCGCCGGAGTCAACGCCGGGTCAGCGCCGGGTCAGCGCCCGTGTCGGTTTTCCGAACCCAGGGGTCGGGCGACTCCTGCAGATGTCGGGTTCACGAGCCGAGGTGTCGCTTGAGAACAGGAAAAAAGACCTGTCGGTTCTTTCCGCGGACATCGGGGTCGGGCGCGTGTCCACAACCTCCCCTGGCGTACTGCCGGACCGCCCGTGCAGGTCAGTGCCGGTCAGTGCCGGTCAGTGCCGGTCAGTGCCGGTCATGCCGGTCAGTGGTCTCCGCCACCTCCGGCCAGCCCGCGGCGCTCCAGCAGCGGTTCCACACTGCGCTGCTGTCCGCGGAACATCCAGAAGGCATCGTCGTAGTCGATGGTGGCGCCCCGAGACAGGATCATCCGACGGAACCGGTCACCGGCGAACCCGACATCGTCCGGGTCCGGGGCAGCGGCACCGACAGCGTCACCACTGGCACCACTGTCACCGGTACCGCCGGTACCGCCGGTCGCCGCGCCGGTGTCGACAAAGGCCCGGAACCCGTCGGCGTCGAGCACCTCCGCCCACAGGTAGCTCCAGTAGTCGGCCGAGTACCCGCCGGCGAAGATGTGGTTGAAGTAGGTCGACCGGTACCGCGGGGCGATCGCCGGCACCGCGGCCGGCCCGACCCCCGCCGCCTCCAGCGCCTCCGTCTCGAAGGCCGCCACATCGGTGACCCGGTCCGCCTGGGCCGCCGACAACCGGTGCCACGCCAGGTCGAGCCAGCACGCCGCAAGATACTCGGTGGTACTGAACCCCTGTCCCCACTGCTGCTGCGCACGCACCGCGGTGACCAGCTCCGGAGGCAGCTGTTCACCGGTCTCCACATGGTGGGCGTAGTTGGCGAGCACGGCGGGCTCCAGCGCCCAGTTCTCGTTGATCTGGCTGGGGAACTCCACGAAGTCACGGGGCACGTTGGTGCCCGACAGGCTCGGGTAGCGCACATCGGACAGCAGCCCGTGGAGGGCGTGGCCGAACTCGTGGAACACCGTCGTCACCTCGTCGAGGCTGAGCAGCGCCTGCTCCCCCGCGGCCGGCCGGGCGATGTTCAGCACGTTGACGACCACCGGGGCCTGACCGATGAGGTTGTTCTGGTCGACGAAGCTGCTCATCCAGGCGCCACCACGCTTGGTCGGGCGGGCCCACGGATCGAACAGGAACAGGCCGACAGAACGCTCCCCGTCGCGGACCTCCCAGACCGAGACATCCGGGTGGTAGCCGACGAGATCCTCCCGCGGGACGACGTCGATGCCGTAGAGCCGGTGCGCGGCGAAGAAAGCGCCGTCACGCAGCACCCGGTCGAGCGGGAAGTACTTCATCAGCTCCGCCTCGTCGACGTCGAGCTCCTCGGCACGCAGCTGTGCATCCCAGTAGGGCAGGTCGGCCTCGGTCAGCCGCGGGTCCGCGCCGCTGACCGAGGCCTTGTCCGCCGCCCGCTTGTACTCGCCGAGCGCGTTGGCGACCGCCGGCGCCGTCACCCGGTCGAGCAGGTCGTCGACCGCGGCCACGGTGCCGGCGGTCTCCTCCTCGGCGACGAAGGCCGCGTGGTTGGGGTAGCCGAGCAGTTCGGCCCGCCGGGCGCGCAGCCGCACGGTCTCCAGCACGATGTCGTCGTTGCCGGTCTCCCCGGTTCCGCGGCCGCGGGCCGCCGAAGCCTCGGCGATGCGCCGTCGGGACGCCGCATCCGACAGCTCCTCGAGCACCGGCTGGACACTGGGCAGTCCGAGCCGGACGAGCCAACCGTCCTGCCCGGCCTCCTCGGCATCGGCACGCAGCTGGTCCTTCCGGGTGCGGCTCAGCCCCGCCAGCTCCTCCTCCGCGGTGAACAGCACCGCACCGGCGTCGGTGGCGGCGACGAGGCGGCGTCCGAACGCGGTGGAGAGCTCGGCGAGCCGGGCGTCGATACCGCCGAGTTCCTCCCGGCCCGCCTCGTCGAGGTCCGCGCCACCCCGCCGGAACTGCCGCAGCCAGTGTTTCAGCAGTGCCGCGTTCTCACTGTCCTCCGGCTGCGCCGGCATGGCTTTCACCCGCGCATACAGGCCCTGGTCGAGGTTGACGGCGGTGATGTGCCGGGACAGTTCGGGGGCGACGGTCTCCTCGGCGGCGATGACGTCGGCGGTGGCGTCCGTCCCCGCGTAGTTGAAGACGATGGCCAGCACCCGCTGGAGCAGCTGTCCGCTGGCCTCGAGGGCCTCCATCGTGTTCTCCCAGGTCGGCGGTTCCGGGTTCGCCACGATGGCGGCGATCTCCGCCTCGTGGTCGGTGACGGCGGTGCGGAAGGTGGGCACCAGGTCGGCGACGTCGATGTGGGCGAAGTCGGGCAGTTCGTGGTCGAGGACCGAAGGTTCGAGCAGCGGATTCATGGTCCCCACCCTAACGGCCGCGCAGGCTAGGGTGATCCCATGGTCTCTCCTGTCCTGGATACCCCGTCCGGTCGCGTCTCCGGTTCCCTCCGCGGTTCCGGGCCGGACGCCGTCGCGGTCTTCCGCGCCGTCCCGGTCACCACCTCCTCCCCGTTCGGTGACCCGGAGCCCGCCGCACCGTGGCCGGGGGTGCTCGACTGCACCGACAGCCGGGAACGGCGCGCGCTGCGCGGGGACGGCACCGTCACCGTCTTCGCCCCGGCCGACCGGGCAGACCTGGCCGGCGCGTCGCTGCCGGTCATCGCCTGGGTCCACGGCGGACGGTACGAGGAAGGGCACGGCGACGACGGCTGGTACGACGGCACCACCCTCGCCCGCTCCGGCTGCATCGTCGTCACCCTGAACTACCGGAAGCGCTTCGCCGGGTTCCTCCCGCTCGACACTGACGACACTGACGAGTCTGACGGGACCGACGGGACTGACGGGCCGGGTTCCCGCGGCGTCGCCGATCTCCGCCACGCCCTGCAGTGGGTGCAGGAGACCGTCGCCGGGCTCGGCGGTGACCCGGACAACGTCACCCTGGCCGGCCAGTCCGCCGGCGGCGGGCTGGTGACGGCCCTGCTCGCCGACCGTCGGGCCGACCTGCTGTTCCACCGGGCGCTGGTGCTCTCCCCCGGACTGCCCCGGATCAGTGCGCGCACCGGCTGGCGGGTCCGTCGGGCGCTCGCCCGGCTGTTCCTGCGCACACCGCTGACTCGCACCCGGCTCGAGGCACTGCCCGCCCGGCGCCGGGCGGCGGCCTACCGGTGGATGGCGCGGGCCTGTGCCACCGACTGCGCCGTGGGCCCCGGCCCGGTGGACTTCGACGCCCTGCGGGAGGTGCCGCTGCTGGTCTCCACGATGCAGGACGAGTTCGTCCGCTTCCCCGGCGTCCACCAGCTCGACCGGGTACTGCACCGGCTGCACCTGTCGCCGTGGTGGGTGGCCCCGGGCATGCTGGTGCTCGGTGTGCCGTGGCGGTCGCTGCGCCGGTGGGTACGGTCGGTCGACCGTGCCCGGCCGACGGGACAGACCGTGGGGGACACGATGATCCGCCGGTGGGCGGCGGGGCTGCTGGAACATGCCCGTGGGGCCGACGTGTGGGCGTGCGAGTTCCGGGGCGGGGACAGTCACGGCGGCCGGGTTGATGCCCTGCACTGCGGGGAACTCCCGCTGTTGTTCGACACCCTGCAGGTCGGGAAGAAACTGGTCCGCGCCTTCTGCGGCCCCGGTGCACAGGAGCGGCTCGGCGGGCCCGGTGGTGCCGGGGAGCGGTTCCGGGCCGCCGTCGTCGCGTTCGCCCACGGTGCGGGGCCGGGCTGGGAGCCCTACCGGGACGAGCGGACCACGCACGTCTTCGACCTGACCGGCGGAACGGACCGGGACGTCACCGATCCGTTGCGGGAGATCCGCACCCTGCTGCCGGTCGGCTGACACCGGCACCTGCGCCCGGCCACGGTCGGGGCGACGGCCCCCGGAGCGGCCCTTTAGACTGGTCGCCATGGCACTCACCTTCCCCGACATCGACACGCTCCGTGCCCGCGGCACGATGAAGTGGACGAAATACCCCGCCGACGTCCTGCCCCTGTGGGTCGCCGAGACCGACTTCGACACCTGCCCCGCCGTCGACGACGCCGTCCGACGGGCCGTCGACCGCCAGTACTTCGGCTACCCGGTCGCCGGTGCCCGTTCCCGGAACCTCGCCGACGCGCTCGCGGAGTTCACCGCGGCCCGCCACGGCTGGAACATCGACCCGGCGAAGGTCACCTACGTCCCCGACGTCGTCCAGGGCATCTGCGTCGCCGTCGACGCCCTCACCCCCGCCGGCTCGACCATCGTCGTGCCCATGCCCGCCTACCCGCCCTTCCAGAAGGTCCCCACCGCCACCCGCCGGCCGGCCGCCTATGTGCCGATGACCGACGAGTCCGGTTTCGACCTGGCGGCCCTGGAGCGCGCCTTCACCTCGACCGACAACCCGCACGGAGTCGGCAGTCTCATCCTGTGCAACCCCTTCAACCCGCTCGGCCGGGCGTTCTCCGCCGAGGAGCTCCGCGCCGTCACCGACCTGGCGGCCCGCCACGATGTCCGCGTCATCTCCGACGAGATCCACGCCCCGCTCGTGTACTCCGGCCACCACATCCCCACCGCGACGGTCTCCGACACCGCCTACGGCAACACCGTGACAGTCACCGCCACCTCCAAGGGTTGGAACACCGCGGGCCTGAAGTGCGCCCAGATCATCGCCACCGCCGACGAGGACGCCAAGCTCATCGGCCGGCTGTCCAACGTCGTCACCGGTGAGCCCTCCACCCTCGGCATCGAGGCCGCCACCGCCGCCTACCTCGACGGCGTCCCGTGGCTCGAGGAGGAGGTCAGCTACCTCGCCGCCAACTGGGAGCACCTGCGGACCCGGCTGCCCGAGGTCCTGCCCGGGGTCCGGCTGCCGCAGCAGCAGGCGACGTTCCTCGCCTGGCTCGACGTCTCGCAGGTCGACCGGCTGCGCGGCGCCGACGGCACCGTCGCCGACCCGGCGGAGCGGCTGCGCACCCACGCCCGGGTCGCCTTCAACGAGGGCACCGATTTCGGCCCCGTGGGCCGCGGCCACGTCCGGCTGAACTTCGGCACCTCCCGCGCGGTCCTCGACGAGGCGCTGGACCGGATCGCCGAGGCCGACCTGCACACCGGAGAGGCTCTGTGAGCAGCCTGACCCGGATCGTCCGCTCCATGCGGGAGCTGTGGCCGTACTACGTCATGGTCATCGTCGCCGCCACGGCGACCTCCCTGCTCGGCCTCGCGGCACCGTTCCTCATCAAGCACGTCACCGACACGATCGTGGACGCCGCCAACGGCAGCGTCTCCGTCGGCGACGCCACCCGCACCGCCGTGTGGATCGCCGTCGCCCTGTTGTTCGCGGAGCTCGCCAACACCGTCATCCACAACATCGGCGGCTGGTTCGGCGACGTCATGGGCATGCGGATGCGGCAGATCCTGTCGAACCGCTACTTCGCCAAACTCCTGGCACTGCCGCAGCGCTACTTCGACCACCAGATCACCGGCACGATCATCTCCCGGCTGGACCGGTCGATCCTCGGGCTCACCCAGTTCCTCCAGTCCTTCGCCAACAACTTCTTCTCGATGATCCTCACGGTCATCCTCGTGCTGGCGATCTCCGCCTGGTACTACTGGCCGCTCGCCCTGCTGCTCATCGTCATCTTCCCGCTCTACCTGTGGCTCACCGCCCTCACCAGCCGGAAGTGGATGCGCTGGGAGAAGACCAAGAACGAGCACATCGACACCGCCCAGGGCCGGTTCGCCGAGGTCATCGGCCAGGTGAAGGTCGTGAAGTCCTTCGTCTCGGAGCTCCGGGAGCTGCGGCTGTTCCAGGGGCACTTCGCCGAGACCGTCGCCGTGACGAAGAAGCAGTCCGGCTGGTGGCACATGATGGACATCTTCCGCATGGCGGGGATGAACATCATCTTCTTCGCCATCTACCTCGTCCTGTTCTGGCGCACCCTGCACGGCTACTTCACCCTCGGTGACATGGTGCTCCTCGTCCAGCTGGTGACGATGGCCCGCCAGCCGGCGACGATGATGAGCTGGATGGTCGATTCCGCCCAGCGCGCCGCCGCGGGCTCCCGCGAGTACTTCGAGGCGATGGACGAGCTGGAGGAGCCCACCACGGACCCCGACCTGCTCGCGGCGTCCCGCGAGTACGGCCCGGACCTCGTCCCCGAGCGGGCGCTGCGCAACGCCGTCCCGGCGCCGCCGGCTCGCACCGGCGACGGTCCGGTGTTCAGCTTCGAGCACGTCAGTTTCGGCTACGAGGCCGATGAGCAGGTCATCCACGATGTCACGTTCACCGCCGGCCGTGGCGAGCGGGTCGCGCTCGTCGGCGAATCCGGCGGCGGCAAGTCGACGCTGGTCAACCTGCTGCTGGGCCTGTACCGGCCGACCGGCGGCACGCTGCGGATCTGCGGGCACGACATCCGTGACCTCTCCGCGGCGCAGCTGCGCGGCATGGTCGGGGTCGTGTTCCAGGAGGCGGCGCTGTTCTCCGGCACCATCCGGGAGAACATTGCCTACGCCCGCCCGGACGCCACCGACGAGGAGGTCGCCGCCGTCGCCCGCCGGGCCAACGCGGACGCCTTCATCCGCGAATTCCCCGACGGCTACGACACGGTCATCGGCGAACGCGGGCTCCGGCTCTCGGGCGGCCAGAAGCAGCGCATCGCCGTGGCCCGCGCCATGCTGAAGGACGCCCCCATCCTCGTCCTCGACGAGGCGACCTCCGCCCTCGACACCCGCTCCGAGCAGGCCGTGCAGGCCGGTCTCGAGGAGCTGATGGTCGGCCGCACCACCCTGGTCATCGCCCACCGGCTGTCGACCATCGCGACCGTCGACACGATCGTCACGCTCGACCACGGTCACGTCGACGAGATCGGCTCCCCCGGTGACCTGGCGGTCTCCGGCGGCATCTACGCCGAACTGCTCCGGCTCACGGCCAGTTCCTCGGCCGCGGACCGGGAACGGTTGAAGAAGTTCGGCTTCCACACCGACGGGGAAACAGACAGTGCCGACGGGACCGACAGCGCCGAAGGTGCCGAGGGTGCCGAGGGTGCTGTCCCCGGCACCGACGGGACAGCAGAACCCCCGGTCCGCTGACGGCGGACCGGGGGTCGGGCCCCGCGGGGCGGGGACAGTGAACTGCAGGCGGGCTACTTGTCCTTGAACTTGCCGATGACCTCGTTGGCCTTGTCGGTCACCTGGTCCTTGGCGTCCTCGAACTTCTGCTTCGCGTCGGACTTGACCTGGTCGGCCTTGCCCTCGTTCTGCAGGTCATCGTTGCCGGATGCCTGGCCCGCGGCCTCCTTGGCCTGGCCGGCGAGTCCTTCCGCCTTGTTCTTGATGTCGTCGATACCGGACATGTCTTTCACAACCTCCTGTTGTCGAAGAAATGCGCCTCGGTCGGCGCCCTACCCGTTCCACGGTACGCGGAGAACGGGTCGGACGGCGGGCTTCCGCCCGGGGTGATCCGTACCGTCGACACCGTCGACACCGTCGACACCGTCGACTCTGTCCACTACTTCGAGTAGTCGTAGAAGCCCTGGCCGGACTTCCGGCCGAGCTGACCGGCCTGCACCATGCGGCGCAGCAGCGGCGGGCAGGCGTACGACGGATCGCCGTACTCCTCGTACATGACGTCGGCGATGGAGGCACAGGTGTCGAGTCCGACCATGTCGGCCAGGGTCAGCGGGCCCATCGGGTGGGAGGCGCCGAGCTGCATGCCGGTGTCGATGTCCTCCCGGGTGGCCACGCCCTGCTCCACCATGCGCACGGCGGAGAGCAGGTAGGGCACGAGGAGGAAGTTGACGATGAAGCCCGACCGGTCCTTCGCCTGGATCGCGGTCTTGCCGAGCACCTCGGTGGCGTAGCCGCGGACGGTCGCCACGGTGGCGTCGTCGGTGGTGAGGGCCGGGATGACCTCGACCAGCTTCAGCACGGGCACCGGGTTGAAGAAGTGCAGGCCGATCACCCGGCCCGGGTTCTCCGTCGCCGAGGCGATGGTCTGGATCGGCAGGGAAGAGGTGTTCGAGCACAGCGGCGCGGACTTGTCGGTGACGACGGCGTCCAGCTTCGCGAAGACGTCCTTCTTGATGTCCTCGTTCTCGACGATGGCCTCCATGACCATCTCACGGTCCGCGAAGTCCGCCAGGTCGGTGGTGTAGCTGATCCGCGCGACGGCGGCGTCGCGGTCCTCCTGGGAGAGCTTGCCGCGGCTGACGGCCTTGTCGAGGGACTTCTCGATCCGGGCCTTGCCGCCGTCGAGGAACTCCTGCTTGGCCTCCCAGACCAGGACGTCGCTCCCGGACTTCGCGGCGACCTCGATAATGCCGCTGCCCATCTGACCTGCGCCGACAACGCCTACACGCTGAACCATGTGATGCTCCTTCTTCACGGGATGAATAAACGCAATAGTTATACTGACATAGTGTAACGCCAGTCACTGCTCCCGGTCGACGATACCGGGTCAGAGCACCGCACGGGGGCACGGGCGAGGGGGACTGTCCGGCAGACCACCCGTCAGCCCGGCAGGCCAAAAGTCCCTCAGAAGGCGTCCCGGACCCCATTGTGGCCTGCCACCTGAACCGATGGCCTGCCGGACCGGACGCAGCACCCCGTGCCGGGCGGTCGGGAGCCCCCACCCGACGCCGGACACAGATCACCCCCGGCACCTGACAGGACCGGGGGTTCACTGCTGACGTTTCAAGAGGAGAATGCTCAAC
Source organism: Corynebacterium nuruki S6-4 (assembly GCF_007970465.1). Classification (NCBI taxonomy): domain Bacteria; kingdom Bacillati; phylum Actinomycetota; class Actinomycetes; order Mycobacteriales; family Corynebacteriaceae; genus Corynebacterium; species Corynebacterium nuruki. The sequence continues at coordinate 1,028,341 of NZ_CP042429.1, forward strand.
TACCGTATAGCGGGGTTCCTTTCCTTCGATCGCTCCGACACCATTGACGGTACGGTCCGATCATTGGAGGAGCCTGCCAGCCGGCTTCCGGTTCGGTCCGGATCAGATCCAGACAGAATCCGGGCCAGATCCGGGTTCCGGAGGCGTCCCCTAGGCGCCGATCTGCCCCTGGTGCGACCAGGTGCCGTCGAAGACGTTGAACAGCACCGGGCTGCCGTTCGACAGGGCACCCAGGATGTGGGCCTTCCCGTCGGCGCCGAAGACGTAGAGCGGGCTGCCCGAGTCCCCGGAGACGGCCGGAATGAGGGCGAAGATCTCCTGGCTCTGCGAGTTGACCGACAGCACCGGACCACAGGTGCGTCCGGACAGTGCCCCGTCCTTGCAGACCAGACCGCCGACGAGCTCGTGCCCGACCGGGTACTGGTCACCGAGTTCGAGGCGCGGCCCGTTGAGCAGTGCATCGATCGGCATCCCGGTCGTGGCGACGCTGGCGATCCCCGTGGCGTCCGCGTCGACGGAGCCGTCCAGCCGGAACCAGCCGAGATCGTCGAGTCCGGCCTGCGGATCGGCCGGGTTGGCGCCGCCCTCGTCCACGAAACCGCCGGCGGCGAGGCCCGCAGCGTCCGCCAGCAGCTCCCCGTCCAGCGTCGTGATCCGGGTCGGCTGCTCACCGTGGAAGGACTCCGGGTCCAGGCAGTGGCCGGCGGTCACCCCGTAGGTGTCGTCGCCGCGGACCGCGACGGAGTTCAGCGTGCACTCGCCCACCGAGCCTTCGTCGGTGTGGATGAGGATGGAGGCACCGGCATGGGTCGTCGCCGCGGCGGCCACGGCGGGAGCCCCGGCTGCCACAGCGGCGGTCACGGCACAGGCGGTCAGGATTTTGCGGGACGAAAGTGTCATGGCCGCAGTCTAGACTGCCGGACATGCCCCTGTCCCCCAGCTACCCCGTCCGTTTCACCGGGGCCTCGGCCGACCCCGCCGCCCGCACCATCCGTGCGCTGCGTGCGGCGGGATTCCACACCTTCTCCCACACCACCCCCGTCACGCCCGGCGTGTCGCTGTCCGCCCCCGTGATCGACCGGTGCATCGACGAACTGTTCAGCGGCCGGGCCCACCGCCGCGCCGGCGCGCCGTTCACCGGCAGTCTCACCGCCGGGTCCGTGGTCGTCATCCGGCCGCTGGGCATCGGCGCCCTGGCGTCCCCCTGCCTGGTGCTGCGCGCCGACGTGGAGCGGACGGCCGCCGCCGTGACCGCCGAGGTCATCTACGCGACCCTGCCGGGGCACCTCGAATGCGGGGAGGAACGCTTCCACCTCCGCTGGGACCGGGACGCCGGTACCGCAGCCGTCACCGTCGGCGCCTTCTCCCGCGCCGCGCGGCCGCTGACCCGGCTGGGCGGCCCGGTCGCCCGCGGGGTGCAGCGGCTCATGGCCCGGCGCTACGCCGCGGCAGTCGCCGACCCCGGTTTCCGGAACTGAGGGGGTACCGCTAGTACGCCTCGCCGGGAATGAGCTCGGTGAGCATCCGCTCGCCACGGACGAACCGCCGGTAGTTCTCCGCCGTCGAAGCAGCGAGCTGCCGGTCCATCGACGAGACGGTGTTCGCCGAGTGGGTGGTGATGGTGACGTTGTCCATCTGCCACAGGTCGCTGCTGTCCGGCAGCGGCTCCGGATCGGTGACATCCAGACCGGCACCGGACAGGCGTCCCGACCGCAGGGCGTCCTCGAGGTCCGCGGTCACCACGACCGGACCCCGGGCGACGTTGACGAGCGTGGCCCCCTCGCGGAACAGGTCGAGCGTCTCCGCATTGATCATGCCCCGGGTCTCATCGGTGAGCGGGGCCGACAGGATCACATGGTCGCCCTGCGGGAGGACCTCCGCCAGCCGGTCGAACGGGACCGTCTCGCGTGCCCCCTCGACCGGACGCCCCGAGTGGTTCACGGCGACGACGTCCACACCGAACGGGGTGAGCATCTCGATGAGGTGCCGGCCGATTCCACCGGCTCCGACGATGGCGACGGTGGACCCGGCGAGCCAGCGGGTGCCGGCGTCCACTTCACGGGACACCGACCAGCTGCGCGCCCGGGCGATACGCACGTGCAGGTGGAGCACCGACAGCAGCAGCCCGACCGCCGCCTCGGCGACCTGGCGGCCGTAGATGCCGGAGGCGTTCGACCACCGGCGGTCACCGTCGGGTCCGGTGGTGACCAGACCGGCGTCCAGGTACTGCTCGATGCCGGCCTGGCACAGCTGCACCCACTTCACGGAGTCCGGTAACTCGGGGAACGCCGAGGGTCGCACGTTGATACTGATGAAGGCGTCCGCGTCGGCGATATCGTCGACGATCTGCGCCCCCTCCGCCTCCAGCGCGGCACGGGTCTCCGGCAGCGGCATCCGGGCGATGAAGACACGGAGCGGTCGCGGGGCGGGTGTCCGGTCGGTGGTCGGGGCGGGCGTCGGGTTCGGCGTCGAGGTAGTCATGCCCTACTTCATACCCGTCAGGCAGGCGCCCCTGCACCGCCGCCGATCTGGTCCCGGAAGTTGTTGAGCAGATCGTCGAGGTCCTGACCCCACCGGTCGACGTCCGGGAGCCCGTCGGGCAACCGGATTCCGCCGTCGTCGGGGGCGGACGGGTCCGGTTCCCCGGGCGCCCCGGGCGTCTCAGACGGTGCCGGGGGCGCCGAGCGGGGCGCGGACGGCGGGCTGGACGGTGTCACGGTCCGTTCCACCGTCCGGGTCACCGTCGTCTCCTCCCCGCCGCCTCCGGTGTTCGAGATCCAGAGCAGGAAGAACAGCAGAGCGGTCAGGGCCGCCACGACGAGCAGGACGGCTCCCCACAGTCCGGAGGACTTCCGGGGCGGCCGGACGCCGTCGGGTCGTGGTTGACCGGTCGGCCCGCCACCCGGCTGGCCGGTCGGCTGCCCGCCCTGTCGCCCGTCCGGCTGCGTCCCGAACTCCGGTCCGGGAGTGTCGTAGCGGTACACCGGCGGTCGGGGTCCGTTGTCGGGTTGCGGGCCGCCGAAGGCCCGTGTCTGGTCGTCGTCCATGATCTCCTTCCCCGTCTCCGGGTGTGGTGTCGCGACGATTGTAGTCTCCCCCTCACCGCAACCCCGCGGGTGCGCCGTATACCGTTCCACCGACGCCACGCACTAGGATGATCCCCGACGATCCAGACTGAACCTCTTCGGGAGACGAGAAATGACGCGCATCCGCCGGACCACTGCCCTGATCACCGCCGCCGTACTGGCTCTGGGCGTGACGGCCTGTTCCGCCAAGCACCAGAACGACAGCGACGTCAGCCCCGCCGACGTCAGCACCGTCGCCCCCGACGCCGGCTACGAGGGCGCCGGGGTCCCCGCGACCAGTGCCGCCGCCACCGGGTCCACGGAGGCCGGTGCCGGCACCGTCGACGAGGACACGACCGCGGGAACCCAGGCCGAGCCGACCGCCGCCGGCACTGCCGGTACCGCTGGCACAGCCGGCGCAGCGGGCGCCGTCAACTAGCCCCGAACAGCGTCTGCTGCACCCGGTCCCGGGGAACCGGACGCAGCTCCCAGGCGTCGAGTCCGACGTCGACCATCCCCGGCCCCGTGACGGGCCGGTCGGAGTGCAGGTGGCCGTGCACCAGCAGGGGGACGTCGAGCCGCAGCTCGTCGTGACGGGAGGCCATCCCCTCGTGGTCGTGCCCCGGCCGCGGGAAGTGCGACAGCCAGACATCCTCGCCCGCCCACACCATCTTCTGGTACGGCTGGACCGAGGCGAAACACGTGAGATACGCCCGCTGGTGCAGGTAGCCCTTCCGGTGCATCGGATGACACGCGTCATGGTTGCCGGCGATGAGGTGCGCGGTCACCCCCGTCTCCTCGAACAGGGCACCGAGCAGGTCAATCGCACGGGCCGGCGATCCGACGGCGAGGTCCCCCAGACACCACAGCACATCCCCCGGTCTCAACGCCTCGCGCAGGTTGCCGAGGATGACCCGGTCATGCTCGTCGGTGTCCTCGAAACCACGGAGACCCGACACGAGCCGGTGGCCGAGATGCAGGTCGCTGGTGTACCACTGCTGTCCCATCGGCCCAGGCTACCGGACCGCCGACAGCGGCAGATCGTGCTCCCCCGCCCAGGCAGCCCAGTCCGCCACCGTCCGGTCCGCGAACACCTGCTCCAGCGCAGTGCGGTCCATCGGGTCCACGCCGAGCTCCTCGCCCAGTCGCGCGACGAAGTGCGGTTCCAGCGCCGCCAGGGCGATCCAGCCGTCCGCCGCACGGTACAGGCCGTAGGTCGGCAGCGCGCCGCCGAGCAGGGCGCCGGGGCCGGCCAGTCCCGAGGTCACCGCGTGCGCGGCATCGTCGATCCCCTGCGCCAGTGACACTTCCCGGTATCCGCCGTCACCGGTCCGGGCGGCCCGGACGAGCAGTGCGGCGGCATCCCCGACGACGCGTTCGGCCCCGAGCAGGTCCGCCACCGGCAGTGTCGGGATCGTCGGCTGCTCCGGTGGGAGCAGGGTGCCGGCCTCGGCCTGGTAGGTGAGATCGTGGCCGGGCCGGTCCGCGTCCGCACCCGGGTGGCCGACGACCGCGACCTGGCACAGTCGCGGGTATGTGGCGTGCAGGCTGTCCCAGGCCAGACCCAGCACCGCCAGGGCACGGGGGCGTGACGAGGTGATCAGCAGGTCTGCGTCGGTGAGCAGGGCGTCGAGCTCGCCGCGCCCCGCAGTGGTCTTCAGGTCGAGGGTCCGGATCTCCTGGCCCGCGGCCAGCCAGCGGTGGTAGTCGGGGGCGAAGGTCGCCACCGGGTCCCCCGCCGGCGGTTCGATCTTGGTCACGGTCGCGCCGAGTTCCACCAGCCGGTGGGCCGCGGCCGGTCCCGGCAGGTTCGGGGCGAGGGTCACCACCCGGACGCCGGACAGCGGGGCATCTGCCGGGGCGGTGTCGTGCTCGGTGGTTCCCTGTGACATGGGGCGGCGTCCTTCGTTGTGGGGTCCCGGTATTTCTCCGCCCGACGCTAGCAGTGCGGTGCCGACCCGGCTCCGGACGGACCGTTACAGTCGACCCATGCACATCTTCGGTTTCGAATCCTACGGCGGCCCCGGGGTGGCCGGCGTCCTCGATGTCCCGGCCCCTGAGCCGGTCGACGGCAGTGTCCTCATCGAGACCGTGGTCACCACCGTCAACCCCGCCGACATCAAGGTCCGCAACGGTGACCGGCAGGGGAAGTTCCCCGTGACCTTCCCCATGGCGATGGGGCGCGAGGCCGCCGGCCGGGTCATCACCTCCACGGATCCGGCGTTCCACCCCGGCGACGTGGTGTTCGGCGGGACGCTCGCCGGGACCGGTTCCTTCGCCCCGGAGGTGCTGCTGGACGCGTCCCAGACCGCGGTGGTGCCGGTGGGGGTTCCGGCGGCGGAGGCGGCGTCCGTCCCCGTGGCCGCAGGCACCGCGTGGGACATCCTCCACGAACTGCGCGCCGACGGGCTGCCCGACGGCGGCCGTGTCCTGGTCCTCGGTGCCGGCGGCGGGGTCGGGCACTGCGCAGTCCAGCTCGCCCGCCACCTCGGCCATCCGGTGACCGGGGTCGCCGGGGCGGCCAAGCAGGAGTTCCTCGGCAGGCTGGACGCCGCCTGGGCCCCGACCGTGACGGACGCCGCCACCGTCGGGCCGGTCGACGCCGTCATCGACCTCGTCGGCGGACCGGTGCTGCAGGACGCTCTGGCGCTGGTCGCCGGGACACCGGCCCCGGTCCGCAGCGTGGCGGAGCCGGCGGTCGGCGGCGGGGTGACCCGCCGCCGTACCCGGGCCGTGTTCACGGAACTCGCCGACCTCATCGCCACGGACGCCTTCCATCCGGTGATCAGTGCACTCTTCCCGTTCCGGGACGCGGCTGAAGCCGTCGCCGCGGTCGAGGCCGGGCACGCGACCGGGAAGACCGCCGTGCTGTTCCCGTGAGTCCGTCTGAGCCCGCCTGAGTTGGCCTGAGGTCCTTCCACTGTGGAAATGACCCCCGTACGATCGGAGCCATGCCCACTCCGACCACTCCCACCACACTGACCACTCTGCTCACTGACGGCAGCGCCGGCAGTGCCGGCGCCACCGCCCGCATCGCCCTCGACGTCGCCGCCGACGACTGGCGGTCCGCCGTCACCACCGCCGGACGCCTGCTCGAGGACACCGGTGCCACCGACCCCGACTACACGGCGGCGATGATCGCCACGGTCGAGGACAACGGCCCCTACATCGTCGTCGCCCCCGGTTTCGCCTTCGCCCACGCCCGCCCCTCCCCCGCCGTCCACCGCACGGCGATGAGCTGGGTACGGCTCGCCGCACCCGTGGCCTTCGGCCACCCGTCCAACGACCCGGTGACCCTCGTCGTCGCACTCGCCGCGACCGACGCCACCGCGCACACCACCGCCATGGCCCAGCTGGCCAAGGTCATCGGGAAGAAATCCACCCGGGACGCCCTGGCGGCCGCGACCACCGGCGAGGAGATCCTGGCCGTCCTCGACGGCGGGTCACCGTCACCGCCGACAGCACCACCGGCCGCTGCCGCAGCAACCGGGACAGCTCCGGGCACAGCGACAGGCGCGGCGGAGGCTGCGGAAACGGGGGCCTACCCGGGCGGGAACACCCGCGACCACATCCTCACCGTCTGCGGCAACGGGGTGGGCACCAGCCTGTTCCTCAAGAACACCGTCGAGCAGGTGCTCGACCGCTGGGGATGGGGTCCGTTCCTCACCGTGGAGGCGACCGACACGATCTCCGCGAAAGGCAAGGCCGGTGAGGCCGACGTCATGATGACCTCCGGCAGCATCGCCGACACCCTCGGCGACCCCGGCATCCCGGTGTGGGTCATCAACGACTTCACCGACGAGACCGAGATCGACGCCGCCCTGCGGCAGATCTACGACCTGTAAAGGAACCACCATGCACTGGCTGCTCACCGTCGCCGAGTTCCTCGTCAACGAGATTCTCGCCGTCCCCGCCTTCCTCATCGGCATCTTCACCGCCGTCGGACTGATCGCCCTGCGCCGTTCCGCCGGGCAGGTCACCGGCGGCGCGATCAAGGCCGTCCTCGGCTTCCTGCTCATCGGGGCCGGGTCCACCCTGGTCACCAACTCCCTCGACCCGCTCGGCCGGATGATCGAGGGGGCGACCGGGATGCACGGGGTGGTCCCCACCAACGAGGCCATCGCCGGCATCGCCCAGGAAGAGTTCGGCTCCCAGGTCGCCTGGCTGATGATCCTCGGCTACGTGGTGAGCCTGCTGCTCGCCCGGTTCACCCCGCTGCGCTATGTCTTCCTCACCGGGCACCACGTGCTGTTCATGGCGACGATGATCACCATCATCCTCGTCACGAACGACTACGCCGACTGGGTGGTCGTCATCCTCGGCGCGGTGCTGCTCGGCGTGCTCATGGTCTCGATGCCCGCGCTGGCACACCCCTGGACCCGCAAGATCACCGGTGATGACTCGGTCGCCATCGGCCACTTCGGCACCGCCGGCTACATCGCCGCCGGTGCGGTCGGCAAGGCGGTCGGCGGGAAGGGGAAGAAGGCCTCCGCGTCCACCGAGGACCTGAAGGTCCCCGAAGGTCTGCGGTTCCTGCGGGACTCCATGGTCGCCACCGCCCTGTCGATGGTGCTGATGTACCTGGTCCTCGCGGTGCTCTACGTGATGCGCTCCGGGCAGGACGAGGCCTTCACCGCCTTCGACGACGGTGCCACCGACCTGGGCAACTACCTCATGCAGGCGGTCACCCAGGGCCTGCAGTTCGGGGTGGCTGTCGCCGTGATCCTCTTCGGTGTGCGCACGATCCTCGGTGAACTCGTGCCCGCATTCCAGGGCATCGCCGCGAAGGTGGTGCCGGGTGCGGTCCCCGCGCTGGACGCCCCGATCGTCTTCCCCTACGCCCAGAACGCCGTCCTCGTCGGGTTCATCGCCAGCTTCGTCGGGGGTCTCGTCGGACTGGTGGTGCTGTCGAGCTGGCTGAACCCGGCGTTCGGCGCGGCACTCATCCTGCCGGGGCTGGTGCCGCACTTCTTCACCGGCGGTGCCGCGGGTGTCTTCGGCAACGCGACCGGTGGACGCCGTGGCGCGGTCCTCGGTGCCTTCGTCAACGGCCTGATCATCACGATCCTGCCCGCGTTCCTCATCAACGCCCTCGGCGACCTGTCCGGGGAGAACACCACCTTCGGGGACGCCGACTTCGGCTGGTTCGGTCTCCTCATCGGCAATGCCCCGGCGGGGATCTGGGGCATCGTGATCACTGTCCTCGTCGCCGTCGTGGTCTTCGCCGCCGCCGTCATCGTCCAGAAGAAGCTCGTCGACGGTCACTGGGATCCGGCCCCCGGACGGGTGAAGGGTTCCCTGGTCTCTGCGGGGGACAACGGGCGTTCCGGGGGTGCCGGAGATAGTGCCGGTGCCCCCGTCACCGTCTCCGACGGGTTCACGGTGGCCGGGAAGTACCCGCCGATCGCACCCCCGAAAGGGGCTCCGGTACCCCCGCCTCCCCCGGGGTCCGGGAGCGGTTCCGCGTAGCGTCAGTGGTATGACCGACAACAGCACAGACATCCGGAACGTTACCGTCCTGGGAACCGGCGTCCTCGGCTCCCAGATCGTCATGCAGGCCGCCTACGCAGGCAAGACCGTGGTGGCCTACGACATCAAGCAGGAGTTCCTCGACAAACTCCCCGACCGGTGGGAGTGGATGCGCGGACACTACGCCCACGACCTCGCAGACTATTCCGCGGACAAGTTCGACGCCGCCATCGCCCGCATCACCACCTCCACCGACCTCGCGGCGGCCGTCGGCGACGCCGATGTCGTCATCGAGGCCGTCCCCGAGAACCTCGACCTGAAGAAGGACGTCTGGGGCAACGTCGGCAAAGCCGTCAAGGACAGTGCGATACTGCTGACCAACTCCTCGTCGCTGCGTCCCTCCGACTTCGCCGACGTCACCGGCCACACCGACCGTTTCCTGGCCCTGCACTTCGCGAACATGGTGTGGAAGTCCAACACCGGTGAGGTCATGGCGACCCCGGCGACCGACCCGGCGGTGTTCGAGCGCACCGTGGAGTTCGCCCGCGAGATCAACCTGCAGCCCTTCCCGATCCACAAGGAGATCCCGGGTTACCTGCTCAACAGCCTGCTCATCCCGTGGCTCAACGCCGCCGCCTCGCTCTATGTCGGTGGCGCGGCGAACCCGGAGGTCATCGACGACGACTGGAAGGTGTCCACCGGGTCCCCCAACGGCCCGTTCGAGGTGTACGACGTGGTGGGCTTCAACGTGGCCTACAACATCATCCAGGGCGCCCAGCCGGAGGGGTCGCCGCTGCGCGCCTTCGCCGACCAGCTCAAGTCGAAGGGCATCGACCAGGGGAAGACCGGTGTCGGTGACGGTGCCGGCTTCTACGAGTACGACGACAAGGGGAAGATCGTCCGGCCGAACCCGGACTGGGTGGTCTACCGGGACTGAACCGCCGGTAGGATCCTCGGTCATGCCGAAGAAAGTCGACCATGACCTGAGACGCCGCGAGATCATCGCGAAGGTCTGGCGGCTCATCGCCGACGAGGGGATCGACGCGGTCACCACCCGGCGGATCGCCGAGGTGACCGGGTTCTCCAACGGCCTGCTGCGGTACTACTTCCCGGGCAAGGACTCGGTCATCACCGAGGCGTACCGCTTCGTCGTCGAGGCGACCGACATCCGCGCCGCCCTGACCTCGGGGGAACGGGGACTGGCCGGGGTGCGGACCCTCGCCCGGGAGATCCTGCCGCTCGACGACGTGCGCCGGGCGGAGGCCCGGGTGGCGCTGGCCTTCTGGCAGCGGGCGTTGACCCGTGACGATGAGGCCGCCCTGTTCGCCGCGAGTTTCGGGTCCTGGCGGGACTACTTCTCCGCCCGACTCGCCGAAGCGGCGTCCGACGGCGAGATCGCGGCGGGCACCGATATCCCGGCGGTGACCGATGAGCTCCAGAACATGCTGATGGGGGCGCAGATCACCGCGGCGTTCAACACCCCGGAGGGGGACGCGGCCCGGCTCACCGCACTCCTCGACCGCTTCCTCGCCCGTTTTTCTCCATCCGTACAAAGATGACACTGCGCGGCAACTGACCCGAAACACGGTGACTGTTGACTGTCACCCATGACAGCGACACTCACCTCCACCTCCTCCGGTCCCCGGACCACCGCACTCCAGACCCGTTACCTCTCCGAACCCGACATGGTCGCCGCCGGCGTCCGCGACATGCCCGCCTGCGTCGACACCATGGAGCGGATGTTCGCCCTCCTCGGCGCGGGCGACTACCGGATGGCCGGCGCCAACAACAACTCCCACGGCGCCATGGTCCTCTTCCCCGACCGGTCCCCCCACGAGCGCATGCCGCTCAACGGCCCCGACCGCCGGTTCATGGCCATGCCCGCCTACCTCGGCGGGGACTTCCACACCTCCGGGGTGAAATGGTACGGATCCAACATCGACAACCGCCGGTCCGGCCTGCCCCGGTCCATCCACACCTTCATCCTCAACGACGCGGACACCGGCGCACCCCTGGCCGTCATGAATGCCAACCTGCTCTCCTCCTACCGCACCGGCGCCGTCTCCGGCGTCGGCGCCCGGCACCTCGCGGCACCCGGCGCGACCGTCGCCGCGGTCATCGGCCCCGGGGTGATGGGCAGGACCGCCCTCGAGGCGTTCGCCGCCGGTGTCCCGACGCTGGACACCGTGAAGGTCAAGGGGCGCAGCCGCGCCGGCATCGACTCGTTCGTCGCCTGGGTGCGCGAGACCCTCCCCCAGTTCACGACGGTCGAGGTCGTGGAGACCGATGAACAGGCGGTCCGCGGTTCCCAGGTCATCGCCTACACCACCACCGCCCCGACCGGGTCCGGAAACTACCCGCAGCTCGACCCGGACTGGCTCTCCCCCGGCGCCTTCGTCTCGGCCCCGGCCTGCGTGACCGTCCCGGACCGGTGGTTGGCCTCGGGCGCGGGCCGGCTGGTCCTCGACAACCGTGGTCTCTACGAGTGCTGGCACGAGGAATTCGGGGAGGACGCCTTCGAGACCGTCGGCATCATCGGCAACAGGTTCCTCGCGCTCGAGAAGGACGGCGTCCTGCCCCCGGGCGCGGTGACCGACATCGCCGACGTCATCACCGGGGACGCCGTCGGCCGGCGCAGCGACGACGACATCGTCATCTACTCGGTCGGCGGGATGCCGGTCGAGGACGTCGCCTGGGCCACCGCGCTCTACCGGCGGGCCTGCGCGGCGGACATCGGCACCGTGCTGCCGGTCTGGGACACCCCGGAGATGGCCTGATGACACACTCCGACTCCGGCACCCACTACGCCCACTACGACTATGCCGTCATCGGCTGCGGCACCATCGGCTCGATGGCCCTGTGGCAGCTCACCGAACAGGCACCGGGGGCCCGGATCCTCGGCATCGAACGGTTCGACCGCGTCCACACGAAAGGCTCCTACTCCGGGGAATCGCGCCTGTTCCGGGTCGCGCTCAAGGAGGGCGGCATCTACATCCCCCTGGTGCAGCAGGCCCGGCGGATGTGGCTGGCGATGAACGAACGCTCCGGCCGCGACATCTTCCTGCCGGTCGGCGCCGTCTCCGTCGGTCCGGCCGATTTCCCGACCATGGTGCAGACCATGGCGGTCATCGAGGAGTTCGGTCTCGACCACGAGGTCCTCGACGCCGCCGAACTCGCCGAGCGGTTCCCCGTCTTCGCCGCCCCCGCACCCGGCGCGGCACCGGACACGGCGATCCTCGACCCGGCCGGCGGTGGTATCCGCCCCGAGCTCGCCGTCGCCTGGGCCCAGCAGTTTGCCCTGTCCGGCGGGGCGACACTGTGGGACAACACCCGTGTGCTCGCCGTGGAACCGGGCCCGGACCACACCCTGATCCGCACGGAGCGCGGCGACGTCACCGCCGACAAGGTGATCGTCGCCACCGGGTCCTGGGCCGCGGACATCTTCCCCGACCTCGCAGCGCACATCAGTGTGCAGTCCATTCCGCTGACCTGGTACCTGCCGCTGGACATCACGGGGTTCCTGCCCGAAAACCTGCCGATCTTCATGCGGGACATTGTCCGGGAGACCGGCGGGGGCACAGAGATCTGGCACTGCTACGGCGCCCCGACGCTCGACGGCTACTCCGTGAAGATCTCCCACGGGGACTTCGTCGGCGGGGCGACCACCCCCGACGGTCTCGAGGCGCTGCGCACCGGGGAGATCCCGGCGGACGTGGTCCGGGTGTTCTCGGAACGCACCGCCGCGTTCTTCGACGGCATGCTGGACGCCCCGGTGCGCATCTCCCTGCACCACGACGGTTTCACCGCCGACCACGCCCCGGTCCTCTGCCACGTCCCGGGGACCGGCGGTGCGGTCACCGTCGCCACCGGGATGAGCGGCAACGGCATGAAGTTCGCCCCGGTCTACGGGCGGGCCGCCGCGCAGCTCGCGGTCGACGGTGCAGCACCCGGGCTCCCCGACGCCTTCGGCTACCCGACCGCCGTCCGCGAACCGTCCCCCGCCGTCATCCCCGCCACCCTGCACTGAACCAGCACGAACCAGCACGAACCAGCACAGGCACCACACCGAACCAGAGAGGCCACACCATGTCCGCTCCCACCGCCACCTCCGCCCCCGCGGCGTCCGGCACGTCACTGAAAGGCGGCTCGCTGACCACGGCGTCCATCGTCTTCATGGTCATCGCCGCCGCCGCACCGCTGACCGTCATCGGCGGCGCCCTGCCGATCGGCATGGCCGTCGGCAACGGTCCCGGCTACCCCACCATGTACGCCGTCGGCGCCGTGATCCTCATCCTGTTCTCCGTCGGGTTGACGACCATGTCGAAGTTCATCGACGAACCCGGCGCCTTCTACTCCTACGTCGAGACCGCGTTCGGACGCCGCCTCGGGATGGGCACGGCCTACCTCGCCCTGCTCACCTACACGGCGATCCAGTTCGCCGTCTACGGATTCCTCGGGGCACAGCTCAGCCAGCTCGTCGACCCGCTGGTCCACCTGCCGTGGTGGGTCTTCTCCCTCGCCGTCGCCGGAATCGTCGGCTACCTCGGCTACCGCAACATCGAACTGAGCTCGAAGGCACTGGGTGTGCTGCTCATCGCGGAGATCGCCATCGTCGTACTCATCGACGTGGTGGTCACCGGCAAGGGCGGGGACGCCGGCCTCAACGCCGACCCGTTCCTGCCGGAGAACATCTTCTCCGGCTCCATGGGGGTCGGTCTGATGATGGCGATGGCCGGCTTCATCGGGTTCGAGGCCACCACGGTCTTCCGTTCCGAGGCGAAGGACCCCGACCGCACCATTCCGCGGGCGACGTACATCGCCGTCGCGGTGATCGGCATCTTCTACACCGTCTCCGGCTGGGCCGTGGTCCAGGCCTGGGGGACGGACAAGGTGCTGGCCGAGGCGACCGATGACCCGGACAACATGATCGCGCACACCGCGGAGAACTACCTGGGTTCCTGGGCCGGCCCGGTGGTCGACGTGCTGCTGCTGACGAGCCTGTTCGCCTGCGTCCTGTCGTTCCACAACGTGCTGACCCGCTACCAGCACGCCATCTCGCACAAGCGCGGCCTGCCGCGGGCGCTGCGGGCGGTGCACCTCACGCACCGGTCGCCGCACATGTCCTCCCTCGTGCAGACCGTGACGGTCGCCGTGCTCGTCGTGGTCTGCGCGGTCGCCGGTCTCGACCCGGTGGCGGAGATCTTCACCTGGTTCTCCGGCCTGGCGACCTTCACCATCATCATCCTCATGCTGCTGGTCTCCGCCGCCGTCATCGCCTGGTTCCACGCCCGGCCGTCGCTGCAGGTCTCCGTGTGGAAGCGGCTCATCGCACCGGTGCTGTCGTTCCTCGGTCTGGGAACCGCACTGTACTTCATCGTCACGAACTTCACGGTGCTGTTCGGCAGTGTGGCGGTCGCCTGGGTGATGGCGCTGTCGGCGCCGGTGGTGTTCGTCTTCGGGACTGTCTTCGCGACCTTCGTCCAGGAGTTCGACGACCGGATCATCACCCGCAACATGGACAAGCGGATGTGACCGCCGGCGCCGGCCCGGTCACGGATCAGCCCCCGGTCACCTCACAGCCGCGAGTATCCGCCGTCGGCCATGCGCACCGCGACTCCGGTGGAGTTGTCGGTCACCGTGGTGCCGTCACCGGTGGTGTCCACGGTGTAGCGGTCCCCGACCGGGGTCGATGTTCCGGCGGCCAGGGTGTCGGTGGCGGTGACCCCGGAGTTGCCGAGCAGTGCGTAGACCTCCGGGTCCGCGCCCGGCCGGTAGGCGACGCTGTTGGCTTCGCCGCCGTCGGTCGCCTCCCAGCCGAGGTGGACCGGCGCCTGGCAGGCCCAGGCGAAGCCCTCGTCCGCCGGGTTCCCGTTGAAGGAGCAGGTCAGGGTGGCGTTACCGGTCCCGCCGAGGGGGACGAGATAGTTGCCGTAGGAGACTGCGGTGGCGTCCGCGGGGGCGGTGGGCCCCGGGGTGTCCTGCGACCCGGCCGGGGGCGCGACGGTCGCCCCCGGGGCGGGCTGCGGTGCACCCGGTGTCGGCTGTGGTGCCCCGGGTGCGGGGTTCGGCGCTTTGCCGAGTTCGCTGGACAGGGCCGTGTCTGTGTGACTGTCGTCGTGGGATCCCGCGTCCTCGACGCCGGTACCGTCGCTGTCGCATCCGGCCAGCAGCAGTGCGGCAGCGGATGCCGCGGCGCAGGCCACGGACAGGCGACGCCGGCCTCGTTTCACGGGGCTCACAGGGGTCACAGGGGTCACGGTGTTCATCTCCAGTCTCGGGGGTGTCACCCCCAACCGTGCCACAGCCTGCCCGGCCCGTGCCAGCAGACCACCGGGAAACCCCCGGCTGTTTCCGGCCGGGGGCCGGCAGCGTCCGGCAGCGCCCGGCCGGGACGTGCCCCGTCCGGAGCATGTCAGCGCCGTGCGGGGGCCGTGCGGGGTTAGGCTGGCGACAGTGACAGCCCCGAACAGCACCTCCGTCTTCCGCGACCGCCGCGGTCCGGTCCTCATCGCGATCATGCTCTCCTCGGCCCTGATGGCGGTGGACGCCACCATCCTCGCCACCGCCGTCCCCAGCATCGTCGACGACCTCGGTGACTTCGCCCGCTACCCGTGGCTGTTCTCGACCTACCTGCTCGCCCAGGCGGTGACCGTCCCGGTCTTCTCCAAACTCGCCGACATGTACGGCCGGAAACCGGTCATCCTCACCGGCATCGCCGTGTTCGTCCTCGGCTCCGCCCTGGCCACCGCCGCGCCTTCGATGACCGTCCTCATCGTCTGCCGGGCGGTCCAGGGCCTCGGCGCCGGGGCCGTCCAACCCATGGGGCAGACCATCGCCGGCGACATCTACACCGTCCGGGAGCGTGCCCGCGTCCAGGGCTACCTCGCCAGCGTGTGGGGGATCTCCTCGGTGCTCGGCCCGCTGGTGGGCGGGGTGTTCTCCCAGTACGTCTCCTGGCGGTGGATCTTCGCCGTCAACATCCCGCTGGGACTGCTCGCCGCGGTGATGGTCGTGCGCAACTACCACGAGTCGGTGGAACGGCGGCCCCACCGCATCGACGTCGCCGGCTCACTGTGCCTCACCGCCGGACTGACCATGCTCCTGCTCGGTCTGCTCGAGGGCGGCACCGGGTGGGACTGGGGTTCCGGGCAGTCCCTCATCTGTTTCCTCGGCGGTGCCGCGGCCCTGGCCGTGTTCGTCCTCGTCGAGCGTCGGGCAGCTGAACCGGTGGTGAGCATGCACCTGCTGTCCCTCCGGCTCATCATCAACGCGGTCGTCATCGCCGCGGCCATCGGCGGCATCGTCCAGGGCCTCACCAGTTTCGTCCCGACCTACCTGGAACGGGCCGCCGGCGCCACCCCGGTCGTGGCCGGTATCGCCGTCGCCGCACTGACGATCGCCTGGCCGTTCGCCAGCGCGAACGCCGGCCGGATCTACGTCCCGTACGGTTTCAAGGCCTCGATCGCGCTCGGGGCGTCCGTCGTCACCGTGGGGACGGTCCTGCTCGTGCTCGTCGCCCACCACCCGTCGGTGTGGCTGATCACCGGTGTCGCGGTCGTCATCGGGGCCGGTCTCGGGTTCACCGCCGCCCCGAACACGGTCGCCGCCCAGTCCTCGGTGGGCTGGTCGGAGCGGGCGGAGGTCACCGGGCTGACCATGTTCGCCCGCTCCGCCGGCAGTGCCGTGGCGGTGGCGGTCTACGGGACGATCTCGAATGCGGTCATCGGCGGACGCAGCGGTGCCGCACCGATCGTGGACGCCACCGCCGCGGTCTTCTGGGGCGTCCTGTCCGCCGCAGTGGTGCTGCTGATCGCCGCCTGGGCACTGCCGGCACACCGCAGGGCGGTCCCGGTGACCCCCGCCCCGTGACCGCACCTGGTACCGTCATGACCTGAGCTGATCTGAAGCACAGGCTGACAGTCCGGGAAGGGGCGGAGACATGACACGGTGGGGTACGGCGGCGGTGGTCCTGCTCTGCGCGGGAAGCCTGGCCGCCTGTTCCGACGACAACACCGGTGATCCCGGCACCTCACCGGGGTTCACCGAGGCCGCCTCCGCCCCCGCCACGGCGTCCGGCACCGCCGCCTCCCCGACCCGGGGCGCCGCACCGGACGCCGCCACCGACGTCGACGTCGCCGACTACACCACCGGCGACCTCGTGAGCTGGTCGCTGGAGGGCGCCGGTGTGACCTGCTCGGTCAACACCGCCCCACGCAGCGACTACGCCGACTGCACCCTCGACTTCACCGACGACGTCCGCGACCGGAAGGACCCCCGGTTCGCCGCCGGCGCCGTCCTCTGGATCGCCGGCGAAGGGTTCCGGCCCGCCATGCAGACCGGCGGCGGAGACGCCACCGACCACCCCGTCCTGCACCCCGGGCAACGCATCAGCGCCGCGGGAGTCACCTGCACCGCCACCGGCCCACGCGGCATCACCTGCGGTCGCGACGGCCGGGAGTTCCGCTACGACGACGGGGATTTCGCCGCGACGGGGTGGGACGGGCCCGGTGCCCGCACCATCGTCGAGGGGTCGAAGACCCGGGGGCAGTTCTGCGGACGGGCCAACAACGGCCTCTACGCCGACCTCGCCGTCACCGATGTCGTCGTCACCAAGGGCACCGTCGACTGCGCCGACGCGGTCGGTACCGTCGACTCCTACCTCGCCACCTGGCAGGACGGCTCCCGCGGGAACACTCTCCTCACTCCGCTGGACAACGGCTGGACCTGCTCGTTCCCCACGGCGAAGCGTTCGGAGGACGACGATGTCACCGTCAGCTGCGGCACCACCGACGGTCGCGGGGTCAAGATTCCCCGGTCGTGATCAGCGGGACGAAGCGGTACCGCCCGTGCCCGTCCGAGACCACCCCGTCCGCCGTCCGGCGCGTCACCGTCATCACGCCGCGGACCGGGCCGACCATGATCCCGCCGTCGGCAAGCTGGTCGACCAGCTCCTGCGGGACGCCCTCCCCCGCGTCCGCGGAGAACAGGATCCGGTCGTAGGGGCCGTCGGCGGGATGCCCGAGGGTGGCGGGGTCGGCGGCGAGGATCCGCGCGTTGCCCACCGATCGGCGCCGGAGCACCTCCCCGGCGGACGCCGCGAGATCGGGCAGCAGCTCGACCCCGGTCACCGAGCCGGCCGGGCCGACGAGGTGGGCGAGAAGTTCGGTCGTCCACCCCGACCCGGACCCGACATCGAGGATCCGCTGGCCGGGACGGACGTCCAGCAGGCGGAGCATCCTGGCGACCGTCGACGGTTGGGAACATGTCGCTCCCCCGGTCAACGGCAACGGGGTGTCGAAGTCGGCGAACTGCTGCTGGCCGGTGGGCAGGAAGGCCGCTCGCGGGGCGAGGTCGAATGCGCGGTCCACGGCATCGGCGCCGGTGGCCGAGCCGGTGGAGGCTGCGGGGTCAGTGGAATCGGTGGGATCTGTGGTGCCGGAGTCCATGCCCCCAGTATGCGCCGGAACGCCGGCACCGGCCCGGACACCGGATGTCAGTCGTCGGCGTCAGTGCTCGGGGTCAGTCGTCGGCCTCAGTCGTCAGTCACCACGACATCGACGTCGATGTTGCCGCGGGTCGCATTGGAGTAGGGGCAGACCTGGTGGGCGGCGTCCGCCAGCTCCTGCGCCTCGGCGTGCGGCAGCGCCGGAATGACGACCTCGAGGGTGACCGCCAGGCCGAAGCCGCCGTTGTCCAGGCGGCCGATGCTGACCCGGGCACCCACGCTCGAATCGCCGAGGTCGACCTTCTTCTGCCGGGCGACCCCCTGCAGCGCGCTGTGGTAGCAGGCCGCGTATCCGGCGGCGAAGAGGGTCTCGGGGTTGAGGCCGTCGCCGGGACCTCCCATCTCCTTCTGGATCTTCAGGTCGGTGTCCAGGTAGCCGTCGCGCGAGGCGACATGGCCGCCGCGGCCTGCACCGGTGGCGATGGCCTCCGTGCTGTAGATGGCGTCGATACTCATGGTGGGTGATCCTTCCGTTGGCGTGGTCCTGATGTCACCGACAAGTATTGCGCGCATTTTAATTGTGCGCAATCTTTATGCGGAGACCATCGGACCCGCCACGGTGGACGCCGTACCGCCGCCGGCCCCACCCACCGGCCGCCGCGCACAGGCCGGCGTCCCCATGCCGGCATACCCAGGCCGCTGCACGCCCGCCGTCGCACCCCAGGCCGCCGCGCCGGAAGTGTTACCAGCTGGACCCGGTAGAACTTTTCGCGACCTGGGCTTTTCCCGGATCCGGGACGCCGGAGGTGGTAATACTTCTGCCGCCCGGCGCGCTGCGACGGGGCAGCGGCACAACCGACGACGGAGGAGGCGACAGCACAGAGCCGCCGGGCGCACCGGGGGCACCGGGGGCACCGGGGGCACCGGACGTACTGTCCGCACGACCCTCGTGCGCCTCGAGCAGCGCCCGGATCCCGTCGGCGAGGTCCGCGGGCACCAGCACCGGCACCGGCGCACCGGCCCCAGTCCTGTCGCCTGCCCTGTCTCCTACCCTGTCACCAGTCCTGTCGCCTGTCCCCGTCGCCGGCAGGGCGTCCGCGTCATAGGCCTGCTCCGCGTGCTCCGCCTCATCGATCCCGATACCCTCGTCGCGCTGCGAGATCCGGATCGGGCTCACCCGGTTCATCAGCCAGGCGATGGCATAGGTCGCGCAGAAGGAGAATCCCACCGTCACCGCGATCGCCACCGCCTCCCGCCAGACCTGCCCCCAGCTGCCGCCGAAGAAGATCCCGGCGTGGTGGGCCGGGGCCGCCGGATCACCGACGAACACCACAAGCATGGACGCAGCCATCCCCGCCACCCCGTGGACCGCGAAGACATCGGCCGAGTCATCCACCCCGAAGCGGTGGGCCAGGCGTACCGCACCGAACGCGGCCGCCGCCCCCGCGATGCCGACGACGACGGCGAAGACCGGGCTCACGGCGTCCGCCGTCGGGGTGATCGCGACAAGCCCCGCAATCGCGCCGGTACCCAGGCCCACCAGCGTGTACGAGCCGTCGACGACCCGCTGCATGACGATGTAGCCCAGCATCCCGCCGGCCAGGGCGAGCAGGGTGGTCATCACCGTGTACTCCGAGGTGAAGTTGGCGCCGCCGGCCGAGCCGCCGTTGAACCCCATCCAGCCCATCGCGAGCATGCCCACCCCGATGAGCATCAGCGGAAGGTTGTGGGGACGCCGGTCGACCTGGGCACGGCGTCCCAGGAACACCGCCAGCGCCAGCCCCGCGGCACCGGCGTTCATGTGCACCGGCGTCCCGCCCGCATAGTCGTGGACGTGCAGGACGCTGCGGAACCAGCCGTCCTCCGCGAACGCCCAGTGTGCGACCGGCGCATAGACCACCAGCACCCAGATCACCGCGAAGCCCATCCACGCGTCGAACCGCATCCGGCCCGCCGCGCCGGAGGAGACCAGCGCCACGGAGATCGCGGCGAACAGGGCGTAGAAGGCGGCGGTGACCGTCGTGCCCGCCCCGTCATCCGCGGTCAGCGAGCTGAAGAAGGAGAAGCTCCCCGGGTCCCCGATGATCCCCCACCCGTGGAACGAGGTCCCCAGCACCAGCCCGTGCCCCACCAGCACGTAGATGATGACGGTGACCGCCAGGGAGCTCATCACCATCATCATCATGTTCAGGACGCTGCGCCCGTTGAGCATCCCGCCGTACAACATCGCCAGCCCCGGGAACATCAGGAGCATGAGGGCGAAGGCGGTGCACATCCAGGCGATATCTGCGGGGCTCATGACCGTAAACCGTAGGAAACACCGGTTACGCCCGTATCTGCCGCAGATTACCCGGGTGTTAACCCTTGGCCGGTTCGGCCTCCGCGGCGTCCGCAGCGTCCGAGGTGTCTTCGGCGCCCTCGGCGTCCTCCGCACCGTCGGTGTGCTCGGCCGCCTGCTCCAGCGGATTGTCGTAGATGCGCTCGACGTGGTGCGGGATGTGGGTCCGCAGCGGTTTGAACCGGTCGATGACCATCACGAGGAGCAGCGAGACCACACCCCACGCCAGGAACGTCAGCAGGCACTGCCCCACGATGTCGGAGTCGAAGTACAGGATCGACCGGGCGGACTCCACCGACGCCGCCATCGGCAGCACCTGGTGGAGGTGGACGAACAACGCCGGCTCCATGTAGATCGAGATCGCCCCGCCGGACGCCGGGATGCCGAGGAACATGATCGTCCCGACGATGGGTATCACCCCCAGCAGGCCGAAGAGCCGTTCCAGGACCGCGGCGAACATCGCGACGCAGAAGATCGCGACGATGCCGGTCCCCCACATCTGCCAGAAGTGGCCCGGTCCCACACCACCGACGATCGGGCTGGCGATGAGCCAGACGATGAAGGACATGAACACGGCGTACCCGGCGACGATCGGGATCAGCCGGCGCAACGGCCGTGACTCCGGCTGGGCGTTCGACCCGACGAGGATGATCATGAACCCGGACATCATCCAGCCGATGGCGATGTACAGGCTCACCGTGCCCATGCTGTCGCGGTCGGGCAACGGGCTCATATCATCGTCGTTGACCTGCATGTGCTGCGCCTGCGCCACCTGTGTGAAGGCGCGGTCCACGGTCTGGGCGGTGCTCATGCCCGCGGCCTGGTTGGTCACGACCGTCGCGGCGGGGTTGTCCTGCGACGGCAGGATGAACGCACCGGCGACGTCCCGGTCACGGACCTGGTCGCGGGCCTGGTCCGGCGAATCCGCGACGGTGAACTTGAAGCTGCCCGGCATGGCCTCGGTCAGACCGTCGGCGGTCTGCTGCGCCTGCTCCGTGGTCGCCCCGGCCACCGCGATCGGCATGTCCCGCGGTGCGGGATTGTGCATGGCACCGAGCATCCCGACGACCATCATCAGCACCATCGCCAGCGGGAAGAACGCCAGGGAGGCGTACTGCCAGAACCGGCTCTTCGGCCGCTTCCCGCCGTGCAGGGAGGGCATGTTGATGACCATGGTCTCCGGACGCGTGCCCTTGCGCTGCTTCGACAGGTCGATGAGTGTGGTGAGCAGGATCCCCACCGCCGCACCGATGATGAGGACCCGCAGGTAGTGCCATGCGCCGGCCCCGTCGAAGTACAGCACCGAGCGCAGCGATTCGCCGATCGCCGGCGCCGGCAGGAACTGGTGGAGGAAATGGTGGAACCCGGGTGCCGACCAGATGGGGATACTCACGTTGGACGCCGGGATGCCGAGCACCATGAGCAGGAACATGCCGGCCAGGACCGACATCGGGCCGAGGATCCTGGTGAGGCACATCTGGACGCAGCCGACCGAGAAGACTCCCAGCCAGGCGATCCCCAGCACCTGCCAGGCGTCGCTGGAATCCACGACATGCAGGCAGGGCCCGGCGATGAACCAGACGATCACCGCGATCAGCGCAGACCATCCGGTGATGATCGGGATCGCCCGTCGCTTGAGCAGCAGCAGCTGCGGCGAGTTCGTCAGTGTGATCGTCAACGGCAGGAAGCCCGCCATGAGCAGGGCGGTGGTCATGAACATCGCACCGAGGCCCGCGGGATCACTGCCGGGCAGCGGGACCAGGTCCTCGTTGTCGAGCTGGATGTGCCCGGCGGCGGCGACCGCCCCGACCATCTGCTGCACGGTCGAGGCCTGCTGGGCGCCGGCCCCGCTGGCGGTGTACAGGGTCACGCCGTTGTCGCCGACGACCACGGCGCCGGAGGCGTCACGGTCGATGACCTGCTGCCGGGCCTCGTCGGCGCCGGGGACGGTCTTCACGGAGAAGGCCTCGTCGCCGACGTCGGAGAGCCCCTGGGACAGCGCTTCGGCGGTGGCCTGCGCCTGCTGCGACGTGGACTGGGTCGTCACCGTGACCGGCATGTGGTGGGGTGTCGGCGAGTGCAGCGCACCCATGTACCCCCACACCATCATGCCGACCATCAGCAGCGGCATGACGAACATCGCCACGTACCGGCCGATCTTCTCCGACTTCGCACGCTTGGCGGCTGCGGCGGCGGCATCCACCCCGGTCTTCTCACCTGCGGCGGCGGTGCCGACGTCTTCTGTCGGTTCCGGTTCATCCCGGGTGGTGGCGCTCACGTCGCCTCACTTTCTGTCGTGGAGAATGGTCTCTTCTGGACCGGACCCGACGATCCTACGCCACCTGACTTAATATGCAACGCGAGGCCGCCCCGGTACCATCACCTGCATGGAGACGAGGGGAACCGCGGGCACCCGCAGCGAACGTGCCCGCACCGCACTGCTGGACGCCGCCGAGGCACTCTTTGCCGTCCACGGCATCGACGCGGTCTCCGACCGCACCATCGCAGAACACGCCGGTACCGCCAACCATTCGGCGGTCGGCTACCACTTCGGCGGACGCGACGGTCTGCTGCACGCCCTGCTGCTGCGCGCCACCGGGGGAAAGACCGCGCAGACGGCGCAGATCTTCACCGAACTCACCGCGGACCACGACCCCGACGTGCGCGATGTGCTCACCGCCCACGTCACCCCCTGGATCCGCGACTTCGCGGCACTGCCCACCCCCACCCGGCGCGCCCGGTTCCTCACCCAGCTGCCCACGTCCCCGGCACTCGGCGATCTCGTCCGGGACGCCGGATTCGAGGCCCTCCGGCTCGGAGTCGCCCTGGACCGGACGGGCGTGGCACCGCAGGGGGTTCCGGCGGATGTCCTGGCGAACCGGGCGAGAATGCTGGACGCGATGATGCTCAACGCGTTCGCGTCCTACGAGGCCCGGCTCGAGGACGGGGCGGGGGACGAAACGGGGGACGGAACCGACGACGGGGACTGGTCCACCGTCGGCGGGTTCCTGATCGACGCCGGCGTGGGGTTGCTCAGCGCCGCTGTCACCGAACCGACCCATCTGCTGTCGACCGGCCGGTGACCGGCCCGGTAACCGGTACCGCGGCCGGTCAGGACACCGGTCGCCCGACCGCGGCGCCGATCTCACTGTCGGCGTAGTCGCTGGCGGCCTCGTTGTCGTCCGACTCCGCCCGGGCGTACGCCGCTTCGTCGTGGACGGCGACGTCGATACCGAGGTGCTCGTCCTTCGCGGTGATGCGGATCGGGTGGACCTTGTTCATCAGCCAGGCGATGACGTAGGTGGCGCAGAAACTGAAGCCGACGGTGACGATGATCGCCACCGGCTCCCGCCACAGCATGTCCCAGCCGCCGCCGAAGAAGATGCCGGCGTGCTCGGCCGGGGCGTCCGGATCCCCGAGGAAGACGACGAGCATCGCCCCGACCATGCCGGCGACGCCGTGGACGGCGAAGACGTCCGCCGAGTCGTCCACCCCGAAGCGGTGGGCGACACGGATCGCGCCGAAGGTACCGGCGGCGCCCAGCAGTCCGACGATGATGGCGACGGTCGGGTTGACGGCGTCCGCCACCGGGGTGATGGCGACCATCCCGGCGATGGCGCCGGTGCCGAGCCCCATGAGGGTGTAGGCGCCGTCGAAGATGCGCTGCATGATGATGAAGCCGAGCATGCCGCCGGCGAGGGAGAGGATCGTGGTGAGCACGACGTACTGCGCCAGGAAGTCCGCGGCACCGGCGGTACCGCCGTTGAAGCCGAGCCAGCCCATGGCGATCATGCCGACACCGATGAGCATCAGCGGCAGGTTGTGCGGCCTGTCCTTGCGTCCGGAGTTGCGGCGGCCGAGGAACACGGCGAGGGCCAGTCCGGCGGCGCCGGCGTTCATGTGGACGGCGGTACCGCCGGCGTAGTCGTGGAGTCCCAGGTCCGCGCGCATCCAGCCGTCCGGATTGAAGACCCAGTGGCCGATCGGACCGTAGACGACGATGACCCAGATCGCGGCGAAGCCCATCCAGGCGTCGAACTTCATGCGCCCGGCCGCGCCGGAGGAGACCAGGGCGACGGAGATCGCGGCGAACAGGATGTAGAAGGCGCCGGTGATGGTGGTCCCCTCCCCGTCGTCGGTGACCAGATCACTGAAGAACGGGAAGGACCCGGGACTGCCGATGATGCCCGAACCTCCGACGGAGTCCCCCATCACGAGGCCGTGGCCGACGATGACGTAGACGACAGTGGTCACCGCCAGTGAGCTCATGACCATCATCATCATGTTGATGACGCTCCGGCCGTTGAGCATTCCGCCGTAGAGCATCGCCAGTCCGGGGAACATCAACAGGACCAGGGCGGTGGCGGTCAGTATCCATGCGACGGATGCAGCATCCATGTCGCCTCCTTGGGTATCAGTGGTGGAAAGTCGTGTGCTTGACGTTCACCGTTCAACTTAAGGAGGCATGGTTTCCCGATAGTGGTTGTCGTGTTTCGTGCCAGTAAACGTTGCGGCCGCTCAGTCCCCCACGGACGGGCGCGTCACCGCCGGCCAGATCAGTTCAGTTCAGGCCGGATCAGGCCGGGTCAGGCCGGGTCGGCCGGGTCAGGCGAGCTCAGGGGCGTCCCAGAGCTTCAGCACCTGTCCGATGTTCTTCTCCTCGGCGGTGGTGAACAGGTCTGTCGCCCAGGCGACGTCCTCGACCGGCATGCCGCCCACCGAGTACAGGGTGACCGTCGACGGGTCCCAGCCCGGTGCCTTCCCCTCGGCGACGTCGGCAATGACCTCGATCTTCTCCTTCGGCAGGGCGCCCTCGCGGGCCAGGTCGTACCACCGGGTGCCCGGGATCCCGAGCAGGACGAACGCCTGGTCGCCGTACTCCTCCTCCCAGGCCTCGTAGAGACCGTAGGCGTCGACGACGAGGCGGGCGTTTCCGGCGAGGAAGTCGTCGTCGAAGCGGGCGGCGGCGGGGGCGGCGACGAGGCAGCCGGGCTTCAGCCACTCCTCCTTGAAGTAGGGGAACGCCGAGGGGCCGGCGGCGTCGGTGGTGGTGGACGCCATGACGATGTCTGCGTCCTTCACCGCCTCCTCCACCGAGTCGCAGCCTACGACGGTCACGGACGGGTACTTCTCCGCGATATCGGCGGCGAAGCCGTCGATGCCGCGCTGACTGCGCCCCTTCACCTTGATCGTGGTGATCCCGGGTCGCAGCGCCATGATCGCGTCGGTGTTGGTGCGGGCCATCACGCCCGGGCCGACGACGGCGAGGATCTTCGAGTCCGGGTTCGACAGGTACTTCACGCCGACGCCGGGGACCGCCCCGGTCCGCACCGCGGAGAGCACGTTGGCGCTCATGACGGCCTTCGGTGCGCCGGTGACCGTGTCATTGAGGACGAAGACGTGGATGGAGCGGGGCAGCCCGTCCTTCCTGTTCTCTGCGTTGGAGCCGTACCATTTCACGCCGGTGTTGTTGAACCGGCCGCCGAGGTAGGCGGGCATGGCCATGAAGCGGCGGTCCGGGCCGTCGGCGGGCATGCCCTCGAACGCGGGCTTCTCCGGGAAGGAGATCATCGCGCCGTGGGAATTGTGGTTGAGGCCGGCCATCATGTAGTCGCCCTTGTTGAGCAGGATGAGGGTCTCCTCCATGACGTCGACGCAGCGGGCGATGTCGGTGACACCGGCGGCGATCATGTCGGGTTCACTGAGGTAGCGGAAGGTGATGGCGGTGCCGTCGATGGCCATGTGCTGTGCTCCTTGGGGTTCCTTGCAGTGTCTGATGTTGAACACCAAGAAACTTACGGAGAGGCCTTTTCCGCCGGGTCACCCGACTGTTTCGCGCCGGTTAATCATTCCTTCCGGTCACGGGCGGACCGTCCTGCGGGGCCGCGACCAGGACCGCCAACGACCGGACGAGCGCCCGCAGTCCGGCGAGGACATCGGCATCGGCGGCGTCCTCCAGCGGAGAGTGCGAGATCCCGTGCGGCGAGCGGACGAACAGCATCGAGGTGGGCAGTTCCGCCGCGAGAATCCCGGAATCGTGCCCGGCCTGGGTCGGGATCTCCGGCAGCCGCTCCCCCGCCTCCGCCGCGAGTTTGCCGTGCAGGTCGCGCAGTCCCTCATCGAAGTCGACGACCGGGGCGCGGGAGATCTCCCGCACCGTCACCTCCACGCCGTGGTCACCGGCCGCATCCCGAGCCGCCCGGCCGATCCGGTCGACGAGGTCGGCGAGGACGGCGTCGGTCGCCGCCCGGGCGTCCAGCAGCGCCACGACCTTCGCGGGCACGACATTCGGCCCGCCCGGCTCGACATGGAACCGGCCGAACGTCGCCCGCGCATCCAGGTCCTGCGCCGCGCCGCGGGCCGCCAGCACCGTCGCGGCGAACGGCAGTGCCGCATCCCTGCGGTCGGCCAACCGCGCGGTACCGGCATGGTCGGCGAGGCCGGTGAAGGTGAACTCCCACCGACCGTGCGGCCAGATCGCCGTGGCCAGCCCGACCGGCGCCGCCAGCCCCACCAGCTGCTTCCCCTGCTCGATGTGGACCTCGACCTGCGCGCCGGTCTGCGCCAACGCCACCTCGTCGCGGCCGATGGCCTGCGGATCCGCCCCGGCCGCGGTCATCGCCGCGGCGAGGGTCACCCCGTCACCGTCGGTGAGAGCGCGGGCGGTCTCCGGATCCAGCGCCCCGGACATCAGTTTCGAGCCGAGACAGGCGACGCCGAACCGCGTCCCCTCCTCGTCCATGTAGTCGACGACCGCCAACGGCCGGGCACGGACGAGATTCCCCCGTGCCTCGGCGGCGGCGAGGGCGTCCACCGCCAGGAAACCGAGCAGCACCCCCAGCGGTCCGTCCCACTTCCCGCCGTCGGCGACCGAGTCAAGGTGCGACCCGGTGGCGACCGCACCGTCGGCAGGTTCGCCCCACCAGGCGCGGATATTGCCGTTGGGGTCGGTGTGCACCGTCATTCCCCGGGACGCGGCCTGGTCGGTGAACCACCGGCGCAGCGCGGCGTCCTCGTCGGTCCAGGAATAGCGGCGGGTCCCTGTCGGGTGGACGCCGATCGCGCCGAGCTGGTCCCACATGGTGCGGAACGTGGCGAGCGCGGCCGCCTCGTCGACGGCGGCGGCGGTACTGACGCCTGAGCTGAGGTCGGGGGTTGTCATGAGCCTCTTTCACGGTCTCGGTACCGGACTGCAATCTTCCGGTAACATGGTAAATGTTTCATCTCAGTTGTCAGAGATTCACAACGGGAATCGCCACCATCCTAGCCGGACACCACAGACAGGACAACAGACCATGAGCAGCAGTGACAACTACGACTGGGTCATCATCGGCGGTGGACTCGAGGGTCTCGCCATCGCCTGGGGACTGACCTCGCGCGGCGAGAAAAGCGTCCTCGTCCTCGAACGCGACCAACTGTGCGGCGGGATGACGGGGAAATCCTCCGGCGTCGTCCGGGCCCACTACGGCACCCCCTCGGTGGCGAAGATGGGCTGGAAGGGCACCCGGTTCTTCCACCGGGCCCCGGAGATCCTCGGCGACGACTGCGGCTTCCGCAACTGCGGCTACATGGTGGCCGTCGGCGAGGAGAACGTCACCAACCTCGAAGCCACCATCGCCATGCAACAGGACCTCGGCGTCGACGTCGACTACATCAGCGGCGACAAGGCCCGCGAACTGTGGCCCGGGCTCCGCGTCGACGACTTCGCGAAGATCGCCTACGAACCCCTCGCCGGCCGCGGGGACGCCCCCATGCTCGGCATGGCCTTCTCCGTCGTCGCGCGGCAACAGGGCGCGAAGATCCGCACCGGCGCCGAGGTCACCGGCTTCACCCGGGACGGGAACGGGACCGGCGACCAGGCAGCCGTCACCGGGGTCACCCTCGCCGACGGCAGCAGCATCGGCGCCGGCCACGTCATCCTCGCCACCGGCGCCTGGGCCGCACAGCTCGGCGCCACCGTCGACCTCGACATTCCGGTCCGCGCCCAGCGCGCCCAGCTCATGCTCGTCAACCCCGGTGAACCGATGCCGCACGTCCCCGTGCTCTCCGACCTCGTCAGCCTGCAGTACCTGTGCGGCGAACCCAACGGCGACATCCTCTGCGGCAACTCCGACCATGCCGAACCCCACTGGGCCGACCCGGACTCCTACCCCAACAAAGCCGACGACGACTTCATCGAATGGACCATCGGCAAGCTCATGCAGCGCCTGCCCGACATGCCGAACCCGGCACTGACCAGCACCTACGCGGGCTGCTACGACACGACGCCCGACTACAACCCGATCATGGGACCCTCCGGCATCGACGGTCTGTTCCTCGCCGTCGGATTCTCCGGACACGGGTTCAAGATCGCCCCGGCCGTCGCCGAGTTCGTCGCCGACCTGCTGCTCGACGGCGATTCCTCCGACCCCGACATCCCGGCCGCCGACTTCCGGTTCTCCCGGTTCGCCGACGGCGATCTCACCCGCAGCCTGCACCCGTACATCGGTGCCGGTGAGATGCGGTGACCCGGTCGGCGGTCCGGCCGCTGTACCGGGTATGTCCCGGCCGCTGTACCGGCTCTGTTCCGGCCGCTGATCCCACGCAGCAGACCCGCAGCGGCTACGATCATGGCCCATGACAGACAGGCAGCCCACAGGAAACGACGTCAACCCCGCTGACACAGTGCCGGACCACGAGATCCCCGACGGGACCCACGGCCACGACGACCGGTCCATCGAGGCCGGTCTCGGCGCCCGCGTCCGTGCGCTCCGCACCGGGCGCGGCATGTCCGTCGCCGCCCTCGCCGAACGGGCGGGGCTGTCCAAGGCCATGCTGTCGAAGATCGAGAACGCGCAGACCTCCTGTTCACTGACCTCTGTCGCCCGGCTCGCCGAAGCGCTCGACGTCGCCGTCCCCACCCTGTTCCAGGACGCCCAGACCTCCCGGCCGGTCGCCTACACCCCGGCCGGGAAGGGCGCACTGATCAACGGCCGCGGGACCCGCCACAACCACATCTACGAACTGCTCGGCTCCTTCCGCGGGCACGGCGCCACGACCGGTCCGCACCTCGAACCGGTCCTGGTCACCCTCAACGACCGCTCGGAGACCTACCCCCGGTTCCAGCACCCCGGTACCGAACTGCTCTACATGCTCGAAGGCGACATGACCTACCGGTACCAGGACGAGGACTACCGGATGCGTCCCGGGGACGCACTGCTCCTCGACGGCGAGGGCGTCCACGGCCCGGTCGAGCTCGCCGAACTGCCCATCCGTTTCCTCGCCGTCACCGCCTACCCCACCGAAACCATCCCCGATTCCCTGCACGACTCGCCACACGACCAGGAGTAACCCCATGGAGCGCACCCCCGCCGGGCTCGCCGGCAGGACAGTCGTCGTCCTCGACCCGCTGAGCAGGCGCCCCGACCGCCCGGAATTCGACCGGCTGCTCACCGTCCTCACCGGGTCCGTGCGCAGAACCGTGAACGAACTCGGCGGCACCGCCGTCGTTCTGGCGGCGGACCGGGTGGACACCGACGAGGTCCGCGCCCGGTGCCGCGCCGCCGACCTCATCGTCATCGCCGGTGGGGAGGACGTCAGCCCCGGACTCTACGGCGGCACCACCGGCTACCCGGACGCCGGAGTGCACGCCCCCGCGTCCGACATCCAGCACATCCAGGTCATCCGGGACGCCGTCGCCGCGCGGACGCCGCTGCTGGGCATCTGCCGTGGCCTCCAGCTGATCAATGTCGCCTGCGGCGGAACGCTCATCCAGCACCTCCCCGGCCACACCTGCGCCTCCGGTGACGACGCCCCGTTCACCCGCACGTGGCTGCGTCCCGTCCACGGTGCACCCCCACCACCCGGTGCCGACCTGCATGCCCCCGTGCGCTGCACCCACCACCAGGCCGTCGGTGAGCTGGGCAGCGGTCTCGAGGTCACCGTCCGCGCCCGCGACGGTGTGGTCGAGGCGGTCCGGCACACCTCGGCGCCGGTCATCGGGGTGCAGTGGCACCCCGAACACCCGGCGGTCGCCGCGGAGCAGCTCACCGCGCTCCTCCGCGGCACCGCAGGTCTCGCCGACGGCCGTGTGTGCGATCCGGCCGCCGGTCCGACGACGCGCCGTGCCACCGTCGGCGCCACCGTCTCTCTACCGGCCGCACCTCGCCCGTGCGCGGAGCCGTCCATGCCACCACTAGGATGAATGCCGTGATCACGGCCGACCCCACCGGTTCCGGCCGTCTGACGCGATGACCCGACCGGCCAGTTCCGCAGAAAGGCACTGAATCAATGAGCATGACGCCCCGCACCTACACCGTCACCGTGACCAGGGCCGGCGACGACTGGCTCGCGGTCATCCCCGGACTGCCCGGTTTCTCTGAGCTCGGCTCCACGTTCGAGGAACTCGAGGATGCCGTTCGCGCCGCGCTGGCGGCCGGACTGTCCCTCTCCGCCGACGAGCAGGCGGAGCTCGACCTGGTGTGGAGTGTCGACGGGGGCATCGACGGCGGTCAGACCCCGCTCAGCCAGTCCTGACCGGTCCAGCCTTCCTGCAACCCCGTCCCGGAGGCGGTTGGCAGCAACACCCCCGCACAATGCAGTCGTCCGTGAAGTCGAGCACGGATCAGTGCGACGACACCCCCACCTAGGTTTCCTGCTCGACTTCACGCACCACACCCACCGGCACCGACCCGCACTCAGTCCCCGGGTGTACGTCGGCAGGGTGGATTCTCCCCACCGGGCCACCCCGCCGACACACACCCGGCACCGCCGGCACCGCCGGCACCGCCGGGGTCGACGGTGATTTCAACGCCCTGCCCCGCCGCGGCGCCGCGGATCGTCCGTCAAGTCGAGCACGGATCAGCGCCAGGACACCCGCACCGGGGTGTCCTGCTCGACTTGACGGACCACACACACAAAAAAAGAGAGGCCCCGCCCCCACCCCGACCGACCAGAAGTCGACCAGAGCAGGGGGCAGGACCTCCCACACATGTTTAATGCCGGCGGCGACCTACTCTCCCACACCCTCCCAGGTGCAGTACCATCGGCGCAGGTGGGCTTAGCTACCGGGTTCGGAAAGGGACCGGGCGTGACCCCACCGCCAAAACCACCGACAAATCTATCAAAGAAACAACCACACACACCAGACAACCACCCCGAACCAACAGGGGGCCACGGTGTGCTGTGCCGTTCCAGACACTGCACAATGGACGCGAAACTCTTCAACCCTGCAAAACATGCCGCACACCAACAACCACCAATATGACTGCTTAATGTGTAATGCTCGGTCAATTAGTACCGGTCACCTCCACCACTCACATGGCTTCCAGATCCGGCCTATCAACCCCGTCGTCTACAGGGAACCTCACACGAAACCTCATCTCGAAACAGGCTTCCCGCTTAGATGCTTTCAGCGGTTATCCCTCCCGTACGTAGCCAACCAGCAATGCCACGGGCGTGACAACTGGCCCACCAGAGGTACGTCCAACCCGGTCCTCTCGTACTAGGGTCAGCCTTTCTCAAGTTTCAACGCGCACGGCGGATAGAGACCGAACTGTCTCACGACGTTCTAAACCCAGCTCGCGTGCCGCTTTAATGGGCGAACAGCCCAACCCTTGGGACCAACTCCAGCCCCAGGATGCGACGAGCCGACATCGAGGTGCCAAACCATCCCGTCGATATGGACTCTTGGGGAAGATCAGCCTGTTATCCCCGGGGTACCTTTTATCCGTTGAGCGACACCGCTTCCACAAGCCGGTGCCGGATCACTAGTCCCGACTTTCGTCCCTGCTCGACCTGTCAGTCTCACAGTCAAGCTCCCTTGTGCACTTACACTCAACACCTGATTACCAACCAGGCTGAGGGAACCTTTGGGCGCCTCCGTTACACTTTGGGAGGCAACCGCCCCAGTTAAACTACCCACCAGGCACTGTCCCTGACCCGGATCACGGGCCGAGGTTCAGACATCCAATACGATCAGAGTGGTATTTCAACAACGACTCCACAACCACTGGCGTAGCCGCTTCACAGTCTCCCACCTATCCTACACAAACCGAACCGAACACCAATACCAAGCTATAGTGAAGGTCCCGGGGTCTTTTCGTCCTGCCGCGCGTAACGAGCATCTTTACTCGTACTGCAATTTCGCCGGGCCTGTGGTTGAGACAGCAGGGAAGTCGTTACGCCATTCGTGCAGGTCGGAACTTACCCGACAAGGAATTTCGCTACCTTAGGATGGTTATAGTTACCACCGCCGTTTACTGGGGCTTAAATTCTCCGCTTCGGGCCAAAGCCCTAACAGGTCCTCTTAACCTTCCAGCACCGGGCAGGCGTCAGTCCGTATACATCGACTTACCGTCTTCGCACGGACCTGTGTTTTTAGTAAACAGTCGCTTCCCTCTATTCTCTGCGACCCACACCAGCCAACAGTCCGCAAAAGACCACGACCAGCACGGGCCCCCCTTCTCCCGAAGTTACGGGGGCATTTTGCCGAATTCCTTAACCACAGTTCACCCGAACGCCTCGGTATACTCTACCAGACCACCTGTGTCGGTTTAGGGTACGGGCCGAACACGCACTCGCTAGAGGCTTTTCTCGACAGCACAGGATCACCGACATCCCCACAAAAGGGTACGCATCACGCCTCACCCATAAAGCGCCCCGGATTTACCTGGGACACGGGCCACACGCTTACACCACAATCCAATAAGTGGCTCGGCTACCTCACTGCGTCACCCCATCACTAGACTACTACGGATCAGGTCCCACGCATCCACACCACCAGCACACCAAAGATGCACCGACAGTCCTTCAGGGTGGTTAGTCTCACCGCCTCATCTTCTTTCGCACATGCTCGGGTACGGGAATATCAACCCGTTAACCATCGACTACGCCTGTCGGCCTCGCCTTAGGCCCCGACTCACCCTGGGAAGACAAACTTGACCCAGGAACCCTTAGTCATTCGGCGGATGAGTTTCTCACTCATCAATCGCTACTCATGCCTGCATTCTCACTCGCATAGCCTCCAGCACTGGGTCACCCCGCACCTTCACCGGCCACACGACGCTCCCCTACCAACCACACACCAAAGTATGCAGTTCCGCGGCTTCGGCGGTGTACTTAAGCCCCACTACATTGTCGGCGCACGGCCACTCGACCAGTGAGCTATTACGCACTCTCTCAAGGATGGCTGCTTCTAAGCCAACCTCCTGGCTGTCTTCGCGACCGCACATCCTTTTCCACTTAGCACACCCTTAGGGGCCTTAGCCGGCGATCTGGGCTGTTTCCCTCTCGACCACGAAGCTTATCCCCCGCAGTCTCACTGCCGCACTCGCACTTACCGGCATTCGGAGTTTGGCTGACGTCGCTAAGATGATAGTCCCGCTCAACCAACCAGTAGCTCTACCTCCGGCAAGAAACACACGACGCTGCACCTAAATGCATTTCGGGGAGAACCAGCTATCACGGAGTTTGATTGGCCTTTCACCCCTACCCACAACTCATCCCCTCAGTTTTCAACCTAAGTGGGTTCGCGCCTCCACGACGTCTTACCATCGCTTCACACTGGCCATGGGTAGATCACCCCGCTTCGGGTCCAGGACACGCCACTAAAACACACTCGTTAGTATTCGCTTTCGCTACGACTACCCCACACGGGTTAACCTCGCGACGTGCCGCTGACTCGCAGGCTCATTCTTCAAAAGGCACGCCATCACCCCAAAAGGCTCTGACGGATTGTAAGCACACGGTTTCAGGTACTATTTCACTCCCCTCCCGGGGTACTTTTCACCATTCCCTCACGGTACTATCCGCTATCGGTCACAATGAGTATTCAGGCTTACCGGGTGGTCCCGGCAGATTCACAGCAGATTCCACGAGCCCGCTGCTACTCGGGGACACTCACACACCCGCACACACATGCTTTCACGTACCGGACTCTCACCGTCTACGGCAGGCCATCCCAGACCACTTCCGCTAACACGCATGCGACAGGCGACCAGCTGTCAGACCAGTCCTGCAAGACCCCACAACACCGACACCGCAACCCCTGACAGGTATCACACAGCACCGGTTTAGCCATCATCCGCTGTCGTTCGCCACTACCCACGGAATCACAATTGTTTTCTTCTCCTGCGGGTACTGAGATGTTTCACTTCCCCGCGTCACTCCCACACCGACTATACATTCACCGGCAGGTGACCGCCCACAACGACGGCCGGGTTTCCCCATTCGGACACCCTCGGATCAACGCTTGGTTGACAACTCCCCGAGGCATTTCGCAGTCTCCCACGTCCTTCATCAGCTCATCATGCCAAGGCATCCACCGTGTGCCCTTCACACACAACACAAACAGACTCTCAAAAAGAGCCCGGGTGAACAACAAAAAAATTTGCAGTAATAAAGAAGATACTCGCGTCCACTATACAGTTCTCAAACAACACGAACCCCCGAGAACCGACAACCACCAACGGCCACCGGACAACCAGGAATCCCAGAATCAGGAGTAGGACACTCCAGACACCCAACAACGATGACGAACCAAACACGTCACACAACAACGCACGACGACCGGCCGACCCACATCGAACTGTGGCATCCACCCGGATTCAAAAAAGCACCCGACGTCCGTGTTGACGCGGTGCACAAAATAAAACTCCTTAGAAAGGAGGTGATCCAGCCGCACCTTCCGGTACGGCTACCTTGTTACGACTTCGTCCCAATCGCCGATCCCACCTTCGACGGCTCCCTAACGAGTTTGGGCCACCGGCTTCGGGTGTTACCAACTTTCATGACGTGACGGGCGGTGTGTACAAGGCCCGGGAACGTATTCACCGCAGCATTGCTGATCTGCGATTACTAGCGACTCCGACTTCATGGAGTCGAGTTGCAGACTCCAATCCGAACTGAGACCGGCTTTAAGAGATTAGCACCACCTCACGGTGTAGCAACCCACTGTACCGACCATTGTAGCATGTGTGAAGCCCTGGACATAAGGGGCATGATGATTTGACGTCATCCCCACCTTCCTCCGAGTTAACCCCGGCAGTCTCCCGTGAGTCCCCACCACAACGTGCTGGCAACACAGGACAAGGGTTGCGCTCGTTGCGGGACTTAACCCAACATCTCACGACACGAGCTGACGACAACCATGCACCACCTGTATACCGACCACAAGGGAAGACACATCTCTGCGCCGATCCGGTACATGTCAAGCCCAGGTAAGGTTCTTCGCGTTGCATCGAATTAATCCACATGCTCCGCCGCTTGTGCGGGCCCCCGTCAATTCCTTTGAGTTTTAGCCTTGCGGCCGTACTCCCCAGGCGGGGCGCTTAATGCGTTAGCTACGGCACAGAAGTCGTGGAAGACCCCCACACCTAGCGCCCACCGTTTACGGCATGGACTACCAGGGTATCTAATCCTGTTCGCTACCCATGCTTTCGCTCCTCAGCGTCAGTTACTGCCCAGAGACCTGCCTTCGCCATCGGTGTTCCTCCTGATATCTGCGCATTTCACCGCTACACCAGGAATTCCAGTCTCCCCTACAGCACTCAAGTTATGCCCGTATCGCCTGCACGCCCGGAGTTGAGCCCCGGAATTTCACAGACGACGCGACAAACCACCTACGAGCTCTTTACGCCCAGTAATTCCGGACAACGCTCGCACCCTACGTATTACCGCGGCTGCTGGCACGTAGTTAGCCGGTGCTTCTTCTACCACTACCGTCACAAAAGCTTCGTCATGGTTGAAAGGAGTTTACAACCCGAAGGCCGTCATCCCCCACGCGGCGTCGCTGCATCAGGCTTGCGCCCATTGTGCAATATTCCCCACTGCTGCCTCCCGTAGGAGTCTGGGCCGTGTCTCAGTCCCAATGTGGCCGTCCACCCTCTCAGGCCGGCTACCCGTCGCCGCCTTGGTAGGCCATTACCCCACCAACAAGCTGATAGGCCGCGAGCTCATCCTGCACCGAAAAACTTTCCACCACCAGTACCAACCGGTAGTCCTATCCGGTATTAGACCCAGTTTCCCAGGCTTATCCCGAAGTGCAGGGCAGATCACCCACGTGTTACTCACCCGTTCGCCACTCGAGTACCGGGTGCAAGCACCCGGCCTTTCCGTTCGACTTGCATGTGTTAAGCACGCCGCCAGCGTTCGTCCTGAGCCAGGATCAAACTCTCCATAAAAGCAAAAACCCTACAAAGAGCCCTCACTGGCAAAAAATAAAACAAAATACTGAACTGCTGACAATCAAAAGATCATCACAATCCGACCCGGTCGGGGGACCAGGGTCGGACCAATCACCACAGTGACACAGCAACAGCAACAATCAGATATCAATGATTTAACGAACCCCCGACTATTCAGGGCTCGCCGGCACCACCGACACAGACCAACCTGTTGTCATGCGCACACTGTCGTGCAACAAAAAACTTGGTTCATCACGCTATTGAGTTCTCAAACAACCTACGCACACCGACAACCACTGACCAGGATTTGATCCCCCGGCCGGTCTCGGCGACCTGCACTAATGTACACACCACGATCCGATGTCACAAACATCCTGGTCACGATGGTTTATGCCCGCCAGACCGCGGTTTCGCCCGCGGCGTCCGGCCCGCAACGTGGCACCATTGACACCATGGATCTCCCGCTCTGCCCCGGCGACCGCCTCACCGCCCGCTACGGTCGGCACCTGCCCCGGGTCCCGCAGCCGGACAGCACCGCATGGAACGCTACCGTGGACGCACTCCTGGCACACCGGTCCGTGCGGAAATGGCTCGACCGCCCCGTGGACGAGGACCAGCTGCTGACCGTCACCGCCGCCGCACAGTCCGCCCCCACCTCCTCCAACAAGCAGGTCGTGTCCGTCATCGCCGTCGAGGACGCGGATCTGCGCCGCCAGCTCGCACGGGTCGGTGGACGGATGTCCTCACACGTCGAGAACGCACCGGTTGTCCTGGTGTGGCTCATCGACTTCAGCCACGGGCGCTTCCTGGCGCAACGGGAGCAGGCCCACCCCTCCGACGTCGCCGGCGGACACGGCACCGCCGGGCGCGTCCCGACCGACCTCGGTGCGCTGGACTACATCGACGAACCGATGATGGCCGTCCTCGACATCGGCATTGCCGCACAGAACGCCGCTGTGGCCGCCGAGTCACTCGGGCTCGGGACCGTGTTCCTCGGCTCCCTGCGCAATGACATCGACGAGGTCCGTCGCATACTCGACATTCCGGAGCATGTTGTCCCCTTCGTCGGCCTCGAGCTCGGGCACCCGGACCCCACAGAGAACGCCGGCGTGAAACCGCGGCTTCCCATGGAGCTGTTCCTCCACCGCAACCGGTACAACCGCCGGGAGGACGCCGCCGGCGCCGCCGAGCGCTCCAGGCTGCTCGGAAGTTACGACGATGTGCTCGGTACCTATTACTCCCGCTACGGCTCCCATCCCCGGTGGTCGCACCAGCTGCTCAACCGGTTGACCTCCACGGCGACGGAGAAGTCCAAGCGTCGACTGCTGCGCGACGTGCTGCGCAGGGCAGGGTTCGGTCTGCGGTGAACGGCGCCCTGGTCATCGACACCGACGGGGGCGTGGACGATGTCCTCGCCTGCCTCACCGCCGAGCACAGCCACCCCCGCACACTCGTCACGACGGTGGGCGGCAATGTCTCAGCCGCCCAGGCGGCGCAGAACATCGCGCAGTTCACCGCACTCCCGGTCGCCGTCGGGGTCGATCCACCGGACCGGGTTCCGGGGTACCGGCACGGCACCGACGGCGTCAACGGCTGCTCGGACGGGGTGCGCAGGCGGGTCGACGAGGACGCGGTCGGCGTTCTGCGCGGGGCACTGCAGGATCCGCGCACCACTGTCGCGGCGCTCGGTCCACTGACCAACGTCGCCGCGGCCGCCGGAACCCTCGCCCCCGGGGATCTGCGCGCCAGGGTCCTGGCACTGGGCGGAATCATGGACTGCCCACCGGGACTGCAGGACACCAACGTCGCCGCCGATGTGACGGCCGCGCGGTTCACGGCGTCCCGCATCCCGCAGTTCACCTGGCTGGGGCTCCGGGACGCCGCGGAGCGGACCAGGACCCCGCTGACGACTGTTGCGGCGTCCGGCGCGGCGGAGCTGGCCCGCGCTGTCGCGCAGCGCACCGCGGCGGCGTGGGGCACGGTATGGGGCGGACAGGACGCCGCGTTCTACGACGTCGCCGTCGTCTGCGCCGCACTCGGCGTCACGGACGCCGCGGCGGTCCGCGGTGCCGTCTCGGCGGCACTGGACGCCGTGTCCGTCTGACCCGCAGACGCGCCGCGGTACGCGGCGGCCGGGCGGGTGTGCGGCAACAGGTCTCGACCGGTGGCCGTGAACCGGGTCGTCCCCCCGGGGTGCCGGTGTGCGTGACTGCACACCCCAACTAATGTGACACGTCAACTACTTCGGCGTAGAGTGAAACCCATGAGCAGCGACGACACCACCTGGCCGGACACCTCCGACATCACCTCCCTCACCCCCGACAACGATCCGAACCTGCCGCTGAAGAAGCTCGGCTTCCTGACCATCGGCACCTTCGATCCGGCCGACCCCGCCACCGGGATCACCGACACCCTCGACCTCATCAGCTACGGCGAGGAACTCGGTTTCGACAGCGCCTGGCTGCGCAACCGGCACATGCAGTACGGCATCACCTCCCCGATGACCGTCATCGCCGCCGCCTCCCAGCGCACCGACCGCATCAGCCTCGGCACCGCCGTCACCCCGCTCGGCCCGGAGAACCCGCTGCGCCTCGCGGAGGACATGGCCACCGTCGACATCCTCTCCGGCGGACGCCTCAACCCCGGCGTCTCCGTCGGCACCCCGATGCGCTTCGACGGCTGGAAGGACGCCCTCTACCCGGACACCGCCGAGGCCGAGGACTTCTCCAAGCGCCGGGTCGAGCGACTCGTGGAGAACCTGCGCGGCGACGAGGTCGGCCACTTCCCCGCCGTCGAGAACGCCGAGGACTTCGCCAACGTCGTCCAACCGCACGCCCCCGGCCTGGTCAACCGGCTCTGGTACGGGGCCGGGTCGCGCGGCTCCACACAGTGGACCGCGGAGCACGGCCTCAACCTGCTGACCTCCTCGGTCATCTCCGCCGAGGTCAGCGACGACTTCGACGTCAACCAGCGCTCCCAGATCGACCTGTACCGGCAGCACTGGACCGATCTCCTCGGCGGGACGCCCCGGGTCTCCCAGGGACTCGTGGTCATCCCCACCGACCACGCCACCGCCGACCAGAAGGCCCGGTACGAGGCCTATGTCGAACACCGCCGCACCGTCGGCGTGGGCCGCATCCAGTCCTTCGGACCGAAGAAGATGATCACCGCCCCCGACCTCATCGGCACCTCCGACGAGATCGCCGAACAGCTCATCGGACTCGCCGCGTTCCGGGCCGTCGAGGAGGTCGCCTTCGCGCTCCCCTTCACCTTCGAGGGGCCGGACTACCGGCAGATTCTCGCCGACATCGCCGGTGAACTCGCCCCGAAGCTCGGCTGGGCGCCGCAGGCCTGACCGCCGCCCCGAGCGTGCCGGGAACGTCTCCGGCACGGGCCCGGATCCCGCCCGGTCGTGATCACTCCGGCAGCGTGACCAGCAGGGCGTCCGGAATTCTCGTCATGTCCGGCCCGGTGACGCGGTTGGTCACCACGTAGTCCTTCTGCGCGGACTCGATCCGCTCCGCGAACGTCCGCGCCCACCGGCCGTTCGACTGCTCCGCCGCGGGCAGCGCCGCATACCGCCGGGCGGCCTCGGACACG
The DNA here is from genome assembly GCF_007970465.1 of Corynebacterium nuruki S6-4. Classification (NCBI taxonomy): domain Bacteria; kingdom Bacillati; phylum Actinomycetota; class Actinomycetes; order Mycobacteriales; family Corynebacteriaceae; genus Corynebacterium; species Corynebacterium nuruki. The sequence goes on from NZ_CP042429.1 coordinate 1,068,421, forward strand.
ACCAGGTCAGCGGAGTAGTCCCACCGGTCGCCGAGGTGGAGCACCACCATCTGCCCGACCTCGTCCGGGGTGTAGTCCGGGAATTCGATGCTCTCCGGGATCCGGGAGCGCAGTCCCGGGTTCGCGCCGAGGAAGGTGTCCATCTCGGCGGTGTAACCGGCGAAGATCGCCACGAACTTCCCCCGGTCGTTCTCCAGCCGGGTCATCAGCGCCTCAATCGCGTCGCCCCCGAAATCATTCGGCGATTCCGGCTTGTGCAGCTGGTACGCCTCGTCGACGAACAGCACACCACCCATCGCCTCGTCGAGGACGCGGGTGGTCTGCTTCTCGGTGTGTCCGATCCAGGACCCGACGAGGTCACTGCGGTCCACCTCCTTCACCGTGGGACTGTCGAGGATGCCGAGTTCGTGGAAGAGGCGTCCGATGATGCGGGCGACGGTGGTCTTGCCCGTCCCCGGATTCCCGGTGAAGGTCATGTGGTAGTTCGGGCGGGACGTCGTTCCGCCGGCCCGGGTCTGCTCCCGGTCGAAGGTCACCCGGTTGACGAGCTGACGCACCCACTCCTTGACCGGGGCAAGTCCGAGCATCCCGTCGAGTTCGGCGAGGATGCCGGCGACGGCGGCGTCCTGCTGCGCGGTGTCCCCGCCGGTGAGGGTGTGGACGTCTTCATCGAGGATCGTCATGAGCTCGGTGACCCCCGGGTCCTCGATCCGGTCGATCCGGCGGTTCGCCACCTTCACCAGACTGTCGTTGAAGTTGCGGGCCCACCGGGCGTTGCTTTCGTCGGCCGAGGTCGCGTACTTCCGGCCGATGGCGCGGCGGTAGAGGTCCTCGTCGACGAGGTAGTCCCGGTCACACAGGTCCCGGTAACCGATCTCCGCGATCTCGTCGACGGAATAGTCCTCGAAGTCGACCCGGTTCGGGACGCGGGAGACCAGCCCGGGGTTCATGCCGAGGAAATCCTGCATCCGGTCGGTGTAGCCGGCGAAGATGACCATGATGTCGGCCCGGTGCTTCTCCATGTAGTCCAGCAGCGTGTCCACCGCTTCCTGGCCGAACTCGTTGTTATTGTCCTGGTACAGCGTGTACGCCTCATCGATGAACAGGACGCCACCGCGGGCCTTCTCCAGGACGCTCTTCGTCTTGATCGCCGACTGGCCCAGGCCCATGCCGACGAGGTCACTGCGGCCGACCTCGACGAAGATGTCCTTCTCGACCGCACCCGCGTTGTACAGGGCCTTCCCCAGCAGTCGGGCGACGGTCGTCTTGCCGGTCCCGGGATTGCCGAGGAACAAGCTGTGCAGCGTCGTCTGCTGCACCTTGAGTCCCTGGTCCTGGCGCCGTTTCCGGGCCCGGGCCTCCCGGATGATGTCCTGCACATGGGTCTTCGCCGATGCCAGACCGGTCATCGCCATGAGCATCGCCACCGGATCTGCCTGGTCATCCGGATCAGCGGGGTCTGCCGGATCAGCCGATCGGGCGGAGCCGCCCGCCGGACCGCCGTCACCGGCTGACCGCGTCACCGGGTCCTCCTGCGGATCCTCTCCGTCGTCGCCCGGTCCCGCCCCCGCGGTCCCGGGCAGCGAGGTCCGGGCGGCGAGATAGGTCTCCTCGTCCGCGACGGTCACCGCATCGCCCGCGACCTCGGCCGTCCCGCCGTCACCGGTGAAGGCGAGGACGGCACCGTCGTCCGGGCACGAGTAGTCGGCGATCCGGATCGTCCCGCCGTCCGCCGCCTTCAGTTCGGTGTAGCCGGCGTCGGTGGTGACGGCCGCCAGATCCACTGTCGCGGTCCCCGCGGCCGTCACCGTCCGCATGGCGCAGTCGTTCGGCATCATCGTCAGGCGTCCCGTCCCGGTGACCGTCGCCGAGCCGTGGGCGAACAGGGCCATGGCTCCACCGGAGTGCAGCGTCACCGTGCTGCTGCCCTCGGCGGACACCCAGCCGAGGAAGCAGTTGTCGGCCTCGACGGCACCGTTTCCCGACACGACCGTCTCGCCCTGCTGCGCGGTCGGCGACGCAGGGACCCGGCACCCGGTCATCCGGAGCATTCCCGCCACATACAGTGCCGGAATGTCGGAGTCCCGTGGTGTGTCGACGATGACGTCGGTCGCGGTCATCACCGTTCCCGCCGGCACATTGATGCCGTTGTATCCGGTCGCGGGGACCACGGTGAGGGCGGCGAGAGTGGCGGACCGTCCCGCCACGACCGACAGGGTGCCGTGGACCACCGTATCCTCGGGTCTCCCCCGGCCGACGAGACTGATGTCGAGGGCCAGCAACCGGCCGTCGAGGTCGTCGAGGAAGTAGTCCCCCGGCTCGAGCACGACCGTGTCTCCGACGCACAGTCCCGGGAGTACTGCCCCGGTGAAGTTCCGGTTGTCCGACTGCCGCCACACGACCTCCTTCGGCCCCGGGGCCGGCTCCGGTTCCGCCGGCCGGTCCAGGTCGGTCACCTCCACCACGGGGCTGGCGGTCCGGACCATGCCCCGTCCCTTCGTCAGGACCCGGAGCGTCCCGCCACCGTTGACCCGGACCTGGCCGACCTCCAGGAAACCGTCGTCGCACAGGACCTCCCCCGGACCCGTGGCCAGCGTCATCCGCTCGACCCGGCAGGTGGATTCACCGGTGAGGAAGAAGGCACGCTGCTTCTCCTCGGAGAGGAAGGTCATCTCGCCGGACGCCTCGATCACGCCGCGTCCGTCACCGGCGATGAATTTCGCCCGGCAGTCCCTGAAAAACGCTTTCGCCGCGTTCACGGTCACCACGGTCAGGTCGCTGCCGAGGGCCTGCAGCTGTCCCCCGTTCTCCACCGCGACCGCGGCGGCCTGTCCCTCACCGGACACCACGGTTCCGGTGAGCGCTACGCGGCCGGCGGCGCAGTAGACCGCCGGATAGGTCCCTGAAGGCTCCCCGACAACCCGGCAGTTGAGCAGTTCCACCCCGGTCCCGGAGGCATCGACGTACACCGCGTTCTTGTACGGCGGGGCGGCCAGGGTCACGTTCCCGACGCGGTTGGCCCCCGCCGACTCGATGGTCCCCCGCAGCACCGTGCGCGACGGGTCACCGGTCCCCGTGATGGTGATGCCCCGGATCGTGATATGGCCGCAGTCGTACACCCCCTCGTCGAGAATGAGCTCGTCGCCGATGGTGCAGCCGTTGAGCGCGTCCCCGAACGAGCGCTTCATGAAGCCTCTGCCTACGCGGATCTTCGTCACGTCTTCCTGTCCTTTCCCACGTCCGTCAGCAGTTCCTGAGGTTACTCCGGAGCCGCACGCTGTCAGGCCGTCGACGGGGACTCGTCCCCGATCCGCAAGCCCCGCCGACGCGACCCGGGCCCGCCCGACCCGGTCCGGCACCCCGCGTCCCGGCTGCTACGCTGCACAGACATGGTTGACGGTGACAGGAACAGCAACGGTCGCGGCAACGGACCCGGCGATGACCTGCGGAGACTTCTCCGGGACCTGGACGGCGCCGGCTACGGCGGCTACCGGCGGCTCACCGGGAGGACCTTCGGCATCGGCGGTCCGCGCGACGGGATCACGCTGCGCCCCGTCCATGTCCAGGCCGATCCCTTCGCCCCGCCGTCGCAGGTGGAGGTCACCGTCCCCGGTGACCTCACCGGTATCGACCCGGCACTGCTCGGCACCGGTCCCGCCGGTGATGTCCCGGTCCGCGACCACCTGACCCGCCGGATCGCCGGGGCCCTCGACCGGCACCGCACCCACGGCGGCAAGTCCACCGGCTTCCTCAGCATCGACACCCCCGGTCAGGAGGTCCTCGACCGGGCGGCCGTCACCGTCGACGGCGACCTGCTCCGCATCCGGTTCGAGGCCGCGCTCCCCGCCCAGGGCCGGCGGATCCGCGGCCGGGCGGCCGCCGACCTGCTGTGCGACCTGCTCCCCGACGTCATCGGGGACGCCCTGCTCGATCTCTCCGGGGACCAGCTCGCCGACCTCACCGCCCGGGTGGAGCTGTGGCGTGACCAGGAGGACCTGCGTGCCCGGCTGCCTGAACTCGGCCTCGTCGGCTTCCTCGCCGACGGCTCCGTCCTGCCGCGTGCGGCGGGGAACTCGCAGCGGCCGTTGTCCGGTGCCCTCCCCCTCACGGCACCGGATTCGCTGCGCCGGACCGTCAACCTCAGCTCCGGCCGGGTGGTCAGCGGGCTGGGTGTCCCGCAGGGGGTGACCCTCATCGCCGGTGGCGGGTACCACGGCAAGTCCACACTGCTCAACGCCCTGCAGCGCGGGGTGTACAACCACATTCCCGGCGACGGCCGCGAGCTGGCGGTCACCGTCGGGGATGCGACGGCACTGCGCGCCGAAGACGGCCGCGCGGTGACCGGGGTGGACATCTCCGCCTTCCTCCACGATCTTCCCGGACAGACCGCCGGCACCGACACCCGCTGTTTCACCACGACGAACGCGTCCGGGTCGACCTCGCAGGCCGCCGGGCTGGTCGAGGCGCTCGAAGCGGGGGCGGGTGCCCTGCTCATCGACGAGGACACCTCCGCGACCAACTTCATGATCCGGGACGCCCGGATGCGCGCCCTCGTCCCCGCGGACAAGGAACCGATCACTCCGCTGGTCGACCGGGTCCGCTCCCTGTGGCACGACCACGGGATCTCGACCGTGCTGGTCGCCGGTGGTTCGGGCGCCTTCCTCGATGTCGTGGACACGGTGATCATCATGGACGCCTACCGGCCGGTGGACGCCACCGCCCGGGCGCGTGACCTCGCCGAACCGGTACCGGATGACCTCGGTGCGGTCCGGCTCCCCGCGCCCCGCAGCCCGGTGGGCGGACTGTTCCGGACCGGCACCGGCGGTGGCGGCAGGGGCCACCGGGGTGGCCGGGGTCCGGCTGCCCGCGGTGGGAAGAAACCGCGGCCGCCCCAGGCGAAGGGGCTGCACAGCATCCGCGTCGGTGACGGCGACATCGACCTGTCCGCGCTCCCCCAGCTCGTCGACCCGTCGCAGACGAACGCGGTCGCCGCGGCCCTCACCCGGCTCGACGGGCACGGGCCGCTGCGCGGGCAGGTGGAGCGTGCGCTGGCGGATCTGGCGTCCGATGTGGCGTCCGGCCGCAGTGACCGGCCGTGGCGACTGGCGCGGCCCCGGGTGGCCGAGGTCGCCGCGGCGGTCAACCGTTACCGGGAACTACGCCTGCGGTGATCCGGCGCTGATCCGGCACGGCGTGCCTCTGCCCAGCGGAACAGCACGGTGACGACCACCCCGGCGACCAGCGCCCAGAACGCGGCACCGATGCCGAGGAATGTCGCCCCCGAGGCCGCCACCAGGAACGTCACCGCGGCGGGCAGGCGCAGCCGCGCGTCGGCCCACGCCCCCTGCACCGCACCGGTGAAGGCGCCGAGGAGTGCGACGCCGGCGACCGCGGCGAGCAGCCCCGCCGGGGCGGAGGCGGCGAGTGCCACGACCGCCGCGGCGGAGACCGCGAGCACCAGGTAGGTCGAGCCGCTCCAGACCGCGTTGCGCCACCGGAGGTTCTTCGCCACCCCGGTCTCCGGGGCGGCGGACAGGGCCGCGGAGATGGCCGCGAGGTTGACCGAGCTGCCGCCGAACGGGGCGACGACCGCACTGCCCAGCCCCGTGGTCACCAGTGCGTCACGCCAGGGGGTGGCGTAGCCGTAACTCTTGAGCACGGCGACACCCGGCAGGTTCTGGGAGGCCATCGTCACCACGTACAGCGGCAGCGCGATACCGACCACCGCCCCGGCGCTGAAGCCGGGTGCGGTGAGTTCGAGGGACGGGAGCATCGCCGCGGTATCCACCGTGGCGGCATCGTCGACGACCAGGTGCACGGCGATCACCACCCCGGCGACGAGGAAGGTCAGCGGCACCGCCCACCGCGGCAGGAACAGGGTGCCGACCAGCCACACCACCAGTACGGGGATCACGGCCCCAGGCGATTCCTCCAGTCCGGTCACCGCCTTCATGCACAGCGGCAGCAGCACGCCGGCCAGCATCGCCTGGGCGACGGGGGTGGGGATGGCGGACGCCACCCGCCCGAGCGCCGGCCACAGTCCGGACAGGACCAGGAGTACGGCGCAGACGAGGAAGGCCCCGACGGCGTCCCCGAAGCTGTCGGCGGAGGCCCCGGCGGTGCCGAGGATCGCCCCGCCGGGGGTCGACCAGGCGGTGGTGACCGGGACGCGGTGCCGCAGCGCGAGCCAGAGGGTGCTGGCCCCCACCACCACACACAGGCCGAGCAGTCCGCTGGCGGCCTGGTCGTCGGTGGCGCCGACCGCGCGCAGCCCGGTGAGGATCACGACGAAGGAACTGGTGAACCCGACGAGGGCGGTGACGATGCCGGCTGCGGCGGACGACGTGACGGACGCAGAAGCGGGACCTGTATGTGACACAGGTCCCGCATACTAGTCGGTCAGGTCAGACGGTCACTCCAGACCCTTGCCGGACGGGGAGACGAGGATCTTCACCGCGGTCTCGTTGTGGTTGATCAGCGTGTCGAAGCCCTTGTCGATGAGGTCGTCGAGGGCGATCTTCCCGGTGATGAACGGCTTGAGGTCGATCTTCCCGGACTCGACGAGCTTGATCGTCGCCGGGTGGGAGTTGACGTAGCCGATGGTGCCGCGGATGTCGAGCTCCTTCATGACGAGCTTGTGGAAGTCGACGCTGGCGGGCTTGCCCCAGATGGCGACGACCTGCAGCACGCCGTGCGGGCGCAGGGCGTCCATCAGCGTGTCGAACACGACCTGCACGGAGGTGCACTCGAAGGCGACGTCCGCGCCCTCACCACCGGTGAGCTTGCGGACCTCCTCGACCACGTCGACCTCGGCGGGGTTGAGGGCGACGTCGGCGACCCCGGCGTCCAGTGCCTTCTGACGGCGCAGCTCGGAGAGCTCGGAGATGATGACCTTGACCCCGAACGCCTTGAGCACCGCGGAGGTCAGCAGGCCGATCGGGCCGGCACCGCCGACCAGGGCGGTCTGCCCGGCCGAGGACTCGTCGACCCCGGCGCGCTGGACGGCGTGGTAGCCGACCGACAGCGGCTCGATGAGTGCGGCCTCGTCGAGCGGCAGCTCCTTGTCGATCTTGTGGACCCAGCGGTCCTTGACCACGACGTTCTCCGAGAGTCCGCCACCGCGGCCGCCGAGTCCGATGAAGTTCATGTCGGGCGAGATGTGGTAGGTCGAGGAGGCCGGGGAGGTGTCCACGTCATCATGGAGGATGTAGGGCTCGATGACGACATGGTCGCCGACGGCGAGGTCGTCGACGCCCTCGCCGACCTCGGAGACGACGCCGGAGAACTCGTGGCCGAGGGTGACCGGGGCGGTCTCGCCGGAGACCGGGTCGGGGGTGTCCTGGGTGGGGCAGAAGATCGGCCCGTCCAGGTACTCGTGCAGGTCGGTGCCGCAGATGCCGGTCCAGGCGACGTCGACCCGGACGGTGCCGGGCTCCAGGGGCTGCTGATCGATGTCCTCGATGCGGATGTCGTGGTTGCCGTAGTAGCGTGCTGCCTTCATGGCTGTTCAACCTTTCGTTCGCTTTACGCTGTGACGGCCCCCAGTGTAGGTCGCCCTCACCGTCGTTGGCAGTGTGAAAATACGGACATTCTGCGGGCCACTGTGACACGCAGGTCTGTCGCGGTCCGGGCGAGGTTCTCCGCGACCGGCCGGGCCGGGTCCCCGACGGTCACGATATCGGTGAACAGGCCCGGGACCAGCGTGGCGGCGTCCGCGGTGACGGCCCCGCCGACGGCGATGACGGGGACGCCCCCGGCAGCCCCGCCGGTCGCGGCGTGGGCCGCCGCCGCGACGCGTGCGGGCGCCTTGCCGTGTCCGGTCTGCGCGTCGATCCGGCCCTCCCCGGTGAGCACCAGGTCCGCGTCCCGGCACGCCGCGGTGAAATCCACCAGGTCGAGCAGCAGTTCCGCCCCCGACCGCAGCGACGCACCGAACACGGTGGCCAGCGCCGCGCCGACCCCGCCGGCCGCCCCGGCACCCGGGGTGGTCCGGACGGTCGCGGCGTCCTGTCCGGTCGCAGTGGCGAGGATCCCCGCCCACCGGGACAGGGCGGCGTCCAGCTCACGGACGTCCGCGGGGGACGCGCCCTTCTGCGGGCCGAAGACCGCGGCGGCGCCCTGCGGGCCGCAGAGCGGATTGTCGACATCCCCGGCGACGGTGACCTGCACCTCCCGCCACCGCGGATCCATGCCCCGGTCCTGCAGGTCGGCGGCCCGGATGAGCCCGGCGGCGTCCCGGCTGACCGGGGTGCCGGCCGTGTCGACGGCGACGAGGCCGAGCGCGGCGAGCAGTCCCAGTCCGCCGTCGGTGGTCACCGACCCGCCGAGACCGACGATGATGTGCCGCGCACCGTCGTCGAGGGCCTGTGCCATGATCTCGCCGACACCTGCCGTGCCCGCGGCCCGGATGTCGCGGTCGGCGGGGTCGACCAGGTGGATGCCGGCGGCCTCGGCGAGTTCCACCACGGCCGTCACCGGGCGACCGGCGCCGGCCGGCACCAGTCCGTAGCGGGCGGTCACCGGGGCGCCGAGCGGTCCGGTGACCGTCACCGCGTGCAGCTCCCCGCCCAGTGCCCGGGTCATCGCGACGGCGGTCCCCTCCCCACCGTCGGCGACGGGGAACTCCAGGATCTCGGCGGTCGGGAGGGCGTCCCGGACCCCGGCGGACATCGCGGCGGCGACACCGGCGGCATCGAGGGCCTCCTTGAACGAGTCCGGGGCGACGATGATCTTCGCGGTGCTCATGCCCCGGATATTACGGAGAAATGCCCCGGAAACACGCGACTGCAATACTCTGGTCGGTCAGAGGTGGGCTGTGCGGTCGCTATACGGCTGCACCGTGGTCAGGTGACCGTGAGGTGACCGACCCCGGTGGAGTGTCCGGACCCAGGCGACCGTCCCACCCCGCGTCACAAGGAGAACCCCCGTGACTGCACCACACACAGATATCCGGTCCACGACCACGATGACGGTCAACGGGACGCCCGTCACCACGGCCGGGGCCCACACCAGCACACTGGACGCCCTGCGCGACCACGGGCTCACCGGCTGCAAGGAGGGCTGCGCCGAAGGAGAGTGCGGCGCCTGCGCCGTCCTGGTCGCCCGGCCCGACGACACCGCAGCGGCGTCCGGAGCGGCGACCGGGACCCGCTGGGTACCGGTCAACGCCTGCCTGGTCCCCGCCGCCGCGCTCGACGGCCAGGAGGTCGTCACCGCCGAAGGCCTCGCCGGGACAGCGACCACCCGGACCACTACCCCGCCCGCCCCGCCCACCACGCCCGGGGCCGCCGACCTGCACCCGGTGCAGGAGGAGATGGCCCGCGCCGGCGGATCCCAGTGCGGCTACTGCACCCCCGGATTCATCTGCTCGATGGCCGCGGAATACTACCGGCCGGAGACGGAACAGCCCTTCGACCTGCACGCCCTGTCCGGCAACCTGTGCCGGTGCACCGGCTACCGGCCCATCCGGGACGCCGCCCTCGCCCTCGGCACCCCCGGCGCCGACGACCGGCTCGCCGCCCGCCGGCAGGCCCCCGCCCCCGCCGCCGCCCACACCGACATCACCTCGGTGACCCCGGACGGTGACCGGGCCCGGTTCCGCCGCCCCGCCACCCTCGCCGAGGCACTGGACATCCTGCGCGACGAGCCGGACACCACCGTCGTCGCCGGTGCGACCGACCACGGCGTGCTGGTCAACATCCGCGGCGACCGCCCCGGCAACGTCCTGGCGGTCGACCGGCTGCCGGAACTGCGCGGGATCCGCCGCACCGCCGACCACACCGACATCGGGGCCGCGCAGACCCTCTCGGAGATCGAGCGGACCCTCGGCCGGGAGATCCCGCTGCTCGGCCGGCTGCTGCCGCAGTTCGCCTCCCGGCTGATCCGCAACAGCGCCACCCTCGGCGGCAACCTCGGCACCTGCTCCCCCATCGGCGACACGCCCCCGGCACTGCTGGCCCTGGAGGCCTCCCTGCTGCTGGTCTCCGCCGACGGGGAGCGCGAGGTTCCGCTGGCCGACTACTTCACCGGCTACCGGCAGTCGGTGCGCCGTGCCGACGAACTCATCGCCGCGGTGCGCATCCCGGTCCCCGTGCAGCCGGTCACCGCCTTCCACAAGATCGCGAAGCGACGGTTCGACGACATCTCCTCCGTCGCCGTCGGCTACGCGCTCACCGTCACCGACGGTGTGGTGGCGAAGGCCCGGATCGGACTCGGCGGTGTGGCCGCCACCCCGCTGCGCGCCTACGCGACCGAACAGCTGCTGGAGGGCAGCACCTGGGACGCCGCGACGGTCGCCCGCGCCGCCGCGGCACTGCGGGCGGAGGGCTCCCCGATGTCCGACCACCGGGCAAGCTCCGCCTACCGGACCGCGGTGCTCGGCACCTCGGTCGAACGGTTCTTCGCGGAAACGCAACAGACACAACAGGCACAGGAGGGGGTGCGGTCATGAGCCGGCTGTCACAGCGCCCCACCGACCCGGTGGTCGGCGAATCCCACCCGCACGAGTCCGCCGTCGGACATGTCACCGGCACCGCCCTGTACACCGATGACCTGGTCAACCGGTACCCGGGCATCCTGCACGCCCACCCGGTGCCGTCGCCGCACGCCCACGCCCGGGTCCTCGGGCTGCGGGTGGACGGCGCCTACCGGGTCCCCGGTGTGGTGCGCGTCCTCACCTCCGCCGACGTCCCCGGGGTCAACGACGCGGGGACGAAGCACGACGAACCCCTGTTCCCGGACGCCCCGGGCGGCGAGGTCATGTTCGTCGGCCACGCCGTGTGCTGGGTGCTCGCCGAGTCCCTGGAGGCCGCCCGGCTGGGTGCGGCGGCGGTCGAGGTCGACTATGAACCGCTGGACGCCGTACTCACCCTCACCGACGCGATCGACCGCGGCAGTTTCCACGGCGACCGGCCCACGATGCTGCGCGGGGACGCCGCCGGCGCCCTCGACCTCGCGGCGTCCGATGCCGCACAACACACCATGACCGGTTGCTTCGAGTTCTCCGGCCAGGAGCATTTCTACCTGGAGACCCAGGCCTCGCTCGCCCACGTCGACGAGGCCGGGCAGGTGTTCATCCACTGCTCCACCCAGCACCCCTCCGAGACCCAGGACATCGTCAGCCATGTCCTCGGCGTCCCCGCGAACGAGGTGACCGTGCAGTCACTGCGCATGGGCGGCGGCTTCGGCGGCAAGGAGATGCAGCCGCACGGCTACGCCGCCGTCGCCGCGCTCGGCGCCACCCTCACCGGCCGGCCGGTGCGGGTGAGGCTGAGCCGCGCCCAGGACATGGTGATGACCGGCAAGCGGCACGGCTTCCACTCCACCTGGACCGTCGCCTACACCGACGAGGGCCTGCTCACCGCCCTGGATGTCACCCTCACCGCCGACGGCGGCTGGTCGCTGGACCTCTCCGGGCCGGTGCTGGCCCGGGCGATGTGCCACGTCGACAACGCCTACCGGATCCCCGACATCGCCGTCCACGGCCGTATCGCCCGGTGCAACAAGACCTCCCAGACCGCCTTCCGCGGCTTCGGCGGGCCGCAGGGCATGCTCGTCATCGAGGAGATCCTCGGCCGCATCGCCCAGACCCTCGGACTGCCCGCCCGCGAGGTCCGGCAGCGCAACTTCTACCGGGAGGGCGACCGCACCCCCTACGGGATGCCCGTGCGCCACGCCGACCGGCAGGACGCCGCCTGGACCCAGCTCCTCGCCGACGCCGACATCGCCGGCCGGGACGCGGAGATCGCCGCGTTCAACGCCGGCCACGACGACCGGAAACGCGCGGTCGCCCTGACGCCGGTCAAGTTCGGCATCTCCTTCAACCTCACCGCCTTCAACCAGGGCGGTGCCCTCGTCCTCGTCTACAAGGACGGCTCCGTGCTGGTCAACCACGGCGGCACCGAAATGGGCCAGGGACTGCACACCAAGATGCTGCAGGTCGCGGCGACGACCCTGGGTGTGCCGCTGTCCACCGTCCGGCTCGCCCCCACCCGCACCGACAAGGTCCCCAACACCTCCGCGACCGCCGCGAGCTCCGGGGCGGACCTCAACGGCGGCGCGGTGAAGGACGCCTGCGAACAGATCTCCGCCCGGCTCCGGGACGTCGCGGCCTCCCGGCTGGGGGTGCACGCCGACGATGTGCGCATCTCCCGCGGCGTAGTCTCCGCCCTCGGTACCGCGGACACCCTGACCTGGAAAGATCTGGTCGGCACCGCGTACATGCAGCGCGTCCAGCTCTCCGCCTCCGGCTTCTACCGCACCGAGGGGCTGCACTGGGATTCCTCGGTGATGCAGGGCGAACCGTTCAAGTACTTCGTCTACGGGGCCGCCGCCACCGAGGTGGAGGTCAGCCGGTTCGACGGGTCCTACCGGGTGCGGCGGGTGGACATCGTCCACGATGTCGGGGATTCCCTGTCGCCGCTGATCGACCTCGGCCAGATCGAGGGCGGCTTCGTCCAGGGCTTGGGCTGGCTCACACTGGAGGACCTGCGCTGGGACGATCTCAGCCACGACGGTGACCGCGGCACCGGCCGTATCACCACCGCCGGCGCCTCGACCTACAAGATCCCCTCCCTGTCCGAGCTGCCGCCGGAGTTCAACATCTCCCTGCTGGACAAGGCGCACGAGGAGGGCGCGGTGTACGGCTCCAAGGCCGTCGGCGAACCGCCGTTCATGCTCGCGTTCTCGGTGCGCGAGGCGCTGCGGCAGGCCGTCGCCGCCTTCGCCCCCGACCCGTCCACCACCGTCGTCGACCTGCCCTCCCCCGCCACGCCCGAGGCGGTGTTCTGGGCGGTGGACCGGGCGCGGCGTCCCGCGGACGGCAGTGCGAACGCGGCACAGTCGGCAGAGGCGGCGCAGGTGACACAGTCGGCCGAGGCGACACAGGTGGCACCGTGAGCTGGCTGTCGGACGCCGCGGCGCTGCGGGCAACCCGCACCCCCGCCGTGCTGGTGACACTCGTCGCCCGCCGGGGCCACGCACCCCGGGAGGCCGGCGCGAAGATGCTCGTCACCGCCGACGGGCTGTCCGGCTCCGTCGGCGGCGGGAACCTGGAGGCCGGCGCCGTCGACCGGGCCCGGGAGATGCTCGCCGGAATTCCCGCGGCCGGCGGGACCACCGGCCCCGAGTTCCTCGACTTCGCACTCAATGACCGGGTGCCCTACGAACACGGCCGCCAGTGCTGCGGCGGAGAGGTCACCGTGCTGCTCGAACACCTGCCCGTCGTCCCGGCCGTCGCCGTCTTCGGCTGCGGCCATGTCGGCCTCGAACTCGCCCGGATCCTGTCTCGGCAGGACGCCGAACTGTGGTTCTGCGACTCCCGCCCCGACCAGGTCGACGCGCTGCGCACCGAGGTCGCCGGCAGCCCCGCGACGGTGCACACGACGCACTCCATGCTGCCCGAGGAGGTGGTCGACGACCTGCCCGCGGGGACACACGTCCTGGTCATGACCCACGACCACGGTGAGGATCTGCACCTGTGCCAGGCGCTGCTCGCACGGATCCGGGATGCCGGTGACCTGGGGTCGGTCGGGCTCATCGGGTCCTCGGCGAAGTGGGCCCGGTTCCGCGGGAAACTGGCGGACGCGGGATTCAGCGCCGAGGAGATCGGCGGGATCAGGTGTCCCGTCGGGCTGCCGGACCTGGGCGGACGCCACCCGGCGACCATCGCGGTCAGTGTCGCCGCGGAGCTGCTGCAGCGCTGGTGAGCCGTTCCATCAGTAGCGGGGCGAAATCCCGGTCGACCGACCGGACCACCCGGGTGGTCGCCCCCTCGACGTCGCCGGGGACCCGACGCTGACTGCGCAGGTCACAGATCGTCTGGCCGCGCCCTGGTCCGGCGGTCGCATCGACCTCGACGTCGACCACCGGGGCGTCCCGCAGGCCGAGCTCACCGAGTGCGATCGCCGCGGCCAGCGGATCATGGAGAGCGGCGGTGCGGCGACCGAAGACCACCTCATCGTAGAAGCCCAGGTAGACGTCCAGCATGGCACCGAGTGCCCGCGTGAACGCCGACGGTGCGGCGAGGAGCCGGTCACGGTCGGCGTCCCCGACCGTGTGGTCCATCGTCACATCCAGCGGCACGAGCGTCACCGGCCAGGAGGCGGCCACGACCTCGGCGGCGGCCTCGGGGTCATTCCCGATATTGGCCTCCACGACCGGCCCCATGTTGCCCGGGACCAGGGCGGCACCACCCATCACCGTCACGCCGGCGACCCGCCGGATGACTGACGGGTCCCGCTGCAGCGCCAGCGCCAGGTTCGTCAGCGGACCGATGGCGAGGATCTGCAGCCGCCCCTCATGTTCGTGCGACAGCCGGAGCAGCAGGTCGGCGGCGTCCTCGTCCGGCAGCGGCACCTCCGGGGCGGCCGGGAGTGTGTCCCGGATCCCGCCGATGCCGTCGCGGCCGTGGACGAGCACCGCGCCACCGGCGAAATCGCCGATCAGGGGGTCAGTCGCCCCGACCGCGACAGGCACCCCGGGGCGTCCGGCGAGGGCGAGCAGCCTCAGGGTGTTCTCCGCCGCCCCCGGCGCGTCGATGTTGCCGTGGACCGTGCCGGTACCGACCAGCTCCGCGGTACCGCGGCGTTCGGTGTCAAGCAGGTAGCCGAGGGCGAGAGCATCGTCGATGCCGGTGTCGCAGTCGAGGTAGACCGGGGTGGGTGCGACAGCGTTCTTCGGCGGGGTGGTCATGCCGCACGAGCATACTGCTCAGCGGAACCGCGCAACCCGCCGCTCCCCCGCCGGAACAGGCACGTCCAACAGGTTGGCAGCCGACGGCAGCGGGCAGTGGAAGGCACCGGAGAACGCGAACGCGGGCAGTTCGGCCCGGTTGAAGTCGATCACCGTGTTCCCGTCGGCGTCCGGCGCCGGGATGTGCAGGAAGCGGAAGGCATGGGTGCCGGCCGCCCGTCCCGCATCCGAGAAGGAGACGAAGAATCCACCGTCCGCGTCGGTGACCCGGAGGCTGTGGGAGGTGCCGTCGGGCAGGGTGAACTCGAGCCGGCCCGCGGTCGACCCCGGTGCTTCGAAGCCGTCGGCGCTGGTGACGGTCACGGTCGCGGGGTCGGCGACGAAGTGGGCGGTCACCTCCCAGGCCGGGTCGTGGTCGAACACCTCGATACCGCTGACGGAGGTCCGGGTGCCGGCGGTGGCGTCGAAGACCCGCAGTGCGGCATCCCCGGCCCGGGCATGGCCGACGAGGGTCAGGCCGCCGTCGGACACCCGGTCGCCGGGCGCCAGGCGTACCGGCGTGGTCCACCCGTCGGGCAGACCGGTGCCGGTGACGGCGACGGTGTCCCCGTCGCCGTCGATGTACCACCGCCCCGGTACGCCCGGGACCTCGACCGCGTCGTCGGGGCCGGTGGCGTGGATCCAGTGCGTCCCGGTGAGTGCGGCGGCACCGTCGGGGGCGGTGACGGCGGCGATCCGGTCGGTGTGCCAGGTCTTCCAGGACTGTGATGTGGCGGTGGTCATGGTTGTTCATCCTGCACCGCATACCGCGACCGCGTCCACGGGACGGTTCGGGCCGAATAGAGGGGTGCCGCGGAATGTGGTGCGGGTATACAGGGGCCATGAGCCTCATCTCCGCCACCTCCCTCGCCGACCTCCTCGCCGGGCCGGACGCCGCCACCGTCACCGTCCTCGACGTCCGCTGGACCCTCGCCCGGCCCGACGGCCGCGACGCCTTCGCCGCCGGGCACATCCCCGGGGCCCGCTATCTGGACCTCGACTCGCAGCTCAGCGACCATTCCCGCACGGGGTTGGGACGCCATCCACTGCCGACCGGGCCGGCGCTGCAGGAGTCGCTGCGCAGTCTCGGGGTCAATGACGGGGACACGGTCGTGGTCTACGACGACGGGCAGGCCGCCGGGTCCTCCCGCGCCTGGTGGACACTCACCGCCGCGGGCCTGGAGGATGTCCGGATCCTGGACGGAGGCTGGTCCGCATGGCAGGAGTCCGGCGGAGCGGTCGAGACCGGCCCCGCGACCGCGCCTGCTCCCGGCGACGTCACCGTGACCTACGGGGACCTGTATGACGGTGCCCGGCGGACGTTGACGAAGGAACAGGCGGCGGCGACCGGGGAACACAGCGTCCTCCTGGATGCCCGCGCCCCGGAGCGCTACCGCGGGGAGACCGAGCCCGTCGACCCCGTGGCCGGGCACATCCCCGGGGCGGCGAACCTGCCCTCGACCTCCGTGCTCGACGGGGACGGGCGGTTCCTGCCGGCAGATGAACTGCGCGAGGTCTTCGCGGAGCTCGGGGTGGGGCCGACGACCGCAGGAGGTCCGGTCTCCGGTGCCTACTGCGGTTCTGGGGTCTCCGCCGCGGTCCTGGTGGCGGCAGCGGATTCGGTCGGCATCGACCTGGCCCTGTTCCCCGGCTCCTGGTCGCAGTGGTCGGCGGACCTGGATCAGGCCTGACGCCCGGTTTTTCACACCTGCCGCGCTTCCCATACTCTGAGACCTGCAGGTCAGAGGGCTGCGCTGCCCGGCCGTCCGCCGGCCGAGGTGTGAAAAACCGGGACGGAGTGAGGCGGGGCGGCTACCCCACGAACCGGTCGACCAGGGACCGGTAGGCCGCCACCGTCAGCTTCAGATCGACCAGCGGCAGGTGCTCGTCATGGGTGTGCAGCTGCGCATTGACGTCGGCCAGCGACCGGTCCCGCGCATTGAGGGCGAATCCGTAGCCCACACCCCCGAGGCGGCGTCCGAACCGGAGATCGGAACCACCGGCCGACAGGGTCGGCACCACCGTCGCCTCCGGGAAGAACTCGCCGACGGTGGCGGTGATCGCCTCGTACAGTGCTGACCCGGTGGTGCTGACCTCGGCGGGTTCAGAGATGAGATGCTCGATCTCCACCTCGTCGGCCAGGTCACCGAGGGCCTCGCGCAGCCGGGCGTCCACGTCGTCGGTCTGCCCGGGCAGTGTGCGGATGTCGAGTTCCAGGTAGGCGGCGCTCGGCAGCACGTTGATGGCCTGCCCGGCGCGCAGCACCGTCGGGGAGACGGTGAGGTGGGAGACCGCGTGGGCGTAGCGGGCGAGGTCGCCGAAGGCCAGGTAGTCGTCCTCGTCCGGGTCGGTGAGCAGGGCCTCCCGGATGTCCGGGGAGAACCGGAAGGCGTCGACGAAACCGGTCCACAGCGGGTCCTTCGACACGGGCTGCCGGTAGTCGGCGATCCGCCGGGCGACCTCGGCGATCCGGGCGACGGCGAGGTCCCGGCCCCACGGCTGGGAGCCGTGGCCGGCGTCGCCGGTGACGTGCAGGCGACGCTGGGCCGCACCCTTCTCCCCCACGGTGACCGTCACGGCGTCCGATCCGTCGCTGACCGGCAGGTGTGAACCACCGGTCTCCGAGATGCAGTTGCGCCAGCTGAACGCCTCGGGGTGGACCTCGGAGAGCCACTTGGCGCCGAGGCCGCCGCGTGCCTCCTCGTCGGCGACGCCGACGAAGGTGAGGGTGCCGCGCGGGGGACGTCCGGACGCCGCCTCCCGGGCCACCGCCCGGGTGACCGCGGCCATCGGGGCGGTGAGGCCGAGCATGTCGGTGGTGCCACGGCCGTAGATGACCGCGTCCGGATCGTCGGGGCCGTCGCCGACGATCTCCGCGCCGAACGGGTCGCGGGTCCAGCGTGCCTCGTCGACGGGGACGACGTCGGTGTGGCCGAGGAAGGTCAGCGGTTCGGCGTCCGGGTCGGAGCCGGGCACGGTGACGATGATGCTGGTGCGGCCCGGGCGGGGTTCCAGGCGCTGCACCTGCACGGCGCCGGTGGCAGCGCCGGCGGCGATCTCGTCGGCGAAGAACTGCCCGAGAGTGTCCGCGTTACGCACCTCCTGGCCGGAATCGGGGGTGAGGTCGTTGACGCAGGCGTTGCGGACCAGCTGCTGCAGCAGGTCCAGGGCATCGGTGTAGAGCGGGTCGGTCATCTGGTCCTCACTTCTTCAGGTCGTCCGGGACGAACCAGTAGTTACCCTCGTTGCGGCCCTTGAGGTAGTCGGCGAACTCGTCGGACCGGTAGGCGTCGGTGACGGCCTTCGCCCAGTCGGAGTCCACCTGGTCCTGCTGGGTGACGGCGACGAGGATGAGGTCGGGCAGCAGCTCCTCCTGGAGCAGTTCGAGCTTCTGGTCCACCCCGGAGGCGTAGGCCATCGAGCCGGGGATGACGGCCCAGTCGACGTCGTCGAGCCCGCGGGGGATGAACGCGGAGTCCATGGTGCGGATGTCCAGGTTGTGGGGGTTGTCGGCGATGTCCTGCATCCGGATGGAGGTTTCGTCGGTGCCCGGCTTGACGGTGATCCAGCCGGCCTGCTTCAGCAGGCGCAGGGCACGGGAGGTGTTGGAGGCGTCCTCGGGGACCGAGACACTCTGCCCGTCGGCGATCTCCTTGAGGTCCTTGTGCTTCGAGGAGTACAGGCCCGAGGGGACGGTGGGAATCTGGGTGAGCGAGGCGAGGTCCGCGCCGGTCTCCTTGTTGAAGTTCTTCATGTAGGCCGTGTGCTGGTCGACGTTGAGGTCGGCGGTGTTCTCCTGTAGGGCGGTATCGGCCTGCTGCAGTTCGGTGAAGTCCTTGATCTCGACCTTGTAGCCGTCCTTCTCCAGGATCGGCTGCACGCCCTGCTGGAACAGTTCGCTGTACGGTCCCGGTGACGTGGCGACCCGGATCGTGTCATCGGACTTGCCGGTGCCGTCGTCCGCGCAGGCGGCGAGGCCGGCGACGATACCGGCGGACGCCGTGACGGCCGCGATGGCGCGCAGTGCACGGGAGTGGTGCGTGAAGATGGTCATGGTGGGTTCTCCTCTGGACGTCTGACACAGTCTCCCCCGAGAATAGACCAACCTGTCTGTCTAGCGAAGTCGGCGGAACACCCCCTCCGGATCATCGGTCGTGATCTGGTCGACCCGCAGATCCAGTAGCCGCTCCAGCAGCGGCACCGTCGCCTCATCGGCGGTCGGCACCGTGTAGGCGTCCACCGCCATGCCCCCGGCATGGAAGGCCGCGACGATGTCGCTGCCGGCATCGGCCGCACCGGTGACCACCCGGTGGTCCAGATAGACGGTCGTCGCATCCGGCGCCGCCGCCACCGTCGAAGCGACGAAGCCCGGGACGTCCCCGGTCCGGCGGAGCTCCCGGATGCGGCCACGTGTGCACGGGTCGGTGCCGACCGCGGCCCCGGGCAGAGTGTCGGCAAAGACGGCGACCGCGGCCGGGTCACCGGCCGACAGGATGACCGCCGGCCCCAGCTCCCCCAGCGCCACCCGGACCGTCTCCCGGGACCGCGCGGTCATCCGGCGGCGCAGCACTGTCCCGGAATCCTTGATGTCCAGCTGCAGCACCGCGCCGGTGCCGGAGAGAGCGGCCAGGTCAGCGAGGGCAGCGAGGTCTGCGAGGTCAGCGAGGGTGCCGACCGGGCCGGACTCCGGACGCCACCAGCGGCGCGGATCATGCCGGATCTCCACCGTGCCGTCCCGGCGGACCCGCACATCGATCTCCACACTCGCCCCGGCGGCGAGCCCCTCCCGGATCCGTGCGACAGTGAACGGCTCATCGGTGAGCCGGCGCCGCGCCCGGTGCCACTTCAGCCGGGTACGGTGCCCGTCGCGCACGATGTCGGGGAACGGTTCAGGACGGGTTCCGGTCATGCCCGCATTATCCGCCTACCCTGGGACCCATGAACGGTTTCGCCGCCGTGGATTTCGAGGTCGCGCGCCAGGTGCTGCAGCGGGGCATCGCGGTGCTGTTCCTCATCGGATTCATCTCCACGCTCAACCAGTTCCGACCGCTGGCGGGCGAGCACGGTCTGCTCCCCGCCCCCGGGTTCCTCCGCCGGGCACGACGGATCGAGGCGGCGTCCGGGCGGAAGATCCTGCGCCCCACCGTCTTCCGGTGGATCCGCTACACCGACCGGCGCCTGGTCATCCTGTGCACCACCGGCATCGTCCTCGCCGCCCTGCTGGTCACCGGCCTGCCGCAGGCCGGGCCACCCTGGGTGCCGATGCTGTGTTTCCTGGCTCTGTGGGCCGGGTACATGTCGGTGACGAGTATCGGCCAGACGTTCTACGGGTTCGGCTGGGAGATGCTGCTGTGCGAGGCCGGGTTCCTCGCCGCCTTCCTCGGCTCCGCCTCCCAGCCGCCGCCGACGGTCATCATCGTCCTGTTCTGGTGGCTGCTGTTCCGGCTGGAGTTCGGTGCCGGGATGATCAAGATCCGCGGCGGGCGGGAATGGCGCGACCTCACCGCCCTGATGTACCACCACGAGACCCAGCCGATGCCCGGGCCGTTCAGCAGGACCGCGCACCTGCTGCCCCGCTGGTTCCACCGCGGTGAGGTCATCGGCAACCACATCACGCAGCTCGGGGTGACGTGGCTGCTGTTCGTCCCGGTGCTGTCCCTGGTGACGGACGCCGCCTGGCCGCTGCTCGTCGGCGCGGGCGCGGCGGCGGTCATGGTCCTCACCCAGCTGTGGCTGGTGCTCACGGGCAACTTCGCGTGGCTGAACTGGGCGACGATCGTCCTGGCGTTTTCCGCGGCGGGGATCCCGCACTCCGGGACGCCGGACGCCACGCTCCCGGTGTGGTGGACCGTCCTCACCACCGTGGTCTTCGTCGGCTATGTCGTGGCCAGCTGGCCGGCGGCGCGCAACCTCGCGGCGAAGAACCAGGTGATGAACGGGGCCTTCAACCGGCTGCAGCTCGCCAACGCCTACGGCGCCTTCGGCACGGTGACGAAGACCCGCACCGAGTACGTCATCGAGGGCACCACTGCGGCCGACCCCGGCGAGGACGACTGGCGGGAGTACGGCTTCAAGGGCAAGCCCGGTGACGTGTCCCGCCGGCCCCGGCAGTTCGCCCCCTACCACCTGCGGCTCGACTGGATGATGTGGTTCCTGCCGCTGGGTGGCCGCCTCGACAGCTGGTTCGTCGTCCTGCTGCGCCGACTGCTGGCCGCGGACGCCCCGACGCTGAAACTCCTGGACTCCGACCCCTTCGACGGCGCTCCACCGCGGCTGGTGCGGGTGGTGTCCTACCGGTACCGCTTCGCCGACCGTGCGCAGTTCCGGGCCACCGGGCAGCGATGGATCCGCGATCGGCGGTATGTTCTGGTACCGGGACTGGCCGCCGAGGATCTGGACACCGGGCGGTAGACCGGGCGGGCCCGACGCTGACCCCGGTGTTCACGGAGGTCCGTGGAGGTCCGTGAAGGTCCGTGGAACGAACCGACAGGATGATTTTCCGGTCCCCGGACAGCACCTGGGTTCGCGACCCCGACCGCCCCGGGACCCGACCGACCCCTGGGTTCGGAAAGTCGACACCCTCGCCGACCGGGCACAGGCTCAAGTTCGGGCACAGACACCGGCACAGCTTCGGGCTCAGGCTCAGCGGGGACGCCGTGTGGGGAACACTCCCTGAGAAGACCGCACCTGTCCGGTGGGCATGACACAGTGCGGGCATGACGTTGCTTCTCAGTTTCCTCCTCGCCGTCCTCGTCGCGCTCCTGCTGCTCATCCTCCGCGAGAGCACCCGGGCGCGGCGCCGCCGGACCTGGTGGAACACCTACCGGACCGCGGAACGCCAGCTCCGCTCCGACAATGCGGCGACACGGGAGTGCGGCGTCCTGCTGCTCGGGGAGCTGACCCGCACCGCCGTCACGGCCGAGGACGTCCGGATGGCCGAGGTACTCGCCGACGTGTACGGCACCGGTCGTCCCCCGCGTACCCCGCGAACCCCGGCAGATCCCGCCGCCCGGTGACAGCCCGACCGCGGCACTGCAGCGGGCGGACCGGTCGGGCTACACGAACAGCGAGAGGAACAGGGCCATGACCAGGCCGACAACCGAGACAATGGTCTCCGCCGCCATGTGCGTCTTCGTCGCCTGCCCCAGAGTCATCCCGAAAGACTCCTTGATGAACCAGAACCCGGCATGGTTCACCCAGTTCAGGCCGAGGGACCCCGACCCGGTGGCGATCACCACCAGCGAGACGAGGACCGGGTCGGCGCCGGCAAGCAGCGGCGCGAGAATCCCCGTCGCACTGACGATCCCGACGGTCGAGGACCCGGTGCAGAACGCCAGCACCAGCCCGATGAGCCAGCCCAGCAGGATCTCGTTGATGTGCAGGTCACCGAGCAGGTCGACGACCGCCGTGTCGATCCCGCTCGCGGTGAGCACCTGGTTGAACATGCCGCCCCCGGCGATGATCAGCGCCACCCCGGCCACCGACCCCAGGGAGGCCTTGAAGGAGCTCTTCACGTCCGCACCGCTCATCCCGCTGACATGGGACAGCAGTGCGCCGGCGACGAGGACGGCGACGAGCATCGCCACGACCGGGTGGCCGAGCAGGTGGGCCGGGGTCGCCACCGCGGCGTCCGGCGCGAAGACGTCGACGAGGGCGGAGAACAGGGTGAGCACCACCGGGACAAGGACGCACACGAAGGCGGTCCAGGTCGGCACCGGACGCAGCTCCGTCCCCGATTCCTTCCCGTGCCGGTGCGGCACCGGGACGGTGACCGGCGACCCGGAGCGCGCCGCCCACCGCCGCTCCTCGACCTCACCCGGGGTGGAGCCGGTGAACTGCCGGACCAGGCCGTCGGAGGGTTCCAGCCGGAACCGGGAGACCACGAGCCGGGCGTACACCGGACCGGCGAGGATCACCGCCGGAATCGCACAGATCAGGCCGAGCCCGAGCGTGAGACCGATGTCGGCGTCCAACGCGTTGACCGCGATCATCGGGTCCGGGTGCGGCGGCAGCATCGCGTGCAGGCAGGACAGCGCGGCGACCGCGGGAATGAGGATCTGCAGGTACCAGGTCTTCGGCCGGCCCGCCGCCACGTCGAGGCGCAGCGCGACAGCGTAGATCACCGGCATGAGCATCACCAGGCCGACGTCGAAGAACATCGGGATGGCCACCAGGAACGCCACCGCCGACATCACCCACGGGGCACTGCGCGGTGAGCTGAGCCGGACCACCAGATCGGCGATGCGGCTGACCGCCCCCCGAGTCGGCGAGCAGCCGGCCGAGCATCGCACCGAGGAAGACGACGATCCCCGTCTGCCCCAGTGTGCTTCCCGCCCCGTCGACCAGTGTGGTGGGGATGTCCTCGGCCGGCAGGCGGGAGGCCACGGCGGCGACGAGCGACGCGGCGGCGAGCGCCAGGAACGGGTGCATCTTCGTCCGCCCGTTGATCAGGACGACCAGCAGGACAATCGAGACGGCGAGCACACCGAGCAGATACCCGGGATTTTCAACCATGTCGGCAGGGTACCCGGCCGCGGCCCTCAGACCGCGTACCGGTCGAGCTCCCCGAGCGCCGCGTCGATGACGTCGAGACCGCGCACGAGGTCCTCCTCGGAGATGACCAGCGGCGGGCCGATGTGCACACCGTTGAAGTGGGTCCACGGCCACACGCCGCCGGCCTGGCACAGCCGGGTGAACTCCGCCATCGGGGTGTTGGACTCCCCCGCGGCGTTGAACGGCACCAGCGGCTCGCGGGTCTGTGCGTCCTTCACCAGTTCGACGGCCCAGAACAGGCCGAGGCCACGGACGTCCCCGACGACGGCGTGCTTCTCCTTCATCGCCGCCAGCCGCGGCGCCACGACGCGTTCGCCGAGGTCGCGGACGCGTTCGAGGATGCCCTCGTCGACGAAGGTCTTCATCGACTCGACGGCGACCGCGCACGCCAGCGGGTGTCCGGAGTAGGTCAGCCCGCCGCCGAAGGACCGGTGGGCGTAGAAGTCCCGGATCGCGTCCGAGACGACCACGCCGCCGAGCGGGACGTAGCCGGAGTTCACGCCCTTGGCGAAGGTGATGAGGTCGGGTTCGATGTCCCAGTTGTCCACCGCGAACCACTGGCCGGTGCGTCCGAAACCGGCCATGACCTCGTCGGCGATGTACATGATGCCGTATTTCGTGCACAGCTCCCGCACGCCGACGAGGAAACCGGGCGGCGGCACGAGGATGCCGTTGGTGCCCACGACGGTCTCCAGGATGACCGCGGCGATCGTGTCCGGGCCTTCCAGGATGATCTGCTGTTCCAGGGCGTTGAGGGCGGACGCCGTCTCGGCCTCCGCGGTCTCCGCGTTCCACACCGAGCGGTACAGGTACGGGCCGAAGAAGTGCACGACGGAGGAGTCGCCGGGTTCATTGGACCAGCGGCGCGGGTCGCCGGTCAGGCTGATCGCCGTGGCGGTCGCCCCGTGGTACGAGCGGTAGGCGCTCATCACCTTGCGGCGTCCGGTGACGGCGCGGGCCATGCGCACGGCGTTCTCGTTGGCGTCCGCGCCGCCGTTAGTGAAGAAGACATGGTTGAGGTTCCCCGGGGCGACCTGCGCGATCATGGTGGCGAGCTGGGAGCGGACATCGTTGGCGAAGGCCGGGGCGATGGTGGGCAGGGTCTCCGCCTGGTCCTTGATCGCCCGGATGAGCCGCGGGTGGCGGTGGCCGAGGTTGACGTAGACGAGCTGGGATCCGAAGTCGAGGTACTCGTTGCCCTCGTAGTCGGTGAAGGAGGCGCCGTCGCCGGTGGCGACGGGCAGCGGGTCGATCTCGTCCTGGGCGGACCAGGAGTGGAAGACGTGGGCGCGGTCGAGGTCGCTGACCTCGGCGGCGGTGGTGGGACGCTGCGGGAAGACGGTGTCGGACCGGGCGGACGCCCCGGGTGTCGCAGCGGTGGACGCAGCGGTGGAGGTGGTCATGGCAGTGCTCCTTGGTCGGGTCAGTTCGGGTGAGTACCGGTCAGGTCGGGTCGGTACGGGTCAGTTGGTGGGGAATCCCATGGTGATCTGCGATTCACTCGGCAGCGGCCAGCGTTCGGTGACGACCTTGCGGCGGGTGTAGAAGTTGAACGACTCGGGGCCGTACATGTGCGTGTCGCCGAACAGCGAGTCCTTCCACCCGCCGAAGGAGAATGCGCCGATCGGCACCGGGATCGGCACGTTGACCCCCACCATCCCGACCTCGATGTCGAAGGTGAAGGACCGGGCGGCCCGGCCGTCGCGGGTGAAGATCGCCGTACCGTTGGCGAACCGGCAGTTGTTGATCAGCTCCACCGCCTCGTCGTAGGTCTCCACCCGCACGACCGACAGGACCGGGCCGAAGATCTCCTCGTCGTAGACCCGCATCCCCGGGCGCACGTGGTCCAGCAGGGTCGGGCCGGTGAAGAAGCCCTGCTCCGGCAGGTCGGTGCCGTGGCCGGCCCGGCCGTCGACGACGACGGTCGCGCCCTCCCCGGCGGCGCCGGCGACATAGCCTTCGATCCGGTCCTTCGCCTCGGCGGTGATCACCGGGCCCATGTCCGCCCCGGCGGTCGCACCGTCGGCGACGGTGAGGTCCGTCATCCGGGAGCTGACCTTGGCGACCAGGTCGTCGGCGATGTCCCCGACGGCGACGACGACGGAGACGGCCATGCAGCGTTCCCCGGCGGCCCCGTAGCCGGCGGAGACCGCGGCGTCGGCGGCGGCGTCGAGGTCGGCGTCGGGCATGACGACCATGTGGTTCTTCGCCCCGCCGAGGGCCTGGACGCGCTTCCCGTTGGCGGCGGCGGTGGTGTAGATGTGCCGGGCGATCGGGGTGGAGCCGACGAAGCTGACGGCCTTGATGCGGGGTTCGTCGAGGATCCGGTCGACGGTGTCCTTGTCGCCGTTGACGACGTTGAGTACCCCGTCGGGCAGGCCGGCCTCGCGGAAGGCTTCGGCCAGCCACAGGGCGGCCGAGGGGACTTTTTCGCTGGGCTTGAGGATGACGGTGTTGCCGGCGGCGATGGCGGTGGTGACCATCCACAGCGGGACCATGGCGGGGAAGTTGAACGGGGTGATGCAGGCGACCACGCCGACGGGCTGGCGCAGTTGGGTGACGTCGACGCCGGTGGAGGCCTGTTCGAGGGTTTCGCCTTTCATGTGGTGGACCAGGCCGGCGCAGAATTCGACGTTCTCGAGGCCGCGGGTGATCTCGCCGTCGGCGTCGTCGAGGACCTTGCCGTGTTCGGCGGTGATGATCGCGGCGAGTTCGCCGCGGCGGGCGGTGATGATCTGGCGGAGGTTGAACATGATGTTCGCGCGCTTGGCCATGCCGGTGGACCGCCAGGCGGGGGCGGCGGTTTCGGCGGCGTCGACGGCGGCGGTGAGGGTGGCGGCGTCGGCGAGGGGGACCTGGCCGGTCTGGACGCCGGTGGCGGGGTTGTACACCGGGCTGGTGCGGTCACCTGCGGTGGAGGCGTCCCCACCGATGAAATGGTGGAGCGTCGCAATGTTGTCGAGGGTGCTGGTCATGTCACGTCCTTCGGGTCTGGTCCGACAGTGGTTTCACCAGGGACACTACGGGTGGTTCGGTCGGCCGTCGGGTGCCGGAGTGTGGCACAGTTGACCTGTGACTGAACACACTGTCCACCCCGCCACCCGCGGCATGACCGTGCGCGAGACACTCGCCCTGCCCGCCTTCCGCCACACCGCCGTCCACGTCCTCGTCGGCGCCGACAAGCTCGACACCCCCGTGCGCTGGGTCCACGTCACCGAATCCACCCGCGCCGGCCAGCTGCTGCGCGGCGGGGAACTCCTGCTCGCCACCGGCTCCGGCTGGGGGACGGACCCCGCCGCCCGGCGCGCCCTGGTCCGTGCCTTCCACGATGCCGGCGCCGCCGCCCTGCTCCTCGAGATCGGCGAGTTCTGGACCGAGGTACCGCCGGAGGTGACGCAGACCTGCCGGGCCACCGGCCTGCCGTTGGTGACGACCGGCTCCGAGATCCGGTTCCGGGACGTGTCCGAACAGGTCCACTCCACCCTGCTCGACCGGGAGGTCGCCACCGTCGAGGCGATGCGCGAGGTCGCCGAGACGTTCACCACCATGATCGTCGACGGTGCCCCACCCCAGCAGCTCATCCGGCAGGCGGCCCGACTGCTCGGCGCCCCGGTGATCCTGGAGGATCCCGCCCACCGGGTGGTCCACTACGCGGTCGGCCTGGAACAGCCCTCGACCCTGCTGGACAACTGGACGTCCCGGTCGTCCCGCTGGGCCGGGGCGGTCGGTCGGACCGGGACGGTCGCCGAACCGGTCCCCCTGCCCGCACCGGACGCCGGCTGGTGCGTCGACGTCATGGCGCGGGGCACCCACTGGGGCCGGCTCATCACCCTCGGGACCCCGACGCCGGACGCCGGGGCGTCCCACGTCCTGCGCCAGGCCGCGGTGGCGCTGGCGGTGGAACGGCTCGGCGCGGCCCGCCCGTTCACCTGGGAGGACCTGCTCAACCGCTCGGCACTCGACCGGTTGACCGGCACGCTCTACACCACCACCGACGGGCTGGCGGAGGTACTGGCCGCCTCAGGGTTCCGGACCCGCAACCGCTCGCTGATCGCCCTGGAGGTCCGTGGTCCGGGAACATCCGGCCCGGTGGAGGCCGCCACGGTGCGCCGGATCGCCGACCGCACCGGGTGGGACGTCCTCGCCGCACCGGGGTCAGTCACCCCCGGGTCGGCGACCGCCCCCACCTCCGGGGCTGCGTCCGACCGGATCAGCGCAGCGGTCTCCGCGCCCGCCGGCGGCGATCCGCTCGGCACGCTGCGCACCCTGGCCGACTGGCCGGGCACGGCGGTGCTGGTCTCCCCGCCGCAGCGTGACGTCGGCGCGCTGTCGCGCACCCTGCGGTCGCTGGGCCGGATCCGGGACGCCGCGCCCGGGGTGACGGTCGTCGGCGGGACGCCGGTCTCGACCGTCATCGACGAGCTGCGGGACGACGTCCATGTCCGGGATTTCGCCGCCCGGCTCCTGGAACCGCTGCTCGACTACGACCACCGCCACGACGGCGATCTCGTCGAGACCACGGCTGCGGTGCTGCGCCATCCGTCGTCCCGCTCGGCGGCGGCCGAGGACCTTCATCTGTCGCGGACGTCGCTGTACTCGCGGATCGCGACGATCGAACGGCTCCTCGGCATGGATCTCGGCGACGGGGAGACCCAGTTCGCGCTGGGGCTGGCACTGCGGACGCGGTGAGCCGGTTCGCCCGTCACGTCAAGTCCGCACTCCCCTGCGTGCTACACGAACACCGAGAGCAGCAGAGCCATGAGCAGACCGAAGATCGAGACGAGCGTCTGCACCGTCATGTGCGTCTTCGTCGCCTGACCGAGCGTCATACCGAAAGACTCCTTGACGAACCAGAATCCGGCATGGTTCACCCAGTTCAACCCCACCGACCCGGACCCGATCCCGATGACCACCAGGGAGATGTACGCGGGAGCCATCCCCGCCACCAACGGCGCGAGGATACCGGTGGCACTGACGATGCCGACGGTGGCCGAGCCGGTACAGAACGACAGCACCAGACCGATGATCCAGCCGAGCAGGATGTAGTTCATGTCCCAGCCGGAGATGACGTCGACCAGGGCGTCGTTGATGTCGGAGGTCTTCAGTACCTCGTTGAACATCCCGCCACCGGCGATGATCAGGGCGACCCCGGCGACAGAACCGAGTGAGGAGCCGAAGGATTTCTTCACGTCGCCACCGGTCATGCGACTGCTCCAGGCGAGGACCGTCCCGGCGAACAGGACGCCGGCAAGCATGGCGATGACCGGTTGACCGACCAGCGCAGCGGGAGTCTTGAGCACCGAGTCCGGCGCAACGAGATCCACGAGGGTCTCAAACAGCATGAGGACCACCGGGACGAGCACGCAGACGAACGCCAGCCAGGTCGGCACCGGTGACAGTTCATTGCCGGAGTCCGCTCCGACCCGTTTCCTGACCGTCGCCAGCGCGGACGCACCGTCGCCGGAGGCGTCCTGCTGCTTTTCCGCCTCGTCGGGAGTGGTGCCGGCGTACTGCCGGACCAGATCGTCCGAGGGCTCAAGCCGGATCCGTGGGGCAATGAAATGGGCGTACACCGGCCCCGAAAGCACGACGGCAGGTACCGCGCAGATCAGACCGAGGCCGATGGTGAGGCCGATGTTGGCGTCCAGCCCGTTGACCGCGATCGTCGGACCGGGATGCGGCGGCAGCATGCCGTGCAGACAGGACAGGGCTGCAACAGCAGGGATGAGAATGCGGAGGTACCAGGTCTTCGGACGTCCGGCCGCGACATCGAGCCGCAGGGCTACGGCGTAGATCACCGGCATGAGCACCACGAGTCCTACCTCGAAGAACATCGGCATACCGATGAGGAAGGCCACACCCGTCATCACCCACGGCGCGGTCCGGGGCGAGCTGTGTTCCACGACTAGGTCGGCGATGCGTCCCACCGCACCGGAATCGGCGAGCAGGCGGCCGAGCATCGCTCCGAGGAACACCACCAGACCGGTCTCACCGAGGGTGCCGCCGGCACCGTCGACAAGATTCTCCGGAATGTCCGCCAGCGGCAGGCCGGCGGCGACGGCGGCAAACAACGAGGTCACAGACAATGCGAGGAAGGGGTGCAGTTTCGTCCGCCAGTTGATCAGGAAGATGAGCAACAGGATCGAGACCACGAGGACCCCGACCAGGTAGGTAGGAGAATCAGTCATGCCCGGCACCGTACGCCCCGGACAATGGCGGGAATCGTCGGGCGACGGACGCCCCGCACGGCGCCGGCACCGCCCGGGTCCGACCCGGTCTAGAGTGTCACCTGTCCAACTTTTATCTCTGAAAGGATTTCACCGATGGACCTCATCAACACCATCTCCGGCTCTGTCCAGGGCGTCTGGGTCGCCTTCCGCGAATGGGCGGACAACCCGGTCGTCGACGCCTTCGGGAAGTTCGTCGACCACCTCGAAGACCTCGTCGGCATCACCCCGGACCCGGATGTCTCCGGTGACGTGACCGGCAGCGTCCAGGGCAGCTCCCTCGGCAGCCTGGGCAGCAGCGCCGCCGACGCCGAGTAGCCCCGACAACCTACCGGGTTTTTCACACCTCCCCGCCGGACGCCGCCCCCGGCTCACCCGCCCTGACCTGCACATCTCTGTGTGTGGGACGCCGTGGAGGTGTGAAAAACCGGGTGGGCGGTGGGAGGCGGGCTGGATGCCACGGCGGGAGGCGGGCTGACTGCCACGGTGGGCGGCGGACCCGGCGCAGCGACCGACCACCCAGCACACCCGGTCACCAGCGCGACGAACCGCCCCCGCCGGAGAAGCCGCTGCTGAACGAGGTGTTCGTCGAGGAACTGTTGTGCGCCGCCTCATCGGAGGCGTGCCAGCTGCTGACCGTGTGGTACGGCGTCCAGCCCCGGTACCCGGACCCCACCCGGTAGTCCTCGTCCCAGATCTGCGGCGGCACCCGGCCCTCCTGGTCGAGCCGGAGGTGCTCCATTTCCCGCTCGACCAGCTCCATGATCCGGGAGTATTCGGCGATGACGGTGGCGAACCGGGCCATGAAGTCCGCCCGGTCAGGGGTCTCCCGCAACTGCATGCACCGGTGGTGCAGGCCCTGCAGCTGGGTCTTCACCGCCGGGTTCACCGTCCCGGTCCGGGCGTCGACGATGTCGTCGGCCAGGGCGTCCAGCTCACTGCGGCGGACCTCCCGGTCCCCCTGCTCCATGGCGAAGATCCGGTCGATGTTCGCCTCCGCGGTGTGCATGTGCGCCACCGCCTCGTCGGCGTCCCCGATGGTCGTCGCCTGCGCCCGGAATTCCCGGTCCGTCGAGGACACGGTGAGCCCGGTCCGCCCCACCACCTCGTTGACCTCGAGGAAGGCGTCCCGGCAGTCCTCCCACTGGCGCCGCAGTTCCGCGTCGGCGATCGGCGAGGTCAGTGAGTGGGCCCGGATGTCAATCTGGTCGAGGCGCAGGGCGGCCGCACTGTAGCGGTCCGACAGGTCGGTGAACTTGTCGCGGGCGGTGGTGACCGTGCTGCGCCGGGTCCGACGCCGCCCCCAGATCCCGATTCCGACCGACGGGGCGAGGACGACGGCACCGATCGCGACGGGTCCCCAGAATTCGCCGCTGTCGTCCTTGACCTTCGACGGGTCACCGGCGGTCCGCAGTCCGTCGAGCAGGCCGCGGGCGTAGTCGCCGTCGCGCAGCCCCGGTTTCATGTCCTCGAGCGTCTGGTCGAGGTGCCCGCCGTCGCGCAGGTCGAGGGCGTCGCACACGTCGTCGCCGCAGTACACACCGTTGCCGTGGGTGGCCACGCCGACGACCAGGATCAGGGAACCGGCCCGCCACGTCGCACCTTGACCGGTGCCGTCGGGGACGAGGTCGGGGCGGTGTGCCCCGACCCAGTCGAGGGCCTCGTCGTTGAAGTTGTCGTCACTGTCCCAGCCGTTCTCGGCCCCGTCGCCGAGGACGATGTAGTCGACCTGCCTCGCGGGGTCCGGCACGAGTGACCCGGTCTGCGCGGTGAGATCCTGCTCGGTGGCGGGGTCGAGCAGGTCGTCCGGATCGTCGATGCGCACGTCAGGGTTGCCGGGCGCCGCCGGATCAGGTGCCGCCCCGGCCCCCGGGCAGGACGCCGCCCCCGCCAGGCCGGCGACGGCGGCCGCACACAGCAGTCGGGACAGCAGCCGGGCGCGACGCGGCCGGACCCGGGTGGTCCGGGTGGTCAGAGCGGTACGGGATGTCATGCGGCCGCCTGTCCGGCGCGGGTGGTGATGTCGTCGAGGTCGCGGGTGACGGTGACGACGCGGTCGAGGAGCCCCGCGGTGTCCGGGGTTCCGGACACCTCCTCCCGCAGCTGCCGGACCTGCTCCTCCAGGTGCTGCAGCTGCGGGTACGCCCACTGCGAATCCCAGTGGTCGGCCTCCGCCTCGTTGATGTCGCCGATGAGGTCGGTGAGCCGGTCGTGGCGTCCCGCCGGGTCGTCCCGCTCCAGGGCGAGGAGGCGGTCGACGGCGTCCGAGGCCTGCTGCATCCTTGCCGCTGCATCATCGGCGGTGCGGATCTCCCCGGCGTGCCGGCGGAACCCGCGGGCCGGCGAATCAGGGGTCAGGCCGGTGGCCTGCACGATCCTGTCGACCT
This sequence comes from Corynebacterium nuruki S6-4, assembly GCF_007970465.1. NCBI lineage: Bacteria > Bacillati > Actinomycetota > Actinomycetes > Mycobacteriales > Corynebacteriaceae > Corynebacterium > Corynebacterium nuruki. The sequence continues at coordinate 1,100,318 of NZ_CP042429.1, forward strand.
CGAGGAAGGCGTCCCGGCATTCCTGCCAGCGGCGGCGCAGTTCCGCCTCGACGGCCGGGGAGGCCGGCGAGTGGGCACGGTCGTCGAGACTGTCGAGCTGCTGCGCCATGGCGCTGTACCGGTCGACGACCCGGCGGAACCGGGTGCGTGGGCTGTCCCCGTCGTCGCGGTCGTCCCGGGCGTCGGACCAGGCGTCGAACCAGAAGGCGACGGCCACCATGGCGGCGACGGCGACGACGACCGCCACCGCGATCAGTATGTACAGCAGCCAGTCCGGCATGTCCGACACTCCTCGCACCAGTGTGCGGCGACACTGTGCGCCGGAACACATCAGAAACTTACGGGAACTCACCCTACAAGAGGGGTGCCCCGGCCGCGCCCCTCACCCCGGTGACGTTGCCCCGGATAACCCCCGGCCCTGACCCGGCCGCGACCCGGCTGCCCCCTCACTCCTGGTCGGCGAGCCACTCCTGCACCTCGTCGGTGACTGGGGCGACGGCGCCGTCCCAGTCGTTCTTCGTGATCCAGTGCGCCACATAGGAGCACACCGGCACCACCGTGAATCCCTGCTCGCGGGCATCCGCCAGCGCCGCCGACACCAGCACTCCGGCAAGGCCCCGACCAGCGAACTCGTCGTCGACGACCGTGTGGTGGAAGACCCGCTCCACACCCCGTCCGAACGCCGCATCGGCCGGCCGGTCAAGGTAGTCGGCATGGCCGAGCTGCCGGTCATCGCCGGCGTAGAAGATGCGGTAGGTGTTCTCCTCCGGTGCGCGCTCCAGCACGACAGGCGTGCCCTCCCGGTCGGTCAGCTGCGGGGCTGTGCTCATGTCTGTCCTCTCCGTACTCTCTGTGCTCTCTGTGCTCTCGATGGATCGGTTCTCTTTCCTGACTGAACGCTTATTGTGGGGCCTGCATTCCCCGGGCGCAAGGCCTTCTCACCGCCGGTCCGCCAGGGCCTGTACCCGCAGTGCCAGCTGCAGGTCGAGTTTCCGCGGCATCGTGTTCCAGTCCTCCCCGAGCAGTCCGCCGATCCGGTCGAGCCGCTGCCGCACGGTGTTGCGGTGCACGCCGAGCACCGTCGCGGTGCGCGCCACGCTGCCGTCGGTGTCGAAGTACACCTGCGCGGTCCGGGTCAGCCCGCTGTGGTGGGACGCGTCGTAGCCGGTCAACGGTGACAGGTCGGCGACCAGCGGGGTCGGCAGTTCACCCTGGTCCGCCAGGTGCAGGACGGCCGCGAGGATGCCCAGCCCGGCGCCGTCGGACAGTCCGGTGCGTCCGAGTGTCCGCTGTGCCGAGGCCGCCAGTTCGGCCTGCCGGTGTGCCGCGGCGAAATCCCGTCCCGCCGGGCCGGCCGTGCCAGTAGCGTCGGCAGCGTCGGCAGAACCGGCGGCGACCCAGGTCATCCCGCCGCGCAGCGTCCAGCCGCGGGCGGCGAACAGGTCCGGCACCGCTGCCACCCACCGCGCGTCCCCGGTGACCACGCAGATGTGACCGTCGTGCGGGGCGATGATCACCGGCGACGGCGAGGACGCCGACAGTGCCCGCATCACCCGGTCCCGCACCGGGTCCGGTGAGTCCAGGACCAGCACACACCACCGGTCGGCCTGGTGCAGCCACCATTCCGCCAGGACCGACCGCACCGCCGGGGCGTCCAGGTCGCCGCCGGCCAGGGCGGCCACGGCCTCGGTCCCGTCCCGCAGTTCCACCGCCTCGCGGGCGCGGGCGAGCATCACCCACAGGGCGGTGTGCAGGCTGACCCGTTCCAGCAGGGTCTGTTCCGCCTCGCCGAGGGCACGGTCGGTGACCAGCTCGCCGAACTGCCGGCCGGCCGCGGTCACGGCGAGGAACGTGCCCCCGGCGTTCGCCGCCCGGTCCGGGACCGGTGCGTCGGTGGAGGCGGCGATGGGACGGCGTCCGGGCAGGTCCGTGAACCAGATGTCGCAGTCCAGCACCTGGGCGCCGATCGACAGCAGCGACGAGGCCGGCAGTTCCGAGGTGACGGTCTCCATGAGGCGCCGGTCCAGGTCGAGTCCCCGCGACAGGGCGGCGACATCGGATCCGCTCCGTTCCCGCTCGCCGCTGGTCTGCTCCACCAGCTCCATCAGCTGTTCGTGGCGTTGGGCGTTGTCGATCGCCACCGCGGCCTGGTCGGCGACCGATTCGAGCCGTGCGACCTCGACCGGGGAGAACTCCCGGGGTATCCGGTGGGCGATGAGCAGGGCGCCGATGACCCGCCCCGCGACGGTGAGGGGTGCGCCGAGCAGGGCGCGGACACCCTCCCCCGCCACGATGTCGTCGATGTCGCCGAGGTGGTGCAGTTTCTCGTCCACCTGGTAGTCGGGCGTCCAGTAGGACGAGTGGCCGATCGCCACCCGCCCCAGCACCCCGGTCCCCAGCGGCTGCCGGATGGTGGCGTAGGCCTGCGTGCGCACCCCGTCGGTCTTGCGGATCACCGTCTCGTTGCGGTCGAAGTCGGTGAAACTGACGTAGGCCATGTCCGAGCCCATGAGTCCGCGGGTGTGCCTCGCGACCGCCTGCAGCGTGGTTTCGGTGTCCCGGAGCTCGGTCAGCTGTGTCGCGGACCGCAGTCGGCGGCGGATCCAGTCGCCATCGGTGTGTGCCATGCACTGAATATCGCAGGAACATGGTCATGTTGCCACTACCGCGGGGTGCGGCCCGCCCCTAGTGTTGCGGACGAACATGTCCGTCGGCGTCAGAAAGGCGACCCCATGAAGATCACCGGAGCAGTCCTCGAGGAGATCGGACGCGCCCGGCCGTACGCCGGGACCACCCCCATCACCGTCAGCGAGCTCGACCTCACCGCCCCCGGCCCCACCGAGGTGCTCATCAGGGTCGAGGCCGCGGGCCTGTGCCACTCCGACCTGTCCGTGGTCGACGGCAACCGGCCCCGGCCCGTGCCCATGCTGCTCGGTCACGAGGCGGCCGGACTGGTCGTCGAGACCGGCGCCGAGGTCACCGATCTCGCCGAGGGGGAACGGGTCACCATGACTTTCCTGCCCCGCTGCGGCGAATGTGACGCGTGCCGGACCGACGGCCGGCTGCCCTGTGAACGCGGTTCGGCGTCCAACACCGCCGGGACGCTGCTGCACGGCTCCCGGCATCTCAGCCGGGACACCGGCGACGAGGCCGAGACCGTCCAGCATCACCTTGGCGTCTCCGGTTTCGCGACCTATGCCGTGGTGGACCGCGCCTCGCTGGTGAAGATCGGCAACGACGTGCCCCCGGCCATCGCCGCCGTCCTCGGCTGCGCCGTCCTGACCGGCGGCGGTGCCCTGCTCAACGCCGTGCAGCGCGCGGACGGGGAATCCGTGATGATCGTCGGCCTGGGCGGGGTGGGCATCTCCGCACTCATCTCGGCGGTCGCCGAGGACAAGGGCGACGTCATCGCCGTCGACGCCCTCCCGGAGAAGCTGGATCTCGCCCGCGAGCTCGGCGCCACCGCCGTCTACACCCCCGCCGAGGTCGCGGAGCAGGGCATCCGGGCCTCCCACACCCTCGAGTGCGCCGGTCATCCGCGCGCCTTCGAGACCGCCTTCGCCGCGACGAAGCCGGGTGGCCGGACCGTCACCGTCGGCCTGCCGCACCCGGACGCCATGTCCGAGGTCCCGCCGGCGGTCATCACCGGTGAGGCGCGCACCGTCATCGGCAGCTACCTGGGGTCGGCGGTACCGCAGCGCGACATCCCGAAGTTCGCCGACTGGTGGCGGTCCGGGAAGCTCCCGGTCGAGAAGCTGATCTCCCGGACGATCCGGCTCGACGAGATCAACGAGGCCATGGACGAGCTGGCTGACGGCCGTGCCGTCCGGCAGGTCATCCTGTTCGACTGAACGCCTACCCTGGGCGGCAGACCCCGGATCCCATCTCCGGGACACACTCCATGAGACAGACTCGAGACAGACACCAGAAAGACAAGGAACCGTCATGACCGACATCTCCACCCTCCTCTCGAAGGTCCCCACCGGCCTGCTCATCGGCGGGCAGTGGCGCGACTCCTCCGACGGCACCACCGTCGACGTCGACAACCCCGCCACCGGCGAACACCTCGCCACACTGGCCTCCGCCACCAGTGAGGACGCCGTCGCAGCATTGGACGCCGCCTGTGCCGTCCAGGAGTCCTGGGCCCGCACCGCCCCGCGCACCCGCTCCGAGATCCTGCGGAAGGCCTTCGAGCTCGTCCACGAACGCGCCGAGGACTTCGCCACCCTCATGACCCTCGAAATGGGCAAGCCGCTCGCCGAGGCCCGCGGCGAGGTCACCTACGGCGCCGAATACCTCCGCTGGTTCGCCGAGGAGACTGTCCGCCACTACGGCCACCACACCGAGGTCCCCGAAGGCACCCTGCGCATGACGACCCGCCACAAGCCGGTCGGCCCGTGCCTGCTGATCACCCCCTGGAACTTCCCGCTGGCGATGGCCACCCGCAAGGTCGCCCCCGCGATCGCCGCCGGCTGCACCATGGTCCTCAAGCCCGCCAAGCTCACCCCGCTGACCGCCCAGTACTTCGCGCAGACCATGGCGGACGCCGGACTGCCCGACGGCGTCCTCAACGTCGTCACCTCGCAGTCGGCGTCCTCGGTCTCCGAACCGCTGATGGCCGACCCGCGGCTGCGCAAGGTCTCCTTCACCGGCTCCACCCCCGTCGGCCGCACCCTGCTCAAGGCCGCCGCCGACAACGTCCTGCGCACCTCCATGGAGCTCGGCGGCAACGCCCCGGTCATCGTCTTCGCCGACGCCGACCTCGATGTCGCCGTCGAGGGTGCGATGGCCGCCAAGATGCGCAACGGCGGCGAGGCATGCACCGCCGGCAACCGCATCCTCGTCGAGGAATCGGTCGCCGCCGAGTTCACCGAGAAGTTCGTCGCCCGGATGGAAGGGCTCGTCACCGGCGACGGCCTGGAGGACAACACCGACCTGGGCCCGATGATCGAGGCGAAGGCCGTCGACAACCTCGAGTCCCTCGTCGCCGACGCCGTCAACCTCGGCGCCCGCGCCGCCGTCGGCGGTCAGCGTCTCGACGGTCCCGGCAACTTCTTCGCCCCCACCGTCCTCGTCGACGTACCCACCGAGGCCCGCGTGTTCCGCGAGGAGATCTTCGGGCCGATCGCCCCGATCTTCACCTTCCGCACCGAGGAGGAGGCCGTCGCCCTGGGCAACGACACCGAGTACGGTCTCGCCTCCTACGTGTTCACCCAGGACCCGGCGCGGATGTACCGGCTCGCCGACGGTCTGGAGTTCGGCCTGATGGGCTACAACTCCGGGGTGATCTCGAACGCCGCCGCACCGTTCGGCGGCGTCAAGCAGTCCGGCCTCGGCCGCGAGGGTGGCGCCGAGGGTATCGCCGAGTACTCCACCGTGCAGTACATCGGCCAGCGCGACCCCTACGCCGGCCGGTAGGACTGCCTCAGGGCTTGTCTCTGCTCCGGCGGCGCAGCGGTCGCACACGGGGCATGTCCTCCTCGGCCGGTCCTGCACCACCCGTCACTCCCGGATCATCCGCACCATCCGCATCATCCGGGCTAATAGTGTCGGGATGAAAATCAGTTATGCTATGCGACATAGCATAACTGATTTTCGTCATCATATATATCCCCCCGATCGTGTTCGAACAGTGAAGCACCGGTAGCCCGTCGCTGTCCGGTGGCACCGTCGGCGTTGTTCTTCAGTACCCCGGCTCTACCGCCGGTCATCCGGGACAGTCGACAACGCTGTCGTCACTGGTCACGTCATCTTCCCGCGATGCTGTGCGCATCGGCATCACGGGATTTTCCGGCGAAGTGCCGCAGCACTGCCATCCCTTCGTCGACATCAACGACTGCGGTTATACTCAGACACCGATTCCTATTTTCAGCCTTAAAAGGACGGTTCTGTGAACGGATTCCCCGACACCGTGACGATTTCTCCCCAGACAGAGGAAGGCCAGTTCACCTGCGAAATCTGGTCGCCCAAGGGACTCTTCGTCCGGGTGACCGGCACGGCTGGGGACCCGTCACCGGATGTGTCCGGCGATGAAGCACTTACCCGCAACACATCACTTGTTCAAGGCCTGTGGAGTGCGGCAAGCGATTTTCTCCAGAGCACAGCGCTGAAGGAGGATTCGCCGGATCTTGCCGCCGAAATCCTCGCAGATGCCCGGAACTCAGCCGAGGCCGCCGCCGAACTCGCCGAACTCGCCGAACGGCTCGGGGAGCAAACCACCGAGGGATGGTGCTCGAACTGCGTCACCCTCACTTCCCACCATCAGGTGAAAGATACCGGGCTCGGTCGCGACATCTTCCTCTGCGACTCTTGCGGGGCGGCGGTGATGCACTGTGCCGCACCGAACTGCACCAGTATGGCAGTCAAGGTGACTGGGCTCAGGGGCATCGCACCTTACTGCGCCGAACACCGTCATGACATCGCGAGTTTCGAGCGTTCCCGGGAGACCATCGCCGATCTCGCGGACTGGAAGGCCCTCGTCAACTATGAAAAGCCCGACCTGGCCAAAGCCACGACCCGGGCAACCGTCGGGCTGGCTGCTGTCGGGGCTGCCGCGGGCGGAGCCTGGCTTGCGGCACCCGCGATCGGTGGCATCATCGGGACTCAGTTCATGGCACTGACCGGTGCCGCAGCCACCAACGGCGGGCTGGCATTCCTCGGTGGTGGCGCAGTAGCTGCCGGCGGTCTCGGAATGGCCGGCGGAACCTATGCCGTCGCGACCGCCGGCGGCCTCCTCGGCGGGATCTACGGCGACCGGATCCTCGGCAGTTATGTCGGGGAAGATCCCTCGTTCAAGGTCGAGAAGCTCCGCGACGGATCAGGCACTCCGGTCGTCATCGCCCGTGGCTTCCTCAACGAGAACCAGCCTGAGTGGTTCAAAGCTGTCCGGGCGGTACAGAAACGTTATCCGGAGTCGCCGGTCTATCTGCTGCACTGGGGAAGCAAGGAGTTCAAGCATCTCGCCAACGCGCTCGGGGTGCAGGCCGCCGGCCAGGCGGGGAAAAAGTTCATTGTCGGAGCCGTCGCCCGGGCGAGCAAGAAGATGGCGAAAAAGGTCGGCCCGGTCGCCCCGGCCCTCGCGGTCGGTGACCTGCTGAAGAACCCGTGGCATACCGCCGTTCACCGGGCGAACCGCACCGGGACCGCACTCGCTGCACTCCTCGGCAAGACCGAACAGGACGAGTTCATTCTCGTCGGGCACAGCCTCGGCGGCCGTGTCATGGCCACCGCTGCGTCGGCCATGGCAGGATTCGGCGCTGCGCCGAAGATCCGGGACATCCACCTGGTCGGCGCAGCTATCGGTGTGGGCCGGGAATGGCGGCCGCTGAGCGAGGCAGTCACGGGAACGGTGCACAACTACTGTTCGCAGAACGACCCGATTCTGCGACGGCTCTACCGGACGGCACAGTTGGGGCAACACGCGGTCGGTGAGGTGGGTTTCAACACCCCATTTCCGAACATCGTCGACCACGACGTGTCGACGCAGGTCAGCGACCACTCCAGGTACTACGACGCCATCGACCTCATCTGACCCCGACCGTGTTCGAACAGTGAAGCACCGGCGGCCGGTCGCTGTCCGGTGGCGCCGCTACTGTCCCCGGTATGACACCGATCGACACCACCACCGTCCTGTCCTGCCAGGTCACCGGCCACGATCTGGCCACCACCTCCGGACACCTGCACCCCGTCACCGCCAGGTTCCCCCACCTCACCGTCACCGGCTGGCTCGCCCGCCACTGCCTCGACGTCCCGCTGTTCCTCGCCGACAGTCTCGACGCGACCGCCCGGCACACCGCCTACGCCGTGACGAATATCCTCCACGACCTGCCGTGGGACGGGGACGCCGACGGGATCGCGGACAGTTCCGGCTCGATCACCGACGATGCGCTCATCATCAGCAGCATCACCGGCGACTTCGCTGTCGACCGCACCCCGGACGTCTTCATCACCGGCCCCGGCCCGGAGGACCCGGCTCCACTGCTGACGATTCTGGTCGACCGGCTCGGACTCACCGCCGGCGGTTGTGTGGTCGCCGGCGCGGACCCCGGTCTCGCCGCACTCGGCCTCGCGCCGTGGGAGCACGGCGACAACGTGTGGTGGCGCCGGATCCCCGGCCGCACCGGCGGTACCGCCCGCTCAGCCGACACTGCCGACACTGTCGACACTGCCACCACGGTCACGACCGCCCCTGCCGTCACCGCGTGAGTGCGAAGGCGCGCTCGATGATCTCGAGGACCGCCACGGCGTCCGCCGGGTCGACGGGGACCGGCCCCTCCCCGCGCACCGCCGCCACAACCTGCCGGTAGAACGCCGGATAGCCGTCCGGATCGGCGATCACCCCGCCGCGCAACTGGTCCTCCTGCGGGTCGAGCCCCCACGACTCGTGACCGCCGAGGCTGCCGGTCACGCTGAACCGCGGCGCCTCCCCCGGGGCGACCGCGCTCATCGACAGGTGCGAGTACACGCCGCTGCGGTGGCGGAGGGCGAGGAAGGCGTCGTCCTCGGCGTCGATGCCCGGCACCCCGGCGTCCCGCACCACCGACGCCTCGGTGTACACGTCGTCGACCGGGCCGAACAGCTGCAGCGCCTGGTCGATGAGGTGTGCGCCCAGATCGTAGATGATGCCGCCGCCCCGGGACCGCGGCGTGGTGTACCGCCAGGCCTGTTCCGGGTCCGGACGCCACCGCTCGAACCGGGAGACAAACCGGCGGACCTCCCCCAGCCGTCCACCGGCGACAAGGTCACGCACGGCCCGGAAGTCGGCGTCCCACCGTCGGTTGTGGAACACGGTGAGCAGCCGCCCCCGCTCCTCCGCGAGGCGGATCAGCCGACGGGCGGACGCCGCGATCAGGGCGAAAGGCTTGTCGACGACCACGTCGAGGCCGGCGGTCAGCGCCGCCTCGACCAGCGGGGCGTGACTGTCGTTCGGAGTGGCGACGACCGCCAGGTCACAGCCGGATGTGCGCTCGCCGGGACCCCGGATCGCCGCGGCGTCCGACAGGAGTGCCGTGCCCGGGTACCGGCGCCGGACCTCGGCGCGGCGGGCACTGTTCCCGGTGACGACCGCCGACAGGTCGAGGTCGGGGTCGGCGGCGATGAGCGGGGCGTGGAAGACGCTTCCGGCGTGGCCGTAGCCGATCAGGACGGTGCGCAGTGGTGCCATGGCGCCCCAGGATACGGCGCTATCCCGCTGACTCCACCTGTTCCACCGGCAGCGCGACCTTCGGCCGGGCCCAGGACCGCCCGTTGCCGTCCTTGAGGATGTCGTACTCGACCTCGACATGCGGTTCGATCGCACTGTACTTGTCGTTCGGCGCCCCGATGACCAGCTGGAACCCCAGACCCAGCCAGGCGCCGATGGCGCGGGCGGTGAAGTGGGCGTCCGCCTTGATCAGCGCCTCGTCGAGGAACACCGGCGCATAGCGGGGACGCTCCGCCCCGGCGTCGCCGAGCTGGTAACGCAGCGCGGCACCGACGATGAACGCGATGAGCTCCTGGGACTCACCACCGGACTTCTCCCCGATGTGGTCGTAGAGGGCGACATGCTCCCCGGTGGCGGCGTCGATCTTCTCCGCACTGACCCGCACATGGTTGCGGACGTCGATGAGACTGCCGACATCCGGGGCGTCCGGCCGGATGCGGTCGATGAGGCGGGTCATCCGGTCATAGGCGCGGCCGCGGTCCTCGTCGGTCGTGGCCGCGTCGATAAGCCCGCGCACCTCCCTCAGTTCGGCGAGGAACCTGGACCGCACCGTGGAGCGGGTGTCGCGCGCGCGGATCTGCAGCCGGTGGTCGTCATCGTAGAACGGCAGGTCGGCCATGATCCGGTTGATCGGCTCGATGCGTTCCCGGATCTCCCGGCGCGCCTGGGCGAGCGTGGAATCCAGGTTGGTGAGGTCGTTGCCGGACAGGGTGAGCAGGCTGGCTTTCCACTCGGCCTCCAGTTCGTGGAGTCCGCTGGTCTCCAGCTCGTCGAGGAGCCGCTCGAAATCACCGAGGGAACTCTCCGGGTCGGCCCGCAGGTTGGGGTTGGGCCACTGGTCGAGGAAACTCTCGAGGATGCGGGCGAGCTGCCGGTGCTGGTCGCCGAGGGTCTCCTGGGCCGCGAGGCGGTCGTCGTCGAGCCGGCGGGACGCCGCGGCGACTGCCGCGTCGAACGCCGCCAGATCGGCCTGGCCGTCGGTGCCGTCGGCGCCGGTCGCGACCCGCTCGGCGAGGTACCGTGCCTGCTCGTCGGTGACCGTCCGGCCCGCCGCCGCAGCCTCGTCGAGGGCGGCGGAGGCGGTGTCCACCTCATCGACAACCCGGTCCCACCGGGCGGTCGCCGCGGTGTGCCGGGTCGCGGCGACCGCCGCCTGCCCGGTCAGCTCGGTGACCGTCGCGCCGAGTTCGTCGATCCGGGCGCGGAGGGTACTGATCTCCGGGTTACCGTCGGTGACCTCGGTGATGATCCCGGACCAGCGCCGGTACTCCTGCTCGGCGGTAGTGGTGTCCAGCTGCTCCCAGGTCGTCTCCGTCACGCGACGGTAGGCGGCCCGGCGGGCGCCGAGCGTGTCCAGGTCGGCGGCGGCCCGGTCTTTCGCCGCCTCCGCCGCCGCGAGCTGTCCGCGCAGGTCCTCGATCTCCGCGGCGAGTTCGGCCTCCCGGTGCGCCCCGGAGAAGCCGAGCACGTTGCGCCGGCCCCGGCTCCCCCGGCCGCCCTGCCCGCCGTGGGCACCACGGGTGCCCTGGGAGAGCTGGCCGGTGACCGTGAGTGCGCGGGCGTGGTCGCCGAGCTCGGCGGCACTGTCGACGCAGACGAAGCCGAAGTTGCGCTCCAGCCGGTCGCGGAGCCAGCCGGTGAAGGGACTGTCCCGGTAGTCGAGGCGGCCGGGCAGGGTCGCCGGATCAGCGGTCCCGGTGCCGGCCGGTTCCCCGGTCGGCACACCCTCGAAGGACAGCCGGCTGCCGATGCGGACCCCGTCGATGGCGGCGCGGAAGCGGGGCAGTTCGGCCTCGTCGATGAGGACGGTGGTGGCGAATCCGCCGAGGGCGAGGTTCACCGCCTCCCGCCACGGTTCGAAGTCGGAATGCACGTCGACCAGTTCGCCGACGAACGGCAGCTCCTCCACGCTCAGTCCGGCGACCTCGGCGAGCAGGACGCGGGCCTGGTGGAGGGCGGTGGGGATGTTGCCGTGGCGGGTACCGGCGGTGCGCTGCTCGGCTTCCGCATCGGCCAGCCGCTTGCGCTGCCGGGCGACCGCACCGTGTGCCTCGGCGTAGGCCTCGTAGACCGTCCCCTGGTCGTCGGGGGTCTCCAGGGCGGTGCGGGCGGTGGCGGCCAGTTCGGCGAAATCCGCGGCCGAATCCACCGTCACCGCGAGGCAGGCGGTGGCCTCGTCGAACTGTTCCCGGGTCCGGCGGATCTCAGTGAGGCGCCGTTCGGCGTGGGCCTGCTCGCGGGCGGCGGTCTCGAGGGTGTCCCCACCGGAGCTGCGGAGCACCTCGCGCACCCCGTCGCGTTCGGCGGCCGCGGCCTGTGCCGCCGCCGTGTGGGCCTCGGCCTCCGCCCCGGCGCGCTGTGCCTCGGACCGGACGGCGGCCTCGGCGTCCCGCAGCAGGTCGAGGCGGCGTCCGGTCCGCCAGAGGGCGGCAGGTGAGGCGGGGTCGGCGAAACGGCCGACCTCGTCGGCCAGGCGCAGCCGGTCGGCGGCATCCCGGGCGGTCGCGCGGATCTCCCGGATCGGACGCAGCGTCCGGACCTGCCGCTGGGCCTGCACCATCCGGTCGCGGGTGGCCTCCAGCTCGTCGAAGTGGGCGACGACCTCCTCGGCGGTCGCCATTGTCGTCGGGACGTCGAGCACCATCCGCTTGTACAGTTCGTCGACGGTGGTGATCTGCTGGCCGGCCTGGATCCGGGCGAGCAGGTTCATGGCCTTGGCGCCGCCGCCGGCCGCGCCGATGCCGAGGACGGACTGGACACGGGCGAGGAACTCGCGGTCGGTGGCGAAGGTCTCCAGGCCGGTGGCCCGCACCGCCGCATCAGAGAGCCGGTGGGCGGCGGCCTTTTCCAGGACGCCCAGGTCGAAGTCCCCGTCGGTGACGGCGCGGACCTTGACGGCGTCCTCCAGCACCCGGGCGCCGGCCGGGATGTACCAGGCGCGGACCGCGGTGAACCGGGGGCGGGTGTCCGTACCGGTGACGGTGTCGCTTCCGGCCTGGCCGGCTTGTCCGGCACTGTTGTCGACCCAGGTCATGGCGACGGCGGTCCAGGTGTCGCAGCCGTCACCGCGCAGCACGCGCATCCGGGTGCTGTCCCCGGCGCGGGACTCGTCGAGTTTGCCGCGGCCGTAGGACAGGATGTTGCGCTGTGCGTCGCCGCGCGGCCGGCCGGTCACCCCGCCGTTCGAGGCGCCGTTGAACGGGGTGGTGTGCGGCATCATCAGGGCGATGTAGGCGTCCATCAGGGTGGATTTGCCGGAGCCGGAGCCGCCGCACAGCAGCGTGGCGGTCGGTGAGAACCGGACGCGGTGCGGGCCGCCGTCATAGCCGCCCCAGTTCACCAGCTGCAGTTCCCCGGCGAGCCACTGCTCACCGCGGGAGGCCTCCGGGACCAGGCCGAACAGTGTGTCGAGCATGGCGGTCACAGGTCGTTCTCCTCGATATCGGTGGCGTCGGTGGCATCGGTGGTCTCAGGGCTCCCGGCGCTCTCAGTGTTCTCAGTGCTCTCAGGGCTCTCAGTGCTCTCAGGTTCCGTGGCCGGGGTGTGCTCGCGCAGCCAGGCGGCGAGTTCGGCGAGCCGGTCGGCACTGAGCACGATCTCGATGATCGGGCTGACCAGGTAGCGTCCCTCGGACTCCTCCTCGATGACATGGTCGGTGGTCAACCGGTCGAGGGCACCGGCCACCGCCTTCTGTGCCCCGGCCCGGTTCGGACCGGCGGGCAGGAAGCTCAGCGCGGCGTCCTCCACCTCCTCCCGGTCGACCCGCACCTGCTGCTCGCCCGAGGTCGTCGCCCGCTGCCGGACCGACCGCAGATACACCAGGACGAGCGTCTCCACCCGGGAGTACGCCCGGTCCTTCAGCAGGACCGGCACCTCCACCTCACCGGAGCGGACCTGCTGTTTGTAGGCCACCCCGCGGTCGGTGTCCACCACCAGACGGATGAACAGGTCGTGCAGCCGGGACTCGATGACCTGCTGGTTGTCCAGCAGGATCTTCCAGTCCGCCCGGTGGTCGGCGAGCAGGAACCGGCCGCGCAGGAGCTTGACCAGCACCCGGCGCACCTCCGGTTCCAGGGTGCCGCGGTCACCGGCGAAGCACGCCGCCGGATCGTTCTCCATCGCGGTCGCGTCAATGAACGGGTCGGTCACTCGGTCTCCTCAGTCTGTCCCTGTGCTGTCGTCGCTGCGGTCTCCTGCCCGGTCTCCTGCCCGGTTCTCTCCTCAGTGGTCCGGGCGGTCACCGCGCCGAAGGCGAACCGGCGCCGCGTCCCGTCCGGACGCACCGCCTCCACCACCGACACCTCGTCCCGGTCGACTATCCCGTTGCGGTGCGCGATCTCCAGCAGACCCAGCAGGTCCACCGGACGCCGCAGCGGCCCCGGCACCTCGTCGAACAACCCGGCGAGGTCGAAGGTGCCGGTCGGGCCACCGCCGGCCCCGGCGACGGCGTCCGCCAGCTCGTCGTAGTGCGGACCACCCCAGTCGCGGGTGTCGTCGTCGACGGACGCCGGCGCGTGGCCGTGGTGCAGCGGCACCGGCACATCCGGCGGACGCAGATCCGCGAGCGTCTGCCGCAGATGCCCCACCCGCGCGGTCGGGAAACTGCGCAGCGGCTCCACCGGCTCCCCGGGCCGCGAGACCGCCATCCACTCCTGCAGGCCCGCCGTCACCGACCGAAGCAGCCCGTCGATCTCCCGGTCACGGGCCGGATCATGGGCCTGGACCTGCGCGGTGATGACATGCGAGGCGCGCCGCTGCGCGGTGAGCACCTCCTGCACACCCTGCTCCACCCGCGTCGCGATCGCCGCCAGTTCGGCCCGCTGCTGCGGGGTCATCACCGCCACGAACGGCTGGATGAGCAGCGTCGTCAACTGGTCGGTCAGCCGGTCGATCTGCTCCGGGTCACCGATGAGCTGCAACGCCCCGGCGAACGCGCGGCCCTCCGGGGTGGCCTCCATGACGTGCTGGCCGCGGTGCAGGTACTCGCGCAGCACCTCACCGACCGGACGCACGTCCCGGCGCAGTTCGGTGACGACGTCCCGCTGCATCGCGTCGATGGACTCCGCCACCCGCGCGAAATCCGCGGGCAGTTCCCGGGACTGGTGCAGGATGTTCTCCGCTTCCTCCCGCAGCTGGTCATCGTCGGTGACCGGCAGGTTTCCCGCCCGGATCGACGCCATCTCCGCGTCGATCCGGTCCCGGTCGGCCTGCAGTGCGGCCAGCCGGGACGCCGGGTCGGTGTCCGCGTCCTGCACCAGCTGGTCGACCGAGTCGAGCAGGGTACGGATGCGGGACCGGGAGACCCGGGCGCGGCCGCCGCCGGCGCGGCCCGCGGTCTCCAGCGCGGCGACGGCCTGGGCGGACAGCCGGTAGACCTCGGTGCCGTTGTCGATCTGGCGCACCAGCCAGCCGGACCGCACCCAGGACGAGCAGATCCGACGGCCGTTGCCGGTGGGCAGGGCGGTGTCGGTGGCGTCGGTGGTGTCGGGTTCATCCGCGGTTGCCTCGTCGGCCGCACCGGACGAGGTACCGGCCACTGCCCCGGTGTCGGCCCCTGCGTCGGCTCCGGCACGGAGTGCACCACGCAGCGCCGACACCATGTCATCGACCTCCACATGGGCGTCCGTCACCGCGACGCTGGGGCGGCCCGGGGTGAAGATCAGTGAGAGTGCTGCGACGACGAAGGGGGCGTGTCGACCGTGCAGCAGGGAGAGCGGCGGGTCCCTGAAGTCCCGGAAGGCGCGCTGGTAGGCGGCTTCAATGCGGAGATTGGTCATCGGCCCGGAGTTTACCGCGCCCGCCTCCCGCCACCGTGGCCGCCATGGTGCACCCCGGTCGATGACAGAGTCGCCAGCCTGGCTCACCGCTGTCCGCCGACAGAACCGAGGGGCGCACGGTCGGCGGAACGAACCCAGGTGCTGTTTTTTCCGACCGGGGACGCCCTCCGGGTTCGTTCCACCAACATCGGTGACCCAGCTCCGCCCCGGGGGCACCACCTGCCGCACTACCGTGGAGCATGAACGGGACCACCAGCCCTCCCCGTCCACGGACCCCCAGGAGGAGGACCACCATGCGACTGCCCCGTCTCCACCGGCTCGCCGGACGCCGCGTCACCGCCTACGGTCTCGACTGCGCCGGCTACCTGGCCCTCGCCGTCGCCACTGTGCCCGCGGGACTGCTGCTGCGACGACAGCGCACCTTCATCGAACGGGACCTGCTGGTCGTCAGTGCCGTTCTCCCGCTGGCCGCCACCGGATGGGCGACACGGGCCGAATCGGGGCCGGCGTCCGCCACCGGAGGAAAACGCCGACAGCAGCTGGTCGTCCGGGATCACCGGACCGGGTGTCCGCCGTCGACGGGTGCGACGCTGCTGCGCAACACCGTGAAGATCCTCGTGCCGTGGCAGCTCGGACACATCGCCACGATCACCGGGATCACCGGTGGCTTCGACCGCAACCGACCACTGACCCTGGTGACAACCGTCGCATCCTACGGTCTCATCGCTGCCGCGCTGGCCACGGTCGCACTGGGTGACGGGCGGGCGCTGCATGACCGGGTCGCCGGCACGGTCGTGGTGGAGGCAGCGTCGTCCTAGGACGGCCGCTCAACCGCGGACGGAGAATGCAGCCACTCCAGGTCCCCGTCAGGTACGGCCCCGCCGGCGATCGCCGCCGCGGTGGCTTCCCACCCGTCGACAGCCTCCTGGAAAATCCCGTAACTGGACATGGATGCCGCCGCCAGGAGTTTTCTCTCCAGTTCGGCGACACACTGTCCACGGTCTGTGTCACTCAGGAACTCCAGCCAGGGAAAGACCCGCTGAACCGCCGCTGCCACATCTTTCAGCTCAGCGATCGCCGCGACCAGCTGCGCCGCTGCAGACATCCCGAGATCCGGGACGCCGTACTTCTGCGCCGAGACCAGAACCAGGTCCTTGTTGCTGCGTCTGGTGACGGTCACCGGCCCGTCCTCGGCCAGCCGGGCAGCGTGGTTCGGATCCCGCTGGAGGCTCGTGAAAGTGATGGTCCGGGAGCTCAGGTGACGGGCGTCCGCATAGTCGACGGAGTTGTGTGATGCGGTCATGCCGCCCCCCTACCGGAAATCAGATGTCAGGTCAGATATCAGATGATGGCGTGTGGCCCGGCGAATGGCTCACGAGGACCACCGACCCACCTCCCCGGTAGATTCGTCGGCATGGCCACGATCAGCAGCGTCACCCTGTCCACCGGCACCTGCCCCGACCCGCTCCGCGCATTCACCGCCCCGGTGTCCTGGTCGCAGCGGAACAGGAAGACCGGGGTCGGGACCCTGACCGGCTGGACTGCACTGCGCACCGCCGACTACGACGTGCGCCCGGCGACCGCGGACGAGGAGACGACCGCCGGATTCCTCGCCGCGGTGGCCGCCGAGGTCCTGCTGGCCGTCGACGGCGATCTCGGCGACATCGAGGACGCCCTGCTCCTCGACCCGGTGAGCCTCGCCGCCCTGCAGGAGGGAGATCCCGGACATGACCTGCGTGACCTGCTCGACCAGCTGGTCGCCCTGCTGCAGTTGGACGCCTACGGCTGCCTCATCGTCACCGACCTCGACCCGCTGCGTGACGGGGACGGGGACGGAGACACCTCCGCCCTCGAAGCCGCCCTCGAGGACGCCGGCTTCACCACCGAGAGTGAGGACCGCGACGTGTGGTGGCTCATCACCACCGCCGCGCGGCCGGAGTAGTACCTCACGCCGTGTCGCGGGGCTCCCGGTTATCCCGGGTATCACCGGCCGTGGCCCGGCGCACGGCGTCCGCAAGCCCGGAGAAGGTCGTCCGTTCCGGACCGACCCGCTGCAGCAGTGATCCGAGCGTGACCGTCTTCTGCGTCCCGAGAACCCGGTCGATCACGGCCGTCGGGGCGACGTAGAAGTCCCACTGCCGGGTGTCCAACGGATCTGCCGTCTCCGGATCAGTGGCGGTGAACACACAGAACACGTACACCTGCGCCTGGCGTCGGACCGCCGGCGCCCAGCCACCGGTGGCCGGGTCCCAGCCCGAAGTCTCCGGAATGTTGAAGGTGAGGACACTCGGTGACTTCTGCGCCCAGGACTGCAGATATGCGGTGGACTTCACCTCCACCGTGTGTCCGTCGGGAGTATCCAGATCGTAGGCGTCCCATTCCACCCGCGCGCTGCGGGTCAGACCGTCGACCGCAAGGCCGACAAGATATTCGGCGAGCACACCGCGCAACGCATTGTCGAGGGTCTGTGCGTAGGCCCACCGCCAGAATCCGAGCAGGTTGCCGCACGGCCGGCCGTCGTCGTCGAGTACCGGCTCCGCCCCCGTCTTCGGATCCGGGACGAGCGCGCCGTGGTAGCCGGCACCGGGTCGCGGATCACTCATCGGAGTCCCGGAGCCCCCACCCCAGCCGGAACCGCAGCGACGCCCGCACCTGCGGCCATTCCGCGGCGACCACCGAGTACACGCAGGTGTCCCGCAGTGACCCGTCGGCGGTACGGCTGTGCTGGCGCAGCACCCCGTCGAGTTTCGCCCCCAGCCGTTCGATCGCCGCCCGGGACTGCCGGTTGTGCCAGGAGGTCCGGAACTCCACCGCCGGGCAGCCCCACCGGTCGAAGGCGTGACTGAGCAGCAGCAGTTTGGATTCGGCGTTGGTCCCCGAACCCTGGGCGCTCTTCGCGTTCCAGGTGGAGCCGATCTCCACCCGGGGGATGTCCGCGTCGATGTTCATGTAGGTGGTCATCCCGATGATCCGGCCGGTACGCAGGTCGCGGGTGGCGAAGGGGATCATCGACCCAGCGTCCTGCAGGGCGAGGCGGCGGTCGATCTCCGCCGCCATCCCGTCCGGGGTGGGGACGGGGGTGTACCAGAGTGTCCAGAGCTCACCGTCGCGCACCGCCGCCACGAGTCCGGCCTCGTGGTCGTGGGACAACGGTTCCAGGCGGACGATCTCACCGGACAGTTCGACGGGTTCCAGGGTGGTCATGGCCGGATAGTCTGCCACGGCCGGCCCTGTTCCAGGGCGAAGCCGGCGCGGAAGACCGCCTGCTGGTCATAGGCGTTGCCGACGATCTGCAGCCCGGTGGGCACACCCGTGGGCCCGAAGCCGGTGGGCACCGCCAGTGACGGGTGCCGGTTGCAGATGTTGAAGGGGACGGCCAGGTAGTCGGCCCAGTAGTGCATGCCGTGACTGTCGACGGAGACCGCCGGCGCTTCGGCGGCGACGGCGGCCTTCGTGGTCACCGGGGTGAGCAGTGCGGTGGCACCGTCGAGCAGTCGGCCGAGCTCCGCACGGATCCGCGCCTCGCGTTCGAAGGTGCGGTGCAGGGGCATGCGTGCGGCGGCGGCGATGGTGTGGTCGATGAACTGGGTGATGTACGGCGAGACCTCGGCGCCGGTGCGTTCGATGACGTCCGCCATCGTCGGTGCGAGGGTGTGCCCGTAGTGCGCCGTCGCCACCGCCATGAGTTCCTCGACGGTCCATGCCGGGTTCACCTCCTCGATCTCGGCGCCCTGTGCGGCGAGGGCGTCGGACGCCGCCGCGAGGTTGTCGAGGATCGCGGTATCGGCGCGGTAGTCGCCGAGGGACGGGGAGACGAGGATGCGCCGACCCGCCACGCTCCACCCGTCGTCGGGTTCGGTGACCGGGCCGAACGGCAGGCTGTGCGGGTCGGCGGGGTGCTGGCCGGCGATGACGTTGTGCATGAGGAGGGTGTCCCCCACGGTCCGTGCCATCGCCGAATCGCTGCGGTACCAGTCCATCGTCGACGGGTGCAGGCCGGGGACCACCCCGTAGGGCGCCTTGTAGCCGACGACGCCGCAGAAGGTCGCGGGGATGCGGGTCGATCCGCCGATGTCCGAGCCGGTGGCCAGCGGGGCGTAGCCGGCGGCGAGGGCCGCCCCGGATCCGCCGGAGGATCCGCCGGGGGTGAACTCCGGGTTCCACGGGTTGCGGGTCACCCCGTGCGCCAGGGAGTCGGTGGTGGTGGCGGCGCAGAACTCGGGGCTCGTCGTCCGGGCGACGGGGACCGCCCCGGCGGCCCGGAGCCGGGCGACAATCGGGTGGTCGGCGGTGGCAACCTCGGCGGTGGCGGGGACCGCCTGGTCGACGGGGCGTCCGGCGATCCCGTGCTTCTCCTTGACGACGACCGGCACACCGGTCAGCGGGCGGGACGCCGGGACGGTTCCGGACGCCCACAGGTCGTCGGCTTCGCGGGCTGCGGCCAGGGCGTCATCGAGGACCTCGGTCACGGCGTTGACCGTCGGTTCGGTCTCGGCGATCCGGGCGACCGACTCGGTGATGACGTCACTGGGACGGCGGCGTCCGGCGGCGTAGTCGGCGAGCAGTTCGGCCGCGGAGAGTTGTGTGGATGGTGCTGTGGTCATGGGGTGATGTCCCTCCTTGCAGGTGGTGGGGTCTAGTGCGGCAGGCGGCCGGCGGTCCCGGGCGAGACGGGGGCGACGGTGCGGACCGGCGTGCGCTGGGTCGGCATGGTCGGGAACTCGGGGCGGTCGGCGCGGCCGGTCACCGCGGAGACGATGACCATCACGACGATATTCGCGACGAGGCCGGGGACGCCGTTGTTCAGGCCCCACAGGGTGGTGCCCGCGGCGGTGTAGGCGATGACGACGATCTCGCCGACCACGAGCCCGGCGATGATGCCCTTCCCGTTGATGAAGGTGGACTTCGTGCAGGCCAGGATGTTCGCCGGGGCCAGCTGTGCCAGGCCGGAGTAGGTCAGCAGGTAGAGGTTCGCCATGAGGTCGGGGCGGGCCAGCGACAGGCCCAGGGTGAGCAGCAGGATGACGCCCGCGGCGATCTTGCCGGTGAGCAGCCGCCGGTCGCCGGTGGTGCCGGCGGGCACGAGGTTCGTGGAGACCAGGGTGGCGATGGACAGGACGCAGTGGGCGGCGGGCACGATCGCGCACGAGATGCCGGCGATGAGGACGAGTCCCATGAGCCAGCCGGGCAGGGAGTTCTGTGCGAGGTTGAGGATCGCCGAGTTCTCCTCGCCTTTGCCGATGTCCAGGTGGGTGGCGGCGTAGAAGCCGATGATGATCGGGACGAAGGTGACCAGGGTGTACAGCGGGAGCATGACGTGGTTCTTCGAGACGGCCCGGGAGTTCTTCGCCGACAGCACCGCCGGCCAGCTCTCCGGCAGCGTCATGGCGCCGAGGCTGACACCGCTGACGATGACGCTGGTGATGAACCAGATGATCCCGTAGGTCTGCGATCCGCCCTGCACGGTGAGCAGGTCGTGGGCGGCGGTCATCACACCGCCGAGTCCCCAGTCCCCGGAGAACTTGTACAGGACGCCGAACAGGATGATGAGCAGGGCGACGACCATGGCGACGTCCTTGAAGTAGGCGGCGGTGGCCACGCCCCGCAGGCCGGCGTAGCCGACGAACAGCAGGATGAGGATGGTGGCGATGACCATGCTGGCGTTGCCGGCCGACTTCTCGCCGGTGGCGAAGGAGACCATGGTGCCCAGGCCGATGATCTGCACCTGGACGATCGGCATGAAGAAGACGACGGAGACCACGGCGACGAGTTTGCCGAGCAGCGGGCTGCGGTACTGGTGGCCGATCATGTCGGCGTTGGTGTGGTAGTTGAAGACCTTGCCGAGTTTCCAGACGACCGGTCCGATGAGGAACATGCCGATGTACCCGAGGATCAGGTAGGCGGGCAGGTAGGTCGCCGCGACCCCGCCGAGGACGGTGAGGCCGGACATGCCGAGGAAGGTGAAGCTGGTGAAGATCGCCCCGGCCTGGAGGAAGAAGGTGGTCAGGCTGCTCATGCCGCGGTTGCCGATGGACCAGCCGGTGTGGGTGTCCATCGAGCGGCGGCGTCCGAGTGTGGCGAGGACGGTGACGAGGAGGATTCCGAGGACGGCTGCGACGATCATGCGGACGCCTCCCCGAGGTCGGTGACACCGGAGGGACCGGTCGCGTCGGACGCGTCGGACGGGTCAGAGGGATCAGAGAGTTCCGGCTCGGTGCGGTAGAGCATGCCGAGGATCCCGGTGGTGATCACGCCCCAGGCGGCGATCCACACCGCCATGACGGGGAAGCCGAGGATGACCGTGTGGTTGTTCACGAAAGGGAACAGCGGGGTGCCGATCAGGGCGATGACCGGCAGCAGCACGAGTGCGTGCGCGGGTGTGAGGTGCATGGGATATCAGATCCTCTCGGTGGTGGACGGGCCGGTGGTGGATGACCCGGTGGTGAGTGGTTCGCCGGGGGCGGTGGTGTCGAGGGCGCCGGTGACGAGTCGGCCGGCGATCTGCGTGAACGCGGCGACGCCGGCGACCATGTCCCCGTCGGTGGAGAATTCGCGTTCGCAGTGCGAGACGCCGTCGACGGACGGGATGAACACCATGACCGAGGGGGCGATGCGGTTGACGGCGACCGAGTCATGCCCGGCCATCGTCTCGAGCCGCATGCAGCTCACCCCGGCGTCGGCGGCGGCCTTCTCGGTGAGCTCCACCCCGTCGAGCGGGTAGTGCTGGATGTCGCGGATGTCGAAGTCCTCGATGTCGATACGGATGTCCCGCTCGGCGGCGAGGTCGGCGATCTGCCGCGTCAGGGTGTCCCGGGCGGACAGGACGTCCGCAGCCGCCGAGGCCCGCAGGTCGATGACGAGGTCGACCTCGCGGGGCACGACGATCGGCGAATTCGGGTGGACGGTGAACTGGCCGACGGAGGTGACGATCTTCTCCGGTTCGTAGTCGGCGACGACATCCTCGGTGAACACGACGATCTTCGCGGCGGCGACGAGGGCGTCATGCCGGTCTGCCATGACCGTCGCACCGGTGTGGGACTGCTCCCCTTTCACCGTGACGACGAGTTTCTGGGTGTACCAGCTCTGGGTGACCGCACCGATGGTGGTGTGGTTGCGTTCCAGCAGTCGACCCTGCTCGATGTGGATCTCGGCGTAGGCCGCGACGTCGGGGGCGGCGTCCGTCCCGAGGCAGCCGATGGATTCCAGTGCCTGCCGGACGGTCACCCCGTCGACGTCGGTGACGGCGAGCATCTCGTCACGGTCCTTGATCCCCACCATCGCGGAGCTGCCCATGATCGAGGGGGCGAACCGGGCGCCCTCCTCGTTGAACCAGTCGACGACGGTGAGGTTGTGGACCGGGTCGAGGCGTCCGGCGCGGACCTCGTCGTTGAGGCGGGCGGCGGCGTGCAGTGCGGTGATTACGCCGTAGGTGCCGTCGAACCGGCCGCCCAGCGGCTGACTGTCGAGGTGGGATCCGGTGAGGACCGTGGGCCCGTCCGGCAGCCACCGGTAGGTCGCGTACTGGTTGCCGATGCCGTCGACGGTGACGGTCATGCCGAGGGCTTCGGCGCGGGCGCGGAACCAGGCGCGGACCGCACCGTGTTCGGCGGTGCCGGCCTGGCGGTCGATACCGCCGGCGGCGGTGGCGCCGTAGACGGTGGTGTGGTGGAAGTCGGCGAGGAAGTCCTCGTCCGTGAGACCGGTGACGGCGGTGGCCGCCGGGAGATCCGGTTCCGTGGTCATATCGGTGTCCTCTCCTCGGTGCGGTGTGTCCTGTGCCTCAACATTCGCCGCCGGGGTGGGCCGTGTCAGGGACGGAATGCCCCGGAGGATCCCGAATGGTGGACAGAGTGTTTATTTGTGAAAACAGTGTTTCACGGGTGTACCGCGGGGGCACCCGCACCTGAAAACCATTCAGGGGTAATTACGGAGATATTTCAGATTTTCCGAGCCGCCGGCCCCACCGCCAGGTACCCTCCGCAGAGGTCACGGGCACCGCGTACGATCCCCTGTCCCCGCCCCGTGCCGCCAACCTGAAACGGAGCCCCCTGTGAGCACATCCACGGAGCCTGCCAGAGAACCCGCCGAGCCTCCCCATTCGGCGACCCACCCGCCGACCGAAGGGCTCCCCGGCCGGGGACTCGACCCGGTCACCACCTCCTCCCCCGCCCTCGAGGCCGCCTACGCCCTGCGCCACCGACCCGGCGCGGTGTTCTGGGTCTCCATCGCCCTCGTCATCGCCCTCGTCGCCTGGGCGGCGATCACCCCGGACGGCCTCAACAACGCCCTGACCAGTTCCATGAACTGGTTGGCGGAGGACTTCGGGTGGGTCTACCTCACCGTCGCCCTCGGCTGCATCGTCCTGCTGGTGTGGCTCGCCTTCAGCCGCTTCGGCACCGTCGTCCTCGGCGGCCCCGACGACAGACCCGAATTCAGCACCCTGTCCTGGCTGGCGATGATCATCTCCGCCGTCATGGGCATCGGCCTGATCAGCTACGGTGTCGCCGAGCCGATCAGCCACTTCGCGTCCCCACCGCACGGCCTCGCCGAGGCCGGCACGGAGGACGCCGCGGTCCGTGCCCTCCAGTACTCGTTCCTCGACTGGGGGCCGCACGCCTGGGCCATCTTCGGTGTCTTCGGGCTCGCCGTCGCCTACTCCACCCACGTCCGCGGTAACACCGGGCTGGTCTCCCCCATCCTCCGGCCGCTGTTCGGCAAGGCCATGGACGGGTGGGCCGGCAAAATCGTCGACATCCTCGCCGTCATCGCCACCCTGTTCGGGACGTGTACCTCGCTCGGCCTCGGGGCGTCCCAGATCGCCGAAGGCGCCGGCCGGGTCTTCGGCATCGACGACTCGACCTTCGTGGAGATCGTCATCATCGCCGGGGTGACCGTGATGTTCACCCTCTCGGCCCTGTCCGGGGTGAACAAGGGCATCAAGTTCCTCAGTCAGGCGACGTCGATCCTGTCGATCTTCCTCGTCATCTTCGTCGTCGTGTTCGGGCCCACCGGGTTCCTCGGCAACCTGTTCTTCCGGTCGGTCGGCCAGTACGGCTCCGACTTCCTGGGCATGTCACTGCACACCCCGCTCAACGGTGACGACGCGCAGTGGTACCAGTCCTGGACCTACTTCATGATGGCCTGGTGGCTGAGCTGGGGTGCGTTCGTCGGCGTGTTCCTGGCGAAGATCTCCCGCGGCCGCACCATCCGCCAGTTCGTCGCCGGGGTGATGGGCATCCCCTCGCTGATCTTCTTCGGCTGGTTCACCATCTTCGGCGGCACCGCCATCAAGCACGACATGGACGGCGACGGTTCCATCGGCCGCGCCGCTCTGGAGAGTGTGGACTCCGCCTTCTTCGACAACCTCGAACACCTGCCGATCGCGACGGTGACCTCGATCATCACCATCATCCTCGTGGTGCTGTTCTTCGTCTCCGGGGCGGACGCCAACACCTACGTCCTGTCGATGCTGACCTCCCGCGGCACCCTGGAGCCCACCCGCCCCGTGCTCAGTGTGTGGGGACTGCTCACCGGTGTCGCCGCCGCGGTCCTGCTGCTGGTCGGTGGTCTCGCCGCCCTGCAGCAGGCCTCCATGCTGTCGGCCTTCCCGTTCGCGTTCATCATCGCGTTGATGGCGGTGAGTCTGATGAAGTCGCTCCGGGAGGACCACGACCTCGACTACGCCAAGGTGGTGCGGCAGAAGGACCTCATCGCCCGCGGCTGGACGCTGCCCGGGCTCGCCGGCCGTCCCGGCCACGCCACCGCCCCGGTCGCCGCCGCCGAGCAGGACGCCGCCGGAATGTCGGACGCCCCGACCCCCGAGGAGGGCATCGGCTCGACGGGCCGGAAGTGGACCGAGCACACCCCCGACCCGCGCAAACCCTCCTCGCACTGGCCGCAGGAGGGGTGACCGGCACAGTCCGGTACAGTCCGGCGCGTGCGGTCAGCCGATTGAGCCGACCGAACCGGCCGAGCCGGTCACCGGTGAGCACTGCGGCGCCGTCGCCACACCGGCGATGACCCCCGCCGCCAGGCCGTCGGCGTAGCGGGCCTTCTCCGCCGCGGAGATGCCGAGCGCTCCCCCGCCGGCGGCACTGCCGAACTCGCTGTAGACCCACGGGGTGTCCGCGATCAGCGAGATGACCGGCAGGTTCCCGGCCCACAGTCCCGGCCGGGCGTCGAAGCTGTTGTCCTTCACCGGGACCTGTCGTCCTTCAGCCAGCGAGCGGGACGCCGCCACTACCGCGGAGAACCGCTGCGACTCCGCGGCGAGCCCGGGGTTGTCGAAGGTCACGGTGCGTTCGGTGCCGTCCGCACCGGTGCCGGTGCGGTGGCCGCCCGTCCGCTGCGGGAAGATCGCCGACCCGTCGGCGCCCGGGGTGGTGTGCACGGACACGCCGACGACCGCCCCGGCGTCCCGCGCCCAGTCGACGCGCTGCCGGTACGTGACGTCATCGGTGGTGGCGTCCTTGAGCAGGACGGCCCGGATGCCGGCCGCCCCGAGGCGGTCCGCCAGAGTACGGGAGACGTCCAGGGCGTCCGCGTCCTCGGCGCCGTTCGGGTAGTCCGCCATCAGGACGCCGGTCACCGGGTCGAAGGTGTTCGTCACCGCCCCGTTGTGCCCCGGATCGATCGCGACGGTGCAGGTGGTCGGGGCCGGACCCGATGATGCGGCGGGGGCCGCCGTCGGCACCATGGCCGCGCCCGCCGCCGGGGTCAGTGAACACAGCAGGGCACACAGTGCGGTCGTGGCGGACACGGCGGCTGCGGTCGCCGTCCGGCCCGGTCCCGGTAGTGACGTCATGGCGGTCAGTCTACGTGGGCACGGGAGGGCGTCCGTCGGGGTCTTCCCGCCGACGGTCATGGACGCCTGGGCGCAACGGCATCACCGACGTGGAACGGAGCGTGGACGGGCAGGTCATCGCCCGTTCCGCGGGACGTCGCGCGTAGTACGGATGCCCGCGCAGGGTTAAGGGGCGGGACCGGTCCCGTACCGGCGGTGGCCTCCACCGTCGGGGGTGTCACGCACTCGGGCGGGGGTCGCGGAACGAACCGACAGGTCGACGGCCCGGTCCGCTTGTCGACATTGCGAACCGACAGGTAGAAAAATCCGCCCCGGAGCAGCACCTGGGTTCGTTCCACCGACCTCCCCGGGAGACGGGCGACCCCTCGGTTCTGAAAACCGACACTGTGCCGGCCGGGTTCAGGCGCAGGCACAGGCTACGCGGGGAAGTACCGGTCAGCGGAGTTCCCGCAGCCACTCCCGCAGTGCGGTCACACACCGCCGACTGACCGTCGCCGCCACGGTGAGCAGCAGCTCCCGTTCGGCGTCCCCCGGCTCCCGCCAGGCGCACCACATCAGTGCGACCTGCGCATGGTCGACCCGGCCGAGCAGCCGGTAGCGGACGACCGCCTCGCGGATGTCCATGGCGGCACCGCCCTCCGGAACACCCGGGCGACTGGTGAAAGCCCCGATCGTCAGCAGTTCATAGTGCTGTCTGACCTGCTCCTTCTTCCGGTCCGGACGGCCGAGGTCATGGACGGGGTCCAGCACCGGAAGCGTCGCCGGCAGGGGTGGAGGTACCGGGTCACGGCGATGACGGCTCCTCACCAGGGACAGTGTGGCGGGGCGTCCGCCGGCCCGGCGCGGGGAATCCCGTGCAGGTGGGGTGCCAACGTCCGGGGTGGGGCGCTGGCCACGGAACCGCCGGTCGGGCCTGCCGTCCGGGTTCACGGGAGCGACCGTCGGAGTCGTGTCCGCCCTACTGGCCGGAGCATTAGCCGGGGTGACCGGGGCAGTTGAGGCGGCCGGCCGGTGGTCCCCGACCGTCCTGTTCTCCTCTTTGTCCCGTGGCGGCAGGGGTTCCGCCACCAGCGGAAGCGCCGCCGGCAGTGCCCCGTCGAGCAGGCAGGCGACGGCGACGATGTGTTTGCACACCGCGATCCCCTTCCGCCGGTGCTCGAAGTCGCCGCAGTCGCAGGACGACGACAACGGCGCAGCAATATCCAGCAGCACGTCGTAGACGGGTGGTGTCTCCTTCTCGTCCGACGGGGTCCCTTCGACCCGCGCGACGGCTGTGCCGTCCGCCAGCTCCCGGTGGTCGAGGACCTTGCCGAGCACCGGCTCCACCGCCGCCTGAGCCGGCAACCACCGGAGGTGGACCAGCGCGGCCATCCGGTCCTGTGTCACTGCCATGCCCGACACCCTATGTTATCCATCCTTTTCGCTGGTAGAAACCATGCTTTCTGTGCAGCGGCGCGGCTACTTTCCGAGGCTGAAAATCTAGATTCGTCCGGTTCACCCCGCACCGACCGCCCCGGACACGGCCGGTGCCTGTCCCCCCAGTCAGTCCACCCGAAAGGCATCCGCTCCACCATGTCCATCGTCCCCTCCAGCTCCACCGTCCCCGCACCATCCGCGTCAGCCGACTCCCCCGCACTCGCCGCCGAGCTCGACATGTGGCGCACCTGCTTCCTCGACTACGGCGCCGCCCTGCTCACCACCTCCGAACAGGGCGACCCGGAAGTCGCCGGCCAGGTCCTCTACGGGCTGCTGCTCGATGCCGCCCAGCAGATCGCCCGGGAGGACCCGGACCCGGAGGCGGCGTCCGGCGAGACCGCGGCCCTGCTCTACGCCTCGCTGGACACGGTGCGCCGACGCTACCGCCGCACGGTCGGTGCGCCGGAGCACGCCACCTGCACCGTCTGCAGTTTCCTCGGCCACGCCGCCCTCGGTCTGCTCCCCCTGCCCTGCTGAACCCACCTCCCACCGAAAGGAACATCCGTCATGTCTTTCCCCTCCTTCACCAGCCTGGACCGCGCCTTCACCGTCAAGGGGCTGCGCATCCGCCGCATCACCGCCGACTGGATCTACGTCCTCACCGCCGACTATGAGAACGACGGCACCTGCTGGTCCGTCGAGTACCGCGGCAGACGTTCCGAGCGGCCCTGCCCGACGAACCGGGACGCCACCCAGTGCCTCGCCGTCCGGTTCCACCCCGACGGACCCGCCGGGACCGGGCCGCAGGGCCTCGCCGCGGACCTGGCGGACATGGACCACCCGAACCCCACCGGTCTCGACGACTGGACCTGGCTGCCGTACGTGCCGGTCGGCGAACCGTTGACCGCGCGCATCGTCGTGTGGGCGGTCGAAGAATCCGCGCTCATGCGGGCCGGCGCCCTGTCCGGTGACGAACCCGAGTGGGACCAGATCGAATGCGGACGCCGCATCGCCCGCATCTGGCGCGACGGCCGGGACAGTCACGGTCACGAGGACCGTCTCGCCGGCCTGCATGCCTGCGAGGACGCCCCGTCGCGCGAGTACGACCTGGCCTATGACCCGCTGCGTCCGGAGACCGAGGACCCCTACGTCCGCACCGTGGACGAGGACAGGGAGCGGTACCGCGAGCTGCTCAGCGGGCGGTACGTCAGCGCCTCGGGACGGCCGGCGGGCTGGTCGGTGGACGATGCGCCGGTCGATGTGATGGCCCGGCTCGATGCGGTCGCCCGCTGGAACCGGGCGAAGGGGCGGGAGGAAGGCCGGGAGCAGGGGTATGCCGAGGGCTACGAGCTCGGCTGGGAAGGTTGCGCGACCGCGGCATGCGAGGAGGAGGCCGCGGCGAGAGCGGACGCAGCGACGGCGGAGGCGGAGAACGAGGAGGCGGAACGCCGGGTCGATCCGGACGCGGACTGACCGACTCCGGTCAGGCTCCGCGCTGCGTCAGATACTCGTCCAGCGCCTCCCGCAGGACGTCGCTCCGGGAACGCCCTGACTCAGTGAGAAATCTGTCGAGACGGCTCCCGTCGTCAACGTTGAGCCGCAGCGAAACCATGGTCGTCGGTCTCTTGTCCCCGGCCTTCGGACGCCCCGGCCGGTAATCCGGGTGTTCCGGATTGACCCAGTAGTCACCGGTCGGATCAAATTCACCGCGCTCCGCGGCATCGGCCCAGGCCCCGTAGCGGGCCTCAGCCTCTTCACGGGTCTCGTTTTTCCGCATGATCACTCCTGTCCATCAGTGTCGTTCACGGCACCGGGGAACGACTTGCGCTGCGCCACTACATCCTCGACAAAGGAGACCGAACGACCACTGGCCGCTTCTGCTTCCAACGCCGTACTGCGGGTAAGCAACATGGCATGGAAGACGTGGATGCCGTTGGATCGTATGTCCGCCAGCACTTCAATCCATGGGCCGCCTTCCCGGCCTCCGACATACCGATAAATCAAGGCTGAATCCGATATACGGGATACCAGGCTGTAGACCAACCGGGGGAATGCGATGGTGGCCCTGATTTCCTCGCCGGTAATGAAGTGCCGCAAAGCCGATCTGTAAATGTAGATCGTCCCACTAACCGTAGTACGGTTTTCTGCCATGTCAAGGACCTCCCCTGTCCGCATCCTCGACGGACACACCTGCACTGACGTGACTCCGGACACTATCGCACCCGTCGGACAACTCCTCCGGTCCTCGCAGATCCTCAAGGCGTCGCGGCCCGAATGCCCGTCGTTGCTGTCCGCACCCCACGCTATGGTGTGCCCCACCACAGCAACAGACCACACCACCACAGGAGCTGACCATGACCACCACTGCCCTGCCCACCACCCTGCCCGCCGCCTGGACCGAGGACACCTCCGAGGAACTCGATGCCGCCATCCTGGCCGAGCGGACCACCGCCGCCCGGCGCGCCGCCCGCAGCGCGGCCGACGACGCCGCCGCCGGACAACCCTCCGACCGCCGGGACGGTCACGCCCACCAGTCCGGCTACGATCCGCACCGCATCGTCACCGTCTCCGGTATCGATGAACGCATGATGACCAGGTCACAGGCCCACGAACGGCGGCTCCTCCGTCAGATGGGGCGGGCGGCCTGAGCCCGACCCAGGTCATTTCCCGGACAAACGGACAGCGGCCCGCTAGCATCACCCGGCATGGGGAAAACACTGAAATTCTCCGGCCCCGATGCGGGCCGGGCCACCGCCATGTACCGGACCATGACCACGGCGAACGGGACGGAGCACGCGGCCGACACGGACATCCGCGCTGTCGGCGAGGAGATCATCTCCGCCGTCGCCGCAGAGATCGCACAGGAGGAGGAGTCGCGGGTACGCCAGGAGGCGGCCAGCGGCGTCCGGACCGCCGAGCGGTTCACCCCGGCCGAGGCACACGCCCGGTTCCTCGCCTGGCAGAAGCTCGATCTCGACGAGATCCCGGATCCGTTGTGGACCTGCCTGGCCTACGGCGCCCAGTCGGCGATCGAGGCGGTCAGCGGCTCCGACCGGCACGACCGCGTCTACGACATCGCCGTCATCGACGATCCGCACGGTTCCGGTGACCAGGTGCTGGCGGTGACCTGCCTGCACACCGACGACAGTGAGGAGGGCGTCCAGGGGCAGAACCCGCCGGTCCACGGCGACATGATCCTCGTCGCCGTCCCCGACCGGACGGGTCTCGACCAGCTCGTCGACCTGCGCGCACGGAATCCGGAACTGCTGCAGGGCTGGTGGATCGGCGCACTGCAGGAGCTCGCGCACGACTCTGTCGCCGCCGACCGGGACATCGCACTGGTCACGGACATCATCACCCGGTCGATGACCACCGCCATCTTCCACCGGTTCCCGGACGCCGAGGGGCGGATCCGGCGGCGGCACGGCGTGACCTTCGCCGTCGTCGACACCGCCGAGCAGGACGCCGCGGTGCAGGCCGTCCGTGAGGCCTGGCGGCAGGATTCCGCAATCAGCGACGCCGAGCTCGTTGAGTCACTGGGGAACCTCGCGACCGGGGTCCTCGACCAGGCGTTGCACGAGTTCGGGGACGAAGGACTGATCACCGGGTACACCGTCGACGGCAACACGGTGCAGGTCGCGATGCTCACCGACGCCGAGCGCGAGGTCGGTCTGCCCGGTATCGAGATCGTCACCGCGCCGGTCAACGGCGCGGTGCCCTACCGGCTCGAGCGTGCCGCCGGCGGGTCCGCGACCTCGGCGAACGCTGCCTGGGTCCGCGCCCTGGAAAGTGCGGTGGACCGGGTCGCCGACGAGTCCGGTCACCCCCGGGCCGCCGTCGTCCGGGTCGTGGAACGGTCCACGGTCATGCTGGCCGAAGCGGAGCTCGCGGCCGCGTAGAGGCTGCGATCCCTCCCCTGTACGGCTCCGGCGGAACGGGGAGCAGGTGCGGGCGGTCGCTCGATCATGCGGAGCGGGACCGCAGCCGGGACCGACTACGGGGAGGACAGCAGGAGCGCCATCAGGGGTGGTCATACGATACGAGTATCTGTATATTTTTTATCCAGGAGAAAGTCGTGGACTTTGAGTTTGATCCCGCGAAAAGTGCATCCAACCTCGTCAAGCACGGCATTGACTTCGTCGAGGCACAACAGTTGTGACTGGACCGGCACCGCCTCGAAGTCCGGGCCCGGACCCTGGACGAACCCCGTTGGCTGCTGATCGCGCGGCCCAACCAGAGAATCTGGTCCGCGGTGATCACCTACCGGCCTGACCATGTCCGCATCATCTCGGTACGACGAGCAAGGCAGAAGGAGACCGCTCTCTATGAAGACCAGTAGAGACTTCGACCGGACATTCGACGAAGGTGGCGACGTCGTCGGCGACCTCGATCTCAGCACAGCGCGGCGCCCCGGTGAGGAGCAGAAGCGGGTCAACGTCGATTTCCCCGTATGGATGGTCACCGCACTTGACGCGGAGGCACGTCATCTCGGGGTCACCCGACAGTCGATCATCAAGCTCTGGCTCGCCGAGCGCCTTGAGCAGCGCCGGCGCCCCGCGTCCTGACCCCGGTCCGTCAGGGACGTCGGGAAGCGACCGCGCGCAGGATCCGGACTCAGCCGTCCTCCCCGTCGCGGGCGAGGAAGCTGCACACCCACGCCGCGAGATAAGGCGGCATCTCGTACATCGCGTAGTGCCCGGTGTTCGGGAAGACCTCGATCTCGAGATCCGGATAGGTGAGGCCGAAACTCGAACGGACCTCGTCCTCGGTCACGGCCAGATCCGTCGCACCGACGAACACCTTCACGGTTTCCGCGGACGCGAACAAGGCCCCGCTAATCCGGCGGCAACGGTGTGCCGGCCGAACCGACCGGTGAGATTCCCACCACCGATTCGACGGGGCGCCGGGTGTCCGCCAGCACCCGCTGCATGAACACCCCACCCATGGAATGTCCGAGCAGTGAGACCCGCTGCTGGGGAAGGGCGTCCAGCACGGCACAGATGTCCGCCGAGATCCTCACGCTCTTCTTCGGCGACATGTTCATCAGGCTGATCCAGATGTCGATCGTGCTGTTGGTCATGGCGTCCGTCATCGCCGCGGTACTGGCCTGGGGTCTGGCCACCTTGTTCCGCCCCGGGGAGAGCATGGTCTTCAACGGGGAGATCGATCCGTCGCTGCAGGAGGAGGCGGAACAGACAGGAGAGTGGCAGGACACGATCCTCGACGTCATCTCCACCAATGCCGTCGAGGCGATGGCGAAGGCCGACATGCTGCCGATCATCGTCTTCTCGCTGCGGTTCGGCGTCGCACTGAACGGTCGTATCTGAGTGTCACCGCACTCGCTGAGCAGACCGTCATCGCGGTCACCACGACCAGCTCGGCGGTGACCTTCCTGGCCCAGCTTCTGACGAGCGGAAACCCGTTCACTGCCCCAGCGGCCCCTCCCCCTCCTGCGCCAACAGGGTCAACAGGAGGTACCGGCGGTCGGCGTCACGGATGATCTTGTCCCGCGTCGATTCCCACCGGCTCAGGTCCTGTTCGGTGAACGCCCCGCGACGGGTCCGGAGCACCCGGGCGGACGCCGCCAGATGCCCGGCCAGTTCCCGGTAACGGTCCATGGTCTCCGGCGCCGCGTCAGACACCGGTCCCGGCGACTCGGACTCGCCGTCAACGAGCAGCCGGGCATCGATCAGGTGCAGTTCCACACAGGTCGCCGGAGCGTGACCGGCGAACTCCTGCTCGACAAGGGACCTCAGCGCTCCCGCCTCCGGATCCCGGAGGGCTGCACTGCCGGCGACCTCCGACCATGCCCCGGCGCGGTTACCCCGGCCGAGCAGCAGTCGCGTCCGGAGTTCGGTAACGGCCGTGCCGCCGTCGGCGGGGACAGCGTCGATACCACGGTCGTACCGGTCCATCCATGCCACGGCATCGCTGACGCCGAGCCGGGTGGTCGTGGTGCCGTCGAGGGTCAGCGCTGCCCCGGTGAGGATCCGGTCGAGCATCGCCCCTGCCTCGGTGGCTTGTCCAGTGGCGTCGAGCAGGAGCAGGGCGGTGACCAGCTCCGGGACCGGTGCGGTCACCAGTGCGTCGACGATGACGTTCGGGTCATCGGTCGCGTCGGCGATGAGCATCCGGAGGTCCCGGAGCCGCTGCGACTCACCGAGGACCTGCCGTCGCTGTTCCGGAGTGGTCACGGCTGCCTTCCGTTCCCGGATGTCCTGCGCCCAGGCGTCCAGTTCCGCGGACAGGGCAGCGTGGGCATCCGGGGTGAGGACGTCGGCGAACTCCCGGGCCGCGGTGATCTGTCCGGTCCCGAGGGTGGAGCCCGTGCGGTGGCAGGTCACCAGCCAGTGCACCAGCGCCGCCCAGTCCACGGTGTCCGGCTGCAGGTGGCCGGGTACGTGTCCACGGCACGGACAGTCAGCCTGGTCAGATGGTGGCGGGACGCCGGGGCAGTCTGCCGCATCCAGGCGTCGAGCGCCTGGACCAGACGACGACTCTGCGCCGTCACCACTGCGGCCCGGCCGTGGTGGAGTGCGCCGCGGATGATCCGGTCCGCATCATCGAGGGCGTCGTCGAGTTCCGCCACCAGATCCCCCGTCGCGCCGGCCTTGTTGATCGGGCCGGCCGGCGGGGCGAACTCGCCGAGCAGGGTGACCACGGTGTCGACGGTCCGTTCCAGACGAGCCGTCAGGAGCTCGTCATTCTCCTCCGCCACTGCGATATCGAGCGCCATGGACGTCGCGACCGGGGTGGCCCGTCGCCACCTCGCGGACAGGGTGCGCCGGGCGAATTCCTGCAGGATCTCGGGGGTGGCGTGTTCCAGGAACAGGGGAACGAGATCGTCGTTGTCGGACTCCCCGTATCCGCCGACCATGTCCTCCGGACCGGTTCCGGACAGGACCGCAGCGGTCGCCACCAGGTGCTTGCAGAAGTGTCCTGCGGCGAAATGCGGGCAGGTGCAGGTGGATCCGGACAGGGGTGCATAGAGGTCCACGCGCACGTCGTAGGCGCGGGTGCCCTGGACGATGGCCGTAACGGTGGACTCGTCGACGGTGGTCACGGTCACGGCGTCCGGCAGGCGGGACGCCCGGTCGACCACCCGCTCATCGGCGAGGGTGAGGATGTCCCCCATCCACCGGTCCGGGAGGGTGACCGGCACAGCAGGCGTCCCCGCACCGACGGGAGCGGTATCGCCGGGCGCCTCGACAGCGCCGGCGGTGGCGGCCACGGACAGTCGGACGTACCCGGTCAGCCAGGTCCCGACGGCCGGGCCGGGGGTGGTGGTACCGGGGATCGCGACGGTCAACGGGATCAGAGCATCGACGGTGGCCAGGTACCAGGGATCACCGGTGTCCGGATCCACGACCAGTGCGCAGGCGAGCACCTCCGCCCAGATCACGGAGTAGGGATCGACGTCGAGGGCGCGACCGGTGCCGTAGGCCTGCAGCAGTGACGGGGAGACGAGGGGCATCGGAACCCGTCCGGCGCGCCGCTCCGCATCCCGGGCGGCATCTGCCGTGGCGTGGACATGAAGGTCCACGCTGACGCCGGTGAGCCGGATTCCTTCACAGGTCACTGCACCGTTGAGGTCGAGTCCGTTTCCCCGTTGCCCCACGGTAGGCAGGGGCCGCGGGTCTGCTGCCCGATCGAGATGCGCCGGGAAGGTCACCTCGGGTGCGGGATCGTCGTCGCCGCGGTCGGAGCGGTCGTCGGTGTCGCGGACGGTGACCTGGATGATGTCACTGTGGAAACAGATCAGGTCCACGGTGCGCGGAGCGGCGTACCGGAACCAGGGAAGGTTCGGCCGGTACCCCGGGTCCTCCGGCCGGTCGGCGGGATCCGGTGGTGGGGTGACGTGCATGAGATCGGTGTAGCGGTGACTGACGGTCTCCCAGTCGGGGATGGACCGGGCGTAGAAGGAGTCCGCCAGCTGGTGCGGTGAGTTGATGATCTCGCCGTGGGGTTCGGCGTCCTCACCGTCATGGACCTCGACAGCCAGATACCCGGCACTGGGCCCGAACGGTGGCGTTTCCGCCATGACAGTGGCGAGCAGCAGCCGGTCCTCGCGGGGAAGACCGGTCCAGGCTTCCCCGTGCTGTGCGGCAAGTGATGCGTCCAGTTCGGCGGCTGCAGGGACCGTGCCGGCGTCCGCGCTTCCTCCGGCCGGATCTGTGATCCGCGCCGATGGCGGTACCGGGATGTCCGGTACCCCGGTGTCCCCGGTCAGTGCGGTGTACCACGCCATGACGTCGGGACGTTCCGGGGTCCAGCGGCCGCCCCCGTTGCCCGGTCCAGCGAGCTTTGCCAGGTCCACCCGCCAGTCCGTTCCGGCGGCGCAGTCGGTGTCCGGCACGGCGACCGCACCGAGCATCCGGAGATCGTCGAAGGACGCCAGGCCGCGGACCTCGATCAGCTCCGGACGCTCCCCGTAGCTGATCATTGTTCCGCCCGGACCGGAGAGCAGGTCACGGTAGCCGGCGGCGAATGCCCGCTGGAATTCGTCGAGGTAGCGGTCATCCCTGATCTCCACCGCGGTCGGCCGACGGATCCCGGCCAGCCGCGGGTGGTCCATACCGAGGAGTTGTGGGGTGGTCACATCGGGTGAGTTCCAGTCCGGAGCGAGAGCCCGGACATCCTGGGCGATCGCGGCGGCTGCACCGAGGACGTCGGCGACATCGGTGAGCGGGCCCGTCATCCTGCGCAGTTCGAGGACGGCGTCGAGTTCCCCGGCGAGGTGGACAAGCTGATCCTGCCACCCGTGACAGTCGTCGGGGAACAGTGATCGCCCGGTCCCCAGCGAGGCGCACAGCCAGGTCGCACTGCGGACGATGCGGGGCAGCCAGTCGTCAGCACAGGCTCCGGGCATGTCCTGTGGGAAATCGTCATGAACCGTGCCATCGGGCGATTCGGTCCACCGGTCCGAGGGGGCGGCGGGATCCCAGGTGTCCCAGTATCCGGTGCCGACGTGCATCCGGAACGTTCCCCGGACGGTGTCGCCAGGGCGCAGATCGGGAGCTGCGTGCACGGGAACGGCGACGGTCACGGGAATCCCGCAGTATCCGGTCACCCGCCACCAGGGTTGTCCGGTGAGTTCGGTCGTGCGCAGTTCCACGGCGTCGCAACGCAGGGTTACGGCCGCCAGGGCACTGCGCTGGCCGAAGGGGACCGGACGACCGTGGATACCCCGTTGGCCACACGGCCGCATGGCCGGGATCCGGGCATCCGTGGGTTCCATGCGGAGGTTTCTGAGCGGCATTCCGGTATCCGTCCAGGTGGCGGATACCTGCAGGTCACTGACGAGACGCCCGGTGAACGGCGTGCCGTCGTCCCCGCAGAAGTTCCAGCCCTCGGACGTCTCCGCCGTAAATGCGACGGCGTGGGTACTGTACAGGCCGGTTTCCGGGCCGATGACCGGACGGACAGCAACCTGGTGAGGCCCGATCTGGTCGACCGTGGCAGTGACGACAGTGGTCACCCCGGTCAGCTCACAACAGTAGAACCAGTCAGGACACATGGTGAGCGTGAGCATCGCCCCGGCCGGGTCGGTGTACGTGGCGATGTATCCCCCGTACCTACCCGACCACTCCTCCAGACCGACCTGGTCAGGGCTAGTGTTCATGAGGTCCCACGGCTCATCCGTGGTGAGGAACGCCAGTCCCAGAGAAGCACCGTCATAGTCACTGATCATGACAGCGACGGTAGCCGAGAGGTGGGACGGCACAGTCGCCCGTCCGGCGGTGTGTTCGACCCGTCGCTGACAACCGGGACGGCTCACGACCACGCGCCCGACGAACGACGATGCACGTTCTCAGTTCCCCGACGTCGTGACTTTCCCCGGCCTCTACCGGCAAGGCGGCAACCTGCCCCCCGGGGATCCCCCACCATGTATCTCCCCTCCGGCGATCGCACCCCACATAACTTTTGTACATGATACTGTCTGGAACAGTGACGCAGCGAGGGGTTGCGACACACATACACAGGGGGAAATCATGGTTGAAAGACTCATGCCGGACTTCGGTCTGGATGCACTGCCGTTGGCCATCACCGCGCCAGGCCGCCGGTGGCCGGGCCCGGGACCGGGCGAAATGGTCCCCAGCGGGCTCGTCCCCGGTGCACCGCCGCACATCCGCGGCCTGACCAGCTTCTGCTACAGCCTCCCGATGGTCCCGGGGGATGCGGTGGAAACGGTCCCACTCGATTCAGAGGAGGGACGCAGCCAGGCAGAGTACGCCCTGACCTGGATGACGGCGGGGATGCCGGGGCAGGACCGGGCGGAGAGAAAAGCGGAGGAAAACCGGATGACGCGCCGGAGGAAGAAGGCGAAGACCTCCAGGCGGCGTCAGCAGGGGTGGGACGACTTCATCGACGTGAACGTGTATGAACCGGTGGTCCTCACCCACGTCCGGGCACTGATCCCCGGCGTCCTGGTGATCATCGAAGGGTGCGCCGAGCAGAGCCGGCGGGAGATCGCCGGCCCCGGGATCAGCGGCAATCTCGTTCCCTACGGGTTCGCGCCAGACCGCGAGGACGGGATCGTCGAGGAATGGTGGGTGGATGTGGAGTCCGTGCTGGCAGCCGCCGGCTGTGACTTCCTCGAAACCGACGGTGACCGCCTCTTCGCGTTCTGGGGTTGGCGGGACTGCCGGGACGTGG
Source organism: Corynebacterium nuruki S6-4 (assembly GCF_007970465.1). Lineage (NCBI taxonomy): Bacteria > Bacillati > Actinomycetota > Actinomycetes > Mycobacteriales > Corynebacteriaceae > Corynebacterium > Corynebacterium nuruki. The sequence goes on from NZ_CP042429.1 coordinate 1,138,173, forward strand.
CGCAGGACGCCTGTCTCGCCGCCGGATTGCCGGCGGAGAAGGCCCGGATCCTCGACCGCGACGACCGGGCACAGGAGATCGGCGAATACCTGGAGATGGACCTGATCGAGCGAGCGATGTGAGGGTGGTTTCCGGGCCGGTACTGACGTAGGCTCCAGGCCATGAAAACTGCTGAGGAGTTCGATCTGGCCTTCGACCGGGACGAGGACATCGTCGACGACCTCGATCTCAGCACGGCTCGTCGCCCCGGTGACGAGTAGAAGAGTGCCGACGTCGTCTTCGCCGGGGAAGGAAGCGCCGCCACCGGGGTACCCGGCATTGGTTCCGTCAGTCCCGGTACGCCAACCCTGCGACGACGAGGTCCTCCCAGCCCATGCCGGTGGTCTTGTACAGGGCAGGTCCCGCCGAGACCACCGGGCCGTCCACCACCAGCGACCGCAGTGTCTTCAACTCAGAGACTGCCATAGTCCCCTCCCCGATCGCCATGACCACGTCACCGGCCTCGCGCAGCGCGGTGTCCACGTCCTCGACGTAGACCGTGCTGCGACCGACGAGACCCGCGTCCAACTCCCGGACGTCCGGCTCATGCGACCCCATCGCGACGACGACCGCATCGTCCCGGACCAGTAAACCGTCGAACAGCGGTTCACTGGCGCTTGTGCAGCACTGCACCAGGTCCGCGGCCGGCACAGCCTCCGTCGCATCCAGTGAGGCGTGGGCGTCGTACCCGTCCGTGACCAGCCGCTCCGCCAACGCCGCGGCTTTTTCGAGAGTCCGGCCGATCACGTCGATGCGTCCGACCTCCCGCACCGCGGCGATCGCCGCGATGTGGTTGTAGGCCTGCGGCCCAGTGCCGAACAGCGCGACCCGCAGCGGCCGGTCACTGCGCGCCAGATACTTCACCCCCAGTGCTGACAGTGCAGGGGTCCGGATCTCGGTGAGCGCCGCCCCGTCCAGCACCGCCAGTGGCGCGAGGGTCGTTGCGGACATCAGCAGGTAGGCGCCCTGGATCTTCGGCAGCCCCACTGCCGGATTGTCCGGGGCGACCGAGGCGATCTTCACGCCCACGACATCACCGGCTTCGGCGGGCATGAGCAGCAGCGAGCCCCGTGACAGCGGCAGGTTCGCCCGAGCCAGGGATCCGGCCGGATCGAAGCCGTCCTGCAGCGCAGCGTCGAGCCCCGCGACGGCGTCCGCCATGGACACCCGCTCCCGGACCTGGTCGGCGGTGATGAAGGGCAGTGCGGAATCGGTCATCGTATCGCTCCTGGTCAGAATCGGTTCGGGGACAGGTCGGGGTGGGCGTCGGCTGCGAGGTTTCCGGTGGCGAACCCGGTGATGAGCTTGCCGGTCGTCGCGGACAGGCTGATGCCCAGCATCACGTGGCCGGAGGCGACGAGCACGTCGGGGTGCTGTGCCAGCGGGCCGATGACCGGGACGCCGTCCGGGGTCGTCGGGCGCAGTCCGCTCCACGGCTCCGGTGGAGTGTCCAGGGCACCCCACCCGGAGAAGTACTCGCGGGTGTTGGTGATGATGCCGCCGGCGCGGACCTCGTCCACCCCCTCGTTGATCGGTCCGAACCCCATGGTCCCGGCGAGCCGGATCTTCGTGTCCAACGGTGTGATCGCGACCTTGCCCTCGGCGAGATACATGGGCTTCGTCGGGGCGTCCGCAGTGACCGGCAGATCATAGCCGTAGCCCTTGCCTGCCTGCAGTGGAATCCGCTCACCGATCCCAGCGAGCAGTCCGGGGGTCCACACCCCGGCGGCCACGACGATCTTCTCCGCCTTGAGCCGCGTTCCACCGACCTGCACGGAGACCTCACCACCGGGTCCGCTGACCAGCGTGCCCTGCTCCCCGAGCCGCAGTTCCACACCTTCGCGCTCACAGGCGGCGGCCAGGCCACGGACGTAGGACGCCGGATCCACACTCTGGTCACCGACCGACTCGATACCGGCGACGACCTTGTCGCTGACGGCGGGGACATGGGCACGCAGATCCTCCTCGGTCATCTGCTGCCAGGAGAAGCCGGGCAGGGACTTCTCGATGAGTTTCAGCTCGGCGATCCGGTGATCCACCTTGTGCCCGTCGGTGAAGAGCATGGTCAGCGGGTCAGCGTGGTGCTCGAATTCCACCCCGTCGGCACGCAGCTCCGCGATGTCGGACAGGGCGGTCGAACTCAACGCCGCCAGCGTCGCCGCGCCCTTTTCGAAGCGGGACGCCGTGCAGTTCCGTAGCATCTTCAGCAGGAACGCCGCATAGTGCGGATCTGCGGACGGGGAGACGTAGAGCGGGCTGTCCTTCTTCGTCATCCACTTCAGTGCCTGGGGCAGCACACCCGGCTCAGGCACCGGGGTGGACATACTGGGGATCAGCCAGCCGGCGTTGTGGCCGGATGCCCGGGCGGCGAGCGGTTCGGGGTCGATGACGGTGACCTCGCAGCCGGCGCGGCGCAGGTGGTAGGCACTGGCCAAACCGACGGCGCCGGCGCCGAGGACGATGGTGGTGGGGGTACGGGTGGTCACTGGTCAGGCTCCTTCGAGGGCGGGGGCGTGGTCGGGTTCGGCGTTGGGCTCGTCCGGTTCTTCTTTCGGCGCCGGCACGGTCTCCTCGACCTCGTCGATGAGACTGTCTTCGCGGGGTGGGGTACCGCGTACCCGGGCGACGACGTAGCCGATCAGGGCGCCGAGCACCGCGGGGATCAGCCAGCCCATGTTCCGGTCGAACAACGGCAGGAAGGAGAACCAGTCCCCCAGCTGGTCGGCGAAGATGTCGGCCGCCTTCAAAGCGTCCAGGACGGCGACTGCGCCGGCACCGATCATGGCGCCGATGTAGACCTCGCGGCGTCCGCCGAAGAACCGGTCGAGCAGGGACAGGATGATGAGCACCATGCCCAGCGGATAGAGCAGGAAGAGGACTGGCAGGGCGGTGTCCAGGACGGCATTGAGGCCGAAGTTGGCGATGGCGGTGCCGATGATCGCGTGGATCCACACCCAGCGGGAGTAGCTGACCCGGGGGAACAGCTTTCCGAAGTAGTCGGCCACGCAGGTGATGCAGGCGACGTTGGTGGTGATGCCGGTCAGCAGGATGACGATGCCGATCATGCCGACGCCGAGGGTGCCGAACAGTTCCCGGCAGGATTCCACCAGGACGCTACCGCCGTTGTCGGGCCGGCCGATGGCGTCCACGCTGGAGGCGCCGAGCCAGGCGGTGGCCAGGTGCAGGGCGGCGAGGCCGAGCACGCTGATCAGACCGGCCTTGAAGAACAGTTTCGAGATTCCCTTGCGGGTGGTCACGCCTTCACCACGGATGGACTGGACGAAGACCCCGGCGAAGACGAGGGCCGCCATGGCGTCCATCGTGAGATAGCCCTCGGTAAGGCCCGACATGAACGCGCCGTCGGCGAAGGGGTCCTGCGCGGTGTGCATCTCCCCCATCGGGGTGATGAAGGACTTCACGACGATGACGACGAGCAGGGTGGCGAAGACCGGGGTGAGGACCTTACCGATCCGATCGACGAACTTGCCGGGGTTCAGCGACAGGTAGACCGAGATCAGGGCGAAGACGACGGAGAAGCCGAGCAGTGCCCAGGGACCGTCGGTGGCGGCCTCCGGCAGGTTCGGCTTCACCGAGATCTCGTAGACCACCGAGGTGGTGCGCGGGATGACGTAGAGCGGGCCGAGGGTGACGAACAGCAGCAGGCAGAAGCCGACCGCGAACCAGGGGTGGACGCGGTTAGCCATGGCCCGGACGTTGCCACCGGTGGCAGAGAGGGCGACGACGGCGAGAAGGACCAGGCCGACGCCGGTGACGAGGAAGCCGGACATCGGTTTCCACATGGATTCGCCGGCAGCCTGGCCGACCATGGGGGCGAAGATGACGTTGCCGGCGCCGAGGAACATAGCGAACAGCAACAGTCCGAGGGCGATCACACGCCCCGCCGGGAGCTTGCCGGCGGCGAGGTCTGCCGCGCTGGGGGTGGTGGCCATGAGAACCCTTTCCGTGGATGGCTGATGTGGTGATGCTCGTTATGTTCCTGATTCAAACAGATCTGCATCACACTGCTCTCCGGTGATCCGCACCATGTTTCCCACTTTTCTTTGGTCACATATACGATGTTTCCCGACAAGGAGATGTGGGATGGAACAGGAAAATGCGGCCGCGGTGCCGCTCGACGCGCTGGTGACCGTGCTCGATACCGCGGTGGTGCAGGTGCACCGCCCGGACAGCGGACTGGCCGGCCAGTTCGCCGAGGTCACCGTCGGTTCTGTCGCCCTGGTGGACACCGCCGATCTGGGCACCGTGACCGCCGACCTGGTGTTCCTCACCGCGGATGCGACCACCGCATTCGCCCGCCTGGCAGTCACGCCCGGCGCAGCTCTCCCCACGGTCGTCGCCGCCCGGGAGAACACGGTTCCACCCGAACTGCCGGCACCGGCGACGGCTGCCGGCTGCACGGTTCTCGTGCTGGACGCACGTGCCCGCTGGGATGTCCTCCTCCCCCGCGTCCAGCACCTGTTCGTCGATGAGCCGGGACAGGCCGTCGCCGGGCACCACGCAACCGCCTCATCGTTGGAGGAACTCGCCGTCCTCCTCGCCGATGACATCGGCGGCCTGGTCACCATCGAGGACGCCGGCAACCGGGTCCTCGCCTACTCCCCCTCCCTCAATGCCGCCGATGACATCCGGGCCCGCGCAATCCTGGGTCGTGGTGCGCCGCCGCCGGTGATGGCACTCTTCTCCGCCTGGGATGTGGTGGATACCGTCACCCGCACCACCGACGTCATCCGCGTGCCCGCCGATCCTGCCCTCGGGATGCACAGTCGGCTGATCACCGGCATCCACCGTGCCGACGGCTCGCTGCTGGGGTCGATCTGGGTCCAGGAGGGACCACACGGGTTCACCGCGGATGCCGCGGCGGTTCTGCGCGGTGGCGCGGTCGCCGCAGTCTCCGTGCTGCACCGCATGACGGACGGCGCAGATCAGGAGGATGAACTGCTCCGTCGGCTCTTCGGCGAGTACAGCGAGGAGGACGCCGCAGTCGCCGCCGGGATGCTCCGCATTGTCACCGAGGACTCTGCCGTGGTGATCGGACTAGCCGCCGCAGCTGGTGTGGCACCTAATGAGGACCTGCTGTTATCGACGGTGAAGCGGCTGCGAATCCATGTCGGTGCACTGTGGACCGATGCCCGAGTGGCGTTGCTGGGTCGGCGGATCTACCTGCTGCTCCCCCGCGTTCCGTCTGGCACGGACATCACAGTGTGGACGGAGCAGCTGCTGGAGCGCTTCGACGATCAGGAGGCGGTGCGGCAACTCTGCCTGCGGGCCGCGATCGCACCGGTCATTACAGACACCGGCACCGTGGGTGTGCCCCGAGCCCGAGCAGAGGTAGACCGCGTGCTGACGTCCTCCGGATCCGGCGACGGTTCGCGTGTCACGACCTTCGAACGCTCCAGGACCGCCGTCCTGCTCAGCGAAATCGTGGCACGGCTGTCGCCGTATGAGGAGGTTGCCGATCCCCGGCTCAATGCCGTCGCCGACTACGACACAGCGCACGGCAGCTTCCTGATGGACACGCTGCGGGCCTATCTCCGGTCAGGCTGCAATGCCCGGGACGCCGCCCGTTTCCTGAATCTCCACCCCAACACGCTGCGCTACCGGATCGCACGAGTGGAGGCGCTGTCCGGACTGGACCTGCACGATCCGGACGACCGATTGCTGACGGAGATGGTCCTGTTGGTCCGGGGGTGATTAATCGAACAGACTCCGCGACTCGTCCTGCCTTCTTATTACACTCTCAACCATGTCACTATCACCCGCTCAGCAGAAACGTGCCGCCCGTGAGTTCTCCACCAAGTGGCAGGGCCGTGGCAACGAGAAAGAGGACACCCAGAGTTTCTGGCTCGAGCTCCTCCGTGACGTCATCGGCATGGAGGACGTCACCACCGCGGTCCGCTTCGAACAGCACACGGTTGACCGGGGCTACATCGACGTCGTCATCGCCGACGCGAAGACTTTCATCGAGCAGAAGTCCCTCGGCATCGACCTGGACAAGGCCGAGACCCGGCAGGGCCGGAAGGTCACCCCGTTCCAGCAGGCCAAAGCCTATGCGGACTCGATGCCGAACTCCCAGCGCCCCGACACGATCATGGTCTGCGACTTCAACGAGTTCCGTATCCATGACATGGACACCGAGCGTCCGGGTGAGAACTACACCAGCTTCACGCTGGATGAGCTGTCGGACTGTCTCTATCTGCTGGACTTTCTCGTCGATCCGCAGCGGGAGCGCCGTGCCCGTGAAGAGAAGGTCTCGATCGACGCTGGTGCGCTGATCGGACGTCTCTACAGTCTGCTGAGCGCGCAGTACCTCGATCCGGAGTCCGAAGAAAACCAGCATGCCCTCAACGTGCTTTGTGTACGGCTGGTCTTCTGCCTCTTCGCTGAGGACGCCGAGCTCTTCCCGAAGGACGCCTTCTACGCCTACCTCTCCCGGTTCGAGCCGGACCAGATCCGTCGGGCACTTAAGGACCTCTTCGAGTGGCTGGATACACCGACCGACCAGCGTGATCCCTACGCCTCGGATGCCATCCGGGTGTTCCCCTACGTCAACGGTGGCCTGTTCCGGGATGCGCAGGAGGACGAGATCCCCCGGTTCACCGGGGAGATCAAGGATGTGCTGCTGGCGGAGGTCAGTGCAGACACGAACTGGGCGACCATCTCCCCCACGATCTTCGGTGGCGTGTTCGAGTCCACCCTGAACCCGGAGACCCGGCATGCCGGCGGGATGCACTACACGTCCCCGGAGAACATCCACAAGGTCATTGATCCGCTGTTCCTCGACGATCTCACCGAAGAGCTGGAGGCCATCCTCACCGAGGAGGGTGTCACTCCCCGTACCCACAAGAACCACCTGATCAAGTACCACGAGAAGCTCGGTTCACTGACCTTCTTCGATCCTGCCTGCGGTTCGGGGAACTTCCTCACGGAGACCTACATCTCGCTGCGCCGCCTGGAGAACAAGGTCCTCTCCGAGCTGTGGGAGGAAGGTAAGCAGGGCGCGTTCGACCTCACCGACGTGACAGAGTCCCCGGTCAAGGTGACGCTGCGGCAGTTCTACGGCCTGGAGATCAACGACTTCGCGGTCTCTGTGGCCGAGACTGCACTGTGGATCGCCGAGCTGCAGGCGAACATCGAGACCGAGACGGTCCTCGCCCGCAATATCGAGGATCTCCCGCTCCGGGATGCGGCGAAGATCGTCCACGCCAACGCACTGCAGACCGACTGGGCGACGGTGGTCGAGCCGGAGAACTGCTCCTATGTCATCGGGAATCCGCCGTTCCTCGGCGCCCGTAACCAGTCCAAGGAGCAGAAGGCGGATCTCAAGGAGGTCTTCACGGCTATCGGGGCCACGAAGAATCTCGGCAGCGTGGACTTCGTCTCCGGTTGGTACGCGAAGGCCGCCGCGTACATCGGTGCCCACCCGGTCCGCTGTGCTTTCGTCTCGACGAACTCGATCTGCCAGGGTGAGCAGGTGGCGAACATCTGGTCCCCGATCTGGGAGCTCGGTGTACGCATCGACTTCGCACACGATACTTTCCGCTGGGCCAACGAGGCCACGGACCAGGCGCACGTATTCTGTGTCATCGTCGGGTTCTCAAAGCAGAATGGTCCGAAGCAACTGTTCCATCACAGGACGCCGGACTCCCCCGCCGAGCTACAGCACCCCGCGCAGCTCAACGCCTACCTCGCGGATGCGCCAGACGTCTTCATCTGGAACCGAAGCACCCCGATCTGCGATGTGCCGAAGATCGGAATCGGAAATAAACCAATTGACGGCGGAAACTATCTCTTCACTCCCGAAGAGAAGGATTCCTTCCTAGCAGAAGAGCCTGGTGCAGAGAAGTTCTTCCACGGGTGGATGGGTTCACAAGAGTTCCTCCGCGGTATCGAACGATGGGTCCTCTGGCTCGGCGACTCGAGCCCCTCGGAGGTCTCCAAGATGCCGACGGTACGAAGCAGGGTACGTGCTGTGCATGACTTTCGCTTGGCAAGCAAGAGCGCGCCTACCAAGAAGTTGGCAGCCACTCCCACCAGATTCCACGTGGAGAACATGCCAGAGGGGAACTCGATCCTTATCCCCGAGGTGTCTTCCGAACGTCGCCGTTACATCCCAATTGGCTTCGTAGGCCCAGAAACTCTCTGCAGCAACCTCGTGAAGCTCATCCCGAACGCCACCTTGTACCACTTCGGTATCCTGCAGTCCCAGTTCCACAACGCATGGATGCGACGAGTTGCCGGCCGTCTCAAAAGTGACTACCGATACTCGGGCGGAGTTGTATACAACAACTTCCCTTGGCCCGACGTCAACGGTCCGAGCGGACAGGGCCCCCACAAGGCGATCGAGGAAGCCGCCCAGTCCGTGCTCGACGCACGCGCCCAATATCCGGCTCTTCCGGATAGGGAGTGCGTAGCGGGTGTGAAGCCCCCGAGGTAGGCCACCACTACATGTAGGGGGCTGGGGCCGGGAACGTAGAAGGACCCTGCAGTGACAGGATGAAGGTGTCTTAAGCATCCATCCAGCCGCTCCAGGATCCATGTCTCACCCTACCGTCACCGCCACCCCTGCCCCGAACCTCGTCGCCGACACGATCTGCCGCACCGTCGAGTTGGGCCTGTCGATCGACAACGCCGCCGACGCCGGCAACATCACCCACCTCTACTGTCATCCGGTGACCGTCGACCTCAGCTGCCCACACTGCGGGCACGCCTGCCGAGTTCGCGACCATATCGAACGCAGGCTCACGGACCTGCCCATCGCCGGGCACCCCAGCCTGCTGCACGTCCGCGTACCCCGGTTGGTCTGCGTCAATGACGACTGCGAGGTCACCATCTTCCGGGCCTCGATCCCACAAGCCGCCGACGACCGTCAGACGGTAACCCACCGGGTGACCCGCTGGATTCTGCAACGCATGGCGGCTGACGGCATGAGCGTGAAAGCCTGCGCCCGCGGGCTGGGCATCGGCTGGGACAAGACCAACCAGCTGGCCCTGACAGCCTGCCGGCACCTGTCCTACGGAGATCCCACCCGACTGGACCGGGTCCGGATCCTCGGCGTGGACGAGCACAAATGGAAGCACGTCCGCGGCGACGGGTCCCCCGGCTTCGTCACCGTCATCGTGGACCTGACCCCACTGGTCGACGGGGTAGGCTCGGCCCGGCTCCTGGACATGGTGCCCGGCCGCAGTGCCGACGCCTTCGGCGACTGGCTCGATGCCCGCGGCAGCACGTTCCGCCACCGGATCCGGGTCGTGACCATGGACGGGTTCACCGGCTACGCGAAAGCCGCGACCCAGCACCTGGCCCAGGCCAGGCAGGTCATGGACCCGTTCCATGTCGTCCATCTGGCCATCGACAAGCTCACCGCATGTCGGCAGCGGGTCCAGAATGAGACGATGGGACACCGCGGGCGGTCGGGGGATCCGTTGTACGGGATCCGGCGCATTCTGCTGACCCGTAAGTCACTGGTGACCCCGGCCAACGCGGTGAAACTTGATGACGTGCTCACCGCCGAGGCGCACCTGCCGGTGCAGGTGACGTGGTATTTCTACCAGGAGATTCTTGCCGCCTATCAGGCTGACCGGCCACGCGACGGGAAGCTGCGGATGTTCAAGGTGATCAAGGCTCTGCACGTGAAGATCCCCAATGACTTGCGGGAACTGCGGGTGCTGGGTCAGACCCTGTGGCGGCGGCAGGCTGACATCCTCGCGTACTTCGACACCGGTGCGTCCAACGGTCCGGTCGAGAACATCAACGGCAAGCTGGGACACCTGCGCGGTATCGCGTTGGGGTTCCGGAACAAGGCCAACTACATCTTGCGGTCACTGATCCACTCGGGTGGACTCCGCGGGGCAATCAACGCACTCTGAAACCGGAAGAGCCCAATATCCGGACTCTACCATCTCCGAGATGTACGATCCCGACAACGACTTCCTCTTCCCCGCCCTGACCTCCGCCCACCAGAGCCTTGATGCGGCGGTCGAGTCTGCCTATGGGGTCAGTTTCGACGGCGGCGAACAACAGATCGTCGAGCACCTCTTCAAGCTGTACACCGCCGCCACCGTCTGAGGAGGCTCCGGCGCCTGCTGCAAGGCCCGATCGAGGCCCGGAAGATGGTGACCTCGCAACAGTCGTTGGCGCAGACCATGCGAGGGATCCGCACGCGCAGGAGGCTGGGGTGTCCGGCGATGGGCGGGTCCGTCAACCGGCGTTCCACGTGGTCACAGATCCGGCAGTCCTGCCCGCAGCCCGGGCAGGAAGAGCTGACGATCACCGGGTGGCAGTACAGGTGGGTGACGGTCCCGGCGTCGGCGGCGTTGTCGATGGACAGACCGAGTTCGGCAGTGCGGCGGATCGTGTCAGCGACGAAGTTCGGGGCAGCAGAAAGCGTGACGGTAGGGTGGGACATGGATCCTGGAGTGACTGATGAGGACGTTGAACACCTTCATCCTGTCACTGCAGGGTCCTTCTACATCCCCAACCCCGGATCCCTACATGTTGCGGTGGCCCACCCCGAGGGCTTCACACTCGATACGTACTGCGACGAAGGACTCCTCTAACCCTCATCCGTACTCAGCGCAGCAACAAACGCCTCCTGCGGCACCGCCACCGAGCCGATCGCCTTCATGCGCTTCTTGCCGGCCTTCTGCTTCTCCAGCAGCTTTTTCTTGCGGGAGATGTCGCCACCGTAACACTTGCTGAGGACATCCTTACGCAAAGCGCGGATATTCGTACGCGAGATGATCTTCGAGCCGATCGCCGCCTGCACCGGCACCTCGAACTGCTGGCGGGGGATCAGGTCCTTGAGCTTCTTGGTCATCTTGTTGCCGTAGTGCAGGGCGTTGTCCCGGTGCACGATCGCGGCGAAAGCGTCCACCGGCTCCCCCTGCAGCAGGATGTCCACCTTCACCAGGTCGGCCTCCTGCTGACCGTTCTCCTCGTAGTTCAGCGAGGCGTAGCCCTTCGTCTTCGACTTCAGCATGTCGAAGAAGTCGAAGATGATCTCCCCCATCGGGATCCGGTAGCGCAACTCCACCCGGTCGGTGGACAGGAAGTCCATGTTCTTCATCTGGCCGCGCTTCTCCTGGCAGAGCGTCATCGTGCCCCCGAGGAACTCCTCGGGCACGATGATCGTCATGTCCACCATCGGCTCGTAGATGGCCTTGAGCTTGCCCTCCGGCCAGTCCGACGGGTTCTGCACCTCCAGCTCGGTGCCGTCCTCGGTGACGACCTTGTAGACCACCGACGGCGCCGTCGAGATCAGATCCAGGTTGAACTCGCGCTCCAACCGGTCGCGGGTGATCTCCATGTGCAGCAGCCCGAGGAACCCGCACCGGAAGCCGAAGCCCAGCGCGGTGGAGGTCTCCGGCTCGAAGGTCAGGGAGGCGTCGTTGAGCTGCAGCTTCTCGATCGCCTCGCGCAGCTCGGGATACTGGTCGGCCGAGATCGGGAACAGGCCCGAGTAGACCATCGGCGTCGGCTCCTGGTATCCCTCCAGCGGCTCCTCGGCGCCCTTGACCGCCGTCGTCACGGTGTCACCGACCTTGGACTGGCGGACGTCCTTGACCCCGGTGATGATGTAGCCGACCTCACCGACGCCCAGCCCCTTCGTCTTCGTCGGCTTCGGCGAGACCACGCCGATCTCCAGGGCCTCGTGCTCGGTGCCGGTCGACATCATCCGGATCTTCTGGCGGGGCTCCAGCTTCCCGTCCATCACACGGATGTAGGTGACCACGCCGCGGAAGACGTCATAGACCGAATCGAAGATCATCGCCCGGGGAGCGGCGTCCTCATCGCCCACGGGCGCCGGCACCAGTTCACAGACCTTGTCGAGCATCGCCGGGATGCCCTCACCGGTCTTCGCGGAGATCTTCAGCACCTCGTCCGGTTCGCAGCCGATGATGTTCGCGATCTCCAGAGCGTACTTCTCCGGCTCCGCGGCCGGCAGGTCGATCTTGTTGAGGACCGGAATGATCTCCAGGTCCTTCTCCATCGCCATGTACAGGTTCGCCAGGGTCTGTGCCTCGATGCCCTGCGAGGCGTCCACCAGCAGGATCGCACCCTCACAGGCAGCCAGCGCGCGGGAGACCTCGTAGGAGAAGTCGACGTGACCGGGGGTGTCGATCAGGTGCATGACCAGCTCCTCCCCCTCGCACGCCCCGGAGCGCGGCACCCACGGCAGGCGCACGTTCTGCGCCTTGATGGTGATACCGCGCTCGCGCTCGATGTCCATGTTGTCGAGGTACTGGTCACGCATGTCGCGGTCCTCGATCACACCGGACAGTTGCAGGATGCGGTCCGCGAGCGTCGACTTGCCGTGGTCGATGTGCGCGATGATGCAGAAGTTGCGGATACGGCCCGGCTCCGTGAATGTGTCGAGTGCGTAGTTCTTCTGCTTCGGCGCCATGGGGTCCTCCTGGGTACGGGCCTACGGACTGCCCCGGTCAAGGGCAGGGATATCGCACCGAGCCTACCAAGGGGGTGGGCAGTCACCGTGGTGCGGCGTCCGGCCGGCCCCCGACTACTATGCGGGCCGTTGTCCCCCGCTCTGATGCCACCCGTTGCCGGTCCCCCCTGAATCTCCCCCTTCTGTGCGGACCCACCGAAGATTTGCCCGTGCGAGGCCTCATCTTGTGTTACGTTCCGCACATGGGTTTGTTCGGTGATATCCCCAGTTGGCTCGGCTACGCCGAGGACAAGAAGGCACGCAAGCAGGCAGAGGCACGAGCGGCGGAACAGCACCGTCTGCAACAGGAAGCTCTCCTGGGACAACAACGCATGCAGCAGGAGGCTCTTCTCGGGCAACAGCGCCGGGAGGAGGAACGCGACCGCCGGGAACAGGCGAAGCAGATGAACCTCGAACGCCGTGATCAGGCCTCAAAGATCTTCGCCACCATCGAGCAGCGCTTCGACGAGGACGACAGTGGCCGCTACACGCTGGGGGTACGGGTCCACAACAAGTCAGATCTCCCGGTGTACGACCTCCAGGTGGTCGCGGCGTTCGGTGTCGCCGACGCGCCCTACACCACACTGCGGGCGTCCTGCCAGCCCGGCGACACCTTCATCGCGAAGAAGCCACCGTGGAACCGGGGACGATTCGACTTCGATTTCCCCACCGCGGTCGACGCCGATGATCCGTGGTTCCAGCCCTTCGCCGCCTCCGCACGGTTCCAGGTGTTCCGGATCGTGTTCCGGGACAGTGCGGGCCGCTGGTGGTCATGGGAACAGGACGGACTGCGGGAGATTTCCGCCCCCGCCGCGCCGCTGACATCGGTGGGGCAGCACGGGTGGAAGCCGAAGCCGAAGAAGCGGACGCCCGCGGCCCCCGCGGAGCCCGACGACACGGATGACACAGACGACACAGACGATCCCTCCGTTACTGGCGACGATGATGCCGACGACGATGCCGCCTCACCCGGTATCCCGCGCAATCCGTTCGCGGCACCGGGTTGGGATGTCTCTGCACCGCAGACTTCCGCCGGACCGGCGGTCACCCCGGATTCCCGGTGGAGAGTACGCGATGAGGAGGACGCCACCGGGGCCCCGGCAGCGGACACCTCAGACCCTGGAGAACCGCAGGAACCCGAGGAACCGGACACCGTCCCGCAGGACGACGAGCTCACGGCCTTCGATGCTCTGAAAGCATGGCGGACCACGCGGTACAAGGCAGACGGCGTGAAGGCCTACCAGGTTGCGACGAACAAGACGCTGGAAGCCATCGCCGAGACACTTCCGACGACCGCAGAAGAACTCCGGTACGTGACCGGCATGGGACCTGCGAAGACGGAGAAATACGGCGACGAGATTCTTGCCGTCGTCGCCCACTTCTCCTGACCTACGCCGCACCCCGCCCCCACCGCCCGCGCGTAACATTGTTCGGTGATGAACACACCGGCCCCCGGCGCAGGCGACGCCTCCGACGACCGGACGCCCGCACCACCGGCGCCCGGTGCCGGTGACGTGCACCGGATGCCACCGAAGAAGTCCGCGTACCGCCGGTGGTTCTCCACCCTCAACCCCGCCGTCCAGCTGGTGTTCTGCCAGCTGTGGATGCCCACGTTCATGTGTGTGATGTTCGTGCTGGTCTACGTCGGTGCCTTCCAGCACGCCGCCCCGCGCGAGGTGCCGGTCGGGGTGATCGGCGGGACGCAGGTCACCCGGCAGCTCCAGCAGGCCGCCGACGAGCACGAGCCCGGCACACTGAACCTTGAACAGGTCGCCGACCATGACACGGCCCGGGAGAAGGTGAAGCGCGGCGACCTCGGCATCGCCTACGACGTAGCGGCCAACCAGCTCATCGTGGCCTCCGCCCACCAGGCGCAGGCCGTCTCGATCGTCCCGAAGCTGATCACCCCGCTGCTGCCCGCCGTCGGCCAGAACGCGCCGCCGGCCACCGACGACGTCGCCCCGCTGCCGGCCCACGACATCGGGATGACGCCCATGTACCTCACCCTCGCCTGGTGCATCAGCGGCTACCTCGCCGCGATGTTCATCGGTCTGATGGGCGGCCCGCTGCGCCGGATGACCCGCTTCGCCATCATCGCCGGGGTCTCCGGTGTGCTCAGTCTGCTCTCGGCGGTGCTGGCGGACCTCGTCCTCGGGGCGATCACCGGCCATTTCTGGGCACTGTGGGGTCTGGGCTTCTGCTGGGCGGCGGCGATCGGCACCGCGGTCAACGGCCTGTCCTACTTCGCCGGCCGGTTCATCGCCGCCCCGTCGATGCTGCTGTTCATCTTCCTGTCGATCCCCTCCTCGGGCGCGGCGATGCCGATCTGGATGATGCCGGAGATCTTCCAGTGGCTGAACAACATCGTCGTCGGCTCCGGGATCTCCGAGATGCTCAAACATCTGGTCTACGGGGTCGGCCCGGGCTACTCGCGGGGGTGGCGGATGCTGGCCTGCTACCTGGTCATCGGCCTGCTGCTGACTTGGGCCGGCCGGCCGTACTGGGAGTGGAAGCGGGTACGCCGGCTACTGTCGGGCCGGCGCACGATGTTCCAGGACGCCCAGCGCGCCAACGGCCGGAGGAACGCCGACGACGAGTCGGAGATCCTCGCCTCCTACGGGCTGGAGGTCCGGGAGTCCGACGGTGCACTGGTGACCACCGGAGGCCCCACCGGCTCTGCCGGCTCAGCCAACTCAGCCAACTCAACTGACGCTGACTACCGGACGCAGAACTTCCTCTTCTCCGGCACGCTCGACCCCAAACTGCCGGACTACGGGCGCGACGACAGTGACGACAGTGACGACAGCGACGACGCGAACAGCACCGACGGCACCGACAGCAGCGACAGCACCGAGCACGCCGCCGGCCGCGACACCGGTGCTCACGGCAGCCGCAACGACGACGGCACGACCAGGTAGTCCGCCGCCCCGGCGTCCGGACGCCGCAGCACACCGGCTAAGATAAGCCGGTTATGAAAAATGCCGAGCCCGCCACTCCCCCTCCGACGCACCCTCCGGCGACGACCATCTCGTCTACGCGATGCCCCAGAAGAAGTCCGCCTACCGCCGCTGGTACGCCGCACAGCACCCCAACGTCCAGATGGTGCTGTCCCAGCTGTGGATGCCGGTGTTCATGCTCATCATGTTCATCCTCTGCTACGTCGCCCCCTTCCAGCACGCCGCCCCGCGCGACATGCCGCTGGGCGTCGTCGGCTCCACCCAGGTCGCCGAGTCCCTGCGCACCGCCGCCGACGCAGGTGAACCCGGTGCCGTCGACGTCCGCGACATCACTGACCTCGACACCGCCCGCCAACAGGTGACCGACGGCGACCTCGCCGCCGCCTACGTCCCCGGCTCCGACACGATGATCATCGCCTCGGCACACCAGGCGCAGGCGTCCTCGCTCGTCCCGAAGGTCGTCACCCCGCTGCTCAAGGCCACCGGCCACAACCCGCAGCCGACCACCGAGGACCTCGCAGCGCTGCCGACCCACGACATCGGCATGACGCCGATGTACCTCATGATCGCCTGGTGCATCTCCGGCTACCTCGCGGCGATGTTCGTCGGACTGATGGGTGGCCCGCTCGGCCGCCGCATCCGGTTCTTCATCATCGCCTGCACCGCCGTCCTGCTCAGCTTCCTGTCCGCCCTGCTCATCGACCCGATCCTCGGGGCGATCACCGGCCACTTCTGGGCGCTGTGGGGCCTGGGCTTCTGCTGGGCCTTCGCCATCGGCGCGGCGGTCAACGGCGTCTCCTACTTCGTCGGACGCTTCGTCGCCGTCCCCGCGATGCTGATGTGCATCTTCCTGTCGATGCCCTCGTCGGGCGGGGCGATGCCGATCTGGATGATGCCCGAACTGTTCCAGTGGCTGTCCCATGTCGTCGTCGGCTCCGGGATCACCGAGATGCTCAAGCAGCTGGTCTACGGGGTCGGCCCGGGTTACACCCGCGGCTGGATCATGATGGCCTGCTACATCGTCGCCGGACTGCTGCTGTCGCTGGTCGGCAAGCCGTTCCGCGAGCGCAAGCTCATCCGCCGGATCCTGCGCGGCCGCACCACCATGTTCCAGGACGCCCAGAAGGCCGCCGGCGCCCACGGTGCCGCCGAGCAGAAGCACATCCTCGCCGAGCACGGGCTGAAGATCCGCCCGGCCGACGGTGCGGTGCTGCGCATCCCACCGGAGCACGCCCACCACGGGCTGCGGGAGAAGGTGGAGGACGTGGTCGCCCGCTACGATTCGGCGGTCTCCGAGCGCGCCGAGCACCACGGCGGCACCGCCGTCGCGACGACCGGTCAGCTGCTCTCCGACGGGGACCGGACGCCGCCCACCGGTCTCGATTCCACCCAGTCCGACTTCCACGACCTCGAGGTCGAGGTCGCCGCCGAGGAGGCCGGGGAGGCACCCGGGGAGACGACTGACGGGGCGTCCCGCCGCGACCGTTGATACCGACATAACCACAGGTCGCACAACCCGCGGGACGGGGCTACGATGGCGCACATGCCCGAGACCGTCACAGGATCCTCCCCCCGTACCGGCAATGTGCTGACGCGCTTCATCCAGCGCCATTTCCACCACCGGGGACAGCTCGAGACCGGCCTCGACGAGCTCCACGCGAACCTCGGTCTGGCGGCCCACCGGGTCCGGGAGCGCACCCCGGAACCGGTCACCACCACCACTCCCTCCGCACTGCTGGCCCGCCCGGTGATCTACGCCCCGGACATGGACGGCCAGGCCGATCCGGGCGAGGTCATCTGGTACCGCATCAAACGGTCGAAGGACACGCCCCCGGAGCTGCGCGCCTGCCTGGTGGTCGGCCGCCACAACCACACACTGCTCGGCCTGCTCATCAGTTCGAACCCGGAGCACGCCGAGGACAACAACTGGATACTCATCGGTACCGGACTCTGGGATCCGAAGGGAAACCCCTGCTGGGCGCGGGTGGACCGGGTGGTGGAGATCCAGGAGTCCCGCATCCAGCGCCGCGGGGTGTCCATGCCGGAACGCCGCTACGACCGCATCGCGACCGTGCTGCGCTCCGAGTACGGCTGGGTGTGAGACATGACCGGTGCCACCCCCTCCCTCTTCGATCTGCCGGACGCCGCCGGTGATGCCGCCGCCCGCACCCCGGACCTGCCCGCCGGGGCGGTGCACGTGCCCGGCTGGCTGACTGAGGGGCAGCAGCAGGACCTGCTGGACCGGGTGGCGACCTGGGCCCGGGGTCCGGTCGCCCCGGCGCGACCGCGCACGGCGTCCGGCGAGATGAGTTCGCGGATGCTGTGCCTCGGACGGCACTGGGTGCCCACCGCACCGCGCGGTCACCGCTACTTCGACCGCGCGGTCGACGGCAACGGCGCCCCGGTCCTCCCGGTGCCACCCGAGCTGGTGACGCTGGCCCGGCGTGCGGTGTTCGCCGCCACCGGTGACGGCCGGGCGGCCGGCCGCTACTCCCCCGACATCGCCGTGGTGAACATCTACGGTCCCGACGCGCACATGGGGATGCACCGCGACGACGACGAGGCCTCCGAGGCCCCGGTGGTGTCCCTGTCTCTCGGGGCGGCGTGCCGGTTCCGGTTCGGCAACGCCACCGACCGGTCGAGGCCGTACACCGACCTCACCCTCGCCCCCGGTGACCTGTTCGTGTTCGGCGGGCCGGCCCGGTGGAACTACCACGGGGTGCAGAAGATCCTGGGCCCGGCCACGCGGGTGAACATCACCGTGCGGGAATCGGGGCTGTCATGACCGGCCCCACCGAACCCCCGCTCGTCACCGGCGGGGACGGCCGGGCGCGCCCGCGGTGGGCCGCCACCGACCCGCTGCTGCGGGACTACTACGACACGGAGTGGGGCATGCCGGTCGTCGATGAACGCGGCATGTTCGAACGCCTCAGCCTGGAGGCGTTCCAGTCGGGGCTGAGCTGGGCGACGATCCTGCGGAAGCGTCCGGCGTTCCGGGCGGCCTTCGCCGGTTTCGACCCGGCGGCGGTCGCCGCGTTCACCGCCGGGGACGCCGACCGGCTGATGCAGGACGCCACCATCGTGCGCAACCGCCGCAAGATCGACGCGACGCTGGCCAATGCGTCCGCGACCCTGGCGCTGCGCGGCTGGGACGACGGGCGCGGCGATCTGGCGTCGTTCGTCTGGTCCTACCGGCCGACGGTCACACCGGCCCCGCGCACCGTCGCCGAGGTGCCGACGACGTCACCGGAATCACGGGCCCTGGCCCGCGACCTGAAGGCGCGCGGGTTCCGGTTCGTCGGCCCGACGACGATGTTCGCCCTCATGGAGGCCGTCGGGATCGTGGACACCCACCTCGTCGGCTCGTGGCGCCGCGGTGCGTCGGGTGTCTGGACCGCGCAGGAGGACGCGTCATGACCCGGGAGATGACCTCGTTCGAGGCCTTCGAGCTGGAGCTCTGGGGGTTGCACACCGCCCGCGAGCGGGAGCGGCTTGTCCCGGTGCTGCTGAACTTCGCGGTGCGCCAGCGCGACCATTCCCTGGCGGACGCCGTCGAGGCCACCCTGCAGATCTACCGCCGCTACCGGCCGCGCTACCAGCGGGACGCCACCGAGACCTCGAAGACCTCCCTGCTCGTCCCCGAGATCGAGGCGTTCTCCAACGGACTGCGCACCGACGACCGGGATGCCCGGGTGATCCTTCCCGGACGCACCGGCGGGCCGGACGCCACGGAGACCTTCGTCCTCGACTCGGACCTGTACTACGTGGATGAGGAAGGTGTCGGCCACTTCCCGGCGCGCGAGAAGCTCGCCGCTGCCGATCACCCGGGCACCGGCCCCGTTGCCGTGCCGGACGCCGACCCGGGTACGGCGCCGGACACTGTGCCGGACACCGCACCGGACACTGCCCTGGCCACCGCGACCCGGCGGGTCGCCACCATCGGCATGTCGCTGGGGACGTTCGGTCCCGGCCGGGTCGCGGACCGGTCCGGCGCCTTCACCCTGCAGGTCCGCGGCGGAACTCCCGGACTCTTCCCGACCACCCCGGTGACCGGGGACAACGCCTGGTACGCGGTGCGGCTGCACGAGGGACTCACCGGTGAGGAACGTCTCGCGGTCCTCGCCGAGATCCTCGGCTACATCTTCCTCGGCCATGCGCCGCAGGTGTGGCGGGGCGACCGGGCGTGGACGAACCTGGACGGGCTCGTTCCGGAGGCGCCGGCGACCGCGCACTGGTGGATCGCCCCCGAGTCCCGCGCGGAGTCCCCCACCGGGTCGCGGGCCGGGGCACGAAGCGACTCCCGGCCCGGTGCACGGACCGGTTCGCAGCCCGGGATGCCCGGCCTCACCGTCAGCAGCCGGAGTTTCACCGATCTGCAGGCCCGGGAGGCGATGCTCGCGGGGACGGTGGGCATGGCGCGTGCCGGCCTGCTGCCGCACCTCCCGTCCGGACGCCGTCTCGGCGCCCCGGGGGCCGTGCCGAAGGAACTGCGGTGGGTTCCGGTGCTCAACGCGGCGCAGCGTATCGAGGAACTGCTCGACGGGTCGATGCGTCCGCCGCAGGCCGCGCCACCGGTGGACCGCCGCAGCCGCGGGTACGAGGAGCCGTAGCCGCCCCACCCGGTAGGGCAGGCCGTAGTCGCCGGGGTCGCCGGGGTCCGCTGCATGATCCGTGAACTCGAGCACGGAACGCCCCGCAGGTGCCTCAGCGTCGGATTCCTGCTCGAGTTCACGGATCCCCGTCAGCCCGCACCCCGCCCCTCCCTGCCCTCCCTGCTCCCCCGCTCCCCCGGCCCTCCCGGCTTCCCCGCAGAAGGTGAACGGCAGATACTGCTCTCCCTGTCACCGTTCCGGACGCTCAGGCGGTGACAGCGAGTGCAGTATCCGCCATTAACCCGCGTGGAGGTGCAGAGGAGCGGGTCGGCCGATGGCACGCCCGCACCCGTCCTCAGGCGTCGAGATGCGGCACCCGGCGCACCACCGACTAGGTCCGCGGCGTCCCGGGTGGTAACGTCATGCCGGTTGACCCGCGACCGTGCGTGGCGCACACACCGCATCCGGCAGGACCTTGGGCCGGATGTCAGAGACCGTGTGTGCGGCTGACCCGCCCGGCTGTGGCGAACGATCCGAAGATTCACCGTTCAGGAAGAGGTAGTCACATGGCTAACATCAAGCAGCAGAAGAAGCGCGTCCTCACCAACGAGAAGGCCCGCCAGCGCAACCAGGCCGTCCGCTCGCGCCTGCACACCGAGAGCCGCAAGTTCCGCGCTCTCGTCGCCGCCGGCGACAAGGAGGGTGCCGAGAAGCAGCTGCGCGTCGTCTCCCGCCTGTTCGACAAGGCCGCGACCAAGCACGTCATCCACCGCAACAACGCCGCCAACAAGAAGTCCGGCCTCGCCGCCGAGCTCAACAAGCTGGCCGCCAAGTAGGCTGACCGCCTGACCGACCCCGGTCACCTGCCCCCGTCCCCGACGGGCCCGCAGGTGGCCGGGGTTCTGTCGTCCCCGGGTACGGTTCCCCGGCGGCGAAAGTGGCGGCAGAAATGGGGGAGCCGGAAAACGGTATGGTCGGGGGCCATGACCGGTGTCTGGATCTTCGGGACCGTGACCGTCCTGCTCGCGGTACTCACCGTGTGGCGTATCGTCCGTGAGCCGCGGCGGGTGCTCCACGGGCTGCTGCTCGTGGCCACACTGGTCTCCCTGTGGCTCACGCTGCTGGCGGCCACGTGGGACGGCGACGGTGCCGGCGACGCCCCGGCACTGCTGTTCTACGGGACCATCGTGGTGGGGCTGCTGCTCATCCTCGGCACCGGACTGTTCCTCATCGTCAACGGGCTCATCGTGGTCCACCGGGAGGGGCTGGGACTGTCCACACTGGTCCCGGCGGTGTTCGGGCTGCTGCTGGTGGGGATCATCGTCGGGCTCGTCACGGTGGTCCTGTTCGTCGGCCGGGGCTCCGACGGCCACCCGTGGCTCGGCGACCTGCTGGTCCTGGTGGTGCTGCCGTTGTGCGCCGTTCCGGTGGGCATGCTGCTGGTCAACCTCGTCGGCTTCATCCTCTACTCGGTGCTCTACGGCCGGATCGGCCGCACCACCGGGGCGGATGCGGTGATTGTCCTCGGTGCCGGACTCGACGGCGACACGGTCACCCCGTTGCTCGCCGCGCGGGTGGACCGCGGCATCCGGGCGTGGCGTGACCTGGCGGCGTCCGGCCGGTCCCCGCTGCTGGTCCTCTCCGGGGGTCAGGGTGCCGACGAGGTGGTGCCGGAGGCGGTGGCGATGGCCGGTTACGCCGCGGACCGGGGGATGCCGCGGGAGGCGATGGTGCTCGAGGACGCCTCGACGACGACGCAGGAGAACCTGGTGAACTCCCGGGAGCTGCTCGCCGGACGCGGGGCCACCGGGCGGGTCGTGGTGGTGACCAGCAACTACCATGCGATGCGGGCGGCGTCCCTCACCGAGGAACTGGGGATCCCCGCGACGGTGGTGGGGGCGCGGACGGCCTCGTATTTCGTGCCCGCGGGGTTCCTGCGGGAGTTCGTGGCGGTGGTGAACCGGTACCGGCGTCGGCTGCTGATCGTGTGGCTGTCCCTGTCGGCCCTGTGGCTGCTGTTGGCGGGTGCGCTGCTGGTCATCGCGAACGCGGGGCAGTGACCGGACAGTGAAGAGACCCCGTCCCTGGGGTGCTAGGGGCGGGGTCTCGGGCTCTCCCACTGGTGATGGCGTGGTCGAGTACGGTGCCGAGATTACGGGAACTGTCAGCCCTCTCCTAGTTGGCTTCCCAAAATAACCACCATCGGGGGTGAAAGTTTCCCGACATGTGGGAAACAGCTGGTGGCGGCACTCTCCGCCCCGCTCCCCCGCCGTTCCTCCCCGTTGCTGTCCGGTGGGCACGATAACCTACCGCCGACACACCGGATCCCCGTACCGGACAACAGAAATGAGGACCTCCGCATGATCATCACCTTCGGCTGGGGCTGTGACGGCGCCCGCTGGTCGGATGCCGTCACGCCGGCGACCCGCGACCGGGTCGTCGTCGGCCCGGGCGGGCTCACGGACATTCTCGCCACCCGGTTCGCGTTGAGCCGTCCCGCGCTCGACCGGCCCCGCCGCACCGCCGCGTACCGGGCCGCGCTGCGGCAGGTCGTGGACACGCTACCGGACGCCGCCTGGCCGGTGGAGAGCACTCTGAAGGACCCGTGGACGGTCGCCACGGAGCTGCTGGCCTGGCGCGACGAACTCATCGCCGCCGGGTGGACCGGCGCCGACCAGGCTCTGCCCGGCGGATCCCACTCCCGCCGCGACGGGGACGGGGACGACACCCCGGCGCGGCTCGCCGTCCTCGCCCGGATCGAGGCGCTGCTGCCGCTGCAGCCGGGCTGGGCGCCGGGCCCGGCGGACACACTCCGGGAGATCGACGCGGTGATCACCGACCTCACGACCGCCGGCACCGCCTGGCCGACCGGCATCACCGAACTGACCGTGGACAACCGGATCGCCGAGCTGCCGCCGGTGTGGCAGCGCATCCTGTCCGGGCTGGAGCGGTCGGGTGTGACGGTCACTGAGCTGCCGGACCCCGGCCCGCTGACGGAGTTGACCGTGCTCACCGCGGACACGGAGTGGGACGCCGCCCCCGTCGCCGCGCGGTTCCTCGCCGGCCGGGCGGCGTCCGGTGACCCGGTCACCGTCGTCGCCGGGCGGTCCACCGACCTGCTCGACCGCGAACTGCGGCGGCTCAGGGTCGGCCCGGTCGGGGTCCGCCACGGCGCCACCTCCCCGCTCGCCGACACTGTGCCGGTCTTCCTCCGTGCCATGACGGCCCCCTGTGACGTCCACGCCCTGGTCGAGCTGCTGAACCTCCGGCTGCCGGACACGCAACAGACTGGCGACGATAAGCCGCGCCGCACCCGCACCCTGCTGCCCGGCCGGTTCCACGCCAACCTGGTCACGGCGCTCGGAGAGCAACCCGGAATCGGCGGCCCGAAGTGGACCGCTGCCGTCGCCGACGCCCTCGCCGACTGCGCCCCCGACAGTGACAACGCGCGGGTCATCACCGGATTCGACCGGCTGATCCGCGAATCTCCCCTGGTCGATGACGGTGAAGGGTTCGCCACCGGCGAGGTCCGGGACCACCTGGAGTGGTTGGCCGACCGGCTCGCACGCCTCGGCCGGGGCGACGGAGAGCTCGCCGGTCTCGCCCGGTCGACCGCCGACCTCGCCACCCTCGTCGACGGGCTCGGCGACCGGGTCAGTGCCCGCGAACTCGGCCAGGTCACCGCCGCCGTCACCGGGGCAGGCGGTCCGCACCTGGCCGCTGCGGCGTCCCGGACCATCGATGTCGTCACCGGTCCCGCCCAGCTCGGCACCGGTACCGCCCCGGTGCTGTGGTGGCTGCCTGTCGACGACGGGGCGGCCGTGCGCGACCGGCTGCGCCCGACCGAGGCCGACTGGCTGGTCTCCACCGGAGTGGAACTGCCGGACCGGGAGGACGCCGCCCGGCTCACCCTCGACAGCCAGTTGCGCGCCCTGCGCCACCGCGGTCGGGTGACCGCCGTCCTGCCCGGTCTCATCGACGGCGCGGCGGCGTCCGGCCACCCCGCACTGGCCTTCCTGCGCGATGACCTGCGCTGTAGCGGCGGCACGGTAGCCACGGAGTCCGCCGTCCTCCCCGCCGGCACGTCGACGGTGCCGGAGCCGGGTGAACCGGCCCGCCCGGATCCGGTGCGCCGTCGGTTCGCCCCGAACAGTGCGCTGGTCCCCGAACGGTTGAGCTTCTCCCAATGGGAGACCCTGCTGATCCATCCGCTGGAGTGGCTGCTGCGGTGGCGCCTCGGAATCCGCGCCGGTGGTCTGGCCGATGTCCCGACCGGCAACCGGATGATCGGCACGTGGCTGCACGCCGCGGTCGAGGAGATCGTCACCGGCCAGCTCGCCGACAACGACGGTGAACCGGTGACCGTCCATGTCACCGGGACCGGGGTCGCCGAGATCCTCGAACGGCTGTTGCCCTGGTACGCCTCCGAGCTGCTGCTGCCGGGCCGGCAGCGGGAACGCGGCGCCACCCTCGCGCTCGCCGTCCGGTCGGTCACCGGCCTGTTCACCACGCTGGCGGACGCCGGGATCCGGGTCCGCGCGGTCGAAGCCGACTTCGATACCGCGCTGACCGGCAGCCGGGGTGCCGACGGTGCACCGCTTCGGCTGCGCGGTTTCCGGGACATGGACATCGTCCTGGCCGACGGCACACCCGGGGTGATCGACCTGAAGTACACCTTCGCGAAGAAGAAGTACCGGGACAAGGTGGCCCGCGGGACCGCCCTGCAGCTCGCCGTCTACGCGAAATCCGTCGCCGCGGAGCACGGGTCGGCGACCCTCGCCGAGATCCCGGTGGCCTATTTCTCGTTGCACGACGACCAGCTGCACACCGCCTCCCCCGCCTTCGGGCTCGGCGCCGGGGACACGGTCACCGTCGACCCCGACGCGCAGGCGACCGAACGCGGATCCGCGACCCCCGACGAGCTGTGGGACCGGGCGGTCGCCGGACTCAACCGGGTCCTCGACGACCTGCGCGCCGGCCGGGTCACCGACCTCGGCAACCTGCTGGCGGATCCCGCCTGGCAGGCCTACGAGCACCCGAAGAAGAACGAGGAGCCGGTCTCCCCCGTCGACGCGGAGACCACCCGCGAGTTCCGGGCCGCGCTGGATCTGGCCCGCACCACCGGCTTCCTCCCGGAGGATGCCGCCCCGTACACCGACGTCCCGGTCATCACCGGCCTGCAGGGAGACTACGCATGACCACCACTGCCACACCCCACACGACCACCGGAACCACCGGCACCCGGTGGACCGTCATCAAGGCCTCCGCCGGATCCGGCAAGACCTACCGGCTCACCGAGCTGCTCACCGACCGGCTCAGCCGCACCGACACCGGCGCCCCCGACGGCGCTGCACTGCGCCCGTCGCAGATCATCGCGACGACCTTCACCCGCGCCGCCGCCGCCGAGCTCACCGACCGGATCCGCGACGGGCTCGTCGACCGGGGCCTGCTCAGCCAGGCCGCCGCCCTGCCCACCGCCCTGATCGGCACCGTGAACTCGGTGACCGGACGGATCCTCACCGACTTCGCGCTGGACGCCGGCCGCTCCCCCGACCTGCAGATCCTCACCGAACAGTCGGAGAAGACCGCGTTCACCCTGGCCACCGACCAGGTCATCGCCGAGGCCGAGGAGGCCCACCGAGAACTGCTCGCCCGCACCGGCTACGACGGCGACGGCGACCGGGGCTTCTACGCCACCGCCGTGAACTGGGCGGACACGATCCGCGCCGTGACCGGGTACGCCCGCGCCAACAACATCTCCGCCGACCGGTTGCCCGACTTCGCCGAGACCAGCATCGCCGAACTCACCGCGGTCCTCGACGACCAGTCGCAGGCGGCCGAACCGCTCGACACCCGCGCCCTGCTCGCCGGGGCGGCCCGCAGCCTGCCGGAGACCCTCGCCGCCGAGGAGGAACCGGCGACCGCCAAGCGCCGCCCCATCCACGACCGGCTCGACGCGCTCCGGGCCTTCGGCCGGCGGGTCGACCGGGAGTACCGCACCCTGTCCTGGCCGACATGGCTGAAGGTCGCCGAGGGGAAGATCCCCGGGGTGAAAGGCTCGAAGCCGATCAAGCGGATCAGCGAGACCTACGGTGCCGTCGTCACCGCCGAGGAGATCCTCGCCGACCCGGCGCTGCGCGCCGACCTCGCCGACCTGACCCGGCTCGTGTTCACCACCGCCGCCGACTGCCTCACCGCCTACGCCGACTACAAGGACGCGCTCGGGCTCATCGACTTCACCGACCAGGAGCAGCTCACCCTCCGGCTGCTGCGTGGGGAGGGAGTGGACGCCACCACCGCGGCCGCCGTGCGGGAGACCCTCGCCGCCCGCTACCGCATCCTCGTCGTCGACGAGTTCCAGGACACCAGCCCACTGCAGCTCGCCCTGTTCACCGAGCTGGCGCAGCTGGTCGAGGAGGTGATCTGGGTCGGCGACCCGAAGCAGTCCATCTACGGCTTCCGTGGGTCGGACCCCGCCCTGATGGATGAGGCGGTGCGCACCGTCACCACCGGGGTCGGCGACGGTGGTCTCGGCGGTACCGCGGAGACCCTGCGGTTCTCCTACCGGACCCGGCAGGCCCCGCTGGACCTGTCGAACCGGCTGTTCGGCCGCCTGTTCGCCGATCCGGAGTCCGGGTCCACCGATGATGTCGTCCTCACGGTCCCGGCGGTCCGCGCCGCCGACTACGCCGCCGACGGCGACCTGGCCGACGGGGAGACCCTCACCTGGCCACATGAGGAGGGTAAGGCGACGAAGGCCACCTGGTACGACCGGATCGCCGAGGGTCTCGCCGGGTGCGGCGCCGAACCGGTCGAGGCAGGCCGGGTCCCCGCCCGCGCCGTACTGGTTCGCAACAACACCCATGCCGCGGAACTGCGCGCCACACTGCGGGACCACGGCATCGCCTGTTCGGGGGCCGGCGTCCCGCTGTCGGACACCCGCGAAGGGCAGCTCACCGCGGCCGCCGTCGCCTGGCTCCTCGACGACCGGGACACCCAGGCGCTCGTGGAGCTGGTCTGCCTGCTGCCCGACCACGCCGCCCACCACACGTGGTTCGACGAACTCACCACCGCCGACCCGGACACCCGGCGCAATGTCGTCGACGGGTGGGCCGGCGACCCCGTCCTCGCCCCGCTCGCCGCGCTGCGCCACCGGCTCCCCGAGCTGGCCGTCCCCGAGCTGACCGCCGGCATCGTCGACGCGCTGGACCTGCGTGGCCGGGTCGCCGCGACGGCGGACCCTGTCACCCGCACCGGCAGTGTGCTCGGTGTGCTGCAGGCCGCGGCCGACTACACCGCGGAGCAGGAGTCCGCGGGTCTGCCCGCCACCGCCACCGGCTTCCACGCCCACCTCGTCGACGAAGAGACGGTGACCAGTCCGGTCCCGGAGCCGGGGGCGGTGGAGATCCAGACCGTGCACCGGGCCAAGGGACTGGAGTGGGACACGGTCGTCGTCGCACTGCCGGACGCCCGGGAACGCTTCACCCCGGCCGGGGTGTGGGTGCAGTCCGACCGGGCACTGTCGATGACTGATCCGCTGGCCGGCCGGCAGATCCGGTTCTGGCCGGAGACCCTGCTGGCCCACTCCGGGGTGAAGGAGGCGTTGTCGGCGACCGGGGTCCAGGCCGCCCGGCGCCGCGCCGACCTGCTGGAGGAGCAGCGGCTGCTGTACGTGGCCATGACCCGGTCGAAGTTCCGGACGGTGCTCGCCCCGTACTCCTCGGTCGGCTCCTGGCAGGCACTCACCGAGGCCGGGGTGGACGCGGAGGAGCTGGCGGACCTGATCCGGGATTCCGCCCGGCTACCGCAGTCCCCCGTCCTGGTGTCCGACGCACCGACGGTCTCCCCCGCCGCCGTGCTGGACCGGGCCCGGACCGAACCGCCGGTCGATGACGACATCGTCCCCGCCACCTTCGCCCCCAGCGGGGCGGTCGCCGACGAGGATCTGGCCGCCGGGGCCCGGGTGAGTGTCCGGGCCGACCTCGGTGCGCCACTGGTCACCGGTGGTGGGGAGGAGTGGAACAAGGTCGGTGACTGTATCCACTCCTATCTCGCCGCGCCATTGGGGGCGCTGTCCGCTGATCAACGGATCACTGTCGCCACCCGGCTGGTCACCCGGTGGGGTGTCGGCGACAGGGTCACCCCGGAGCAGGTCGTGGCCTGCGGGGACCGGTGGTCGGACTACGTCACCGGGACACTCGGTGCGACCGCGGTGGCCTCGGAGGTCCCGTTCACCTGGACCAACCGGAACGATCAGCGGGCACAGGGCTGGCTGGATCAGCTGCTCACCGTGCCCGGGAACGACGGAGGCGGCGGCACCGGAGACACCCGGGCCGCCGCTGACCGGCGGATCATCGTCGACCACAAGACCTACCCGGGCACTGACCCGGTCGGCCACGTGATCGCGAACTACCTCGGGCAGATGGCGGTGTACCGGGACGCCCTCACCGCCATCGACGGGGTGGCGCCGGCGGCGGTGCTCATCCACCTGCCGCTGCTCGGCACGGTGCTGGCGGTGGAGCTGCCCTGACCGGTCCGGCTACTTCTCGTGGTACACCGGCGCCAGCTTGTAGACCGGGGTGTCCAGTCCCTCGTGCCGGGCGGCGAGCTGCAGCGCCAGGTAGCGGGAGTAGTGGCGTCCCTGGTGCAGGTTGCCGCCCATGAACCACAGATTCTCCTGCTGGGTGGGCTTCCACATGTTGCGCAGTTCGCCCTCCCACGGGCCGGGGTCCTTGGCCGTGTCAGAACCCAGGCCCCAGCACTTGCCGACCTTGTCGGCGACCTCGGGACTGATGAGCATCTCCGCCCACCCGTTCATCGACCCGTAGCCGGTGGCGAGCACGACCACGTCGGCCTGCAGTTCGGTGCCGTCGGTGAGCACCACCCCGTCCTCGGTGTAGTGGTCGATGCCCACCCCGCTGTGCAGTTCGATCGACCCGTCGGCGACGAGTTCGGACGCCCCGACGTTGATGTAGTAGCCCGACCCGCGCCGCAGGTACTTCAGGAACAGGCCGGACTCGTCCTCACCGAAGTCCAGCAGGAAACCGGCGTCCTCCAGCGACTTGTAGAAGTCGGCGTCCTCGGCGCGGACCGCGTCGAAGGCCTGCTTCTGTCCGATGGGCAGCAGCTTGTAGGGCCAGGAGGCGAACAGCAGGTCGGCGGTGTCGGTGTCGATGCCGGACTCGACCGCCTCCTCGGAGAACAGTGGCGAGGTGACGTGCTTGATGAACTCGTGGGAGTTGACGATGTGGGTCGACGACCGCTGGATCATGATCGGGTGCGCGCCGTTGTCGTGCAGGTCCTTGCAGATGTCGTGGGCGGAGTTGTTCGCGCCGAGGACGACCACGCGGCGTCCCTTGTCACCTTCGCCGCCGGGGTGCTCAGAGGAGTGGCGGATCTCGCCGCGGAAGTCCTGCTGGCCGGGGAACTCGGGGCGGTTGGGCACGCCCGACATGCCGGTGGCGAGGACGAGCTGGGTGGGGTGGAGTTCGACCTGTTCGCCGTCGCGGTCGACGATGACCTCCCAGGTGCCGGTGGCCTCGTCGTAGGACGCCCGTTCGCAGGTCGTGTGTGTCCAGTAGTCGAGGTCCATGATGCCGGTGTAGTGCTCCAGCCAGTCCCCCATCTTGTCCTTCGGGGTGAAGACCGGCCAGGTCGGCGGGAAGGGCAGGTAGGGCATGTGGTCGTACCAGACCGGGTCGTGGAGGCTCAGCGAGTGGTAGCGGCCGCGCCACTGGTCACCGGGGCGCTCGGACTTCTCGACGATGAGTGCGGGCACACCCTGTGCCTTCAGCCGGGCGCCGAGGGCGATGCCGCCCTGGCCGCCGCCGATGATGAGCACGTAGGGCTGCTCGGAGTAGCCGAGGCTCTCCCGGCGCTCGGCGCGCTTGTCGGCCCAGTTGCGCGGGTCGGTGACCGGGCCGTGCTCGGCACCCTTGGGCCGGTTCTTGCCCTTGGGCTCGGGGCGGGCGACGAGTTCGCGGGCCGACGTGAGCAGCGTCCAGGCCTTGCCGTCCTCCCCGCCGGCGTCGGCGTCGCGCAGCCGGACGATGCCGCGGGCCTTGAACACGGGGGTGGTGAAGGTGAACTGGCCACGGGTCACGCCGTCGCCCTCGTCGACCGCGTCGGCGGAGAGCTCGACGTCGGTGACGGCGGCCCGGTCGTGGTTGGTGGCGACGAGGTCGGTGATGTTCTCCGCGCCTTCGGCGGTGTGCAGGTTCCAGGTGAAGACCAGCAGGTCACGCCAGAAGCCCGTCTTCTCGAACAGGTCGGTGGCCGCGGCGGCCGAGGCGGCGGCGTCCGGGGTGTTCAGGGCGGTCTCGAAGCTGTCGAGCCAGTCGAGGACCTTGGCGTTGAGCGCGACCTGCGCTTCGTCGATACCGGGTACGGTCACTGCGGTCATGGGGGTCCTTTCCACGGAACGGAACACGGGGGTTGTGCCGGAGCGGCGACTGTGCCTTGGATCACATCGTCGACGACCCCGACAACCCTAGGGAGCATCCCCGGCCCTCCGCGACCCATATATCTTCATTGCTGTCTGCCAAGAACTTTTCCCACAGCAATGTTCGCGGTCACACCGCTGTGACCCCCGACACACATGACGGAGCCGGGGGTGGCCGTCGGCCACCCCCGGCTCATCGCAGTGACGGTCGCTGACCGACCGTCCGGTGTGTCAGCTACTCCTCCGGAGCCGGTTCCCGGTCGGTCCGCTCCGCGACGGCATAGCCCCCGGGCTCGTGCCGGAGCTCATGGGTGCCGGCCGCATTGGCGACCGAGGCCGCGATCTTCCGCTTGTTCCGCTTCACCAGCGGCCAGAGTGCGGCGATGAACGCGGTGGCCACGACACTCGACCACACCTCCACCCGCGACCCGGAGTTCACCATCATCACGACGACCACGGCGACGACCGACAGGAGGACGACGAGGTTCGGCAGCGGGAACAGCTTCGCCTTCATCTCCAGGGCACCCGTCTCTGCCGCGCTCATCTTCCGCCGCATGTTCCAGTGGGACAGGGCGATGAAGGCGTAGACGAACAGGGCGACCAGGCCGGTGGAGTTCATGATGAAGTCGAACACCCCGGCGTCCGGGAACAGGTAGTTCACCAGCAGGCCGACCACGCCGCCGACGGTGGACAGCACCACCGCGAGGACCGGCACGCCGCGGGAGTTGCGGACCGCGGTCGCCTTCGGCGCGAACTTCTGCTCGGCCATCGACGACAGCATGCGGGACGCCGCGTACAGGCCGGCGTTCATCACCGACAGCACGGCGGCGAAGACGACCAGCTCCATGATCGTGGCGGCGCCGGGGACGCCCAGTTCATTGATGACGGCGGTGAAGGGGCCGGACGCCGCGTCCGAGGCGGACTGCAGCGAGTCCCACGGCACGACCGTGATGATGACGAGGACCGAGCCGACGAAGAAGAGCATGATCCGCCAGATGACGGTCTTGGTGGCCTGCCGGATGCCCTTCGCCGGGTTCTCGGACTCGGCGGCGGCCATGACGGCGACCTCGGTACCGAAGTAGGCGAAGATGACGATGGCCACGCCGCTGACCACGGCGCCGACACCGTTGGGCATGAATCCGCCGTGCTCCCAGAGGTTGCCGAAGCGGGCACCGCCGTCGTCGGTGGGCCACAGGCCGAAGGCGAGCATCGCCCCGACGACGAGGAACATGATGACCGCGACGACCTTGATGGTGGCGAGCCAGAACTCGACCTCGCCGAAGGTCTTCACGCTGCGCAGGTTGATCGTGATGAACAGGCCCAGCATGATCAGTCCCCATGCCCAGCTCGGCAGGAAGGGGAACCAGCCGGTGAGGATGGCGCCGCCGACGACCGAGTCATAGGCGAGCACGCCGACCCAGAAGTACCAGTACAGCCAGCCGACCGTGTAGGCCGCGCCGTCGCCGAGGTTGATCCTCGAGTACTCCATGAAGGAGCCGACGGCGGGGCGGCGGGCGGCCATCTCACCGAGCAGCACCATCGCCAGGAAGACGAGGAGGCCGCCGATGAGGTAGGCGATGATCGCCGCCGGGCCGGCCTTGGCGATGACGTTGCCGGAGCCGATGAACAGGGCGGACCCCATGATCCCGCCGAGGGTGATCATCGTGATGTGGCGGGACCTCAGTTTGTCCCTGCCGACGGTCACGTGGTCTCCGGTGCCGTTGTCGGGTTCCGGAGCCCCGGTGGTGCCGGTCTCTCTCCCGGTCGCTGTGGCCATGCTGGTTCTCTCCTTGATGTGGTGGGTGTCTGGTGTGGAGCGTGGGTATCTGGTGATTCGTGTCGTCGCTGGTGGTGTTGTCGCTGGTGTCGGTGGTGTCGCTGGTGGTCAGGGCAGTGCGAGGTAGCGCACGTCGAGGTATTCCTCGATGCCTTCGGTGCCGCCTTCCCGGCCGAAGCCGGACTGGCCGATGCCGCCGAAGGGTGCCGCGGGTTCGGAGAGCTGACCGCGGTTGAGCGCGACCATGCCGGCCTGCAGGTTCTCGGTGAGGTACTGGGCGGTGGTCACGGCCCCGGCGTAGCCGTAGGCGGCGAGTCCGAAGTCCGTGTCGTTGGCGGCGGCCACCCCGGCCTCGACCCCGTCGAAGGTGGTGATCGTGGCGACGGGGCCGAAGATCTCCTCGGCGAGGATCGGGGCGTCGGCGGGTACGTCGGCCAGGACGGTCGCCGGGTAGAAGTTGCCGGGTCCCTCGGGCAGTTCGCCGCCGAGCAGCAGCCGGGCGCCACGGGCGACCGCGTCGGTCACCAGGTCGTGGACCCGGGCACGCTGCTTTGCGGTGATGAGCGGTCCGAGGGTCACCCCCTCGTCGAGGCCGTGGCCCTGCCGGACCTCCGACGCCGCGGCGACGAGTCCGGCGGTGAACTCGGCGGCGACCGCATTGTCGACGAGGAAGCGGTTCGCTGCGACGCACACCTGGCCGCCGTTGCGCAGCTTGGCGACCATGGCCCCGGCGACGGCGGCCGGGATGTCGGCGTCCGCGGTGACGACGAAGGGGGCGTTGCCGCCGAGTTCCATCGAGGTGCGCTGCAGGTTGTCGGCGGACTGCCGGACCAGGGTGCGGCCCACCGGGGTGGAGCCGGTGAAGGTGACCTTGCGCAGCCGCCGGTCGGCCATGAGGTGCTCCGACATCCCGGCGGCCCCGGTGGTCGGCAGGATCGAGACGAGTCCGGCGGGCACCTCGAACTCGGCGAAGGCCTGGGCGATGATCTCGCCGAGCAGCAGCATGGTCAGCGGGGTCTCGGCGGCGGGCTTGACGATGATCGGGCAGCCGGCGGCCAGGGCGGGGGCGATCTTGCGGGTCGCCATGGCCAGCGGGAAGTTCCACGGGGTGATCGCCAGCACCGGGCCGACCGGGGTGCGGGTCATGAGCATGTGCCCGTTGCCCTGTGAGGCCTCGCCGAAGCGGCCCGGGATCCGGGCGGCTTCCTCGGCGGCCCAGCGGAAGTACTCGTTGCCGTAGGCGACCTCGCCGCGGGCTTCACCGAGCGGCTTGCCCATCTCGACGGTCATGGTGCGGGCGAGGTCCTCGGTCCGCTCGGTGACGAGGTCGAAGATGCGGGTGAGGACGTTGGTGCGGTGCCGGGGCGAGGTTTTCGCCCACACCGGTGCGGCGGCGACGGCGGCGTCGAGGGCGGCGTCCGCGTCGGCGAGGGTGGCGTCGGCGACGTGCGCGATGACCTCACCGGTGGCGGGGTCCTCGACGGCGAAGGTCTCCCCCGACGAGGCGGGGACCCGGTGGCCTGCGAGCCACAGGTCGGTGGGGACGGTGGGCAGCAGCGTGGTGGTGACCTCAGGCATGGACGGCCTCCTGACCGGCGGCGGCGCGCACGGCGTCCGCGATGACGGACAGGCCCTCGCGTAGCAGGTCCTCGCCGATGACCAGCGGGGGCAGCAGGCGGATGACGTTGCCGTCCATCCCGCAGCTCAGCACCAGGACGCCCTGGGCCAGACAGGCGGCGACGACCGAGCCGGTGAGGGCGGCGTCCGGGTTGCCGTCGGCGTCGACGAGCTCGACGGCGACCATCGCGCCCCGGCCGCGGACCTCGGCGACCCGGCCGGTGGCGGTGAGCGGCTCGAGTTCCTCCCGGACGATCTGCTCGATCTCGCGGGCGCGGGCCGGCAGGTCGAGGTCCGCCATCTGCCCCATGGCGGCGACGGCGGCGGCGCAGGCCACCGGGTTGCCGCTGTAGGTGCCGCCGAGTGTGCCGACGCCGGGGGCGTCCATGATCTCGGCGCGGCCGGTGACCGCCGACAGCGGCATGCCGCCGGCGATGCCCTTGGCGGTGGTCATGAGGTCGGGGATGACGTTCTCGTGGTTGACGGCGAACCAGTCGCCGGTGCGGCACATCCCCGCCTGGATCTCGTCGGCGACGAAGACGACGTCGTTGGCGCGGCACCACTCGGTGATCGCCGGGAGGAAGCCCTCGGCCGGGACGATGAAGCCGCCCTCGCCCTGGATCGGCTCGGCGACGACGCAGGCGATGTTCTCCGGGCCGACCTCCTTCTCCATCTGGTAGATGGCGCGGGCGGCGGCCTCCGCGCCGGTGAGTCCGTCACGCACCGGGTAGCTCATCGGCACCCGGGTGACGTCGGAGGCGAAGGGGCCGAAGCCGGACTTGTACGGCTGGTTCTTCGCGGTCATGGCCATCGTCAGGTTGGTGCGGCCGTGGTAGGCGCGGTCCATGACGACCACACCGGACTTTCCGGTGTAGGCCCGGGAGATCTTCACCGCGTTCTCCACGGCCTCCGCACCGGTGCTGAACAGGACGCTGCGCTTGTCGTGGTCACCGGGGGCGACCTCGGCGAGCTTCTCGGCGACCTCGACGTAGGACTCGTACGGGGTGGTCATGAAGGCGGTGTGGGTGAAGTGGCCGGCGGACTCGCGGATGGCCTCGACGACCTTCTCGTCGGAGGCGCCGACGGTGGTCACGGCGATGCCGGAGGCCAGGTCGATGAAGGAGTTGCCGTCGGCGTCGACGAGCACTCCGCCGTCGCCGTCGACCATGTAGCCGGGGGTGGAGGGGCTGATCGCCCGGGCGACGCTGCCGCTGCAGCGCTCGGCCAGGGCGGTGCTCGCCGGGCCGGGCAGTGCGGTGACGATGCGGCGCTCCTGCGGCAGCCGGTGGGTGAGGTTCTTCACGTCAACTCCTTGGTGTCGTTCCAGTCGGTCGGTTCCGGTCGACTCCTGTCGCCGGGGCCGTGACGGCGGGGCGTCCGCAGTGTGCGGTGTGCGCCCGGTCACTCACGGCCGATGCACCGAAGTATGGCGGCCTGCCACGGATGCCGAACCTGACAGGGTGGACACCCTGCCAGCCGGTGAACCCGCCACCCTGTCCTGTGTTACCCGTCACAATGACGGTGACCGTCGGCGACCGTCGGTCGGCCACCACAGGTTGTTATGTGTGCAGAGGTTATTCGCGCGTCACCGGTCGGCCGCGGGGCCGCCGGGCGCCGTCACCGCCCGCCCTGACCGGCCCGTTCGGGGGTGATCGACGGCTCCTCACCTCCCCCGCCCCGCCCCACCACCGGGGTCGTCTGACTCTGCGCCGACAATCCGGCGCCTCCGCGCCACCGGTCGTCCGGAAAGTCGGCGCAAAATCAGAACACCCCCACGTCCCCCGTCCCCGCCGCTCCCCCTGTCAGCCCAGTTCCGCGAGGAACGCCCCGACACCCTGACGTGCCACCCGGTCCAGCAGCGGCTCATTCTGCCGCCGCCGCATCGTCGCGTAGTCCGACGGCGCCCCGGTGACCCCCGCCGCAGCGTCCGCAGCGTTCACAGCCTCCCGTACCGACCACGCCGCCCAGCTCGCGCACACCCGCGCCAGCGCCAGCGGACCGAGCACCCGCCGTTCCGCCGCCGTCAGCGACAGGACCGACCCGTACCCGCCGGTCACCAGTGCCACCGCCTCCGCCGGATCCGGGAAGCGCTGCATCGCATAGGCGCAGCACAACGCCACATCGGCGACCCGGGCGGTGAAGGTCGCGTCATTGAAGTCGATCACGCCCCCGACCCCGGTGACCTGCGGCCCGACGGTGGACACCATCACGTTGTCACCGTTGAGATCCTGGTGCACCGTCGCCTGCGGCAGGGTCCCGAAGCCGCCGACCCC
This sequence comes from Corynebacterium nuruki S6-4, assembly GCF_007970465.1. Taxonomy (NCBI): domain Bacteria; kingdom Bacillati; phylum Actinomycetota; class Actinomycetes; order Mycobacteriales; family Corynebacteriaceae; genus Corynebacterium; species Corynebacterium nuruki. The sequence continues at coordinate 1,174,332 of NZ_CP042429.1, forward strand.
GGCCGCCGCGCGCTCGCATTCCGCGGCGGCCTCGACCGCCACCGCGGCGTAGCGGGACGCCCCGGGCCCGGCCACCGCATCCCTGATCCGCACCGCACTGTCCACCGCCAGCCAGGGATGCCCGGCACTGTACCGGTGCACGTCCAGCGGTGACAGCGCCACGGTCAGTTCGGCGGACACCCGCCCCAGATCCCGCAGAAGTTCGGCCGGGTACACCGGGATGTCCGCCATCACCGCCCCGTCCACCCAGCTCACCGCCTGCACCGACCAGCCGTCGACACTCAGGCGTGCCGCACCGTCACGGGTGGGGATGATGCGGGGCACGCCACAGGGCAGCCCGGCCTTCCCGACGGTGGCCAGGACGGCGTCCCGCCAGGAAAGTTCTGCCGGTGGGGTGCCCGGTGGACTGAGCTTCACCAGGCAGGGTTCGCCGGCGTGGACCCCGGCGGCGACGGTGGCGCGGATGTTGCGGTCGACGTCCCCGCCGAGGACCCGGTGGTCCGCCGCCAGCCCCCAGGCCCCGGCGACGGTGTCCCAGATGCCGGTCACCGGAGTGTCCCGGCCACGTCCAGCAGCCGGTCGCGGAACACGGCGACCTCCGGCTCCCCGAACACCAGCGGCGGGCGCACCTTCACCGTCTGGCCGTCGGCACCGGTCGTGCCGACGAGTACCCCGTGGTCACGGAGCCCCTCGGCGAGGTCCGCGGCGTCCACCGGCGAGGCGGCGAGATCCAGGCCGTTCATCATGCCCGCACCGCGGACGCGGTTGTCCCCGGGCAGCAGGTCCGCCGCCTCCTGCAGGACGTCGCGGACCAGGGCCCCGGTCGCGGCGGCGGCCTCGACCAGCCCGTCCTCCTCGATGACGGACAGCACGACCGAGGCCGCGGCGGCCGCGGCCGGGGAGCCGGCGAAGGTGTTGAAGTAGCGGAACCGGGCACCGTAGCTGTCGAGGAGGTCCGACCGGCCGACGAGTGCGGCGACCGGCACCCCGTTGCCCATCGGTTTGCCGAGAGTCACCAGGTCGGGGGTCATGCCGTGGCGGGTGAAGCCCCACCAGGTGCCGGTGCGGCCGAAGCCGGCCTGGACTTCGTCGGCGATGAAGAGTCCGCCGGCGGCGCGGACGACCTCCGCCGCACCGCCGAGCAGTCCCGCCGGGTCGGTGACGATGCCGTCGCTGGTCAGCGTCGTGTCGACGAGCAGGGCGGCGACGTCGAGTCCCGCCGCGTTCAGCTCGGCGACCGCGGCCCGGGTCCGGTCGGCGAACTCGGCGGCCGGGTCCGCGGCGTCCTGCCCGGGAACCTCGACGTAGGCGACGCAGGGGGTGTCGAGGCGGCCGGACAGCGACGGCGACACGCTCTGCGCCAGGTAGGTGGTGCCGTGGTAGGCGTTGGTGGTGACGATGATGCCGCGGCGGCCGGTGACGAACCGGGCGACCTGCAGTGCCAGGTCGTTGGCCTCGGAGCCGGAGTTGGTGAAGACCATCGTGTCCAGGGTGGCGGGCAGGTGCGCCAGCAGTTGTTCGGCGCAGGCGACGGTCGGTTCCGAGAGGTAGCGGGTGTGGGTGTTGGCCCGGCCGAGTTCACGGTCGACGGCCTCGGCGATACGCGGGTGGGAGTGGCCGATGACCGGGACGTTGTTGTAGCAGTCCAGGTAGGTGTGGCCGTCGTGGTCGGTGAGCCACACGCCGTGGGCTGCGGCGATGTCGACGGGTCTGCGGTAGAACGTCCGGTAGGAGGAGGCGAGGACGTGGGTCCTGCGGCGGGCGAGAGTGGTCGTGTACTCGGACATGGGGGTTCCCTCCTGTGGTCGGTGCGGTACCCGCAGTATGGCGCGGGTCACACGGGGGTGAACCTGACACGGCGGAGTGTTTAATGGGGCAACAACTGTCCATGATGGACGGTCCGCCATGATCCGAGACGATTCCGGGGAGGAAATCCCGTGACTGCGCCGATGCCCGTCGAACTGCTGCCGTTCACCTGGTTATATGCACAGAGCAGGTTGCAGCTGCGCGAGATCGTGCCACCGGCGCCACGCGCCGACGGGGACGCCCCCGGATTCCGCGCAGTCCACCCCATCGAGCTGTCCGACCCCAGCGAATTCCTCGTGCCGGACGCCGTGGTCCTCACCGTCGGCATCCCGCTGCACGACCACGACTCCGACGATCCGGCGGCCTTCGCTGCCGCCGTCGACGACTATGTCGCGCGCATCGCCGCGACCGGCGCGGTCGGTATCGGCTTCGGCACCGCACTGTTCTTCGACGAACTGCCCGAGGCCCTGGTCACCGCCTGCCGGACCCACCGGCTCGCCCTGTTCGAGATCCCCCGCCCGGTCCCGTTCATGTCGATCCTGCGCGCCGTCCAGGATGAACGCACCCGCCGCGCCCGGCTGGTCCAGGAGCATCTGCTCGACATCCAGCAGCGGCTCACCGCCGCCGCGGTCAGCGGCGGGATGGAGGCCCTGCTGTCCACCCTGGCCACCGAGCTGGACGCCGCGGTGGCCGTCACCGACAACGACGGTCGACCGCACGGCCACCACGACCATGCCGGACTGGACGCCGTCACCCCGGCGCGTGAGCAGCGCACCAGCAGTGCGGCCGAGGACCCCGCGGCCGGGACATGGCGGGTCACCCAGCTCATGGAGAAGCAGGGTGAGCGGCGCCATCTGCTCACCGTGCTCGCCCGCCATCCGTTCACGCCGCACGACCGCAGCGTGCTGCGGCACTGTTCAGGTCTGGCGGACCTCATCCTGCAGCGGCCGAGCTACCTGCGGTCGGCGGAGCGGCGGCTCAATTCCCTGGCGATGTCCCTGCTGCTCGGGATCGGCGACGGCCCCGGGACCGACGGCGCGGTCCCGCAGGCCTTCGCCACGGCGGTGGACGCCGACGGCCGGATCCGGCCGGTCGTCCTGCAGGCAGACCGGCCCGGTGACCTCACCGCCGCCCTGAACCGCACCGACCGGCGGGCGGCCGACCGGGGCCGGCAGTTGTTCGCGCTGACCAACGGACCGGACACGGCCCTGCTGTTCGTCCGCGGGTCCCGCACCGTCGACCAGGTGGTGGCGGATGTCGGGGCGGCCCGCCGGTCGCTGCGCATCGCCGTCGGTGAGCCGGTCGGCTGGCAGGAGATCACGCTGGAGCGGGTGCGGCGGTTGGAGACCTCGGCCCGCGCCCTGCCGCAGGGCGAGGCGGCCGGACCGTTCGAGGCGGGGGCGGACTGGCTCAGTGATGCCGCGGTGCAGACCGCGCTGGACCGGCGGGCGGCGGAGACCGTGGACCGGCTGGCCGAGGCGGACGCCTCGGGGGCGGCGCTGACCGAGACGCTGGTGAGCTGGCTACGGTCCGGGTCGAAGGCGGCGACGGCCGAGGAGCTCGGGGTGCACCGGCACACGGTGCATGACCGGCTGCGCCGTATCGCCCGGCTCTGCGAGGTGGACCTGGGGGATCCGGTGGCGCGGGCCGAACTGCTGCTGGTGGCGGTGACGAGGACGAGAGCCGGGGCAGGGTCGGGCACCGGGTCGGGCGCTACGCCGCGGCGTCCCGGTACAGCCGCGGGACCGCGATGAGCACCGCCGCCACCAGACCGATCTCCAGTCCGGGGAGCAGGTAGGCCGACGCACTGCCGCTGCCCCACTGCGACACCCCGATGCCGAGCAGCAGCCCACTGGTGGCGATACCGATCGACTGGCCGAGCTGCCGGCTCGCGGAGGCGGACGATCCCGCCACCCCGGAGACCTCCTTGGGCAGGCTCACCATCGACAGGTAGTTCACCGGGGTGTTCGCGGCACCGAAACCGAAACCCATGCACAACGAACCCACCGCGAACAGGAGTGTCGCAGCCGGCACCGAACCGTCGACGGCGAACCAGACGGTTCCACCACCGACAATCACGACACCGGTCGCCGTGACGGTGGCGGCGGTCCGGATCGCCCCGGCCGCGCCGGTCAGTCCGGTGTGCCGTCCCGCCCACATCGACCCGCAGGCGGTGGCCGCGGCCAGTGGGACGCTGACGGCTCCTGCGGTCCCCGGTCCGAGACCGTAGAGGTCCTGGAGCAGGAGAGCCGAGATGAACAGGGTGGCACCCAACGCGAAGTAGTTGAGGAACGCCACGAGCATGGACACCGAATACGCCCGGTCCCGGAACGCCTGCGGCGGGACGACCGGATAGCGCGTCCTGTTGTTGCGGTACAGCCAGCCCCGGGCCAGGAGGACGGCGATGAGCGCCAGCCCGACCTTCTGCCACGCCGGCATGCCGGTCCGCAGTTCAATGAAGAACGCGGTCGCCACCAGCATCGCCGCACCCAGCAGAAGATGGGACGCCCCGTCGATGCGCCGGTCACGGGAACCGGCGAGTTCCGGGAGGAACAGCCGTACCGACACCAGGTAGACGATCCCGAGGACCGTCATCACGACGAAGAACCAGCGCCAGCCGAGCAGCTGCGTCACGGTACCGCCGGCGACCGGGCCCAGGGCCATGCCGAGACCGACGGAGAGCCCCCACAGCGACATGTACCTCGCCAGCTGTTCCTTCGTTTCGGCGATCACGCGGAGGGTGGCGAGTCCGACCGGGACCAGGGTGGCGGCCCCGGCGGCGGCCAGGGCCCGGCTCAGTGTGAGCTCGAGCCCGGAGCGGCTCACGGCGCCGAGCACGGAGCCGCAGATGTACACCACAAGGCCACAGGTCAGTACGGTCCGCTTGGTGAACCGGTCCCCCAGCGCCCCGCCGAGCATCGTCAGTGCTCCGAGGATGAGGACATAGGACGCCGACACCCACTGCATGGTGGTGAGACCGAACCCCAGTTCGTCCCGGATCTGCGGGAGTACGAGGTTCAGCGAGGTGTTGTTGATGTTCACCGTCAGTGTCCCCATCGTGCAGGTGACCACGGCCCATGTCCTGGATCTCACAGGATCAGATCCTCTCAGTGTCCGTACCTCACCCGGCCATCGAGGGCAGCCAGAGGACGAGATCGGGCCACAGGATGAAGATGGTGGTCAGCACGAGCATGGCGATGACGTACGGGAACGCACCCTTGAACACGGTGATCGGCGGGACCCCGGATTCCCTGGACACGATGAACACGTTCAGTCCCATCGGCGGGGTGACCATGCCGGTCTCGGCGAGCAGGATGACGACCACACCGAACCACACCGGGTCGTAACCGAGTGCCTCGATCAGCGGGAGGGTAACCGGGACGGTCAGAGCGATGATCGCGATCTGGTCCATGAAGAACCCCAGCACCAGGTAGATCAGGGCGATGAGGAAGACGACCGCCAGCGCGGGCAGACCGGAATCCTCGATGGCGTCGACCATGGTGGGCGTGACCCGGGTCTCGGTGAGGAAATCCCCGAGGACGTGGGCGGACATGATGATGGCGAAGATCATGGCGCTGGTCTTCACCGTCGCCAGGACGGCCTTCCCGAATCCCCGGTTCGACCACTGCTTCCGCGCCAGGACGATCACGAGTGAGGCCAGCACGCCGACGGCCGCGGATTCGGTCGGTGTGACGATCCCGAAGAAGATGGCGCCGACCACGCAGAGGAAGACCAGGAGCATCGGGGACGATTCCACGATGAGTTTCGTCTTCTCCTTCATCGAGGTCCGGGTGCCCTTGGGCATATCATCGGGCTTGCGGAAGTAGCCGATCGCGATGACGACCAGCATGGACACCGCCACCAGCAGCCCGGGCAGCAGCCCGGCGATGAGCATGTCCCCCACCGGTGCTTCCGCGGTGACAGCGTAGAAGACGAGGATGATGCTCGGCGGCAGCATCGCCGCCAGGGTCCCGACGACGGCGACCAGTGCTGTGGAGGTCTCCTTGGTGTAGCCCTCCTGGAGCATGCGCCGGGTCGAGGTCTGTGCCAGGGTGGCCGCCGCGGCGGTCGATGATCCGGACACCGCACCGAATGCGGTGCCCGCTCCCACGGACGCGACGGCTGTCCCGCCCGGCATCCGGCCGACCAGGGCGCGGGCGGCGTCGAAGACCTTGTCCATGAGTCCGGACATCAGCATCAGCTGCGCCATGAGGATGAACAGCGGGATCGCGGAGAGTGAGTTCTTGCGTACGGCGGCGAACGGCGAGGTCTCCATGGCATGGACCGCCGAATCGATGCCGCCTGTCATGACCAGTCCGAGCAGGCCTGTCGCGAACACCGCGAAGGCGACCGGGATCCGCAGCAGGATCAGCGCGATGAGAAGAATTACGACGATAAGGACGGTCATGAGTTCTCCTCGTCAAGCACCGAACCGGGCTCGTAGTTGGTGTACGGACGGTCCCACGGCGTGGCGATCTCCCGGTACAGGTCGATGGCCACCACCACGGTGCCGAACAGGGCCGAGACCGGCACGATGATCCGCCAGGTCCAGTCGGCCGTCGCCAGATCCGCCGAACCCGGCAGTACGTGGAATCCGAAGTTGTAGGCGTCCAGCGCCATGGTGGCGCCACCGGCGAACAGGGCGACGAGGACGAGGAGGACGATCACATGGATCACCACCAGCATCACCTTCTGCGCCTGCGGGCCGAACTTGTCGAAGATCGAGGTGACGGCGATGTGCGTCGAGGTGCGGTAGGCGGTCACCATCCCGAAGAAGGCGATCGTGGGCAGCAGGTACTTCTCCGTCGCACTGACATTCCACGCCATCGGGTCCGAGAAGAATTCCCGGGAGATGACCGAGACCAGCGTGAGGATCGTGAGCAGCACCGTGGCGATACCTGCGATCCAGGCGCACAGTCCGGATATCGCGTTCTGGACCTTGTCCAGCCCGGGGTGGTCAGTGGTCCGGTAGCCGAAGGTGGTGGGCTGTGCGGTGCCGCCACCGTCGGTCCGGACGATTGTCTCCGGCATGTCCATCAGAGTTTCTCCCCCCGGGCGATCCGCTCGGCCGCGTGGTCGTACCTGTCCACGGCCGCGGTGAACTCGTCCAGCACGTCCTGCGTCGGGAGGTCCAGCTTCTCGCCGGCGTCGACCCATCCCTGGCGGACCGGGTCCACCAGTTTCTCCCACTCCGCGGCGTTGGCGCTCACGTCCTCGAACTCGACGCCGGCGTCCTCCATGGCGGTGTACGCCTTGTCCTTCGCCTCGTTGAGCTGCAGACACAGTGATTCCTGGCTGGCGTCCGCGGCATCGAGCAGTTCCTTCTGCTGCGAGTCGTTGAGCCTGTCCCAGGTGTCCGTGTTGACCCCGTAGATCAGGGTGAACGACCCCTGTTCCGCACCGCGGGTCGAGTGGGTGATGACCTCCTCCAGGCTGTAGGGCGTGATACTGATCGGGCTGGCCAGCGTCCCCTCCACCGTCGCCCGCTGGATGGCCTCGTACATCTCTCCGATCGGCATGGAGATCGCGCCCGCTCCCACCTCGCTGATCATGCGGTCCACGGTTCCGCCGGTGGACCGGATGATGGCGCCGCTGAGGTCTTCCGGGGACGTCACGTGCCGGCCGCTGGTCATCACCTCGAACGAGGGCAGACTTCCGGCCCACAGCGGACGGAACTTCAGGTCCTTGAGTTCCTTCTCGTAGAGGATGCCGCCGGGGCGGGCGACATCGCGCAGGGCGTAGCCGACCTGGCAGGCGTCGTTACCGAAGCCGGGCAGGTCGCTGACACCGGACAGCGGAAGATTGGATCCCGCATAGGCCGCGGAGACGACGCCGATGTCCGCCGTACCGTTCCGGATGACCGTCGGCATGTCCGCCTGGTGTCCGAGCTGGCCCGACGCGAAGTAGTTGATGTCCAGGTCGGACGTGTCCTCGATCCGGTCGAGGAAGGGTCGGGTCCCGCCCACTCCCACCGGGTGGGTGAGCGCGAAATTGTCGGCCATGGTCAGTGTGACCGTGTCGGTCTCCCCCTCGGCCGGCGAGGAACACGAGGTGGTCGCGAACACTGCTGTTGCTGCTGTGACGGCGGCGACGGTGGCCGTCACAGCTCCCCGGGGTCTGCCGAGCGACCCTCGGGTCGGGCAGACCGGTGGCTTGGTCATGTAACTTCCTCTCGATTACGCATATTCGTAAACGGTTCTGTATTTACGTATCGACAGCAAACTACAGGCTCGGATGTGTGTCAAGTGTCACTTTCATGAGAGCTTCCGCAGCAGACCACTCCCCGGCCGTCCTGCTCCGCCCGGAACCGCCGCCACCCCGTGTCGCCGCACGCCGGGCGCGCACCAACGACCGGCACCACCCCCACTTGCGGGGTGTCCGCGGCATTTTCCCCGATCCCCTTGTCAGGACGCTGGCAAACTGATTGACTTCCCCTTACGCAAATCAGTATCTGTCTACGTATTTAAGTAATCCGGAGGAGGTTCACCGTGCTGTCACTGGTCCCACAGTCCGCGACAGCGGCGCAGCCGCTCGAGGATCCGGTCCGCGTTGCGCCGGATATGTTCCTCCCCCGCGATCACGGAGACCGCCGCCACCACGTCACCCCGGTTCTTCACCGCGACCGCCACACCGTCAGCCCCGTTGCTCGCCACACCCGGCGCGATACATTCCCCGCTGTCGCGGAGCTCCGGATAGGCCCGCTGGAACGCATCGACGAGATCCTGATGGTCCCCCTCCGCCTCGGCCGAGGCGAGTTCGGCCCAGGTCGTGTCCACATCGAGCCCGGACAGCAGGATCCATCCCGCCGAGGTCTCCAGCGGTGGCCGGCGCAGCCGGTTCTGCGCCAGGTACGCGTAGGCCGGATCGTCCACGGCGTAGTCGATGTAGAAGACGCTTCCCCCGATCAGCACCGCGACAACGGCGACGGCGCCGGTTCCCTCCACGACGTCCTCCAGCATCTGGTGGGTGACCTGGTCCACCGGCCGGGTTCCGGCCAGCGTCGCCAGGAAGTAGGGGGCCATCCCCAGCCGGAATCCCCGTGCTTCTTCGGCGAGATAGCCGGTGGCGGCCAGACCGTTCACCAGCGACTGGGCCGAACTGACCGGGGCTCCCACGGCCTTGGCGATGTCGGACAGTCCCATCGGCGTCCGGGACCGGGCGACGGTCTCGAGAATCGCGGCCACCCGGTCGACGGTGCGGTGATGGGGGCGCGGCGTCCCACCCGGCCGCTCCGCGGAACCGTCGGACATCCCCGGCGGAAACGGGAAGGCGTCCCCGGCCCCCGGCCGGTCATTCGTCGCAGTCATGCCCACAGCCTAAACCACACCGCCGGACGCAGCCCCTGACCGCAGATACGCTCGTCTCCGGAACGAACTGTCCAGACTTCCCGCACACACCTCTGAAACACACCCCGAAACCCCTACAGGAGCAGACCATGACCACCTCCCCCCTCGGCTTCGTCGACTTCGACTCCCTCCTCAGCGACGAAGAGCGCATGCTGCGCGACGCGGTCGCCGACTTCGGCGCCCGCGAACTCGCCCCGCACATCGGCGACTGGTTCGAGAACGCCACCCTGCCGGCCAAGGAACTCGCCCCCAAGCTCGGTGAACTCGGCGTGCTCGGCATGCACCTCGACGGCTACGGCTGCGCCGGCACCTCGGCCGTCGCCTACGGCCTGGCCTGCATGGAGGTCGAGGCGGTCGATTCCGGCCTGCGCTCCTTCGTCTCCGTCCAGGGCTCGCTGGCCATGTTCGCCATCCACCACTGGGGCTCCGAGGAGCAGAAGGAGAACTACCTGCCGAAGATGGCCGCCGGTGAGTACATCGGCTGCTTCGGCCTCACCGAGCCGGACGCCGGTTCCGACCCCGCCAACATGCGCACCCGCGCCGTCCGCGACGGTGACGAGTGGGTGCTCAACGGCACGAAGATGTGGATCACCAACTCCCCGGTCGCCGATGTCGCCGTCGTCTGGGCGAAGACCGTCGACCGCGGCGACGGGAAGCCCGGCTTCGCCGGCTTCATCCTCGAGAAGGGCGACGCCGGGTTCATCGCCCCGGAGATCCACCGCAAGCTCTCGCTGCGCGCCTCGGTCACCGGCGAGATCGTCCTCGACGACTGCCGCCTGCCGGACTCCCGCCGACTGCCGGGCGTCAGCTCGCTGCGCGGCCCGCTGACCTGCCTCGACGAGGCCCGCTACGGCATCATCTGGGGCGCGCTCGGCGCCGCACGGGACGCCCTGCACACCGCCATCGAGTACGCCGGCACCCGCCAGGTCTTCGACCGGCCGCTGTCCAGCTTCCAGCTCACCCAGGCCAAGCTCGCCGACATGACCGTCGAGCTGGACAAGTCCACCCTGCTGGCCCTGCAGCTCGGCCGGCTCAAGGACGCCGGGGAACTCTCCGCGAACCAGGTCAGCGTCGGCAAGCTGAACTCCACCCGCGTCGCCCTGGAGATCACCCGGCAGTGCCGCACCATCCTCGGCGCCTCCGGGATCACCCTGGAGTACTCGCCGCTGCGCCACGCCAACAACCTCGAGTCCGTGCTGACCTACGAGGGCACCGCCGAGATGCACCAGCTCATCATCGGCAAGGAGCTGACCGGCGAGCAGGCGTTCCGCTGATGGCCGGCGACAACAGCACGGCAGGCGCGCTCGACGGCATCCTCGTCGCGGACTTCTCCCGCGTCCTCGCCGGCCCCTACGCCACGATGATGCTGGCGGACATGGGCGCCGAGGTCGTGAAGGTGGAGCGCCCCGGCGCCGGTGACGACACCCGCCACTGGGGTCCGCCCTACGGTCCCGACGGACAGGCCACCTACTTCGCCGGGGTGAACCGCAACAAGCGCTCGGTGTCCATCGACCTGCATTCCGAGGAGGGACTCGCCCGGGCGAAGGAGCTCGCGGCGAAGGCCGACGTGGTGGTGCAGAACTTCCGTCCCGGTGTGATGGAACGGCTCGGCCTGGACTATGCGACCGTGGCGGCGTCCAATCCCGGGGTGGTGTACGCCTCGCTGTCCGGGTTCGGTACCTCGCCGGAGGGTGCGTCCCTCGGCGGCTACGACCTGGTCGTCCAGGCCGTCGGCGGGATGATGTCGGTGACCGGGCAGGACGCCGACCACCCGGTCAAGGTCGGGGTGGCCGTCATCGACGTGCTCACCGGACTCCACCTGGGCATGGGCATCCTCACCGCGCTGTACCACCGGACCGCCACCGGCCTGGGCCAGCATGTGGAGACCGACCTGATGTCCTGCAGCCTCGCCTCCCTGGTCAACCAGTCCGCCGCCTACGCCGGCGCCGGTACGGTGGCGAAGCCGCTGGGTAACCGGCATCCCTCCATCGCCCCCTACGAGGTCTTCCGCACCGCCGCGGGGGAGCTCGCCGTCGCCGCCGGCAACGACAGTCTCTACCGCCGGTTCTGCGGCGTCCTGGAGCTGCCGGAACTGGTCGACGATCCGCGGTTCCGCACCAACCCGGAGCGCGTGGCCCACCGCGACGAGCTCATCCCGGTGATCGAGGAACGGTTGGCGACGCGGACCGCCGACGAGTGGTTCGAGCTGCTGCGCGAGGTCGGTGTGCCCGCCGGGCCGGTCAATGACATGGCCGGGGCGTTCTCCTTCGCCGAGCGGCTGGGGCTGGATCCGGTCGTCGATGTCGAGGGCAGCCGGTCGGTGCGCAATCCGGTACGGATGTCGGCCACCCCGGCGACCTACCGCTCCCCCGCCCCGCGGCTCAGCTGAGCATCCGCTCCTACCTCACAGATACTGCACTCCCTGTCACCGTTCCGGGCGCTCCGGCGGTGACGGGAAGTGCAGTATCTGTCGTTCACCCGGCAGCGGGGCGCGGTTGTCCACAGTCCGCGCCCCACCGCGGCGTCCGGCGGGCGGAATCGCACGGAAGTTGTCCACAGAAACTGCTGCCATCCGGGCCCGCACTGGCCGGATCCCCTCCCGTGCTGTTCACTGCATGACCATGAGGGGCACAAGGGGCATGAGGGGCGATGACGGGGCACTGTACGTACCGGGCCGGGGGCCACTGCACACACGCCGGCCGATGCCCGAGAAGGTCCCGGTCGCCCGCGCCGATCTCGTGGCGCAGGGCATGGGGTGGCGGAAGATCGACCGGCTGTACGTGCCGAGCGGCCCGGGGATGCTCGTGCCCCGGGACACGGTCGGCGCGGGCCTGCCCACCGGGGAGGATGCCGGGCCGTTCCGGCACGACATCGTCACCCGGGCACGCAGTCAGATCCGCCCCGACGGCGAGGCTGTCGTCGGTTTCTGGGCGGCACTCGCCGGCCACGGCCTGCCGAGGTGGGCGGACACCGAGCCGGTGGTGCTGCATGTCGGCGCCCGGAGCCGCGGATCGCTGAGCGGCACGGTCGCCGGCCGCACCCCGCTGCTCGCGACGCTGCGTCCGCGCCCCGCGGATCTGCTGACGACCCGCCCCGACCCCTGCTGTCCGCAGCTTCAGGTCGTCACCGCACCGGTGGCGACCGCCCAGTGCCTCGCCACGGTCATCGCGGGGAAGAAGGCCTGGCATGCCCCGGAGGTTCCCGGGCTGGACCGGCGCACCGTCAACGGCGTCCAGCTGCTGGACGCCGTCCTGCAGTGCACCGTCCTCTCCCCCGACGATCTGTTGTCCGGGGCGGCGAACCGGGTGAGGCGGGACCGGATGGAGCGGCTCATCGCCCTGACCGACGACGGGGCGCAGTCGCCGCGGGAGACTGTGCTCCGGCTGATGGTCCGGGACAGTCTGCCGCCGGGTTTCACCTGGTCGTCCCAGGTTCCCGTCGCCGTCTCGGAGGAATGGTGGGGGACGCGGTCCACCGTCCCCGACCTCGCCTGCGAGGACCTGAAGGTCGCGCTCTACTACGACGGTGGCCACCACGGCACCGGGGAGCAGAAGAGCACCGACTTCGACCTGTTCCAGAGACTGCGGGATCTCGGGTGGGAGCCGGTGCGGATCGACAAGGCGCTCATGAAGAAGTACGTGACGATGATGGAGACCGTCGACAATGCGATCCTGCGCGCCTACCGGCGGTACGGCTGAGCCGTCCGTCCTGCACGCACAAATACTGCACTCCCTGTCACCGCCGGAGCGTCCGGAACGGTGACGGGGAGTGCAGTTTCCGTCGTTCACCCGGCGGTGACGGCCCGGCGGCGGCGTTGCAGCGCTACAGCTGCGGCGCTACAGCTGCAGCGCTACAGGTGCGTCGGGTACCCGGTCGCGATGTCCGCGGCCTCCTGCACCGGCTCGCCGAGCGTCGGGTGCGGGTGGATCGTCAGCGCGACATCCTCGACGTTGAGCTGGCAGTTCACCGCCACACTCAGTTCCGAGATGAGGTCCGAGGCACCCGGCCCCACGATCTGGGCGCCGACGATTGTGCCGGTGTCGATGGTGGAGACCAGCCGGACGAAGCCCTCACCCTCACCGAGCGACACCGCACGGGCGTTGCCGGCGAAGGGGAACTGCGCGGCATGGACGGTCAGACCGTTCTGCTCCGCCTCCGCGACGGTCATGCCCACGGTCGCGATCTCCGGGTCGGAGAAGCACACGGCCGGGACCGCGAAGTACTCGTTGGCGTCCGGCCGTCCGGCGATCGCACCGGCGGCGGTCTTGCCCTCCATGAAGGCCATGTGCGCCAGCGCCGGGCCCATGGTCACGTCGCCGACCGCCCAGATGTGGTCGGTGCCGGTGAACCCGCGGTCGTCGACCTTGATCAGGCCGTGCTTGTCGATCTCCACACTCGTGGCGTCCAGACCGAGCGAGTCGGTGTTCGGCTTCCGCCCGACGGTGATCATGCAGTAGTCGGCGGTGACCTCGTGGTCCTCGCCGCCGCCGTCGGTGTAGGTCACCGTGACGGCGTCCGAGGTCTGCGAGGAGTGCTTCGCACGCACCCCGGTGAGGACGGTCACGCCCTTGGCCTTCAGCCGCTTCTCCACGACCTTGACCAGGTCCGCCTCGAAGTTGGGCAGGATCTGCCCGGTGCCCTCGAGGATGGTGACGTGGGTGCCGAAGTCGGCGTAGGCGCCGGCGAGTTCGGTGCCGATGTACCCGCCGCCGATGACGACGAGTTCGTCGGGGAGATCCTCCAGGCCGAGGCCGCCGGTCGAGTCGATGACCCGGCCGGTGATCTGGAATCCGGGGATGTGCACCGGGCGGGACCCGGAGGCGATGATGAGGTCGGTGAAGGCGATCCGCCGCGGTTCGGTGACGCTCATGAACTGCTGCGGCCCGGCCGGCATGACCTGCACCTCGGTGTCGCTGACGAGCATGGCGGAGCCGCGGACGACCTCGACCTTGTGCTTCTTCAGCAGTCCTTTCACACCACGGGTCATGCGGTCGACGACCTGATGCTGCTTCCAGTCCTGCAGGGCGTGGAAGTCGAACTTCACCTCCCCGGTGGTGATCCCGTACATCGTCGAGTCCTTCGCCTGCCCCAGCCGCTTACCGGCCGAGATCAGTGCCTTGCTGGGCACACAGCCGACGTTGAGGCAGATGCCGCCGAGGGTGTCCGATTCCTCGATGACGGTGACCTGCTGGCCGAGCTCCGCGGCGCGGATGGCGGCGACGTAGCCGCCGGGGCCGGCGCCGATGATGACGGTGCCGTGTTGTTCCAGTTCCTTGGCCATGGTGGTGGCTCCTCTGTCCTCTCTAGCCTTCGATGATCAGCAGGTTCGGGTCGTGCAGCAGCCGCATGACCGTGTTGAGGATCTCCTGGCCGCGGACCCCGTCGATGATGCGGTGGTCGTAGGTCAGGGAGAGCTTCATCATCTGGCCGACCGCGAGGTCACCGTCGTCGTTGACGTAGGGGGCCTTCACTGCACGTCCGACACCGAGGATCGCCGCCTGCGGGCTGGTGATGATCGGGGTGAACCAGCCGCCGTCCACACCGCCGAGGTTGCTGACGGTGACCGAGGCGCCGGACATGTCGTCGGCGCTGAGCTTGCCGTCGGCGGCCTTGTCGGCGTTGTCGCCGATGGCCCGGGCGATCTCGAGGATGTTGGCCCGGTCGGCGTCCTTGACGACGGGTGCGTAGAGCCCGCGGTCGGTGTCGGTGGCGATGGCGACGTTGCATGCCGAGTGGTAGACGATCTCGTCGGTCTCCGTGTCCAGCGAGCTGTTGAGCACGGGGTACTTCTTCAGCGCGGCGACGAGGGCCTTGACGATGAACGGCAGGACGGTCAGGTGGATGTCCTGGTCGGCGGCCGCGGCCTTGTACCGCTTGCGCAGCTTGAGCAGCGCGCCGACCTCGACCTCGCCGAAGTTGGTGACCGGCGGGATCGTGGCGTGGGAGGTGGCCATCGCCCGCCCGGTCGCGGCGCGGACGCCGGAGTAGGCCTCCCGGCGGTCGCCCTCGCGGTCGGTGACCGCGACGGGTGCCGCCGTTGCGGCCGGCACGGCTGCCGCTGCCTCGTCGCCGGTGGTTCCGGACGCCGCGGTGGTGGCGTCGGCGGCCGGGGCGGCGGCCTTCTCGACGTCGGCGCGGGTGACGTGTCCGTGGGATCCGGTCGGGGTGAGCGTCTGGATGTCCACGCCCTTCTCGCGGGCCAGCCGGCGGACCGAGGGCATGGCGAGGACCCGGTTGGCGGCGGCCTCGCCCGCGGTCTGCGGGACGTGGTTGGCGACGGGCGCCTCGGTCGGCGCGGGCGTCTCCGGCTGCTCTCCGGTTTCTGCTGCCTCGTCGGCGGCGGCCGGTTCGGCGGCGTCCGCGTCGCCCGCGGCACTGTCGTCGTCGGTGTCGTCGTCGGGCGAGCCGTCGTCGATGACGATGAGCACGTCGCCGACCTTCGCGGTCTCCCCTTCACCGAAGTTGATCTTGGTGACGGTGCCGGCGACCGGGGACGGCAGGTCGGTGACGGCCTTGTCGTTCTCGATCTCGACGAGGTCCTGGTCCTCCTCCACCGTGTCTCCCACGGCGACGTCCCAGGCGGAAATGGTGCCCTCGGCCAGGCCTTCGCCCAGCTCCGGCATGATGAACTTGAATGACATGGTGTTCTTCTCCTACTGGGCTAGTAGCTCAGGATCTCGCGGGCCTTGGCCTCGATCGTCGTGGCGTCCGGCAGCCAGGCGTGCTCGTCGACGGCGAACGGGTAGACCGAGTCCGGTGCGGAGACCCGGCCGATGGGTGCCTCCAGCGACAGGATGCGGTTCTCGGCGACCTCGGAGACCACGTGGGCGGCGACACCGGCGATGTTCTGTGCCTCCTGGATGACGACCAGCCGGGAGGTCTTGTCGACCGAGGCGAAGATCGTGTCGGTGTCGATCGGCGACAGGCTGCGCAGGTCGATGACCTCGGCGGAGATGCCGTCGGCGGCGAGCTTCTCGGCGGCGGCGACGGACTCGCGGACCATCGCACCGTAGGTGACGAGGGTGATGTCGGTGCCCTCGCGGACGACGGCGGCGGTGTCCAGCGGGACGCGGTAGATGTCCTCGGGGACGTCACCCTTCTCCGACCGGTAGAGCCGCAGGTGCTCGAGGAAGAGGACCGGGTCGTTGTTCTCGACCGCGGAGACGAGCAGCCCCTTGGCGTCGTAGGCGTTCGAGGGCGTGACGACCCGCAGGCCGGGCACGCCGGTGAAGAGGTGCTCGATGCTGTCGGAGTGGAGTTCGGCGGTGTGCGTGCCACCACCGTAGGGGGTGCGGATGGTGACCGGCTGGGTCACGTCACCGGCGGTGCGGAAGCGGTTGCGCGAGAGCTGGCCGGCGATCGAGTCGGTGGACTCGAAGGTGAACGGGGAGAACTGGATCTCCGGGATCGGACGCCACCCGGTGGCGGACAGTCCGACGGACAGCCCGAGGATGCCGGACTCGGCGAGCGGGGTGTCGAAGACGCGGTCCTCGCCGTACTTGTCCTGCAGTCCCTCGGTGGCGCGGAAGACGCCGCCGTTCTTCCCCACGTCCTCACCGAAGATGAGGGTCCGGTCGTCCTCGGCGAGAACGTTGTCCAGGGCGCTGGTGATGGCCTGGATGTAGCTCATCGTGGTCATGTTTACTTGGCCTCCTCGGCGGTAGCCTGCTCGGCGAGCTGCTTGACGATGTTCGGGGTGGGTTCCTCGAAGGTGTTGGTGAGGAACTCGGTGACCGTCTGGTGCGGGGTCTTCTCCGCCTCCTTGATGGCGGCGCGGAATTCCTTCTTGTACGAGTCCTTCAACTCGACCTCCCGGTCTTCGGACCACAGGTCCCGGCCGGTGAGCAGTTCGCGCAGCCGGTTCAGCGGGTCCTTGTCGAACCAGGGCTGCTCCTCCTCCGGGGTGCGGTAGCGGCTCGGGTCGTCACCGGCCGAGGAGTGGGCGCCGAACCGGTAGGTCAGGGTCTCGATGAGGACCGGGCCGTTGCCGGCGGCGGTGAACTCACGGGCCGCCTTCGACACGGCGTTGACCGCGAGGATGTCCATGCCGTCGACCTGGACCGACGGGAGGCCGGCGGCCATCGCCTTCTGCGCCAGGGTCAGGGTGTGGGTCTGGTAGGAGCGGGGGACGGAGATCGCCCAGCCGTTGTTCTGGATGATCATGACCAGCGGCGCCTGGAAGGCACCGGCGAAGTTCATGCCTTCGTAGGTGTCGCCCTGGGAGGTGGATCCGTCACCGGAGTAGGAGAACGCGACGGCGTCCTCCCCGTTCTTCTTGATGCCGAGTGCGGCGCCGGCAGCGGCGATGTGCTGGGCGCCGATGATGATCTGCGGGAACCAGCTGCGGTGGCCCTCGGCCATCCGGTTGCCCTGGACGTGGCCGCGGGACCACAGGAATCCCTGGGTCGGGGTGATCGCGCCGTGCTCGATCATCTGCGGCAGGTCACGGTAGCTGGGGAACAGGTAGTCCTGCGGCTGGAACGCGGTGACGCTGCCCATCTGGCTGGCCTCCTGCCCGAGGGTGGGGGCGTAGAAGCCGAGCCGGCCCTGCTTGGAGAAGACCGTGGTCTGCTCGTGGAGGACGCGCTCGTAGAGCATGATCTCCATGAAGTGGACGAGCTCGTCGTCGGAGTAGGTGTCGAGGACCGCCTGGTCGACGACCTTCGCGTTCTCGTCGAGAACCTGGATCGGGTGGGCGTACTCCTCGCCGAGACCGTTCTTGATGGCGGCGAAGTCGACGACCGGGGTGGCGGCTGTGGTGTCAGACATTTATGGTCACTGTCCTTTACGCGTTGAGTGATTCAGAGGTGCCGGCGGCTGCGGCGGCGGGTTCGGCCGGCGGCGGGCCGGGCGCCTTGACGAGGAAGAGGATGACGGCCCCGATGGCCAGGAAGACCGCACCGATGAGCAGGGCGGTGCCGAAGCTCAGGACATCGTTGGACATCAGGGTGTTGAAGATCAGGGTGATGACCGCACCACAGGCAAAGCCCTGGTAGATCACCGAGTAGTTCTTCGACTGGTTGTTGTGGCCGAAGTAGTCGCCGACGATGGTCGGGTAGATCGTGATGCAGCCGCCGAAGGCCGCACCGAACAGCAGGAAGCCGACGATGTACAGCCACGGTTCCGGACGCCACGTCACGCCGATCACCACGGACATCACCGCGAGCACGGTCAGCGAGAGGGCGACGATGAGGGTGCGGGACATGTGGTCGGACAGCCAGCCGAAGAGGAACCGGCCGGCGGTGTTCGCCAGGGCGACGAGGGAGACCAGGGTGACGGCGGTGCCGATGAGGTAGTCCTTCGGCTCCGGGGCGTCGCCGGCCGCGCTGCCTGCGTTGCCGATGATGAACAGGCCGGCGAAGCAGAACGCCGTGATGCCCCAGAACAGCAGGTAGGCCTGCGGCCGGCGGAGCATCTGCGGGATCGTGTACTCACCGGAGCCCGGGGTGTCGCTGCCGGGGATGACCGGGGCGTCCTTGAGGAAGGCGCCGCCGCCGATGATGAGGATCCCGGCGATGATCGCCCAGAGAATGAAGCAGATCATCAGTCCGGAGTAGCCGTTGTCCGCGTCGCCGAGCACCGGGGTGACGACGAACGGCAGGACGAAGGCCGGCAGGCCGTAGGCGCCCACGCAGATGCCGGAGATGGTGCCCGACTTCTCCGGGTACCAGCGCAGGCAGTTGGTGAGACTGAGCAGGTAGCCGATGCCGTCGGCGATGCCGACCATGACGCCGGCGGTCAGGTAGAGCACGACGACGTTCGGGACGAACGCCGAGAGCAGCAGACCGACCGCCAGCAGAACGCCGCATCCGGTGAGGACGCGGCGGACGCCGAACTTCGCCTGCAGCCAGTTGATGGTCAGGGTGGAGACCGACAGGCAGATCATCATGATCGAGAACGTCATGGCGATGCCGAAGGTCTTGGTGTGGTCGTCGTAGAACTTGTCGGCGAGTGCCGGGTTCAACATCGACCAGGAATAGACGGTGCCCAGCCCGATCTGGGCGAGCACCGTACCGACCAGGACTCTGGTGCGGGTTTCCATGGGTGGCTCCTCTGGTGAAAGCATCACGTTTTCTTTCCCGTGCTGCCGCCGAGCCTAGTACCGAAACCGGGGGAACCAATCTGTATATATAACCCCATACATTACCCCACTTCACTATTTCCCCAGGTCATGTGGTCTTACCGGTCGTATCCACCGTGACTCACTCCACCCCCATCGGGTGTAACCGGGTGGTCGACCACTACCCCCGGGCCAGGACGGCGACCCGGTACACGGCGTCCTCCACCGCGTACTCCGGGTCCGCCGCATGCCCCTTGACCCCGGCATCCAGATCGGCGACGACCTGGACCGCCGCGGCAACCGCGGCAGGCGTCCAGCCCCGCGCCGTCCGCACCGTCTTCTCCAGTTTCCACGGCGGCATCCCGAAGTCCTTCGCCTGGGCCCGCGCGTTGATCCGGCCCGCCCCCCGGACCCGGGCGATGTCCCCGACGACACCCGACAACGCCGACGCCAGCAGCACGTGCGGCACCCCGAGCTGCAGTGCCCGGCGCGCCGCCCCGACCGCCCGGTCGACCCTTCCGGTCACCGCGAGATCCGCGACATCGAAGCCGGAGACCTCAGCGGTGCCCTGGTAGTAGCGGTGGACCGCCGCGGCGGTGACCTGCCCGCCGGTGTCCGCCACGAGCTGGCTGACCGCGGCGGACAGCTCCCGCAGATCCGTACCGACCGCGTCGAGCAGTGCCGCGGTGACGTCGGGGCTGACGCGGGTCCCGGCGTCCCGGAACTCCCGGTCGACGAAGGCGGTGCGTTCCCGGCCCTTGAGTTCCTCGGCACTGTGCACCTGCAGTTCCCCGGTCGGTGCCTTCTTCGGCAGCGACGTGACCAGTCCCTTCTGCCGGCCCTTCCCGCTGTGCTGGAGGATCAGGGTGATGCCGGGGGCGGGGTCGGCGACGGCCTGTTCGACGAGTGTGGCGGTATCCTTCCCGGCCTCGGCCAGTCCGGTGACGACGATGATCCGGTCCTCGGCGAACAGCGACGGGCTGAGGAGTTCAGCGAGTTCGGGGGCATCGACCTCGGAGGCCTTCCGCATTTCGGCGGGGAGGTCGGGGTCACCGCAGGCGGTGCGGACCGCCTCGACGATGCCGTGACGGATGCGCTCGGCCAGGAAGTCCTCGGAGCCGACGATGAGATGGATCATGCGCCCCATCCTAGGCAGGCCGCCCGTCGGCGTGGAGACCGTCTCCGGTCAGGACGACCGTCCCGTCGCGGCACGGGTAGGCGACCGGCACACCGGCCGGGGTCCTGCTCGGCATCCCCCGGCTGCGGCCGCACGCGGTCACGACGTACAGCTGCGGTGGCGGGACGCCCCGCCCCCGCCCCCGGTCCCGGTGCTCCGCGCGGAGCACCGCCGCGTCATCCGGCAGGACGACCACTGCGTCCCGGGTGTCCGGGGTGAGCAGTTCCGGCCCGCCGTCGCGCCACCGGACCCCGATCTGCCACGGCCCCACCCGGGCCAGGTCCTCGGCCCATTTCCGTGTCAGCTGCTGCCCGTCCGCGTCGTCGTCATAGGGGCCGACGCTGACCACCCCGCCCCGGACCAGGCCGACGGCGATGACCACCGAGGCGGTGAGCACGGTCGCCGCACCCCGGCGCGCCCGGGGAACGGCGACGAGCACCACGACCGACGCCACCACCGGCACCAGGGCGAGTGCCGGCCACCAGCCGCCGGCGGTGTGCAGGACCGGCACCTGCCCCAGGCGTCCTGCGACGGTGAGGATCCACCAGGCGGGCACGACCGTCCCCCACAGCACCGCGGTCCCCGCCGGCACCCACACCCCCGCCACGAGTGCCCCCGCCATCCCCACCACGGTCAACGGGGCTACCGCCGGCCCCACCAGCAGGTTGGCGGGC
Organism: Corynebacterium nuruki S6-4; assembly: GCF_007970465.1. Taxonomy (NCBI): domain Bacteria; kingdom Bacillati; phylum Actinomycetota; class Actinomycetes; order Mycobacteriales; family Corynebacteriaceae; genus Corynebacterium; species Corynebacterium nuruki. Next base: position 1,195,395 of record NZ_CP042429.1, read on the forward strand.
AGCGCCGTCGGCGAGACGACCCCCACCATGTGGACGATGACGGGCGCGGTCACCACATCCGCCGCCAGGCTCACCCCCACCAGCCGGGTGAGCATGAGCTGCCACTGCACCGGGGCGCCGCGACCCCGACGGTCCCGGGACCGTGCCCACACCTGCAGCAGCCGTCGCGAGATCCACGGTGCCAGCGCGACGATGCCGACCGTCGCCACGACCGACAGGATGAAGGCGTACTCCACCGCCAGGCCGGGATCGACGAGCAGCAGGAGCAGCACCGCCGCCGAACACGCCGCGAACCCGTGGGTCCGTCGGGCGGACGCCACCGCCACCAGCCCGACCGCCCCCATCACCGTGGCCCGCAGCACGCTGGGTTCGGGCCCCACGAGCAGTGCGAACAGGACCAGGGCGACCGCGGCGGCGACCACCTGGCCACGTTTGCCCACCCGCAGCGCCACCGCGGCGAGCAGGACAGCCCCGGTCACGGTGGCGACGTTCGCCCCGCTGACGGCCATGAGATGGGACAGGCCGGTGGCGAGGAAGTCGGTACGGGTCCCCACCGACAGCCGCCCGGTGTCCCCGACCACCATCCCCGGCACCAGGTCACCGGTCGTCCCCGGCAGGTGGGACGCCGCCTCGCGCAACGCCGCCCGCAGGTGCCCCGTCACCGCCTGGAGCCCCGACGGGTCCCGCAGCGGTCCGGGTGTCCCCCGCGCGGAGACCGTCACCGGCACCAGGCCGGGCCGGTCGTCGGTCCGGACCGACCCGGTGATGTGCAGGACGGTCCCCGGCCGGATGTCGAGCAGGTCCGTGACACGTCCCTGCCCGGCACCGACGCCACTGTCACCACTATCACCGCCGTCACCGTGACTGTGACCTCCGCCGACGAACACCGGGACCTGGCCCAGGTCGGGGACGTCGACGTCGAGGACCACCCCGCCGTCACGGACCGGCCGGGGCGCCCCGGTGACCGTGTAGTCCCCGTCGGCGACAGTGTTGTGCGCCGCCGACCACGGATGCCGGTCCACCACCGTCGTCCGCTGCCAGGCCCGCAGTGCCCAGGCGGCGGCGAGGACCGGTGCAACGACCGCCGTGCGCAGCAGACTGCGCACCGGCAACCGGTCACTCCACCGGGCCGACCGGCCGTGACGCGACCGGTCGGGGCCGAGGCACCGCAGCAGCACCAGCGGGACCACCGCCACCGCCCCGGCGACGACCGCGGGGACCGGGGACCGTGTCAGCACGGTCACCGTGACCGCCGCCCAGGTCACCAGCGCCGCCGGCACCAGCCGGAGATCCGGGGCCCCGCGGCGGCGCCGGACGGCGTCCGGACTCCACGGGTCCCGGTCGGCGACGGTCCAGGGTCCCCCGGCCGGACGCCGCTCAGACTGTGACGCCGTCACGGAGTGCCTCGAATTTCGCCGGCCCGATGCCCTTGACCTCCATGAGCTGTTCCACCGAGCTGAACGGACCGTGGGCGTCCCGCCAGGCGATGATCGCCTCGGCCGTCTTCGGCCCCACCCCCGGCAGACCGCCGAGTGCTGTGGCGTCGGCCGTGTTCAGGTTCACCGCCGTACCCTGCCCGGCGGCCTCCCCGGTGCCGGCCGGTGGCGCCCCCGCGTTCCCCGGTTCTCCGCCACCGGTAGCTGCAGCACCTGCACCGCCCGGGTACACGACCCGGGACCCGGCGTCGTCGACAACCAGCTGGAGGCCGTCCACGACCTTCTCGGCGAGGTTCAGTCCGTCAAGCCGGGCCCCCGGCAGTGCCCCACCCGCCAGGTCGGCGAGCTGACCCAGCCTGGTCGCCGCCTCGACGGTGACCAGCCCGGGTCGGGTCACCATCCCCTGCACCGAGACGACCGGCGACGGATCGGCCTGCCCCGCGGCGACGGTGGTCGGCGCTGTCGCCGTGGTCTCCCCCACCGGCGACAGTCCCACCGCCGCCGGCTCCCCTGCCCCGTCTCCCCCGCCGGAGAATTTCCCCACCAGCATCACCCCCACCACGACGGCGACGACGACCGCGGCCACCGTCACCAGGGCACGGGCGGACTTCGGGGCCACCACGGCCCGACGCTCGAAACGGACATCGGCCAGCTCGTGCCCGGGAACCTGCTGCGTCAGGGCCTCGACCCTGGCCGCCACCTTCTCCGCGGCACTCCGCCGACCGTTCCCCGGTCCGTGTTCTCTCGCGTCTCCACCCATGGCCCCATCGAACACGACCGGCGGTCACGGCCCGGATGCCCCGACGGCGAAAGCCCAGGAGGCTGTGGACAACCCGACCCCTGTGGACAACTTTTTCCGGCGGGAGCGACCGCGCGCTGAACGGGCACAGCCCGGACGCAGACCGGGCGCAGCCGTCAGCCCCGGACGAGCGTGACCCCGATCGCCCCCGGGCCGGTGTGCACCGCGATCGCCGGGGTGATGTCGACCATCGAGATCACGACGCACTCCGGCAGCGCCTCCCGCAGCTGCTCACGCAGGTGGCCGGCGGCCTCCTCGTCGCCGAACTGGTGGACCGCCAGGTGCATCGGTACCGGCGGGAGGTCCCGCAGCGGCGTCCGGTCCTCCTGCCGGCGGCGACGGCGGCGACGGGCGTCCTCCGGCGGATCGTCCTGATGCTCCGCCGGGGCCGGTTCGGCGGCCTCCCGGTAGGCGTCCTCGGCGAGGACAACGAGCCGCTCCAGGGCCTTCGACCGGGTACGTGTCTTGGCCGCGACCTCGAGCTTGCCGTCCGACAGGTGCATGATCGGCTTGATCGCCAGCGCCGTCGACAGGAGCCGTTGCCCCGTCGACAGCCGGCCCCCGCGCGACAGCAGGTCGAGGTGGGTGACGATCAGCCAGACATGGGCGCCGTCGACGACCTCCTGCGCCGCCGCGGTGCACTCGGCGAGTGTCCCGCCGTCCGCGGCGACGGTGGCCGCGGCGATCGCCGCCTGACCGAGCACCATCCCCGCCGAGCGGGTGTCCACCACGGTCACCTTGCCGTCGAAGATCCCGGCGGCCTGCACCGCCGACGACCAGGTGGAGGACAGTTCCTTCGACAGGTGGATGGCGACCACACCCTCGTCGCCGCCGCGTTCGAGCAGGCGGGCATAGGCCGCGGTCAGCTCCAGCGGACCCAGCGCCGACGTCGTCGGCCGCTCGGCGTCCTCGGGTGCGGACGCCGCGTCGGCCGGTGCCGCCGCATCCCCGTCCGCCCCGGAGGCGTCGGTACCGCCATCACCGTCGGCCACCTCACTGTCAGCGTCATCCCCGTCGGTCGCCGGGTCGGAGCCCCGGTCGACCGGGGATGCCGCCGGTTCCCCGATCCCGCCACTGGTGTGCAGGTCGAGCACGGTGATCCCGTATTCCTCGGCGAGGGCGGCCGGCAGGCACGACCCGGAGTCCGTCACGACATGGACCGTCATCAGGCGACCACATCCCCGTCCGTACCGTCGATGTCGGTCCCCTCGTCGGCGTTGACGACCGACACTGACGACGGGGCGGCGATCCCGACGTTCCAGCCTTCGAGGAACCAGCGCGGCTCCCGCCACCACTGCGGCCCACCGGTGGGCTCCGCCGCGGTCGCGTTCGGCCGGGCGACGAGCTGCGACCAGCGGGTGTTCCCCAGACCGCCGAACATCGGGTAGTGCTCCACCGGGATGTTGAGCAGTCGCGAGGTCAGTGCGGAGATCGTCCCGCCGTGCGCGACGATCAGGACGGTGCCCCGCTCCCAGACGTCCGAGACCATCAGTTCCGCGACGACCTGTGCGGCACGGTCGGAGACCGCCACCCGGCTCTCCCCGCCGGGCGGGGCGAACCGGGGGTTGAGCCGCCAGTGGGACCGCTGCCCCGGGAAGGTGCTGTCGACCTCCTCGTGTGCCCGACCCGACCAGTCGCCCAGATCAGTCTCGCGGAGCCTGACGTCGGTGTGCACCGGAACCCCCAGCGCCCCGGCGACGGCGCCGGCGGTCTCGGTCGCCCGACCGAGGTCGGAGCTGATGACGGTGCCGATCGGCCAGTCGCCGAGTTCGGCGGCGACCGCGGCGGCCTGGGCCCGTCCGGCGGGGCTCAGCGGTGTATCGAGCTGGCCCTGCATCCGGCCGAGCAGGTTGTACTCGGTCTGGCCGTGGCGGAGCAGCACCAGACGACGCTCCGGGATTCCGGTGGCCACGGCAGTCTCCTAGATCTCGTCGGCGTCCGGTGCCGGGCCGGCGAGCGGCAGGTCGTCGACGCTTTCAGCGCGCAGCACGTCGACCACATCCCCGCTGTCGAGATCGGTGACGGGGCCGGCGGCGGACGCCCAGGCACCGCGGTCGGGCTGCTCCACGCCCTCGATCTCGATGGTCGGGCAGTCGCGGTAGAGCCGGTCCAGGTCGTAGTAGTTCCGCTCCTCGCGGCGCTGGACGTGCACCATGATGGTGCCGTAGTCGAGGAGCACCCAGCGGCCGTCGCGCTGACCTTCCCGCATCAGCGGCTTGACGCCCGCCTCCCCGAGCTTCTCCTCGATCTCGTCGACGATGGCGTTCACCATGCGCTCGTTGTCGCCGGTGACCAGCACGAAACAGTCGGCCAGCGGCAGCCGGCCGGTGACGTCGAGGACGCTGACATCCTCACCGAACTTCTCGGCGGC